>JAWKUI010000002.1:0-683203 GCA_041398705.1 Planctomycetota bacterium | reverse complement strand
CGCCCGGGCGCACGGCCGCGGGAACGTTCACGGTGATCTGGGTGCCACCGCCGGTGGAGGCGACACCGGTCAGCTTGACCGGGATGCCGTTGCCGGTGAAGTCCTCGCGCGTGAACCACACTTCGTTGCTCGCGCCGAAGTTGCTACCGGCAATGACCAGCTGGCCGATGGCCGGGGACGAGATGCCGGAGATGATCGGCTTGTTGGCCGCGGCGACGCCGTAGATGGCCTTCACGCCGTTGGCGTCGTCTGTCGCGATCGAGCGCTGGGCGGTGCCGCCGGGGTAGCTGGCGTACATCGTGGCCGACGTGGTGGCGGAGTGACCCAGACCCAGGCAGTGCCCGTATTCGTGGGTCGCCACGCTCTGCATGTCCTCTTCGTTGAAGGCCACGTTGCCGGGACCGTCCGACCAGTTCCACGAGGTGTAGAAGCGCATGCGCCAGTTGCCGGAACCGGTGGTTTCGGCGTAGGCGAGCACCGAGCCGGACGAACCGGTGATCGGCGAGCAGATGTTGTCGCCGACGTTGCCGATCACGTTCGCTTCCCCTTGGAAGGAAGCATCGAAGTTGGCGCCGCCGGAACCGAGGTTGCCCGCTTGGGTCGGGTCACCGTTGCCGTCGCCGTGCAGGCGGGAGCCCCATTCAATCGCACCCTTCCAGATCGCCATGACGGCACCTTGGGCGCCGGGGAAGTTGGCATCGGGGGTCTGGTTGTTGTTGGAGGCGGTGTTGGTGAAGCCGTTGAAGACGCGGAAGTCACGCTGGTTGAGGTCCAGGTTGTGGCCGATCAGCGCATACCCTTCGCTGGTGTTGCCGCCGGTGAAGACAGCTGCCAGGGCGAGGGCGATGGTGGAGGGGAGAACGAGGGAAAGTTTCATCGGGGAGTCCTCCTTGGATCAGCGGTTCTGGCCCGCGTCGAACTTCCGGATGGCGCCCGTGAGTTCGCCCAGACGGATGTTGGTGGGGATCGCGTAGCCTTCGCCACGCCCTTGGACCACGATCTCACCCTTGGTGTTCTCGAAGGTCGGGTAGATGCCGCCGTGCGAGCCGCACAGCGCGTTCGAGGCGAAGTCGCCACCCATGTTGTCGCTCCACACGTGGAACGCGACGACGTGCTTGCCGATCGCGATCGTGTCGGCCTCGGGGGCCTCGGAGTTGTAGACACCCTCGTCCGCGTTGATGAAGCCGCCGGGGAAGGAGACTTGCACGGTGGTGTTCTTGCCGTTCTCGAGGCGGGTGCCTTCGATCGTCAGCGTGGTGAAGTACAGCTCGGGGCCGTCCACCGGGTGGTCGATGCGCACGGTTTCCTTGCCGACGATCTCGCCGTAGATGGCGCCGTCGGTCATTTGGACCATCTGCTGCAGGTCCAGGCGCAGGATCTGCGCGCCACCGTAGCTGCCGAGGCCGGCCAGCAGAGCCGCGCCGAGCAACCAGGTCTTGGGGGTAAGGTTCTTCATTTCGGTCCGTGTGGAAGGAATCGGGGACCCGGAGGGGTCCCCATTGACACAGTGTTCTCGTGGGCAGGCACGCTTCCGGCCGCCAGTCAACGCATTGCTTTAGGACGGTAAGACGAGCGCTCCGGTTCCGTGTCCCATTCCCCCCGGGCCAATGCCGGAGGGGCAGGTTCAGAATCCGGCCCTCCCATTTAAGCTTACCCCGGAAAATCCCACTAGGCGGGGGGATGACAAAAGCATCATTCGTGCTCGTCGTGTGCCCCGTGGCGGCCTTCCTGGGGCTGGAAGCGCACTTCCGGAGCGGGCAGCGGCCCGCTTTGGGACAGGGGAGCCAGGCGCTCGTCCCCCGGGTACCGGTTGGCCAGATCGGCCCGCAGGGCCTCGAGACGGGGGTCCCCGGCCCGCAGCATCGCTTCCGCCAAAGCAAACTCGAACTCCGCTTCAGGGCCATGCAGGGTGATGAGCTCCTGCCAGATCGGCACCGAAAGTCCAGGCCGGCCCGACTGGTCGAGGGTGCGGGCCAGGTCGGGCAGGAGCCGTTTGTCCCCGGGGAATTGTGCCCGCAAGCGAAGCAGGCGATCCGCCGCCGCCGCCGCATCGAGCCCTTCCCATTCCGCCAAAGCCAGCGAGCGCTCGAGTTCGTACGGCTCGCCCAACGCCTCACTGACCGGCGCGATCCACGCGATCAGTCCCGTCACGTCGCGCTTGCCGACGAGGATGCGGGCGAGTCCACCCGCCAGCTCTTCGCTGAAAGGCCCCGGGGGCAGATCCGCGAGGGCAGCGCTCAGTTGCGCGGCGACTTCGGGCGAAAGCTCGGTGCCCTGTGCCTCGGATTCGAAGGGGGAGCTGTGTTTCTGCAGGGCGGCAAACGCCCCGAGGGCGATCCACGCTTCGCGCCAGTTCTCACTGCGCGTGTCCCGCGCAAGCCTGCGGAAGAGGGCCTGCAGCGATTGCGCGCTGCGTTCCCATTCGCGTTTCTCCCACCAGGCCAAACGTGCATCGAGTTCGGCGGGCGGGCCGGGGAACGCGCGGTGCACGAGCGAGGGCACTTCCGCGGGAGGGGACCAGACCTCGCCCACGGCGAAACGCAGCAGGCCATCCGCCACGAGCCAGACGTCGTCGCAATCCCATCGGTGCGCGGCCGGGCCGTCCTGGATGCGCGTCCATTGCGCCTGCAGCACCCCGTCCGGGGCGGGCTGCAGGGCGCGCGATCCCGGAAGGGCGAGAATCAGCGAATAGCGGCCAGCGGTGGCCCTTTTGCGGGCCTCCTCTGCGGAGATCCAATCACCCGGGAAGGGGGAGGTTTCGGTGCGATGAAGCACCTGTTCGACTTCGGCGCCGGTGGCATGCCACGCGGTGCAGCGGTCGACCGCCTGCCACCCGAGTTCGCGCAGCAAAGCCTCGTCGTGGGGCGTGACCGGCCCCATCAACAACAGCCGTTCGCGCGCCGGAGTCGCCAGCGCCATGCTGCGCCAGATCAACTCGGTCAGCCGCATTTCCTCGGCGGTTGCCGTCACGCGCCACTGATCGAGGCTCACCGACACGCCGAGCAAACCTTCGGGAGCCACCCCCAGCTGCCCCGCCGCCACAGTCTTGCTCCAGAGCAATTCCTTGGGCGTGCGCGACCAGACCTTCTGGATCGCGGGCGATTGGAACGGATAGGCGCTGAGCACCGCGATCACGGCGGCGGCGCTCAAGGGACCTAGAATCCGTCGGCCGACCGCGATGAATCCGATGGCGGCCACCGCCGCGGCGACGCACCAACCGATCGCAAGCAAGCCCAAGTCCGTCGAATCGGCCAATTCGCGCAGTGCGTCGACTTGGCGCAGCAGCGGGGCGGTCAACCATCCGGCACCCAGACCGGCCGCAACCCAGAGCCGCGCGCGCGCGCTGACCAGCGCCTGCAAAACGAACCCCACGGCGAAGGCGGGCAGGATCAGCACCGAAAGCGTGATGAGTGCTTCGTAGCGCCAGGTGCCCGCAAACGACAGATCGAGGCCGAAGCGGCGCACCATGCTGCGCAGGCCCCGTTCGGTGCCGAGGGTCTCGACGGCGCGCAGGGCGGCAAGGCTGGTGCCCACGGCGAGCAGGGCGCCGATCGGGTGGGCCATACGCGTACGGGCGGCGGGCAACATGCGGCCGAACGCCAGGGCGCCCAGGGCACAGGCGGCGACGAACACCACGATCGGAACCAGCGCATCGCCGGGATCCCCGGTGCCCATGCGCCAGGTGAACTGGGCGAGCCCCGCAAGGGGCCAGGCGAGCGCGAGGCCCAGCAGAAAGCCGAGGCCGTCGCCGGAACCGTGCGTACTGCGCAGCCCCACGCGCAGTTCCCCGGCGCCGGTCAGGATCGCGGCGAACAGGAAGATCGGGAGGCCCGGGATCGGCAGGTTGCCGAGCACCAGGGACAGGGCGCCGCCCAGGCTCGTCAGCAGCAGGTTGCGCCACATCGGGCCCGCCGGGACGATCACCGCGAAGAGGCTGGCGAGCACCCAGAGGGCTTCGCGCCAGGGCAGGGTGCCTCCGGCGTCGGGCCCGGGGATCGTCAAGCGCTCGCTGCCCGGGAATGCCTCGATCAACAACCAGCCGGTGAAGAGCGGCAGGAGCGAGTGCAGGAGTCGGGCAGCCGGGGAGGACTTGGGCATGGGCGCAGTGTAGCGCGGCGGGCGGGTGCTTTGCGCAGGGCGGGGGGAAAGCGCCGGCGGCCGCGCGCACCCGCCAGCGCGGGGCGGGTCACCAAGCGCGTTCGGGCGGGAACTTGCGGATGCAGGGGGAAACGCGCCATTCTGGGGGCACGGGCGTTTTGCGCCCGGGCTTCTGCACCCATGTCCAGTCCTCCCAAGTTGCGCGCCGACCGCGCCAGCCGCCTGCGCGCGGCTTTGCTCGCGTGGTACGCCGCCGAGCAGCGCGATCTGCCCTGGCGACGCACGCGCGATGCCTACGCGATCTGGATCAGCGAGGCGATGTTGCAGCAGACGCGGGTGGCGACGGTGATCGACTACTGGACCCGCTTCCTCGGGCGGTTTCCGCGGGTGCAGGACCTCGCCGCCGCCGACGAGCAGGACGTGCTCGGCCTGTGGAGCGGGCTTGGATACTACTCGCGCGCCCGCGGCCTGCAGGCGGCGGCCAAGGTGATCTGCGAACGCCACGACGGGCGGTTTCCGCGTACGCGGGCGGAAGCCCTCGCCCTGCCTGGGGTGGGGGAATACACCGCCGGAGCGGTGCTCTCGATCGCCTACGACTTGCCCGAACCCCTCGTGGACGGCAACGTCGAGCGCGTGCTGGCTCGCCTTTTCGGTCTGCCCGGCGCCGCCGGTTCCCCGGTCCTGCGCAAGGCGGCCTGGTCGCTGGCCGCCGATCTCGTGCCCGAACAGGGCGCCGGTGCGTGGAATCAGGCGCTGATGGAGCTCGGCGCGGGGCCCTGCAGCCCGCGCACACCCGCGTGCGGCGATTGCCCCTGGCAGCGCAGTTGCCACGCGGCTCGCAGCGGGGATCCGGCAGCGATCCCGGCCCCCAAGCCGCGCAAGAAGCCGGTGGACCTCGAGCTCGAAGGGGCCTGGATCTGGCGCGATGGGGCCCTTTGTCTGGTGCAGCGCCCCGCCGACGGGCCGATGGCCGGTCTGTGGGAGTTGCCGACCCGGCGCCTCACCGACGGCATCGGTGAGCACCTTTGGTCCGCGGCCTGGCCCGGCCGCCTGAGTCCGCGCCTGGGTGGCCCGGCCTGGGAAGCCCGCCACTCGATCACCCATCACCGCATCCGCATGCGCGTGTTTCCGGCCCAGGCCGCTCGCCCGGCGGGCGGAACGTGGTTCACGGCGGAGGAACTCCGGGATCTGGCGGTGACGGGCCTTACGAAAAAGGCCTTGGCGCAGCTCCTGCCTTGAGCATGGGCCCGGGTTCCGTTGGGATCGGTCGCCGGCCCCGATAGACTGCCCCCATGAGCGCCGACCCCAGCCCGTCCAAGGACCAGCCTGTCGTCTCCAGCGGGGTCACCCTGGTGGTGCCCGCCTACAACGAGGAGAACGGCATCGAGGGCGTCGTGCGCCGTCTGCTGGGGCTCGGATGGCAGGGGCCCTTCGAGCTCCTGGTGGTCAACGACGGTTCGTCCGATGGCACCAAAGCCGTCCTGGACCGGTTGCGCGGGGAATTCCGCCAATTGCACGTGATCGAGCACGAGCGCAACCGGGGTTACGGCGCGGCTCTCCGCACCGGGTTCGAAGCCGCCGAACACGAGATCGTGGTCATCACCGACGCGGACGGCACCTATCCCGAGGATCGCATCGGCGAACTGGTGCAGCTCGTGCGCGATGGTGCCGACATGGCGGTGGGGGCGCGCACCGGCGATGCGGTGCACATTCCGCTGGTGCGGCGGCCGGCGAAAGCCGCGTTGCGCATGCTTGCTTCGTACCTTGCCGGTACCCGCATCCCCGACCTGAACTCGGGCCTGCGCGCCATCCGTCGCGAACTGGTGCAGCGCTATGCGGCCATCCTTCCGGACGGCTTCTCGTTCACCACGACGATCACCCTGGCGTCCCTCACCAACGGACACCGGGTGCGCTACCTTTCGATCGATTACGCCCCGCGCGAAGGCCGATCCAAGATCCGCCCCTTCCGCGATACCCTCGGGTTCCTGGGGCTAATCGTGCGCACGGTGCTGTATTTCAACCCGCTCAAGGTCTTCTACCCCGTGGCGGGCCTTCTGGGGCTTTGTGTGTCCCTTTCCGTGCTGTTCGACCTATTCTGGATCGAAGGCGCCCCGAACCTGAGCGACAAGACGGTGCTGCTGTTTGTCGCCCTGGTCCAGATCCTGACGCTTGGAATGATCGCCGATCTGATCGACAAGAAGTCCCGCCTCTAAACCGATTGCCATGAAAACCCTGCTTTTGCTGCTGACCCTGGGGCTGTTTGCTCCGGTTGTGGAAGACACCAAGGAAGCGCTCGACGCCCTGCGCAAGGGCCGCGACAACGCGACCGAGGAGGTACTGGAGACCCTGCGGCTGGACGGCAGCAAGGAAGCCTTGGATGGGATGTGCGAGCTGTACCCCACCATGGAGTCCACCTACATGCGCATCCGCCTGTTGTCGGTGATTTCCACCTACGACGGCCTCGAAGGGCACCCGGCGCTCGCGGCGGAATTCGTCGCCACCCAGGTCGCGAACAACGCGAGCAACCTCGGGGATCCGGATCTGACCGAGGCGGGCCTGGTGGCCCTGTCCAACTGCCGCAGCGCGGGCCCGGCGGCCTTGCGCGAACTGATGGCGAAGGGCCTGCCGGCCGAGACCCGGGAGCGCGCGCTGCAGCTCTACATCCAGATGTCTCCGGGCAACGACACCGACTTCCTGCGCGGCATCTACGTGTTGCCGCACATGCTCGACAAGGGCGACAAGGACGAGGGCAAGGGCAAAAAACCCAAGAAGGGCAAGGGTAAGAAGGACGAGGCGGAGGACGCCGGCGACAAGGTGCTGCGCAACACCACGCCGATGCGCCGCATGGCCCTCGAGGCGTTCTGGCGTCAGGCTTCGGTCGACGATCTGAACGGATACCTGCAGAAGGAACCCGAGCCGAGCCTGGCGAGCATCCTGCTGACCGCGCTCGACGAGAAGAAGGCGCCCGACATCGAAGAGAAAGCGGGCCGCATCCTCGAGTCGGTGACCGTGCCCGGCGAACTGCGCGCGGTGGCCGCCGATATCGTGGCCAAGCGCAAGGGCACTTCGGTGATCCCGCTGTTCGTCGACCTGGCGAAGTCCAAAGCGACCACCCCCGCTTCGCTCAACTGGGCGATGGCCAACATCCTGCGGGGTTTCCCCGGGGATGAGGTGCGCAAGGAGCTCGAGGGGCGGCTGGGCAAAGCCAAGGGAGCCGAGCTGGAGTTCCTGCTCGACGCCATGCCGATGCCCTGCGACGACAAGATCGTGAAGAAGGTCTCCAAGAGCCTGCGCTCGAAGGATTCCCAGGAGCGCGTGGCTACGGCCCGTTTCCTGGCCCGCGTGGGTGGCGACAAGAACAACAAGGACCTGGAGAAGGCGGTTTCCGGGGAGAAGGAGCGGTACGTGGCCGGGGCCATGCTCTCCGCCCTCAGCACCCTCTACTCGGGCTCCCAGGAGTGGATCGACCAGCTCGTCGCCATGACCGAAGACGCCAAGGCGCCGGCGTTGGCCGATGCGGCGAAGCTCGAGATCATGCGTCAGGGGCGGGCGAAGGACTTCGACCTGTTCGTGAAGTGGCTCTCCGACGCGGATTGGTCCGTGCGCCAGTCGGCCCTGGTGGCCCTTGAAAGTTTGCAACATCCCAGGGTGCTTGCGCCGATCATCGGGCGCATGGACCAGGAATCCGGCCGCCTGCGGTATGAGTTCGCCGAGACCCTCTTCCGCCTGACCGGCAAGGACTTCGGCCGCAACGTCAAGGCTTGGCAGGGCTGGCTCGAGCAGGAGGGCGACGAGGTCGAGGTGCTCAGCAAGGGCGAGCAGGCCGACGCCCTGCGCCAGCGCGTCCTCAAGGCCCAGAAGGAAACCTCGCGCACCCCGCGCTTCTTCGGCATCGAGATCCGCTCCCAGCGGGTGATCTTCATCATCGACGTCTCGGGCTCGATGAACGAGTTGCTGAAGGGCCGCTACGTGGGCGAAACCGGCGAAGTCCGCATGGAACGGGCCAAAAAGGAGCTGATCGAGGCGATCGGCGCCCTCGAGGACGGCACGCGCTTCAACATCATCTCCTTCTCGAGCGGGGTCGATCCGTGGTCGGACACGCCCCTCGCCGAGGCCGAGGTTCCCGACCGCGAGAAGGCCAAGGAATGGGCCGGGGCGCTCGGCGCCATGGGCGGCACAAACCTGTACGGCGCGTTGCGCGCAGCCCTCGAGGAGCCCGACGTCGACACCATCCTGGTGCTTTCGGACGGGGAACCCTCCGTCGGCGATGTGATCGATCCCGGTGCAATCCGTGCCGATATCGCCGCGCGCAACCGTGAGCGCAACATCAAGATCCACACGATCGCGCTCGGCGGTACGCTGAAGATCCTCGAGTGGCTGGCGGTGGACTCCGGCGGTCGCTTCGTGCAGATCGAGTAACGTCTCTCCGATTTTCTGTTCAAGGAACTGACCATTCGGATCGATGAGATGGGTAGCGGGCTCCGCCACGTTGGCAATATCCGGTCCGCACACGACATCACGCAACCGGCGCGCGGGATCCTGAGGGGCCCTGTCGCGCCGGTTTTTTTGTCCCGAGACCCCGCCCGAGACCCCCGCCACCCGTGAAACCCGCCCTGCGTTTCCTGCTGTCCCTGCTGCTGACCGCAGCCCTGCTGGCGCTCCTGCTGGCCTGGTCGGATACCCATCCGATGGACATCGCACGGGCCATCTGGCGCATGGATCCGGTGTTGTATGGGGCCGCGCTGGCCACCCAACTCTGCATCTATCCCCTGCGAGCAGCCCGTTTCCGCTGCTTGCTCGCGGGCCAGGGCGAAACGAGTCCGGGGCTGCTGCCCCTGGTGCCGGTCACCATGGCCCACAACCTCTTCGCCTATCTGCTGCCGGCGAAGGTGGGCGAAGCCTCGCTGGTGCTCTACCTGAAGTCGGGTTTCGGCATCGACAACGCCCGGGGCATGGCGGTGCTGTTGCTGGCCCGGTTGCTCGACCTGGCGTGCGTGGCCCTGTTCCTCTGCGCGGCGTGCTTGGCCCTGCCGGCGGTGGGGCCCATGCCCGAAAAGCTGCGCACCCTGGGCTGGATCCTGGTGCCGGTGTGCGCCGCCCTGCTGGTCGGGCTCTGGATGGGCCCGCAATTGGCACACGCGGCCCTGGCCCTCGCGCGGCCGATCCTGGGGCGCATGGGGGCCTTGGGACAAAAGCTCTTGGCATTCGGCGAGCGCACCGAAGTGGCCTTGGCGGAAGTCTCCGAAGGCCGATTGCACCGCGGCCTGGCCTGGAGTCTGCCGATCTGGTTGTGCGTGTTCCTTTTCTACGCGTTGCTCGCGCGCGGCCTGGGCATCGGCGAACTGGGCGCTGGCCAACTGGTCTTTGGCGCGGGCCTCGCGATCCTGTTCGGGCTGTTGCCCCTGAGCACCTTCGCCGGATTCGGCTCGCAGGACGCGGGGTGGGTGCTCGGTTTCGTCGCGGTCGGCGTCGAACGCGGCCTGGCGGTGGAGACGGGGCTACTCAGCCACCTGATCTACGCCGGCCACATCGCGGTCCTAGGCTGGCTGGGACACGTCTGGGCCCGCCGGCTGGCCCGCTGAGCGGGATTGGCCCTTGCGGTTCGCACCGCCCAGAGCGGCGAGCAGCTCCCGGGCGATCTCTTCGGCCACTAGGCTGCAACCCCGTCCGGTGAGGTGGAACTCGTCGTAGAAGTGTTCCGAATCCTTGGGCACCGCCCCCGTGGGTTCGATCACATCGACTTTGCACAGGCGCGCCACCTCTTCGGTGATCTGTCGGAAGCGATGCAGCAGTTCGCAGACATGCCGCCACTGCAGGTATTGCTTCACCTCCCCGCGCCCCGGGTGTCCCAAGCCGCAGTTCCAGGCCATGCGGTCCTCTTCCGGGCTGAGTTCCTTGTCCATCCAAGGCGGTACAACCAGCACCACCCGCCGGGCCTTGTCCTGGCATAGGTGGATCAGAGCCCGCAGATTGCCGCGATAGCTCTGGAGGGCGCCGGCCGGGTCGGGCAGGGTCTCGAGGAACTCGCCGCGCTGGCGCATGGCGCGGAAACGCTGCAGCGTGGAACCGACGTTGCGCAGGGGTTTCGCCCGGTGCATGCAGCGGTGGTAACACCCGGCGGCGATGCGCCGTACGGCGCTGCGGTGGGGCAGCCAGCTGAATGGGCCCGCCGGGTGGGAGTGGAAGATCTCGTTCGGCTCTTCGGTGGCGGGGGTGGCCAACGCGGGGCAGCCATCCTGGGCCCAGCCCACCAGGTCGGACGGACCGACGAACAGCAGCATCAGGTCCACCCGGTCGTAGTTGTCCAGCACCCGGCGCAACATGGCGGACATGCTGCCGGTGCGGATTAGCGAGCGGCCGAGGTTGCCGACGTGCACGGCCGGGGCGCCGAGGGTCGTCAGGGACTCCGGGCGGGCCAGGGCCTGCTGGATGCGGTGGGAGATCTGCTGCTCCTGATCGATCATGTAGCACTCGATGGTGCTATCGCCCGCGGTTAGGACCCTGAACGTGTTCGGTTGGGTCGGGGCCGGATCCGAGCGTTCCCCGGCCGCGTTCACCTCGAAGCGCACACGGTGGTCCATGTGCGGGAAGGCTTCCGGCAGGAGCTCCATCTCGAGCAGAGTGCCCGGTTGCCAGGCGTAGTAGCGGCCCTTGCGGCCGAGCCAGATGCGCGCAGCCGCTTCCGCCAGGATCCAGGCGGGAAGGGGGCTCAGCAGCCACCACAGGGAGTTCATTCACCGCCCCCGGCAATACGCGCCTGCAGACGGGCCCAGGGATCGACGAGCCGGTCGCCGCGGTAGACGAAGAAGAGCTGCAGCGCCACGAACAGGGCCGCATAGACCACGCCCGCGCCGATCACCGGCACGACGCCGTGGACTTCCAGTCCGAACTTGCACGCGAGCAGCAGGGCCACGGGCAACAGCATACCAAGCAGGGTGCGGCCGAGGCAGTACTGGAGGAACTCCGTCATCGGGACCCCCATGTGCTTGCAGGACAGGTGCAGGAAGACGATGCCGAAGACGATGTTCGGGATGACCGTGCCCATGGCGACCCCGAGCACGCCGTACGGGCCCACCAGGACCACGCTGAGCACGAGGTTCATCAGGCCCATGGCCAAGAGGCCCAGGCCCGGGCCCTTCGCCTTGTCCACCGCCATCAGCATCGGCAGGCCGACGCCGTACAGGGGCAGGAAGACGAAGAAGGAGATCATCAGGAGCTGCATGACCTGGCCCATGATGGGGTTGTAGTCATCCAGCCAGACCTGCAGGAACTCGGGGCCCAGGATCAGGATGTAGCCGCCGACGAGGAACACCAGCGAAGTACAGATTTTGGACCACTTCAGGAAGACGTTGCGCAGGCCTTCCCAGTCCTTCTGGGCGTGCAGTTTGGTGCCCATGGGCATGGCCACCGTGCCGACGGCGAAGACCAAAGCCAGGAACTGCTCGTAGACCTTGTTGCCCATGGCGTAGTTGGTCACGTCCGGGCCTTGCATGAAGAGGCCGATGACGTACGAGTCCAGCTGGTACGCGATCATCGTGCCCATGTTGATGAGGAAGGCGAAGATGCCGAACGACATCAGCTTCCCGACCAACTCGCGCTCTGGACGGGCCAGGCGGATGCGGACCGGATGGTGCAGGCGGGCGGAGACCACGACGGCGGTGGCGCACTCCAAGACCAGCACCAGCAGCAGGATGGTGGCCAAGGTCAGCATCGTGGGGTGGCTGCCCAGCCACCAGAGGGTCAACCCGAAGCGCACCACGAGCCCGCCCATCTGGATGATGTTGCGCCACACGAAATTGTGGTGCGCATCGAAGATCGCATAGGGCAGGCGCAGGGCGAAGCTGCTGGCGAAGAGGAGGATGACGACCACCATGGACTGGCGTGCGTCCCGCAGATCCTCGGGGGTCAAACTCCAGCGCTCCGATCCGATGATCATCCGGTCGGCGGAGAAGTAGATCCCCACCCCGATCAGCACCGAAACGGCCGTTAGGATCAACGCCAAGGTCAGCGAGTTGGCGATGATGCGTTCGGCTTCGAGGGGCCTGCCTTCGGCGATGGATTTGGTCACGTGGCGCACGGTGGCCATCGGCAGACCCAGGGCCAACAGTCGCAACCATCCGGCTTGGGTCGCGATCACCTCCCAAGCTCCGTATCGGACGAATCCGAGTTGCTCGAAGATGAACGGCACCAGGACGAAGAAGACCAGGATCTGGAGGACCGTGAAGGCCCAGTTGGATCCAATGTTCTTCAGCATGGCGCGGGAGGGGGGTACTCGGTTCTAGATCGGTTCCGGACCGGCGGGTGCGCCAGGAAAGTGGGCGGGAATTGTGCGGGTCCCGGGGGCAAAAGCCAAGCCCGCGCGGCCTTCCGCCGACCTGCCTCAGTTCCGGGCACGTGTGGCAGCAAGTCCGGAAAAATCCGCTACTTTCGCGGGGCTCCGGAGCAATTGAACCCGGGCCCGGGCAGCGCCGGCCTGGTGCGCTGGATAAGCTTACGGACCGCCGCCCATGACCCAGACCAACGCCCAGGCTCAAATCGAGTTGCACCGTGCGCTGGCGCCCCGCTACGCCTACCGCTACTCGTTTGCGTTCAGCCGCCTGTTCCAGGAGGACTGGCACCGCGAGATGATGTCCCACATCCCAGCGGGGGCCGGACCGGTGCTCGACCTCGGCTGTGGCACGGGGTTCTTCCTGGCCGAACTCGTCGCGCACCACCCCGCTGCGGTGGGCCTCGACATCAGCCACGAGATGCTGCGGGTTAGCGAGCAGTACGTGCCCGGAGCCAAGTTGGTCACGGGCGACGCCGAACGCCTGCCGTTCCAGCCGGGCTGCTTTGACGTGGTCTTCTGCAAGGGCAGCCTGCACCACACCCGCGACCACGTGGCCTTCCTGCGGCATTGCCGCGAGGCCCTCGGGCCCCAGGGCGTGCTGATCATGAGCGAGCCCTGCAACGACAATCCGATCATCCGCCTCGCCCGGGCGGTGATGTACAAGAAGTCCCAGCACTTCGACGAGGGGGACCAGGGGTTCACCCGCAAGGGCATCCTCGCCCTGCTCGACCAGGCCGGTTTCGAGACGCCCCTGGTCAAGAAGTACGGTATCTTCGCCTACGTGTTCGCCGGTTTCCCCGACCACCTGGGCATCCTGCGCTTCATCCCCGGCAACGTCTGGATCACCCGCTTCTTCCTGGGCCTGGATCGCCTGCTGTGCGCCTTGCCCGTCTTCTCGTTGCTCGGTTTCCACATCGTGACGGTGTCGAAACCCCGGACCTGAAGGGCAAAACGGACGCCCGGGGGCTGAAAAAGTCCGCTACCGCCCCGGGCACGGCGACTAGGATGCCGCAGACATGCCGCCGCGCCTGATTGCCTTCGCCCTGTTGTTTTGCGTGGCCTGCGCGGCGCCGCATCCCGGCCGGGCCGTGCACCCGTGGCGGGTGACGATCCAGCGCGATGACTTCGGCGTGCCCCACGTACACGGCCGGTCGGACGCGGACGCGGTCTTCGGGTACATGTACGCGCGAGCGGAGGACGAGTTCGCGAAGATCGAAGAGGCCTGTTTCCTGCCCCTGGGTCGCAGCGCGGAGTTCCTCGGGCCAGCGGGCCTTCCCTGGGATCGGTTGGTACACGCCCTGCAGGTCCCCGAGCGAGCGCAGTCGGAATTCCAGGACCTAGCGCCGGAGCTGCAAGACCTCTGCACCGCGGCGGCCGATGCCTTGAACCTGTACCGCAGCCAGCATCCCGGTGCCGGATCGGGCTGGATCACCCGCTTCGAGCCCTGGCACCTGCTCGCACAGAGTTACTCTTGGCACCTCTTCCAGGCGTCGAAAGCCATGCGCGACGACCTGCGCGATGTGTTCGGCCTGGACGCCTTCGATTTCCCCGACGGTTCCAACGCCTTCGCCATCGCGCCACAGCGGACCCGCGACGGCCGCGCCCTGCTATTGATCAACCCGCACCTCGCCTTGGGAGAGGTCTACGAGGCGCACCTTTCGAGCGACGCGGGCCTGAACGTGGTCGGGGGTAGTCCCTTCGGTCGCAACCTGTTGCCGCTCTACGGCGCGAATGCCGACGTGGCTTGGGCGCTGACCGTCAACCGGCCCGATGTGGTCGATCTGTGCAGCTACGTGTCGCGCGCCGCGGGGGACGGATTGGAAGTGTTCCTCGGCGGGCAGTGGGTGCAACTCGAAGGGCGCGATGTGCCGATCACAGTGCGCACGGAAACCGGCCCGGAAGTCCGCATCCTGCGCTTCTTCGACACCCCCTCGGGTCCGATTGTCGCGCGCCGCGACCATACGAGCGTGGCGCTCGCCGTGGCTGGGATCGAGGACAATCGATTCCTCGAGACCCACTACGCGCTCGCGCGTTCCCGCAGCGGCGAGGATCTGCGCGCGGCCCTCGCCCGCGGCGGATTCCTGTTCCACAACGTGGTCTGGGCCGATGGGGGCGGTCACATCGGTTACCTGTACGGCGGACGCATCCCGCGTCGGCCGGCGCAACGCTCCGGGCAGGGCGTGCAAGCGGCGCGCGGTTCGGAACCGCCCTGGGACGGGTACTACGGCATCGAGGAACTGCCCGCGGCGATCGACCCGCCGTCGGGTTGGCTGCAGAACTGCAACTCGTTGCCGTGGGATGCCACCGGCGCCGGCGCGCCCCGCCCTGCCGCGTTCCCGCCCGGGCTCGTCGGCCCGGAGGAACCCGACGCGCGCACCCGCCGCAGCATGGACCTGCTCTCCGCCCGCGACGGTTGGACCGTCGAGTCCCTGGGCTCGGCCGCGTTCGATCCGTTCGTGCCTTCGGCCGCCGATTGGATCCGGGAGATCCGCAGCGCCTGGCGGCGGCACCTCGAGCGCGGCGCAGATCCGGACGTGGACATGGAACACGCCCTGCGCATGCTCGAGGCCTGGGATGGGGTGTCGGGGGTCGACTCCACCGCGGCGACCCTCTTCTTCCTGTGGTTCGAGCGCTACTTCGCCGAGGTGCTCGACCGCAAGGCTTCGGCTCCGGCCGACTGGGTGCTCCAGAAGGTGCTGCGCGAGTTGACCGCACGCTGCGGCACCTGGCAGGTGCCGTGGGGTGAGGTGAATCGCCTCGGCCGGCCGGGTGGACCGAGTTGGCCTGTGGTGGGAGCCCACGGGGCTGCCGGCATCCTGGCGTCGTTCCAGGCGCGTTGGCAGGGGGATGAGGGGCCGCAGCGCCTGGGCTTCCGGGGATCGGGGTACGTGGCCGTCGCCCAGCCGGGGCCGGGCGGGAGCTATCGCTCGATCTTGCCCTACGGCCAGAGCCGCCGGGCGGACTCCCCCCACGCCCTCGATCAGGCTCCGCTGTACGCCGAAGGGCGGTTGAAGCCCGTTTCCCTGGTCCCAGGCGGCGAATCTGGCCCCGGGTACCGGCCTGGGGCGGGCCGGTGATCGCTGCGTTGGATCTAAGGTGTTGCGGTGATTCGGTTTGTGTTCATTGCGCCGGTCCTGGCCGGTGCCCGATCCGGCGCATCGCGGCCGGGGGTTTGACACCTCCTTTGCGCCCCGCCTATCCTCTCCGCCCTCCCTCGCGTCCTGGTTACCCCGATCCCCACCGGGGGTAATCCTGGTCCACCCCCCGAATGCCCATGCGCTGTTTCTCCCTCTCTGCCCTGATCGCCTGTTCGCTGCTCTTCAGCCAGGACGCCCTCGCCGACCGCATCCTGAAGGTCGATGGCACCTCGCTGGATGATGTGTCCGTCACCAAAGAAGGGCTGCTCGAGGTCGAGTACAAGTCCGCTTCGGGTCGCACCGCCAAGACCGTGCCCACCCAGGAAGTCCTGCGCGTGGTGTACGAGAAACTGCCCGAGCAGATCGACTCCGCCGAAACGGCGATGGTCGATGAGATGTACCTGGGCGCGGTGAACGACCTGCAGGAGTTCCTGTCGCGCTTCAGCGAAAAGCCGCCGCGCACCTTCCCCTGGGCCGTTCCCTACGCCCGCTACCGTCTGATGACGGTCTACGAGTCGATGGGGTCCCAGGCCGACGTGGTGGCCGCCGCCGACGAGGTGCTCGCCAAGTCCGCCGACTCGCGCTACGCGATCCTCGCGCACATCGCCAAGATCGAAGCCCTGAACCTGATGGGTCAGACCGACGCCCTCCCCGGCGCGGTTAAGGCGTTCTCGGACTTCGTGACCACCAACTCCCTGCCGTCGCGCTGGCGCCTCGAAGCCGAACTGCGCGGCGTGCTGTACGGCAGCAAGAAGTCCGGGGCCGAGCGCCGCACGGCCCTCGACCAGGTCGTGAAGGCCGCCGGCAAGGAAGCGCCGATCGTGCGCAACCGGGCGATCGTCGCCATCGGTGAGAGCTTCGTGACCGAGCGCAACATCGTCGAAGCCCGCAAGAACTTCGAGAAGGTCATCGAGGACCCGAAGGCCGACGCCCTGACCCTGGCCGCCGCCTACAGCGGCCTTGGCGACTGCATCTTCCAGGTCGCGAGCAAGAAACTCGAGTCCGGTCAGGACGCGAAAGCCGAACTGACCGAAGCGTCCCTGGCGTTCCTGCGCGTGGTCGTGCTCTACCCCGACCAGATCCAGTACCGCCCCCGCGCCATGTTCTACGCCGGCCGCAGCTTGCAGCTCATGGGCGACGAGGAGAACGTGACCCGCGCCAAGACCCTGTATGCGCGCCTGATCCGCACCTTCCCCGATAGCAAGGCCGCCAAGGAGGCCCGCGGGGTGCGCTGATCCGATCGGCATCCGCTTTTCCACACGGGGCGGCTCCTCAGGGAGCCGCCCCGTGTGCATTTCTGCCGAAGCCGGGCGGCAGGGGATCGCACGGCTCGGGGGGGCGGGGCGGGTAACGAAAGTCGGAGCGGGCGGTCCCGAAGGCAGGGGCCTGGGTCCTTTGGGGGAGCGCGCCGCGGCCATGGGGTCGCGCGCTTCCCCAGGAGACACCGATGCATTGCACCCATTCGCCTTCCCACTCCGCTCCGACCCTGCGCTTCACCGGACTCGAGGAGCACCTCGACAGCCTGCGCCGCTTCCTTTCCCGCCGCATGCGCGACGCGAATGACGTGGACGACTTGGTCCAGGAGGTGGTGTTGCGCGCCGCCCGGTTCCGCGGCCACAACCGGGACGGGCGCCGCACCCGGGGCTGGTTGCTGCGCATCGCGGGCAACATGCATGCGGATTGGTTGCGGCGGCGGCTCGGGGATCCGGGTACCGGGCTGGGGGCGGGGGAATGCGATGCCGACCTGGAGCTCCCCCCGGGTCCGCCGCACCTGTGCATGGGGTCGCGCCGGGTTCCCTTCGACGTGGCGAGTGCGGCCCTGCGCCGCCATTGGTCGCGGCTGTCGCCCGGGGATCGGGCCGCGCTCGATGGGTACTACCACCAGGGTCGCGCCTGCGCCGAGCTCGCCGACGAGTTGTGCGTGGCGCGAACGCAGGTCAAGGTGCGCTTGTTCCGGGCCCGAGCGCGCCTACGCGAATGGGTCTTCCGGGATCTGGAGGCGCAGTTGCGATGGGCATGAAGCGGCTTCGGTTGCGCGTGCCGGCATGGTTGCTTGGGCCGCGCGGCCGCAGGCGAATGGGCTGGGCTGCGATGCTCATGTGCTTGTGGGCGCTGCGGTTGTGGGAGTCGAAGGCGCGCTCGGTGATGCCGGAAGGGGTGGCACTGGGCGCCGCATCGCTCGCGGGAATCCCGGATTCAGGACCGGGCGTGCAAGCCTATCCTGTGCGCTCGGTACGACCCCTCGGGCAGGAAACCTGGCAGGCCTACATGCAAGGTGCACTGAGCTACCGGCAGCGGCGGCAGGTGTTGCGCAGCCTCATGCCGATGCTGAGTGGAGCGCAGCAGTCGAGCGCATCGCAGGGGCTACGCAAGGCACTGGAAGGGGCATTGAAGGGGGTTCCCGAACCGCACGAAGTGTGGTTGCGACTCTCCCGGATACGTTGATCCGACGGAAGTCCGACCGATGTGCGCGTGGTCAAGAATCACCGCGAAGGGGTCGCGTGGAACGAGCGGAGTGTTGAACGCGGTGGTTCCGCGAGTGCCAGTGGCCGCAAAAAAAATTCTGACAAGGGGGATGAAGATGTTTCCAAATCGCCCCCCGTGCGGTATCAATTGCTCTTGAGGTCGTATCCGAGTCCGCGATTCAGGGTGTTATCACAGGTGTGGTACGCGTCGTGGACATGCGATCTCGGGATTCACCACGACATCCTTGGAGCGGCTCGCCCACCCGGGCGAGCCGCTTCTCTTTGCGCGCACCTTGGCGCGGGCGAGTCGCGCGCGATGTCGGCGCAAATGCAGCCGGGCCCGGAGTCGCGGCGGCGACTCCGGGCCCGGCTGCGGATTGAAGGTCGATCAGCGGCCGATGCCGCGGTACTCGAAGCCCATCGCTTCCAGCTTCGAACGCGACCAGATGTTGCGGCCGTCGAAGATCACCGGTTGCTTGAGCGCCTTCTTGATCATGTCGAAGTCGGGGCGGCGGAACTCGTTCCATTCGGTGACCAGCACAAGGGCGTCGGCACCGTCCACCGCAGCCATCGGGCCGGGGGCGTACTCGATCAGATCCTTGAGGTAGACGTGCTGCGCCTCTTCCATGGCTTCGGGGTCGTGCGCCACCACCTTCGCGCCGGCGGCCACCAGGGCCCGCGCAATCACGATGGCCGGGGCCTCGCGCATGTCGTCGGTGTTGGGCTTGAATGCCAGGCCCCAAAGGGCGAAGCGACGACCGGTGAGATCCTTGCCGAAGCGGTCGGTGATGAATTGCACCAGGAGTTGCTTCTGCAGTTCGTTGACGTCTTCGACCGCCTTGAGGATCTTGAAGTCGTAGCCGAATTGATCCGCGGTGTGCACGATGGCCTTGACGTCCTTCGGGAAGCACGAGCCGCCGTAGCCGACACCCGAGAACAGGAAGCGCGAACCGATGCGCTCGTCCGAGCCGATGCCGCGGCGCACGTGGTCGACGTTGGCGCCGACCAGGCTGCACACGTTGGCGATTTCGTTCATGAACGAGATGCGAGTGGCGAGCATGGCGTTGGCCGCGTACTTGGTCAGCTCGGCCGACGGCACGTCCATGTGAATGATCGGGTTGCCGGTGCGCACGAACGGCTCGTAGAGGTCGTCCATGATGCGCTTGGCGCGCTCCGAGTTGGAGCCGATCACCACGCGGTTGGGCTTGAGGAAGTCGTCGATCGCCGTGCCCTCTTTGAGGAACTCGGGGTTCGAGACCACGTCGAACTCGTGGTTGGTGTGGGCGCGCACGGTCTCGGCGACCTTGGCGGCGGTGCCGACGGGCACGGTGGATTTGTCCACGATGACCATGTAGCCCTTCATCTGCTCGGCGATCGAGCGGGCGGCGGCCAGCACGTACTTCACGTCGGCGCTTCCGTCCTCCCCGGGGGGGGTACCCACTGCGATGAAGGCGATTTCGGCGTCCTTCATGCCCTCCTCGTAGCTTGTGGTGAAGTGCAGGCGCCCGTCCCGGACGTTCCGGCGCAGGAGCTCTTCCAGGCCGGGTTCGTAGATCGGGATGATGCCGTCCCGGAGCTTCTGGACCTTGGTCGCGTCGATATCGATGCAGGTGACCGTATTGCCGCTTTCGGCAAAGCAGGTACCCGCGACGAGTCCGACGTAACCGGTTCCGATGACTGTGATGCGCATGGGCTTGTTGGGGCTGGCTAGGGTGGGCGCGGCAGGATACCTTGTGAGCCGGTCAGACCAACCCACGGGCGATTAACTCAGTGGCTAGAGTGTCTCGTTTACACCGAGAGAGTCGGGGGTTCGAATCCCTCATCGCCCACCACCCTGCCTTTTCGGCAATCCTGCGCCGGAACTGAGGGGGTGCTGCCCAAGCATTCCGGATGGGGATAAATGGTGGCTAAGTTCAGCCCAAAGGGCGAATAAGGTAGACCCTTCTTCCTGCGTCGAGTCGGGCAACGGCCAGTTCGCCGGTGCCCTTGCCGGGCCCGCGGAAGCGTTGCGCGAGCACTTCGGGGGCTTCTTGGTGGCCCCGCAGGCGTACCCGCACGGGGCCGATTCCGTGGGCCCCGAGCATGGCGCGCACCAGCTTGGGCTTGAACGAGCACGCGTCGAGCACCTCGAACCCCCGCAGCAATCCATGCTCCACCCGCCGCGGGCCGGCCAGGTACCCGAGCTCGGGCGCCAGGGGGGCCAGGCCGGTTTCCGCCGCGAGGCTTCCCAGTAGATCGGCGGCGATCAGCGCGGGGTCGGGGTCGTAGAGGAACGCCGGTTGCTGCGCCTCCGCGGGGTCGAGGGCTTCGACCCGGGTCGGCCTGGCGTGGTAGTGGATCGGATCCCCTTCGGCGGGCAGGCGCAGGGCATGGTGCCCGGGCTGCGTCGCCCAGGCCCCGAGCCAAAGGGTGCACTCGAGCAGACCCTGGGGGGTGCTGATCCAATGCCACTCGGCCCCCTCCGGCGCCTCGGGTCCGGGTTTCCAGGTCGGGGGCAGCTTGATTGCCGCGCCCCGGGCCCGCGCAGCTTGGGCGAGACACCGCGACCAGGCTGGACTCCACTTCTCCGCGTCGAGCGTGCGCTGCCCGTTCGGGCGCCGGTCGGGATCCAGCAGAACGTATTCGAAAGCCACCGCATCCCCCGCGCCGTCGGCCACGATCACCGGGGTTTCGAGTCCATGGGAACGCAGATTCGCCCGGGCGAAACACGCGGTTTCAAGGTTGTGATCGCTGGCGATCACGGAGTGCCCGGCGAGGGCGAGGCAGATCGCCTCCATGCCCAGTCCGCACGTCGCATCCCAAATATGGGAAGCGCCGCTGCGTTCGAGGATCGTGCGCGCCCGGTGGCGAGCGATGGCGGGCGCGGTGCATTGACTCGCCGAACCGCTGCGTAGAAACGGCAGTAAGTCGAGACCCAGCCGCGCCTTAGAACGTTGGCGGCTTTCGTGCAGGGCGGCGACTTCGCGCGCGAGCTCCGGCTCCAACTCCCGGCGCAGTCGGTCGAGCAGCGCGGGCCCGCTCGCACCCTCCGGCAGGGTCGCCAGCAGGGCCGCGATTTTCGGGGTCAATAGATCCTTGTGCATCACGGTGATCGAGGGGATCCTCAGGGGGTCCGTTCTCCGACTTGGGAATCCCGGGTTTGGGGCGGATCCGCACATCCGACCACGGTGGACCTGCCTTGTCGACCTGTCGGCCTCCTGGAGGGGAGGCACGGCTCGGCACCACCGGTCACGAACCGCACGCCAGGGAACGAACCGTTCCAGGAGTAAAGGCCATGACGTCCTTTTGATCGAGGGAAGCCAGCGACCGGCTGGTACTGAAGAGTCGTCTGCAGGAACTGGGGTACAAGGTGACCTCGGTGGAAACCGGTGCCAAGGGCATCGTCGAGGCCCGCAACGGTCACTTCGACCTGATTCTGATCAGTGCCGAGGGCAAAGGGGGCATCGAAGGCTGCGAAGTCACCAAACGCCTCAAGGCGATCCCGGAACTGATGCACGTTCCGGTGGTGGTGTACTCCAATGCCAAGGGCGGCTCCGAGTTGGCGGACACGGCTTACGGCATGGGCGCGGACGCCTTCGTGCCCAAGGGCCAGGTTCCGTACATCCAGCTGGTGCTCGAAGCCCAACTGCGTCACCTGGCCCGCTGCCGCGAAGCGATGGACCAGACCCGCCTCCTGGAGCGCGAGAACCAGCGCCTCGAGGCGCAGCAGCGCAACATGGTCGAGATCGGCGCGGGGGACGAGAATCAGAGCAACTCGATCGTTCTGCGCGAGCTGGCCTGCGGACGTCCGGACGGCATCCTCGTCGTGGATGCTTCGGGTCACGTTCAGCACGCCGACCGCGGCGGACTCGAACTCATGGGTCGCAGCGTGATCGGTCAGGCCTTGGGCAAGGCCGCCCCGAACACCGGCCTCGAAGCGTTCGTGCGCGACGCACGCACGCATGCCCGCGACGGTTTCCGCTTCGAGGTTTCTCCGCGCAAGGATCGTTCGCAGCGCAGCCTGATGGCCACCGTCGTGCCCGTCACCCGCAACGAGAACAGCGGCCAGGCCCTGCGCGTGGTGCTGTTGCTCGACATGAGCAAGCGCCGCGTGGCGGAAGAGATGCTGCGGGCCCACGAGCCGGGCATCCCGCGCCAACAACTGGCCGAGTTGCTCGACGCTGCGCAGAACCTGTTCACCCTCGACGCGATCACCGGTCGCGGCGAGCGTTCGACCCGCCTGCGTGATGCCGTCGCCCACTGGATCCCGCGCACCCAGGCGGTTCTGATCAGTGGTGCGCGCGGCGCGGGCAAGCGCCACATCGCGAACATCCTGCACTACTCGAGCCTGTCCACCGGCCCGATCCTCAGCGTGCGCTGCGGCGCGCAGTCCGAGGAAGAACTCGAGCTCGAACTGTTCGGCTACGTGAAGGGCAGCTTCGAGGGCGCGGTGGCCGATCACCCGGGCCTGATGCTGCTCGCCCAGGACGGCACCTTGCTCCTGGAGGATGCGGATCAACTCAGCCCGCGCCTGCAGGACCGCATCGCCAAGTCGATGGAAGAGCGCCGGCTGTTGCGCAAGGGCGGACGCCAGCATGAGCGCTTCGAACTGCGCCTGCTCGCGACCACCTGCCTCGACGCGGAGGAATTCGGCCAGGCCCGCAATGTGCAGCCCGAGTTCTCGCGGCTGTTCCATGCGGGCACGATCGAAGTGCCCTCGCTTGTCGAGCGCCGCGAAGACCTGCCGCTGTTCGTCGAGTTCTTCCTCGAACGCTTCGGTCCCCTGCACCGGGTCACCGAAGTCAGCGACGGGGCGAGCTGGGTCCTGGCGCACTACGACTGGCCGGGCAACGTGGGAGAACTCGAGTCCGCGCTCGAAGAAGCTTGCGCCGAAGCCGCTGGCAACCCGATCACGGTCGAACACCTGCCGGTCACCCTGCGCGCCATCGCCGGCAACATGCCGAGCCAGGACCTGATCCCGTCGAAGCCGCCGCAAGAAGTCGCGGAGGGCATGTCCGCCATCTTCCGCACGCCGACCGGCTTTGGCCTGTCCGCTGAGAAGAAGGTCTGGGACATCGGGGATGAGGACCCCATCAGCCTCGAGCACTACGAGATGAAAGCGCTGCTGCGCGCCCTCGATTCCTGCGGGGGGGACAAGCTCGCTGCGGCCCGACTGCTGAAAGTCGGCAAGAGCACCCTGTACCGCAAGCTCAAGCGCTTTGGGATTTCCTGAGCCAAGAGCGCCCCGGTGGGGCTAGAACAGCCACCACGCGTAAAACATGGACCCAGGTCGCTGACCTGGGTCTTTTTTTTGATTTTGTTGACACTCCCGTCGAACCTGAATTGGATTCAGATCGTAGCGAATCCAATTCGCGGACGTTGAATTTGAGGGGTATGCATAGCTACCGTCAGGGTGAATCGCGTTCACAGTGTCCGGCCTCGGCTTCGCCACGGTCGGTATTGGTATGCATTTCGTCCCATGGATGGGCTGGTTTTTCCCCCCAACCTTCAATCTTGGGAGATTCCGACGGCTTTCGCCGAATGAATTATCCCAGGGCAAGGCAATTGCCACCGCTTCCCGTTCCGGACTGAAATCATGAACTTCCCCTCCAAAATCCTGCTTGTCGATTTGGATCCCCCGGACCGTGGGATCCTGAGAAATCGACTGCGTGATGTTGGGTATCAGGTGGAAGAAGAAAGCGATTGGAACCGGGGCCTGGAGTTGGCTCGCGACAATTCCTGGAACGCGATCGTCGTTCCGACCATTTGCGACGGCGTACTTTTGGGCAAGGTCATGGCCCAGGCCATCGCGAGTCGCCCCGACCGGGATCTTACCGCCCTGGTGGTCTACGAAGCTCGCAACGGTGCCGTGTCCGAGCAAGGTCCGCAGGCCCTGGCCTCGGGAGCCGATGCTTTTGTCACCCGCGGGGAGCTGTCGGCCATGGTCAGCACGGTCGAGCGCCTGCTCGAGCAGCGGCGCTTCCTCTGGAGCCAATACGATGCCCATCGGGTGCTCAAGCACCGCCGCCGCAAGCTGGAGGCCGACCCTGCCGACACCCTGGGCAGCGCGGTCCCCGGCGGGGTGGAAGCCGTCATGCTGACCGACTCGCTGGGCACGGTTCTAGCCAGCGACGCCGGTGCCGGGCGCCTGATGGGCAGCTCCCCCGTGGGGCAGACCCTTGCCGATGCCCTGCCGAACCTGCGGGCGGATGCCCTCGTGCGGCGGGCCGCCAACCAGACCTTGGTGTCGCCCCCGTTTGAACAACCCGGTGGACTCGGTCCTGCGGGCACCCCGCTCGAACTCAACATCGTGCCCCTGCTCAGCGATGGGCAGTTCCCCAAGCTCAAGCTCGCACTCGTGGCCCAGAAGCCGATGACGCGCGGCTGCGGGTCCCTGCTCGCCGGCCAGCCCTCCTGGGGCATCGCGCGCCACGGAGGGCTGAAGCAAGCGGGTTCGCTGGCTTACGGACTCGGCTCGTTCCTCGGCCGCAGCCCCCTGGTCGAATCCCTGCGGGAATCCGCGCGTCAGGCCTCTTTCGGTCGCGAGCCGGTACTGATCATCGCCCCGTCGGGCGCCGGCGCCCGCAGCCTAGCCAAGGCGATGCACTTCACCGCCTCGCCCTTGGCGCCGCTCGAACAACTCGAAGCCGGCAACCTGCCGGGCCGTTGGATTCTCGACGCCATCGCCGCCGCGCAATCCCGCGGGGCCAGTGGTCAGGAGCGTTCGTACCTCATCGCCCACGTGAATCGCCTGTCGCATGCGGATCAAGCCGCGCTGGTGGACCTGGCGAGTTATGGGCGATTGCTGCTGACCTCTTCCGAACCGCCGCAGGCCTTGCATCCGCGCCTCGCCGCGGCCGTCGCCGACCGCTTCCTGGTGTTGCCGACCCTGCGCGAACACCTCGAAGACCTGCCTCTGCTCGCGAGCCATTTCGTGCAGCAAATGCACCCGATGGCCCGCATCGCGCCCGAAGCGGTCGAAGCGTTGATGCGCTATCCGTGGCCGGGCAACGCCACCGAGCTCGAAAACTGCCTGCGCCAGGCGTATCTGGCCGCTTGCCCGGCGGGCAACGGACCCCAGGCTGCGCTCATCGAGCGCCATCACTTGCCGCCGGGCATCCTGCATTACCGCTATCCGGGTGCCCCGAGCCCCAGCCTGCCGATCGGTGAGCGCAAGGAGTGGGAGATCAGCGAAGAGGATCCGGTCTCGTTCGACCTGTACGAGCGCAAGGTCATCCTGCGGGCTCTCGACCACTGCAAGGGCAATCGCCTGGCCTGTGCGCGCCTCTTGCGCCTCGGCAAGAGCACGCTCTACCGCAAGCTCAAGCGGCTCGGCATCGACGTCGAGGAATGACCGCGAGGGGAGCCGGACTCCCCAGCGCGCTCGGGGTCACAGTTCCATGCGCACCGGCGCGCCGAAGGTGGCTTGCTCCAACGCCGGATCGACGCTGCTGTGCAAGAGCCGCGCTTCGACGGCGACGAAACCTTTGGGCAGGGACCAGGATCCAAGGCAGACCTCTTCGCGCACATCCTCGAGCACTAGGCTCGTGCCCGTGCGCAGGGCGGTACCGGGTGCAAGGAAGGTTCCGTCGGGGGCCATCGGGTGTTTTTCGCCTTGCGCATCGATCCCCACGACCTGCAGGTCCACCATGCAGGGCAAAGGCCGGGGTTTGGCGGCGTCGCCGACCGCTTCGAGCACCAGGCTCCCATCCTCCCGTTCCAAACGCAGCACGGGCGCCTGCGCCAGGTCCTTGCGGCAATACAACAGGTAGGGTTGCGTGCTGCTGAGCGCGGGATGCTGCAGCGGCAGGGCATGCAGTACGTACTCCTTCTCGAGGATCGCCCCGATCGCCGCCTGGTCCGCCTCCGGATCCGCCGATAGCTGGAAGAAGTGCGGGTTGATGCCCGCTTGCAGGTGATCGAGGCGATAGGGGTTGCCAAGGCCAATGGCTGGCATGACCCATTCGGGCCGTTGTTCGAGGGCGCGCGCCAGATGCGTGCCGCGGATGCTCGCCAGCGGCAGGGCGTGGTGTTCGCCCGCGGGCGTCAGGCGACCGAACCAGTCCAGCACCTGCATGTTCGACCGCCAGGTCAGGTGTCCGTTCCAAGGCGACAGGATGCGTTCGCCGCTGCGGTCAAAGGGTTCGAGGCGCGTGGCGAGCAAGTCCATGAGGAAGGACTTGCGGATCTCGCTGTGCAACTGCGTGCGCGCGAGGATGGGGTCCTGTCCCAGCGGCAGCACCTGTTTGGGGGTGAGCCAAAGGAGGTGCGAACGTTCGAGCGAGAGGGGGCCCACGTCGCCGGGGAACTTCGAAGCCGAAGCCGAAGCAAACGCGGTCATGAACAACACGATCCACGACGCGGCCTCCATCGACGGCCGGTAGGTGTCGAGCGCGGCCACGATGGTCTCCTGGATCACCAAACACATCAACGGCAGGATCGGCAAGTAGGCCAGGCCGAACGGCAGCACATCGCCGCCGGTGCGCACCAGCCAGGCGCCGTAGAACAGGCACAGGATCAGGGCGCGGATGCCCACGCCCGAGAGCCAACCGAAGAGCAGGAATCCCGCGCTGATGGCGAGCAGCATCGGGGTGATCGCCACCACGACGAAGTCGCGTAGGTAGGCCAGGCCCTGCTGGGTTTCCTGGGAAGCGAGGCCGGCCTTCCAGTTGGAGAGGTACAGGCCTTCCGCCGATCCCGGCGGCGTGTAGAAGGCGAAAATCGCGAACACCGCTGCGGCCGGCAGCAGGGTCCACCAGGGGTGCCGGCGTTTGCCTCGGCCCTTGATCCGGTCAACGAGCTGGAAAACGGAAAACGGAGCCACGAGCAGGAGCGTCTCCGCGCGCGTGGCGGCCAGGGCGACGGTGGCGGCAACCAGCCAGCGGGTGCGGCCCTTCTCGAAAGCCACTAGCGCCAGCATCGCGAAACAGGCAAGCGCCATGTGCTCGGTGCCGCTGACCGAACCCGCGGCCATGGTGCCACTGAGCACGAGCAACAACGGTGGGATCACGCCGGCGACGCGGTCCCAGGCGATGCGGGTCGAGGCGGAGAGCAGCACGAGGGCCAGCAGCACGCCGGCCATCTGCGCAACCAAGGGCGCGGACAGCCCCGCCCAGCGCGCGACCCACGCCAAACCCACCCAAAGCGGCGAAGGATAGGCCTCCAGCGAAACCGTGCGATCCGCTTCGGGCAGGTCGATCTGCTCCGCCACCGCAAACGCGACGCAGGACTGGTCGAAGGGACCAGCGAAGTGCCAGCGGTAGTCCCTGTGGATCGACAGGGCGTGGGCCAGGAGCATGAAGAGCGCCAGGAAGATGGCCGTATTGCGGTTCATGCAGGGCTTTCTCCCGAGTCGATGGCGAAAACCTCCATGTCGCGCACGGCGTCTTCGATCCAGGTCTCCATCGGCAGGCGCGTTTCGGCCTGCACGCAGTGTTTCTGCTTGCCGTAGATGACCGGCGCGCGCGGTTGGAACACCGTGCAGCAGTCCGGCTCGGGGCGGTTCGAGATCTCGAGCGTGCCGATCGAGCGGGCTAGGTCGATGGCCTGTTCCTTGTCGGCGGTCACGAGCGGGCGCAGGATCAGGCGATCGGCGGGGGCGTCGATCAGACCCATGTTCTCGAGGGTCTGGCTGGCGACCTGACCCAGGCTCTCGCCGGTGATCAACGCGCCGTGGCCTTCGCGCTCGGCGATGGCGCAGGCGATGCGCGTCATCATGCGGCGGTAGAGCACGGTGCGATAGCGTTCGGGCGCCGCATCGCGGATGCCTTCCTGCACGGCGGTGAACGGCACTACGAACAGGCGGGCGGGTCCTTGGTAGTGACTCACCGCGCGCGCCAGTTCGCGGATCTTGGCCTTCGAGCTGTCGCCGAGATAGGGGAAGGAGTGGAAGCTGACGAAGTCGACGGTCAGTCCGCGTTTCATCGACAACCACGCGGCCACGGGCGAATCGATGCCGCCCGAGAGCAGACAGAGGCCCTTGCCCGAGGTTCCGACGGGCAGGCCACCGGGGCCGGGGATGCGCTCGACGAACACGTAGTTCTCGTTGCCGCGCACCTCGATGCCCAGCACCATCTCAGGATCGGTCAGGTCGACCTTGAGGAACTCCGGTCCGGGCAGGATGCGGCCGGCTACCTCGCGCGCGAGCAGGTGCGAAGCGAGCGGGAAGGTCTTGTCGGCGCGTTTGGCGCGCACGGCGAAACGGATCGGCCGCGGGCGCGGATCGCGCTCGAGCGCATCCATCAGCACCTCGCGCGAACGTTCGACGATGGCGTCCAGGTCGGCGCCCACCGAGTAGGCGGGCGAGACGGACTTGACTCCGAAAACCTCGGCGGCGCGGCGCGCCATCGCGCGGGCGCGACGGGTGGGATAGGCGAGGATGCGCGCCTGGGCCACGCGCACCTTCACCTCGCCGAGGGGGCGCAGGGCGGCGCGGATGTTGCGGGCGAGGGCTTGTTCGTAACGCGCGCGGTTGCCGCCTTTGAGGGCGAGCTCACCGTAGCGGATCACGAGCACGTCGGGTTCGATCAAGGGCGGACCTCGGAGAGGCGGGGGTGCAGGGTGCGCAGGGCGCGGGCGAGGCCTTCGACTTCGGCCGGCTTGGTCTCGCGCGAGAAGGAGACGCGGAGCACCTGACGGGCTTCGTGGTCGGCGAGGCCCAAGGCCTTGAGCGCGGGGCTGATCTCGGCGGTGCGGGCTTGGCAGGCGCTGCCGACGCCCACTTCGAAACCCATCGCTTCGATGTGGTGTTGCCAGACTTCGCCGGGGGCGCCGGGCACCTGCAGCGAGAGGATCGCATCCACCGCGCGACCGGTGCGGCGCACGTGTAGGCCGGCGAGGCCTTCGATGCCGGTTTCCAAGGCGGCGCGGCATGCGGCGGCACTGCGCTGGAATTCGTCCTGGTGCGCCACGGCCAATTCGACCGCCCGCGCCAAGCCCGCGATGCACGCCATGTTCTCGGTGCCCGCGCGCCATCCGCCCTCCTGCGAACCGCCGAAGATCAGCGGCTGCAGGCGCGCTTCGCTGCGCACGACGAGCGCTCCGGCGCCTTTCGGTCCGTGCACCTTGTGGGCCGAGATCGAAAGACTGTCGGCGCCCAGGTCCTCGAGGTCGAGGTCGAGTTTGCCGAGGGCCTGGATGCAGTCGACGTGCTTGTGGGCGCCCGGGGCGATGCGACCCACCCCCGCGAACAGGCGCGCGACGTCGTAGCAGGTGCCGATCTCGTTGTTGACGGCCATCACCGAAACCACGGCTGTCTGCGCATCGATCTGTTCCAGTGCGCGCGCCACGTCGAGTCCGCCTTGCCCGTCGAGGGGTAGGATCCGGCACGGTCCGCCGCCTTCTGCTTGCCACGCTTCCGCCGAACGGCGCACGGAGGCGTGTTCGGTGGCGCCGATCCAGATCGCACCGGCTTTGCGCGCCCGCGCTGCGCCAAGCACCGCTAGGTTGTTGGCTTCGGTGCCCGAACCGCAGAAGACCACCTTGTGTTTCTGGGCTCCGAGCGCGCGTTGCACGAGTCGGCGGGCTTCCCCCAAGGCTTCGGACGCGCGCACCCCGGCCGCATAACGCGTCGAAGGGTTGCCGTAGGATCCGGCGAGGAAGGGCGCCATCGCAATGCGCACCAGTTCAGCCACCGGCGTGGTGGCCGCGTTGTCGAGGTAGATGGCCGGCTCGCTCATTGGGGGGCTCGCGGGGAGCCGCGCAGCGTACCAAAGGAGGGGAGAGGGCGGCGCCGCGTCCCCGATCGGGGATCAGAAGCGCACCCGCAGGCGCTGGTTGGGACCCAGTTCGATCAACTGTTCCTTGCCGATCCCGCCGCCGCGCACCTGGATGCGATAGGTGGCCGGGGGCAGGTCCGTGAGCGTCCAGTTGCCGGCCCGGTCGGTCTGCACCGGCGGCAAGACGCGCAAGGGGCCGGACTCGGCGTCGGAGGATCCGAGGATCTCGGGCATGATCAACGCCGCCCGGATCGGTTCGCCGTCCTGTTCGAGGGTGCCGAACAGCTCGCCAGCCTGCAGGTTCCACTCGGCCTGGGTCGCGGAGGAACCGAACACGACGAGCGGCGCGTCCTGGCCAAAGGGCACCAGCAGGTTGGGTTCGAGGGCGCCAGCCAGGTCCCTGGGCAGGATGTGCAGGCGGTACGGCGCGTGCAGCAGGCCCCGGAACTCGAAGCCCCCGCGGGTGTCCGTGCGCGCCCGTCGCGGCACGCCGCTGGTCAGCGCGTCGGCCGGACCGGCCGGCACCAGCCAGACCTCGTAGCCTTGTAAGCGTCCGGGCCACAAAGGGTTACGGATTCTTCCCTGCCAGTCGCTGCGGGCCAGTTCGGGGATCGGGGGCGGGTTGTCGTGCGGGCGCCGCAGGTTCAGGAACACGTTGTCGCCCGGGCCTTCGACGGCGAAGGTCTCGGGGCGACGGTCGAAAGGCAGCACCGACAGTTCGAGGGGACCCGGCTGCAAGCCGCGCAGCTCGAACCAGCCCTGGTTGTCGGTCTTGCACCACAAAACGCGCCCGTCCTGCAGGGTCGAGAGGTCCGCATCGGCCACGGGTTGGCCGGTCTCATCGAGCAATTGGCCGGTCAGAACGCCGGACGGCAAGGTGGGCGGCAGGTGGTCCAGCGGGGCGGCCATCACGACCTGCCCGCCGAGGTCTTCCATCGGCACTTCGCGCAACCAAACCCAGCCCGCCACCAGCAGGCTGATGAGCAGGATCGCGATCGGGATGTGCAACCAGGGGCGCATGGGTTCAGGCGGGGTGCAGTTCCGCCAGGATCTGGCGCCAAAGTACCGTCAGGGGCTCGAATTCGAACGTCTGGCCGGGATCGAGGCCCTGCACGAACGGACCGAGATCCCCTAGGCCCGCGCGGGCGAGGCGCAACACTTCGAGCGCGAGTTGCACCCGGTCGCAGCCCTTCACGAAGCGGGCTTCGCGGGTCTCTTGGGCCGCGAATTCCTGCCAGGCCGCGTGGGCGACCGGGCCGAGCGGTTCCAGCAATTCGCGGGCGAGCACCTCCATCTGGGCCTTGGCCCCAGCCGGCAGGGCGCGGGCGGCCACCCGCGGCAGGTCCCCGGACAGGCACTCGGGGCCATCGTGTAGGGTGGCCATGGCCAGGACCCGGCCCAGATCGAGTCCCGGAGTGATCCTCGGGAGCAGGGCCAGGGCCCAGGTCGGGTGACGGCCAAGCTGTGGCCTGCCAGGCTCTCGGGGACCGGTACCCCGGCCTGGACCCAGCCCGTGCGGGGCAGGGCATCGAGCCGGGACAGGGCCAAGAGGGATTGCACGAGGTCCATGGCGATTGCTGCCGGGCGGGCCCCAATCTATACTGTTTCCCCCCTGCTGGTGCCCGTTCCGCTCCGTGGAACCGGCGCCCCCCTCCCTGTTTCCCTGCTTCGGCTCACCGTGACGTCCCAATCCCCCCGCAAGCCCCTCATCGCCGGCAACTGGAAGATGAACCTCGACAAGAGCTCCGCTGGCGAGCTCGTGGCTGGGGTGCGTCGCGGCGTCGGCGCGCGCGCGGACGTGGACGTGGCCTTCTTCCCGCCGTACGTGTACCTGCCGATGGTGCTCGAGGCGTGCAAGGGCAGCGATGTGATGGTCGGTGCGCAGAACGCGAGCGAGCACGACTCCGGCGCGTACACCGGGGAGATCTCCGCGGCCATGCTGCGCGACCTCGGCGTGCCGTGCGTGCTGATCGGTCACTCCGAACGCCGCCACATCTACGGGGAGACCCTCACCCAGATCCACGCCAAGGTGCGCCGCGTGCTCGACACCGGTCTCGACGTGATGCTTTGCATCGGTGAGACCCTCGACGAGCGCGAGGCCGATCGCACCGAGGCGGTTTGTTCCGAGCAGTTGTCCAGCGCCCTGGCGGGCGTCAGCCGCGCGGAACTGGCCCGTGTCACTCTCGCCTACGAGCCGGTCTGGGCGATCGGCACCGGCAAAGTGGCTACGCCCGAACAGGCGGCCCAGGTGCACGCCTATCTGCGCGGCGTATTGGGCGGTTTGTTCGACGATTCGGGTGCCCGGTCCACCCGCATCCTGTACGGGGGCAGCGTCAAGGCGGACAACGTCCGTGACCTGATGGCGGTGCCCGATATCGACGGCGCGCTGGTCGGCGGAGCCTCCCTGGCCGTCTCCTCCTTCATGCCGATCATCGAAGGCGCCTTGGGCTGAACGCCCCTCACTCTATGGATACCACCCTCATCACCACCCTGCTCTACATCATCTTCGCCTTCAGCGCGATCGTGCTGATCGTCGTGATCCTGCTTCAGGAAGGCAAAGGTGGCGGATTCAGCGATGCGCTGGGCGTGGCGGGCCAGCAGACCTTCGGCGTGAAGGCGAGCGGCATCCACCGCTTCACCGCGACCGTCGCGGCGATCTTCTTCATCACCGCGGTGACCATCACCGTGCTGAACCGTTGGAGGGGGGAAACCAGCAAGGCTGGTGGTGGCGGTCTGCTGGATCAGGCCCCGGTCGAAGCCCCGGCGGAGTGAGTCCGATGGGGCCGGGCGGTATGCCGGGCCCCGGAATTGCCATGGCCGGTGCGATGCGATCGATGACGGGCTTCGGCCCGCGCAGCTGAGAGGGACGGCTGCCTGGTGCGGGTCGAGGTGCGCACGGTGAATCACCGCCATCTGCAGGTGCGCACGAAGTTGCCGAGTGGTTGGCAGCACCTGGAGGGCGAGCTTGAAACCCTGGTGAAGGGGAGGCTGGAGCGCGGTGCGGTGCAACTGGCCGTGCACATGGAAGCCGCCCGTGGCCGTCACCAGGTGGTGCTCGATGAGCACTTGGCGGGTGAGTACAAGCGCCGTCTGCAGCAATTGGCCGAAGGCCTCGGCATTGCGGGCGACGTTAGCTTGGAGCGCTTGATCGCCCTGCCTGGGGTGCTCGTGCTCGAGGAGAACCAGGGCGATAGCGAGCGCGAAACGCGGCTGGTGCACGAGGTGCTCGGCGCCGCGCTCGAGGATCTGGTGGGCATGCGTACGCGCGAGGGCCAGGCCCTCAGCGAGGAATTGCTGCGGCTCGCCGATCGCATCGATACCGACCGCGCTTCCATCGAAGCGCGTCGCCCCGAAGCGGTGCGCGCCATGCAGGAAAAGCTGCGCGAACGGGTGCAGAACCTGCTGGGCGGCCAGGAACCCGTGCCGGAGAAGGATCTGGCGCGCGAGATCGCCTTGCTGGCGGATCGCCTGGATGTGCAAGAGGAATTGGCGCGTTTGGCAGCCCACCTCGGGCAACTGCGCGAACTCGTGCAGCAAGGCGGCGCCGTCGGTCGCAAACTCGATTTCCTGGCCCAGGAGTTCATGCGCGAGGCCAACACCATCGGGTCGAAGTGCGCCGATGCGGCCACCGCTCACCTGGTGGTGGACTTGAAGACGGGGATTGAACAACTGCGCGAGCAGGTACAGAACGTGGAATGACCATGGAGTCGAGCGGGCACAACGAAGGGTGCGCAGCCGGCCGAGCGCCGCGCCGGGGCACCATGCTGTTGATCTCGGGGCCTTCGGGCTGCGGGAAGAGCACGATCTGCAAACGCCTGCTCCAGGACGACCGCGTGGTCTTCTCGGTCTCCGCTACCACCCGCCCGATGCGGGAGGGTGAGGTGCACGGCCGCGACTACTACTTCTTGACCGTCGACGAGTTCAAGAAACGCAAGAGCCGCGGCGAGTTCATCGAGTCGGCCGAGGTCTACGGCAACATGTACGGCACCCTGCGCGCTCCGATGGAGGAGGCGATCGAACGCGGGGATGTCTACCTGGTCGAGATCGACGTGCAGGGGGCGCTGCAATTGCGGGCCCTCGACGAACCGGGCCTCTACGTGTTCATCGCACCGCCTAGCTTCGAGGAACTCGAGGCGCGCTTGGTGGGTCGCGGCAGCGAGTCGACCGAAACCCTGCGGCGGCGGCTGAGCAAAGCCCGCGACGAGTACGAAGAACGCCACCGGTACGACCACGTGGTGATCAACGACGATCTCGAGCGCGCCGTGGCGGAAGTGCGCCGCATCGCGGGCCTGGATCCGGCGGAGGAAACCGCATGAAACACGTGCTGCTGGGCGTCTGCGGATCGGTTTCCGCCTACAAGGCCTGCGATCTGGCAAGCAAGCTCACCCAGGCCGGGTTTGCCGTGCGCACGGTGTTGACCGAAAACGCAGCGCGGCTGGTGAGCCCGCAGCTTTTCGAGGCCGTCAGCGGCCACCCCGCGCAGGTCAGCGAGTGGGGGGACGAGCGCAAGGGCGCGATGGACCACATCGACCTGGCGCGTTGGGCGGATCTGCTCGTGGTGGCGCCGGCCACCGCGAACTTCCTCGCCCGCGCCGCCCATGGTTTGGCCGAGGACCTTTTGAGCACCGTGCAGTTGGCGCTCGAACCGGCCAAGCCGCGGCTGCTCTGCCCGGCGATGAACCCGGTCATGCTCATGGCGCCGGCGGTGCAGCGCAACTTGGCGCAGCTGCTGGCCGACGGCTGGCTCCTGCAGGAACCGGGGGCCGGGCACATGGCCTGCGGCGAGGCGGGGCGCGGACGCCTGGCGGAACCGGCTGAGATCCTGGACCGGGTTCGGGAGCTGCTCGGCTGATGGCGCGACCGGTGCGAGCGGGGCTGCGCCTGGTGGTGACGGCCGGCCCGACCCGGGAGTACATCGACCCGGTCCGCTACCTGTCGAACGAATCGAGCGGCAAGATGGGGTTTGCCATCGCCGCCGCCGCCCGGGAGCGCGGGCACCAGGTCACCCTCATCGCGGGGCCGGTGAATCTGCCTACGCCCGAAGGGGTGCAGCGCGTCGACGTGGTCAGCGCGCGCGACATGCTGGCCGCCCTGCGCCGGGCCTTCCAGGAGGCCGATGGCCTGCTGATGGCGGCAGCGGTGGCCGACTACCGGCCGGCGCGGCGGCTGGGGGGCAAGTGGAAGGTCAAAGAGGGCCAGGGAGCCGGGCACGTGAAGCTGGACCTGGTGCAGAACCCGGATCTGCTCGCGACGGTGGGCCGCAACAAGGGGGAGCGGCGCATCATCGGCTTCGCCCTGGAGACCTCCAATGGGCATAAACGTGCTCTGGAGAAGATGTTACGGAAGAACGCCGATGCGATCGCCCTCAACGGGGCGGCGGCGTTGAACGCCGACCGCACGGACCTGACCCTGATCCTGCGCAGCGGGGAGGTCGAGCGCTTCCAAAACCGCAGCAAGGCCCAGATCGCCCGGTCGCTGGTTTTGGCGATGGAGGGACTTTGCGCCGGTGTGCGGCTGTAAGGCCTTGCTGGTGCTGTAGTTACAAAGTTATTCCCGGAAGGGCTGCAACCCCGTAGGCCCAGCAGGGGTATTCAAGGGCAGCAGGCACCCGGGAGGTTTGCGGAAGCCCAACAACAAATCGGGTCCTGCGCCGTACTATCAAATGAAAATGCGACGAGATGCAGGTCGTAGGGTCCTGCATCGCCCGGAGTCCCCTATGAACGCACCTCACTGGCTTTCTTTTGCCCTCGCCATCATTCCCGTGGTCACCTTCGCGCCTTCGGCTTCGGCCCAGAAGGTGGAGAAGAAATTTTTCGAGATGCCCGAGTACGGGTTCCGGTTCAAGGGGCTCGAGGACTTCAAACGCATCCCTCCACAGGAGAACGAGAAGGAGTTCGGGATCGTTGGCAAGATGGAGGGCAAGGAGGTCGGCATCCCCATCAAAGGCAGCGGGGTGTACAACTTCAACGTCGGGATCAACATCTACCGCTTCGCGGACCAGGAACTCGACATCAAGGTCAACGACAAGAAGGACAAGATCGACATCGAGCGCCTCAAGCTCGAAGACTATGTCGGTATGAGCTTCCGGGGGGTGAACTCCAAGGACACCCTGATCGATGAGACCTTCAAGGTCAGCAAGACGCTCAACGCCCGCCACCGCCAGTGGATGGGGTCGGTCTACGACGGGGACGGCAAGTTCCTGCTGGACTGCTACTCCTTCGACCTACCGGACGCGGATGTGCACGTGGTTTACTCCGTGCCCGACAAGCACCGCAAGAAGTGGGAGAAGTTCTTCCAGAAGTCGATCAAGACCTTCGAGCTGATCGAGGTGGTCGAAAACAACGTCGACCCTGACAAGATGACCTATGAGGAACTGCTGGCTTGGCACGACACCAACCAGCGGGACGTCGGGGGCTGGCGCGCCGTTCCTTCGCCGAGCAAGCGCTACATCATCAAAACCGACTCCGACGACAAGGACTTCATCAACGACGTGATCGCGCGACTGGAGAAGTCCCGGGATCTGTTCGAAGTCGACTTCCCGCCGAAGGAGGATTTCCGCCACGTCTCGATCGTGCGCGTGTGCTCCACCGAAGAGATCTTCCACTCCTACGGCAGCACCAGCCCGGGGGTTGCTGGCTGGTTCAGCCCGGCTTCGACCGAGTTGGTGCTCTACGACGGCAAGAACCGGAACCGGAACATGACCTACTCGGTCATGACCCACGAGGCCTTCCACCAGTACTGCTTCTTCCTGTTCCACAAGTCGGAAGCGCACCGCTGGTTCGACGAAGGCCACGGGGACTACTACGGGGGCGCCAAGATGGGCCGGAGCATGAACTCCCCGATGGAGATCACCAACCAGATGCCCGCCGGCCTGGACCGTCTGAGCGTGATCCGGGAGATGGTTCGGACCAAAACCTACGCCCCGATCTCGGAACACCTCAACTACAACCACTCCCAGTGGCAGAATCAGGGCCCGACCGGCGTGTCCTGCTACGCCCAGTCGTGGTCGATCATCTACTTCCTGCGCCAGGGCAGTCTGGGCAAGGTGCCCTCCAAGGTCTGGCGCCCCGAGTACGCCACGATCATTCCGAACTACATCGCTACCTTGAGCCAGGAGTACATCGAGGCCTATGCCCGTGCCCGCAAGGAAGCCCTGAAGAAGAAGGGTGGCAAGACCAGCGGGGACAAGCCCAAGGAAGAGGACCCCGGCAAGGCGGAGCCCGGCGGGGATGACTCCGGCAAGGGCACGGATGGTGAGGACGGCGCTCCCGGCAAGGACGGGGAGGATGGCGGCGGTGCTTCCGAAGACGATGGGGAGGAGATCTCCGTCGTGATCGGCAACGACGACATCTTCATCAGCGAGCGCGAGAAGAAGAAGATCTGGGAGAAATCCATCGAGGCCTCCTGGGGTCAGGTGGACCTGGACCAATTCGAACGGGATTGGCTGGCTTACGTCACCGACCACCTCTAATCCTCCCAGCTGATGGGTTTCGGGCACCTCGGGGTGCCGCTCCGGCGGGGGTCCACTGCGGTGGGCCCCCGCTGCGTTGTAGACGTCCCCGCGGTGGGGGAGGGGGGACGCCGCCGGGCGGTCCCAATCCCAAGGGCGAGCGCGGGGCATTCCCAAGGCCGGATGCGCGGGTGAGTCGGTGCCTTGCGGGTTGAAAGAACGACCCAGAAGGGGGACGATGGCCCGGTGGGAGCCGCTATCCATGGGGGGTGGTCGGTGACTGCGCCTGTCCCGGGGAGAAATAGCGAGGGGTTGTTTGGGTCGTAAGGGTCGCAAGAAGGGGAGCTCCAACCGTTGGAGTGCTCTCACCAGCAGTTTCCTCCTGGGAGAGCCCCTGGATGAAGAGACCGCCGCCCGGGTCCGGGAGCTGGCGGGTCTTCTCATGATCGGCCTGTCGATCTGGCTCCTGATTTCGCTGCTGACCTTCCATATGCCCCACGGGGCGCCGGGCAGCGGGCACAACCTCGGTGGTCGGGTCGGGTTCTTCCTGGCTCAGTTCGCCCTGACCTTCATGGGCATGGCCGCCTACCTGCTGGCGGTGCTCGGCATCTCCTGGGGCTTCATCGTGGTGGCCCGCAAGGAAGTCGACCTGCCGATGATCCGGGTCCTGGGCGCGATCGTCTTCGTGCTCTCGTTCGCGTTCATCTTGGACCTGGCCTTCGTCTCCGAAGCGACCCGGGCCCAGATCGACATGCAGGTGCACGCGGAGCTGACTTCGTCGGTGCCCTACGGCCCGGGGGGGTGGCTCGCCCACGACTTGGTGCCGGTGCTGACGAACCGCTTCGGCAGCCTCGGCCTGTGGGTGATCCTGGTCACGATTGCAGTGGTGTCCTTCATGCTGGCAACCGAAATGGCGTTCTATCCGGCCTACGTGGCCTTCACCGAGTGGGTGGAAGATTCGCGCGAGCGTCGCGGTGAGAGCTTGTTCGCCGCCGGCCGCCGTTGGAGCAAGGACCTGTTCCTGGGGCTTTGGGACTTCCTGCGCGGAGCCGACCTGAAGGACCGCGCCGCCGTACCCGCCGGTCGCAGCCGTTCCCGCGCCAAGGCCTCCTCCGAAGAGGATGAGGACGAGGAAGAGTGGGAGTGGGAGGACGAGGAAGAGGAAGAAGAGGACGAAGAGGAAGAGGACGAAGACGAAGACGAAGAGTACGACGACGAGGAGTACGAGGAAGACGACGAGGAATACGAAGAGGAAGACGAGGAAGAGGAAGAAGACGACGAGGAATACGAGGACGAAGAGGAAGAGGAAGAGGACGACGAAGAGGAGGAAGACGACGAGGAGTGGGAGGAAGAAGACGAGGACGAAGGCGATGACGACGAACTCGACTTCGATCCCGACGAAGAACTTGAGGCCAAGCTGATTCCGCGTGGCGGCAAGGGGAACTCCCGTTCCAGCCGCAAGCCCGCGAAGAAAGCCGGCAAGAAGGCGGCCAAGAAGGGCGCCAAAGCCTCCCCCGTCAAGGCCGGCGGCGAACGCCCCGAGGCCCTCACCAAACTCGCCAACGCCGCAGCCGCCAAGGCGCGCAAAACCACCTTCGCCGAACCCACCTACAACCCGCCGACTCCCCCGCCGGGTCCCTGGACCCTGCCGCCCCTGACCCTGCTCGAAGAGCCGGGTTCCTCGGGCGCCCTGGATCGCCAATTCCTCGAAGACAGCGCGCAGAACCTCGAAAACGCCCTGAAGAGCTTCCGCGTCGACGCGGAGGTCGTCGGCGCCCAGGTCGGCCCCGCGGTCACCATGTTCGAGCTGACCGTGGCCCAGGGCACGCGCATGAACCGCGTGACCCAGCTCAGCCAGGAGATCGCCGCCACCCTACGCGCCCGCAGCGTGCGCATCATCGCGCCGATCCCCGGCAAGGCCACCATCGGCATCGAAGTGCCGAACAAGAACCGCCGCACCGTGCGCCTCTCGGAGCTGATCAACCAGAAGGCCTACGACAAGAACCACATGGCCCTGCCCCTGTTCCTGGGCATGGACGCGGAAGGCGTGCCGGTGGTGGATGACTTGGCCAAGATGCCCCACCTGCTGATCGCCGGTACCACGGGTTCGGGCAAGTCGGTGTGCATCAACACCATCGTCGCCTCCCTGCTGCTGACCCGCTCCCCCCACGAGGCGCGCCTGATCCTGGTCGACCCCAAGATGGTGGAACTGCAGATGTTCCACACGGTGCCCCACCTGGAGCTGCCGGTGGTGACCGACATGAAGCAGGCCACCAACGTGCTCATGTGGGCGGTCGAGAAGATGGAGACCCGCTACGAGCTGTTCAAGAACGCCGGGGTCAAGAACATCAAGGGGTACAACGCGCTCGGGGAGAAGAAGCTGCGCGAGCGCCTGGGCGAGAACTTCAACGAAGAGCGCACTCCGCGCACCGTGCCCTACATCGTGCTCATCATCGACGAGATGGCCGACTTGATGATGCAGTCGAAGAAGGAGGCCGAACTGTCGATCACCCGCCTGGCGCAGAAGTCCCGCGCCGTCGGCATCCACGTGATCGTCGCCACCCAACGCCCCTCCACCGACGTCATCACCGGGGTGATCAAGGGCAACCTGCCCACCCGAATCGCCTTCCAGGTGGCGTCGAAGATCGACAGCCGCGTGATCCTGGATACCTCCGGCGCCGAGAAGCTACTGGGCCAGGGCGACATGCTGTACACCCCGCCTGCGTCCTCTTCCCCGAAGCGCGTGCAAGGCGCCCTGGTGGAGGACCACGAGCTGCAATCCCTGGTGGATTTCGTCACCGAGAACTCGGTGCAAACCTTCAACCAGGAACTCGTCCAGGTCGCCACCGGCAGCGCGCCCCCCGGCTCGCTGACCCAGGGCGGCGACAAGGTCGACGAAATGTTCAACGATGCCGTAACGGTCGTGCTGCAGTCGGGGCGGGGTTCCGCCAGTCTGCTGCAACGGGCGCTTGGCATCGGGTATACCCGCGCCAGCCGACTGATCGACCAGATGACCGATGCCGGCATCCTGGGCGAGCACCGCGGCTCGAAGTCCCGTGAGATCCTGATGACTCTCGAGGACTGGGAAGAGAATCTGCAAAACATCGCCAATTCCGGTCAGTGACCATGAAAGAGCAATCTGCGAAGCCGAAGCTCCAGGGGGAAACCCTGGGGCTCGCCCTGTGTGTGATTGGGGTCGTGCCGACGGTCCTGGTTCTCGTGGCCCTCTTCAAAGGCCAGGTGCCCGGGGAAACCCAGGTGCACGGCATCCGGGCCGTGGCCCTACGCCTGGTCGGTGCGTTCGGGTACTTCCCGTCGCTCCTGGCCTTTGGCGGGGTCAGCGTCATCGGAGCCATGCTCTTCCTGGGCAGCAACCTGCGGGAGCCGTTCCGCCATGTGCTCGGCCTGGTGGGTTGTTCGCTCGGCCTCGCCGCGGCGCTCGCGGCGGTGGTGCCCGGGGGCGGCGGCCTGATCGGCCAGGCCCTGGGTGGTGCCCTGGCGAAGGGAGTCGGAGCCTGGGCCGGCGTGGCCATCGGTCTGTTGATCGCCGGAGCCACGGCGGCCTTCACCTGGTGGAGCGGCCACCTGCCCCTGCCGAAAAAAGTCGGAGGCGGAGCCACCCTTTCGTCCGCCATTACGGAATTGGACCGGGACGGGGTTTCGAACGCCGAGACCCACGCCCTGGCTCCCGACGCCTCCACCCTTAGGTACATGGAGGAACTCTGGAGTCTCAACAAGACCCAAGTGCAAACTGTGCCCCTGCCGCCTTCGCCCTATCCCGAAGACGTGCGCCTCAAGGGGGAGATCCCCAAGGGGGCCGCGCCCCTGAAGGCGGAGGCGAAAGCCAAAGCCGCCCCGACCGAGTCCCTGCCGACCGATGCCCAACCCGCCCCGAAAAAAGCCGACGCATCCGTCGACAAGAACCACCGATGGAACCGCCCCGGCAAGGGGAAGGGGCCTGTCGCTCAGCCCGCTGGTGCAAATCTGGGGACCCCCAAGTCTGCCCACGCCAAAGCTGACGTTCCTTTCGGCGCCGGCGTCGAGGAAGGCCGGGCCGACGACCCCTTCGGCCTGAAAAATGCCGAAGAGCAGGCCCTCGCGGACCTGATCGGCCTCGATAGCGCGCACGCTACCCAACCCAAGGTGCGCAAGTTGCCCCCGGGCACCAAACCCCTGGACATGGGGCCGGCTCCCGAAGTGGAAGGCGCCGCCGTGCGCAGTCGGGCGCCGCGCCCGGTGTGGGAACAGGACGATGAGCCCGCCGCCCCGGCGCCGATCGCCCGCGTCGAGCCGTCCGAGCCCTCGGCGGTCGAAGTGGTGGTGGAAGCCGCGGACGAACTCGAGGTGGACGAAGTCGCGGAGCAGGAAGAGACCATCGAACTCGTGATGGACGTCGAGCCCGAAGCGGAGGAAGCTGCAGCGGAAGCCGCCATCGCGGAACCGGCGGAAGAGGCCCTGATGCGCAAGATGGAGCGGGATTGGCTCGCGGCCTGGGAAGGCCGTGAATCCAGCGCGGCGGCTTCGGCTCGTCCGGCCGCTTCGGAGCAAACCGCGCCGGCCATGCAGATCCAGGCCCAAGCGGGCGTGGACGAGGATGCCGACAGCCACGCCCGTTCGGTGACCCGGGTGACCTTCAGCAAGGTGCCCGTTGAAACCCAGGAAGCGGCGCCTTCGCTGTTGCCGTCGATCCGCGAGGAGCTGGAGGCCGAGGGGCCTTGGGCTTCGGATCTGTTCGCCCCCGAGGAAGCGGCGGAGCAGGCCGTGCCCGGCGCCGTGGTCGCCCCTCAGCCCGAGGAGGTCGTCGCCGAAGGCTGGGATGACGACGAGGACGAAATCGAGGACGACGGCTTCGACGACGAAGACGAGTACGAAGAAGAGGACGACGATTTCGAAGAGGACGACGAGGAATCCGAAGACGAAGACTATGACGATGAGGACGCCGAGTACGAAGACGAGGAGACCGGCGAACTTGTAGAGGAAGACGAAGAAGAGCTCGAAGAGGAAGAGGGTGAGTACGAGGACGAAGAAGAGTCCGAGTACGAAGAGGAAGACGGCGAGCTCGAAGAGGAAGAGGAAGACGAAGAAACCGGCGAGCTCGAGGAAGACGAAGAAGCCGAATACGAGGAAGAAGACGAAGAGTACGAAGAAGAGGAAGAAGGGGAGTACGAGGACGATGAGGAGTCCGAGTACGACGAAGAAGACGAAGAGGAAGAAGAAGACGACGAAGAGGAAGGCGAGTACGAAGAATCCGACGAGGAAGAGTTGGAAGAGGACGCCGTGACCGCCGGCTATGACGACGACGAGGATGAAGACGAAGACGACGAAGATGAAGACGAGGACGAGGACGACGAGGAATACGAAGACGACGACGAGGACTACGACGAAGAGGACGAGGAATACGACGTCGACGGAGATGAAGACGAGGACTACGAGCTGAGCGAAGAAGCCGAGGTCGAGGCACCCGAAGAGGTGCTCGCCGAGGTGGCTGCGACCCCCGTCGTGGCCGAGCTGGAGAACCTGGTCGAGCTTGAGCCGGTGCCGTCCGGCAGGGCCGACGGCCCCCGGGGCCGGACCTGGTCGCGGCCGGACCTGGTCCAGGCCGCCGGCGCTTTCCTGATCGAGCGGGATCGGGTCGGGGTTTCCCTGCTGCAGCGGGAGTTCGACCTGGACTTCGAGGCGGCCAGCGAGCTGCTGGAGGAGTTCGAGCAGGTCGGGCTGATCGGGCCGTACATGGGGGGGCAGAAGCGCGCTATACTCCTGGACATGGACGCCTGGCTGGAGCTCAGCGCAGGCGCCTGAGTCCCCCCGCGCGCCCCTTGAGCACCCCCGGCCTCGTCTCCCTCATCCACCTGGGCTGTGCCCGGAACCTGATCGACTCCGAACTGATCCTCGCCCGCATGGCGGAAGAGGGTCTGACCGTCACCGGGGACGCCGACCAGGCCCAGGCCGTGGTGCTCAACACCTGCTCCTTCATCGGGCCCGCCCGGGAGGAGTCCTACGCCGCCATCCGCTCGCTCATCGAGCGCAAGCAGCGCGGCGAACTCGGCTCCGTGGTCGTGGCCGGCTGCCTGGTGCAGCGCTACCGCCAGAAGTTGCGGGAGGAGTTCCCCGAGGTCGACCTGTTCGCCGAGATTTCGGACTACCGCGGCCTGGCTCGCTCGGTGCGCGAGCTGTCGGAAGGCCGGCGCGTCAGCGATTACCTGTCCAGCCCGGGCCTGCGCCCCGCCGAGCGCGACGACGCGCGCCTGCTGTCGACCCCCGGCTCTTACGCCTACCTGCGCATCAGCCACGGTTGCGACCACCAGTGTGCCTTCTGCGCGATCCCTTCAATCCGCGGACCGCACCGTTCCAAGCGCCCGAGCGCCGTGCTCGAAGAAGCGAGCGAACTGATCGGCGCTGGGGTAGGCGAGCTGGTGCTCGTGGCGGAGGACTCCACCGCCTGGGGCCGCGACTTCGGCATGGAACTGCCCGACCTGGTCGAGGCCCTTGCCGACCTGCCCGGCGAACACCGCGTGCGCATCATGTACGCCTACCCGGGGCGCTTTCCGTGGCGCTTGACCGATCTGCTGCGCGATCACCCGAAGGTCATCCCCTACCTGGACATCCCGATCCAGCACGGTTCCAGCCGCGTGCTCAAGGCCATGCGCCGCACGTCGAGCGTGGACCAGGTGCACGCGACCCTCGAACGCCTGCGCCAGGAGGTGCCCGGCATCACCCTGCGCTCCACCGTGCTGGTCGGCTTCCCCGGCGAGCAGGAGGAGGACGTGGACGAGCTGGTGAACCTGATCCGGCGGCACTCGCTAGCGCGGCTCGGGGCTTTCGGCTACAGCGACGAAGAGGGCACCCATGGGGCCAGCCTGACCGGCAAGGTGCCCGCCAAGGAGATCCAGCAGCGGCTCGAACGCGTGCTGGCCGCCCGGGATGAGGTGCTCGAAGCCGTGCAGGAAAGCCAGATCGGCGCCGAGATCGACGTCTGGGTCGACGAACCGGCCGATGACGAAGGGTTCGTCGTGGCGCGCGGTGACTGGGATGCCCCGGAGGTCGACCCCGTCGTCTTCGTCGAGGCCCCCGATGCCGAAGTCGGCCAGAAGTTGCGCGTGCGCGTGACCGAACTCCTGCAGGACAACAACCTGCTCGGGGAGGAGCTGGCATGAAAGGGGTCTTCCAGCACTGGCCCAACCGCATCACCGCGATCCGGTTCCTGGGTGCGATGGTCCTCTTTGGCATCCTGCACACGCTCACCGGTGACAGCCAGGCCGAAGTGCGCGAGCACCGCGGCTTGGTGCAGATCGCGTTCTGGTTGTTCGTGGCGGTGGCCGCCACGGACTTCCTCGACGGCTACCTAGCGCGCCGCGACAAACTCGTCTCCGACTTCGGCCGCATCGCCGACCCGTTCACCGACAAGGTGCTGATCGTCGGCGCCCTGGTGTTCGCCGCGGCCATGCCCTGGACCCGCGCGTGGGTGCCCGCCTGGGCGGTCGTCGTGATCCTCGCGCGCGAATTCCTCGTGACCGGCATCCGCGGTTACGTGGAGAAACTCGGGGGTGAGTTCCCTGCCGACGGCCTCGGCAAGATCAAGATGATCGTGCAGTGCATGGCGGTGGGCGGCGTGCTCTGGCTCGAAGCCTACGCCTGGCCCGAGGGCTGGTATCGCTTCTGGAGCGGCCTCACGCACGTGCTGGTTTGGCTGACCCTGATCACCACCCTCGGTTCCGGCCTGAACTACGTCCTGCACACCAAACGGTTCCTGTCCCGGTCGGAGCCGTGAGCGAACGCAAGTTCCGGACGGACGATTGGCGGGTCTGGTGCGTGACCTGCGGCGGACTGGGCATGGCGCCGGTGGCGCCGGGCACGTTTGGCACCCTGGGAGGCGTGTTGATCGCCTGGGCCCTGTCTTCGTCGGCTTCGTACCTGGCTTGGTCCATGGTGGCCGCTGCGGCGGTCTACCTGCTCGGCCGGGCTTTGGCGCCCGCCATCGAAGAGCGTTACGGCAAGGATCCGGGCTTTTTCGTGCTTGATGAGGTCGTCGGGTACCTGATCACCATGGCTGCCCTGCGCGGGCCCAGCGCGCTGGGACTGGTCGTCGGCTTCGTGGTCTTCCGTACCTTCGACGTGCTCAAGCCCTTCCCGATCAAACGATTGGAGCGGGTCGGCGGCTCGGACGGCATCATGCTCGACGATGTCATGGCGGGCCTCTACGGGCTGGCGGTGATGTGGCTGCTGCAAACACTGTTTCCCGGCTCCAGCCCCCATTTCTGGTTCCTGGGGGTAGAACAGTAACCATGGGATTGGCGGCCCGGTTTGCATTGGGGGTGTCTCTGGCCCTGGCCATCGTGTTGCTGACGGCCGGCCAGTTCCTCGCCAAACGCTCGCACGAACTCGTGCAGTACCACGTGGACCAGTCGATGGTGCTGGCGGCGGAGGAGCAAGCGATCGGGTCCGAGCTGCTGGAACAGGGCAAAGAGCACCTGCGGCCGACTTCGGACACGTCCACCGTGAAGGCGGGCGGGGTATTGCGTACCGAAGTGCAGCTCTTGGAAGGGCGGCACAAGGGACTCGCGGGCGCCCGGTATGCGGTGGAAGGCTCCCCGGGGCTTGTCCTGCCGAAGGTCGCTTCGCGCGAGGAGCGCGACCTCGGTTACCTGATCTGGTTCGTGACCGGTGTTGCGATCCTGGTGGGAGCCGGCGTGGCGAGCCTGATTGCTCGGCACGTGGCGCGGCCGCTCGACGATCTGGTTCAGGACGTGCGCGTCATCGCCCGGGGCAACTTGCGGCACCGACCCCACGTGAAGGGGCCGGGCGAAGTGCGCGCCCTGGCGAAAGCGATCGACAAGATGGGGGAATCCCTGGCGGAGGCCCAACACAGCGAGGTGGAGCTCGGCATCCGCATGCGGGAGCGGGAGCTCGCGCTGCACCTGGCCCAGGCCTTCCTGCCCTCGGAGGAGCCGTGGATGGACGGCTACCGCGTGGCGGGCCGCTTCCGCGCGAGCAGCGAGCCGGGCGGCGGCTTCTACGATTTCACGCGCCTTGGGGCTTCGCCCGCCTTTTTCGTTTGCGACGTCAGCGGCCAGGGCGTGCCCGCCTCGCTGATCGGCGCCACCGCGCGGGCCTACCTGCGAACCGCATTGCAGTCGTCCGCGAGCCTCGCCGACGCGCTCAAATGGGTCAACCGCGAGCTGCACCGCGACGTGGAGCGGGGCATCTTCGTCACCGCCCTGGTGGTTGTGCTGCACCCCCTCGATCACGTGGCCGAAGTGGCTTGCGCTGGGCACAAGCTGCCCCTGCTGCGCTTCGATGCCGCCGAAAATCGGCTGAAATCCCTGCAACCGGCGGGCTTCGCACTCGGTTTTGATGAGGGCAGCGTCTTCGAAAAGCGCCTCGAAGTCATCCGGGTGCCGATGTTGCCCGGCGATCGTCTGGTGCTCGCCGGACAGGGCATCGCCAGCGTCTGCCGGTCGGATGGCAACGAATGGGGCGAAACGGGGCTTTACCGGGCGCTGCAGGCCAACGCCGCCCGTTCGGCGGAGGCGATGGCCGATGCCGTGCTGAACGCGGTCGACCGGTTTGCCGAGAACCAACTCCAACCCAACGACTACTCCCTGGTCGTGCTCGCGCGCGATCCCGCCTGAACCATGCAGATCCAGGAATTCCAGAAGCTCATCGAAGCGATCTACTACAAGAAGGACTCGGCCCGCGGCCTGGAAGGCACCTTCATGTGGTTTGCGGAAGAGTTCGGCGAATTGACCCGTGCCCTGCGCCGCGGACACCAGGACGAACTCGAGGGGGAGTTCGCCGATGTGTTCGCGTGGTTGGTTTCGCTGGCGTCGATCGCCGGCATCGACCTGGAGGCGGCCGCCCGGCGCAAGTACGCCGCCGGTTGTCCGCGCTGCGAAGCGACCCCCTGCGCCTGCGGCTGAGCCATGGCGGTCGAACTCTTCCAGAGCGAAGAGACCCTGTTCCTGGAGGTCGCCCTCGCCAAACCCCTGCGCCGCGAGTTCACCTACGCGGCGGATCCGGGTCTGGCGGAGAAGGTACAGCCGGGCATGCGCGTCAGCGTGCCCTTCGGCCGTCGACGCGAGGTGGGCGTGGTGGTGGCGGTCACGAATCGGTGCGAGCTGCCGGCGAGCAAGGTGCGGCGCATCTACGAGGTGCTCGATTCCGAGCCCGTGGTGGGCACGGAGCTGCTCGAACTGACCCGCTGGATGGCGGACTACTACGTCTGCGGATGGGGGGAAGCCCTGGCCGCCGTGTTGCCGGCGGCGCTCAAGCGCGAAGGGGAGCGGCGCAAGGTGCTGTACCTCGAAGTGCCGCAGGGAGTAGGGCCGGAGCAGCTCGTCGAACTCGAGGAGAAACACGAGAAGCAATACCGACTCCTGCGCACGTTGATGGGGGCTTCGGGGCCCCTGCAGCGGGGTGAGTTGCTCAAGAAGCTGGGCCTTTCGACCTCGCCGCTCAAAACGCTGGTGCAGCGTGGATGGGTGAAGGAGTTCGCGGTCGAGGAGGAGCCTGATGCCTTGCAGAGTGCCGCAGCGGGCAGCCCGCGCACGCGGCCCGCGAGCTTGAGCTCGGCGCAGCAGGCCGCGCTTGACGCAATGGAAAAACCCTTGGCCGCGTCCGAGTACAGCTGTTTCCTGCTGCACGGCGTCACGGGCAGCGGGAAAACCGAGGTCTACCTGCGCATCATCGAGCGCGCCCTTGAACTGGGCCGCGGCGCGATCGTATTGGTGCCCGAGATCGCCCTGACGCCGCAGACCGTCAGCTGGTTCCAATCGCGTTTCGGCCAGGTGGCCGTGATGCACAGCCGATTGACCGATCGCCAGCGCCTGTCGATGTGGCGCCGGGTGCAGAGCGGAGAACTGCGCGTGGTGGTGGGGGCGCGCAGCGCGATCTTCGCGCCCGTGCCCAACCTCGGCGTGATCGTCGTGGACGAAGAGCACGAACCTTCGTTCAAGCAGGGATCCACGCCGCGTTATCACGGACGGGACGTGGCGGTGGTGCGGGCCCAGCGGGCGGGGGCGATCTGCGTGCTGGGCAGCGCGACGCCGTCGCTCGAGAGTTACGAGAATGCCAGGCAGGGCCGCTATCAGCACATCGTGCTCGCCTCACGCGTGCGCGAGCAGGAGATGCCGCAGATCGTCGTCGTAGACATGCGCCATGAAAAGGGGCAACCGCTTCTGTCCCGCATGCTCGAGATGTACGTGCGCGAGGCCTTGGAGCGCAAGGAGCAGTGCATCCTGTTCCTCAACCGGCGCGGCTACTCCCCGACCCTGTGGTGCCGCGAGTGCTTCCACGTGGTGCGCTGCGAGCAGTGCGACATGGCCATGACCTTCCACCGCCGGCACGGGCGCATCGCTTGCCATTCGTGCTGCGAGGAGAAACCGCCGCCGTCCGCTTGCCCGACGTGCAGCGCGCCGGGCTTGCGGTTCCTGGGGCAGGGTTCGGAGCAGGTGGAGAGCGTGCTGAAGACGTCGTTCCCCGATGCCCGGGTGGCGCGCATGGACTCGGACACCATGCTGCGGCGCGAGGATTACGAAGAGACCCTGTCCGCGTTCGGGCGCGGCGAGATCGACTTGCTTGTCGGCACGCAAATGATCGCCAAGGGACTCGATTTCCCGCGCGTGACCGTGGTCGGCGTGATCTCCGCCGACGGCGCGTTGCACTTGCCCGATCTGCGGGCGTCTGAGCGCACCTTCCAGCTGCTTTCGCAGGTCTCGGGCCGCGCCGGCCGCGCCGATCTGCCGGGCCGCATCGTGATCCAGACCCACGCGCCGGAACACCCTGCGATCGTGCACGCCGCCAAACACGACTTCACGGCGTTTGCCGAAGGCGAATTGGCCCAGCGGCAGGAGCTCGGTTATCCGCCGTACGGACGCCTGATCCGCGTCGTGCTTGAGGACCCGGACGAGGAATTGGTGAAGACCGCGGCCGACGAACTCACCGATTTCCTCGACAAGAACCTCGATCCCGCCGAGGTGCAGATCCTGGGCCCCACGCCGGCGCCCATGGCGATGGTGCGCGGCAAACACCGCTACAACCTGCTGCTGCGTTCCGGTCCCGACGGCCGCGCGTTCGGCAAAGCCCGTTCCCTGCTCACCGCCGCCGTCGAAGCCCGCACCCGGCCGCGCCTGGTCATCGACGTGGATCCCGTGCACCTGCTCTAGGGGTGCCGTGCGCTCCGATCAGGCTTTCGGAGCCGGAAGCCAGCGTTTCCACGCATCCTTGCGCGCGAGCATCGGCTTTTCGACGAGGTACCAGGAGAGCACCGCGAGCAGCAGCGTTGCGGCGCTGGCTTCGCGGAACATCACCGGCATGGACACTCCGGGCTGCAACGCGGCGATCGCTTGCTGCACCGGGAAGGCGTAGATGTACAGGCCGTACGAATAGTCGCCCAACCGGTTGAATCCCCGCAGGAAGCCGCCGGGGATATAGGCGAGGTAGAGCACCCCGTAAGCCAGCAGGTAGGGGTAGAGGACGTGGAAGCCGGGCTTCCAACCCTGCAGGGCGAAAAGCGCCACCATGGCAACGGCGAACGCCACGTGCTGCAGCGGCACGAAACGGCGCAATACGTAGGCCGCTCCGCCGAGGAAGAACACGTGCAATAGACGGATGCCATGCACGAGGAACTTCTGTTCGGAGATTCCGACGGTGTGTTGCAGTAGGTTCGCGATGGCGCCGGCGGCGGCGACCCCGAGGATCATGGCGGCGAGTGCAAAGGCACGCCGCCTACGCGGCAAGAACAGACCGGCGACCCCGATTCCCGCGAGCAGCAGGTACATGCGCACCTCCCACGGCAGGGTCCAAAGGGAACCGTTGACGGCACCCTTGTACGGGTTCTGCTCGAACACACCCGGCAGTTCGTAGCGGATGCGGCCCGCGAGCAGGGCAGTGTTCTTGAACACGAACGTGCCGACCTCGGAGCGGCGTAGGTATTCACCCGCCGGAAGCTCGGTGAAGGCGAGGCCGAATCCGTAGGCGCAGAGCAAGACCGCGACGAACAGCGCCGGCACGATCCGCACGAAGCGCGCCCATGCGAACGCCACGACGTTGGCGCGGTGCAGCAGGCTGCGGGTCACCAGCAGGCCGCTAGTGACGAAGAAGATGTCGACGGCTACGTGCCCGAGCCCAAAGCCGCCCAGGCGCGGTTCCGGCTCGGTGCCGGTCAGCGGATAGCTGTGCGCGAACAGCACCAAACCCGCCGCCAGGAAACGCAGCAGGTTGAAGTTGTTGTCCCGGGAATCGGTGAAGTCGGCGAGCGGGCGGGCCATGGCAGTGGGGCAGGCGTCCGCCGAAGCCTATCCGGCCCAGGCGCTTCCGGTCGGGCCCTGTGCCCGGGACCGGGCTCAGGCCGGCTGGCGGCTGTCCAGAATGAGGCGGCGGAAGCGCTGGAACAGGTGGCACGAGTCCAGGGGACCCGGGGCCGCTTCGGGGTGATACTGCACGCCGAACGCCGGTGCGCTCTTGTGCCGCACCCCGGCCACCGTGTTGTCGTTCAGGTTGATGTGCGTGACCTCGAGGTCCGACGGCATCGTGGCCGGATCGACCGCGTAGCTGTGGTTCTGCGAGGTGATCTCCACGCGCCCGGTGGTTTCATCGCGCACCGGGTGGTTCGCGCCGTGGTGGCCGAACGGCATCTTGTACGTTTGCGCACCCATCGCGAGCGACAGGATCTGGTGACCGAGGCAGATACCGAAGATCGGCACCTTGCCCAGCAGGTCGCGGGTCGCCTGGATCGCGCCGCCCACCGCCGCCGGATCGCCGGGGCCGTTGGACAGGAACACGCCGTCGGGAGACAAGGCGAGCACGTCGGCGGCCGGTGTGTTCGCGGGCACGACCTGCACATCGAAGCCCTGGTGGTACAGGCTGCGCAGGATGTTGCGCTTGATGCCGAAGTCGTAGGCGACGACCTTCAGGCGCGCGCCGCCCGCGGGCAGCAGCTCCGCCGGGTACGAATCGGGGTATCCGCTGTCCCAGGTGTACGGCGCGTGGCAGGAGACCGTCGACGCGAGGTCGCAGCCGTCCGTGGAGGGTGCGGCTTTGGCTTTGGCGATCAGCGAGTCGTCGTCGAGGTCGGTGGTGGAGACCACGCAGCGCAGGCTGCCGAACTCACGCGTGACCTTCGTGACCCGGCGCGTATCGATGCCTTCGATCGCCACCACGCCTTCGCGCTTCAACCATTCGGGCAGGGTCAGGCTGGCGCGGAAGTTCGACGCGATCGAGGACAGCTCCTTGATCACGAAGGCTTCCGCCCACGCACGGCCGGATTCGGCGTCTTCTTCGGCGATACCGTAGTTGCCGATCAGCGGGTAGGTCATCAGCACCACCTGGCCCACGTACGAAGGATCCGTGAGGATCTCGTGGTAGCCGCTCATCGCGGTGTTGAAGACCAGGTCGCCGGACTTCTCGCCCTCCGCACCAATCGAAAATCCCCGCAGGACCAAACCATTCTCAAGGGCCAGGGCGGCGGGTTGTTTGGCGCTCATCGTTCGTGTTTCGCTGAATCGCCGGCGGGGACCGAGTGCAGGCGATTGATCTGGGCCGCAGCGTATCCGGCCCCGAATCCGTTGTCGATATTCACGACGGTAACTCCCGCCGCGCAGCTGTTCAGCATGCCCAGGAGGGCCGCCAGGCCCCCGAACGCCGCCCCGTAGCCCACCGAGGTCGGCACGGCGATGACGGGCCGGTCGACCAGGCCGCCGACCACGCTCGGCAGGGCACCCTCCATGCCCGCCACGACCACCAGGGCCCGCGCGCTGCGCAGGCGGGGAAGCTGCCCCAGCACCCGATGCAGGCCCGCGACGCCCACGTCGGCCACCAGTTCCGCCCGCGCGCCCATCGAGCGCGCCGTGATCCAGGCCTCTTCCGCCACCGGCAGGTCCGAAGTGCCGGCGCAGACGATCAGCACACCGCCTTCGCCCGCGTCGGGCTCGGGCAGCCCAACGGTCACGGCCCGGGCCCGCTCGTGCCAGACGCATTCGGGCAGGGCCTGGCAGAGGGCGGCGGCGCCTTCGGGGGTGGCGCGGGTGACCAGCAGGCGGCTGTGGGCTTGGGTCAGGGCCCGGGCGATCTCCACGAGCTCCTCCGGGCGCTTGCCGGCCCCGAAGACCACCTCGGGGTGGCCGCAGCGCACCGAGCGGTGCAAGTCGAGCTGCGAATGGCCCAGGTCCTGCACCGGCCACTGCGCCAGGCGCGCCATGGCATCGCGCGGGGCCAGGTCCCCGGTGCGTACCGCTTGCAGCAGGTCGTGCAGGGCGTTCGGTTCCATCGCGCAAGAAGCTACCCGATGGCGGGCGGGCCGGGGGGTGGAAACCCGCGCGTCCGCGAATCGGGCGTGGGGCCTCCGGTGCTCAACGGGGGCTGGCGTCCAGGCCCCAATCCGCCAAGTCGCCGGCGCGCAACGCGTGCCAGCCCAGGCCGGCGATCATCACGGCGTTGTCGGTGCAGTAGGCGGGGGCGGGGAAGCGCGTTTCGATGCCTTCGGCCTCCGCGGCGGCAGCCATGGCCGCCCGCAGCGAACGGTTGGCGGCCACGCCGCCTGCGATCAGGATCGAACGCGCCCCGCGTTCGCGCGCCGCCTGCAGGGTCGGGCGCACGAGGTTGTCGACCACGGCGGCTTGGAACGAGGCCGCCACGTCGGCGCGGTCCGGGATCTGCTGGGGGGCGGGCGTCGGCGCCAGGGCATCGCCGCCGCGCAGGTGGTAGAGCACGGCGGTCTTGAGTCCGCTGAACGAAAACCCGGGCCGGCCGTCCTTGGCGCGGTAGCGGGGGAAGGCGATGCCTTTCGGGTTGCCCTCGGTGGCGAGGGCCGAAACCGACGGGCCGCCGGGATACGCGAGGCCCAGCAGGTGCGCGACCTTGTCGAACGCTTCGCCGGCCGCATCGTCGAGGGTCGAAGCCAGCGGCGTCATCTTGCGCGGCCCGTCCATCTCGTACAGGGCCGTGTGCCCCCCCGAAACCACCAGCGCGATGGTCGGCGCAGGCGGCGGATCCTCCCACTGCATCGTGGCGGCGTAGACGTGGGCTTCGATGTGGTGCACGCCCACCAGCGGCAGGTTGCGGGCAAAGGCGAGGGCCTTGGCGTAGGTCACGCCCACCAGCAGCGAGCCGATCAGGCCCGGCTGCCGCGTCACGGCGATGCCAGCGAGGTCATCGAAACCGATGCCCGCCTCGTCGAGGGCCTGCTGCACCACGGGCCCGATCGCTTCGAGGTGACTGCGGCTGGCGATCTCGGGTACCACGCCGCCCCAGTCCGCATGTTCCGCGGCCTGGCTGCGCACCACCGACGACAGGACTTCGCGCCCGCCCCGCACCACGGCGGCGGCGGTGTCGTCGCACGAGGATTCGATACCGAGGACCAGGTCCCCGTGGATCGGGCGCGGGTGGGGGCGGGAGGGCATCAGTCGCGGGGTTCGGGGCGGTGGTCGGCGAGCAGCTCCAGGGCGGCGAGCACCTGGCGGTCGCGCGGAAGATAGTCCGCCTGCGGCACGGATTCGCGGGTCTGCCAGGTGTGCAGGGCCTCGCGTACGGCTTTCGGGGTGCCGTAACCCGCGAGGTAGTCCCGCACGCCGTTCTGCTCGCCGGCGGTCAGCTCCACGCGCACGTCCGGCATAATGCCGTAGGTACGGCCCGCCTCGGCGCTGCGTTCGAACAGCCGGCCGGAGGGGGAGTAGTAGTAGGCGCTGGTGACCTTCGCGCGGGTGCCGAATTCGGGGAAGCGTCGGATCTCCTGCACGACGCCTTTTCCGTAGGTCGGTTCGCCGAGCAGCACGGCCCGACGGTGGTCTTGCAGCGACGCCGCCAGGATTTCCGCGGCGCTGGCGGAGCTGCCGTTGACCAACACGACCATCGGCAGGTCGGGCCACAGGGTGGTGCCCTCTTTGGCCACGTGGGATTCGCTGGCGGTGCGGCTTTCGGTGCGCAGGATTTCCCCCGTGCTCAGGAACCGATCCGCGATCGCTACGGCGGACTCCATCACGCCGCCGAGGTTGTCGCGCAAGTCGAGCACCAGGGCGCGCGCCGGTTCCATTTCGGACATCGCGCGATCGAACTCGTCGGGGGTGCGGCGCGAGAACCCGTGCACGGAGATGTACGCGGTTCCACCCGGCTCATCGAGCCATTCGACGTGCCGCACGGAGGGATCGGGGACGAGCCCGCGTGGCACTTCGACACTCCGCAAGGCCCCGTCGGTGCCTTGCAGTTCCAGCGCCACGAGACTGCCCGCCGGACCCCGCATGTGCTCGGCAAACTCATCCCACGGCAGGTCCGCGGACTTCACGCCGTCCACGGAGAGGATCGCATCGCCGCTCAGCAATCCCGCGCGGTCGGCGGGGGAGCCCGGCACGGCGAACAGGACGCGGGCGCGGCCTTCGACCTGGCGCATGACGACGCCGATGCCCGGGTAGTTTCCCTGGGTTTCCTGCTCGAATTCGTCCGATTCCGCGCGGTCGTAGTAGCGCGAATACGGGTCGAGCGAGCGCGTCATGCCCCGCAGCGAACGTTCGAGCAGCTCTTGCTTGTCGAGGCTGCGCACGAATGTCGACGCGACGAAGTCCCGCACCTCACGGTACTCGCGCACATCGCGGTCCTCCGGATCGGGGAACCACTGTTTCCAGATCAACGTGCCCAAAACCCCGGCCACGACACCCATGGCATACGCCAGAAATGCTTGTCGGCCGGAGGTCTTGGACATGCTGCGGAAATCAGGCGAGTTCGGCCAGGGCGGCGGCGAGTTGCTCGTCGTTCGGCGCGACGCCGTGCCACGAGGCCTGGTCTTCCATGAAGGAGACGCCTTTGCCGATGGTGGTGTGCGCGATGATCGCGCTGGGACGATCGAGTACGCCGTGCGCGGCCTCCAACGCGTCGTTCACCGCCTGCACGTCATGACCGTCCACATCGGTGGCATGCCAACCGAACGCGTCGTACTTGTCGCGCAGATCGCGTACGTTCATCACGTCGCGCATGTGCCCGTCGATCTGGATGTTGTTGAAGTCCACGATCACGGTGAGGTTGCCCAGGCGATAGTGCGCGGCGCTGGTGGCCGCCTCCCAGATCTGCCCTTCTTGGCTTTCGCCGTCCGAAGAGACGCTGTAGATGCGGCTGTCGTAGCCCCGCATGCGGGCGCCGAGCGCCATGCCCGCGGCGACCGAAAGGCTGTTGCCCAGGCTGCCGGTGCTGAAGTCGATGCCCATGTCCAGGTTGCGGTGCGGGTGACCCTGCAGGCGCGAGCCGAACTTGCGGAAGGACAGCAACTCTTCGCGGGGAATCAGGCCTTTCTGCGCGAGCAGCGCGTAGTAGCCAGCGCAGGTGTGTCCGTTGCCCAGCACGAACCGGTCGCGGTCGGGGGCGAGGCGGTTGGCGGGGGTCAGGTTGAAGTGTTCGAGGAACAGCGTGGCCATGAAATCGGCCATGCCGAGCGGTCCGCCGGGGTGCCCACACGTGGCGGCGTGCACCATGCGCAGCACGTCGACGCGGACTTGATGGGCCGCCGCCTGGATCTCTTCGATGCGCGATTGGGTAAGGCTCATGATCGGATGGGGTCAGGCCTTGCGGCGGAGAAGGGTCTGGGCGCGCTGCGCGATCGAAGCGCCGTCGATGCCGTAGTGCACAAGAAGTTCGTCGGCGGTGCCGCTCTGCCCGAAGGCGTCGTCCATGCCGATCATGTCCATGGGCACGGGGTGGTTGCGCACCACCGCTTGGGCCACGGCATCGCCGAGGGCGCCGCGGATCTGGTGTTCTTCGACGGTCAAGATCGCCCCGCAGCGGGCGGCGGATTCGGCCACCAGCTGCACGTCGATCGGATCGATGGTGGCGAAGTTGATCACCCGCGCTTCGATGCCGGAAGCAGCCAGCACGTCGGCCGCTTCGAGGGCCGCCGCGACGGCCACGCCACAGGCGGCGAGGCACACGTCCGATCCCTCGCGCAGGATCGCACCCTTGCCGATCTGGAAACGATAGTCATCCGAGAACAGCAGCGGGGTGGAAGCCCGCGACAGGCGCACGTAACACGGACCGGGCGCATCGGCGACGGCCATGATGGCCTGGGCCGCCTCGACCCCGTCGGCGGGCACGATCACCCGCATGTGTGGCAGGACGCGCATCAAGGACACGTCCTCGAGCATCTGGTGCGACTTGCCATCCTCACCCACGGTCAGACCCGCGTGGGTTGCACAGATCTTCACGTCCAGTTCGGGAACGCAGATGCTCTGGCGGATCTGTTCCCACGGCTTACCTGCGGCAAACATCGCGAAGGAACTGGCAAACACCGTGTAGCCCATGCAGGCCAGGCCGGCCGCGTTGCCGACCATGTTGGCCTCGGCCACACCCATGTTGAAGAAACGCTCCGGGAAGGCCTTGGAGAAGGCTTTGGTCTTCGTGGAGCCGGAGAGATCGGCATCGAGCACGACGACGTTCTCGTTTTGCCGGCCCAGGGCGAGCAGGGCCTCTCCGTAGGCTTCGCGGGTGGCCATTTTGCGGCGATCGCCGGGGGCCAACAGGGGAGCGGTGGCGGGTGTGGGAGTCATGGGATTCGGATGGCAGGGCCCCAATTGGGCAATTCCGTCGGGAACTGGGCCAGGTGTGCCCATTTGGGCCCGGAATGGCCCCCCGGATCGGACCCAGAATCTATACTGACGAGGAGGAAAGCAACGGGACTTCCCGACCGATGTTTTTCCTGGGCCCCCGGACGGGGTCGCTGGCGGCCGCAAGGCCGGGTTCTCGCAAATCACCGGGGGAAACATGAAGAATCGTTCCTATCTGACGCTGGCCGCAGTCGCCCTGCTCTGCGCGCGAGCGGCCCAAGCCCAGGCGGACAGCGGTGCGCTCACTCTCGAAGAGCGCATCACGGCCACGTTCCGCGCCACCGACCTCGACAAGAACGGCACCATCAGCCCGCGCGAGGCGGCGAAGGCGGGCATCCCCGCCAAGGCGTTCGCCCTGCACGACAAGAACAAGGATCGGCGCATGGGCTCGGACGAGTTCCGGGACTACTACCAGCAGCTGATCGCCGACAGCCGGGCCGAGCGCGCGCGCCGCGCCGAAGAGGAGGCCAAGCGCAAAGCCGAGGAAGAAGCAAAGCGCAAGCAGGCCGAAGCGGACGCGAGCCGCAAGCAGGGTGACCCCGCCGCGGATCCGGCCAAGCCGGCCGATGGCCCGGTGGCCAAACCCGCCGATCGCCCCGCGGTCGATCCGGGCAAACCGGTCCCCGTTGCGGGGGGGCCGGACGCCAAACCTGCCGCTGCTCCTGGTGAGGCCGACGCGAAGCCGGCCGACGCCTCGGGCGTGCGTCCCGAAGGCGCCACCCCCGCCAAGCGTGTGCAGGGCAAGGTCCAGCCCCGTGATCCCAAACCCTCCGAGCAGAAGCCGACCCCGGTGGCGGATGGTCCGAAGCCGAACGAGGGCACCGAGGACAACGCGGGCCGTCAGGATCCGGAGATGCTCAAGAAGGAGCAGCGCGCCCGGGGCCACGTCCAACGGCTCCTGGCCGGTGGCCAGCTCTCCGCCGCGGATGGCCGCGAGATCTACAAGTCGCTCGGCGAAGTCATCCTGCTCGGCCAGGACGGCAAGCCCGACGCCAAAGCCGCCCAGGAGTCCATCGTGGCCTGGCGCGGGGCCCTGAACCACGCCAAGGACCGCGTGACCGCCCTGGTGCGCTCGGGGGCCTTGAGTGCGGAGGAAGGCCGCGAGATCTACGACGTGTTCGAAGTCCGCGCCCGTGGCGCCGCTCAGAAACTCGTCGAGATCGTCGAAGCGGAGAATGCCGCCAAGGGTGAGCCGGCCAAACCGGTGCTGCCCGCCGAGGGGGTGAAACCCGCTGACGGCAAGCCCGTCGAGGGCCGGCCGCTGAGCAAGGAAGAGGCCGCCAAGGAGGCCGAGCGCAAAGCCGCGGAGCAGAAGGCACAGGACGCCCACAACCAGGAGCGTGCCCAGCAGGCCCGCGAGAATCTGCGCAAGGCCCAGGCCGAAGAAGCCGCGAAGAAGGCCGAACTCGAGCGCCAACGCCAGAACGGCGAGAAGCAGGACCTGGACGGCCGCAAGGGCGCCCAGCCCGTGCGCGGCGAAACCGCCAAACCCGGTGAAAAGCCCGCACCCCGCGCCGGCGAAGTGAAACCGACGCCCGCTCCCAAAGAACGCGGCGCGGAACCGGTGCCGGCCCCGAAAGCGGGCGACGCTGGGCCGAAGCCGGCTGGCAAACCCGCCGAAGCTCCGGCCAAGACCCCCGCGGAAACCCCCGCAGTGAGACCCGCCGGCAAGCCGGTGAGCGAACCCGCGAAACCGGCGGAGAAGCCTACCGTGCAACCGGCCGACAAGCCCGCGCCGAAACCCGCCGAGGTTTCGACCCCGGCTGGCGATCGCAAGCCCGCAACCGGTCGCACCAAAGACTCCACGTTGCCCTGAAATGGTTACGTACGGAAGCGGGAAGTAGTCACAACGCAGCGGGCGCCGGTCGAAACGACCGGCGCCCGCTGCGATTTGTGTGACTACTTAAACCCGCTTCCGTACGTAACACATTTCAGGGTCAGCTGCGCAGGTTGCTGATCAAGCGCAGGAACTCATTGCGCGTCGATGCGTTGCTGCGGAAGCAGCCGAGCAGGCACGAGGTCATCGTCGAGGAATTCTGCTTTTGTACTCCGCGCATCATCATGCAGAAGTGCGCGGCATCGACCACCACACCGACGCCCAGCGGGTCGATGACCTCTTGCACGGCGTTGGCGATCTCCTGCGTCATGCGCTCTTGAACCTGCAGGCGTTTGGCGAATACATCGGTGATTCGGGCGAGTTTGGAAAGCCCGAGGATCTTGTTGCGCGGGATGTAGCCGATGTGCACGCGGCCGTAAAACGGCAACATATGGTGTTCGCACAGCGAATAGAACTCGATGTCGCGCACCAGCACCATCTCGGAGCAATCCTCCTCGAAAACGCCGTGGCCGACCGCATCGTGCACGGTCATGTCCATGCCCGCGGTCAGTTCTTCATAGGCTTTGATCACGCGCTTTGGCGTGCGCGCCAGACCTTCGCGGTCGGGGTCTTCGCCGATCTGTACGAGCAGTTGCCGGATCAGATCCTGTGCCTGTTCACGGTCTTTCATGCGCTCTCTCCAAAGTAGTCGACGAAGTTGTCGCGGCTCTCCACGATGCGCACCCGGTACAGGCGCGCGCTGCCAAAGCGTTCACGGCACGCAGCGATGCGTTGCCAAATCACGATCGCCAGGTTCTCGGCGGTAGGGATGACGCCTTTCATGAACGGCACGTCCTCGTTCAGGAACTTGTGATCGACGTGTTGCCAGATTTCGCTGCGCATCACGTCCATCAGGTCGTTCAGGTTCATCACCATGCCGGTCTTCGGGTCGACCGGGCCGCGCACCGTGACCTCCAATCGGTAGTTGTGGCCGTGGGTGGTATTGCAGGGTCCATACACGTGCCGGTTTTCCTGGTCCGACAGGTGGGGGGAGTGCAAACGGTGTGCGGAGGAGAACTCCTCGCAATGGGTGATCTGGACCTGGGGGTGTGCCATGGGATCGCTGGGGCGGGCAATTTAGGGCCCTGGGACCCTCCTGCTCACCCCACCGGCCCGATTTTTGGAAAAGTCCTTCGGACGAGGAATTCTCTCGGCTTCAAAGCGAAGTGGGCCTGCCCCCCCCAGGAGGAACCATGAAAACCCAAACCCCTACCCGCTACACCCTGAAAGACGCCAACGCCCTGGTGCCGCTACTGCAAGGCATCATTGTGGAGCTTCGCGAGCGCTCCCGGGCCATTCGAGGGCTCGTAGGCGAGTGGAGCCAATTGTCCGGCATGGATGGGGAGCTTCCCGAGGATCCGCAGCAGCGGGCTCGGGCGATGGAGATCCGCACCCGGTTGAGCACTCAGCTCCGCGAACGCCGCAAGGCCCTTGAGGAGCTCGATTCCCTGGGCTGCTACCTGGTCGAGCTGGATCGCCAGATCCGGATCCCCGGGCCCAGCGGCACCATGGAAGACGGCTACTGCTGGGACCTGGATGCTGCCGAGGTCGAGCGCATCCCGGGCGTCGAACTGCAGATGGAATCCTGAACCCGTGCCGGCTCGCGCCGGACCTGATACAACGCGACCGGGCCTGGTTCCCTCTGGGGGCCAGGCCCGGTCGGCTTGGGATCAGACGTGCGGGTCTCAGCGGGGCGGGGGGACATCGAAGTGCCGCTGGTCCTTCGGGGCCTGCAAGGCCGCAAGCACGACGGCGGCTACATCTTCCGGCAAGTTCATACTATCGTGGTCCCAGTCGCCATCCACGCCGTTGAAGATGTCCGTGCGGGTCGGCCCAGGGTAGACGCTGCGCACGCGAAGGCCGTCGGCTTCGACTTCGGCGGCCAAAGCCTCGCTGAACCCCAGTAGGCCGTACTTTGTTGTGCAGTAGGCGGTGTTATGCGGGAAGCCCTGCTTGCCGGCCACCGAGTTGATCTGCACCACCTGGCCCTGGGCCCTGCGTAGGTAGGGCAGGGCGGCTTGGGTCGCCAAGAACGGGGCGGTGAGGTTGATGGCCAGGAAACGCTGCCAAAAGGCCAGGTCCATGCGCTCGAGCGGACGCATGTCGAAGACCCCAGCATTATTGATAAGCACATCGAGTCGGCCGCCCAGCTGTTCCACCGCGCTTTGCACCGCGGGAGCCACCTCGCCTGCCTGCTCCAAGTCCGCTTGGACGCCCCAAACCTCGTTCCCCAGCGCTCGAAGCTCTCCGCAGGCCCGCTCCAGGTGCCCCGGATCCCGGCCGAGGATCGCCACCCGGTGCCCTTCCGCCCCCAGCCGTTCCGCGATGGCCCTGCCAATCCCCCGGGTCCCCCCGGTGACCAGTACATTCCAAGTGTCCTGCATGGGGCCAGGGTAGGGGTGGGAGACCCCCGCACCAGGGCCCGATGCAGCAATCCGGGGCGCGGACGGACAATTAATGGTCTCGAAGGGGCTCCTGCGGCGTTTCCAGGCGCGGCCGCGGGGCTGGATCGGGTACGCTCTGCGCGGTTTCCAACCCTTCCCCGCCCGTGAGCTACGACCCCCACCCGATCCGCTGGATTGACCTGGTGCTGCCGCACCCGGACGACCCCAACCGGCGCTTGACCCTCAAAGCCGACGGGCCGTTTGCCCTGCGGTCGTGGTATTACGCGCCGGGAACCCGGAAGGAGATCCACCTGCACCTGGATCAGAGGACCCCGGAAGGGGGTCTCAAGGGGTGCTTGCACTGCGCTGCGGGGGATCTGCGCGTGGTGCGCAAGGCGCAATGGGGCCTCGGCCTGCTGGCCGCCCTTCCTGGCGCGATCGCGGCCGTCTGGTGGCCGGCGCCCGGCATCGCTTGGGCCGTCCTGGCCCTGGCCACCACCTGGATGGTGGGGGAGCGGGAGATCGTTTGCGGCTCCTGCGGCACCCAGCACCGCGGTTTCCGCTTGCCCGGCCAGGCCTGAGGGCCCCGAAATCGCTGGCCTGGGCCCAGGGCCCGATCCCCACTCCTGTGGCAGCGGTGCTCAAAAAATTGGGCGTTGGAAGGGGGGAATCGGCCTTTTTGGGCCCGTAAGGGGGCCCCGAACGGCGATTCCTGTAAATGCTGGCCATACCTAACTTTCAATTTTCCATGGGTTTAGGTATGAGACTTCCTGTCAGGCGAGGAATCTTGTCCAGCGCATCGGCCTCACGCCGATGGAACACCCGGAATCAATCTGAAGCGGTCGGCGCCAGCCGGCCACGGGTGTTCGGTTTCTGACCCGCGTGGCGGGACGACTGGCCCCCAACCCTCTGTCTCTCACCCCTCTCGGAGTGTCAAACCAAATGAAGCTTCTCAGCATCGGCGCTGCCGCCCTCACCTTGAGCGGATTCGCGGTGGCGTCTGAAACCGACTACTCGTCCTTTGATCGCGACATCGAGGCCCTGGTCTCCGGCCAGATGGACAACGCTGGCCCGCACATCAGCGGCTACATGCAGATCAACTACTCCAACTCCGGCGACGAAGTGTTCTCCGGCGCCCCTGGAGTCGACCTCGGCGGATTCACCGTTCCCCGCGCCCGTCTGTCCTTCACCGGCGAGCACAACGACTACGGCTACAAGCTGCAGCTCGACACCGCCAAGACCAACATCCTCCTCGACGCCTACGTTGACGTCCCCGTCAACAACTTCGGCGTGCGCGCTGGTCTCTTCAAGGCGGGCATCAGCCGCAACGGCCTGAACAGCTCCAGCAAGCTGTTCTTCATCAACCGCTCCCAGATCGGCGACCTGTTCGACAACCGTGACGCCGGTGCCATGCTCTCCGGCAGCATGGACCAACTGAACTGGGCCCTGACCGTGCAGAACGGTGGTGACGGCGTCGCCGACGAACTGCGCATCGCGGGTCGCGTCGCCTTCGACTTCATGGGCAACGGCATCGGCAAAGTGGAAGGCGCCTACGGCGGCCCCGACGAAATGTCCGGCACCGTGGCCCTGGCCATGTACGACGACGGCACGTTCAACGACGGCACCGGCACCCTGGTTGAGGCCCACGTGGTCAGCTCCCAGTACAGCTTCGGCGCGGAAATCCTCGACACCGACATCGACGGTGTCTCGGCTGCCCCGGGTACCTCGCTGCTGTCCGGCGACACCACCGCCTTCTCGGTGTACGGCACCTACATGATGACCCCCGACCAGTGGGAAGTCGGTGTGCGCTTCCAGGACATGGACGACGCGGCCAGCACCTCCGCCCTTGAAGTCGGCGTCAACCGCTACCTCGACGGTCACGACCTGAAGTACAGCTTCGGCTACATGACCATCAGCTCCGACGACAACACCGTCGAAGGCGACCTGATCCAGGTTCAGCTGCAGGTCGGCTTCTAAGACCACCCTCCCATCCCTTCGGGGAACCGACAATGGACTCCGCGCTCGTGGCGCGGGGTCCTGCTTTTTTTGATAGCCACTTCTCCTCGCCGTTTGGCCCCTTCGGGGTTGTGTTTCCTTGCGATCCACGCGAGCAAGGGCAGGACATGACAGCCACGGCTTGCAGGCGCATACCCATCGAGCGGTGAATCAAAGTGGAAGGTCAATCCATCCACACAACTGCCGCCGGCGGCACGTCGGCAAAATCATGCCCGCGTCCGAGGAGCAACGGATGACAGCCGCGATAGGCGGTGAAGGCCGTCCTTTCGGCCGAGCCGGATTCAATCGTCGCCGGGGCCGCGGCCCCGCATGCGCTTGATCGCGCTACGCTGGCGTTTGCCTTCCAACCGGCGTTTCTGGCTACCTTTCGTCGGCTTAGTGGCCCGCCGCGCCTTTTCGACCCGCAGCGCATCGCGCAACAGGTTCGCCATCCTCTCGCGCACCGCTTCTTCGTTGCGCGAACGCTCGCGATGTTCACTCGCGGTCAGCACGAGGAAACCGTCTTTGGTCAAGCGACTCGCCAGGCGTTCGGCGATGCGCTCCTTTTGGGCTTCGCTGAACACACTGCTGCTGCCGGGGCAGAAGCGCAGCTCGGCCTTGGTCTCGACCTTGTTTACGTTTTGCCCACCAGGCCCACCGCTGCGGCTGAAGCGCAGCTCGAGTTCGGCTGCGGGCAGGGTGATGCGGGCGTTGATGGGCAGGGGCTCCATTGCGATAGGGGCAATTGTGCCCGGCCACGTGAAGAAAGGGAGCCCCGCAGGGACTTACACCGGACCCCCGGCAATGGTGGCCGGAACCAGACTTGAACTGGTGACCCCTTGATTTTCAATCAAGTGCTCTACCAACTGAGCTATCCGGCCGGGGGTCCAAGGCCCGAAGGCCGAGGGAGGCGATGCCTCAAGGGCGGGGATTGTGCGCTGCGGGCCCGTCCAGGTCAACTCCCCGCCGGGGAATCTGTTCCTTGGGCCCCAGCGGAACGCCCGAAGTCGGGGGTCAGCGTCTGCAATCGATGCAGGGCCGCCTCCTGGTCGGCTGCGAGTTGCACGCGCAGCGAGTCCAGATCGGCAAAAGCCTGTTCCTCGCGCAGGCGGGCGGCAAACTCGAATTCGAGCTCTTGTCCGTAGAGGTCCCCTTCGTACCCGATCAGGTGCACCTCGACCCGGGGCTCCCGGGAGCCCGGCTGGGCAAGGGAGGGGCGCACGCCGATGTTCGCCATGGCGGGGCGGACTCCGTCGATTCGATCGCACCGCGCGAATCCGGCGTAGACCCCGGTGGGGGGATGCAGTTCGTGGTCCAGATCGAGGTTGGCGGTAGGGAAGCCGAGTCGGCGGCCGAGCGCGTCCCCGTGAACGACGCGGCCGAGCACGCTGACGCGTCGTCCGAGCATGGCGCCGGCGGCGACAAGGTCGCCGAGTTCGACCGCCTCACGGATCGCGGTGCTCGAGATCGCGCGACCGCGCGCGGCAACGCGCGGCACCACTTCGACGGATTGCCCGCACGCTTGCAGGAAATCGGCGCCGCCTTCCTGGTTCAGTCCGAACTTGCTGTCGAATCCGAGCACGAAGTGGCGCGAATCGAGGCCATGGAGCAGCACCGTGTCGAGGAATACCTTGGCGCGCATGGAGCGCAGGGTCTCATCGAAGCGCAGAACCAACGTATGCTGCACACCAGCCGCTTCGAACAGGCGCAAGCGGTGTTGCAGCGAAGTGAGCGTGCGCGGTGCGCGTCCGAGTAGGACGCGCTTGGGGTGTCCCGCAAACGTCACCACGGTGCAGGTGAGCCCGCGTTCCGCTGCGACTTCGCGATTGCGCTCCAGAATCGCGCGGTGGCCGAGATGCACGCCGTCGAAGACGCCAATGCTGGTCACGCTCGGGCCGTGATCCCGGCCCAGGCTCTCCAGGCCTTGGGAGACGATCACCCTTTGTCAGCCTTGTACTGATCCACCAACTCCTGCAGCGCAGCACGGTTCTTGTGCTTGTCGGCCGGCGACAGGCGATCCACGAGCAGGATGCCTTCGAGGTGGTCGTACTCGTGCTGCACGATCCGGCTGCGGAATCCATCGAATTCCATGCGGATCGGGTTGCCTTTCACATCTACCGCTTCCACGGTGCAACGATCAGGCCGTTCGATTTCGCCGTAGATGCCGGGGAAGGACAAGCAGCCTTCCTCGTGCAGGGTCTTGTCCCCTCCGCGGGCGACGATCGTCGGGTTGACGAGGGTCAGGTTGAACTCCGGCTGTTCGGGATCGCCCTTGTCGTTCAGCACCAGGATGCGCTGGTCGAGGCCCACCTGAGGCGCGGCGAGGCCGACCCCATGGCTTTCGAACATCAGGTCGTACATCGCCTTCACCGTGGCCTCCAGATCCGCGTCGAAACGGGTGATCTCCCCGGCGCGCTTGCGCAGGACGGGGCTGGGGTACAGGGTCAGGCTGAATTCGAGGGCTTTGGACATGGGGTGAAACCTGCCGGGCCCGGCAATATAGGCTATTTCCGGGGCACCCGCAGCCCTTTGCGTCCCTTAGAGTGGGGCCCGGTCCCCGGCACCGCAGCGATACCCTTGGACTTCAGCAAGCACATCAACAAGGCGGAGGAGGCGCTGCGGCGTCGCAACTACGACTTCGCGGTCGAGCTCTACCGGCAACTGGTCGATCTCGATCCCAATCTGGGTGCTGCCCGTGGGGGCCTCAGGCGTGCCCTCTGGGAGCGTGCCGCGCAAGGCCGCAAGGCCGGCGGAATGTTGGGCAAGCTGAAAGGCGCCGGTCCCCTGGCCGCGGCCAAAGGGTTTCTCAAAGCGGGCAAACACGACGCGGCGGCGAAAGCCCTCGAGACGTACCTCGGCAGCAACCCGACCGATGAAGAAGCTTGCCTGATGCTCGGGCAGAGTCTGCGGATGGCCGGCTACACCGACGCGGCCCTGGCGGTGTTCGAGTTCATCGCCGAGGTGGCCCCGAGCCGTTCGGACGGCTGGCGCGAGGCGGCATCGGTGCTGGCCGAACGCGGGGATGTCTTTGGCGCCCTCGAGCGCCTGGAAAAGGCCCTGGCCGCCGACCCCCGGGACCGGGAGGCCCAAAAGGCCCGCAAGGACCTAGCGGCGGAGGAGGCCCTCGCCGCCCGCGAGCTCCGGCCCGACTCCCACAGCCGGCAGCAGATGGCGGACGCCGCGGGTGCCCTCGAGTTGGAGCGCCGCGGACGCCTGCACGCCTCCCAGGAGGACCTGGAAGGGCAATTGGCGGCCCTGGAGGCCCGCTACGCCGAGCAACCCGGGGACGTGGACCTGATGTGCGAGATGGCCCGGGTGCACGAGCGCCTGCGGGACCCCGAGTCGGCCCTGGACCTCTACCAGCGCGCCCTTTCGTACCGTAAGGACGACGGGGAGCTGGTGGCCAAGGTGGCGGAGGTGCGCCTGAAGGCCAAGAAGAAGGCCCTGGCCCAGGCGGGCAAGGACGGCAACCAGGCCCTGGCGGACCGCCTGGAGGGGGAGCTGGCCGAGCTCGAGCGCGGGGTCCTGGAACGGGCCGTGGAGGCCGATCCGGGGGCCCTGGGGCCGCGTCTCGAATTGGGAAAAGCCCTGCTCAAGGCCGGCGAGCTCGACCCGGCCATCGGCCACCTGCAGCGGGTCGTGCCCGATCCCCGGTTGGGAGACCAGGCCAGATTTTTCCTGGCTCTGGGCTTCTATCGCAAGGGCCTACTTGACCTGGCAAAGGACTCTTTTCAAACTTGTCTGCCCTCCGACGGGCGGACCGACGGACGGACCCTCGAAATCCTGTACCACCTCGGCCTGATCGCGGAGGCCCAGGGCGATTCCGAGGCCGCCCGGAACCTGTACATGCGCATCTACGCGGTGGACATCGCATACAGGGACGTCGCCCAGAAGATCGAACAACTCTAAGACCCCAATGCCGAATACCAAGCAAGCCAAGAAGCGCATGGTGACCGATGAGCGTCGCCGGATCGCCAACAAGACCATGCGCACCTCGATGCGCTCCGCCGTGCGCAAAGTGCTGCAGGCCGAGAACGCCGAAGAAGCCCGCGCCGCCCTGCCCGAGGCCATGAAGCGCGTGGACAAGTGCGCGAAGAAGAACATCGTGCACGACAACACTGCCGCGCGCATGAAGTCGCGCATGGCTCGCGCGATCACCAAGAAGTAGGTCGGTTCGGTTTCCCCGAACCCGATCCCTTCGAACTGCCATGGGCAGCTTCTCCACCGCAGACAATCATCCGGGACGCTGGCAGCAACCTGTCAGCGTCCCGATCAACAAGGTGGACGCCTTCCAGGCCGCCTGCGAAATGGTGGCCGATCTTGAGGGTTGGCAGGACGTGCGCATCGATGCCGAAGCGCTTTCCCTGACCTGCACCCGCGCCGGCGGGTTGCTGCGCAAAGCCGCCAAGATCCGGGTCTGGACCGTCGGCCCCGACGGCATCCCCTCCAGCCAGACCCACTGCTCCTCCGAAACCGATGGAGGACTGTTCGCCCGCGATCAGGCGAACGTGACGGAGTTCATCCGCAAGCTGTACATGCGCACGACCTGATCCCGTCCGGGATTCGAGTCGGCCAGGCTTCTCCGGGCATTCGGCAGTCTTATGCGCGGCGAGCAGGCTTCTGAATGAAAGCCCTTTGGCCGCCGACCGATCGTACGCGGATCGGCCAGGTTCCCGCGCCTACTCCACCCCAGTCGCGCGGCGATCGGTACGGGCATACTCCTGCTCGTAGTCGACCATCGAGGCGCGGATCACTTCGCGGGCGTGTTTGGCGCCGTAGGTGCCCAGGACCTTGATGGTGTTCTCCTTCTCGCCGGTGATGTCCATCTTGTAGGTGGCGAAGTAGTGCACCATGCGGTTGACCACCGCCACGGGCAGGTTCTTCAGGTCGCGCACGTAGTCGAAGACCGTGTCGCTGGCGAGGCAAGCGACGATCTTGTCGTCCGCTTCGCCGCCGTCGAGCAGTTGGATGCCGCCGACGACCCGGGCGGAGAGCACGATGTCGGCGCGATCGATGCGTTGCTGGCTCAGCACGCACACGTCGAGCGGGTCGTGGTCGCCGCTGGCGGCCTGGGGCGTCAGGGACGCGACCTTGTCGCCGCAGTAGGTGCGCGGGATGAAACCGTAGAGGGTCGGCGGCAGGGCGGAGCTGCCTTGGGGGCGATCGACGCGCAGGTACCCCGTGCGCTTGTCGATCTCGTACTTCACCGCGTCGAACGGCGTGATCTCGATGTAGGTCTCGACGAAGTCCGGGGCGCGGTCGCCGATCGGAAGACCGTGCCACGGGTGGGCGCGATAGCGATGGAAGTCCTTGGCCATGACCGCCCCAGTCTGTCAGGCGTGGCGCAGGGTTTCCCTGCGCGCTCCGCAAATTGCGTGTTGGTTGCCGGGCCGATCCCAGGGCTGGGCGCGAGCGAGGCACAAAAAGAACCGCGGGGGCCGGTTCCGGTGGGAACCGACCCCCGCGGGGGATGCTTGCGATCCGGGTGGGATCAGCGGGCGCCGAGCAGACCCGAGTAGCGGTAGAACACCTCGAGGGTCAGCACCATGGTGGCGGTGGAGTACACGCGGCCGCCTTGGTAGCCCCAGGGACCGACCGGGTCCCACGAACCCTTGTAGTCGCCATCGCCACGCTGGTGGGGGATGATGGCCTTCTCCATCGCCGCCTTCCACTTCTTCCAGTAGTCGCCGGCGAGTTGGTACATGGCGTAGGTGCCGTAGTACCAGTAGTACATGTCGACCTTGTGACCCTTCTCGTCCCACTCGGGAAGCATGCGCAGCAGCAGGTCGCCGTGCTTGTTCATGATCGGGTGGTCCTGCGGAGTCTGACCTAGGAAGACGCGGCAGAGCAGGCCCACACCGGTCATGGCTTCGGTCAGTTCCGCCGGGTAGTCGCTGTTGGTCTCGGTGCGCGAGCTGCGACCGCCGGGCTCGGGGCCGATGTAGCCCACGCGGCCCGTGCTGGTGTCGGTCACCTGGTCGAGCCAGCCGAGCGCGCCACCGAAGGCTTCCTTGTCGATCTTCAGGTGGGCGTCATCACCCGCCTTGAGGGCGAAGATCATCCAGCCGGTGATCGAGGTATCGGTGTCCCCGTCCGACTTGATCTCGTAACGCCAGCCGCCGTAGGGGGCGCGGGCGCGACCGATCAGGTTCAGGGCGTCCTGGGTGGTCTTCTTCTGGAAGGGGCTCTTCGAGTCGTAGTAGTTCTCCGCCAGGGCCAGGGTGGCGATGGCGTGGTCGTACACGAAGCCGTGGCCGATTTCCTGGCCGATCAGGCCGGTGTCCTCGTCCTGTTGCTCGGTCAGCCAGCCGATGCCGCGCTTGACGACATCGCGGTATTCACCCTGCTTGGTGCTCGAGCCGTCGCCCAGGAAGGCCAGCAGCGCAAGGCCGGTGATGCCGATGTCCTGGCTCGCGATGCCGGCGCCCTCGTCACACGTGGTGCCGCCCGACACGTTGTTGATCCAGTACTCGTCCACGTCCCAGCTGCCGTCTTCGGCCTGGTGCTTCTTGAGCCACTCGAGACCAGCCTTGATGGCCTCGGCCACCGGGCGGCCACCGCGGGCGCTCAGGTTCTTACGGCCACCGCTACGACCACCGAACTTGCCACCGGCGCCGCCACCGACACCGATCACGTTGTTCATGTTGTCGGAGTCGAAGGGCGAGTTGGCGTCCTGGTCGGGATCGCCCAGGGCCTCTTCGAAGTCCTCTTGGCTTTCGGTCTCGTTGTGGTCGGAAACCTCGAAGTCCTGGATGACGGGTTCGACTTCCTCGACCTCTTCGATCTCCTCCTCCGGCTCTTCGATCTCCTCTTCGATCGGCGGCGGCGGCGGAGGGATCTCCATCACGATGATCTTCTCCTTCTCCGGCTTGAACATATCCCACGGAATAGCCAGCAGGATGAAGAAGACCACCACGTGCAGGCCTGCAGAGATGGCGAGCCAGGGGGCCCGGCTCATCCAGTCGTAGAGCACGTCGTTGAAGGTCTCTTCTTGCTCCCAGACCTTCGGCATGTGGGACTCAATGTGGATTTGATCGTATTCGCTCATGGCGCGTGGGTTGGGGCTGGGGCCCCGGGCGTTCCTGGTGGGGTCGGGAAAGCCCATTGGGCCAGCTATGGGCCCAAACGGTTCGCTGAGAGGGGGGTTCAGAGTATATCCACGCAATCTGCTGAGGCTACGTTTCGCACCCGGGGAATCGCGGGCCCGGCGAAACGTTCGCGGCGCACCCCCGGGGGAGGGCGCGCCGCGCTAAGTTGTTGCTGCAAAGTCGTTTACGCTCTATTTCTCGCGGTAGAGCCAGTCCGGCTCGAGCATGAACGCCGCCAGTCCACGGTTCGAGAGGCGGCTGCGCAAAACCAGGCCTTCGTGGGCCTGGCCGATCCGGCTGCGCATCTGACGGTCCTGCAGGTACTGCTCGATGGCCTGCTGCACCCCGTAGTCGTCGAAGGGCTGGGGCGGGCGGCCCTCGGTGCGCTCGACCAGCTTGAACAGGTGCACGGCCCCCTCGGACTCGATCAGCGGGCTGAGGGCCCCCGGTTCGGCCTCCATGGCGAACTTCTCGAGCTCGCCACCCCCGAAGTTGGCCCGCGAAACCGCCCGTAGCTGGCTGCGGGTCAGGTTCAGGGTGGCCCGCTCGCGGATCTCGGGCACGTTCCGGGCCCAGACCTCGATGACCTGCTCGACGCTGCCCCGACCCGAACGGATGTTCTCCGCCACCTGGGTCGCGGTGTCGATGGCCCCGTCCCGGCCCCCGGCGTTGGCGAAGCCGAACGCCAATTCCCGCAGCACGAAACTGCCCTCCTGGGCCCCGACCAGCTTGCGCTCGGTGGGGTTGGGGGAGTCCAGGAATTGCCGGTAGGTGGACTTCAGGATGCCGGGACGCACGAAGCGGTCGAGCTCGATGCGGCCAGTGGGCCCAGGCTGGCGGCCGGTGGTGGCCCCCTGCCAGGCGAAGCGGTAGAGCGAGCGCCGGATGCGGTCCTTGTAGCGGTCCGGGGTCAGGTTCTCGTTCTGCAGGGCCTGGTGGAAACGCCGGTATCCGCCTGTGGATTCGATGGTCTCGTCGAAGCGCCGCTTCACGAGGTCCTCGACCAGTTTGGGGTCGAAACCCCGGTCCTGGCCTGCGCGGGTTTCGAGGAACGCCTCCACCAATTCGGCGGTGGCTTCCATCTCCATGCGGCGCTCGGCGGCTGGCTGCTGGTCGGCGGGCAGGCGCTGGATCTCGGTCATCCGCCGGCGCCAATCCCCCGATTGTACGTGCTGCAGCAGATCCCGGCGGGTCACGACCTGGTCGCCGACGACCACCAGCACCTGGTCCATGAAACGGTTCTCGAGCAGACGCAGGTTCTGCTCGGGAAGGGCCTGGGCACGGGCCGCCGGAGCGGCGAGGGTCACGCCGGCCAGGAGGGCGGCGAGGGAGAGCAGCCGGGGAGCCATGGGGGCATCCTGGCGAACGGGTGGGGGCGAGTCAAACCCCCGGGGGGCGGGGGGACCGACCTTGCGGCGGTGGGGCCCTATTCGGGCTCGGGCAGGATGCGCAGCAGCCAGGTCAGCACCTCGTCGGGGGTGTCGACCAGGCGCGGGGGTACCAGGTGGGCGACCCCCGAACGAATGCGCCGCACGTCGAGTTTGGAGCCGCCGGCGATGCGCCCAAGCATGGTCTCGAAGAGCACCGGATCGTGGTATTGGATCACCAAGGCGTGGCCTTGGAACGTAACGCGTTCGAGGTGGAAGGGGTCGAGGCGCGTTTTCAGCCGGAACATCTCCAGCAGGGTCTCCGTGGGGCCGGGGACCCGCCCGAAACGGTCGTGCAGCTCCGCGGCCACCGCGTCGACTTCGCTGCCCCGGTGGCAATCGGAGAGTTCGCGCAGGATCTCCAGGCGCGTTTCGGGGTTCTCGATCCAGTCGTCGGGGAGATAGGCCACGAGCCCGAGCGAGAGTTCCACGCCGGCTTCGAGTTCCTCGGGGCGCAAACCTTCGGCCACCGGCCCGCCGCCCGCTTCGAGGCGCTCGACGGTGGCGCGCAACAGCCGGCAATACATGTCGTACCCGACCGCCGCGATGTGGCCCGATTGCTGGGCCCCGAGGATGTTGCCCGCGCCGCGCAGTTCGAGGTCCTTGATCGAGATGCCGAAGCCGGCGCCGAGGTGCGAGAGTTCCTCGAGGGCCTTGAGCCGTTTGCGCGCGATGTCGGCCAGGGGTTTGTTCTGTTCGACCAGCAGATAGCAGTAGCTCTTTTTGTCCCCCCGGCCCACGCGGCCGCGCAACTGGTGCAGTTCCGCTAGGCCGAAGTGGTCGGCTTCGTCGATCAGGATCGTGCCCGCCGACGGGATGTCGATGCCGTTTTCGATGATGGTCGTGGCCACCAACACGTCTGCCTCGCCGCGGGCGAAGGACTTCATCACCGCTCGCAATTCGGTAGCGCCCATCTGTCCGTGGCCCACGGCCAGGCGCAATCCGGGTAGCAACTGCCCCAGGCGTCCCGCTACGGCGTGGATCGTCTGCACGCGGTTGTGCAGGAAGAACACCTGCCCGCCGCGCGCCAATTCCCGTTCCAACGCCTCCAGGATCGCCTGCTCGTCTTCGCGGTACCCGAGGATGGTTTCGATCGCCTGGCGCCCCGGCGGCGGGGTCGAAAGCGCGGAGATGTCGCGCAGACCCGCGAGTGACATGTGCATCGTGCGCGGAATCGGCGTCGCGGTCATCGTCAGGATGTCCACTTCCGCGCGCAGTCGCTTGAAGTGTTCCTTGTGCGCGACGCCGAAACGCTGTTCCTCGTCGATGATCACCAGGCCCAAGTTCTTGAAGCGCACCTGCTTGCTCAGGATGCGGTGCGTGCCGACCAGAATGTCCACCTCGCCTTCGGCGGTGGCCTGAATCACTTCTTTCGCCTTGTTGCCGGTGACGTAGCGGCTAGCGACCTCCACGCGCACGGGGAAGTCCGCCATGCGTTCGGCGAAGGTGCGATAGTGCTGGTCTGCGAGCACGGTGGTGGGCACCAGCACCGCGACCTGCCCGCCGCCCGCCACCACGCGGAAGGCTGCGCGCACCGCCATCTCGGTTTTTCCGAAACCCACGTCGCCGCACAGCATGCGATCCATGGGTTTGGGGCTCGTCAGGTCTTCGGCCATGTCCGCGGTGGCTTTGGCCTGATCCGGCGTGGGTTCGTACGGGAAGGTATTCTCGAAACTCGCGACTAGATCGGGGTCGCCGGACCACGCGTCGCGCGTGCGCATGGCCCGTTGGGCCTGCACTTCGATCAGATCCGACGCCATGTCGAACAAACCGCGCTCGACCTTCTCCTTGCGTTTGCGGAAGGCGCTGCCGCCGATCTTGTCGGGTTTGAGTCCCTCGTGCCGCGCACCCACGTAGCGCTGCACCATGTCGATGCGGCTGGTGGGCACGAACAGGCTGACCTCGTCCGCGAACGCGAGGTGCAGGTGTTCCTCTTCGCCGCCGCCGCGCTGCATACGCTTGAGGCCGCGGTAGATCGCGAGTCCGTGAACGGCGTGCACCACGTAGTCGCCGAGTTTGAGCTCGAAGAACGAGTGGATCGCCTTGACCTTGTGTTCGGCGTGTTTGCGCACCCGGCGGCGCGTGCCCTGGATGCCCTTCAGCTCGTGGTGCGAGATGACGATCAGCTGCCAGGCGGGGATGCGGAAACCGCGCGAAACCGTGCCTACGTGGGTTTCCACGGTGCCCGGCGGCAGTTTGCCCGCGAGCATCTCCAGCAACCGCGCCTGGTCGCCTTCGGAGTGGCACGGGATCAGGATGCGCGCGCCGCGCGAAGCTTCGTCGGCGAGCACCATCGGCGCTTGCTCCATGCCGACTTCGAGCCCCGAAGTCGAGCGCGTGTCCATCGACAGGTGCTCGCCGGGCAGGGTCTGCAGGATCAGTTGGCGGTGGTTCTCCTGCTGCTTGCCGTAGGTGCGCCAAGCGCGTTCGTAGGCGGGGGAGCGGATCGCGAGGGCCTGGCCGCGCTCTTCGACGCGCAGGGGCTCTACGAGCACGAGGCGTGTGTCCTTTGGCAGGAATTCGAGCGGCGTCAGGCCCCATTCTTCCACTGAGCCGGTGTCGGAGATCAGGCAGACCGAAATCGCGTCGAGGCGATCGATCGAGAGCTGGCTTTCGGGGTGGAAGCTGCGCAGGGATTCGATCTCTTCGTCGAAGAGTTCGATGCGCAGGGGGTGTTCGAGGGCGAAGGGGAACAGGTCGAGGATGTCGCCGCGCAGGCTGACCTCGCCCGGTTTCTCCACCAGCGGCGTGCGTTCGTAGCCGAGTTTGACCAGGCGCTTGAGCAGCGGCTCCACGTCCAGTTCCTGGCCCAGGCGTAGGGTCAGTTCCTCGGCTTCGAGGGATTTGACCGGCGGCAAGGGTTGCAGCAGGGCCAGGATCGACGCGACGAGCACGGGGCGGGCGCCGGGGGAGGAAAGCGTGCGGGCCCAGTGCAAGCGGCCGGCGATGGTGGCCGGGTCGGAGGGGTCGCGGGCGGGTAGGGGCAGACTTTCGAGCCCAAACGCCATCAAGTCGAGGGCGAACGCTTCGGCTTCGGCATCGCTCGAAGCCACCACGCACACGGTCTCCTTCGCGAGCGGCGCGCGGCCGCGCAGGGCGGCGAGCACCAGGGGCTGCGCCGAGCCCCAGAGGTTGCCCACGGAGACGTTGCACTGCTTCTCGAGCAGGCCAATCAGTTTGCCCAGCTCCCCGGTGACGGGCAGCTCACCCGCGTGCAGCATCGGTCGCAGCACGTCCTCGTGGATCTCTTCGGCCAGGCTCATTGCAGCGGGTCTCCGAGCACGAGCAGGGCTTCGAGGGCGGACCAGGATTCCGCCTCTTTGATCGTGCGGCCCCAGGCCGAGGGCCAGCTCTCACCGCCGGCTTCCGCGCGCACGAGGAACGCGCGCGCGTGGGCTTCCCCGCGTGTTTGCAGCAGGCGATAGCGCGGCGGCTTGCCGTAGCGCTTCTGGCAGTATTCCTGCAATACCTGCTTGGGAATGGGCGCATTCGCGTGCACGGATTCCGAGCGCAGGCGTGCGCCGAGGGTGCGTTCGACGAATTGCTTGCTCGCCTCGAGGCCTTGATCGAGGTAGATCGCGCCGACAACCGCCTCGAACAGGTTCGCGAGCACCGCGCGGGAGAGTTGGGTCGCCTTGAGGCCGCCGCCGATCTGCGCCGCCAGGTGCAACTCGAGTTCGCGCGCCACCTCCGCCAGGGTCGCCCGGGAGACCAGATGGGCTTTCATCTGGGTCAGATCCCCTTCCGGCCGGTCGGGGTAGGCGCGGTAGAGGCTCTCCGCCACGATCAGGTCGAGCACGGTGTCCCCGAGGAACTCCATGCGTTCGTTGTGTCCCCGGCCTTCGGTGGAGGCATGGGTCAGCGCCAACTCCAGCAGGCTGGAGTCGTGGAACGGGGGCAGGCAATCGGCGAGGGGAGCCGGCAGGGGCCGCGGATCCGGCGACATGACCGCGGCAGTATAGCCGTGCCCCGGGCGGGCGGCAGTGCATTGCTGCGAATGGGGGACGGGGTGGTGCGTAGGCGGGGAACCCCGGGCCCATTGCGCTATGCTCGGTTTCCCTGCATCCGTCTCCTTCCTCTCCGCTCCATGACCGCAACGACCCCCGCCGTCGAGATCCGCGGGCTCACCCGACGCTATGGCGATCAGGTGGCCCTGGCCGGCCTTGATCTGACCCTCGAACGAGGCGAATTCCTCGGATTGCTCGGCCCCAACGGTGCGGGCAAGACGACGACCCTGCGCATGATCAGCTGCATGGACCGGCCCGATGCGGGCACCTGCCGCGTGCTCGGAATGGATGTGGGCGGACAGGCGGATCCGATCCTTGCCCGATTGGGCGTGGTGCCCCAGGAGCTCGCCTTGTACGACGCCATGACGGCGCGCGAGAACCTGGAATTCTTGGCGCGGTTGCAGGGACTGTCGGTGGCGAAGGCGCAGGAGCGCATCGCTCAAGCGCTTGAGGCCGCAGGCCTCAAGGATCGCGCCGATACCCGGGTTCAGGGGTTTTCCGGGGGCATGAAGCGGCGCCTCAACTTGGTCGCATCGCTGCTGCACGGGCCCGAACTCGTGCTGCTTGACGAGCCGACCGTCGGGGTCGATCCGCAGTCGCGCAACCACCTGCTCGAAATGATCGAAGGGCTGCGCGGGCAGGTGAGCTTGATCTACACGACGCACCAGATGGGCGAAATCGAGCGCCTTTGCGACCGCATCGCCATCATGGACCGAGGTCGATTGGTGGCGATCGGCACCATGGATGAGCTGCGTGCCCAGGCTGCCGGCGGGGGCGCCACGGCGCTGCAACTTGAACGCGCAGAGGATCGCGAGCGCGCGCTGCAGGTGCTGGCGGAGGCCGGGATCGGTTTGCGCGCGGTGCACTCGGGGGGCGACCTCGAGGAGATTTTCCTGGCCACGACCGGCCGCAGCCTGCGCGACGAGGTGGAGCAATGAACCTGTCTTCCGCAATCCAACTGACGCGCAAGGACCTCAAGCTGTTCTTCCGCGATCGCACGGCGCTGCTGCTGTCGCTCGTGCTGCCGATCGCCCTCGCCACCGTGTTCGGCACCGCCATGAAGGGCATGTCGGGCGGCGGCGGTGGGGGCGGCGTCAAGGACTTGACCCTGTGGGTCGAGGACCTCGATGGCAGTCCGCAGAGCACGGGGCTCGTCGAGCGACTCGACGCGGCGGCGGGCATCGCCGTGAAGCGCGAAACGGAGCTCGAAGCGCGTGTGCGCAATGGCAAGGCGGCCATGGCGCTGGTGATCCCCGCGGGGTACGGAGCCGAGCTCGAGGCGGGCCGGATTCCGCGCCTGGATCTGATGCGCGATCCGTCGCAACCGCTTACGGTGCAGGTGCTTACGGCGCGCATGTTGCCGGCGATGGTGATGCAGACGATCGAAGGGTCGCGGGGGCCGCTGTTCCGGCGCTTCCTCGGCGACCTCGGGTTCCCTGCGCCTGGGCTCGAGCGCGCGGAGGCGATCTTCGAGTCGACGTTCGACCGCATGGATGCGTTGTCCGAGGACCTGCGGACCGAGGGGGTCGAGACCGCCGGAGAAGGCGCGGAATCCGATGCTGGAGGCGGGTTCGATTTCCTGACGGCGGCGCCCAAGATGCTCGGCATCGACGCCCGCGACGTGAGTTCGGAAGAAGGCCGCCCGCCGTCCAGCGCCGGCGTCTCCCACGCCTTTTCGGCCATGGCCGTGATGATGCTGATGTTCAGCCTAGTGGCCGGCGCCGGTTCGTTGCTCGACGAGCAGCAGCAGGGAACCCTGCTGCGCCTGCGCCTGGTGCCCGGCGCCGCCGATGCGATTCTGCTCGGCAAGGGGCTCTTCCTGGCAGCGATCGGCGCGATGCAGCTCTCGCTGCTGTTCCTCTACGGCATGCTGGTGTTCAAGGTCCCGGTGCTCGAGCACATCCTCGAAGTGCTGGTGATCTCGCTCGCGGTGTTGGCGGCGGTATCCGCCATGGGCATGGTGTTCGCGAGCTATTGCCGCACGCGCAAGCAGCTCGAGGGCAGTTCGACCCTCTTGATCCTGATCATGAGCGCGGTGGGCGGCGCCTGGTTTCCGCGTGAGATGACGCCGGATTGGTTCCAGGCCGCGGGCAAGTTCACCCTGACCGCGTGGGCCATGGACGCGTACCACGGGGCCCTTTGGTACGGCAAGAAACTCTGGCCGAGCGGACAGATGCAGGGAATCTGGCCCGAGGTGGCGGTGCTGCTCGCCGTGGCCCTGGTGCTGGCCCTCGTCGCCCGGCGCGCCTACCACCGACGTTTCGGGAGGGCCGCTGCGTGAGCGATCCGTTCGCGGGCCGTGAACACGATGACCTCGTGGAGCCCCTTTTTGGGGGGTTGCGGGGCGATTCGCGGGGTTCTGTGTTGGTCTACCACCGCAGGCATGCACGCCTGGTGGCGATCCTCACTGAGCGCAATCAGTTGCTGCCCGGTGCCAGCTTGATCCTGGATCAAGCCGAAGACCTTCCGGGACTTCCGAGCGACCCCAGCGACGGATTGGCCCACTGGTGCGCAAGGCAGCGCGAGTGGGTCGAAGGATGGCGCGCCCTGGCCCGTGCGCTGCAGCCGAATGAATTGCCGGCCGGCGTGCGCTTTGCGGGGTGGCCGGTGATCGGCGCCTTCGTGCGCGCGCGCATCGGCCGATAACGGGCGCGCCCCACTCCGAGCAAACGGAGCGGGGCGCGCACTTGGATCCACGTTGCGGTTACTTGACCGTCACCGCTTCCCCGGTGGCACTGATGGCCGCTGCGAGGGTTTCGGCCGAGACCTTGTTCCGGTCGTGTTTGATGGCGAAGGTCTTGACGTTCGGCTGCAGGCCGACGATCTCGATACCCTCAAACTGCTTCAAGGCGCCACGCACCTTGGCAACACAACCGCCTCACGGGGTCTTCTGGAGCTCGAGGTTCGTCATGACCATCGACTCCGCGGTTTCCTTGGCTTTGGCCTTCATCTGGCAACCTTCGCAGGTGCCGTCGGCGCAGCAGGCGGCCTGTTCGGCGTTGCACTCGCCCTTATCGCAGCAGTCGGAGCCGCCGCACATGTTCTTGCAGGCGCCCAGCGGAAGCAGGGCAGCCAGCAGCAGGATGGTTTTCTTCATGGTTCTGGTTGGATGGATTGGCGGGCGGGGTCCGCTTCGCCGTGGATCCGGCCGTCCCCTACGGACGGGGGGCAGCCTTGGGACCTGATTCTTCGGGAAAATCGCCCCACTGCAAGTAGGGGGGCTGGGATCCGTCCGAGCATGCCCCCTGATGGGTCAGTGGGCCGGGCCCTGCCGCTGGACGGCTTGGCGCAGGGAATAACGTTACATACCGAACCAGGTTCGATCAGTCCCACAATTCGCGGCGTGCTACGCACGCTCCCCGGCGAATGTGGGACTGATCGAACCTGCTTCGGTATGTTACGTTATTCCCGCGCGGGTCAGGCGGCCTTGGAGCGGGATTCGGATTCCCCTTGCAGGAAAACCCCCGCGAGGCGGGCGCCGCGGGTGCGCAGGCGGGCCAGGCTTTCGCGCCATTCGGAACCGGCGCGCAGCGAGGATGGGGCGGCGCAGAGCAGCACGCTGCCCAATCGGGCCGCGAGGCCTTCCCACTCCGCTTCCGCGGGCAATTCGGGCAGTTGCACGAGCACCACGTCGAAGTCCCGGCCCGCTTCTTCGAGTAGTTCGGGCCAGCGGGCGTGTTCGTACCAGTCTTGGCTCTCAGGGCCGGGGGCGATGCCGCTCGGCAGCACTTCGACCTGGGAGGTGCCCACGGTCACGAGGTTCGGTTTCCAGGGGGCTTCGCCTTCGAGGCACTGCATGAGGCCCGGTTGGCCGGCGAGCTCGAGGTCCTGGGTCAACCCGCGACCGTCGCCGCACGCGTCGATGATCAGCACGCTGCGATTCGCCAGGCGGTGGGTGAGGGCCAGGCCATAGGTCACGGCTGCGCTCTCGCGCCCTTCGGAAGCGGCGGCGTCGCCGGCGATGCCGAGCAGGCTGGTGTTCCAACTGCGGCGGTCCATCAAGCCCAGCTGCACGCGCAGGCGGCGCAGGCCGGCGAAGGCGGTGCCGCGCATGTCCCAGGACAGGGGCTCCGGCAGGGTGTCCTTGCCTAGGCGCGCGAGGATCGGCAATTGCACTTCGTCGGGACCGCGTTCGCCGCGCCGGCGGCGGGCGGGGGCGCCGGGTTTGCGACGGCTACGCATTTCGGCGAGGCCCAGGGCGAGCACGCCGCCGATGCCAAATCCGATGAGGATGCCGAGCAACCAGAGGAAGGGGCCCCGCGGCGTGGGTTCGCCTGCGGGTTCGAGTACGCGCGCGCCCGGCATGAGGCCAGCGAGGGCGACTTCGGCGGACTCCCGGCGCTTGTGCAGGTCGTGCACCAGCGTGCGCAGGCCTTCCGCTTCGAGTTCGGGGGCGGCGAGGGTAGTGCGCGCGGCGGGCAGGGCCGCGCGCCGGGTTTCCAGATCGATGCGTTGTTGCTTGAGCGTCGCCAGGGTGCGGTGGGCGCTGTTGCGCTTGCCAACGGCGAGGCTGCGTACTTTGGTCCAGAGGCGATCGCGCGAGTCGATCAGATTCTGGCGATCCTGTTCGGGCCAGGCCACGAGGTCGGCTTCGATCAGGTTGCACTCCTCCAGCTGCGCGGCCACTCGGTCCTGCACGCCTTGCAGGGCGGCGTCGAGGGCGCCGACGAGCACGCCGCGGCGCACGACGAGTTCGCGCTGCGCACGTTCGACTTCGGGGTGTTCGAGGTACTCCTCGTTGGCCTTGCCAAAACGCGCCAAGGCCTGCTCGTAGGGGCGCACGGCGCTTTCGAGCAGGGACTGCGGCGCGGTGGCGTCGCCGTTGCCGAGGGTCTGGACCAGGGCAGCGAGGCGCGTTTCATCGCCGGCGCGGAAGGCGAACAGATGGGCATCGAGCTCGGCCAGGCGACGCTGTTCTCCGCGCAGCTTCTCGTGGGCGCGGCGGTATTCCTCCTGGCGCTGCACCAGGCGCAGATCGCCGCCGGAATCGGGGCCCAGAGACAGCTTCAGATCGAGTTCATCGATCTGATCGAGCCAACGGTCGCTGGTGGGCGTGCGGAGGTTGCCGCGCAGCACCGCAACGGAAGGCAATTCGGTGGATTCGAGGAAGGAAACGGCCGCATCCAATTCGGCGGATTCGACCCGCAGGGACTCGATCTGTTGCTCGAGTTCCAAGGCCCGTGCGGCCAGCTCGGCTTCCAGGGTCTCCGGCGCCATCCAATCCGGGTTCGAGCGCCGCATTTCGGCGATCGAAGTCTCCAGTTGCGCCAATTCCTCGCGTCGAGCGGCCAATTCGCCGTCGATGTAACGCACGACTTCCTCGGCCTTGCCGCGGGTCTGTTCGGAATCCCGCCGCAGGAACGCGTCGCTGATCGCTTGGGCGAGTTCGCGGGCACGACCCGGTTGGCTGTCGCGCACCACCAGGCGCAGGACCTGATTGCGCTCGCCTGGGACCTGCAACACGAGGTTGCGGCGCAGCTTGGCGATCGCCTGCTCGCGGGTGCGCGAACGGATGCGGAAGGTACGCCCGCCGATGCCCGGGTAGGGGGTCAGCATCAGGCGGCTGTGGTCGAGTTCGATCTCGGTTCCCGGTTGCACAGCGAAACCCACCGCGGCCGGGCCGAGGCCGACGGTTTCGCGCAGGGGCATCGAGGGAACCTTGGAGAAGGGCGCGATCCAGACGTAGTTTTCGGAGTCGAAACGCACCGCCCAATCGACGGAAGTGCCTTCCGCCGGGATCAGGTGGGCCCGCAGCGATCCGGAACCGCCAGTGGAAGCCGCTGCATTCCAGGGACCGGCAGCCAGCTCCTCCACGTCGGTGGTGAGGTCGAGCCGGAACGACTCGGTGCCCGCATCGGGCCCGGAAACGACCATCTCCAGCAATTCCTGCGACCGCAGCACGCTGTAGGCGTCCTTTGTATCGAGGGTGCCGGTGGGGATGTCGAGCCCCGCGAGGACCGGGTTGCTGGCCTGGGGATCGCCCAGGCCGAGGTACAGCGAACTTTCGAATTCGGGGGCGCGGCTGATGGCCGCCAGCCAACCAACACCGGTGCACAGGACGATCAGCAACGTGCTGACAAACGGATAGCGCCACACCAGACCCAACAGGTGGGTGGCGCCGTTCCATTCCTCGCGCAGGCTGCGCTCGCGATCCTGTGCGCTGGGATCAGTCAAACACGCCCTCCCGTGAAAGGGTCAGGGTGGTGATCCCGAGGCTCGAGAGGATCGGCAGCCAATCCTCCTGGAAGTTGTCGACGCCGGTCTGGCGCACGAAGATCACGTCGCCGGGGTGGATGTGCACCAGGGCGGCGGGGCCCGGTTGGGCCATGCTGAAGCGGTGGGTCTCCAGTTCGGCGCCGTGCGGGCGCAGCACGTAGACGCGGCTGCGATCGGCCCCGCGCAGGAAGTATCCGCCCTCGGTGACGGCCTCGAGGGCGGTCATCGGGCGGTCGAGTGGTTTTGAGCCCGGACTTTGCACGTGACCGAGCACGTAGAAGCGGTTGGAGCGGTTCTCGAGAAGGTCAACGGTGACCTCGCCGTCGCGCACCAGGCGGCGCACGCCGTTCTGCAGCTCGCGCCGCAGGGTCTCCATGTCCTTGCCGGAAACCGGAATCGGATCCAGGTACGGCAAGTGCAGCAGTCCTTGGGTGTCGACGCGGCTACCCATGACAGGTGTCGACATCTCCGGGTGGTCCACCACGCGTACCGCGATCAGATCGCCCGGACCCAGGCCGGGGGCGACCGATTGGGCCTCGAAGGCAAACGTGCGCTGCCCCGAGGTATTCTCGGGTTCGGGCGTCGAGAAGCAGGCGCTGAACAGCGCGCAGCCGAGGACGAGCAGCAGGGGACGGAGGGACAACATGGGTGGGGTTCCGCAGGGATGGCGGACCGCTGTCTGTATCGGCATCTGAAGGAAGACCTTGAGCTTTCTTTGCTTTGGGACGGCCATCCGTCCCACGGCTGTGGCCCGCGCCTGGGACCCCTTGGGCGATTGGCCCGCTGCGCCGATACCGGAGACAACACTTCTGTGTTGCTGCTCCGCGCCATGTCCTACGAATCCCCTGCCAAAGCCCGTCCCTTGCGCCTTGCCATCCTCGGCAGCCGCGGAATTCCCGCGCGCTACGGGGGGTTCGAGACGTTTGCGCAGGAAATCGCTTTGCGCCTTTCCGAGCAGGGGGTGGAGACCACCGTATTCTGCGAAGCCCTGGCCGGCGGCCGCCCGGTGCGCTACGGCAAGGTGCGGCTCGAATACGCGCGCGCTCCGTTCGGCGGCCCGCCCGCCCGCATCCTCTATGACCTGTTCTGTCTGTGGCGCGCCCGCAGCCGGTACGACGTCGTCTATATGTTGGGTTACGGGTCGGCTTTCCTCTGCTGGATTCCGCGCCTGTTCGGAACCAAGGTGTGGATCAACATGGACGGCATCGAGTGGCAACGCTCGAAGTGGGGCGGTTTTGCCCGCTGGTGGCTGAAGTCCATGGAAGGCATCGCCTGTCGCGTCGCCAACCGGTTGATCTTCGACAACGGGGCCCTGGGACATTCGGTGGCGCAGCGCCGGCGCAACCTCCCCCCGCAGTCGGTGTTGGCTTATGGCGCTCCGGTGGTCGCCACGCCCCCGGATGTGGGGCGGCTGCGCACGATGGGGCTGGAACCCGGGCGCTATCTGCTCACCGTCGGGCGTTTTGAGCCCGAAAACCACCTGTTGGAGATCGTTCGCGCGGCTGCGGCGCGCGAAGGAGGGGCTCCGCTGATCGTGGTGACGTCTACGGCCGAACGCACGCCCTGGCAACGCGAGGTGCTGACGCACGCGGGTCGCTTGGTGCGTTTCGTTGGGCCGGTCTACGACCAGGAAGTGCTGCGCGCCTTGCGCTATCACTGCCTGGCCTATCTACACGGACACAGCGTGGGAGGAACCAACCCTACGCTGCTTGAATCGATGGGTTGCGGCAATCTGATTCTCGCCCATGACAACCCCTTCAACCGCGAGGTGCTGGGGGAGATGGGCCGATTCTTTGCCGATGAGGCCGACCTTTCGGACAAACTCTGGGACGTGGAACGCATGGGCGAACGCCAGCGCCGATTGATCGGTGATGGCGCCCGGGATCGGGTGATCAACCTGTACACCTGGGACCATGTGGCGCACGGATACCTGGAGCTGTTGTCGGCGTTTGCCGGTTCCCGGTCCCCGAAAGAGCCCGTTCTGCGCGAAGCATCGGGTTCCTAGGCCTCTCCCCGTTCCGATTCCCCACTGATGGCGCGTTTCTTCCGCAGCCCCACCTGGCACCGCGCTCTGGTGGTGCTGGACCAAGGACTGCTGAGCGGCTTCAGCTTCGTCACGACCCTCGTGCTGCTGCGCGGCATGGGGCTCGACGGCTTTGGCATCTACGCGCTGATGACGCTGGGGTGGTTGTGGGCGTTCGGATTGATCCAGGCCCTGGTCACGCAACCGATGCAGACGTTGATCGGTTCGCGGCAGGGACGTGCGCGGGCGCGCTACTTGGCTTCGTGCCACCGGCTTGGCGCGTGGATGAGTCTGATCGGCGCGGCGATCTCGATCCCGATCGTGCACGCGTGGGGCCAGGATTGGCTCGTAGCGGCCGGATTTGCCAACTTTCTGGCGGCGCGCAGTCTGCAGACGCAGTTGCGCAGCGCGGCGTTCGTCTGCGGGCAACGCAAGGTGGCGGTGTATACCGATGCCCTGGGGCAAGGCGGCGGATTCGTGGCTTTGCTGCTCTTGGGGCCGAAGATGGAATGGGACCTGGCGGGGGTGTTGTACATCCAGGCCGGTGTCTGGTGGCTAGCGACGATCGTCGCCTGGTGGCGGTTCGAGGGCCGCTCGACGCGCCCCCTGCCTGCGCGGCTGGTAGGACGCCGCTTGTGGCGCTTTGGACGCTGGTTGGGCGGCATGGCCGCGGTGCGGTGGCTTTCGTCGAATGCATTCACCCTAGCCGTCGCGGCCCAGCTCGGACCGGCGGCCGTGGGTCTGCTGCGCGGCCTGCAATCGATCGTGGGCGTGTTGAACCTGATTCTGGCGGCCTTGGAGAACACCCTGCCCACCGGAGCGGCGATGCACCGCAAGAAGGCCGGGGACGACGCCGCGCTGGCGTATCTCGGCCGTTTCGCGGCCTGGGGCTGGCTGCCGATCGCCGCCCTGTGCCTTGGCATCTATCTGGGCGCGGATCCACTGCTGCACTGGGTGCTCGATGGCACGGTGCCGCCCGAAGCCCGGCCGGCATTGTTTGCGTTCTGTTTCCTGCCCCTGGCGACCCTGGCCTCCACGCTCTACGGAATCGCCTATCGCACCCTGCAGCGCACCGATCGCCTGTTCCTCTGGTACGGGCTCCTGGCGGCCTTCATCGCTTGGGTGGCCCCCTGGATCGTGGCCGAATATGGCGTCGTCGGAGCGGCCTGGGGCATCTCCCTGCAGCCTGCGATGCTGTCGCTGCTGCTCGCCTGGGGTCTGAACCCGAAGAATCGCCTCAGCGCCCGGGCCCTGGCAAAGTGATCCGCGCTGGTGCGGATTGAGATCGCGGGGCCCCCATAGCCCCTTCCAGCGAATCAATCGGGCCGCCGTAGCGGCCCTGGGGCATTCTGCTACGATGCCAAAGGCATTCGGCCTCTCCGTGTCCCAGCCCACGATCCCATGAGCGTACTCGCCTGTCTTGCCCTGGCCCTGCCGGGCTCCCTGTCGCCCCTCGGCGACGCGGTGCAAGTGGAGTTGTCCCAGCGGACCTTCCGCACCTTCCAGACGGTCCTGCCGGGGGATCCCTTCCGCAACTTGGGTGAAGGCTTCGACCTTCCGGCATCCTTCGGCGGCCACTTCGCCGTGGATATCGCCGGCGACGGCCTGGATATCGATGCGGACGGGGACGGTTCCCTCGAAACCCACATCGAAGGCATCGCGGACAAGACCACCGGCGAACGCTTCGGCCGCGTCGTGCTGCAGGCGCCGGGCCATCCGGCCTACGCGGTGCGCCTGCGCGACCTGGGCAAAGGGTGGCAATGGGCCTGCGGAGGCGCGATGGTCGGTTCGATCGACGGCCTCAAGGTGCAACTCTTCGATGCCAACGGCAACGGGACTTATGGCGATTTCGGCGAGGATGCGATCTGCATCGGTGGCCGCAGCCAGGCCGGCCTGCTTTCGAAGACCATGCACCTGAACGGGGTGCTGCACAACGTGGCGGTGTCCGAAGACGGTTCCCGCCTGACTTTGGACCCCTACGCCGGCGAAACCGGGCGTTTGAACCTCGAGAAGAAGCTCCAGTGCGAGGGGAAGCTGTTGAGCGCCCTGGTGCAGAGCCTCGACGGCAAACACTGCTTCGAGATGGCGGGTGAGGGTGAAGGCCTCGACCTGCCCGCTGGCACCTATCGCCTGCTGCAGGCTCGATTGGGCCTCGGCAAGGCCACCGTCGAGGTGCAGGGGGATGCCGTGCGACCGATGGCGGTGAACGCCGGGGAAGAGCAGGAGCTCTCCTGGGGCGCGCCGATCCGCGCGGAATTCGAATACACCTACGAAGGGGGCCAGCTCACCTTCGATCCGAACAAAGTATGGCTCACCGGCGCCGCCGGCGAGCGGTATGTGGGTTGGGCCCCCAAGGGCAAGTCGCCTGAGTTCACCGTGATCGAGCGCAACCTCGGCACAGAACTCACCAAGGCGCTCTTCCCCGGCTCGTGTTGAGGCCGCGGTTTCGTGCCGGCCGTCGTGGACGTGCCGCAAGGAAAGGATCTCGATATCCGCATGGAACTGGAAACCTGGGCCTTCGGGAAGGTTACTGGCAAGCCGCGCCGCCCCTGAACCCAACCGCTTCGACCCTGCCATCCACCGCGTCCCTGCGCCCGCTTGACGGCTGGTGCGGGGATGCTGCATGACGCTCCAATCCGCCGTGATCCCGCTCTCCCGCGCCCAATCCGTCCGTTCGCGTGTCTTGCGCCTTTGTCTGGCCTTCGCGTGGTGGCTCGCCCTGGTGCCCGCCGCCCTGGCCCAAGAAGGCGGTGCGATCCCCGTGCAGATCGTCGACGGGCGCCTGATCGTGGCCTGCGACGTCTCGACCCCCGCGAACCGCTTTCCGGTCAACCTGTTCATCGATTTCGGGGGCTTGCACGGGTTTCAGCTGCACAACCGGGCCGCGTCCAGCCTGCGCGCCGAAAGCGCGGATGGACAGCCCCGGCCGATCACGTTGCACTTCCCCGACTTCGAGCTGACCGTTCCGAAGCGCGAGTTGGGGGACGAGGACCTGTTCGAGGAATTCACCAAGTACCACTCGCACGAGATCGGCGAGAACGCCTTGGTGGGATCGATCGGTTCGGAGGTTTGGAAGGATTGGGTGGTGACCTTCGACCTGGCGGCCGGTCAGATGTGGTTGGAGAAGCCGCAGGCGCCCGCGGGGCCGCCGCCCGGAACCGTGGTCACGAATCCCGACGGATCGGTGGATGTTCCGATCAGCGTCCTGGGCGACCGCGTGTGGATCACGGTGCGCCGGCCCGATGGCACCCCCGGCGCGATGCGCATCGCCACCGATACGTACGACACCCTGGTGGACCGGGATTGGGCCGAAAAGCTCGGCAAACCGGCCGGGGACGTGGGTTCGGTGCGCGTGGGGCCGTTGGATCTGCACCGCTACGTCGCCATGCGGCCCGAGCCGATGGCCGAGAAACACGACAATGGTGTGGTCGGCATCACGGGGCTGAACCTGCTGCAGCACCTGCGTTTGCGTATCGACCGTGCCGCGGGGGTCGCGCATCTGGAGGAATCCGTGCCGGCGCAGTTTCCCCAGGCGGATCTGGAGTTCTTCCAGGCGCGGGCGGCGGGGCAGAGCGCGGGCATGCTTGCGTTCCTCGAAGCACACGAAAGTCACCGATTGTCCCACGAGGCGGCGCGCCTGCTGCTCGACCTGTCGATCGAAGAAGGCCTGGAAGAGCAGGCCCTGCGCGATGCGGTGGGTTGGGTCGGTCGCACCACGGTGGAGGACCTGCGGACGACGCGCTTGCTGGACCTGATGCGCGAGATGCGCGATGCCGGGGAGACCACGGTGGTCCTGGCGGCGGGCGAGCTGGCGGTGAAAGGCGGGCGCAAGGACCGCTACCCGAACGCGGTGCACGAGGTGCATGGAGTGCTCGGTCGCACTTGGCTCGAGCGGGTCCTGGCCACCGGCGAGGGGGAGGCCGAAGCCTGGCGCCACCTTTTGTCCGCCGCCTTCGGTTTGCCCGAAGATGGCCCGATCAACCTCGATCTCGGCCGTTTCTACGAATGGCAGCAGCGCTACAACCGCGCCTATTCCCGGTACATCCAGGCGGTCATCCGGCCGGATTCGGGGCCGGACGCACTCGAAGCCCTGCAGCGCGTGCAGCCCAAACTCGCGGGAGCAGAAACCTTCTCGGTCGACACGATCGAGCGCATGATCGCGGGCAAGGTGCGCAACTTCGGTGCGGCCACGGTGTTCGAGCCCACCGCTGAAGAACCGGCGGATCGGATCGTGCTGGTCGAGTTCTTCACGAACTGCAACCAAGGCGACGAAAACGGAGGCGCGATCGGCGGCGCTTTGGCGGCGGAAGGGCTCGAACAGCACTTCACGAGCGATTACGTGGTGTTCCTCAGCTACCACATCCCGGGCCCGATGCCCGACCCCCTGTGCAACGCGATCGCTGCCGAACGCGCCAAGGTCTTCAGCCTCGATCAGCCCGGAGTCAACGTGATCGACGGCTTGGCGGGTGCGCCCGGTGCCGGTCGCTGGCGCGACGCGGAGGCGATCTACCAGCGGGTGCGCAAGGCGATCGTTGCTCGCCTGGGTGAGTTTGCCGACCATGACATCGAGATCGAGGCGAAGTTGCAGGCGGAGGGCGACGATTGGCGCCTTTCCGGCAAGGCTTCGATCTACGGCTACGAAGACGATGACCTGTACGTGCAGGCCTTGGTCGTGGAAGAGGGGGTCTTGGCCCCGGGCAAGAGCACCGTGGTCGTGCACCGCAGCGTGGTGCGGGGCTCGCTGCTGCCCGACCTCGCCGGCGTCGAGCACGGGCACAATGGCGAAGACGCGGACCAGATGGTGCTACCCTTCGAAGCCAAACTCGGGGACATCTCGGCCGCCGCTCAAACCTATCTCGACGGATTGGCCTCGTCCGGGGTCGGCCAGACCGTGCGCATTTCCAAGACCATCGATCCGCGCCAGGTGCGCGTGGTGGTTTTCCTCTACCGCCGCGGCAGCGGTGAAGTCCTGGCCGTAGCCCAGGTCACTCCGGAAATGGAGCAGGCGCAATGAACTCCCCGCGTGATGACATGCGCGGCCGGCTCGAACACTTGGCGGGTCGGGTGTCGGACCAGTGGTCCGCGGCCCAGGGCCGCGCGCAGTTCCGCAGCGCGCTGGGGCAATTCGGCTACTGGTTCGCGGCCATCCCGCTGCTATTCGTGCTGCCCGCTGCCTTCCGTCGATGGCGTGGGTTGGAGCCGGGGTATCTCGGCACCTGGCCGGTGCTGATCCTGGCCGCTGCTCTGCCGATGGCGCTCGTCTGGTACGTGGCGCGCCGGCGCCGCCAGGCACCGTTGCGCACGGCCCAAGCCCTGCAGCACGCCGATCAGGAACTCGGTCTGGCGGATCGTCTGAGCACGGCGTGGGACTTCAGCGCCCGTTCGCAGCGCGGCGGTTTCGAACAAGCTGCGATCGAAGACGCCGAACACCGCATCGGTCAGGCGGAACTCTCCAACTGGACCATCGCCGATCGCGAGAGTGCCTTTACGGGGGCCCTTGGTCTCTGGATCACGTGCGGACTGCTCGCGCTTTTCCTGGGTTGGAAAGTGGCCGATTGGCGTCCCGCCGCGAAAGAAAATGCGGTCACCGCCCAAGCGTTGCCGGGCGTGGGCAAGGCGCACACGCCGGTGGCCACGGGCAGCGGACTTTCGGTTCCTTCCAGCGAACCCGAAGTGGAAGTGCCGGTCGAACCCCCGGCGGATTCGCCGAAGGGCCGTGCGGAAAAGGCCAAACCGGCCAAACCCGGCGACGACAACAGCGACGAGGTGAAACAATCCCAAGGCGTGGGGGGGGCCGGACAATCCGCCGCCGCCATGTCCACGAGCGCCGCCAGCCAGTCGCGTAGCGCGCCGAGCAGCCAGGGCCAGGACTCCGAGCAGAACGAGAACAAGACCCAGAAGCCCGAAACCCCGCGCAAACCCGGCGCGAAGGCCGTGCCTGAGCCCGAGAAGCGCGAGAAGGAAGAGGAAGACGCGGGTTCCACCGCGGGCAAGGGATCTTCGAAAGGCTCGAACAAGAACCCGACCACCTCGAGTTGGAAGTCGAAGGACCAGGTCACCAACGAGGATGACCAGGAGATCGAAGACGACGAAGAGACCGAGGACGACGAGGAAGAGCAGGAGTCCCGCGGCGGGGTGCAACCGCACCTGCGCGACCGTCGCCCGCCGGTGAGCCGCGACCTGCAGATCGCCTTCGGCAACCGGCCCAACCCCGATGCCAACGGCCGCGGTGGGCCCAGCGAACAAAAGAAATCCCGCGGCGTGGCGAGCCTCGTGCTCGGCGTGCCGATCCCCGACCGCGTCAAAGGCCAACCCGGCAAGGGGCCGACGAAAGTCACCCAAGAACGCGTGCAACCCCAGGCGGAAAGCCCCGAAACGGCCACCGCCGGGGCACGGCAGCCGGGAGCCACCCCCGCGCCCCTGCGCCACCCCCAGCTCGATCCGTGGCTGCGCGGCATCGTGCGCCGCTACTTCCTGGCCCGCCGCCAGATGCCCTGACCCCGAACACCCCACTCCCGCGTCCCCAGGCGCACCAACCATGAACGACTCCGCTTCCTTCGCCACCTCCGAATCGGCCCGCCAGGCGGCCGAGACCTTCCGCAGCACCTTTGAGCGCATCCGCAGCGAAGTCGGGCGCATGATGGTGGGCCAGGCGGACATCATCGACGGCGTGCTCACCGCGCTGCTGGCCGGCGGTCACGTGCTGCTCGAAGGCGTGCCCGGCCTGGGAAAGACCATGCTGGTCTCGTCGCTCGGCAAGGTGGTCGACCTGTCCTTCTCGCGCATCCAATTCACGCCCGACATGATGCCCGCCGATGTGCGCGGTTCGTCGGTGCTGGTGGATGATGGCGCCGGGGGCCACTCGCTGCAGTTCGAACAGGGTCCGATCGTCGCCAACCTCGTGCTGGCCGACGAGATCAACCGCGCCACGCCGAAAACCCAGTCCGCGATGCTCGAAGCAATGCAGGAGCGGCAGGTGAGCGTGGGACGCCGCACGATCAAGCTCGAAGAGCCCTTCTGCGTGATGGCGACCCAGAACCCGGTGGAGCAGGAGGGCACGTATCCGCTGCCCGAAGCCCAGCTCGACCGTTTCCTGTTCAAGCTCGTGGTGGGCTATCCGCAGGAGTCCGACTACAAGTCCATCCTCGCGCGCACCACGGGCCAGGAGGAAGTCAGCTTGAAGAAGGTCTCCGGCGCCGCCGAGATCCTCGAGATGCGCCGCACCGCCCGCGCCGTGCCGGTGCCCGAACACGTGCAGGACTACGCGGTGCGCCTTGTGATGGGCACGCAACCCGGTTCGAGCTACGCGCCCGAAATCGTGAACCGCTCGGTCTCGCTCGGTTCCAGCCCGCGCGGCGCCCAGGCGTTGATCTTGGCGGGCAAGGTCCGTGCACTGGTCTCCGGGCGTTTTGCCGTGGCCCAAGAGGACATCGACGCGGTCGCCAAGCCGGTGCTGCGCCACCGCATGTTGCTCGGCTTCCAAGCCCAGTCCGAAGGCGTTTCGACCGACGACCTGGTCGCGGCGGTGCAATCGCAGTTGTCGGCGAAAGCCGGAGCGCGCGGGTGAGCACAACGGCGGCCACAGACCGTCTCGGCGGTCCCCTGTTCGACGGGCACTTCCTCGAAGAGGTCCAGCACCTGCGCCTCGTCGCGCGGCGCGTGGCTCCGCGTGGGCGTTTCGCCGAGCAGGCGTCGAAGGACCGCGGCGCGGGCATCGAGTTCCAGGACTACCGGCCCTACACGCCGGGCGATGACCTGCGTGCCATCGATTGGACCGTGTACCGCCGCCTCGGGCGCGTGTTCCTGCGTCAATTCGAGGAGCTCGAGGACCTGCCGGTCTACCTGTTGCCCGACACCTCGGGCAGCCTCTGGCTCGAAACCCCGCCGCGCATCGCCGCTGGCCTGCGCGTGAGCCTCGCCCTAGCCGCGGTCGCCCTGGGCCAACACGACACGGTGGGGGTGTTCCCTTTCGCCGAAGAACTGTCTGTGCTCGCGCGGCCCAAGGCGGGCAAGGGGCGCATCTTCACCCTGGCCAAGCAACTCGAGGGAATCGAACCGGGCGGCAACACCGATCTGCGCAAGTCGATCCGCCGCTTCTCCGCCATGGGGTTGCGCAGCGGCCTCGTGGTGATCGTGTCCGATTTCTTCGACCCGGACGGCATCGCCGCGTTGGATGAAGCGCTGCAGGGGCTGCGTCATCGCGTCCTGCTCGTGCAACTCATGCGCACCAGCGATCGCCATCCCGAACGCGAGCTGCAGGGCGACCTGCGTCTCACCGACTGCGAAAGCGGGGCGGTGGAGAACGTTTCGCTCACCCCCGCCGTGCTCGACCGCTATCGCGCCGCGTACGACCGCTTCCAGGAAGGCCTGGCCGCCGTCGCCTCGCGCCGCCACGCGGGCCTCTTGGCCCTCGACGTCGAAAAACCCGTCGTGCCGCAACTGGCTCAGCTCTTCGAACAGGGAAGGTACTCCGTATGAACCTCGGTGCCTGGGCCTGGGGCGTCTTCTTCGCCGGCCTCGTGGCCCTTTGGGGCGCGCTGTTCCTGTTGCAGCGCCTGAAGGTGCGCCACCGCGAACAGCGCGTGCTGACCACGCTCTTCTGGCACGAAGCCCAGGAGGAAGCCCGCGCCCGCACCCTCGTCGAGCGCTTCCGTCACCCCCTCGCGTACCTGTTCATCGCCGCCCTGGCCAGCCTGCTTTGGCTCGCCGCGTCGATGCCGAGCCGCAAGGACCAGACCGGCGAGCGCTACTGCGTGCTCGTCGACGGCAGCGCGGACATGGCCGGGCAAGGCCGCCTGGCGCGCGCCGTGGAACGGGCGGAAGAGTGGGCGCAACGCTTGCCGCGTGCGCGCACCGAGGTGTTGTGGGTCGGTGCCAATACCGAAACCCTGCTGGCGCCCGGCGAGGACATCGCTTGGTTGCGCACGCGACTTGCGGCGCGGGATGCCGAAGCTTGCAACCCGCGCACCGGCGCGGTGCTCGCGGCCATGGCCGATGCCAAAGACGCCGCTGGCCGCAGTCCGCGCTTCGTGGTCATCGGCGCGGCGCCCGAAGGGGGCCGTTCCCTGCCGGAGAACCTCTCCTGGACCCACGAAGATCCCGCGGAACAAGGCGAAGCCGCGCGCGAAGTGGTGGCGCTGGGTCTGACGCCCGATGCGGAACGCTGGGATCAAATCGACGTACGACTGGAACTGCGCGGCGTTCAGGCGGCAGCGGATTGGTCGCTCGATCTCGATGGAGCGGCTTGGCAGGGCACGGCCGACGAACAGGACACCGCACAAGGCAAAACGTGGCTGCTCGGCGGCATTCCGGCGAATGGCCAAACCCTGCACGTGCAGATCCATGGGGTCCAAAGCGAACGGGGCCGCGCGGCCCTGCGTTTGCCCGATCGGCGCCCCGTGGCGGTTTTCGTCGACCCGGCCGTGAACCAGGGCCCGCTGGCTCAGGTGCTCTCCGCGGATCCTTCGCTGCGGCTCACCGGTGCTCCGGCGGAAGCTGCGGTCTGCGTCGCTGGCCCGGATACTGATTGCGGTGGCAAACCCGCCCTGCGCCTTGTGCCCCAGGCGGCCCAGGAGCAGGCGTTCCTGCTGCAACACACCGGCGAACTCGACGATGAGGCGGCGTTGTCCCTGGCCCTCGGCGAATTCGGCCTCGACCGCATCGATGCGCGTGACATGGCGCAAAGCAGCGGCTGGTCGATCGCCCTCGGCAGCACGGTCGGCGCGACCCGGGAATTCCGCTTGTGGACTGAGCTGCTCGACCGGGGGCGGATTTCGTTCGTCGAAAGCCGCGCCTTCCCGATCGTCGTGGGCCGGGCCCTGCACTGGCTCGCGGGCGAAGCCCCGGTGGTGCCTTTCCTCGCCGCCGGCAGCCCCTTGCCTTTGCCCCTGTCCACCGCTTCCACCGGTTTCGCCCCCGCCGCAGACGTGATGGCTCTCACCGCCGGCGACTGGGCCCTACCCGATGGCAGCACCGTGCCCGCCGCCCTGTTGCGCGGCGCCGCAGGCCCCGCCTGGAACGGCCCCCCGGCCCAACCATCCGCCGCTTTCCCCGGCGGCACCTGGAACTTGTTGCCCTGGCTGCTCGCCCTGGCGTTCGTGCTCTTCCTGACCGAGTGGTTCCTCTACAAGGGCCAGCGCCTGCCCTGAGACCATGCCGATCACTTTGCTGAATCCCTGGGCCCTGTTGCTCGCGTTCGCACTGCTCCCGATCTGGGTGGGGCCGTGGCGAGCGCGCGGTGTGCACGCGTTGCTGCGCAGCGCGGCCCTCTTGTTGCTCGTGTTGGCCCTGGGCCATCCCGTGCTCCAGTCGAAGGCGGAGCAGGAGTACAACGTGCTCGTGCTCGACCAGAGCCAGAGCGTACGCCCGGCACCGCCGGTGCCTATGGTCTGGCATGAACAAGTCGATGCGATCGTGGCGGTGGACGGCCAGACGCCGGCGGGTTGGCGCGTGGCGGACAGCGACCTCGAAGTGGCCCTGCAGCGGGCCGCGGCCCGCATCCCCGCGGGCGCCGCGGGCCGCATCTTGATGGTGGGCGACGGTCTCGCGCGCGCCGGTTTCCCCGGCGCGGCGATCAGCAGCCTTTGGAACCGGGACATCCGCCTGTCGTGGCTGCGGAGTTCGGTGGCCGGTGACCTGCGCGTCGTCGGCGCGGATCTGCCCGGGGAAGGCCTGCGCGTGGGTCGCTCGAGTAACGTGGTTGCGCACGTCGAAGGCTCCGGCCAGATCGCGGACGTGGTGCTGCGCAGTGGCGCCGATGGGGCCGAGCAGGCGCGGGTCGAGGGTATCCAGATCGACGGTCCGACGGCGGTGACGCTGGCCTGGACGCCCGCGGAAGCCGGGTTCGTGAACTACAGCCTGGCCGTGGAATTGCGCGCGGGCGCCGATGCGGCGGAAGGCAACGAGACCTGGACGAGCACCGCCGCCGTGCAGGATCCCTGGCGCATCGCCTACCTCGGCGAGCGCATGCAAGGGGGCGCCGAGCGCCTGAACGAACTGCTCGGAGCGGGATTCGAGATCGCGCAGGCCGATGCGGCGGCGGGGCTCGATGGGTACGCCGGAGTGGTGCTCGATGACATTCCCGCGGCGCGTTTGCCCCAGGCCTGGCAGCAAGAGGTCATGCGCGGGGTGCGCGAGCGTGGGTTGGGGCTCGTGATGGCGGGCGGCGAAGCGAGCTTCGGCCCCGGCGGGTATCACGACCAACCGATCGCCGACGTTCTGCCCGTGGAGATGGTGCAGAAAGAGGAGAAGCGCGATCCGTCGACGTCGCTCGTGCTGATCATCGACACCTCCGGTTCGATGGGGGGCAACCGCGTGCAGCTCGCCAAGCAGGTGTCGCGCCTGGCGATCCGGCGCCTATTGCCCCACGACAAGGTGGGCATCGTCGAGTTCTACGGGGCCAAACGCTGGGCGGTGCCGCTGCAGCCGGCTTCGAACTCAATCGAGATCGAGCGGGCCCTCAACCGCCTCGATGCGGGCGGGGGTACCGTCATTCTGCCCGCCATCGAAGAGGCGTGGTACGGCCTGCAGAACGTCAGCACCCGCTACAAACACGTGTTGATCCTGACCGACGGTGGCGTGGAACAGGGCGCGTTCGAACCCCTGGTGCGCCGCATGGCGGACGATGGCATCAACGTGTCGACGGTGCTGATCGGCCCCGATGCGCACTCCGAGTTCCTCGTGAACATCGCGAACTGGGGCCAAGGGCGCTTCTACTCGGTGCCCAACCGTTTCAACCTGCCGGAGATCCTGCTCAAGCAGCCGGCGAGCGCCAAATTGCCCGCCTACCGCGCCGGTCAAGTGAACTTGCAGGCCTGGGGTGGTCGCGGTTGGTGGGGCGATGTGGATGTGCAGAGCCTGCCGCCGCTCACCGGGTACGTGGAAACCCGTTCGCGGCCCGGCGCGGAGGTCCTGCTCGAAACCGTCGATCAGCACCACCCGTTGCTCGCGTCGTGGCGCGATGGGCTAGGACGCGTTTCGGCGCTGATGACCGAACCCACCGGCCCGGGCAGCGAGGGTTGGGCTTCGTGGCCCGGTTATGGCCCGCTGCTCGCGCGGGTGATCGAACGCACCTTGGATGACAGCGCCGGGGACTTCGCGTTCGCGGTCAGCGAGCACAACGGGGAAGCGTGGATCGTGGCCGAGCGACTCGGCGCGGGTTCGGCCCTGCCGCGCGTGCGATTCGCGGAAGGCGCGGGCGCCGAGGTGGCGTTGCAGGCGGTAGCACCCGGCCGTTGGCAGGCGCGCCTCGCCTGGGACGGCAGCGAAGACCTGCGATTGCTCGCCGGCAGCGATGCCGCGGCGGACGCGAACCAACGCCTGTGCCTGCCCGCCCTGGATGGTGCGGCTCGGGAGAGTCAGGTGCCCAGCGCGGTGGCCGATCAGCTCGCGCAATGGGTGCAGGCGAGCGGCGGCGCGCTGCTCGATTCCTTGCCGGCCGATTGGTCGTCGCTGCCCCGCGGCGCTGCCGTGGCCTCCGCCCGCGTGCGCAACCTCGCGCCGCTCTTTGCGGGCCTCGCTCTGCTCCTCTACCTGTCCGAATTGCTCTACCGCCGCCTGGCGCGCAGCCAATCATGAAAGCCTCGCTGCTTCGTCGATCCGCCCTGGTGATGATCCTGCTGGCCGCGGCGGCCCAAGGACGGTCGCTGCCTGCGCCGGTGCAGGAAACCACCGAAACCGCCGAGACGGAGGCCTTGCCTGCGCTGGAGCAGGCGGTGGACGAGTTCCTCGGTGCCGCCTCCGGTCTGCCGCCGAGCGCGGAACAATTGGATCACATCTTCCGCGGTGCCGTGATGCGCGATGGGGGACTGGAGCCCCTGATCAAGGATCTGGAGCAAAGGCGCGGGTCGGCGGGCGAGCGCACCCTGCGCAGCCTGGATCACCTGCGCGGCGAATTGCTGTGGCGCGCAGGCCGCCTTTCCGAGGCGCGGGGCGCGTTTGAACAACTCGCCGCCGGTGCGGGGGATCTGCGTGCGCGGTATCAGGTCGCGCGCCTGCTCGATGCCGAGGGCCGCGACGACGAGGCGCTGCAGGCGTATCAGGAACTGCTGCCGGAGTTGGAAGGCGAAGCCCTCGCGGATCTGCACGTGCGCATCGCGCTGATGGATCTGGCGCGGCAAGAGAAGGCTCCGGCGCCCTCCGAGCTCGACGGGCCGGTGGGCATCGACCCGCTCAGCCATTACGCCCTGGGCGACGGGGTGCCCACCGACTTCCGTAACCGGGCCGCGGTGGTGCTCGCCCTGCTGGGTAAACCGGCGGAGGCGGTGCGCCTCTACCTGCCCGGGGACGATCCGAAGCAGGCGTTGATCGGGTACCTGCGCCTGACCGAATGGGGGCTCGCGGCGGATGATGCGCCGGCGGCCCAGGAAGCGGCGTGGAATGCGGTGCAGCTGTCGACCGTGGCGCGCGAGCGGCGGTATGCTCTTTCGTTGCTGGCCGAGGCCTATCGCAAGGACAACTCGCTCGACAAGCTGATCGATCGTTTTGCTGGGCACGCGGGCGAATTGCAGCCCGAGGTGCGCAACCTGTGGATTGAACTCCTGCGCGAACGCGAGCGTTACGACGATGCGATCCAGCTCGTGCAGCACGCGCGCGAGCAGGCGGGGTTCAGCGACGAACAACAACAGGCCCTGTTCGAGATGTTCCGCGAAGCGGGGCGCGAACATGATCTGCTCGACGCGTACCAGTCGCGCATCGCGGCGGAACCGGACAACCTGGCGTGGCTCGAGGGCCTTTCGCGCTACTACCTGGAGCAAGGCAACCGCGACCAGGCCCTGGCGGTTTGGCAGCCGTGGATCACGCGCCATGCGGGCCGCCCCGACCTGTTGGGCGCGGAGTCCATGCAGAACCTCGGCCTGGACGAACCGGCGATTGCCGTGGCCCAGGAGGCGAGCACGGCGTACCTAGAAAGCGAACCGCTGCGGTCCCAGGCCGCGCAGCTCTTCCTGTTCAACCTCTACCACGATCGCGGCCGGCTCGATGAAGCCGCGGCCGTGCTCGTCGAACTCGACCGCACTTCGGCGCCCGATGCACCCGTGCGCATCCAGCTTTCCGACGCTTTCGAGCGCCTCGGGGACCAGCGGCGGGCCGTCGATGTGCTGCGCTCGCTCGTGCAGTCGCGGCCGCCGGGCGAAGCGGGCGAAGACGTCGAGATGCGGCTCGCGTGGCTGCTTTCCGAAGTCGGCGACGAAGAGGAGGCGCTCGAGCAGTGGCGCCTTCTGTGGCAACGCGTGAAGTCGGTGCCGCGACGCCGCTACGTGGAAGATCGCCTGATGACGGTGGCGTCGCGCCTCGGGACCCTGGCCGACGTGGCCGTGGAACTGGAGCAGAAGCTGTACCAGGGCACGGCGACCGAGCTCGAGAGCGGGCTGCTCGTGCGCCTCTACACCAAGGTCGGCGACGCGGTTTCGGCCGCGGAGATCATCGACGAGTTCATGCGCCGCAGCGGCAGCAGCGAGATTGAGACGCTGACCGAGAAGGCGCGCGTATATCTGGCCTGCACCGACTACTTCCACTATGAAGAAGCGGTCCGGCGGTTGATCGAACTGGATCCGGAAGGCGAAGGCGATTACCTGCGCCAACTGGCCATGAGCCAGCTCGAGCGGGGCAAACCGAAAGAAGCACGGGAAGTGCTCATGCGCCTCGGTACCCTCGAAGCCGGGGACTCCGCGTCCGCCGAATTCGAAGCGGGGGTGCTGGCGCTTTCGGGTATGCGCGAAGAGGCCGTCGCCGCCTACCGCCGCGGGTTGGCGGTGCACCCCGACCGCATCGACGCCTACATTCTGATGGCCGGCCTGATGAAGGAAATCGGCCAGTCGGACGAAGCCGTGGGCATGTTCCAATACCTGGCCGAGACCGCCGACAAGGACGACCTCTTCACGATCGCCATCGATGGCATCCTGAACATGCTCGTGGACGCGCCGCCGCGTCCGAAAACCGTGCAGTGGGCCCGCCGCGTGACCCTCGAGCGCATCGCGCGCCGTCACGACAAGCCGTATCTCTTCCAACTTCTCAGCGATTTGTCTGCCGAAGTGCAGGACACGCCGGGGCAGATGTTGGCGTTGGAAAGTGCCCTGCCCGGTGCCGGACCGCGTCGCGGTTCGCTGCTGCGCGAGCTAATGGACCTGGCCAAGGGCGATGCCCGCGGCCGCCGCGGCGGCGACAGTGCGCGCCACCTAGCGATGGGCCGGCGCCTGATCGGCCTCGAAGAAGCCGTGCCGCCGCAGGTCTATCTGGATCTCGGCGAAGCGTTCCTGAAGGCCAAGGACGGCCGTTCGGCGGAACGCACTTTCGCCCTGACCCGCTCGCTGCCCGATGGTCCCATGTACCAGCGGCAGGCGGCGGCCAAGTTCGAAGGCGCTGGCTTCGTCGAGCGCGCGCGTGGCATGTACGAAGCCGTGTTGGCGACCCAACCCTCGGATGTGCCGCTCATCTGCAAGGTGGCGGAGGTCCAGGAGAACCTCGGCGAGGACGCCGCCGCCCACCAACTCTACGCGCGCGCAATGGACCTGATGTTGCGCCGGCGCGCCTTGCGCAGCGACAGCAAGGAAGCCGAAGACGAGGAGCCCGAGGACGCGTGGTACGCCAATCTCAACGTCGACGACTTCGAGCAGAACCACGAGCGGGTCTGGTCGGGGCTGGTGGCGACGATGGGCGCGGCGGAGTTGTCCGCTTGGTGGGCGGCGCAGACCCTTACCTGGACCGAGGAACTCGAACAGGCGAAGCAGCTGCGTGCGGAGTGGACCGCGGCCGCCGGGCCCGAAGACAAGCCGGTACCGCTGGAGCGTTTCCCGCGCTTGCAAAGCCGCAGCGACATGATGCGGCGCACGGCCATGGCCTGGGGTCGCATGGACCTGGCCGATGGCCTCGATCAGCCGCTCGTCCAGGCGTTCCCGGGCGATGAGGCGCTGCTCGAAAACCTGGTGCGTGAGCGTCTGCGCTGGGGCCAGGTCGGGTCGGCGCGCGCCTTGATCGAACTCGGGAGCACCGATGCCGAAGCCCGCAAGGCCCTGTTGGTGCGGGTCGGCGAGGTGGTCGAAGTCGCTGGCGGCGCTTCGATTCCCCTGGCCGAAGCCGCCCGGCAGGTGCTTCCGCTGGTGGCCGAAGGCCGCACCGAAGAGCTCACCGCCGTGGTGCGCCGTGCCGATCTGGGCAAGATCGCTCCTGAGGAAGCGGGCCAGGCGAATGTGATGTTCGCGGCCGCGCGTTTCTTGAACGACGGGGATCTGGTGCTGAAGGTCGGACGCGACCTCCTGCGCAAGGACATGGACGGGGAGCGCTCCTATCGCTTGACGAGCACCCTCGAGACGGTGGCTCAAAGCCTGTCGCCCGAAAACAGCCTGTCCGCGGCGCGCTACGTCGTCGGCCGGATCTTCGACGATCCCGAAAAGTACTCTTCGCTGGCTACGGCCTTGCCCGAGATTGCGCGCAAGTACAGCGAACCCCTCGTGGAGAGCGAGCAAGTGCTGAAACTGCTCGAAGGATTCGGCGAGAAGTACACCTGGGGCATGGACGGCGTGATCGGCCTGTTGCCCCCCGCGGACCGCGGCGCAGCCCTGCGCAGCATCTGGGCCAAAGTCGAAAAGTCCGAGCGAGCCCTATTGCTGCTGCAGTTGCTCACCCGTGTGGATGGGGAACTGGGCGAAGAACTCGAACAGTTCATCCGGGACAACATGTCCGGCACCCTGGCCGATGGGCCCGAATACCTGGAGTACTACATCAGCGAACTCGGCCAGGTGCGCGACAAGCCGGAACTCTTGCTGTTCGTGATCGAACAACTGGAGAAAGCCGGGTTCGACCGCCTGAAGTTCATGCCGACCCTACGGGCCATGCAGCTCAAGCGGGCTGGCCGTATGGACGAAGCCGTGGATCTGATCGCCCACAAGTGGATGGAGCAGGTCATGGATGACGAGTGGCGTTCGCGCGAGATGCTCGACGACATTCGCCGGGAATTCCTGCCCGATCACCTCCAGGAGCTGGCGAACGGCCTTGAGGGCTACAAGGAGGACAAGGGCGATTCCGCCGGCGTGCGGCGGGCGCAGCTTTGGTTGCTCGAATCGGTCATCGACGCTGACCGCGCGCGCTACGAAGCCGCGTTGGACGACGCGGTCGAGGCTTTCCCCGACGACGACAATCTTCTGGAGGAGAGCGCGGACTACTACAGCGGCATCGGCAACGCCCTGCGGGAGGCCGAGCTGCGCCGCCAATGGATCGAGACGCACAAGGACAAGCAGCAGCAGAAATCGGCCTGGGGCCGGTTGCGTGCGATTGGCCGCCAGTTACAGGATCCGGTGCTCGAACTGGAGGCGCGCAATGCGCTGCGCGGCATCGACGGCAAAGAAGAAATCGGCGGCGCGTCGATGAGCATGGTTGCGATGGTCGCGATCGGGCCGGGCACGATGGTGCTGATGGGCGATCCCGAAGAGGACGAAGGCAAGGGCCTGCCGAAGTCGGTGCTCGACCTGAAGTCCGCGTTTGAAGCGGGCAAGGTCGCGGAAGCCGGTCGCATCCTGCGGCGCATGTGGCGTTCGTTCCCGGTGGGGGAACCCCAGCAGAACCGCTACTTCTACTACTCGCGGCGGCCGCGCCTTGCGCAGCTGAACTGGCCGCGCGATGCGGCGGAAGACGAGCGGCCGGGCGCTGCGGGCGGCCTGGTCGGCGCGCGCGACATGCTGCGCTGGCGCACCGAGCGGAAACGTCAGGAGGAAGCGAACCCCGCGCCGAAGGCCTTCGAGATCCTCTGCGGAAACGAGGAATTGGAGCAGGAGCTCTGGCGATTCGTGCGCACCCAGGACTCGGGGCAACTCGATCAGCTCGGGGACCTGTTCCGCGGCTTGCTGCAAGCGCGCCGCCACCGATTGGGCGAGCAGGAGTCGCTGGCGCAGCTGATCGAGGCCGTGCGCAACGGCCAGGCGGGCAAGATCGACAAGATCCTGCTGCTGGCGTCCTTGAGCGAAGGCGAGGGCGGCTTGCCTGCGGAGGCCGCATCGGTCCTGGCCGACTTGCCGCGCACCGTATCCGCCCGTGACGCCGCGCAGATCCAACGCTTGGCGCGCGTGTACGCCAAGGGCGGCCGCACCGACGTGGCCCGGGCGCTGTTCCATTGGTGCAGCACCCAGGCCACCAGCGGCAGCTACTACGGCTTCGACGACGAGGACTTCTCGCCGGTTTCCGTGCAGGCTTTGGTCGAAGACGCCAAGGACCTGTTCGAAGGCGAAGAGCGCACGCAGGTGATCGAGCAGGCGTTGAGCTTGATGAACCCGGGCGAGTACCCCTGGGCACGCGAGCAGTTCGACCGCTTGGTGCTGACCACTTGGAGCGAGGTGCTGCCCGGCAATCAGGCCCTGGCCCGGGCCCGCGCCCGTTGCGAGGCGGCCCTGGATTTGGGGCAGGGATTGCACCGCGAGACCGCCAAACTCGCCGCCGGTCTGTTCGCCCGGGGTGGCGATCTGGACCATGCGAGCCAAGCCCTCGAGGTGTCCCTCGCGACCTTCCAGCCCGAACAGGTGACGCAACCCTCGCAGCGCTGGTACCACGTGGAGACCACCGTTCCCGGGTCGTTGGATGATGGGGACTTGGAGTGGATCTTCCCGAGTGGACTCGGCGAGTTGCCGCGCGCGGATGCCGCCTGGCTCACCCGGGGCGCTCAGACCTTGGTCGCCTTGCAGAACACCGATCGAGTGCCCACCCGCAACGTCGTGCGCGCCATCGCGTGGATCGCGATGATCTTGGTGGACGAGGGGCAGGCTGCCGAGGCCCTGGCCTTGCTGCGCCTGATCCCGGCCGACCCATCGTGGAACGCGGCCACGCGCCTAGCCTACCTCGATGCGCAACGGGCCACCGGCGACGGAGCCAGCGCGCTTGCCGCCGAAGGGGAACTCTTCGACCGGGGACAGCTGCCCGCCCCGCGCGTGCCGCAGCTCTTCCAACAGGCCGCCCAGAATCTGGGCTCGGGTTCGGTGCTCACCCGCGCCGCCGCCCGCGGCCTTCCCGTGCGTTCGATCGACGCAATCGAAGCCCTGGTCGCCTTGGCCGAAACGGCCGACGATGCGGCCGCGCTCGATCAGTGGAAAGCCGCGCTGCAGGCCAGCCAGGAGGCCAAAGATGCGCTCGAACGCATGGACGCCGCCGAGAAGGAGGAACGCGCAGGCCGTTGATCGGCCGGCGTGATCCTTCGGATCGGCGGCGGCTGGGGAAACCCGGGGCGCCGGCGTAGACTGGTGGCGACCATGGGCGGCTCCCGATTCCAGCGCGCCATCGCGGACAATGAGCAGCTCTATATCGAGCTGCAGGAGTTGTACAGCTCGTTCGCGATCAGCCTGGTGGTGGAAGGCAGAGGAAGTCTGGAGCCGGAAGCACTGCGGCGGGCGGTGGAAGCGGCTTCGAACGCCTGCCCGTCCGCTCGGCTGCAAAAGCGCGGCCGCCGCTGGGTCGACAGCGGGCGGATTCCTCCCGTGATGGAGGTTCCAGCGGGGTTGTTCACCGGGGAGAACTTCGAGGCGATCGCGGAACTGAACGCGAAAATGGACCCGCTGGCCGGCCCAACCTCCGAAGTGATCCTATTGCGCCGCGATCCCGCCGTGTTGGTCTTTCGCGTCTTCCACGGAACGATGGACGGCAAGGGCGCCTTGCTCTGGATCGAACAAGTCTTCCGGGCCCTGCGCGGGGAAGCTCTTGCGCCCATTCTGGGCACCGACACCGACGCAAGCCTGGTGCGGCGGTTGCCCCATCGCAAAGCGCGCCCGCCGATGGATCTGCGCGTGCAGACGCATCGGGGGCGGGTTGGAACCGGCGCCTACCGGGTCTGGCGCCAGCGCCTTTCGCTGCCGGGTCATCCCGGCGCGATGGTGGCGCGGGTGGCGGCTCTCCTGTGCGAACGCAGCCACGGCGCGCGCAACCGGTTCTTGGTTCCGGTCGATCTACGCCGACACGACCCGGGACTGTTGTGCCAGTCCAACCTGACCCTGCCCATCTTCCTTGAGGCACACAAGGGCGAAGCCTGGCCGGAGTTGCACGGGCGCTTGTTGGCCGCGTTGCAGGCAAACGAAGAACTCAATCTGGCCAGTGCCGATCTCGGCTGGGCTATGGCCGTGCCCGGATGGTTGCGCAAGGGTTTTCTGCGGTTGTTCTCTGGCTGGCAGTCGTGGCGCGGCCGCACTTTGTTTGGCGCGGTGCTTTCCGACCTCGGTCATGTGGAGCTGGGCCGACTTGCGGCGCCGGGGTTCGAGGCGCAGGCGATGTACTCGCTGACGGTGCAACAGCCGTTTGCCTCGCACACGGTGGCGATTGCGAGTCATCGCCATGGCACCGAGGTCATGGTGTCGTGTTACGACGAGGAACGCGAGCGGGAATTGGCCCTGGGGTTCCTACGGGACTTGCAGGCCTCTTTGGAGGACGGGCTGCCGGGGCGCACCATCTTTGCTTTGCTTCAGACTGTCGTGCGAGAGCACGGAGATCGGCCGGCGGTGGAGGGAGAGGGCGAGCACCTGAGTCACGCCCAGCTGGATCATCGTTCGCGGGTGGTGGCCCGGAATCTGATCGAGGCGGGCGTCCAGCGGGGCGACCGGATCGCATGGAAAGCGGGGCGCGGCCTGGATCTGTTGCCGACGCTGCTCGGCATCTGGCGGGTGGGTGCCTCGGTGGTGCCCATCGACGAGGAAACGCCGGCCGCGCGTACCGCGGAGCTCCTGAAGCTCGCCGGGGTACGGCTGTGCGTGACCGAGCAGCCCGTCGCGTTCGGCGTACCGAACCTTGCCCCCGCGAGCCTGCGAGGCGGGGATCCCGATCCCGGTGAGCCCCGTTGCCGACCCGAGGATGTCGCCTACCTGATGTTCACCTCGGGTTCGAGCGGGCGATCCCGCCCGGTGCTCGTGGAACATCACAGCCTGCTCGCCTATCTGGAAGCGGCGCGCCACGCGTACGCACCGGGTCCAACGAGCGGATTCCCGCTGTTCGCCTCGTTGGAGTTCGACAGCACCTGGACCACGCTCTTGCTGCCGCTCGTCGCGGGCGGGAAAGTGCTGCTGCTACCGAACGCGCCCGTCTGGGACTCCATTCACCAGGCCTTTGCGGATCCCGCGGTTACCCACATCAAACTGTCGCCCGCGCACCTGAGCCTTGCCTGCGGCGGTTCGATGGAGCCGCGCGGCGACAAGATTCTGATCGTGGGGGGCGACCGACTTTCCGGAGCTTTGGCCCACCGGGCTTTGCCGTTGATTGGCGAGGGAGGCGCGATCTTCAACGAGTACGGGCCCACCGAAGCGACGATCGGTTGCATCGTGCACCGATTCGCGCCCGAACGGGACTCCGCCAGTGTCGACGTGCCGATTGGGAAGCCGTTTGCATCGGCCAGCGTGCGTGTACTGGATTCCGCGGGTGCGACCGTCGCGGACGGACAGCCCGGTGAACTTGTCTTGTCCGGGAGTTGCCTAGCCCGCGGCTACGAGGGGGGGGCAGCGGGCGGATTCGACTTGGCAGGCGATGGCACCCGCGTCTACTGCACCGGCGACCTCGTGCGCTGGAGCGCAGCGGGCGAATTGGATTTCCTGGGCCGGATCGATGAACAACTCTCGCACCTCGGTTGCCGGGTTGAACCCGCGGAGCTCGAGCGAATCCTGCTGGAGCACGAAGGCGTGCTTGAGGCGGTGGCCTGCGCGGCCGGCCAGGATGGCGAAACCTCCCGGGTTCGCGTGTTGTACCGCGCGCGCGCTGATTTCGACGGTTCGGCCCTTGTCGACCACTGGCGATCGCTGACGCCGCCGGCTTGGCACTCGATCGCCTTGCAACGGGTGGACCGCATTCCATTGACCCCGCGGGGCAAACTCGAGCGTCCGGGGAGCCAGGCGGGTACGCGGGAGGGGCGCAGCACTCCCAGCAGTACCCAGGAACGGGTGGTGCTGCACTGGAGGCAGGTACTTGGCCTGGATCCGGAATGCACGCTCGGTGTGGACCAGGACTTCTACCAGGTCGGTGGAGACTCGCTGACGTTGCTCGAGGTGCTCGCGGCCATCGGGGCGGACGGAGAATTGCCCGTGCGGGCAGAGGCGCTGATGAAGCACCTCGCGGAGATCACCCGGCGCCCGACCTGCCGCACGATGGCGGCCGTCGTGGACCGTTGCCTCGGCGAAGGAGCGTGAGTCCGCCATCCAGGCCTGGCTTCACGTCAGCTCGGCAATGGTCTCCATGCAGTGCGAGGGAATGATGCGGAGGCCATCCGCGCGCCTAGCGATGCCGGCCAACTTGCCCAGCTGATCGCGGTACTTTGCCGAATCGTCGAACAGCAGGCGCGTGACCCAGTGGGGCGCGATCGGTCCCTCCAAGCAGCGACGCGTCCAACAGGCATCGGCCACGAGGAACCACAGTTCACCCGCCTCCGTGCGCAAAGCCAGGCCCATCTGCCCCTCTGCATGGCCCTCGAGGGGGATGCCCAGCAGGGAACCGTCGCCGAAGAGGTCCACGGCCCCCGTAAAACCCCGCAGTTCCGCAGGCAATTGCACATCTGCCGGCTGCACCGCTGTGGCCCGCCTGGAGAAGTCCTCGGGAAGCAGGGACGGCAGAAAACCCCGCCGCAAGCCCCCCAAACCCCTCAGGCCTTGCACGCGCCGCCACGCGGCATCGAGGAACAGGAATCGGGCATGTGGGAAGTCGCGCAACCCTCCAATGTGGTCGGCGTGGAAGTGCGAAACGACAATCCACCGCACCTCCAGAGGGGAAATGCCCCGCTGTGCCAGTTGCGCGGCAACGGAGTGTCCGGATTCGAATTGCACAGGCGTGACCCAGCGATACATGCGTTCGGGGAAGTGGCGCGTGGCGGCGAGGAAAGGCTCCGAATAGCCGCTATCGAACAGGATTACGCCTTCCTCCGGGTGACGGATCAGCGCAACGGTGGCGGGGAACACCAGAGGTTTCCACTTCCAATTGCGGTGCACGATGTGCTCGGGGTGCGTGCACGTGCCCGCCACCAACAGTTCCACTTGGAGCGGTTTCACGCCTGGCGCCTCCACCAATCGCAGAAGATCGGCAAACCCTTTTCGATCGAAACCGTCGGCTGATACCCGAGTTCGCGCCGTGCGGCGCCGATGTCGAGGGTCAGGCTTTCGGCGAGCAGGCGCGCGGTGTAGCGCGTCATGAGCGGCTCGCGATGGCGCAGGAGGGTGCTGTGCAGGCCTTCCAACGCACCGGCGGCCAGCAGGATCGTGCGTACGGAAACCGTGCGGGTCGGCTTCGGCAGACTCAACAGTTCGCACAGCCGATCGACAAACGGCCAGACCGGCACGGGGGTACCATCGGTGATGTGGTAGGTGCGGCCCAGCGCCTCATCGCCCGCATTCAGTGCCAGAATCACGGCATCCACCGCATTGTCGATGTACGTCATGTCGACAATTGTGTCCGGGGGACCGATGCGTGGAAGCCGACCGGATTGCAGCGCGCGGATGATGCGCGGCAGGACGACCGTGTCGCCGGGGCCGTACAAACCCCTGGGTCGTAAGGTCACGGTGGGCAAACCCGCGGCCGAGGCTTGTTGCACGAGCCCCTCGGCTTCGAGTTTGCTGCGCACGTAATGATTCGCCAGGCGCCGGGGCAGGGCGCGTCCTCGGGCAGATCCAAACGACTGCCCGCGCCCACCAGAAACCCCGGCGTCGAGATGTGCGCAAAAAGCGCCGTACACCCGCCCTTTGCGCCGCCGCCAACAGGCGATCGGTCGCATGCACGTTGTTCGCCTGGAAGTCGCGGGCCCGGCCCCAGGGCGAGGAGAGGGCGGCGCAATGCACCACCGCGTCGCAACCTTCGATCGCCCGCTCAGCGGCGCCCTCGTGCACCAGGTCCAAGCGGGCAAAACACATGCCCTCCGCTTGCAACGCCGCACCCGCATCTGGATTGCGGCCGAGCCCCACGACCCGATGACCCAAGGCCTTGCATCGGCGCGCCACGGCGCCGCCCAGAAACCCCGTCGCCCCGGTCACCAGAACTTGCATCAGTACACCAGGACCGCGCCGCCCAAGGTCAAACCCGCGCTCGTACCGACGAGCAGGGCCCTTTGTCCCCGCTGCAAGCGGCCCGATTGCACCGCTTCATATAGCGCCAGCGGAATCGACGCCGCGACGCAGTTGCCGAGGGTCGGCAGGATGCGCACGATGCGATCGCCAGCCATGCCCAGGCGCTCGAGGGCGTCCAACCCCGCCTTGCTGGTCTGGTGGGGGATGATGCAATCGATCGAATCGCGATCGAGGTCGCCGAGCAGGCGGCGCAAGAAGCGTGGAGCCTTGCGCAGCGTGAAGCGCAGCACTTCGGGGCCATCCATCGCAAACAGATTGTCCTCGCGGCGAGTCTGCGGATCGTTCGGCGGCCGCCGCGTGCCGCACCCCTTCAACGTGGTCCACTCCGCACCGGAGGCATAGGTCTCGAAGTGGGTGCTCTCCAGCCGCGCCATTTGGCCCGGTTCGCTCGCCTGCAGTGCCACCGCCGCCGCGCCATCGCCGAACAAACCCGCGCTCTCGGGGTCGCGGAAATCGAGCCCCCCCGAAGTGATCTCCGAGCTGACGACGAGAACCCGGCGGCTGAGCCCCGTCGCGATGCGCGCGGCCGCGGTCTCGAGCCCCGTCACGAAACTCAAGCAGGTGGAGTGCACGCTGTGAGCGACGATGCCCCGGTCGGCCAATCCCAACGCGCGCAGCACGTAAACCGACGTGTCGGGAATCAACTGTTGCACCGTTCCCGCCGCGTAGATCAGGCAATCCACGTCTTCGGCCTGCCACCCCGCGGCTTGCAAGGCTTCCTGCGCCGCGGCGGCTCCCATCGCGGCGTTGCCTTCACCGGCATCGCCCGAAACCCAGCGGCGCTGGCCCACGCCGGTGATGCGCTCGAGCCACGGCCCGTCGCATCCACACAGATCCGCCACGCGCTGCGAATCGACCACCTGCGAGGGCAGGTAGCGCCCGACTCCGGCGATGCGGACGGGAAGGGGGGCGGGCCGCGGCGGCGAGATCATGGGCAAGGGATGCGAGTACGCGACCATACGGATGGCGCCGGAGAGGATTTCCCAGGGCGCCTGCGCGGCACCGATCGTAGCCGTTCAACCCGCGGAGGGCACTTGCCAGAACGAAGTCTGGGTGACCACCAAGCACATGGCGCCGTAGCCGGTGAAGACCTGGTTCGGGGGCCCGAGGACTTCGCTCGCTGGCCATTGCAGCGGATGATCCGAATTGTCGAGCACGAGGGTGCCGCCGGGGGCCATGTGGGCGCGGGCGGCGTAGAGGGCGGGCAGGCGCGGGATCTGCCAGCCGCTGGGATCGATGATGGCCACGTCCCAGGGGGCGCCCCAACCTTCGCGGATCGGCTGCAGGGCGCGTTCGCCGGTGGTGACCCGCACCTGCCAGCGGGCGAGGGCTTCGGGGCCCAGGCGCGTTTCGATCGCCATGCGCAATCGCTCGGCCCAGGCGGCATCGGGTTCGAGGGTGAAGACTCGCGCGCCACGTTCGAGCAGCCAAAGAGTCGAGTTCCCGCCGGCCACTTCCAGCACCGTGGAGCCCGGCCGCACGCACTGTTCCAACCGGTGCACCGCATCCCAGGTCAAGAACGGCACGGGGCGCCGCAACAGACGTCCGCCGCGCGCCGACCACCAGGTCCACAGGGTCCGCGGCAAGCGCAGGGTGCTCGCCAGGCTCGGCCGATGACCTTGCAGGTCGACGAGGCGATTGGGCACGCGCAGGCGATGGGTACCGCCCGCATCGTTCCATTCGAGCGTGTAGCGGCCCAGGGGGCGGTCGAGGACCGGCCTTTCGTAGAAGGTGCGAAACCCGGCTTCGGGATCGGTCACTTCGGCCATGGCCCCATGCTACGTCCCTGCGGGCATGGCGCCAGGGGCGGATTCAGGGCTTTGCGGCGATCAAGTGCCAGTCGCCGTAACGCTCGACGCGGGTGGTGTGCTCATTCCACCAATCGTGGTCGGCTTCGGTGGTCCAGACCGAGGTGAGGCCGGCAAAACGGTTCTCCGCGAGCTCCTGTTCGGAGATCAGCAGCAGGATCGGTCCGGCCGTCTGTACCAGGCGCGTCAGCACCCGCTCTTCCTCCGGCAAGCCCTGCGCCTGACGGACGGGATCGAGCACCGGGCCGGCGTGCAGATAGGCGAAGTGACCCGCCTGGCTGGTCCAGATCGGGGTATCGAGGAGTTCGGGGTGCAGGGCTTCCAGATCCTGAGCCGCGGACTCGAGGTCGTGGGCCACCGAGCGCCGGTCGAGCGAACGGCCGAAAGCGATCGGCATCGCGAGGGTCAGCAGCACGATGGCGGTGCCCTTGAGGATGCGCGTCTCGTGGAAGCGCGGCACCATCGGCAGCAGCAACGGAACCATCGCCAGGGTGAAAGCCAAGGCGGGCAGGATCGAAGCGGCGGGGTCGAGGGCCGGGCCGCTCACGCCGCTGCCGAAAGCCAGCATCAGCAAGTAGAAAGCGAGCCAACCCCGCGAGGCGGCCGTGCCCGAACGAAAGTTCGCGACCACGGTGGCGACGATCAGGGCGGCGGTGGCGGCGGCGGCCAGGTGCTGCAGACCGGCCGGCAACTTGCCGACCCACGGCAGCAGCGTGAAACTCGCGAGGCCGCGCCACAGTTCCCCGAACGAGCTCCAGGGGGAGCCCAACTCGCCCGCCCAGCGTACAAACGGATCCCAGAGGCTGAAGCCCGTGACCTGGCTCGAAATCAGGCCCCAGACCCCGAAAGTAGCGAGCAAAGCCAGGCCATTGCGCCAGCGCAGCAACGTGCGGGTGGCGCAGGAGGGGCCCATGCGGCCCGCATGCACGCCGATCCAGACCGGCGCGAAAAAGACCATCGAGGGCGCGGAAAGCACCGCGAGCGAGAACCACGTCAGCGACCAGGCCGTGCGGCCCACCGAGATCGACGCGAAACTCATCGCCAGCAGGAAACCGAGCCACTCCGCATCGGTGCCGCGCACGGCCCCGTCGACGATGGCGGGGGCGAGGCACAGGAGCAGCGCCACCGTTGGGCGCACGGAGGGGCGCAGGGGCCGCAGAACCGCGAGCACCGCCGCGGTCCACAGCACCGTGTTGAACGCCAACAGGAACAAGGTCGTGCCCGTGCCTAGCCACGCCTGGATCGGGGTGAGCAGCAGTCCGAACAGGGTCAGCGGTGCGCTGGGATCGGCCTGACCGGCGCCTTGCAGGGCATACCGGCCGCTATCGAGCCAGTTGCGCGCCTGCCGCAACACGCTGTAGGTGTCCTCCGCCACGATGCCCTGGCTGCCATAAAGCGCCATCCACAGCCGGAACGCGGTCGCCAGCACCAGGATCCAGACGAGGGCGCGGCCCAGCTCCGTGTGCCGGTGCGGTTTGCCCCCCGGCAGGAGGCGCCACTGGGGGCCGCCCGCCTCGGCGGCCTGTTTGCGCAGACTGGTGGACATGGATCAGGCGGCTTCGGCGGGGGGGTGTTCGGGCGGTTGCAGGCGGTACAGGTCCCGCTCCATGCGGCGCGTGCGTTCGGCCCAGGAGTAGTCCCGTTCGATCATCGCGCGGGCGCCGCGGGCCAACCGCAGGTTGACCTCATCGGTGCAGGCGGCGAACCAAATCAACCCCTCGGCGACGGATTCCGGGGAGCACGACTCCAGTACCTTGCCTGCCCCGTGAGTTCGCACGGAATCGCCCAAATGGGTGCCCTCGGATATCAAAAGGGGACAGCCCAGGGCGGCGGCCTCGAGCGGGGCCCCCGGCAGGCCCTCGTGGCGCGAAAGTTGGGCTAGAACATCGGTTTCCATCAGGAACGCGCGTTTCGCTTCGCCGTGTACCTCTCCGAGGAAGGTCACCACCGATGCGATGCCCAGGCGTTGCACCTGCTTTTCGAGGGCGGCGCGATCGGGGCCATCACCGGCCAAGGTCAAGTGCCCCTGGCCGCCTTGTGCAACGTACGCGGCGAAACCATCGAGCAGCAGATCGAGGCCTTTTGTATGGGCATCGAGTCGTCCGAGGCTGCCCACGCGCAATCCGCGCCGGCCCGCCTTGCGCACGATGCGCGCCACCGGTTCGGGATCCTGACCGGGGGTACCAGAACGACTTGGCTGCCGGGGAAACACCGTTCCATCGCCGCTTGTTCTTCGGGGGATAGGGCCTGCACGGAACGGGCGCCGCGCACGAGCCGGGTTTCGAACAGGCGGCGATACAGGGCCTTGCGCAATCGGCCTTTGCCGAGGGCCGCGGGCACGTAGGCGCCGTGGGCGGTGAAGACGTACTCCAGGCCGCGTGCGCGCAGTTCCTTGGACAACGTGGACCATTCGGGCAGGAAGGCGCCGTGCAGGTGGAAGATCGGACGTTGCGAAGGGGGCCACGAGGTGATGCGGTCGAGTTCGCCGAGCAGGCCGGGGGCGAGACGGCGGCGGCGCTTGGAACGCGGCCAGGTCACCAGGCGGTAGGGGCGCGGCGGAGTGGGGGCGTCGGGGTGTTCGCAGAGGCCCCAGACCTCGATTGGCATGCGCAGGGACTGCCGGGAAGCGAGGCCGTGCACGACGCGGTTGACGCCGTTCATGCGGGCCGGATTGGCGCGGCCGAGTACGGCGTGGATGATGCGCGGGGTGTCGCCGAGACCGCTCGAGCGATCCATATGCTGGCAGGAGTCCGGCAAGATCTGGTAGAGCCGCTGGAAGCGGGCCACGTGGCTGGCCAGCGAGAAACGCAGCTTCTGCACGCGCCGCGCGCGCTGGCCCATGGCCTGCAGGGTGCGCGGATCCTCGATTAGCGCGAGCAAGCGATCCGCGAGATCTTGGGCATTGTCGGGCTCGAACCAATCGCCGGTGACCCCACGTTCGACGATCTCGGTCGGGCCGCCGTGCCCGGACACCAGGGCGGCGCGCCCGGCGGCAAAGGCCTCGAGCGTCACGAGTCCGAAGGGTTCCGGCCGCGACGAGGGCACCAGGATCAGGTCGGCGGCGCGGTACAGATCGGCCACCTCGGGCGTGAAACGGCCGCGCAGGATGGCCTCACCGAGCCCGGCCTCCGCGATGCGCGCGTCGAGGCTCGTTTCGAAGTGTTCTTGCCCCGGGGGCGGACCGCCGACGATGGCGAGGCGCAGGTCGGGACGGCGCCGATGCAACAGGGCCATCGCCTCCACCGCCACCGGCTGCCCTTTCCACGAATTGATGCGTCCGATCAAGAGGGCGATCGGGCTCGACTGGGGCCAACCGAGCCGCTCGCGGGCGGTTTCCTTCTCGGGCAGTGGATTCAGGCGTGTGGGGTCGATGCCGTTGTGCACGACCATCGAACGCTTCCAAAGGGTTCGACTGTGGCGCAGGAACGTGTGCGCGGTGGCGTGGCTGTTGAAGACGACCTGGTCGGCATACCGCGTCATCAGCCAGGCGGCCAAACGCGGCAAGGCCTTGGGCCGGGTCGGAATCTCGTGGATGTGCCAGAGGTGCGCAGCCCGGCTGCGACCGGCCGCGATCGCTCCGCCGAGCACGACCATGGTGTTGGTATGCACCACGTCCGGCTCGATCTTGCGGATGAGCTTGCGCAGGAAGTAGATCGACTTCGGCAGGTCCCGGGCCAGGCGCAGGAGTCCCGTGGGCGTCAGATTGGACGCGGCCGCCACGCCCAGGGGGCCGTCATGTACCTGGGCTCCAAGGCTGCGCAATTCGCCGAGCAACGGTCCGTCGCCGGGGATGGCCACGTGCACGTCGTATTCCTTGGGATCGAGCCGCGCGATCAGATCGAGCAACGTGCGATCGGCACCGTAGAGTTCGGCGGACGGGTGCAAGAACAGGATGCGCCGCGGGGTGACCATGGTCAGGCACTCCTGCGCTGCGGGGCCTCGGCGCGCGCGCGAAGGATGCGCGCGGGTACGCCGCCTACGATGTGACCGGGCGGCACGTCTTTCGTTACCACCGCCCCAGCCGCCACGATCGAACCGCGACCGATGTGCACGCCGGCCAGGATCTTGCTGTCGGCGCCGAGCCAGCAATCGTCTTCGATCGTGACTCCGAGGCGTTCCACGCCTTGCTCCTTGATAGGCCGCGAAGTGTCCGCGAATACGTGGTTTTCGGGAAGAATCACCACGCGGGGCCCCAGCAGCACCTTTTCGCCGATTTGCACGGGTCCACTCGCGCCGATCCAGGAGAAGGCGCCGATCGCGCTGCCTGCGCCCACGCGCAGACCCACGCCGAGGTCGGTGCCGTAGTATCCCGAGGGCCGGATGCTCGCGAGGCGGCCGATGGTCACGCCGTCGCCGAGGTACACCCCCTCGGAACTCAACGCGTGCACTTCCGCGCCGGCTTCGATCTTGACGTTGCGGCCCACGTGCAGATGCCCGCGGTGGCTGAGTTGCGCGCCGCGTGCGACGAACAGGCCTCCGCCGCACGAGGCCAGGAACGGTTGATGCAGCAGTCCGCGCAGGCGCTGGTGGGCCACGCGCCAGAGGATCGCCAAGGCGTCGCTCCCGGAGAGTGCCCCGCAGGCATCCACCGGACGACCGAGCCGCGCGAGGGCCCTCGCGAGCAGACCTTGCAGCACTTAGGCCGCCTCCCTCCGGGGGTCGTCACCGCGATGTTCCTTGACCCGCGCGTGGTGTTCTTCCGCCTGGCGGTAGATGGCCTCGAGCTGATCGCCTTTGACCGTCCAAGTGCCGGTCTTCGCCACCCAGCGGGCCCCGTTGCGCGCCATGTGGCTGCGCAGCTCCTCGTTGGTGACGAGGTGCTCCAAGCCCATCGCCAACGCCGTCACGGTGTCGTCGAAACCGCGATAGGGAATCGCCATGCCGTTGTTGTGCGCGACCATCTCGCCGGGACCTCCGCGATCGAGGCAGAGGACGGGCAAACCGCAGGCCATGGCTTCCAGCACCACCATGCCGCCGCCTTCGAAGGACGGGAAGAAGAACAGGTCGGCCTTGCGCATGAGTTCGAACACGCGGCTGTGGGGCACGTGGCCGAGGAAACGCACGGCGTCGCCGAGGCCGAGTTCGCGGGTGCGCTTCTTGAGGCTCAGGCGGCGTTCCCCGTCACCGATGAAGGTGAGGCGCGTGCGGGGTTGGCGGTAGCGCAGCTTGCCGAAGGCTTCGAGCGCCAAGTGCACGCCCTTGAGGTCGGTCAGGCGGCCGACGAACAGGATCTCGAAGGTCTTGTTGCGCTTGAAGTCGAGCTGGTTGAAGTCGAAATCGTCTACGCCGGCCGCGAGCATGTGCAGGGCCTTGTAGCGGTACGCTTCGGGGATGCGATCGGAGAACTCGTTGCCGAGCGAGAGGATCACGTCGGCGGCATCGAGGGTGGCCTGCATGCCTTTGGATCGCGCGCCCTTCTTGCGGATACGCTGCTTGAGCACTTCGCGGGTACGGAACACGATGTCGCGGGCCAGGATGGCGTCATCCGGAATGCGCGGGTGTTGCCCGACGGGGCCCCACACGAAGGGCAGGTCGACTTTGGCCAGGCCGGAGCCGATCCAGGACGAGGCAAAGGTCAGGTGGTGGGTCAGATCGATCGGATCCTTGGCGTGGATCTCCATGACGCGCTCCGCCAGCGCGTTTTGCCACATAGCGAAGTAGGCCACCGCCCCGCGGCCTCCACGCTTGAACTTGCGGATCCACGGGGGCAGGTCGAAACCCACCACATTCATCTCCACCTTCGCGGCGGCGGCGCCCTTGCGCACGGCCTCCACGTTGTTCTCACGCGTGATCAGCGTCAGCCGATTGCGCCTGGCGATTTCGAGGGCCCAATGCCATCCGATCCCGGATTCGGAGCCGAATCCAGGTTCGCAGGCATAGGCGGTGGCTAGCACGTGGCGGGTCATAGGATCGTGGCAGGCTGGGGGCGCCTCGGGAGGGCCGGACGAAGTGGCGCGGATGCGATCGCGGCGGTCGGGGCGATGGGAACAGGACCGCCTGGATGCAGCACCAGGGTGTAGAGCGAGTAGAAGAACAGCATTGCGGGGTTCGGGAAGCCGAACACGCCGAAGCCGGTGATCGAGGTGACGAGCAGGACGGTCTGCAAGGCGAGCAGCAGGCTGGTGCCGTGAACGTCATCGCCCTGCGCCAGTCGCGCCGCGCGGGCGGAGCGCAGCCAGGCGCGCGATACGATCAGCAACACGCAGCAGAGCCCCACGAGGCCGGCGGAGACCAGCGAGAACAGGTAGGTGTTGTGGGCGTTGGTCCAGACCCGGCCCGCGTGCCAGAAACCGCCTTCTTCGGACAGCATCAGGTAGCCGGCACCGGCGAGCGGCGCCTTCGGGACCTGGTCCACGAGCAGCCCGTGCCACAGGTCGGTGCGGCCCGTGGCGGAGGTCAGGGATTCCATGGGTTCCCCGCGCAGCATGTACTCGCCGATGAGGTCCTGCTGCCACATGGCGACGGCGAGCACGACGAGGCCGGCGATGCCGATGCGCACGTGGGCCCAGGAGAACGAACCCCGCGGCCACCAGAGGATCGTCTGGCCGATGAGCTGGGTGCTGAGCGCCGTGCGGGAGCGGGCCATCAACAGCACGCCGACGCAGGTGGCGATGGCGAGGGCCGGGGCCACCCGCGTACGCCAATCCGCCTCGCGGCGGGCCCAGGCGCCTTTCAATTCGCTCGTGCCCCACAGGATCACGATCGTGCACGCGAAGCCGAGGCTGTTGGCGTTGAGCAGCTTGTGACCCCAGCGCGTGATCTCGCCGCCATCGGCGTGCATGGACAGGTCCGGGCGGGTTACCGCGAACCATAGAGCCAGGAGCGGCAGGCTCAGAAGGGCCATGCAATGCCAGCGCAGCACGCGGTGCAACGGGTGGAACCTTGCCGATTCCGCAAACAGCACCACGCCGACCAGGAAGAACGAAGCCAGTTCGGTGAGGCGGAACAGGCTGACCCACGGGGCTTGGCTGCGGCCGATCCACATCGCGGCCCACAACACGAGCACGATCACGGGCATGCTTGCGGAGCGCCAGAGGGCCGCCCACGCGGCGCGACGGCGCAGGAGCAGCAAGAGGAAGCCCGCGGTGCACAGGGCGCGCACGGCTAGCTTGAACTGCACGTTGTCGCCGGCCAATCCGGACGCTGCGGTGAGTCCGCCTTCGGTCGCACTCAGCGAGAGGAACGGCACGAAGCTGAGGAAGTAGAAGAGGTAGGCCGCGCTGCGGGCCCCGGAGAGGGCGTAACACAGGAGGGCGCCCAGGACGCTGACGAGGATGTCCATGGTCAGGCCACCTCCAGGGTTTCCACAGGGGTCCAGTACTGCAGCCGCTCGTTCAATTGCCGCGCCCACAACGCGCGTGCACCGGCGAGCCACGAAACCTGGTCGAAGCCGGGGGTTTCGATGCGGTGCAAGATCGAGTCCCGTTCGGTGACCAGCAGTAGGTACATGGCGGCCATGACCTCGAGCTCTTGGTCATGGACACCCGCCACGCGCGTGAGCGGGCGGCCGATGGTGCGCAGGACGCGCAAAGCGCGATCGAGGGCTTGTTCGGCGGGCACCTGACGCAGCAGCACGGCCGTCTGCAGAAGGTAGTGGAACGCATCGAACAGGGCGGGGCGCTTGACCTGGTAGAACTCCCAGTCGAAAGCCTGCAGCAGGCCATCCACCATGCGCGTGTTCCACGGCGTGAAGTCGCCGTGGCTCTGCGAGCATGGGATCAGCATGCCTTCGAGGCCATGTCGCATGCGGTCGGCGAGCTCGCGGAAGTCGACGCCGAGTGCGCCCCAGTCGCGGCCGTCGTAGAGGTTCGGCAGCACGACCTGCGGCGCGTACTGGTCGTGTTCACGGGCAGCGAGGGAGACGAGCCAGGTGAGCACGGCGGGCGTCATCGCGGGCTTGGGGCGTTGCCCCTGCACCTTCTGCTGGGCGAACCAGTTGGGATCCGTAGCCCAATCGCGAGCAACGAGCTGCGGGGCCAGGCCGCAGCCGTGCAGGGCGGTTAGCGCCTGGATCTCGTGTTGGATGGCGCGGCGTGCGAGCACAGTGCCGGCGAGTTTGTAGATGTGTTCCCGCTTGCCATCGCGGTGCAGTACGACGAGCTTCTGCAGCGGTCCCGGGACGCCTTCGACCACCGCGACTGGCGTGCGGTGCGTGGACCATTGAGTGACGTCGTCGGGATCTTCCGGCTTGGTGACGAGCGTGATGCGCAGTCGTGGGAGGCGACGCAAGGCGTACGACACGAAGGGCAGGCGCATGCATGCGCGCAGGAAGCGCGTGCGCAAACGGCCCCCGGGCAGCAAGGGCACGCCGAAGCGGAACTCCTCAGGACTCTCGAGGGAGAGCAGGGCTTGGGAACCTCCGCCGGCAGGCAGCACGAGGAAGGTCTCGCGCCATGCGTCCTTGGGCAGGTGCACCGAATCGCTGTTGTGCGCCACGGCCAAGGTGTGCCCGGGCGGCAGGATCCATAGATCGCCAGCAGCGCCTTCTCTGGCTGCAAGTGGTCCTCCCACATCAGCGCCTGATCGTGCACTCCTTTGCTGGCGCGCAGCAGGGGGTACCACAGCGCCGGTTGGCCGGGGAACGTGTGGATCGAGTCGTTCACGCGGCACGCTCCTCGAACAGACGTTGCAGCACGCAATCCAGGCTTTCGGCCAGGCTGCCGTCGGTGGAGACCGCGGTCATGCGGGGATCGCGCGATGCGAGGGCGCCGTAACCGAGCACCTGACGGCGCACCTCGTCCGCGGGCAGTTCTTGCTTGCGGGCGAGGATGCGTTCGGTGTCGGCGATCAGCACGAAGATCGCGTCGGGGCGCGGCACGAGGCGCGCGAGCAGGCGCGGCCAAGGGCTGGTGGTGGCGATGCGGGCGCGGCGCGGATCGACTTGCAGCTCGTGGAAGTAGCGGTCGAAGATCACGAGCGAGTTGCGTCGGCGGCGCGGCAGGATGCGCAGGGGCCAGCCGATCACGCAGTCGAGGGCGTACCAGAAGGTTCGCAGGGCCGAGCCCATGGCGCCCGACGGGGCGGCGCGGTGGGGGCGGCTGCAATCGTCGGCGTCGTAGGTCACGCCCTTCCAGTGGAACAGGCGGTTGATCTGGGGCAGCAAACCCGGACGCAGGCGGTGCATGTGGCAACCACCATCGCGGAAGTGGGGCTCCAGGGTGCTGCGCACGGCTTCAATCAGCGTGCTCTTGCCCGAGCCATCGGTGCCGAGGAACGCCATGCACAAGCCACGCGGTTTCCAGAACGGCTCCACGCGGGCTTGCCAAACGAACCGCACGGCCTGGCCGAGGGTCGCGAGCGGCGCGCGGCGCAGGCGACGCGCCAGCAGGGTGCGGCGCACGGTCTTGTATTGGGTAACAAGGGCTTCCCGGTTGCCTTGCAGCAGGGCGGCCAGCATCGCGTCGGAACGATGGGGCCCGAGCAGGCGCAGCAGCGCGGCGGCCACCGCATCGCGTTCGGCTTTGGGCGCCTGCTGCCAGGTTTCGATCAGCGGCGCGCGCAGGGAACCGGCGGGCAGGTAGCCCACCCAGAAACGCACGAGTTCGCGCCAGAGCGGAGTGAGGGCCGGGGCGGTGACGGCGGGGCTTTCGCCATCGGTTCGCAGTCGTGCAATCGGCGTGCGAACGGCCGCGGGCAGCAGATCGTCCGCGCCCCAGAAACGCACGCCATAACAGACTTCAGCGCTGTGCAGGTCGACCGCGAGGAAGTGGTGTTCGCCGGTTGCCGGGTGGGCATGCAGCAGCAGGTGGGTCGAGTGGGCGCTGACCTGGCGACGCACGATGCGCGTTCCCGTCTGTTCACAGGCGGCCTCCAGGCACGCGAGCCAGGCGCTTTGGTCCTGCGGATGCACGATCAGATCGAAGTCCGATCCCGCGCGTTCGCCGGCACCGACCTCGTGTCCACGCAGCAGGGCGAAACGCAGCTCGGCGGAGGCCTGCGCTTCAAGGGCCCAAGCCAGGGTCCGCTCGCACGGCCCGACCGCGACCGATTGGGGCGCGGATGCACCGCTGTCCTGCCCGGGCGGGGCAACGGTCTGGATGGGGTCGGGGGAGGAGGAGGGGCGCATCGCGGGCGGAGCCGGAGCTCCATGGGCCGGGGAGCTGCCGCAAGCAGTTGCGGCAGTTCCGCCCTGTGAATCGACCCCTTTCGGGCAATGCTTGAGGTCGAACCGGGCCCGCGCTGCCTTGGGCAGGCGCCCCTTCCCCTGATTCCGGTCCGCGAGGGGCTAGGAAGCTGCAAAATGGGCCCCGTAGGGCGCCCCGGGGCGATCAGGTCGGCCCGTGCAGCGGTTGGAATCCCGTGGGCAGCGGGCCCACCAGGCGCTTGTGCTCACGCAGGGCGAAGCGGTCGGTCATCCCCGCAAGGAAGTCGCAAATGGCCCGTTCCAGCCCCTCTTCTTCCGCCCATTCCTGGTACCAGGTGGGCATGTTCTCGGGTTCCCGGCGGTAGGCCTCGAACAAGGCGGCCAGGACCTGGCGGGCAAACTCCAGGTACCGCTGCAGGTGTTCGTGCCGGTAGAAGCGCTTGTAGAGGAACCGCGAGAGTTCGGCCACCTGGGCATCCATCGTGGGGCCGTGGTGGATCAGCATCGAGCGCCAGGCCTTGACCTCCGCCGCGCTGCGTACCCCGGACTGTTCGACCGCCTCGCGCGAATGCACGATCAGGTCGCCGATCGCCTCGCCGATCATCTCGTTGGCGATGCGGGCGATGCGCAGCTTGCGGTCGTGGCTGCCCGTGAGGAAGCCCGGATAGCGCGCTTCGACCCGCTCGCAGGCGCTGCGCCAAAGGCTCACCTCTTCGAAGATCTGCTGCTCGGTGAACATGCCCGCGAGCAGGCCGTCTTCCACGTCGTGTTTGTTGTAGGCGGTGCTATCGGCCAGATCCGCCACCTGGGCCTCCAGGCACGGCCGCGCCGGTTTCGGGCGGAACTCATCCGGCCAATCGCGGTCGGTTTCGTGTTTGAGCAGGGATTCGCGCACTTCGCGGGTCAGGTTGAGCCCCGCGTATTCCGGCGAGCGCCGCTCGAGCAGGTCGACCACCCGCAGCACCTGTTGGTTGTGCCGGAAGCCGCCGAACTCTTTCATCAATTCGTTCAGCGCCAACTCGCCCCGGTGCCCGAACGGCGGATGGCCGATGTCGTGGCACAGGCTGATCGCTTCAATCAGAGCTTCGTTGAGGCCCAGGGCGGTGCCGACCACCCGGCCCACCTGGCTGACCTCCAGACTGTGCGAAAGCCGGGTCCGCTGCAGGTCGCCTTCCTCGCTCAAGAAGACCTGGGTCTTGTGGGCTAGGCGCCGGAAGGCGGCCGAATGCACGATGCGGTCGCGGTCCCGCTCGTAGCAGGTGCGCAACACGTCCTCGGCCTCGGGGAAGGCCCGACCCGCACTCAGCCGGGAGAAACTGGCGTACGGGGCCAGCCAGGCTTCTTCCCGGTCTTCCTTCTGCTTGCGGATGTTCATGGACGCTTCCCCGGTTCCATCGGCCCGGGACCGGGCAATCTGGGGCGAAAAGAACGCGCTTTCCACCTTCCGCCGGCCAGGTCGTTCCCGCGCTCCCGTTTCTCGACCGCCCGCTGGCTGCTTGGGTATCCCGGAATCCACCGGAAACCTCCCGCGTCGCCCCTGGGATCCCGCTGGCCCCAGCCTAGACTGGCCCCGTGACCGGCCGCGCGAAACCCTGGTACGAAACCGCCTTCGAGGCGGACTACATGCAGCTCTATGCCCACCGGGACCTGGAGTCGGCCCGGCGTGAGGTGCGGTGGCTGCTCGAATCGGGGGTCGGCGGGCGCACCCTGGACCTGTGCTGCGGCTTCGGGCGCCACAGCCTGGCGATGCTGGAGCGGGGGCTTGAGGTGTGGGGCATGGACCTTTCGATGGACCTGCTCGCGAGCCACGGGACCCTCGACGGGGGCGATGCCCTGGCGGGGCGGCTGGTGCGCGCGGACATGCGCCACCTGCCTTATGGAACGGGTGCCTTCGAGAGTGTGGTGAACCTGTTTTCCTCCTACGGATACTTCGGCGAGGGCGGCGACCACGATGTGCTCGAGGAAATGGGCCGCGTCCTGGCACCCGGTGGGTTGTTGGTGCTCGACCTGATGAACCCCGAACGCATCCGCCGCGAGCTGGTGCCTGAGTCCCACTCGCAGCGCGACGGTTTCGTCATGCACGAGATCCGCACCCTGGAAGATGGGGGGCGGCGGGTGTGCAAACAGGTGCGGTTGGTGGACCCGGCCGGGCGCGAGCGTGTCTGGCGCGAAGACGTGCGCATGTACGGACAGGAGGAGATGCGGACCCTGCTGGCGCCCCTGGGATTGCGCATCGAAGCGGCCTACGGGGATTTCGACGGCAGCCCGTGGACGGAAGCGGCTCCGCGCCAGCTCCTATTCGTCCGTTCCCGGTAGCTTTGCCCGGCCCCTCCTACTCGGGGGTTTACAACCGATTTCCGCTTTCACCGGCCGCGTGCATGGCCACCTGGGGCCCGCTCGCTATACTGGCCGCCCCCTACGGCCTGCTGGCCCCTTCCCAACCCCAAGACCCGGACTCCTGCCATGCAGCAGAACATCGTTTTCAGCGAAAAAGCCCGCGAGTTGCAGGCGATCGCCAAGGAGATCGCCGAGAAGTACGTTCGCCCGAACGCGGCCAAGTACGACAAGGCCCAGGAGTACAACCGGGAAGCCGCCAACGCGGTGGCGAAAGCCGGCCTGTTCCGCACCTTCATCCCGACCGAGTACGGCGGTCATGGCGCGGGCGTACTCGCCCTGGCGCTGGTGGCGGAAGAACTCGCCAAAGCCGACTCCGGTTTCGGCGTGGCTTTCGCGGTGAACGCCCTCGGTTCGTTCCCGATCATCCTCGGCGGCAACGAGGAGCAGAAGAAGAAGTACCTGCCGCAGATCGCCGCCGGCGAGAAGTTCGTGGCCTTCTGCCTTTCGGAGAAGTTCGCCGGTTCCGACGCCAGCGGCCTTTCCGTGCAAGCTTTCGACCGCGGCGATCACTACGAGATCTGCGGTGAGAAGAAGTGGACCACCAACGGCGGTGTGGCCGACATCTACTCGGTGTTCGCCGTGACCGACCCGACTTCGAAGTCGCGCCGCATCAGCGCGTTCATCGTCGAAAAGGGCACCCCCGGCTTCGAGGTGAAGAAGGTCGAGGACAAGATGGGTATCCGCTGCGTGCCCGTCGTCGAGACCCACTTCGACCACGTCAAGGTGCCGAAAGAGAACCTGATCGGTGGCCGTGCGGGCATGGGCTTCAAGCACGCCATGATGACCCTCGACTTCGCCCGTCCGGGCGTGGCCGCCCAGGCGGTGGGGGCTTCCCAGGGTGCCATGGACCTGGCCAACGTCTACGCGAACCGTCGTCAGCAGTTCGGCGTGCCGATCTCCCAGCACCAGATGGTGCAGAAGATGCTGGCCGACATGAGCATGAAGACCGAAGCGGCGCGCCAACTGGTGTACGCGGCGGCGGCCGGCATCGACGAGGTCGGTCCGAGCCCGGCGAACAGCAAGATGGCCGCCCTGGCCAAGTGTTTCGCCACCGACGTCGCCATGGAAGTGGCCACCGAAGCCGTGCAGGTCTTCGGCGGGTACGGCTTCATGGAGGATTACCCAATCGCGAAGTTCTTCCGCGACGCGAAGATCCTGCAGATCTACGAGGGCACCAACCAGATCCAGCGCCTGGTGATCGCCCGCCACATGATCCGCGAGGCCGGTGAGCTCGATCACCTGCAGGCCTACATCCCGACCGAGACCCAGCAGTCCTACTGCGACTGATCTCCGGTCGGACTTTCGACCTCAAAGGGGCCCCGCGGCGACGCGGGCCCTCTTCGTTGGGGAGAGAGTGTCCCATTTCGGGGCATCCCTGGGGCTTCCCGACGGGGGTGTTCCAAATGGGTAAAAGGCCGTCCGGTTCTGCATCCAATGGCGCTCCTTACCTGAAGTCCATTCCAGACAAGAGGGCTCCGGACCCCGCACCCCCGCCGATCACCCTGCGCCATCCCAGGCCCGCGCTCGGCCCACCCCCCGGAGAGATATCCCAAGCGGATGTAAATCAATGGGTTACATCCATGGCCCGCCACCGAGAGCGGGCCCATTCGCTCAGGTTATTGGCCCGATAGTCAAAAATTCTCAACTCTTACGGAAACGTAAGGCATCATAGGGGCACCCGCTCCGTAGTAGGCGGGACCCAACGCCGGCGACCCTTCACCGGGACCCGTCGGACCTACCGCAGGAACCGCGCCAACTCCCCGGCGCTCCACGGCAGAAGGAGGAAGCAATGAAGAAAGCAACCCACAAGGCTCAGAACATCGACAGCAAGCTCGCCGCTTGGGCGGAAGAGCCCGATCTGTTCGAGTCCCGCGCCAAGCGCCTCGCCCGGACCTGGAACCGGGAGGGCACCGAGCTGGAATTGCCCTCTCCCGATTCCTGGCGCCGTCCCCAGGACGACATGCCGTCCGGACGGGTCCAGTCCATCGAAGAGCAACTGCGCCGCGAGATCGACTGCATCCTGCCGATGGAGCGGGATGACGAAAGCAACCTCGCACGCCGCATCGAGTTCTCCCGGTACCTGCTCGAGGACGCCCTGAAGCGTGAAGGGCTGACCGAGGCGGACCTGACCGGCGAGCGCGAGTCCTGCGACTGCGAGTCCCTTTCGAGCCTGGTCTGCACCCGTTGGATCGAGCTTCAGGCCCAGCGCCGCGAACTGGTCGAGCGCAACCTCTACCTGGCCTTGATCAACGTCGAGCGCTATTCCCACCTGGGAGTGCAGCGTCTGGACCTGATCCAGGAAGGCAGCGCCGCCCTGTTCCGGGCCGTCGACGGCTTCGATTGGCGCCGCGGCCTGTTGTTCCGGACCTACGCCGTGCACTGGCTGTTCCAGGCCTTCCGCAGCTACCTGTACAACTACTCGCAGGCCGTGCGGGTGCCGGTGTACATGCAGAAGGCGCTCAAGCACGTGCGGGAAGCCCAGGCGCGGCTTGGCCATGACGCCAGCGCCGTGCGCATCGCCGAAGAGACCGGACTGCCCCTGCAGCAGGTCGACGCGGCCCTGGAAGCGAACCGTTCCACCCTGTCCCTGGACGCCCCGATGGGGAGCACCATGGAAGGCGGACTCGGGGACCTGCTCGGCGCCGAAGGCGACGGGGATCCGTACGACGTGTCCATGGAGGAGGGTTCCCTCGAGCAGTCCGTGCAGGACGCCCTGAAGGACCTGTCCGAGCGGGAGCGCTACGTGGTTTCGATGCGTTTCGGTCTCGAAGGCGACAAGGCCCACACCCTGGCCGAGGTGGCCGAGGAGATGGGGGTGTCGCTGGAACGGGTCCGTCAGATCCAGGTGCGCGCCCTGGGCAAGCTCAAGACCCCGAAACTGCGGGCGGCCGTCGATCCGTTCCTGTAGTCCCGGCACTCGTCCGGAAGGAAACTGCGCCGGGGGCTCCGCAAGGGGCCCCCGGCCCACATTTCGGCCCCCTTCCTCCGGCGCGCGTTCCCCGCCGGCGGGTAGAGCCCGAGGGGCCGTTTTGATAGTCTCTCGGGCCGCAAACGGCAACCGCGCCATGTCCACCCCCCCTCCGACCCCCGCCTCCGAGCGCAAGCCGGCCTGGCTGAAGGTGCCCCTGCCGGGTGGGGAGGGCTATTCGAAGCTCAAGAGCCTCGCCCGCGAGCTCAAGCTGCACACCGTTTGCGAAGAAGCGCGTTGCCCGAACATGGGCGAGTGCTGGAAGGGCCAGCATGCCACCATGACCCTCATGGTGCTCGGCGATGAGTGCACGCGCCGTTGCCGTTTCTGCGCGGTGAAAACCGTCGATCGCGCGGCGCCGCCCGATCCGGACGAACCGCAGAACGTCGGACGCGCCGTCGGGGGCATGCAGCTCGGTTACGTGGTGATCACCAGCGTCGATCGCGATGACCTGGCGGACGGCGGCAGCGGCCACTACGCCGCGTGCATCGAAGCGATCCGCGAACACGCGCCGAACACCATCGTCGAGACGTTGATCCCCGATTACATCGGCGACAACATGGCCACGCTGATGACCGCGCGGCCCGATGTGCTGGCGCACAACGTCGAAGTCGTGCCGCGCCTGCAGCGCAAGATCCGCGACCCGCGTTGCAGCTACGAGCGCAGCCTCGAAACCCTCGTGTCGGCGAAAAAGCACGATCCGACGGTGTTCACGAAGTCGTCGCTGATGGTGGGACTCGGCGAGAGCGAGCAGGAACTGCTCGATGCGATGCAGCTCCTGCGCGATGCCGACGTGGACTTCCTCACGATCGGCCAATACCTGCGCCCGACCCCGAACCACGCCCCGGTCAAGGACTGGGTGACCCCCGAACAATTCGCCCAATTCGAGGCCGCCGGCCGCGAGATGGGTTTCGCCTACGTGGCCTCCGGACCGCTGGTGCGCTCCAGCTACAAAGCCGGGGAATTCTTCGCTGCACGCCTCGTGCGCGAACGCCGTGCCCAGCGCGATTCGGCGCCGCCCGCCGCCCAATGACCCCTATGCAAAGTACGCAAGCCAAAGAGCCCCTGCGCGTCATCGCCGATGACGGCGGTGTGGGCCAGCACAAGGTGCAGCTCTCCAACGAAGAGCTGGTGCACTGCTATCGCACCATGCTCACCGTGCGCGCCTTCGACGACGTCTGCATGAAGCTGCAGCGGTCGGGCCGCATCGGGTTCTCGGTGCCCAACCGCGGCGTGGAAGCGACCCAGGTCGGCACGGCGGCCGCCCTGCGCAACACGGACTTCTTCTTCCCGAGCTATCGCGACTTCGGCGTGGCCCTGTACCACGGGGTCAAGCCGGTCGACATGATGCACAACATGTTCGGCAACGCGAAGGACAGCGCGCGCGGCCGTCAGATGCCGGTGCACTTCTCGTTCACCAGCCCGCTCAAGTACTTCTCGATCTCCTCGCCGATCGGCACGCACCTGCCGCAAGCCGTCGGCGCGGCCTATGCGTATCAGATGCGCGGGGAAGACCACATCGCGATGACCAGCTTCGGCGATGGGGGTACCTCGAGCCTCGGCTTCCACAGCGCGCTCAACTTTGCGGGCGTGTGGAAGGCGCCGGTGATCTTCCTTTGCCAGAACAACGGCTGGGCCATCTCCTGCCCGTCGTCCGAGCAGACCGCTTCCGACGGATTCGCGATCAAAGGTGCCGCGTATGGCGTGCCCGGCGTGACCGTGGATGGCAACGACGTGCTGGCGATGTACGCCGCGGTCAAAGAAGCCGCCGACCGCGCGCGCGCGGGCCAGGGCCCGACCCTGATCGAAGCGGTGACCTACCGCATGGGTGGCCACTCGACTTCGGACGATCCGACCAAGTACGTGCCCAAGGAAACCCTCGACGCTTGGGCCAAAAAGGACCCGGTGCTGCGCTTCCAGAAGTTCCTGAAGACCCGCGGGCTGTGGGACGAGAAGAAGGAAGAGCAGTGGACCAAGGACGCCATGGACTCCGTCATGGCCGCCGCCAAAGAAGCCGAACACACCGAAGGCCCCGGTCTGGAGACGATCTTCTCCGACGTGTACGCCGAATTGCCCGCGCACATCCGCGCCCAGGGCGAAGCGGCTTTCGATCTCGCCCGCCGCAAGGGCAGTGCCGACGCCGGCGACGGCGCCTTCCCCCTGTAACCCACCGCCCAGCGAACGTCATGCCCACCCTGACCCTGATCCAAGCCGTCAACGATGCGCTGAAGGTTGCCATGCGCGAGGACAAGTCCGTTCTCGTGTTCGGTGAAGACGTCGGCCCGAAAGGCGGTGTTTTCCTCGCGACCGAAGGCCTGACCGCCGAATTCGGCAAGGCCCGTTGCTTCGACACGCCGCTCTCCGAAGACGGCATCGTCGGTACCGCCATCGGCATGGCCGCCAACGGCCTGCGCCCGGTCTGCGAAATCCAGTTCCAGGACTTCATCTTCCCGGCCTTCGACCAGATCGTGTCCGAAGCCGCGAAGCTGCGCTACCGCTCCGGCGGCCAGTACACCGCGCCGATGGTGATCCGCACGCCCTACGGCGGCGGCATTCGCGGCGGCCTGTACCACAGCCAATCCGGCGAGGCGTACTTTACCCACACCCCGGGCCTCAAGGTCGTCATCCCGTCGACCCCGTACGACGCCAAGGGCCTGTTGCTCGCCTCCATCGCCGATCCCGATCCGGTGATCTTCATGGAGCCGAAAGCCCTCTACCGCCACCTGAAGGCCGATGTGCCGGAAGGCCATTACACCGTCGACCTGTCGACCCTGCGCCAGGTGCGCGAGGGCGACGACGTGACCGTGTTCTGCTACGGCTCGATGGTGCCCGTGGTGGAGAAGGCCGCCGCGGCCGCCGCCGAACAGGGCATCTCCTGCAACGTGGTCGACCTGCGCACCCTGCTGCCGCTGGACGAACAGGGCGTGCTCGAAGCCGCCAAGCGCACCGGCCGCGTGGTCGTGGTGCACGAAGCCCCGCGCTTCTGCGGGTACGGCGCCGAGATCAGCGCGCTGATCGCCGAGAACATCATCGAATACATGGAGGCCCCCGTGAAGCGGGTCACCGGTTTCGATACTCCCTTCCCCAACACCTTGGAGCACCACTACCTGCCCGATGAGCGCCGCGTGCTGGACGCCATCGAAGAGGTCCACCGCTTCTAATCCCCGCGCGAAAGACTGCAAAGGAAACGATTCCAATGATCGAGTTCAAACTTCCGGACATCGGTGAGGGTGTGGCTGAGGGCGAGATCGTCCAGTGGCTGGTCAAAGAAGGGACGCGGGTCGATGAGCACCAACCCGTGGTCGAGGTGATGACCGACAAGGCCACCGTTGAGGTGCCCGCGCCGGCCGCCGGTGTGGTCACGAAGCTGCTCGCCAAGGAAGGCGACACGGTGCCCGTCGGCAACGTGATCTTCCACCTGGACAACGGCGCCGGCGGTGCGGCCGCGGCGCCCGCGCCCGCCGCCCCGGCTCCGGCTGCTGCGCCCGCTCCGGCGCCTGCCGCCGCGGCTCCCGCGCCCGCCCCGGCTGCGCCTGCCGCCGGTGGTTCGGTGATCCAATTCAAGCTGCCCGACATCGGTGAAGGTGTCGCGGAAGGCGAGATCGTGCAGTGGCTCGTCGCGGAAGGCACCGCGGTCAAGGAACACGACCCCGTGGTCGAAGTGATGACCGACAAGGCCACCGTCGAAGTGCCCGCGCCGGCCAGCGGCACGATCGTGAAGCACCTCGCGGCGGCGGGGGATACCGTGCCCGTCGGCCAGGTCATCTTCCACCTCGCCACCGCCGGTGGTGCCGCGCCCGCGCCCGCCGCGTCGGCTCCGGCCCACACCGCTGCCGCTCCGGCGGCCGCCGCCCCGGTGGCCCGTCCCGCCGGCGCCAAGGTGCTCGCCGTGCCGAGCGCCCGCCGCGTGGCCCGGGAACTGGGCATCGACCTCGCCTCCGTGCCTGGCACCGGCAACAACGGTGTCGTGCGCCGCGCCGACGTGGAATCCTTCGCGAAGAGTGGCGCCGCCGCTCCGGCCGCTGCTCCCGCGGCTTCCGCCGCCCCGGCTGCTGCCATGAGCCCGGCCGCCGCTGCCGCTCCCGTCTGGGCCGCGCCCAGCAAGGAAGAGAAGCGCGTTCCGTTCCGCGGCGTGCGCCGCAAGATCGCCGAGGCGATGGTGCGCTCGAAGTTCACCGCCCCGCACTTCACCGTGGTGGAGGAAGTGGACGTCACCGAGCTCATCAAGGTGCGCGAAGTCGCCAAGAAGATGGGCGAAGCCCGTGGCATCAAGGTGACCTACATGGCGTTCATCATGAAGGCCACCGCGAACTGCCTGATGCGCAACCGCATGTTGAACGGCTGGTTCGAAGAGGAAGCGAACGAGATCGTGCAACCGGGTCAGGTCAACCTGGGCATCGCCACCGACACGCCGCAAGGTCTGATCGTGCCGGTGATCCCGAGCGCCGAGACCAAGGGTCTGCTCGAGTTGGCCGCCGAACTGCAAGGCCTCGCCGAGCGCACCAAAGCCGGCAAGGTCAAACCGCAGGAGCTCAAAGGCGGCACCTTCTCGATCACCAACGCGGGCAACATCGGCGGCACCATCGCCACGCCGATCATCAACCACCCCGAGATCGCGATCCTGGGTGTGCACCGCATCTACAAGCGCCCCGGTGTCGTCGAGACCCCCGAAGGCGACAAGATCGAAGTGCGCAGCTACATGAACTTCTCGTGCAGCGTCGACCACCGCCTGGCGGATGGTGCCGATGCGGCGCGCTTCCTGGCGGAACTGCGACTGGTGCTCGAGAACCCGGGCCTGATCGCCCTCTGATCCACGGGGTCGCGTGCAAGTCATCCGTCTGATCGATCCCGCGGGAAAGGCCACCGGCCAATTGCCGGACCTTTCCCAGGAGCGCCTCAAGGAACTGTTCACCCACATGTTGCGGGTGCGCGTGACCGATGGGCGCATGCTGACCCTGCAACGGGCCGGCCGCATCGGATTCGTCGGCACGTCGACCGGTATGGAAGCCGCGCAGATCGGCAGCGCCGCCGCCCTCGAGGCGCGCGACTGGCTTTGGTCCGGTCTGCGCGAAGGCGGTGCGGCGGTGATGCGCGGCCTGCCCCTGTCCGAGTACGTGGCGCAGATGTACTGCAACGCCAACGACACGGCCAAGGGGCGCCAGATGTGCAACCACTTCCAGCACAAGGGCAGCAACTACCCGTCCTGGTCGTCGGTGATCGGCACCCAGATCCCGCACGGGGTGGGGGCCGCCTACGCCAGCAAGATGCGCGGCGAGGACGCGGTGCACGCGATCTACTTCGGCGATGGCGCCACTTCGAGCAACGGCTTCCATTCCGGCATGAACATGGCCGCGGTGTGGGGCGTGCCCGCGGTGTTCGTCTGCGTCAACAACGGTTGGGCCATCTCGGTCTCGTCGAAGCAGCAGACCGCCGCGGAGACCTACGCCCACAAAGCCAGCGCCTACGGCATGCCGGCGGCGCGCGTGGACGGCAACGATCTGCTCGCGTGTTACGCCACCATGCAGGCCGCGGTCGCCCGTGCCCGCGCCGGCCATGGACCGAGCCTGGTCGTGCTCGAGACCTATCGCATGATGGGCCACTCGAGTTCCGACGATCCGACGCGCTATCGCGATGCCCAGGAGGTCGATTCCTGGCGCGACAAGGACCCGATCGAACGCTTCGAGCGTTTCCTGATCGGCCGCGGCATGTTGCAGGCGGGCGATCGCGCGAAGATCGAAGCCGAACTGACCGCCACCGTCGATGCGGTCATCCATGAGCAGGAAGCGGCGCCGCCGATGGCGCTCAAGACCCTGGTCGAAGACGTCTACGCCGAGGTGCCCGATCACCTCAAGCGCCAATACAACCACTTCATCCAAGTCGCCGAGCGTCACGGCGATGCCCAGCCGGGCGATGGCGCGTTCCCCCTCTGAGCCGCAAGCAGGGCGCTTCCCAGCGCCCCAATCCAGAATCATGAGCAATCCCCGCAAAGTGATCGTCATCGGTGCCGGCCCGGCCGGCTACGTCTGCGCCATCCGCCTGCGTCAACTCGGCCAGGAAGTCACGGTGATCGAGCGCGAGTACATCGGTGGCACCTGCCTGAACGTGGGCTGCATTCCGTCCAAGGCGCTGATCGCCGCGGGCTCGCTGATGGACAAGCTGGCCCACGCGAGCGCCATGGGCATCACCGCCGAAAACGTCAAACTCGACCTGCCCAAACTGGTCGAATGGAAAACGGGCATCGTGGCCAAGCTGACCGGCGGGGTGTCCGGGTTGCTCAAGAACCATGGCGCCAAGGTCGTCATGGGCAGCGCCACGATCGAGTCGAAGACTTCGGTGCGGGTGAAGTCCAAGGACGGCGAGCAGGTGCTGCAATGCGATGACATCGTGATCGCCACCGGCTCCGTGCCGATCGAGATCCCCGGGTTCGCCTTCGATGAGAAGGACGTCTGGTCTTCCACCGGCGCCCTCGCGCCCAACCGCATCCCCGCGCACCTAGTGGTGATCGGTGGCGGCTACATCGGCCTCGAACTGGGCATGATGTACCGCAAGCTCGGCAGCAAGATCACCGTGCTCGAGGCCACCCCCGGCGCCCTTCCCGGCCAGGAGCCGGATTGCGTCAAGCAGATCGAGCGCAGCATCAAGAAGCAGGGTATCACCATGATGACCGAGACCTTTGCGCAGGGCTTCGAGCGCAAGGGCGACAAACTGATCGTTACGGTCAAGACCAAGAAGGGCGTCGAGACCGTCGAGTGCGACCAGATCCTGTCCACCGTCGGCCGCAAACCCTACAGCGCCGGCCTCGGCCTGGAGAAAGTCGGCCTCAAAGTCACCGACCGCGGCTTCCTCGCGGTCAACAAGCAGATGCGCACCTCGGTGCCGAACATCTACGCCATCGGCGACATCGCCGGCCAACCGATGCTGGCCCACAAGGGCAGCAAGGAAGGCCTTGTGGCCGCAGCGGTAATCGCCGGCCAGCCGGAAGAGTACGACGTGCGCTGCGTGCCCGCCGTGATCTTCACCTCGCCGGAAATGGCGTCGGTCGGTCTGACCGAAGCCCAGGCCAAAGAAGCGGGCCATGAAGTCGCCAGCGGTTCGTTCCCCTTCGCCGCCTCCGGGCGCGCGATGAGCCTGATGGAAACCGACGGCTTCGTGAAGATCATCGCCGACGCGAAAACCGACGAAGTGCTCGGCGTGCACATGGTGGGCCCCGAGGTCACCGAGCTGATCGCGGAAGCGGCGCTCGCCATCGAGATGGGCGCGACCACCGAGGACATCGCGCGCACCATCCACGCACACCCGACCCTGCCCGAGGCCATGATGGAAGCCGCCGAGGCGGTGCACACCATGGCGGTGCACATCTACCAGAAGCCAAAACGCTCCTGAGTGGCGAGCGGGCCCCGCTGCGGCGAACGCCGGGCGGGGCCCGCTGCCTAGGGGCCGATACGTTGCGGGTCATGACCGAACGGGAGCTAGAAGTACGGTGGCTGGGGCGTCGGCCCTACCTCGAGGTGCACCGGTTGCAGCAGGAACTGCTGACCGAGCGCATCGAAGGTCGCATCGGCGATACCCTGCTCTTGGTGGAACACGATGAGGTCGTCACCCTCGGCCGGCGTAGCGGCGAAGACGATGCGGCCGGGGTGGACCTGCCCATCGTGCGGGTGGAGCGGGGCGGCGAAGCGACCTGGCACGGGCCCGGTCAACTGGTGGCGTACCCCATCCGCCTGCTCGAAGAGGGACAGCGCGACCTGCACAAGTATCTGCGCGACCTGGAGCAGGTAGTGATCGACGTATTGGCCGATTTCGGAGTCGAGGCGCATCGGCAACCCCCGAACACGGGGGTCTGGGTCGGCGCACGCAAGATCGCTTCGCTCGGTGTCGCGGTGCGCCGCTGGGTCACCTGGCACGGGGTGGCGCTCAACCTCGACTCACGGCCCGATGCCTTCACCACGTTCCGGCCGTGCGGATTGGATGCCGGAGTCATGACCCGATTGGCCGATTGCGCCGCGCGCGACTGGACTTGGGACACGGTGGGAAAGACTTTCTGCATCCGCTTTGCAGAGCGTTTCGGCTACGAGACTGTGCAAAAACGCGCATAGGGGGCCGCCAGGCCGGTCCTCGGCGCGAACGGTCTCGGAATGCAAACCTGCCAAGGGGGTGGCAGGAAGTGGTGGAAAGATTCAGATACGGGGGATCCGAAATGGGGGATGAGCCAAGCAGGCCGTCCCCAAGCGACCTTCCAGGTGCGATTCGGCCTCCGCGAGGCGGCCCGAAAACAAAATTCGCACCTCAGAAGGGGAGATTCGCTGGGCGACCCACTCGGCTTCGCCTCTGCCGTCCCTCCCAACCTGCCACCACCCCTGCCTGGGTGGCCCTCCTCTCATGAACATCGCGACTTTCGAAGAACTGAAGCTCACCGGCAACCTGCCTTCCCCGGCGGGCGTCGGCGTGCGCATCCTCGAGCTCACCCGCAACGAGGAATTCAGTGTCGAAGACATGGGTCAAGCGATCATGACGGATTCGGCCCTGACCGGCCGCATCCTGCAGCTCGCCAACACCGGAGAACGTACCACTTCGGAACCCGCCACCACCGTCGAAGAGGCCATCATGCGCCTCGGCAGCCGGACCGTCCGGAACCTGGCGCTGGCCTTCTCGCTCGTCTCCGAGCGCAGCACCGGTTCGTGCAAGACCTTCCAGTATGAGAATTACTGGTCCTCGTCCCTGGGCCGCGCCGTCGCCGCCCAGATCCTGGCCCGCCGCTTCGGCGAGCGTCGTCCGGAAGAGGCCTACATCTGTGGTCTGCTGGGCGATGTCGGCCGTCTCGCCCTGGCGTCCGTGTACGCGGAGTCCTATGGCGCCCTGCTCGCCGAGCACGGCAACGGTACCCTCGACGACCTGCGCGAGAAGGAATACAAGCGCTTCAAGATCACCCACGGTCAAATCAGTGGGCTGATGTTCAACGATTGGGGCCTGCCCAGCGCCTTTGCCGATGCCACCACCGAGTATGCCCAGCGGCGCGACCTGCGCGAGAGCACCGAGATCACGGGCATGGCCGATTACATGCGCATGGCGTATTGGGTTGGCGAAGCCCTGATCGCGGATGACTTCACCGCGCCGTATACCTGGCGCGTGATCGGCGAGCAGCTCGGGGAAGCCATGCGCCTGCTCAGCATGAACCAAGCCGCGTTCACCGCCCTTTGCGATGCGATTGCCAAGGACTGGGTGCGGTGGGGGGATACCCTCGACATCTCGACGGGCAATGGCCAGCGCTTCAGCGATGTCTTCCGCCTGGCGGAACTTCACAAGGACGCGACCCCGGAAGAAACCCTCTCTGCCAAGGCGCCCGCGGAGGACACCGCCTCCTTGCCCGCGTCCAAAGCGGACGAAAGCAAGGGCGATCACGCGGTGCGCGTCCTGGCGGTGGGTGACCATGCCAGCGACCTATTGCGTACCTGCAAGACCCTGCAAACCACCCAGTTCGAGCTGCGGTGCGCCGAAACCGGTGAAGATGGCCTGCGTCAGGCCCTGCGCTGGGGCGCCGACATCGTGCTCACCGACGAACGTGCCCCGGGCGTCGATGGACCGGAACTCTGCAAGAGCCTGCGTCGCAACGAGCAGGGAGAAGGTGTCTATCTGCTGGTGATCGGTTCGAGCTCTTCGCCGGATCGCGGGTTGCAAGCGTTTGCCGCCGGCGCCGATGACTTTGTCGAACTGCCCTGCCCCCAAGAGGTCGTGGGAGCCCGCATCCAGGCCGGTGTGCGCGTCTGCGGCCTGCAGCGCCGCGTCGATCGCGACAAGGCGACCATGATGCGCCAGGTGGCGGAACTCGGTGTGCTGACCCGCAAGCTACGGGCTACGGCTTTGACCGATTCGCTGACCGGGCTGCCCAACCGCCGCTATGCACTCAAGCGCCTCGAGAGCGAATGGGCTTCGGTGCTGCGCACGGGCCGCAACATCTCGCTCGTGATGCTCGACGTGGATCATTTCAAGAGCGTCAACGACAACCACGGGCACGATGTGGGCGACGAGGTGCTCAAGGAGGTCGGCAAGGTCATCCAGACCGCGATCCGCACCTCGGACGAGGCCTGCCGCATCGGGGGCGAGGAGTTCTTGATCATCTGCAAGAACACCAAAGAGAGCGATTGCCGCGTGGTGGCTGAGCGCATCCGCAAGGCCCTGGAGTCCCACAACATCAAGTTCGGGACTTTCGATCGCAGCGTCACGGCCAGCCTGGGCGTGGCGGGGTACACGCCCGGCATGCGCGGCCACAGCGAACTGCTGAAGCGCGCGGACGAGGCGGTCTACGCCGCCAAACACCAGGGCCGCAACCGCGCTGTGCTCTCGCAGGAGATCAACCCGACGGGCAAAGCCGCCTGATCCGATTTCCTATGAAGTTCGCCCCTGCTTTGGTCCGAAAGCAGGGGCGGACGACCGCCTGCCCCGGTTGTCCGGTCTGGGATCCTAACCCGGGCCGCAACACTCCCCAGCCCCCGCTATCCCGTGATCCAGCAACGGTTCGATGAACTCCGCCTGACCGGTGCCCTACCGTCGCCCTCCGCGATCGGTCTGCGCATCCTGGAGCTCACTCAGGATGAGAACTACGACCAAGGCGAGCTGATCCTGACCATCATGGCGGATCCGGCCCTGTCCGGGCGCGTGGTCCAGATGGCGAACAGCGTGTTGCATGCGGGGGCGGAGCCGGTGGAAACGGTGCGCGAGGCGGCCCTGCGGTTGGGCTCGAAGAGCGTGCGGTCCCTGGCCCTGGGATTCTCACTGGTCGAACGGGGAGAAGACCGCCAACTCGGCGGCCTGGATCACCACACTTTCTGGTCGCGTTCGCTGGCCACGGCGGTGGCCACCAGCGTGCTCGCGTTCGAATGCCGCGCCTTCTCGCCGGCCGAAGCCTTCACCTGCGGCCTGCTCGCGGGCATCGGCAAACTCGCCTTCGCCAACCTGTACCCGCAGAAGTACGAGCGGTTCATGAACCTGCCGCTCGCGTTCCACGATGCGCGCTTGGCGAAACTTGAAAGCTGCGCCTTCGGTGTGAACCATGCCGAAGTGGCGAGCTTGATGATGGAGGACTGGGGTTTCTCCCGTCCCCTGCAGTACGCGGCGTTGCATTGCATCGACAAGCCGGGTGGCAGCCTGGGAGTCGGTGCCAGCCAGGGCTCGGACAGCCTGACGCGCGTCTTGCGCGCCGGCCGGGCCATCGCCGATGTGTTGACCATCGATCGCGATACGGGGGAACAGGCTTGGTTGCCGGCGTTCTTCCGCCTGCAGCAGAGTGCCGAGGAACTGGGCATCACCCTGGAGAAGCTGCACAAACTCGCCAACCAGATCGTGCCGGCCTGGCAGGAATGGGGGCGCCTGCTCGGGGTGCCGAGCGGCCAGCTGGTCGACTTCGTGGCCCTCGCCGCGGAGATGCAGCGCGCCGGAATCGAAGAGGTGCACGATCCGGCCGTCGTGGAGCCGCCCGAAGAGCTCTGCGTGGAGTTGCGGGAGGCCGGAGCCGATGAGCTCGAGCACGAAGCCGCTCGACGCGAAGAAGAGGCGGGGGCCACGCGCGTGCTGCTCATCGATGACGACGAGCAGATGCTGCGCTTGCTTTCGCACTACCTGGCCAAAGCCGGTTTCCACGTGGAGACCGCGATGAGCAGCAAGGAAGGCCTGCGCAAGGCGATCTCGCTCAGCCCGCACATCGTAGTCACGGACTGGATGATGCCGGGTATGACCGGGGTCGAACTGTGCAAAGCCCTGCGCGAGACGCCCTCGGGTCGCCGCATGTACATCCTGCTGGTAACCGCCCGTGGCGACGACCAGCAGGTGCTCGAAGCTTTCGAAGCCGGTGCCGACGACTACATCGTCAAGCCGTTCAACCCGCGCATCCTGGTGGCGCGCACCCGCGCCGGCCAACGCACGGTGGAGATGCGCCAGAAGGTCGAATCGAGCGAACGGCTGCAGCAGCGTCAGATCGCCCACCTGGCGATCATGACCCGCAAGCTTCAGCAAGCCGCACTCACCGACGTGCTGACCAACCTGCCCAATCGGCGCTACGGCATGACGCGCCTGCAGCAGGAGTGGGATAGCTGCGTGCGCACGGGCCGCCCCATGTCGGTGGCGATGATGGACATCGACTTCTTCAAGCGCGTCAACGACAACTACGGCCACGACGCCGGTGACGCCGTGCTCAAGAAGTGTGCCGACGTGCTGCGCAACAAGGTCCGCCGCGGCGACGTGCTGGCGCGACTGGGCGGCGAGGAATTCCTCCTGATCCACATCGGCGCCGACATCAAAGAAGCCGTTGCCAGCACCGAACGCCTACGCGAAGCGATCGAAGCGATCGTCATGCAGCACAACGGCCAAGAGCTGCGCGTCACCATGAGCTTCGGCGTCGCCCAACGCAACGCCCGCCACGACACCATCGACGACCTCATGAAGGACGCCGACGACGCCCTCTACGAAGCCAAAGACGCCGGCCGCAACCGCGTCATCGCCCACCGCCCCCCGGAAGGGCCCCAGGGCATGCACCGCGCGGCGTCCTGAGGAGGGAGAGATCCCCGCAGGGGGCCAGGTGTCGCGTAGCGCAGGGCCAAAGCCGGGCTTGCACTGGCTGGCCAACGAATTGTGGATATGCTCAAAGCTCCACGGGTCCGGATGGATGACCTGGGGCTCTGAGCCATGACTACAGCAAACCAGTACAAACCCGAAGAGCTCACCCGCTACTGCAACTCCGTCTGGGATCAATCGATCCTGCCCGCGCTGACCGAGTACATCGCGATTCCCAACAAGTCGCCGATGTTCGACAAAGAGTGGCAGGCGCATGGGCACATGCAGCGTGCGGTGGAATTGATCGCTGGGTGGTGCCGCGAGCGGCCGATTGCGGGGCTTGAGTTGGAGGTGGTGCAGCTCGAGGGGCGCACGCCGGTGATCTTCATGGAGATTCCGGGGCAGGGCGAGGGCACGGTGTTGCTCTATGGGCACTTGGACAAGCAGCCGGAGATGGTCGGGTGGCGCGAGGGGCTTGGGCCTTGGAAGCCGGTGCGGGAAGGGGACAAGCTGTATGGGCGCGGCGGCGCCGATGATGGCTATGCGGCGTTTGCCTCGCTCTGCGCGATCGAGGCGTTGCAGCAGCAAAAGGTGCCCCATGCGCGCTGCGTGGTATTGATCGAGGCGTGCGAGGAAAGTGGCAGCTACGACCTGCCGCACTACGTCGAGCATCTGCGCGGCAAGATCGGCGAGCCGGACCTCGTGATCTGTCTCGACTCGGGCGCGGGCAACTTCGAGCAGCTTTGGCTGACTTCGTCCCTGCGCGGCAACTGGGTCGCCAATCTGGAGGTTGACATTTTGCGCGAAGGGGTGCACTCGGGGGACGCGGGCGGAGTGGTGCCGTCTTCGTTCCGCATCGCGCGCATGTTGATCGATCGCCTCGAGGATCAGGCCAGCGGGCAGCTCAAGCCGACCGAGTTGCACGCGCCGATTCCGGAGGTGCGCATCGAACAGGCCCGGGCGGCGGCGGGGGTGCTGGGCGAAAGCGTACACCGTCGTTTCCCTTGGGTGGGCGCGGCGCACGCCGTGCATCCCGACCCGGTGCAGGCGATTCTCGATCGCACCTGGCGCGGCTCCCTCGCGGTGACCGGCGCGGACCGCCTGCCGGCCACGGCGGACGCGGGCAACGTGTTGCGGCCGGGCACGACCCTGAAGCTCTCGTTGCGCATGCCGCCGACCGTGCCGATCGATGGCATGACCGACCGCCTGACCGAACTCCTGACGGCGAACCCGCCCTACGGGGCGCAGGTGCGGCTCAGCAAAGCGGGTGGAGCCGAGGGTTGGCACGCGCCGCCCCTGGCGCCGTGGCTGGAGGCGGCCGTGCAGAAGGCGTCGCAAGCGCAGTTCGGCCAGCCCGCCATGCACATGGGCGAAGGCGGCTCGATCCCCTTCATGGGCATGCTCGGCAAAGCCTTCCCCGCCGCCCAGTTCGTGATCACCGGCGTCCTGGGCCCGGAGAGCAACGCCCACGGCCCGAACGAGTTCCTGCACGTGCCCTTCGCCAAGAAACTCACCGCCGCGATGGCGATGGTGCTCGCTGAACACCGTTCGCGCTGAGCGCCAGGGGGCCCGGGGCCGGTTTTGCTGGCACCCGGCTGGCCCCGGCGTACACTGGCCGGCCCCCAAGGGCCCTTAGCTCAGTCGGTCAGAGCAGTCGACTCATAATCGATTGGTCCGGAGTTCGAGTCTCCGAGGGCCCACCATGCAACCGGTCGCTGCGCGCGCGCCGGGATCAAAAAGAAAAGCCCCGGCGGATCGCTCCGCCGGGGCTTCTTCATGCCGGTACCGGATCAGACCGGCGCGCCGTACTTCTTCTTGTGCTGCTGGCGCGCCTTCTCGATCCACTTCTCGTTCTTGATGCGGTCGATGGGGGCACCGACGGCTTCGGAGAGCTGCTCGAGCTTCTTGGCGTTGTCGAACTGGGCGAGCCCCTTGTACGTGGTGATGCCGGCTTTGTTGAGGGCCTTCTCGAAGGCGGGGCCGATGCCGTTGATCGTCTTCAGGTCGTCCTTCTCGGCCGGGGCACTCTTGGCCGTAGCCTTCTTGGCGGTTTTCGGAGCCGCCGGAGCTTTGGCCGGCGCGGCAGCTTTCTCCTGCGTCTTCTCGAAGCGTTCGATCTTGCGCTCAGCGACCGTCAGGGCCTTCTTGGCCTCGCGGTACTGCGCGTTCAGATCCTTGTAACGCAGGTCCCAACCCTTGATCTGGGCCTGGGCCTCCTTGAGGTCCTGCTCGACCTGGTGACGCTTGAGCTGGCCGGCACGGTGCTCGTTCTCCATGCCGCTGACCCGCACGAGCATGCGCTCCATGGTCTCCTTGTGGTCCTGGGCCTGGTGCTTGAGCATCTCGACCTGCGTTTCGAGCTCGTCGCGGGTCTTCTTGGTGTCCGCGAGCTGCTCCTTGGTTTTCGACAGGTGGGTCGAGAGCTTCTCCACCTCGCCGGTGCGGCTGGTGAGGGACTTCTCGTGTTTGGCCAGATCCTTGCTCGCCTGGCTCAGCTCCTTCTCAAGCTCCTTGCGCTGGCCGGAGAGGCTGCTCTGCAATTGCTTGCGCTCCTCCTGCAACGCCGCGATGGTCGCTTCGCGCTCTTCGAGCTTGGCGGGCAGGGGTTCGAGCACGCGCAGTTGCTTGGAAAGCTCCTTGCGCTCGGCCTCCGACTGGCGGATGCGGGCCTCGAGCTCCTTCTGGGTTTTCGCCAGGGTGCTTTCGGTCTCTTCGACGCGCTGGGGCAGGATCGAAAGGTTCTGGACCTGCTCGCGCAGCTCCTTCGACTCGCGCTCGAGGCGCTGCAGCAGGGACTCGCGCTCTTGCAGCAGGGCGGGAAGGGGCTCGAGCTCCTGCACGCGCTTGCGCAGGCGCACGATCTCCTCCTTCGAGTTCTGGCTGCTGTCCTGCAACTGCTGGCTGAGCAGGCGCACCTCGGCGTCGCGCTCGGCAAGCGAAAGCTGCTTGGGCTCGAGTTCATTCACGCGCTTGCGCAGTTCGCTGATCTCGCGGCTGGAGGTTTCCGTCAGGGTCTTCAGCTCGGCCTTGGTGGCAGAAAGAAGCCCTTCGGTGCTCGCCAAGCGCGCTTCCATGGGGGATAGGCGCTTGACCTCGCCGCGCAGGCTTTGGATCTCCGCGCTGCTCTGGGTCTTGAGTTCAACGAGCTCGCCGGTGGTTTTGGCCAGCTCGGATTCGCGGTGCTTCAGGCGTTCGGCCATCGGCTCGAGTTCGCTCACGCGCTTGCGCAGGTCCGCGATCTCGCGCTTCGAACCCTCGCCGAGATTCTTGAGCTCGGTGCGGGCCGAAGCGAGTTGCGCATCGGTGGTGGCCAGTTTGGCCTCGAGCGGCGAAAGGCGCTTCACGTCGGCGCGCAGGCTCTGGATCTCGGCGCTGCTCTCCGACTTCAGCTCGCTCAGCTCGCCTTTGGTGCGGCCGAGTTCGGCTTCGCGGTGGGCGAGGCGCTCGGGCATCGGTTCCAGTTCGGCCAGTCGCTTGCGCAGGTCGCCGATCTCGCGCTTCGAACCTTCGCTCAGGTTCTTGAGTTCGCCCCGCGCCGAAGCGAGTTGCGCTTCGGTGGAAGCCAGCTTGGCCTCCAGCGGCGACAGGCGCTTCACATCGGCGCGCAGGCTCTGGATCTCCGCCTTGCTCGCGCTCTTGAGCTCGAGCAGCTCGCCGCGCGTGTTCTGCAATTCGGCTTCGCGCATCGCGAGCTTCTCCGGAACCGGCTCGAGCTGGGTCAAGCGGGCCTGCATTTTGGCCATCTCGCGGGCGCGTTCCTCCTGGGTGTGATCCAGGCTGGCGCGCATCTGCTCGACGGTGGCGCGGGCCTCCTGCAGTTCCCGCTCGACGGGCTCCAGCGCGATCAGACGCGCCTCCAGCGACTGCACGGTGCCGTTGCGCTCGGTGCTGAGGGCCGCAAAGCGGGCCTGCAGTTCTTCGAGTTCCTCCGCCAGCGCGGCGGTCTTGTCCTCGAAGGGCATGAGGCGCTTGCGCTCGGCTTCGAACCGCGCGACGGCCTGCTGGTGTTCTTCGGTCAAGTCCTCATGGCGCTCCAGGAGTTCGGCCAGGGCGGCTTCGGCTTCCGCCGCCGTGGTTTCGAACGGCACTAGGTGCGCGATGCGCTCTTCGAGCCGCTGCACGGCCACCTCGTGCTGATCGTGTTCGCTCTCGAGGCGCTGCTCGAGGCGGCTGATCTGCTCCTGGCCGTCGGCAAACCGCTTCTCGAACGGAGCCAGGGCCTCCACGCGCGCTTCGAGCTGGGCCACGGTGCGGTCGCGCTCCGAAGCGAGGTCCCGCAGCTTGTCCTGCAGTTGCTCGACCAGGGTCTGGGCTTCGGCGCTCTGGCTCTCTAGCGGCGCGAGCAGGGCCACGCGTTGCTCGAGGTCCCCGACGGTCTGGGTGTGTTTGGCCTGCAGGGCGGCGTGTTTCTCACGCAGGCTCTCCAGGGCTTCGCTGGTGTCGCGGAAGCGTTGTTCGAAGGGTTCGAGGTACTCGAGGCGCCCACCGAGGTCGCCGCGGATGACTTCGTACTTCTCCGTCAGCACCGCGTGACGCTCCTGCAGGTCGCCGAGTTCGCTGCGCAGGCTTTCGTCGCTGCGACGGTACGGCTCGAGCTCGCTGATGCGGCTCTCGAGCGCGGTGACCGTCTGGGTGCGTTCCGCCAGCAGGTTGTCGTAGCGCTGCTGCAGGTCGTTCAGGCGCTGGCTCTGGTCCTTGGCCTGGAACTCGAACGGCGCCAGGGCCTGCACGCGGGACTCGAGGGACTTGACGGTCTCCTTGCGCTCGCGTTGCAGGGTGCTCAGCTCGTTGCGGGCGTTCTGCAGGGCGACCGAGGTCTCCGCGAGTTCGGATTCGACCGGCTCGAGGCGCGCGATGCGGCCGCGCAATTCGGCGACGGTGGACTGGTATTCGTTGCGCAGGGCCGCGTGGTCCTGGCTGACCTGGCTCAGGGCCATCGTGCGCTGCTCGAGCAGGTCGGGCATCGGGCGCAGGCTGCGCATGCGCTCTTCGAACCAGGTGGTTTCGATCTGGGCCTTGTCGAACAGGCGCTGGTGATCGCGGCGCAGGGAGCGCAGCTCGTATTCGCGCTCCTCGAGCACCTCGGGCAGGCGGCTCATCTCCTGCAGGCGCGCTTCGCTCTCGCGCAGGCGCGCAATCTCGGCCTGGGCGGACTCCACCCGCTCCTCGGCCTCCTTCCAACGCACTTCGAGGTCGTCGCGCTCGGCGGAAAGCTCCTTGAACACGTTCGACTTGCGCTTGGACTCGCCGCTGGCCGCGTCGATCTGCTGCTGGGCGCGGTGCAACTGCTTGGCGAGCTCGTCGGCCTGCTCCATGCGGGCCCGCACGCTGCGGTCCATTTCCTCCTGCGCATCCGTGGAGGACTTGAGCAGGTCCTCGAGCTCGGCGATGTGCGTCAGATGCCCCTCGAAGGTGGCTTTGATCTTGCGCACCTCGATGTTGTTCTGGTTGAGGGCCGCCACGGCCGCTTCCCGGTCCGCTTCCGCCAACCGGAACTTGCGGTCCCACAGCTCTTGCTGGACGCGGCGCATGCGGGTGTTGCGCTGCAGTTGGAACAGGTGCCAGATGAAGCCACCGAAGATGACTCCCCCCAGAATCAGTAGCAGTTTGTCCATGATCTCTCCGCTGAAACCGTGGGGAGATCCATCGATATGGAGTGCCTCGGACCCCCCCGGCCGATGATCGGATCCTACCGAACGGCTCCCCCTGATTCCCGCCCGCGGCCGGGCACGTCCGAAAGTTTTGGCAACAGGGACTTTATGCTCCCCAAATGTGGTCCTGAAGGGCCCCGCGAAGGGCCCTGGAGCCGCGGATTCGCGCGCGGGCTCGGGTGTCGCCCGCGGTACCCTGTGCGGGTGCGAAACGTCCTGCTTGTGCTCGCTGCGGCCCTGGTCCTGGGCCTGACCTCCGTGGTGCTGCTCTCGCAGCGGCCGGGGCCGATCGGCCTCGTGGGCGGAGCCCTCGCACCGTGCACCGGCGGGTCCTGCGTCAACAGCCAGATCGGACCCCCCGAACACCGCGTCGAGCCCCTGTACGTGGGGCCCGAGGTCGACCGGGCCTGGCAGGCCCTGCAGCGGCGCACCGCCGAGGACGGACGCCTGCGGCTGGGGCGGGTCGAAGGCGATTGGATGCACCTGGAATGGCGGCCCGCCGGACCCCTTTGGGTGGACGACATCGAGGTGCTGCGCATGCACGCGGGAGGGGTCCTGCACGTGCGGGCGACGAGCCGGGTCGGTGCGGCGAATTTCGGCAGCCACCGGCGGGCCGTGGAGGAGCTGCGCCGCGGTTTGGTGGAGGCGACGGCCCGATGAGCCCGCTGCAACCCCTGCCGATCGACGACCTGCTGCCCGAACTGCGCGCGCGCCTCGTCGAGCAGCCGAACTTGATCCTCGAAGCGCCCACCGGGGCGGGCAAGACCACGCGGGTGCCGCCGCTCTTGGCGCGGGCCTTCGAGGGTCAGGTGCTGCTCGTGGAACCCCGGCGCCTGGCGGCGCGGGCGGCGGCGCGGCGCATGGCCCAGGAGTGGCCCTGCGACCTGGGGGCGGAAGTCGGGTACGCCGTGCGAATGGACTCCCGCCAGGGGCCGCGCACCCGGGTGTTGGCGGTCACGCCGGGCATTCTGCTGCGCCGGTTGCTGGCGGATCCCTTCCTCGACGGGGTCGCGGCCATTGTCTTCGACGAATTCCACGAGCGTGGGCTCGAGGCGGACCTCGCGCTGGCTGTGGCACGCCAGGTGCAGCGCGATGTGCGGCCCGATCTGCGGCTGGTGCTGATGTCCGCCACGATGGACGTGGGGGAGCTCGCGCGTTGGCTCGGCGAGGCGGTGTGCCTGCGGTCCGAGGGGCGCAGCTATCCCGTCGAGATCGGCTACCAGGAGGCGCGCCGCGAGACGCCGCTGGAGGAACACGTGGCCCAGGCGGTGCAGAAGGTGCACGGGGAGACCACCGGCAGTCTGCTCGTTTTCTTGCCGGGCGTGGGGGAGATCCGCAAGTGCGAGGCGCGGCTCGCGAACGCGGCGCAGCGCGCGGGGGTTGAGCTCTGCAGCTTGTACGGTGAGATGGATCCGGCGGCCCAGGACCGCCTGATGGTGGCTGGCGATACGCGGCGTTGGATCCTCGCGACGAACGTGGCCGAGTCCTCGGTGACCTTGCCCGGCATCGAAGCCGTGATCGATTCAGGCCTGCAGCGGCGCATGGAGCAGAATGCGCAAACCGGCCTCGATCACCTGGTTTTGACGCGCATTTCGCAGGCTTCGGCGGCCCAGCGGGCGGGTCGTGCGGGGCGTCTTGGGCCGGGGCGTTGCCTGCGATTGTGGGCGGCGCACGAGCAGAATTCGCACTTGCCCCACGATCCGCCGGAGGTGATTCGCGTGGATCCGGCGGGGGCGATCCTCTGGCTATTGGCATTCGGCGAGCGCGATCCGCGCACGTTCGGTTGGTGGACGCCGCCCCATCCCGCGGCGCTCGATGCGGCCCTGCTGTTGCTCGAGCGGCTCGGCGCGTGGCGACCGGATCAGGGGCTGACCGAAGTCGGGCGGCAGATGGCGGACATGCCGTTGCACCCGCGCTTGGCGCGTCTCCTATTGGAGGGGGCGCGGCTCGGCGTCGGCGATCGCGCGGCCCTGGCGGCGGTGCTTTGCAGCGAACGTTCGCCCTACGAGAATCGGCGCGGCGACAGTGAACATCACAGCGAATCGGACCTGCTTGACGCCGTCGAGGGGCTCGAGGCGTTTCGCGACCACGGTTCGCTCGGCCGCGGCCCGGCGCCCCTGCGGTCCGGACCCGCGCGGCAGATCCTGCGCCTGGCGGATCGCCTGCAGCATGGGCTGCCCAAAGGCCCGCGGCCTGCGGATCGCGACGAAGCCCTGCTGCGCGCGGTGGCGATCGCCTTCCGCGACCGGGTCGCGCGTCGGAGGCCCGGGGATCGCACCCGGGCGTTGATGGCCGGGGGTCGCGGGGTGCGTATCGCCCCGGAGAGTTCGGTGCACGCGGCCGAGCTATTCGTGTGCGTCGAGATCGTGCAAGGGCGCGGGGACAACCAAGCGCGCACGCTTTCGCGGGTCGATCCCACTTGGTACGGCCCCGAAGCCCTGCGCGAGGCCGAGCAGGTGATCTGGGACAGCCGCAGCAGTCGCGTCGAGGCGCACAAGGTCGAATTGCTCGACGATCTGGTGCTCGCCGAAAAACCCGTGCCGATCAGCGATTGGCAGGCGGCGCTCGAATGCCTGCAAGCGGCGGCCCGCAAGGCCCCGGAGGCCGCGCTGCCCCGGCCGGATTCGACCCTGGCGGCGTGGTTGGAACGCGTGCGATTCCTTGCGGTGCACCTGCCGGAGCTGGAGTGGCCGACTTTCGACACCGACGCGCTGATCGATGCGATCGCGGTGGTGGGAATGGGGCTGCGCAGCTTCGCCGAATTGCGCGAGGCGCCTTGGATCGACGTATTGCGCGGGCAATTGAACGCGGAGCAGCGCCGGGCCCTGGACAGCGAGGCGCCGAGCCACCTGCGCACGCCGCGGGGGCGCGAGGTGCGGCTCGTGTACGAGGGGGCCAAGGCGCCCGTGCTGGCCGCCCGCATCCAGGACCTCTTCGGCCTCGAACGCACGCCGCGGGTCGCGCGCGGGCGGGTCGGGGTGGTTTTGCACCTCTTGGCCCCCAACGGGCGGCCGCAGCAGGTGACCGACGACCTGGAGAGCTTCTGGAACACGACCTACGGCGTCGTGCGCAAGGAGCTGCGTCGTCGCTATCCGAAACACGATTGGCCCGAAGACCCCCGCCAGGGGCGGTCCAAATAGGGAATCGGGCTTCGCAAGCCCCCGCGATCCGACCTCCCGATGGGGGGCGGGATAGGGTTCCAGTGCGACCCCGCATCCCGCCATGTACCCGCGAACCTGCTTGCTGCTCGGACTTCTTTTGGGAGGAGTCTCGTGCCAATCCACCCAGAGCCGCCTGGCCCTGGAAGCACGCTACGTGACCGCGGACTCCGAAGAATCCAGCTATGACGAGGCGGATTCTCCGGTGGGTGGAGCCTTCCAGATGTCCAGCATGCCCATCCAGGGCGCGGACCATCGGTTGGGCTGGGAACTGGGTCTTGGCCAGAGTTCGGACTCCTTCGCCTTGCCGGCGGGGAGCTACGACCTCACCCACCGGGAAGCGTGGCTCGGTCTGCGCTACAGCTTCCTGGACGGCCACGTACGCCCCTACATCAGTGGGGGCGTCCAGTACACGCAACATGCCGTGACCCTCGAATTCGGCGGGTCCACCATCGAGCGCAAAACGGACGACATCGGACCCTACGGCGAAGCGGGATTGTTGCTGCGACTCAACCCGTCCCTGCACACCGTGCTGGGCTATCGCCGCACGTTTGGAATGGAAGGGGAGATGTCCCCTTTGGAACTCGATCTCGATACCCGCCAGGTGTTCCTGGGTGTGGGTTTGAGTTTCTGATCGGTTCTATCGCTGCACACAGCGGTCTTGCTGCGGGCAAACCGAAGTGCCTTTCGCATGGCGCCGCGATTTGTCGGCTTTTGTTGAGGCTCGATTGCGGCGGATTTGGATGGCGATAGCGGCCCGTTGCGGGATTCGGAGTGCCGGGTTAGGTTTTCGGCGTGACCGGATCGGCAAAGCAGCTGCATGACGAAGCCCCTGTGGAACCCATTCGGGGGCCGCAGGAATCCTGTGAACGGCAACCCAATCCTGAGCCGGATTGGGAAGCGCTGCTTCCGGAGATGTACAACCAATTGCGTTGGTTGGCACACAAGCAGTTCGGCAGTGCCAGCGGCTGGACCCTGCAACCGACGGCCCTGATCCATGAAGCATTCCTGCGCTTGAAGGGCCGTAGAGGGTTGGAGTGGCGGAGCCGTACGCACTTCTTTGCGATTGCGGCCCAGGAAGTGCGCCGGGTGCTGGTCGATCAGTGGAGGCGGCGCAATGCGGATCGACGCGGAGGGGGGATGCGGCGGGAGGGCGCCGATTGCCTGGAGTTGCTCCCGGGCGGTGAAGATCGGGCGGTTCCCTACAGCGACTTGGTCGCCTTGGATGAGGCCCTGAACGCCCTGGCCGCGGTGCACCCGAGGCCCGCGCGCGTGGTGGAATTGAGTTTCTTTACCGGTCTGACCCAGGTGGAAATCGCCGATCTGTTGGGTTTGTCCAGGAAGACCATCGCGGCGGATTGGGCGTTTGCGCGCTCTTGGCTGATGCGGGAGTTGACCCGGTGACCGATCAACAAACGCGCGCGGAACAGGTTCGCGAGGTTTTTGTCGAGTTGCTGGGCATGGAGCCCGAGGAGCGCCGCCGCTTCCTCGCCGCTTCGGGGACCCCGGAAGACATCGCAGCCGAAGCCCTGGAGCTCTTGCAGTTCGAGGATGAACCAGCGGGCATTCTCGATGCCTTGACCCCCGCGGATCCCGATCCTCCCGGTAGTCTTCCGCACGTACCCGGCTATCGCGTGCTTCGCGAGGTCGGGGATGGGGTCAGTGGCCGAGTCTTTCAGGCACGGAGGGAAGCCGACGGCGCCATTGTGGCCATCAAGGTGCTTCGCCATGCGGAGTGGTTGTTTCCGGACAAGTCCTCGAACCTCGCAGAGAGGTTCCAGCGGGAGCAAGCCATTCTGGGGCGCCTCGAACACCCAGGGATCGCTGCGTTCCTTGGGGTGGCGGAAGCCCAAACACCGCTGGGCAGCGCACCCTGCCTTGTGATGGGATTCGTCGATGGGCAACCGCTGCAGGTGCATTGCGATGCCTTCGACCTGGACGACCACGCCCGCATCGAGATCCTCGCTTCGGTCTGCGATGCGGTGCAGCACGCCCATGAGCGCGGCATCCTGCACCGCGACCTCAAACCTGCCAACGTGCTGGTCGGTGCGGCCGGCCGGCCGGTTGTGGTGGACTTCGGTGTCGCTCGGGCTACGGGGGTGGATGGATGGACAACCTTGGCGCAAACCCGCCAAGGGGATGTGCTCGGGACCCTGGGGTACATGAGCCCTGAGCAGGCCTCGGGCCATCAGGAAGTGGACGCGCGCACGGATGTGTATGCGCTGGGAGCAATGCTGTTCGAGTTGCTGACCGGCCAGCTTCCGCAGCACTTGCAGGGATTGAGCTTGACCGAAGCCCTTCGACGCATTGCCCACGATCCGATCGAAGCCCTCGACTCCCTCAAGCCGGATGTCTCGACGGACCTGGCGACCATCGTCGGCCGAGCCCTCGAGAAGGATGCCGCCGACCGCTACTCGACTGCAGCCGCATTGGCGGCGGATCTCCGGCGGTTCCTGTGCAATCAGGCGATCGAAGCCCGCCCTCCGGGCGCCTGGGAACAACTCCGCAAGTTCGCCCGGCGCAACCCCAGGGTGGTCACCGGCGTGGCTTTGGTCTTCGTCGCCCTGGTGCTTGGCATGGCCGGCCTCGCCTACGGGGTCTGGCAGGCCAAAGCCCGCGAAGCCGTGGCTCTCCGGGGACAGGAGGAGGCGGTGCGTGCTGCGGAGCGCTTCGGGGAGATCGTGGGGGTATTGGGCGACGTTGTCGAAGCCCCGCAGCTTGGACAACGCGGATACGACGTGCGCGTTTCGGATCTTCTCCAGGACTTGAGCGAACGCCTACGCGGCTCGCAAGCATGGGGCACTCCGGCCCTGTTCCGGTTGCACCGCGGACTGGGCCACACCTTTGCCTCGTTGGGTTGGTCGGGTGAGGCGGTGGAGCATCTGGAGCAGGCCACGAAGTTGGCCCATGAAGGGGGACGCGAAAGCGACTGGCCCGAACTGCAGACCGAACTGGCGGAGGAATGGTTGCAGTCCGGGGATGCCGGGCAGGCGGCCGATGTGCTCATGGACCTGCGCACGCGTCTGGCGGGTGAGCTCGAAGCGGGGGATTCTCAGCGGGTGCGCGCGGATGTGCAGATGGTGGCCAGTTTGCGGATCGGCGGCCACCATGCGCAGGCCATGGAGCTGGCGGAGGAGATCTGGACGCGGGTGAACGCGGATGAAACGAAGGATGATCTGAGCCTGGGTCGGGCGGCCCACGCCCTTGCGAGCTGCCTGGTGGATCGGGGCGAGTGGGAACGCGCCGAGGAGTTGGAGCGGACCACGCTTGCGGCCTATCAGCGCCTGGAACCTGCACAGGAAACCCTCATGCGTGCCGCTCGCTCGAGCCTTGGCGTGATCCTGCGCTCGAAGGGGCAGGCCGGGCAGGCGGAGTTGTTGTACAGGGATGCCCTGAACGATGCATTGCCCTTGTATGGGGAGCGGCATCCGGTGATCTTCCACATCCAGGAAGGGCTCGGGACGGCACTTAAACACCAGCTGCAGTATCCCGAAGCCGTGGAGATGCTGGGCAAGGCGGCTTCCGGATTCGCGGAGTTCTATGGAGAGGCGCATCCCGATGCCTTGATTGCGAAGGAGCTCCTGGGTCAGGCGATCTTCGACAGCGGAGATCCCGGAAGGGGCGGAGAGATCCAAATGCAAGTCGCGCAGTTGCGGGTTTCATCGGGGCAGGATTCGAGCCTCGATGCGATGCGGACGTTCAACGCGACGGGGGCCTTGTTGTCCCGGATGGGGCGCAACGAGGAGGCAGCGGATTGGATGGAACGGGCTGCGAGCATTGCGGCCAGGCGCTTGCCGGAAGGCAACCCCCAGCGGCTGCAGGTGGAAGGCAATTTGGCGCAGATGCAGTTCAATCTCGGTCGGATGGAGCAAGCGGAGCAGGCCTTCCGCAACCTCATGCCGCACGTGGACACCCTTCCGGCCCGAGGTTTGGTCGTGCGGGCAAACTTCGGTCGATTGCTCCGGGAATCGGGCCGGGCGGAGGAGGCGCTTCCCTGGCTCGAACAGGCGGTGGAGCTGGCCGATCAGTTGCTGCCCAAAGGGCTCTCGGAGCGGGCGAGAATCCGCATCTTCCTGGGTGAAGCGCTGCGCGATGCGGGGCAGGTGGCCCGGGCCCGGGAAGTCCTTTCCGCGTCCCTTGCAGAGGCCGAGGGAGCCAAGGTGCCCAACCCCAAGGACATCGAGCGGGCCCGCGAGGATTTGGCGGGACTGCCCCCGGTTTCTGAAACACCTTGATGGTTCCAAGGCATTGTGCGGCAGTGGGATAGGGATCTATTCCCGAAATCCGCCGAGAACCGGGTGACACTCCACTGCGCTTCTGCGCGGTCCTGTTTGGCGGAGGCCGATGTGGCTTGCGCCCATTCCCCAGGATCTCAAAGGAGTCTCCCATGTTCCGCAAGCAATGGCTTGTTCCCACTGTCGCCGCACTGCTCGTCGCCGCAGCGCAGGCGCAAACGATCACGATCACCACGGAAGCGGATCTGATCAACGTGGCGAACAATTTGTCGGCTGACTACGAGTTGGCGGGCAACATCACCCTGTCCGGCAACCCCTGGACGCCGCTCGGCAACAGCAATACGCCGTTTACGGGAACGTTCGACGGCCACAACTTCACGATCAGCAATCTGAATACGACCCTGACCCCGAACAATGCCACGGGCCTCTTCGGTGTCGTGAACGGGGGCTCTTTGTCTAACGTGCGACTCAGCCAGGTCAATGTCATGGGTTGGGAGAACGTGGGGGCCTTGGCCGGTCATGTCATGCAGGGTTCGGTGAGCTCTTGCTACGTGCAAACCGGATCGGTGACCGGCGTGACTGCCGTGGGTGGGCTCATCGGACGCACGATGGGCACGACGGTCCAGTCCTGTCGCACCGACTTGACCGTGAACGGCTGGAGCCGCTGGGCGGGTGGCCTCGTCGGACATTGCCACTACGGCACGACGATCAGCACCTGTGGGGCCGGCGGCCTGGTAGCGGGCTTCGAAGGTGTGGGCGGCCTTCTGGGCAATCTGCACGGTTCGGTTTGCACCGGATCGATCGCCAAGGGCAACGTCACCGGTCTGCGTGTGGTGGGTGGCCTGATCGGTTGGATGCAGGAAGATCGGGAAGGCAACCAACTCTGCATCGAAGCCGGGAACTCGGCCCACGGAAACGTCACTTCGACCGGAACCGGCCTGGTGATGTTCTTCGACGGCTCGAACAACCAATTCCTCGCGACGGCGAGCGCTGGCGGTCTGGTGGGCTGGGTGGACCATGGAGGGTTCTTGATGAACTCGATGGGCACGGGAGATGTGGAAGGGACGACCGGCCCGGCGGGGACTTCGAGTGGGGGACTCGTCGGCGCTACCGAAGGGAATGTTTCGATCTCCTACTGCAACGCGTACGGCGACGTGCTCAATGGTTCCAATTCGGGCGGTCTCGTGGGCTGGCTCCGAGATGATTCCACGCTCGTGAGCTGCTCGGCGGTGAGCCACGTCAAGGGCGACTTCCAAGTCGGTGGCCTGGTGGGAGCCTTTCAGCGTGCGTCGGCGACCGATTGCACCGCGGAGGGAACGGTGACGGCGACGGGCATCGCGAACGTGTTTGGCTCGCAACCGGGTGCGGCCGCCGGTGGTCTTGTGGGGTACACCTGGCCGGATACCACCCAGAACTACGCATCGACGCTGAGCCGTTGCCGCGCCCAAGTGGATGTCAACGCCAACGGGCAGTATGCCGGTGGGCTTGCCGGACTTTCGTGGGGCCTGCTGGTGGACCGGTGCTGGCACAAGGGTCTCGTGGAGAGCAACGATCAACGGCTGGGCGGATTGATCGGCGGCACGATCTTCAACTCGGGGGATGGAGCCTTCCAAGCGACCCGGGTTGTGAACTCCTATTCGGTCGGCACGGTCGATCAATCCGGAGCAGGAGCCTCGAACGGACTGGCGGCGGGCTTGGTGGGAGAGATCCAGACCTCTGGATCCTGCCTCAGCAGCCTTGAGAACTGCTATACCGCCACCAACATCATCGGTTCGGGTCTGCTCGGGGGCCTGGTGGCACAAGCGGGTTCCCAGGCAACGGCTGTAAGCTGCTACTGGAACTCCGACATTGCTGGCACTCCGAACAGCGCGCTCGGTTTGGCCCGCACGACGGCGCAGATGCACCAGCAAGCGACCTATGTGAATTGGGTCTTCAACGGCTGGATCTGGTGGATCACGAACGGCGTGACCTATCCCGAACTCTTCTAGGCCGGCTGGTTGGGCTGGGGGTGGGGTGAAGCCCGCTTCCCACCCGCCTTCCGTGCTATTTCCGTGTTGATTCAGTGAGCTCCTGACACGCAGGCGCCGGAGCAAGGGGATTCGCCCCTGTCCGGCGCCTCATTGGAGTTCCTTTCGCTGTTGCCCGGTGTTTCCGCGCGGTCCGCATGGCTCCTATGGGGAAGGGAGCTGTGCCCGGGTTGTCTCCTGGGTTTGGGCCAAGTAGATTGCGTCGATGCGATTGCTTGCCATTCTACTGTTGGTTTTCGGGGTGCAGGGCGCGTTTTGCGCGGCCCCGAGGCAGGGCGACGAGGCCCAATTCCGTAAGGGCCTCGAGGCGGCCCTGCTGCTCACCGACGAAGGGCAATGGAGCGAAGCGGAGCACGCGTGGGTGGCACTGGTGAAGGAGCACCTGGGGGCGGACTACGTGCGGCGGGATCTGGCGGAGATCCGCGAGGCTTTGATGCGTGCGCGTTTCCTCGGGAGCTATCGCACCCCGCAGGCCAAGGATGTGGTTTCGGGCACGTTGCAGAGCTATAGCCTGTCCACGGGCAAGGTGCAGGTGCTGTACACCCCCGAGACGTTGGGGGATTGGGAGCGGGATGAGGACTTCTACCTGCACCCGATGGAGTTCCGAAAAGGGTACACCATCGAGGTTCAGGGGGGCGCAAAGGATCTGTCCGAGCAGCAGTTCGTTTTCGGGGATTTCCTCGGCACCGCCTACGTTTTCCGCTTGGGGTACAACCGCGAAGGGGATCGCACGTACACGCAGCACTCCATCCTTCAGCTGCGAAACGGCAAGTTCGAACCTATGGTTTTCAAGGATCCGGAGGAGCTTGCCAAGGGTGAGGCGAACAAGCCGGTGCACCTCAAGATCCAGGTCTCCGGGTCTGAGGTCAAGGTGCACCTCGATCGCAAGCAGATCATGAAAGCACGGTTGCCCGAGGAACCCTTCGGCGTGCTTGCGTTCCGTCCCCGGCCGTTGTTTGACCGACTCACGATCCAAGGCACGATCGAGACGGCGTGGATCGATGGCAAGATCGATGAGGCGACGCAGGAAGCCTGGATGGCATTTGAGGCGGACTACTGGGACATGGACCTGTTTGACGCCTGGTCCTCCGCGACGGATACGGTCGAAGCCCGGCGGAGCATCGAAGATCTCACCAAATCGCTTCCGTTTCCCGACAAACTCAACGAAACGCAAGGGAAGAACCTGGAAGCACTGCAGAACGCCGCCAAGGAAGCGACGCCAGATAGTCTGCTCAAAGCCCTCGACAAACTCGACGATCGGCACCTTCCGGCCAACACCCGGCGGACCCTGCGCATGCTCTTCCTTGTCCGTGCGGACCTGCCGGACCAGGCCCTGGCGGAGTCCACCGTGCTCATGGGGATCGGGGAACCATCGCTGGAGCTGACTTTGATCCACGTCCTGCTCCTGCAGCGGGACGAGCAGTTTGCCGAAGCCGGCGTGCTGCTTGCCGCGTTGCTCGAGGAGCAGCCGAACGAGAGCGAATTGCGTCGCCTGCTCGCCGAAAACCGCATGATGGAGGGCGACTACGATGCGGCCTTAACGACGGTGATGGACGGGCTGGTGATCTCCCCACACAGCCGGGTGCTGCGGGAACTGCGCCGGCAGGTGGCCAAAGCCCACTTCGGGCCCGCCTGGAAACGATCGCACCGCGAGTCCTCGGACGTTCTGGACCTGGTCACCGACATCGACCCGCGCATCGCCCGCGTGGCGGTCCGGGAGGCGGAAGAGACCCTCGCCTATCTCCAGTCGCACTTCGGCGAAGCTCCCGCCTGGTCGCGGCGACTGCCGATCTATCTCTTTTCGGGGGAAGCCAGCTACCTGACCTACATCCAAGGCGCGGCGGACGCAACGGCCGATAGCACGCTCGGGCTCTATAGCCTCAAGCTGCGTCAGCTCATGCTTTGGAAACAATCCAGCCGCAGCAACCTGCTCGCCACCCTGCGACACGAATTGACCCACGCCTACATGCATCAAGCGCTGGGCTTGGGCCCGCCCTGGATCCAAGAGGGTTTTGCCGAGTACATCTCCGAATGCCACCCCGAAGGCGGCGAATGGGGGCCCGGCCGCCCCAGCGTCACCAACCTTCGCGCTCTACGGGTTCTGGGGCTGCGGCGGATCACCGTCGAGCAGTTGGTGGGCTTGGATCAAGATCAGTTCATGGCGAACGCGGAGTACACCTACCCGATGTCGTGGGCCCTGGTGCACTTCCTGCTCTCGACCACACCTGAGAACCGTGCCATCTTCGACCAGGCATGGGCGGGATTGCAGGGGCCCGGCAGCGGTGTCATCGCCGTGCGCAAGGCGTTGGCAGAAGCTCGCCTGAAGGGCGTGAACACCGCATTCTGGCGGTACATCCAGGAATTAATCAATTCGGAAGACCTTTGAGCCATCGTGCGCCGATGGTCCGGGAGTGGAATAATGTTACGTACGGAAGCGGGTTTAAGTTGTCACGTTATTCGCCCTGTGTGGTGGTCGGAACGACCACCACACAGGGCGAATAACGTGACAACTTAAACCCGCTTCCGTACGTAACATTATTCCACTTGGCAGGGCCGAGGTACACTTCGCCCCCATGAGCGGATTCCGGGATTCGGCGGCGGTGTTGGTCGTGCGCCAAGGTGGGCAAGGCCTCGAAGTTCTGCTGGTCCGCCGTAGCGCTGCACTGCGGTTCTTCGGCGGCTACTGGGCTTTGCCCGGAGGAGTGCTCGACGGCCGCGAGTCCTTTGTCGAATGCGCCCTGCGGGAGCTGTTCGAGGAGACGGGCCTCGATCTGGCGGGGGTCGCAGGGCCGGACCCGGAGGCGTTGCGGCGGTTGTTGATTTCCGAAGAGGGCGCGGCCCACTGGCCGCGGCACGGGGGCGATGGCGGCTTGATCGGTATCGGCAGCATGGAAACGCCGGCGTTTGCGCCGGTGCGCTATCACACGCACTTCTTCGCCGTCGAAGTCGGCCAGGAAGGGAAAGTCGATGTTTGGCCTGGCGAATTGGACGAAGGGGAATTCGTGCCAGTGGCCCAGGCATTGGCGCAATGGCGCGAAGGCCGCCGGCCGATCGTTCCGCCGGTGCGCACGCTGCTGGCGTTCCTGGAGACCCACGGCTGGCCGGGATTCTTGGAGCACGTGCCGGCCCATCTGGAACGGTATCGCTCCGGCGATCTGCCGCCGATCCTCAATTCGCCCGGGGTGGAGATGCTACCCCTGCGCACTCCGACCTTGCCGCCCGCGACTACCACGAACCACTATCTGGTGGGTCTCGAGCGGCTCTATCTGGTGGATCCCGCCACGCCGCACCGGGACGAGCAGGAGCGACTCGTACGGTATGTGCGCGAGCGCGAGGCGGCGGGTGCGCGGTTGCAGGGTTTGTTGCTCACGCACCATCACCATGACCACGTCGGCGGCCTGGCGGAGTTGCGGGCTGCGCTGCAGGTGCCGGTTTGGGCCCATCCCGCGACCATCGATCGAATTGGAAGCGATGGGGCGGGGGTGCTGCCGCTCGAGGATGGGAGTCGTTTCGACCTCGGCCGTGCGCCCGATGGAACGAGCGATTGGCACTTGGAAGCTGTGCACACACCTGGCCATGCCCCGGGGCACCTGGTGTTCCAGGAGAGTCGCTATCGGGCACTGATCGCGGGGGACCTTGCTTCCACCGCATCGACGATCCTGATCGAGCCGCCCGACGGTCATTTGGCCACGTACCTGGCCTCCTTGCAGCGCATTCTCGATCGTGGCCTTTCGCTACTGTATCCCGCGCACGGACCCGTTGCCCTCGACGGGGCCGCGCTGCTGCGCCGCTACCTGGCCCACCGGGCGAGCCGCGAGGCCAAGTTGATCGAAGCCCTGGCGGAGGGGCTCACGACGTTGGACGAGCTGTTGCCGCGGGTGTACGCGGATACCGATCCGAGCCTTTGGGGATTGGCGCGTGGTTCGCTGGCGGCGGGATTGGAGAAGTTGGCGGAGGAGGGGCGGTATCGACCTTCGTCTGCGAGCTGAATAATGTTACGTACGGAAGCGGGTTTAAGTTGTCACGTATTCGCGGCGTGCTGCTGTCGATTCGACAGCAGCACGCCGCAATAACGTGACAACAAACCCGCTTCCGCTGCGTAACATTATTCAGCCGCCCAAGGCCCTACGCCGCCGGGCCTGGCTTTCCTCATACTGCGCCAGACGCGGCGCAAGATCCTTCATCAACGCCGCGTGCACTTCCTCCAGGGACCAGAACACGCGACCCGGATCCAGTCCCAGGCCCGACTCCCGCAGGGCATCCAGCACCTTCAACACCAATCCCTCCGTCGCCGGCAATCGCGGGTGCAGCAGATCTTGTTGCAGGATCTCCTCCGGCGTGCCCACCAACTGTTGGCCACCGGGCAGGACCATCGGCTGGCCGGTCGCCATGTCCTCAAGGATCTGCGCGAGCGGGATCAGCACGACGTTCGGCCGTTCCGCCGCCCAGGCGCGCACCCGTTCATTCATGGCGGCGCGGGTTTCCTCCTCGGGGATCATCGAGCGGAAGATCACCGGACGGCCGGTCACCTCGTAGGTGCCATGCAGCGCACGGCGCACGTCGGGGAAGTCGCCGATCACGAGGGGGCAATCGAGCTTTTCCAGCTCCTTGAGGCCCAACTCCAATCCCACCAGGCGCTGCGATTCCTCGCCGTACCAACGGAAGGACATGCCGTACCAGAACAGGAAGTCGACGGCGATCACCAGGGACGGCTGCGCTTCGGCTGCGGTCTGCGCGAGGCGCGCGCCGGTGAACACGGGGTTCAAGAAGAACAGGTTCTGGCCCAGGTCCAGGGCGGGACGTGGCTCATCGACCAAGGCGGCGTTCCAAAGATCCGCAAGGGGCGTGGCCACTTCGAGATCCTTGCAAAGCCCGAAACCCGCCGAGACGCTGGCGCCCATGACCACCACGCGGTCGAGCAGATCCGCGCGCGGGGCCGGGGTCTGTGCGGTGGGGGAACCGGCGAGAAGGCTGCACAGCAGGAGCAGGGAGGTGATGGACTTCATTCTTGGATATCGGGGGCGGGCACGAGGCGGCGTTTGCCGTCGTTCGAGAGACGGGGGCTACGACCATCGGGGCCGGGTGTTTCCAGGTCCTTGTCCCAAAGCTGACAGGTGACCTGCTTGTGTTTCTGATCGAGGCCTTCGCAGTAGTTGGTGAACAGGCAGCGCCGCACCGCCGCACCGCGGCCCTGTTCCATCTTCCACCACCAGTCCGGATCCGCCAGGGATTGGCGCGCCGAAGCCACAAGGTCGCAGTCGCCGTCGCGCAACGCCGCCTCGGCCATGGCGAAGCCCGCAATGCCCCCGGCGCCGACCACCGGCGTCTCGAATCCGGCGGCGCGCACCCGGTCGCGGATGGCGTGCGAAAGGGGCAGGTTCCGGCCGAAAGGACTGGCTTCCAGACGCACGGTGGGCATGCATTCGAGGCCGCTCGGCCCTGTGTACGGATAGGCCGCGTCGCCCACGCGCGGTTGGCGCGCATCCTCGAACTTGCCCCCCTTGCTGACCGACAGGAAGTCCATGCCCGCGGCCGCGAACCGTTCCGCGAACCAGCCGGCATCGTGCACATCGCTGCCGCCCGCGATCACCTCGTCGCCGAGGAACCGGCAACCCACGGGATACCCGTCGCCGACCTCGGCGCGGACGGCATGGTACACCTCGAGCGGCAAGCGCACCCGCCCCTCGAGCGATCCGCCATACCCATCCGCGCGGGTGTTCAGCCGCGAAAGGAACGAAGCCATCGTATACGCGTGCGCGTAATGCAGTTCGACCCCGTCGAATCCCGCCTCCCGTGCGCGCCGGGCCGCCTGGGCAAAGGTGCCAGGCAGGGTCTGCGGCAACTCCGCGATGTGGGGCTCGTGCACGTCCCAGACCCGCTCGCGGGCGCCGAATTGCAGGGCCTCCCACTCGCGGGGCTCCAGAACCTTTTGCCAGAGATCCTCGTCGCCCGCCGCCAACGCCGCGCGCAGCGCTTCGCCCTGCAATCCCTGGCCCGTGGCCGCCTCGAAGCGCGCCGCATGCCCGGGCGTCAACACGAGGAACCGCTCGAAGTACTTTGCGGGCTCGGGACGCCGCCGGATGCCGAGGAAGTCGATCAGCTGGATGAACAGCCGGGTCTGGCCCTGGGAACGCTGCCGGACTTCGTGCACGATGCGGCGCAAGCCCTCCACGTTCTGGTCCCCGCCGATGCGCAGCAGGGGCCCGCTCGGCACATCGCGCACCCCGGTGGCTTCGATCACCAGCACGCCGGGCCGGCCGTCCGCGAAACGGCCGTACCAATCGACGACGTCCGCGGTGACTTCACCCGCTTCGGTCGCCCGCCACGGCACCATCGCGGGAACCCACGTGCGCGTGCGCACTTCGAGCGGGCCAAGGCGCACGGGCGAGAACAGGCGGCTGCCGGCCGCTTGCTCGCGGGTCGGCCAACCGGGTTCGGGCAGGGAATGGACCATCGCAGGGGATTGTAGGGGCAAGGGACCTGCTACGGAGACGACCATTTTCCGGGGTTCGGGCTGGTTGCGCTGCAAACGCCGTGGGTACAAAAGCGCCATGCAGGCAAAGCCGACGGTTTGGATCACGGGGGCTACGGGCGGCATCGGCCGGGCCCTGGCCCAGGCCTATGGGGCGCACGGGTGTCCTGTGGTGTTGCTCGGGCGTAGTGCGGCGCGGTTGGAGGAGTTGGCCAGCGAGCTGGGCGGGAACGTGCAGTGCCTGGTTTTCGACCTCGATGATCCCGCCGGTTTGCCCTCGGCGGTGCAGCGCGGCCTGGAAGTCAGTCCCGGGCCGATCGTGCTAGTGAACAACGCGGGCATCGCGATCAGCGCGCCCCTGCATCGGAACGGCGATCTGATCGAGCGGCACCTGCGCGTGAATTTCCAAGGCCCGGTGGCGTTGATGCAGGCCCTTTTGCCGACGATGCTCGAGCGCGGGGGCCAAGTCGTGCAGATCGCCTCCTCGGCGGGGCTCGAGGGCTACGCCTACACCAGCGCGTACTGCGCCAGCAAACATGCGCTGCTCGGCTATTCCAAAGCCGCGGCGATCGAATTGGCGGCGAAGGGCGTGGGCGTGCACATGATCTGCCCGCATTTCGTCGACAGCCCGATGACCGCGGCGAGCGTGGCGCGCATCCAAGAAACGACGGGCAAAAGCGCCGAAGAAGCGCGCGCGGCCCTGGCGGCCCTCAATCCCGACAAGGAACTGGTGCCTGCGGCCCAAGTGGCGCAGACCGCGGTGGCGTGTCTGGAACTTTCGCACACCGGCACGATCTGGGAGCTCAGCGGCCGCGAGGTACACTGCCGGGCGCAAGGAATCGAACTCACGGGCAGGAACAAGGCATGAAACACAAACCGATCCAACCCGGCGGCTGGCTCGCCCCCAAGGGCTATAGCAACGGCGTGCTCGTCGAAGGACCCGCCCGTTGGCTGCACGTGGCGGGGCAGATCGCGTGGGATGCGCAGTGCCACTTGGTGGGCAAGGGGGATTTCCTCGCCCAATGGGAGCAGGCCCTCGCCAACGTCGTGGCCGTGATCGAAGAAGCCGGCGGCGGGCCCGAACACCTGGTGAGCATGACCGTGTACGTCACCGACAAACGCGCTTATCTCGCGGATCTGATAGCCGTGTGCTCCATCTGGCGCAAGGTCGTGGGGCGCCACTGGCCGGCGATGGCCCTCGTGCAGGTGGCGGACCTGCTCGAAGAGGGGGCGATGGTCGAGATCGAAGCCCGCGCGGCGCTGCCGCTCGAAGGCTGATGGGCGCAGGAGCGGGGCCGGGTTTGATCGGTGGCCCCGTCCGGTTCCGGGGCCCGCGCGTCGCCCGCTTCGTGCCCCGTCGAGCCCGGTTTTCCCACTGCCCGCGCGCCCCGCTCCGCTGAGCTGGCGGCGCAAGTTCCCCGATCGGCGCAACTTGCGTTGGAAGGACCCGGGTGCCGGCGGGGGCTTGCCGCTAGAATGCCGCCCATGAATCCCAAGCACTTCGACTACGAGGAACGGGACGGCGTCGGCATCGTGCGCCTCAACCGGCCGGATCGGCTCAACGCCCTGACTTTCGATTCCTACGCCGAGCTGCGCGACACCTTTGTGGCCCTCGGCAGCCGGGATTCCGTGCGTTCGGTGCTCTTGACCGGCACCGGCCGCGCGTTCTGCTCGGGTGGCGACGTCAAGGACATCATCGGCCACCTCTTCGGAGTGCCGGACCACGCGCTGTACCGCTTCACGCGCATGACCTGCGACCTGATCGAGAACATGCGGCGCCTCGAGAAGCCGATTGTGGGGGCCCTCAACGGCACTACCTGCGGCGCGGGTGCGGTGATGGCGGCGGCCTGCGACGTGCGGGTGGCGGCGGAGAGCGCCAAGATCGCCTTCCTCTTCACCCAGGTCGGGCTCTGCGGCGCGGACATGGGCGCTGGCTGGCTGCTGCCGCGCATCGTGGGCCTCGGCCACGCCAGCGAGCTCTTGATGTTCGGCGATTTCATCAGCCCGCAGCGGGCCTTCGACATCGGCCTCTACAACCGCGTCGTGCCCGACGACGAGCTGTTCGAAGAAGGCTTGCACTGGGCCCGGCGCCTGGCCCAGGGGCCGAGCATGGGTCTTGCGGTCACGAAGCGCATGCTCAACGACGAAGCGTCGATGTCGCTCGGCGAGGCCATGCAGGCCGAGGGTTGGGTGCAGGCGGAGTGCATGAAACACCCCGACTACAAAGAAGCGTTCGACGCGTTCATGGAGAAACGCCCCAAGCAGTTCACCGCCAAGGTTTCCGACCGCCTTTGATGCGATGGTAGACCCGACCCTAGATCGCGCCGCCGCCGCGGCCGCCGAGCGCGTGGAGCGTTGCCTCGGAGAAGACGCCCAGGCCGCCGCCGCCCTCGCCGAGGTGTGCGCGCTGGATGTGCTCAACCGCACCGTTCCGGCCGATTTCGGCGGGTATTCCGGAATAGGCGTCGATTCCGCGCGGGTTTCCGTGCGCGAACTCTGCCGCGTGCGGCAAACCCTCGCCTGGCACTCGGGCATGCTCGACGTGATGTTCGTCGAGCAGGGCCTTGGTTCCTATCCGATCGCCCTCGGCGGATCGCCCGAGCTGGCCCGCGCCGTACTGGCCGACGTGATGGCGGGCCGCAAGGTCTCCGCCTTCGCCCTCACCGAAGAAGGCGCGGGTTCCGATCTGAACGCGGTTTCGACGGTGGCGCAGCGGCGCGGGGACGGATGGGTGCTGCGCGGCAGCAAGACCTTCATCTCGAACGCGGGCATCGCGTCGTTCTACACGGTGTTGGCGCGCACCGCGGGCCAGCCGGGAGACCGCGACGGGCTGACGATGTTCTACGTGCCCGCCGGGCAGCCGGGGCTCACGGTGGAACGCTTCGAGGTCATGGCCCCGCACCCGATCGGCCGGTTGCGCTTCGAGGATGTGCCGGTGGAAAGCGGCTGGATGTTGGGGGAAGAGGGGCGCGGCCTCGACATCGCCCTGGGCACCCTAGCCCAGTTCCGCACCTCGGTCGCCGCGGCCGCCACGGGGTTCGCCCGCCGGGCCATGCACGAGTCGATGGCCCACCTCGAAGCCCGGGTGCAATTCGGACGGCCCTTGTCGTCGTTCCAGGGCCTGCGCTTCGACATCGCGGAGATGGACGTGCGCCTGCGGGCCTCGGAGTTGCTGGTCGAGGAAGCCGCCAGCGCCATGGACGCCGGCCGCGACGCGGGCACCCAGGTCGCGCGAGCTAAGTACTTCGCCACCGAAACCGCCTCGTGGATCTGCGACCGGGCCGTGCAACACCTCGGCGGGCTCGGCGTGAAACGCGGCCACATCGTCGAACGTCTGTACCGCGAGGTGCGCGCCCTGCGCATCTACGAAGGCACCAGCGAGGTGCAGAAACTCATCCTGGCCAAAGCCGCACTCGAAAGGCACCGCAAATCCAATGGCTAAGTTCCACAAGCACATCCTCATCTGCACCCACGAACGGGCGCAGGGCAACTCGCGTGGTTGCTGCAAACACGCTGGCTCCGAAGCCGTGCTCGAGGCGTTCAAAGTGCAGATCATCGAACACGGCCTGCAGCGCAAAGTGCGCGCCAACCAGTCGGGTTGCCTCGACCAGTGCGCCAAGGGGCCGGTGGTTGTGGTCTATCCCGATGCAGTCTGGTATGGGGGGGTGACCCCCTCGGATGTGCCCCGGATCCTCAAGGAACACGTACTTGGGGGCCGTCCCGTTGCGGAATTGGAGATCCCGGACGATGAGTTGACCGGGATTCCCCTCGACAATTCTGCGGGGGGTGGGGAAAATAGGCCCTAGGCGCGCTCCCGGAGCGCCGCAGGTTTCCCGACAGCATCTCCATGCCCACTTCTGCCGACATCGCCCGGCTCGATCCGGACGCGAAAGCCCTGTTGCTCAAGATTCTCGAGCGTTACGCCTACCGCCAACGCATGGTGGTGAACGTGATGGGGCACGGCTTGAAGTACTTGCCCCGGCTCGACGACAAGCGGGGTTTCCTGGAGGAGCTGGGCCACGCCTTCCAGGTGCTCGCTGAGATCGAGCGCCTGTACGGAGCCCTCGGCGGTGTCGAACTGATGGGCGCCATTCGTCCGCGCATGGAGCGCATCCCGTATCCCGACTCGCGCCAGGAGTTGGCCATCGGCCTCGCGCTCGTGCGCCGCGCCGCCCGGGTCAGCGCGATCAGCTTCTCGAACTGCGTCAGCCGCGACTTCGCCGCCCTGGCGAAGACCGTGCTGGCGGCCCCGGATAACAGCGCCGAAGAAGAGGAGCGTTTCCAGGAGTTCTCCTCCGACCCGTCGAACCGCCCCCAGGCGCAGAAGTACTGGGACCGCTGGTTGACCCTCGGCCTGCTCTCCCTCGGTCGGCCCGGCGCCAAGGGCGATGCCCTGGCCCAGAAGACCGGCGTGCGCGCCCAATCGACCACTGAAGTCGTGCGCGAGTTCCTCGAGGACACCGATTCCCTGCGTGAGTCCTGTGGGCTCGAGCGCACCGATCTGACCGGCTTCGGTATCGAGCTGCCCGAGTCCCTGCGTGGTCGCTACGGCCAGGCCGGGCTGGACAACTGATCGGCGGGTGGTCCCGGACGCACGGCGCCGGGGCACGGAAGCTCCGGCGGAAGGCGGTGGTGCATGGGGCCCAGCGCCCTTTCCCGCCCCGGCGGGTGCACGCCGCGCGGGATCCTGGCAAAATAGCGGCCCTGAAGCCCGCCTCCCCGCGGGATTGCGATGGTTGTGTCCCTTGGGGGCCGCCTGTCCGTCCAACGACTCTGCCCCGATGACTGCGCAGCACGATCCCCACGCCTGGCGCGACCGCTTCCCCATCCTGGAAACCACCACCTATCTGGTGAACCACAGCTTGGGGGCCATGCCCCGCGGCGTGTTCGACCGCTTGCAGGCCTACGCCGAACAGTGGGCCACACGCGGTGTGCGCGCTTGGACCGAAGGCTGGTGGACCTCTGCCGTCGATGTCGGCAACGTGCTCGGTCGCATCATGAATGCGCCCAAGGACACGGTGGTCATGCACCAGAACGTGTCGGTGATCCAGGGCATGGTGGCCAGCGCCCTCGACTTCGGCGGCAAGCGCAACAAGGTGGTCTACACCGACCAGAACTTCCCCTCGAACATGTACGTGTGGGAGGGGTTCAAGAAGTTCGGTGCGCGCATCCACGTGGTGGAATCCGAAGCCGATGGCATCGTGCCCACCGAGCGCCTGTGCGCCGCGATCGACGAAGAGACCCTGATCGTGCCGATCAGCATGGTCTGTTTCCGCAACTCCTACCTCCAAGACGTGCGCGCCATCTGCAAGCGCGCCCGCGAGGTGGGGGCCCTGGTGATGCTCGATACTTACCAGGCCCTCGGCACCGTTCCGCTCGACGTGCAGGAGCTCGGCGTGGACATGGTCTGCGGGGGGTCGGTGAAGTGGCTGCTCGGAGGCCCCGGCGCGGGTTATCTCTACATGCGCCCCGAACTGATGGAGAGCCTGCACCCGCGCATCACCGGTTGGGCGGCGCACGCGGCGCCCTTTGCCTTTGAAGAGGGCGAGCAGCGGTACGCGCACGGTCCGATGGGTTGGATGCACGGTTCGCCCGGCGTGCCCTGCTACTTCGCCGCCCAGGTCGGGTACGAAACCGTGCTTGAAGTGGGGGTAGAGAACATCCGCGCCTGGTCGCTGCACCTGAACCGCCGCCTAGCGGAACGCTTGCAGGAGAAGGGCTTTGCCCTGTTCGGCCCGAAAACCGAAACCCAGCGCGGCGGTACGTTGACCGTGGCCCTCGGCGCCGAGGAGAACGGTCCCGCTTTCGTGCGCGCGCTCGAGAAGCGCAGCATCCTGATCGACCACCGCCCCGGCGCGGGCCTGCGGGTCAGCCCGCACTTCTACACCCTGCAAGAGGAACTCGACGAGCTGGCCGACGCGCTGGCGGAGATCCGCGCCAAGGGCTCGTGGAAGGAGCTCGTGACCCAGGCGGCCGGCTACTGATCCCATGAGCGCCTTTGAACTGAATCTGTTCGACCTGCAGCAAGGCAAACGGCTGCTGGATCGTTACACCATCGACAATGCCCTGCCCCATGGGCCGCTCTCGGCCCGCTTCCGCGTGCTCGAAGACGGGGGCCGCGCCTCCGAACTCGAGGTCTTCACCGCCGGATTGTTCGAGGGCCGCGGCCAGGCGATGTTTTTCTGCGAACGGCTGCAGGCGTTCGCCGATTGCGAAGCGGATTTCCACGTGGCGACGCGCCACCTGGCCGTCAGCGAGCGCGGCGATGTGCTGCGCTTCTGCGACGAAGCTTCGGGTACCTGCCTGCGTACGCGCCTCGAAGAGGGCCGTCGCCTGCACCGCGACGAGGCGATCCGCCTCGGTGTGGCCATGCTGCGCGCGTTGATGCCGCTGCACTCCGCGGGTTTCTGCCACGGCGACATCAAACCCTCTACCCTGTATTGGGATGGGGAAGAAGTGCGTGCAACCCAGGGCGGCGTGACCCCGGCCCTGTGGCGGGCCCAGCACATGGGTGCGCGCACGACCTTGATCGGTACGCCGTATTACGCGCCGCTCGAGCAGTTCGGGGGCGAATCCCCGGATTCGGGCAGCGATGTGTACGCCACCGGCACGGTGCTCTACGAAGCCCTTTGCGGTGCTCTGCCCTGGTCCGGCCGCGGCTTCATCGAGGTTTTCCAATCCAAGATGAAGGACAACCCGCCGCCGATCGAATCGCGCGCCAGCAACTTGAACGTGGGCGGCGATCTGGAGGAGATCGTGCGCAAGGCGATCCGCGCCCGCCGCGAGGATCGTTACGTGAACGCGCACGCCATGCTCGACGCCCTGACCGCCCTGCAATAGAACGCCGATGTTTACCCCCTTGCCCATCGAACTGTCCGAGCGGTTCAACCTCTGCGAGTACTTCCTGGACCACAACCTGACGGCCGGGCGCGGGGACAAGACGGCGGTGATCGATGGGCGCGGGCGGTACACCTACGCGCAGGTTTCGGACATGGCGCGGCGGGTGGCTGCGTTCCTGCGCGCCCGCGGGGTGCGAGCCGAAGAGCGCGTGCTGATCATCCTGCCGGACGCCGTGGAATTCGCAGCGGCCTTCTTCGGCGTGTTGCGCGCGGGGGCGGTGTTTGCGATGGTCAATCCGCTGCTCAAGGCCAAGGACTACGAGGACTACCTCGATTACACCAAGGCGCGCGTGGTGCTGACCCACAGCTCGGTGCTGCCCGAGTTGCAGGCCGCCGCCGAAGCGTCGCCCTGGTGCGAAGCCCTGCTCGCCGTGGACGCACCCAGCGGCGGCATGGTGTTTTCCTGGCACGACAGCCTGGCGCAGGTCGATGCCCACGGCCCCCTGGCCGAAATGGCGGCCACCGGGCCCGATGACCTCGCCGGCTGGCTGTTCACCTCCGGCTCGACCGGCCGGCCGAAGGGCTGCGTGCACGTGCACCGCGACTTCGCGTACTCCACGGAGACCTATGCGCTGCAGGTGGCGGGCTACCGCGAGTCCGACGTCTGCGTGTCGGTGCCGAAACTCTTTTTCGGATACGCCACCGGCACCAACCTGATGTTCCCGTTCCGCGTGGGGGCAACGGTAGTGCTGTTCGAAGGCCGTTCCACCGCCGAAGAGTTGCTCGCGCAGATCGAAGCGCACAAGCCGACGTTCATGACGGGCGTGCCGACCCTGCTCAACAACATGCTCGCGCTGCCGGGCATCGACGCTGCCGACCTGTCGAGCCTGCGACTGTGCCTGTCCGCCGGCGAAGCCCTGCCGCGCGAGGTCTACGAGGCCTGGAAGGCGCGCACGGGCGTCGAAGTGCTCGACGGCATCGGATCCGCGGAGATGTTCCACATCTACATCTCGAACTACCCCGGCGATGTGCGTCCCAGCAGCCTCGGCAAACTCGTGCCGGGGTACGCGGCGGAGATCCTCGATCCCGAAGATCGTCCCCTGCCGGTGGGGGAGTCGGGCCGCTTGCGCATCCATGGCGGTTCCACGGCCCTCTGCTATTGGGCGAACAAGGCTTCGTCCAACGCCACCTTCCAGGGCACGGCCTGCACGACGGCCGACATCTTCCGTCAGGACGAAAACGGTTACTTCTTCTACGAAGGCCGCAGCGACGATCTGCTCAAGGTGAGCGGCATCTGGGTTTCGCCGCTCGAGATCGAGAACTGCCTGCTGGCCCATGCCGCGGTCGCCGAGGTCTGCATCGTCGGCAAGGAGGACGAAGCTGGCATGATCAAGCCGCTCGCCTTCGTCGTGCCTGCCGCCGGTTGCTGCGGCGACGCGGCCCTGGCCGAAACGCTCAAAGCCCACGTCAAACAACACCTGGCGCCTTACAAGTACCCCCGTTGGTTCGAGTGGCGCCTCGAACTGCCCAAAAACGACCGCGGCAAGGTGGCGCGGGCCCTTTTGCGCAGCGAAGTCGGCGCCTAAGAGGGGCGGAGCATGAAGATCCTGGCGAAGAGCACCTGGCCGGAGGTGCGCGAATTCCTCACCGAACGCACCGTGGCGATCCTGCCGATCGGCAGCACCGAACCCCACGGACCGCACCTGCCGCTCGACACGGACGTGACGATCGCCGAAGCCCAGGCCCGCGCCGGGGCGGAATTGCTCGAGGCGAAGGGCATCCCGGTCCTGCTGCTGCCGACTTTGCAGTACGGCATGACCCAGTTCACCGATGGCTTCGAGGGCACGATCAGCCTGCGGCCTGGCACCCTCTGGGCCGTGCTCGAGGACATCTTGAACAGCCTGGCTGCCCAAGGCGTGCGCCAGGCGGTCTTCTCCAACGGGCACCTCGAGCCCGAACATGTGCAGGTGCTGCGCGGGGTGATCCTCGACCACGCCGAACGCGGGCACGAGAAGATCCACGCGATCTTCCCCGACAACACCCGGCGGCGCTGGGCCCAGACCCTCGGCGACGAGTTCAAGAGCGGCGATTGCCACGCGGGCCAGTACGAAACCAGCATCGTGCTCGAGGCGGACGGGGCGGCTGTGCGCGCGGACAAGGCTCGCGCCCTGCCGGCCGTGCAGATCGACCTGGTGAGCAAGATCCAGACCGGCGCGCGCAACTTCCTGCAGTGCGGCGCGGTGGACGCCTATTGCGGCAACCCGGCCGCGGCCACGGCGGAGGAGGGCGGGGAGCTGATCCAGCGCCTGGGCGAGATGCTCGCCACCAGCGTCTTCGAAACCTGGCCGGACCTGTGCCAATGAGCGGCATCGAGATCGAAACCCTGGTGCGCTTCGGCGACGTGGATGCGGCGGGCATCGCTTACTTCCCGTCGATCTACAACATGATCCACTCGGCGTTCGAGGACCTCTGGGAGGAACACCTGGGGGTCTCCTACGCCGACCTGATCACCCGCCAGCGCCTGGGTTTCCCCCTGGTGCACTCCGAGGTGGATTTCCGCCGCCCCCTGCGCTTCGGCGACCGGCCCAAGATCCGCATCACCTGCGAGCACGTGGGCCGCTCCTCCCTGCGCCTGCGATATCGCTTTTTCCTGGACGGGGAATTGGCCTTGGATGCGCGCATGACCACCGCTTGCATCGACATGGACCGTCTGAAAAGCTGTGAGCTGCCCGCGGCCTACCGCGCCGCCTTCCAGGCCCTCGCGCCGGACACCCCTTGAAGATCCAAGATTGTTACCAGACCGGCCGACCGGTGTTCAGCTTCGAATTCTTCCCCCCGAAGACCACCGAGGGGGAGGGCACGCTGATGAAGACCGTGGCCGATCTCAAGTCCTCGGTGGAACCGGACTTCGTGTCGGTGACCTACGGGGCCGGGGGCTCGACCCGCGAGCACACCCACCGGGTGGTGGTGCGATTGCAGCAGGAGCTGGGGGTGACCGCGATGGCCCACCAGACCTGCGTGGCGGATACGCCTGAGGGCATCCGCAGCAACCTGTCGCGGCTGGCCGCCGGAGGCGTGCAGAACGTGCTGGCCCTGCGCGGCGATCGGCCCCAAGACGCGGCGGACCTGTCGCATGGGGGATTGGGCAACGCCACCGACCTGATTGACCTCTTGCGCGAGGAATTCGATTTCTCGGTCGGCGCGGCGTGTTATCCCGAGAACCACCCCGAATCGGCCGACGCCTCCAGCGACCTGCGCTGGACGGTCGAGAAGGTGCGCCGCGGGGCGGGTTTCCTCATCACCCAGCTCTTCTTCGACCCGGAGCAGTACTTCGCCTACTGCCAGCGCTTGCAGGCCGCCGGGGTCGATGTGCCCGTGGTGCCGGGCATCATGCCGATCACGAACGTGGGCCAAGTGGAGCGATTCACCAGCATGTGCGGCGCTAGCATTCCGGAGGACCTGCTCGCGCGTCTGCGCCGGGTCCAGGACGATCCGGGCGCGGTCATGGCGATCGGCATCGAGCATGCCATCGACCAATGTCGCAAGCTGCTCGAGGGTGGGGCCCCCGGCCTGCACTTCTATACCCTCAACCGCAGCCATGCCACGCGGGGCATCCTGGCGGCCATCCGGCGGCTGAGCTGAGCCCCAGAACCCCGGTGCGGGCCCGGGGATGGCACCAGTAGGGCAGAAAGGTTGGAGACCCCTTGCCCGGGGCGTATGCTTGCCCTTGGGCGTTCCCAAGCCGCCTTTACCCGTTCCGCACCGGGCCCATGACCCATCCCGTGAAACCACTGCGGGTCGCCGTCGACCTGACCCCCTCTGCAACCCGATTCAGGGCGGGGTGGCGCGGTATGCCCTGCAGTTGGCACGGGCCCTGGCCCGCCGGGTGCCCCTGCAAGGGGGCCGGCTCGACGTCCTGTGCCGCCGGTCGCGCTACAAGCGCCGGGAAATGCTGCCCGAGATCCCCGGTACCCGCCTGCGCTGGATCGAGAAGTCCTGGTGGCCTCTGGTCAAGGGCGTGGACCTGGTGCATGGCACCGATGTGCGCGTGCCCAATTGGAAGGGCGTCGCCCAGGTGGCGACCCTGCACGATCTGTTTGCCCACGTCAGCCCAGACTTCGCCGACGAAGAATTCCGCGCCCACCGGGTGGCCCTGTACAAGGACATCCAGAACCGCGCGGCGCGCATCATCGCGGTCAGCAAACGCACAAAAAGCGATCTCTGCCGGTATACGGACTTCCCCGAGGACCGCGTCGACGTGGTGCATGAGGGCATCGAAGCCCGCTTCCAGCCGGCCACGGAAAAGGCCATCGGCGAGGCGCAATTGCGCCTCGGCGTGAAGCGCCCGTACCTGCTGTACGTGGGGGAACTCTCCGCGCGCAAGAACCTGGTGCGGTTGGTGCAGGCCTATTCGGTGGGGGGCTTCGCCAAGACCCACCAGCTCGTGCTGGCCGGCAAAGCGAGCTTCAAGAGCGAGAGCATCCAAGAAGAGGTGCGGCGGCTGAAGCTGACCGACAAAGTGCTCTGGACCGGATTCGTCGACGACGAATACCTGCCCGCGCTCTACTCGGGGGCCGACGCCTTCTGCTTCCCGACCCTCTACGAGGGGTTCGGCCTGCCGGTGCTCGAGTCGATGGCCTGCGGAACGGCCGTCGTGGGCGGTAACGTCGGCGCCGTGCCCGAAATCTCCGCTGGCCACGCCGACCTGGCCAACCCCCTCGACGTGGACGACATCGCCTTCGCGATCTCGCGCGCCCTCGACCGCAACGCTGACCAGCTGCGCGCCGCCCGCGCCCACGCCGGCACCTTCACCTGGGACCGCTGCGCGGAAGAGACCCTGGCCGTCTACCGCCGGGCCCTGGGCGGGCCCCAGCACCTGGTCCAGGAAGAGCTCGAAACCGCCTCGAGCGCCTCCCGCAGCCACGCCTGAGGCCGCCCGGCGGGATCATTACCCGCTTGTCATGGAATCACGCGCCCATCGGTGCGAAGCTAGTTCAATGAAAGTCCTGCGTCGCGTTTTGATCGCCCTCGTCGTGCTGCTCGCCGTGTTGCAACTGGTGCCCGTCGACCGCAGCAACCCGCCCGTCACCGGTGACGTCGAAGCTCCTGCCGAGGTCAAAGCCCTGTTGCGCCGCGCTTGTTACGACTGCCACTCGAACGAGGTGCGCTGGCCCTGGTACAGCAAAATCGCCCCCGTCTCCTTCCTCGTCGCCCACGACGTCAAAGAAGGCCGCGAACACGTGAACTTCTCCGAGTGGGACAAACTCACCCCCTCGAAGCGCGACAAGGTGCGCGAAGAGGTCTTCGAGGAGTGCGAAGAAGGCGAAATGCCCCTGAAGCCGTATCTCCTGCTGCACGCCGACGCCAAACTCACCGAAGCCGACCTCAATCTGCTGCGCGAGTGGGCGAAGTAGGCCCAGGTCCATGGATCAAGTGTCGTAGTAGCCTTCCCACGGTTCGAAGAACGCCATGTAGTCCCCCGGCATGAGGATCACGGCGGGCACGTCGTCCGGATGCTCACAATCGCGTGGGATCAGGCCGAACTCGGTGCCGAAGCGCTCGACGCGAAAGGGAGCGACGCGGATATCCCCTTGGGTCACCTTGCCGAGCGAATCCCAACGCTTCTGTAGCAGCTCTCGCGCGGCGTCCCGGTCGAATTCGGCGCGCGGGCCGAGCCGATCGATCTGAGCCTCTAGCAATTGCCCTTCCGCATCGAATAGGTACAACGCAATGTACTCGCAGCCAGCGGATCCTCCAATGGCCGGTTCGAAAGGAGTCGTGAGGAAGAACTGGCGTCCGTCCTGGGTGTGACCGATGTGCTCCGCGTGGTGGTCGTCGTGGCAGATCGGGATCGTGGGGGGGATGGTCAGGTGGGGGGAGCTATGGGAAAGGGGCCAGGAACGGGCCCCTAGCGACTCGGAGATTCGAGCGGAGTACCCGTTTGAAACCCATGTTCTTCGATCAGGATACGCTGGACCCCCGGCCCATGGGCGCGGCCCATGACCAGCACGGCGCAGGGCTCGTTCGGGTGCTGCGCGAGCATGTCCACTGTGCCTTGGGCCAGGTGCGGGTCGCGCAGGGTGAGGATGGCGACGAAGGGGTGGATCATCCAACTCCATGAATGCCGCCGCAGGGCGATGGCGAAGGGCAGCGCGAGGAAATGCGCGTTGAAGAAAATCGCCAGGGGCACGAGCGCCCGGCGCAGATCGCGCAGCGGGCCGGGCAGGAGCTGGGAGAACATGGCGAGGAAAAACGTGCCGAAGTACAGCGCCAGGTAGATCGACCCCACGTGCAACCCGCGCGGGATGGGGGAAGTGGACTCGAGCGGGAAGGTCACGCCGGTCTGCAGGGCGCGGGCTTCGACGATGGTGCTGCCCTGAACGAGGCCCCCGGTGATTGCACGCAGCACCAGGCGCGGCGCTTCGATCAGCACCCCGAGCGTGCGCCCGAGGGCCACGCGCTTTCGCTGGAAACCCTCGACGCCGCGCAGCGGAAACGCCGCGACCACGCGCCTGCCGAGTTCCGCCGCCCGCTGCAACTTGACGTGCGTCTCGCCGAGGATGACCACCGGCCGGCTATCGGGTGCACTCAACACGCGCACGGAATAGCTGAAGCGCCGCGCCTTGGCGGCTTCGAGGGCAATCCGGGCGTCTTCGGGCAGCGGGTTCAAGCGGGGGCCCGGAATGCCCGGGTCAGGGGCAGAAGTATACCTCCAATGCGTTGCTCAAATTCGATGTGCCACCCAGGTCCCGGTACCACGTCTGAAAGTTCCAAAGGCGGCCGGCTGCAGGGGCAAGGGGCGCCCTAGTGGAGTCGGAATGGGCAAGGCCGGGTGCTGCCAAAGACAATTGGGTGAGCACCGTTCGTGACATCGGTGCGATACCACATGGCCCTTTCCCCTGGAGTGACCGTTCGCTTTTTCCCTATGAGCCGGAGATCGCTTGCTCACCGTGCTGCCGCTAGCAGCAATTTGAAGGGGTGGGCGGCGCGGATGGGCAACGCCGGCAACGCGGGCCCGGCGCGGCAATCGACCCGGGCAAAATCGAGCGGGCGGAAGCGCTCGGATTTCGTTGGTTTCTGGGAATACGGCCCAAGGATGTCTGATTTGAGGGTCCAAGTGCCGGCTTGCGATGCGCCGTGAACCCGTGTTGGCGCGGGAAAACACGGGGATTCGGCGATTGCAGGTGTGGAGTAGAGGTGCGGATCGCCTGTCTGGCACGGGACTTGCGCAGGGGATCCGTGAGCCAGCGGGCTTGGTTAAGACGGCGCGCGCTGGTTTTCGAATCTCCCTCCCATTTCCTTGCGCCGAATCCCTATGAAAACACCCCTTGCCGCCCTTGCGATGTTGGGCAGTCTTGCTGCGCATGCGAAGGGTCAGGATTCTCTGACCCAACTGCCGTGGCTTGCGCCCTTGACCTACGTGCAGGATGCGAGCGACGACCTGAATCTGGTCCTGCTTCGCTACATGAATCCGTTTACCCCGTTTGATGAGCACCTTTGGACCCAGTCCACGGGCTTGATCGACATTCCCAACGCCGCCGGCAACTTCGAGGGGTATCGGGCGATGGATGTCAGCGCGAACGGCCAATACGCCGTGGGCGTTGTGAACGCTGGCCCCGAGCAATACTTGTTCGCCTGGTCCGCCGCCGGAACGGTTTGGTATGAACCGTTGATCTCCCAGGTCGCTGCGGCGCCGATCACGGCCCGCGTGGCTTCCACGGGCGTCGCGGCTGTCTTGGTGAACGGACAGATTCTGTGGTGGGACTTCGTGGCCGGCACCCAGAACTGGCTTGCGGTTCCGCCCGTTTCGTACCTGCACGATATCAGTGACGACGGCACTGCGGCGGCGGGTGTCTTCAATGCACACTACTGCCGGATTTCTCCTACGACCGGGATCCATGCGTTCTTCGACATCGCTACGGGACCGACGATGATTTCGTCGGATGGGGAGATCATTTGCGGATCGGGCCCCTTCATCACCGGTCCCGCCGCGGTCTGGCAGAACAACGTGGGCGTGACAACGATCCCGGTTCTGCCGGCGTATCCCGATGCCAAATACGTCGCCTACGACATGACGGGCGCCGGTGATGCGGTTGTTGGCAAGGTCATGATCGGCAACACGGTGGCCGCGGACTTCTACTGGAGCGCGTCGACCGGTACTTGGGAGATTCCGCTTCCGCCCGACGCGCAGGGACCCTGGTACGACTTCCCCGCGATCAGCAAGGACGGCAGCCGCGTGATGGCCATGGCCGTCGACGGGCAGGGGATGCCGTATCCCTACTCCTGGAGCATCGGTACCGGGATCCAGCCGGTGAGCCTCGGTGAAGGCGAAGCCGGTGGAGGATTCCAGTTGCGGGCCGATGGCAGCGCCGTGCTCATCGAAGGCATCGGTGGCGATGTGTTCCAGCTGGAGTTCGGAGCGGGCGGCATCGGAAGCCGCATGGGCGCCCCCGCCCTGGCCAACAGCACCGGACTGCCGGCGCAGCTCGACCTGACCGGCAGCGCGATCCAGTCCGACAACGACCTGCGTTTGACCGCCCGGCAGATTGCGCCTGGAAGCTTCGGTTGCTTCCTGGTGGCCAGCCAGGCGCAGGACCCCGTGCTGGTGCCCGGCGGCTCTGGCCTGCTGCAGCTCGGTGCCAACCTACGCCGCTTCAATCTGCCGAGCGAGATCGGCATGGCGGACGCCTTCGGGGAGTTCTCACTGCCGTTGGACCTTTCGGGCAACACCGGCGTTCCCGGATCCCTGCCCACCGCCGTGGGCCAGACGCACTACTTCCAGGCGGTCTACCGTGACCCCGCTACCGGCGGCACCTTCAACTTCACCGACCTCGTGACGGTGACCTTGCACTGAGCGGCCCCGGCCGCAATCCCCGCGACCCGCTCACCCGCGAGGGTGGGCGGGTCGTTTGCCGTCCTGCGGAATGTGCCGAGCTTTCCTTTGCTGTCGATCTCGAAGGCCTGCGTGTTGTTTCCGGCAGTCTCCACACCGGTATGGATCCGACGAGGGAGGCGGTTGGGGCGTTCTAGAACGCGTGCTGCGGCTCACCGATCGAATGGGTCCGCTGGGCCAAGGTCTCCGTATCCTCTGGATTGTGCAGCACCAGGATGCGCGGGCCGGTGAGCTTCTGCAGTTCGGCAAGCAATAGGGCTCGCAGATTGCGGCGCGCTTCGGGGTCGGCGGCGGAGAGGGGTTCGTCGAGCAGCAGGCAGGCGGGATGGGCGGCGAAGGCGCGCGCGAGGGCGATGCGTTGGGCTTGGCCGCCGGACAGTTCCGCGGAACGGCGATTCCAAAGGGCCTTGGGCACTTCGAAACGGGTGAGCCAGTCGAGGGCGATGGCTTCGGCGCTCTTGCGGTTCGCGCCGCCGCAGCGCGCGGGGTAGGCGACGTTCTGGAGGGCGGAGAGGTGGGGCAGCAGGCGCAGGTCTTGGAAGAGCACACCCATGCGGCGCAGGTGCGCAGGCACGAATGCGGCGCTGGGACCGCCGTCGAGGGTCTGGCCGTTCAGGAGGATCTGCCCCGATTGGATCGGCAGCAGGCCGGCGATGGCTGCGAGCACCGAGGACTTGCCCGCGCCGTTGGGCCCGAGCAGGACGGTGGTTTCGCCTGCAGCCACTTCGAGCTGTAGATCGAGGGTCCACGCGCCGCGTTGCAGGCGGCAATCGGCTTGCAGGCTCATGAGGAGGGGAACCACCGCTTGCGCAGCACGATCAGCACCGCGAGGGAACAGCCGACGAGCACCAGGCCCAGCACCAACGCGCCGTCGGGGTCGGATTCGAGGGCGCTGTAGACGGCGAGCGGCAACGTGCGTGTGCTGCCTTCGAGGTTGCCGGCGAAGGTGATCGTGGCGCCGAATTCGCCCAAAGCGCGTGCCCAGGCGACGAGCAGGCCGGCGCCGAGCACTGGAGCGAGCAAGGGCAGGGTGACGGTGGTGAAGGTGCGCCAGGGGGTGGCGCCGAGGGTGGCGGCGGCTTCGATCGGGCGCCGGTCGAGGGTGCGCAGGCCGCCTTCGACGGCGAGCACGAAGAAGGGCATGGCCACGTAGGCTTCGGCCAGAATCACGGCGAAGGGCGTGAACGGCAGGGCCTTGCCGGTGAGCGCGAAGAGCGGCGCGCCGAGGATGCCGCTGCGGCCGAAGGCGGTAAGCAGGGCTAGGCCGCCGACGACGGGGGGCAGCACCATCGGTAGCAAGACCAGGGCGCGGACCCAGGTGCGCAGGGGGCTCTTGCCGTCGGCGAGCCAGGCGGCGAGCGGCAGGCCGAGCACCAGGCAGATTCCGGCGGCGCCGAGCGAGCTTTGCAGCGAGAGCAGGAGCGACGTGCGCACTTCGGGGCGCATCGACTCGCTAATCAAGCGCGACCAGGGCGTGCGAAGGGCGAGGCCGGCCAGGGGGAGGGCGAAGAGCGCGGCGGCGAGCAGGGCGGGCCAGCGCAGGCTGCGGGGAACGGGGGAGGGCACGGGTCTCATGGCAGCAGGAACCCGTGGCGTTCGAGGGCGGCTTGGCCGGTGGGGGAAAGCAAGTGCGAAACGAACGCGGCGACTTCTGGATCGGGCTCGGCGGCGCGGGTGGCCAGCAGACAGCGCGTGGTGAGGTTCTGGCCTGGGGGCAGATCGATGGTCTGCACCTGTGCCCCCGCAGCCTGGGCATCGGTGCGATAGACGAGGCCCGCGTCGGCTTCGCCGAGGGCGACCTTGTACAGCACCGCTTGCACGCTCGGTTCGTCTGAACGCGAAGTCACCGCGAGGTCCAGGGACTCGAGCAAGGTGCGCGCATAGCGGCCCGCAGGCACTTCGGGGCCGCAGAGCAACACGGTCAGGCCGGGGCGGGCCAGGTCTTGCAGCGCTTGCACGTTCGCTGGGTTGCCGGGGGGAATGATCAGAGCTAGGCCATTGCGCGCGAACGCAATGGGCGGGCCTTGGATCGAATCCTGCTGGATGGCGCGGTTCACGCTCGCCTCGTCGGCGGACACGAACACGTCGACCGGAGCCCCTTCGCGCATTTGCAGCACGAGTTGTGGGGTGCCCGCGCTGTGCACACGCACGCGCACACCCGGGTGGGAGGCTTCAAAGGCCGGGGTCAGGTCCTGAAGCAGCGCGCCGAGGGAAGCGGAGGCGAAAACCACGAGATCGCGGCGCGCTTGCGCGGGCCGTGTGCAACCCGGGGAGAGCCAAATGAGAACCAGCACGAGCGCGCCGATGGCGCGGGGGGATCTGCGATTGGGGGATGCGTGCAGCAACCTTCGTGCGCAGACAGCCCGTGATCGCCATTTGGCGTAATACGCCCGCAGCCAATCCCTCACGACCGATCTCCCACCCGCTCGATCACCACGTTGGTTGCTTTGACCACCGCCTGCACGATCACCCCCGGCTCGAGATCGAGCTGTTCGACCGATTCGCGCGTCACCAGCGAAACCACACGGAACGGTCCGCAGCGCATTTCGACCTGCGCAGCGGCTTCGTCGCGCACCACGCGCGTCACAATGCCGAGCAGATGGTTGCGCGCGCTGGACCCGTCCCCCGGGCCCTCGGCGGCGAACTGCTCTTCGACCCGTCGCGCCAGGTCGGCGCCGTCGACCAGCCGCTGCCCACCGGCACTACGCACGCACTTCAGCTCGCCGCTGTCGATCTGCCGGCGCACCGTGTCCACGCTCACGCCGAGCAGGCGGGCGGCTTGGCCAAGGCGGTACTGGGGCATGGGGGTATTGTGGCTAGAAAGGCCGCCTGCGCAAGATATGTCGCTGTAATAGGCCGCAGATGCGAGGTATTGGGCGTGAATAACGTGACGTACGGAAGCGGGTTCAAGTTGTCACACAATTCGACGGTGGGCGCGTGCGATGCACGCCCGCCGTCGAATTGTGTGACAACTTGAACCGCTCCGTACGTCACGTTATTCACGCGGCCGTTACCGCCTAGAGGCTGCGCCCGGACGCCTCAAGGATCGCCTCCAACTCCTGCCAACGCTCGTACGCAAAGTGCAGCTCGTCGCTGGCGGCTTGCAGGCGGCTATTCTTGGCAGGCACCTCACCGCCGGCGCTCTTGTAGTTGTCCGGATCGGCGAGCCAGGCGTTGAGTTCGGCTTGTTCGGCTTCCAAGGCCTCGATCTGCCCAGGCAGGGCTTTGAGTTCCTGGGTTTCCTTGAAGGTCAGTCTGCGGCCCTTTTCCTGCGCTGGTGCGGCGGGTTTGGCGGGGGCGGGCGTCGCGGTTTTCTTCGCGGGAGCCTCCGGCTGCAGCACGCGGTCCCAGTCGTCGAAACCTTCGGCATACTCGCGCACCTGGCCCGGCCCGTCGAAGACGAGGGCGCCGTTGGCGACGTTGGAGAGGAATTCCCGGTCGTGGCTGACGATCAACAGCGTGCCTTGGAACCCCAGTAGGATCTCCTCGAGCAGTTCGAGGGTTTCGACATCCAGGTCGTTGGTGGGCTCGTCGAGCACCAGCAAGTTGCAAGGCTGCGACAGGATCTTGGCGAGCTGCAGTCGATTGCGTTCGCCGCCGGAGAGGCGCGTGATCGGCCCGCGAATCTGGGAGGGGCTGAAGAGGAACTCGCCCAGATACCCCATGATGTGCCGCGAACGGCCCGCAACGGTGATCTGGTCGCCGTCGTCGCAGACGTTCTCCTGCACGGTCTTCTTGGGATCGAGTTGGTCGTGCAACTGGTCGAAGCGACCCAAGGCCACGCCGGTGCCCAGCCGGATCGTGCCGCCGGTGGGCACGAGTTCGCCGAGCAGCAGGCGCAGCAGCGTGGATTTGCCGCAGCCGTTGGGTCCGATGATGCCGATGCGATCGCCGCGCCAGAGGGTGAAGTCGAAACCTTGGAACAGCGGTTTCTCGTTGCCGTAGGCGAATTCGAGGTTCTGGGCGCGCAGCACGATTTCGCCGCCGCGGTCGGCTTCGGCCAGGGTCGCCTGCACGTTGCCCTGGCGCTCGCGTCGGTCGCGGCGCTGTTTGCGCATTTCCTGTAGGGCCCGCACGCGGCCCATGTTGCGCGTCCGGCGGGCTTTGATGCCGCGCCGGATCCACGCCTCCTCCTGCGCGAGTTTCTTGTCGAACAGGGCGTTCTCGCGCTGCTCTTCCTCGAGCGCGGCCTCCTTGCGTTCGAGGTAGGTGTCGTAGTCGCAGTCGTAGCGCGTCAGTTTGCCGCGGTCGAGGTCGAGGATGCCGGTGGTCACGCGTCGCAGGAACATGCGGTCGTGGCTGATCAGGATCAAACTGCCGCTGCGTCGCTTGAGCAGGGCCTCCATGCGCAGGATCGTTTCAAGATCCAGGTGGTTGGTGGGCTCGTCGAGCAGCAGCAGGTCGGGGTCGAGCACCAGCGAACGCGCGAGCAGTACGCGGCGCGCGTTGCCGGCGGAAAGACTGCCGAGTTGCTGGCCAGCATCGAGGCCGACGGCCGCCAACGCCTGGCCGGTACGGCTCTCGATCTCCCAATCCTGGTCGACGCCTGCGTCGCGCAAGGCCTGCTCCAGCAGTTCACCCGCGGTGCCGCTCAGGCCCGCAGGCACATCCTGCGCCAACCCCGCGATCGTGAGCCCGGGCCGGATCTGCACGCTGCCGCCGTCGGGCGGCATTTCCCCGGCGATGATCTTGAGCAGCGTCGACTTGCCGCTGCCGTTGCGACCGACGAGGCCCAGGCGCTCACCGCGCTGGATCGCGACGTTCAGACCGTCGAGCAAGGGATGTCCGCCGAAACTCAGGGACAGGTTGTGGGCACTCCACTCGGCCATGGATGGGGGCGGGGATTGGGGATCGGGGGGAACGGGGCGGGCGGGGCATCCGGCGTCCGGAATGCCCCGCCCGGGGTGCGGTGGGGTCGGGGGAACGAGCTCAGCGGGTGAACATCTGATACCGCACGCGGTCCGACTGGGTTTCGAGCACCATGCCAGAGTGCCCACTCAGATGGCGGTCCGCCACCTCCTGCAGGACTTCCATGTAGGGAAGGATGTCCATCATTTCAGCGACATCCTCGTCCTCCATTTCGGAGTTGGCGAGGTCCTCAATGATCTCGATGGCATCCGTGATGGTCTGGATCGAGGCGGAGATGTTCGTGATCTGCATCCACGAGCCGCCCATCGAAGCCACGAGTTGGCTCACGGCTTCATCGTCGGCCATGGTCTTTTCGCCGCTTTCCGGAACGTCCAGGGCAGCCATTGCCGCCAGACCGGAAGCTTCCGTGCTGAAGATCAACCCGCGGGCCCCGGTGCCCAGCACCGCGGCTTCCCCGTCCTGCAGATCCATGGACCAGCCGGCACCCCAGCTGCCTTCCACCTCATCCGGTTCCATCCCGATCATCGGCGCAAACATGCCGATCACGGTTTCCAGGGCATCGTACATGCGTTGACTGCTGTTCAGGCCCATGGTGTAGGTGACCCGCTGCGTGCCTGGCAAGTAGCTTTCCGTCGACATCAGGCTCAGATCCAGGGAGAAAGCAAGCATCGAACCGGTCAGGTTCTCCAGGACGTCCTCTCGGAAATCGACCCCGATCTGGTCCTTCATCATGTCCAGCTGGTCGTAGAAATCGTCACTGCTGAAACCTTCTTCCACTTCTTCGGCGATTTGAAAGATGTGTTCGAGCATCGTGCCGATATCGATTTTGCTCGCGGTCATGTCGGAAGCGCCGAACGGGATCTTGTGCAGGTCGGCTTCGTCGCCGCTTTCCAGGCAGGCGACCAGGGACTGCAGCAGGCCCTTGGGTCGCAGCCCCACGCTGATCGACGTGACCGATTCCATGCCTTCACCCACGGATACGCCCATGTGCACCCAGCGCAGGGCTTGCAACTCCTTCAGAATCGAAGGCGGAAGCTCTTCGTCCCCTTCATCGGCCATCTCCATGAGCCGGCCGAAGTTGGCGACAAACTCGATGTCTTGGCCGTTGCGTTCGGCTTGCATGTTCTCCTGGCAGAGCAGGCCCGGCCGGTCGGAGCCAATGCCATAGGCGAACACCAGCGGGGCGATCTCTTGATCTTCCGCTTCCAGCTCCTCTTTCGACAGTTTGCACAACCGCAGTTGGCCGGGAGTCGTAATCAGGCGCACATCCGGTTCGTCCAGAGTGCCTACCTCGCGCATCCAGGCTTCCAGGGCCTCCAGGTTCTCCTGCTCGCCGCGGACCACCATGTTCATGCTCATGTCGTCGAATTCCGACTCATCGAGGTTCTCCATGTCCGCCCAGAGGACAAGACCGTGCAGGCCCGGCAGCATCGCCGCGAACCGTTCGCTGTGGGCGGCCACATCGACCTCTTCGCCTTCGTCGTCGCTCATGGACTGCAGCAGGTCGATCCAGGCGGGATCGGTCAGGGCGGCGGCGACCTTGCTCGTTTCCCGCTTCGCGAACAGACCCCCTGGGTCCGCGACATGCAACGCCATCAGCGCATCCGGCGGCACGCAGGCTTCGAGGGGCGGAAGCGTGTCGGTGGCTTCCTGGGGCAGGGGCAGGGGGGCGTGGGCGAACAGGCCGAGGAGCAAGGAATAGAGCATCGGGGATCTCCGTGTGGGGGACTGGCGGACCATGTTAACCCCCGGTGCCCGGCGTTTGAGCCCCAGCGCGGGCAATTCCACGCCGCTGGCGCCGTGTGCAGCCGGGAACGTAGGGCAGGAAAGGGGTAGGATGGCGTCCATGGCCCGCTTCGCTCCGCTGCTGCTCCTGTTCGCCTGTCTGCTCGCTGCCTGCGTCTCGCCCGCAAAGCGGTCGACCCCCCTGGCCGACCCCACCGCGACCCTGCAAGAGGTGGCACCCGGATCCACGCCCGGCGCGATCGTCTTTGTGCACGGTTGGGCCGAAGGTCCCGAGTACTGGGATCGGTTGATCGAGGCCTTGAGCGCCGGGGAGCCCCTGCCAGCGCTGTGGGTTCTGCGCCTGCCGGGCCACGACGGCTCGCCGGCTTTGCCCGATCCGAGCACTCCCGCCGACGTGGGGCGTTGGTTGCTTGGCCAGCTCGAAGCGCGCGGTCTGCAAGGCGTGGCCCTCGTCGGACACGGCTACGGCGCCGCGATCGGCATCGAAGCAGCCGGCCAGGACACCGCAGCGCGCATCACCCGCGTGGTCGCCATGCACGCCCTGTACAACGTGGCCCAGCCCTTCGATCCCGCGGCAGCCGGGGCGATGGTCGCCGGCCTCAAGCAGGACGCTCGCGGCAACCTCGTGCGATTTGCCCACTCGGTGCTGCCCGACGCGCGCCAGGCGCAGCTCGCCGATTGGGTCGGTGAGCGCATGGGCCGCCAATCCGGCGCCGGCCTTGCCCCGGCCATGCGCGGCCTGGCGGGCTGGGACCTGCGCCCGGCGCTCCATCGTGTCCAGGTGCCCGTGCGCATTATCAACGGCACCTTCCGGCCCACGCTTCTCCAAGTGGCCCAGGAGCACCTGAAGGACGTGGCCGTGGAGACCTGCGGCTGGATGCAGGGACTCGGTTACGCGCCGATGCTCCAGGACCCGGAGGCCTGCGCAGCGGCCCTGCGGAGGGCCCTGCAGCCGACTTTGGCGCCGGCCGTACCTGCACAATAGCCGCGGGCCGCGCCGCGCCCTATCATGCCTCGATGCGCGCCGTAGAGCCCGAAAGCAACGATCCCATCGAACGCGAGACCAACCGCGGGTATCGCCAATTGGAGGAGGGGGACTTCGAAGGAGCCCTCAAGACCGCCCGGTCGCTCGAGGACCTGCGCAATACCTGCTCCTTCGAGATCGCCGCCCTGGCCAAACTCGGCATGGAGGATCCGGAAGGCGCGATCAAGGTGCTTAAGCGCGGCGTAGAGCTCGCCCCCGACGTGTGGGTCAACTGGCAACTGCTCGGCAACGTCTACTCGGACCTCGGCCGTTTCGAAGAGGCCGAAAATGCCTTCCGCGATGCTCTGCGATGCCCCGAGCCTTGGGTCGAGTCGATCGCGCTCAACCAAGCCGTGTTGCTCGGGCACCAAGGCAAATACGAGGCCGCGCTCGAACGCCTAGCGGCCATCCACGACGAGGACCTGGCCATCGAGATCGGCGCCGCGCGGGTCAATACGCTCGGCCGCATGGGACGCCGCGAAGAGGCGATCGCCGCGGCGGCCGCGGTCCTGCAACTCGAACCGCAGACCCCCTCGGACGAAGACGCCTGGTACTTCGTCGCCGCGCTCGAACTGCGCCTGCGTTTCGAACTGGGCCTCGACCCGGAAGAGGTCCGCTCGCGCGCCCTCGCCTTGCTGCGCGAAACCTCCGAAAACGAACATGCCCTGGCCCTGATCCGCGACACGCGCGGCGAACGCGACAAGGACAACCAATACCTGCGCATCGTCGTGCACGGCAACTCCAGCCAGGCTGACGTCAGCGCCGACGGATTCTACGCCCCCTACGACGTCGTCGCCCGCGACCCCGAAGACGCCCTGCCGTACATCGAAGAAATCGAAAGCGCGCGCGGCTTCGACCACCTCGAGATCGAAGACTGCGAAGTCCTCGCCAAACGCGTCAAAGACCCGAAAGGCGTCTATCGCGTGGGCGGACGGGACTACTACGCGGAGTGATCCGCGCGTGGAGCAGGCGGAGTCCGGGCAGTTTTCGATGCGCGGGGAAATCCCAACCCTGTTGTCCAGCGCACTGCTTCGCTGACCTGGCATCGCATCAGGCCTGTCGGCTACCGGAAAGGGAGCACACGTACCGATGGATGTGATGCGTTCCATCGCGGTGTGGGCAAATTGGCACTCCCTGGAGGAGTCGGATTGGGGGATGGTGGAATCCGAGGATTCCGTGGAGACGAATGCACCCGGTAGGCTGCATCGGTGCCACCCTTGGCTACCTATTGGGAATCCAGGGGGGCCTTGAGGCCTTGTCCCCTGGGCCGGATATCGAATCCCCTATGGGGCGGGTTCCTTTCGGGTGAGCCGCCTCTTTTTTTTGCCGGACACGCATGGTCGGTAGCTGCGTAGTCCCCACTGGTCTTCAAGGGGTCCGGCAGGCTGGGTGCTACTGAGAGCAAGACGGATTGGGCCCGGGGCAGTTTCTCGTGAAGGTTTGGCTCTAGCGGGCATACTTGAGGGGTCCGAACCCCGTGCCCATGCAAGCGCGGTTCCCAGCGCACGTTCCCGCTGGCCCAGGCTTCATTGGGGACCGACTCAATTCGAATTCGAACATGTTCCTGAATCGACCTGAATGGCGCAGCGTTCCCACGTTCACCGATGAATTCGCGATTGCCCGGGACAATGTCCGCGAGGATCACGTGCAGAGTCAACTGCTCAGCCTCGAGAGATCCACCGAGTGGGAGTTGGTCGGTTGCCGGATCATGAAACTATCCTTCTATAAAGAAGGACAACTCTGGGAGTTTCGATTCGAACCACGGAAGGTGAGAAACCGTCCTGTGGCGTTCGCTGCACTGTACTTGCTCAAGGTCGGCTCTATGGCCCGGATTCTGAATGGGCTCAGCAAGGTGATTCACCAGGTGAACTTGTCGGAACCATCACCGCTGCTGCTGGAAACTCTCGGGCAAGCCGAAGACTACTTGGATTTCTTCTGTACCTTCCTGGCTGCGGATGGTTCACCGTTTGCGTTGATACGTTCCGAAGAGGACCTGGCATTCGGCAAGGATCCGGAAGAAGACCTGTTTTCATTCGGATTCTTGCAATTCCTGAATGAGGGCCGCCTGCGACTGTTGCCGAAGTACACGACACTCAAGAAGGAAGATTTCTTGCAGTTGGCCCAGGACGAGCAGGCATGCCTTCGGGATCTGGCACGTAGGGCATCCGAGAAGGAACCCACAAGTCCGGCGCCTGGCCCTGAAGAACTACGAGACCTGTTGGACTTGATGCCTTGGCTCGAACGGGAGCAACGGCAGGCGCCCTGGTCCAAGGAGGCTACCTTTCATCGCTGCTGTTGGTGGGGTGGGCATTTGTACGAATGTTGGTTCCAGGTAGACGCTGATGGGATGGTGAATATGCCGGAGGATCAGATGCACTTGCTTTGGTCGGGGACCCAGTGGGAGTTCCTAGATGGTCCTCCTTTGTTGTTTCTGTCCACGGCACGGGAGGAAGTCGCAGCGGATGAGTACCGCGAGCGCATTCTTCGGGCCGTCGGGGAGTCCGAGCCGGCTTCCCACAAGCACTCCGCATACCCGGAGGCCGGCAATTGCAAGGAGCAAACCGGTCCCGCTCACGGTGGCAATCGATTGGCGGGCATCCGCATCATGGGGGATCTGGACCTACGAGGACTCAGGCTGCGCCGCAAACTTGTGCTTGAGGACGTGCTCGTAATGGGTAGCGTGCTGCTGGATGACTTGCAGTCCGAAGAAGCCCTGGTGTTCAAGCGGTTTGAGGTGGCCCATCGGTTCAGTGCGCGGCATCTCAAAGCCCGTTCGCTGAATTGGATTCGCGGCCGGGTGCATGCCGCTCACGAGATGCCTTTTCCCGACGATAATGATGGTGCCGACCCGGAAGGACCTGCGGGTGTGGGTTTGGACTTGTTCCAGGCGAGAATCGAAGAGGACTTGACCCTGGATGGATTGGATTGCACTGGCCGCGTGCTCCTCCGGGAATTGCACGCGGGAGGCAATCTCAATCTTCGGGGTGTGCATGTGGAACCCGCGTTTCCGTGGCTCTCGTTGAACACCGACCGCAATGCTTCACCCAAATGGGTGGCAATCGACCTGCGAAGCCTCCGATTGCGGGGGACCCTCGACCTGGGAGTCATGCGCTCGACCAGTTTCCTGCGTCATGCTCGTCGATCCGAGGTTACTGGCAGCGTGGATCTGGTGGAGGCCAGCATTACCGGAAGCTGCCTCCTTGACGGTATGCGTTGCACATTGGTGCCAATCCTCTTGAAATGGAATTCGCAGCGTCAGTTGGCCCGTGCCACGCTTGCGATGGAGGGGCCGGGCGAATTCACCGAGCCCCAGGTCTTGTTCCTTGACCACACGCAGAATCTGCATTGGCTTGCGGATCCATTTGAGTGGCCCATCACCCAGACCGAGTCGAATCAGGCGTGGTCTTCCAACCCCATCTACCCGTACGGGTTTTTTGCGTTGGCGATGGCTCGAGCCAACGTAGGGGGAAGCCTGTGGGCCAAGAGATGGGACAAATGGCCTACCGAGCTCGCGGGGGCTTGCTTACTCAAGGAGCTGCAAGTGCATGGTAGCTGCAACTTCCAGGAAGCTATCATCGGCCTGCGCAGTTGGCTGCGACCGGCGTGGGGAGCGGGAGGGGGTTCCCTGTACCTGGGCGGGGCTACTTGTCGGTACTTCTTGGGGCCAGCGCGGGTAGAAGGTGACTTTTCGGGGTGGCAGATGCGCATCGATCGGAACGCCTTGCTTCCGCAGCTTCGCGTCGGCGGCCTGATGGACTTGCGCGCGGCGAACGTGGGCGGAGCCTTGAGCTTGTCGGAGGCCGTAGTGTTCAATTCGGTACGCCTGAGTATGGCAAAACTCGGTGCTGCAAATCTGGCCTCGATTCAAGTGGGCTTGGTGGAAGGCGATGTGCAGGACACCTCCGCAGAGAGCCTGCATCGCAGTTCGGGCAATCTTGAGGCCAACAATCTTCGGGTGGGGACGACTCTTCAACTTGTTGAGGCGCGCATCCAGGGGAAATGCTCCATGGAAGGCCTGCAAGCCAAATCCGAAGCCAATCTGCAGGGCGTGCAGATCTCCGGAGACTTGAATCTGAGCCACGCCCGGCTCGGGAACCTGTGGTTGAATAGGGCCTGCATCGGTGCCGAGCATGGGCCCGATGCATCACTGGTTTGCCGAAGCATGGTGGTGGAGCAGTTGGTGTCGATAAGCGGCATGTATTGCCGTACTTCTGTGGATTTCTCCTTTGCGCAGATTCGAGAAACCGTATGGGCCAGGAGCCTGCCTGACAAGCCGGCAACGCAGATACGAAAGGACCTGCTGCTTTCTGGTTCGCAAATCCGTGGTGGGCTGGAACTGGAGGGAATTCAAGTCGGCGGTGAGTTCCGATTCATCACTGGGAGTAGCAACCGGGTCCGCCTTGAAGGGGGCTGGGTAGCAAAAAGCGAGCGTGACCCTGGCAGGTATTCTCGCTCCGTCGTGGGTTCCATCTTCTTCAAGGAAGTCGACTTGGGGTCAACGGCCTTCGTTGGCATTGAGGTCCATGGGCCGGTCAAGTTTGAGGGAGTATCGGTTCGGAACGGATTGGTCTTTTCTCAGGAGGATTGGACAAGCTTCAACCGCCGACATGGTCTAGATGACCACGATCTGCAATGCGCAGGCGAGGTCAGCCGTTGCCAATTGGCCAGTAGCCTGGATTTGCTGCAATGCCACGTGCAAGGCAACTTGGATTTGCGACTGCTGAGCGTGAGGGATCTCTTGGTGCGACAATGCCAAGTCGAAGGCAACCTCCGTCTCGACGGACAGGGGGAAGTGGCTTCAAGGGTCCATTCAATGTCCATCGATCAGTGCCGTGTGGATCAGGAATTGCGGCTCTCTGGTCTTCAAGCTAGCCAGCGCCCCGAGCTCCGTCGTTGCGAGGTCCGGCAGGGCGTGGTCGTGGACCAGGAATCGTTCCCCAGCGCCGCACCAGGGTTTGTTTTCGACGAGTGCCAGATGCAAAGCCTTCGCATAGATCTGGGATGCCGTGATGATGCCATTCAGGGCGGGCAGGTGGGGTCCCTGCAATACCGGCTTTGCGGAGCGAAGTTCTTTTCCTTGAACGGCACCCGAGTGGAACATTGGCGTTTCCTGGAAGGCAGCACCGAGGAAGGGGATCGCAAGCCCGGGGTGCAGCTGTTGGAGCGTATGAAGGATGCGGACCGGGCGATCTACGCGGCCATGGAGCGCGCGCAGCGTCGGGCGGGGGATGAGAGGCAGGCGGACGACATCTACCGCACGTACCGCTGGTCCAGTCTGTTCCCGGATTGGCGGACCCAAAGCCGGGGCAGGCGGCGCCTGCGCCTGATTGGTGCCTGGCTGTGCGTGCTGGTTTTCCCGGTGTCCTTCTGGCGATCCCGATGGCGGGCCCTGGCTAGTGGCGCAGCCACCGGATTCTTCACTGCCAGCCACCGCGTGCTATTGATTGCCGCAGTGGTGGGATTGCCCCCTACCGTTGCCGCTTGCTTGGTTCGAGGGAACTTCTGCCCGAGCAGTCTGCAGTTGGCGGAAGTGCAACGGCTACTTCCCTTGAGCGCAGAGCCCACGGCCGCAGAGTGGACCGCTACCGAGGCCACTCAGGCCATCGCCAATCTCTTTGTCCCCATCGTCACCTTTGTGACCCACCCGCGGTGGGAACTCACGGGTGAGCGTGATCTACAGCTGGCGATCCCCTGGAGAGTCCATCCGGCTTCCGACCAAACCGGGATCCCCCAATTCGAGACCGTTACGGTCCATGGACTCAGTGCGGGCATGTTCGGAATCCTGGTGCGAACGATGTTCTGGGTGGCTTGGCCCATGTTGCTCATCGGCCTCGCTTCGGATTTGCAGCGGCGCCGGTCCCAAGCCGGTTGATCCGGGTGTTTTGGCCAGGGTGCTGAGGAGGCCAAATTCGCCTGCGCCTGCGCCTGCGCCTGTGCATGTGCATGTGCATTGCAAAGGCATCGGCAGGCGGGGCCAAGCTTTCTAGGCGGAGTAAGGCCCGTCTTCGAGGCGCTGGGACAACCACCACAGGTTGCCGAACGCATCGCGCACGCCGCCTTGGCGGTCGCCGTAGGGCATGTCGGCTACGGCCATGATGGCGGTGGCGCCGGCGGAGGTGGCGCGGGTCATGGCGGCGTGGGCGTCTTCGACGTAGAGGTAATAGGAGGCGGGCATGGCGGGCCAGGCTTCGCTCGCTTCGCTCAGCATCACGGTGCTGTCGCCGAGGCGCACCATGGCGTTGCGGATGGTGCCGGCGTCGTCGCAGGTTCGCTGGACTTCCTTGCCGCCCAGGCCTTGTTCGAGGAACGCGATGAAGGCCGGGGCGTCCTGCACGATGAAGTAGGGCGCGATGGTGTGGAAGCCGGGGGGGATCTTCATCCCTGCAGGACCGGCAGTTCGGCGAAGGCTTTGACGGCCAGGCGCTGGGCAACGCGGCCTGCGAGGTCGGCGAAGGCGCGGGCGGGGGCAGAGTCGGGCGCGCTGCGCACGATCGGTTCGCCGCCATCGCCGCCGAGCAGCACATCGGGGTGCAGGGGCAGTTTGCCGAGCACGGGCAGGCCGAAACGCTCGCTGAGGTTCGCGGCGCCACCGCTGCCGAAGAGGTCGACGATGGTTTCGAAGCGGCCTTCGCCGTCGAGGGTCACGTCGCGGGTTTCGCGGCCGAGTTCGAGGTGCACCGAGCTGCCCGCGCCGGCGCCTTGCACGCGGCCGGCGACGACCATGCCCGACATGTTCTCGACCAGGCCGAGCATGTCGATCTGCACTTCCTTGAACATCGTGATCGCTTTGCCCACGTCGAAGGACGAGACGTTCTGGGGCGTGGTCACGAGCACCGCTCCGGAGACCGGCACGAGGTTCGCGAGGCTGAGCTGAGCATCACCGGTGCCGGGCGGCATATCCACGATCAGGTAGTCGAGATCGCCCCATTCGACGTCGTTCAGGAACTGCTGCATCAGCTTGTGCACCATCGGACCGCGCCAGATCGCCGGCTTGTCGGCCGGGATCAGGTAGCCGATCGACATGGTCTTGATGCCGAAGCGTTCTTTGGGAAGCAAACGCACGCCGCCTTCGCGGGCGATCTGCTCGGGCGGGCCGTCGATGCCCATCATCATCGGGATGTCGGGGCCGTAGACGTCGCAATCGAGCAGGCCGACCTTCGCGCCGGTTTGCGCCAGGGCACAAGCCAGGTTGACGGAGACGGTGGACTTGCCCACGCCGCCCTTGCCGCTCGAGATCGCGAGCACGTGGCGGATGCCGGGCAGGTTGGCTTTGGTGGGGGCGGAGGCGGCGACCGCGGTCATCTCCACGTCGACGTGTTTGACGCCGGGAAGGGCCGCGATGTGCCGGCGCGCTTGGTCGCGCAGTTGGTCCTTGACCGGGCAAGCCGGCGTGGTCAGGTTGATCGTGACCGCCACGCGGTCCCCTTCGATCGCCACGCGGGTGACGAAGCCGAGGGTGACGATGTCCTTGTGCAGATCGGGGTCGATGACCTGGCGCAGGGCGTCCAGGACGGCGGATTCGGTGACGGCGCTCATGGCCGGTAGAGTAGGCCTTGGGCGGCCGGGGCACTATCGCCCGCGGGCACTTTCTTGGCCCCCTGCGGGGCCCCCCGGAGCTAGGGGCAGAAGGTCACGACCAGCGCGTTCGAGAAGACCGACTCCAGGCCCGGGGGCGCGCCACCATCGCGGGCCCAGGTCTGGAAGTACCAGGCCGTGCCGGCAAAAAGCTGTCCGGGGCCAGCGTCGAAGGGCGGCTGCGAGGCGTCGATCGCCTGGTGCCAGCGCCCGGCCGCATTGGCCGAGAAGTTCGGCAGGCGCCAGTGTTCGGCGGTCACGTCGATGCACAACACGCCGCTGCCGAAGGGCGTCGTGGTCGGGAAGGCGCTGTAGAGGATCTGGCCGACCTGCCCCGGCACCAAGTTGCCGACGTGCAGGCGCAGGCTGGCCGTGGACAGGCTCGGCGTGCCGCTGGCGCGCAAAGTCAGGGCCTGGCCGGCGGACCCGGGGGGCTGGGGGCAGAATTCCTCGGTGCTGCACTCCGGAACCAGGCGGAACACCTCTTGATCGAGGAAATCGAACACCAGGATCTCCCCCTGGGCATCGACGCCGAAGCCGACCGGCATGTCGAGATTGCCGCCGTTCAGCGAGCTCAACCCGAAGCTGTGGTCTTGCCAATCGACGATCGCGGTTCCATCCCAGCGCACGCTGCACAGCTTGAAGGTACAGAAGTCGGCGAAGAAGTACCGGCCATAGGCATCGGGCAGGCCGGAGCCCCGGTAAACCGAAGCGCCCAAGATCGAGCAGCCGGTGAAGTGGTCGTAGGCGAGGTCGGGCGCGGTGTAACCGGGGTCAAAGCAGGGCAAGGAGCCGGGCGGGCAGGCGCTCAGGGGGAAACACTCGTTGCCTTCCATCACGCTCCAACCGAAGTTGCGGCCGCCCACGCCGGCGGGCACGCGGTTGATCTCCTCCCACGCATCGTTGCCCACATCCGCGATCCACAAGTCGCCCGTGAGCGGGTCGAAACTCCAGCTCCAAGGGTGCCGGAAGCCCAGGTGCCAACACTCGTCGCGCACCGCGGGGTCCGCCACAAACGGATTGTCTGCGGGGATGCCGTACGGGAAACCGCCGTCCACATCGAGCCGGATCATCGTGCCCATGAGGTTCTGGTGGTTCTGCCCCGCGCACACGCGGTCATCGCGCAAAGCGCCGTCGCCCATCGCCATGTACAGTTTGCCATCGGGCCCGAAACGCAGGCCCGAGGCACCGTGGCCTTGGATGCCTTGGTCGAAGCGCAGCAGCTCGGTGAGTGTGGTGAGGTCCGCTTGATCGGGCAGGGAGCTCGAGCGTTCCAGGCTCGCGAGCACGAGGAAGTGCACTCCGCTGGCGTCGACGTCGTCGTAGTAGAGGAACAAGCGTCCGTTGCTCGCGTAGTCCGGGTGGAACGCCACGCCGCGCAGGCCCGTCGACAAGGTCACATCCGCGATGCCCGTCAGGTCGAGAAACGGCGTCGGCACCAGACCCTGCGCATCGATAATGTGCAGTTTGCCGCTCAGGTCGACCAGATACGTGCGCGGATCCCCGGGGATCGCGAACGCATCAATCGGTGTGCCGAGGCCCAAGCCCCCGGGCAGCACCCGCTCCAGGGCCAGCCCGTGACCGGCCATCTGGGCCTGGGGAGACAATTGCGCAACCTGCGCCGGGGCGGGCAGCGCGAGGGCCGCCCCGGACAGAACAACAAGGATCGATTTCGCCATGGCGGAGCTCATTGGGTCCGCTCCTGGCACGGCGTGGGGCCCGGTTTGTTGCAGGAAAGCCGTGGAAACGGGCCCTGTTCAGGCGGATTTCCGCAGGGGCTCACCCGGTTTGATTTCCACCGGGCTCAGCTCCAGGCGCCGCCAGCGGCGTGGCGTTTCGATCAACCGGGACACCACCGCAGCGACCGGGCCAAAGGCGAGCACGGCCAGGGGCCAGAGCCAGACCCGAGCGTCCGCCGCGCCGAGGCGCTTCATGCGCGCGCGCACCAGCCACGCGACGAACAGAATCACCGCCCAGCCCCAGAGCATGTGCCAAGACCAAGGCGCCTTCGGCGACCACGTTGCGGGCCCAGATACAATGCGCAGGGCGCCGCGGATATCGGGATACGACGCCGCTTCGGTTTGAGCGTATGCCGTCACATTGCCCGGGGCCCGGGGATCCCAAATCGGCGGGCGAAGGAGAGAGAGCACCTGCATGCCGAATCGGGACCAGCGTTCGGATTGGCTGTCGGCGGGAATGTCCAGCTGCAGCAGTTCGCTGCCATCGTGGTCCAGGAGCCGCATGGTGCGGGGGAAAGGGGGTAAGCCATCGGTTTCAACCCGAATGTCGGCGAGCATTTGCACATTGTAGAAGCGATTCCGAATCGCCCCCCTGGGGAGCATCCATACTTGGCCAGATTCCGCGTCGAGGCAGGCCATGTCGTCTTCCGCGATCAAGAGCGCCAGATCCCCGGTGGGGGTGGGCAATGTGCCTTGTAGCGCAATACGCATGTCATCCTCCGCGCTGCTATCCAGCTTCATGCGAACTGGAGCGAAGCCCTCAGGCAGGAGCACCTCTTCATACGCGCCGGCCGACCCTCTCAAATCGAAGTGCCACAGGGTGTTATCGCGGAGATCCAGAACGTAATGCTGCGGGGAGTTCGCGGCGCGGTCCGCCATAACGGGAATCGCAAAGCCACCAGGTCGACAGGCTTCGATGCGCAACCTCCGGCTTTCTGCGTAGTGGCTGACTTTGCCTACTGGGTGGCCAAGATAGCTCCGGTACTTCGTTGAGATGCCCCTATCATCCAAGAATTGGCCGGAGTGGCGTTGGTATGGAACGCCATGCGTGGCGGGGCGGTTCCCCACTGCAGTCAAGGCAAGACCATCCAGTCTGCGGCCTGCTGCTCGATAGACCAGCGAGATGGGATGGTCGGGCCAGGAGATGATTCGGGCCGGGCTAGGTAGGGGCGACGGTGTACCTTCGGGAAAGCGATATACCCAACCGCCACCTCCGCCCTGTTCGTGAACACCTAGTCGTGCTCCGCCATCGGCCTCCTTGAGCACGGTGTAGTGGGGACCCTTGCGCGCGAAGCCCATGTTCGCGCGATCCAAAGCGCTCGGAAGCCCCCAGGCGACGGCGAACAGTGCCAACAAGGCTGCAGGGATGGCGGCTTTCCCGATGGGGCGATCTGGATCTTCTCCGGATTGGTGGGAGCCGATCGAAGCCCATGCGCAGAGCCCGGTGAACACCAAGAACACCAGCATTCGCGAAACGCCACCCCAAGGCCTGGGGACGTCCAGCAGCGCCTCCATGGTCTCTCCCGCTACCCAATAGACCAGCGTACTACCCAAGAGCAATCGCGAGATCGGCCCACAGGGAAGGCTTGCCGCCAGGTACCCCGCCCCAAACAAGGGGAAGATCATGGCCAATGCGGACAGCCGCATTCCTCCCACAGCGGCGTACTCCGCCGGATAGGTCCCGCTGCCGAAGGCTGCCAATGCCCCGAACGGAACTACGATCCAGGCCGCCAGGCAAAGCGCGTACAAGATCCACTGCCGTGCTTCCAGTCCCGGCTGGCCGAGCGGCCGGTGTTGGAAGTATTCCTGTGTCCCGCGCACCCGATCCCAAAGCGCGGCCACCATTCCAAAGACCACCGCCAAGATGGGCAATGCGAACCAGGTGCCGTGAAAGAAGTTGGGTCCCGGGTAGACAAAGGCTTGGTCGAATCCGCGATCGAACGCGAGCGCCGTCGTCAGGAAAGTACCCCCGAAGCCAAAGGCCAGGAGTAGCAGCGAGTTTTTCAGATTGAGGGCACGCATGGGGCTTCGGGCTGGGCGGTTGTCGGTTGGATGAACAAATTCTGCTCGAGGAGCTCCTCGGAAGTGGGCGCAATGGGCGCATAACGCCGAGGCGATTCGAGGAACCAGGCGAGCAAGAGTGCAGTCCAGCCGAACAGGAGGATGGCGGCGGACCAAAGTCCAAGGCGGGTGCGACTGACCCCCATGCGGCGGAAACGGAGGGACAAACCGTAGATTCCTGCGCCCAGCAGGGCGTACGCGAGCCACGACCATGGGCCGAACGAAAGAGGCGGACTGAAGTCGCCCGGGAACCACAACGCAAAGGCGAGTTGATAGTCCTCCACACGCGGGAATGCAGGACTTTGTGGTACGTCGCGTGATTCCAGTACCTGGGTCATCTGGCCCGGGGGGAGCAAGAAGGCTGCTGCCAATTCCAGACGCGCCTTCCACCTCTCCTTGAGGGTCACGGGAGTTACGTCAAAGCTTGCAACGGCGTTTCCATACCCATCCATGACTGCGATGGTGCGTGAGCTCAGCGAGCGCCGAGTATCCTGCGTGTAGTAGTCGGTGGCGGTGCGTTGATGCAGTGCCTCTGCCTGGGCAGCCGTCAGCTCGCGCCAACCTGTGCCGTCAGAATTCAGAACCAGTTCACCGCGGTCCGTCAGTGCCATGATCGGGCTTTCGGCGTCCTTGGAGAGACCGAATGCAGAGGCGATCTCTCTGTCCCTTGTTCCAAAATAGAGTGGATCCAACCAACGGAGGAAGCGCGCGCCGTCAGGGATGGGGATCTGCTGGTATGTTGGCTCGCCGGTTCGATATGCCCAAACGGTGCCATCCCCGGGGTCCGCGACTAGGAAGGCCGGGTCGCTCCTTCTACGATGGCCTTCTGGAAAACAGGAACTGGATGTAAACGGCCCGTCGGAGCGTTGAAGGGAGATCTGTGTCAGATTGGATTCGGAGTCTTGGGTGAGATGCACGACCTGTCCGGTCGCCTGATCCAAGTACCTGCTCAAGTTCTCCAGAGGAACGCCTTGTCTGAATGCGAACGGATTCCTTTGGGACTTTTCTTGGTACCACCCTTCCCGCTGATACCGAATCCCCGGATAGTTCCCCCTGATGGCGTCGGGAGAAATCGGGTCTCCGTGCCCATCGGTCATGGGTTGATGGCTCGTCGGGTCAACTTGGAGGTAGATAGCGGAGTGCCAATCTCCACTCTGGCGGACCTTGGTTCTTTCGGCCAAGACGATTGTTCCATCCGCATCGATGGCTGGGACGTAGGCCCCGACAGAGGAGCCGACCAGCGATTGCAGGTTCATCAAGCCGAAAGAGACGATGCTCGGCAAGACCATCATGCACAGGGCGATCAGAGGAGCGCCGGTGGCTGGGACGGGTCGGTCGGGGTCCCAGGGTTGGCGGCGGTCGGCGACGGCTGCCAAGATGAGCAGCAGGCTGAGTATGGCGTAAATCAGCGCCGCCTTGGAGGACACAAACAGCATGCCCATGAGCGTGCCAACGAACATGTTGAGTCCGTAGTACCAGAGCATGAGCGTCGTCTGGATCAAGATTCGGCCCTTGTCGCGTCGCACCGCGCCAATCACCAGGAAACCTGCTGCAAAGGAGAGCAGGATCGGCGACATCGCGAAAATCGCTTCCAGAAAGCGTGCACTCGAGTGCCAGGGCAATTGGCTTGTGCCCGTCCAGGCCCTTAGTGACAAGGGCAAAACCATCCAGAGCAGGACGAATGCCAACCCCAGTGCGGCCTGGCGCCAGGCGATTCCGACCCGGCCCCAGGGACGGAATTGAACGTGCTCACCCAAATCGCGGTGAGTGTCAGAGCTTCCGAGGTACATGCCGAGACCGAACGCGAAGAGCCCTGCAAAATCGGGAAGCCGACCCAGGGGCCTTTCTCCAAAGCCCATAGGCAAGACGAACGCATATTCATAAGGCAGGCGTAGCGCCAAGGCACATAGGAATATGCTCGCAAGCGTCGCACCCAACACGACCAACTTGTTCTTGAGTAGCAGCGCGTACATGGCCTAGCGGTGTTTGGCCAGGGCGTCGGCCAGGCCGGCTGTGCCGGCGGTTTGGGTGAGTTGCAGGAAGAGGTCTTCGAGGCCGAGGTGGGTGGCTTCGGAGAGGTGGTTGCCGTTTGCGGCGAGCTTGGCGAGGTCGTCGGCGCTGGGATCCAAGAGGCATAGCTCGGTGGTGATCGGGCCCGGTTTGCTGCGCAGGATGCACGGCAGGCTGGGTAGGGAATCGCCGCGCCAGGTGCGCATTTCGACGCGGGTGCGCAGGTCCTCGAGGGGGGCGTCGACGAGCAGGCGGCCCTGGTCGAGGATGCCGATGCGGTCGGCGACGCGCTCTACGTCGGAGAGGATGTGGCTCGAGAAGAGCACGGTGGCGCCGTGGCCGGAGAGGAAGTCGATCATCACGTCGAGGAACTCGCGGCGTAGCACGGTGTCGAGGCCCAGGGCGGGGTCGTCGAGCACGAGGACCTTGGGGCGGCTGGCGATGGCGATGACGAGGGCCAGTTGCGCGCGTTGGCCGCGGGAGAGGAAGCGCACGTGTTTGCGCGGGGGCAGGCCGAGGCGGCGGATGGCTTCGTCGGCGAACTTGCGCTGGAAGCGGGGGCGCGTGCCGTCTTCGAAGGACAGGGTCTGTGCGACGGTCAGCTCGCCGTACATCTTGTGGCCTTCGTTCACGTAGCCGATGGCGCCGCGCTCGGTGGGACCGAAGCGGGTGCTTGGCACGCCCAGGACGCGGGCTTCGCCGTGGTGGGGGGCGAGGAAGCCGAGCAGGATGCGCAGGGCGGTGGTTTTACCGGTGCCGTTGCGGCCGAGCAGGGCGAAGATCTGGCCTTCTTCGACCCGGAAGTCGAGGCCGCGCAGGACGACGTCCTTGTCGAAGCGGCGGTACACGTTGTCGAATTCGATCACCGGAGACATGGCTTGCATGGGGAAAGGGGTCTTGAGGGCGGCCTGCGCGTTTGTTTGGGAAAGGGAGCGGGCCGTGGTGGGGGACTAGCCTGGGGACTGGCGTTTGAGGGCCGCTTCGAGGGCGGCGCGGATGGCGGCTGCGTCGAAATCCAGGTGCAGGCCTTCGCTGACGGCCTGGGCCAATGCGGCGTCGAGCCGGGCTTGGCGTTCCGCGGGATCGAGGTTGGTGGTCTTGCCGGTCAGAAAGCAGCCGGCGCCCTGGCGGCGCACAATCACCCCGTCGCGCTCGAGCAGGTCGTAGGCCTTGACCACCGTGTTCGGGTTGACCGTCACCTGGCGGGCGAGTTCGCGCACGGAAGGCAGCTTGTCGCCCTCGCGCAGGAGGCCCTGGGTGACCGCGTCCTTCACCTGGTCCACGAGCTGCTGGAAGATCGGCTCGGGAGAGTGGGGTTGGATGCGGAACATGGGCTGGGCCTCGACTGTTCCGACTGTACCAGTACAACTAGAACAGTCAAGGGGGCCCCTGCGGGGAAATCGCCCTGGCGGGGGCCCAGCCGGCCCCGTACCCTCCCCCCATGCACACCGCGCCGATCGCCGTTTGCCTGGTTTCCGGGGGCATGGACAGCGCCGTGACGCTCGCCGAAGCGCGCGCACGGGGATTTGTATGTCATGCGCTGACAATGGATTATGGCCAGCGGCACGCAGTGGAGCGCGAGGCGGCGGCGCGGGTCGCACAGAGCCTCGGCGCGGCCAGCCACAAGACAGTGCGCGTCGATCTCTCCGAGCTCGGGGGTTCGGCGCTGACGGCGGATGTGGCGGTGCCCAAGGACCGTGGGGAGGCCGAGATCGGCACCGGGGTGCCCGTGACCTACGTGCCCGCGCGCAACACGATCTTCCTGGCGATCGCCCTCGGTTGGGCCGAAGTGCTCGGCGCCCGGCACCTGTTCATCGGGGCCAACGCGGTGGACTACTCGGGTTATCCCGACTGCCGGCCCGAATTCCTGCAGGCGTTTGAAGCCCTGGCCGCCAAAGCCACCGCTGCGGGTACCGAAGAGGGCGCCACCTTCCACATCGAAGCGCCCCTGCTGCAGCTCAGCAAAGCCCAGATCACCCGCCGCGCCCTCGAGCTCGGCGTGGACCTCTCCCTGACCCACACCTGCTACGACCCCGTGTTGCGGGACGGGCGCGTTCTGGCCTGCGGCCATTGCGACGCGTGCCTCTTGCGGCTCAAGGGCTTCGAAGAAGCGGGCCTTACCGACCCCGTGCCCTACGCCTAACCATGGATCAACCCGACGCGCAGTTTGCCGATTGGCCTTTGCAACCGGTGCCGGCGGACGACGCCCGTATCACGAGGATGCGCATGCTGCTGGCGGTCATCGACCGGTTGCGTGCGCCCGAGGGCGGTTGTCCCTGGGACTTGAAACAGACCGAAGTGTCGATGGGGCCGAGCCTCGTCGAAGAAGCCTGCGAATGGATCGACGCGATCGATGCCGGCGATGTGGACGAAGCAGTGACCGAGGCCGGGGACACGATGATGTGCATCCTGCTGATGTGCCGCATCGCACAGGATGAAGGCCGTTACGACGTGGGACAGGCCGCGCTCAAGTCCGCGCGCAAGCTCGTGCACCGGCACCCGCACGTGTTTGGCGACGTACAGCAGAGCGAAGCCGACAAGGTGCTCGAGCAGTGGGAGGACATCAAACGCGCCGAACGCGAGGCCCAGGGCCAGGTTGACCAGAGCGTTTTGTCCGGCCTGCCGAAGGGCCTGCCGGCGCTCACGCGCATGGCGCGCATCGTCTCCAAGACCACCAGCGCGGGTTTCCGCTGGAACAACGTGCAGGGCGCGTGGGACAAGGTGGAGGAGGAGCTCGCCGAACTTCGCGAGACCCTGCCGCCCGAAGCCCTCGCCGCCGACCGCAACCCGGAACTGTCGCCCGAAGCCCGCGAACGCATCGAGTCCGAACTGGGTGACCTCATTGCCGCGTCGGCGATCCTGGCAGCTACTCGGCTTGGATCCGGAGCGAGCCTGCCGTTTGGCCGCGCAACGCTTCGAATCGCGCTTCCGCAAGGTGGAGGAGATCCTCGGCGACAAACTGCAGGGCGCTCCGCTCGAGGACCTGGAGCGGGCCTGGGCTCAGGCCAAGGCCTGAGTATTGAAATGTGTTCGTACGGAAGCGGGTTTAAGTAGTCACACAATTCGTGCAGGGGGCGTGCAGCACGCCCCGCACGAATTGTGTGACTACTTAAACCCGCTTCCGTACGTAACACATTTCAATCACGATCAGAAGGTCCAGCCGAGCACGAGGTAGATATCCGCCTCGCGCGAGTCATGACCGATGCCGATCAGGGGGGCGAAGTCCACGTGCATGCTATTGTTCGGGCGGTATCGCAGGCTCGGGCCGATCTCGAGTTCCTTGGTGTAGTTGCCGCGGTCCGCGTGGGTGTCCACATAGGCGGCCTTGAGTTCGGCGCCGATCGAGAGTTTGTTGTCGATGACGGTGTGGGCCAGGCCCATAGTCACGCCGTATTCGTTCTCGAGGGCGCCGCCGAGCTCATGTTCGAGCACCAGGTTGACGCCCAGGTGCCAGGAGGGGGCGATTTCGTCGGCGAGCAGCAGTTTGTACTCCGCCTTGTCCGGCTCGTTGTCTCGGGAGACGTACTCCAGGTACAGGGTCGGGTTCATCCACAATTCGCCCCAATCGGCGAGGGCATAGCGGATCTCGGCTTTCTGTTCGGAGACGTTGAGTTCGCCTTCGGAGCCTTCTTTGCTCGTGACGGTGTACAGGTCGAGTTGCATCCGTCCCGGCAGGCCGAACTCCACCTCGTACATGGTTTCCACGGTCGCGGCGCCGTGTTTGGGCACCTTGATGCGGTTCCAGTACTCGAATTCCATGGTGCCGGGGGCACGCACGTAGACGCGGGTGGAGGGGAACAGGCGGCGATCGGTCCAGACGGGCTGGTTGTAGGGGCCGAAGCGGTCCTCTTCGCGCAGGACCGGTTCGTCCCCGGGGGTGACCACGATCAGTTCGGGGTCCTGTTCCTCGGGGGCGGGTACGGTGGTTTGCGTTTCAGAATCGCGCGAAGCGGAGCGTTCGGCGGGGTTGACGATCTGGCCCAGGCTCGGGGCGCAGCAAAGCAGCCCGGCGATGGGGAGCAAGGGAAGTTTCATGGAGCGTGAGGGGGTGGGGATGGCCCATCGCAAGGGGGATGGGGGTGGTCCCCGCAAACGGCGGCTGTGCCATTGGGGTTCAGCCCGAATTCGAAAAATCTCCCGCGTGCGTAAGGTTCCTGCGGGGCCGGAAGTCGGGCTTCCGGATTTGGAGCTGACGGGAACCTTACCCAGCAGTGCGCGCGCCGATCTGTCGGCTTTCGCGGAGGCTGCCTAGGATGCATGCATGAAGAACACACTACTTTTCCTCGCCAGCGCAGCCCTGCTACTGGGGTTCGCGGGCGCCAAGCCCCAGGCCGAAGAGCCTGGCCTGAAACCGGGCGATCCCGCGCCGGCCCTGAACGTGGCGGAGTGGGTCAAAGGCGAGGCCATCCCTGCGATGGATCCGGGCAAGATCTACGTGATCGAGTTCTGGGCCACCTGGTGAGGCCCGTGCAAAGCCGCAATGCCCCATCTGACCGAGATTCAGAAGCGGCATGCGGGTGATGGCGTGACCATCATCGCTGTAACCAAAGAAGACCAGAGCAACTCCCTGGAAGCCGTTCGGAAGATGACGGCGGAAAAGGCGGACGTGATGCAGTATCACGTGGCCTGGGACGACGCAGGCAAGACCTACAAGAGCTATATGGATGCGACCGGCAACCGGGGCATCCCCGCGAGCTTCATCGTGGACCGGCAAGGCCGGCTGGCCTGGTACGGGCATCCCTCCGGAATCGATGCGCCACTGGCTCGGGTGGTCGCTGGCGATTGGGATCCGGTCAAGGACTTCGGCCCGACCGCCAAGGAACGGTGGGAACGCGGCAAACGATCCAAGGCCGAAGCGCCGATCATGAAGCTGAGCGAACACTCGGTGAAGGGCGAGGACGCCGACAAGCTGAGGGCGCTCTGGACGGAGTTCGAGGCGCAGTACGGCAAGCAGAACCTGGATTCGATCCGCTACCGCGTGCTGGTGAGCCTCGGCGACACGGAAGCCGCTGCGCCGATCGGCCGGAGGCTGGTGGAAGCGGCCGTGGAGGCCAAGAACGCACCCAAGCTGAACCAGATCACTTGGGACATCGTCGACCCGGGCCGCAAGATCGAGAAGCGCGACCTGATGCTCGCTATGTACGGCGCCACGATCGCGTGCGATCTGACCGGCTGGAAAGATGCGAGCATTCTCGACACCCTGGCCCGCGCCCACTACATGGCGGGCAGCCGGGCTCGGGCGATCGAGCTGCAAAAGCTCGCGGTTTCCCTGTCGCCCGAGGGCGGCAAAGAAATGCTGCAGGCGACCCTCGATGAGTATCTGAACGCGGGCCAATAGGCGCCGCAATCCGCAGGCTCCCCGGCGGCAATGCTCCAGTTGAGGGCATTCCACCGGGAGCCGCATGTGTTACGTACGGAAGCGGGGTTTAACAGTAGTCACACAATTCAGCGGGGGGCGTGCGAGCACGCCCCGCATGTGTGTGACTACTAAACCCGCTTCCGTACGTAACACATTACGCCGGGCCTGGCTATTGGAACGTCACCTCTGCGGCGGAGGTGAAGTTCGACGTCGAACCCAGCGGGCCTTGATCGCGGTACCACAGTTGGAAGTACCAGGTTTCGCCCGCTTGCACCGCTACGGGGGCGCCGGGTTGAGCGATGGCTCCGGTGTTCACCCGCAGCGCCGTCTGTGCGAAGGGGCCGCTGAATCGGATGTTGTGCACTTGGTTGTAGCGGCCGATCGCGCCATCCAGGCACAGGGTGCCGCTGCTGCCCATGTAGACCGGCGTGATGGCGGTTTGCGTGCTCGCGAGCACGAAACCGAAGACGTTGGCGGGCAGGTCGGTGGCCTCTAGAACCAGATCGTTGTGGGCTGGCATCGCGCTGCCTACGGCTTGCAGGCGCGGGGTCAAACCGACGGAGTTCGGAATGCTCGGTGCGCAGAAATCGCTGCCGATCGCGGTGGGCTCCACGGGCGAAAGCTGGGCCCGGAACCAGGCGGGGCCGGTACCCGGGCCTCCGGTGCGACCCACGATGATGTTGCCATCGGCGGAAACGGCGTTCGGGCGCAAAGGGGCCGTGGGGGAGAGGCCGGTGGCGCCATGGGTCAAGAGCAGAGCGTTGAGGGATACGGTGCCCGTGCCTTCCGACCAGTAGAAGCCTTGCGGGCCGCCTCCCGCGACTTCAAACCCGACGGCGACCGTGCCGTTCGCGTTGCAGCCCGTCAAGGTCAACTCGCCCGCACCTCCGATCGGAGCCGCGAGAACCTCGAATCCGGTGGCCTGGCTCCAGCGGAACATGGCGAGGCTTTGATCGGGCCGGCGACAGGTGCCAAGCACGACCGAGCCGTCGGCGGACACGGCTTGCGCGCGGCTGGAGGAGTATCCTGCGGGGGCTCCGATGAGGGTCAAGGCTCCGCCGATGACCGCGTGGAAGGCCGAAACCTGGCCCCCGATGGTGACGGCGCTGCCTACCGCGATCGGTGCCTGATCCGCGATGTCGTTGACATACCCCCATGGGTGCGTCGGAGGCAGGGGCAGGCGGATCGGGTTGCCAGCGATGTCCCACACCGTGGGTTGATCGATGTCGGTGTCGTAGCTGTAGCCACCGATCCATTGCGCAGCGCCGCCGACGGCTTCCGCGCCGGAAAGGCCAATGCCCAGGCTGTAGCTGAGGGGCTCCAGGGCAACCATGCCGTTGGTGGCATCCCAACGGAAGCCACGTGCCACGTCCGAGGTCGAGTTGCTCCAACCCACCACCACGTTGCCATCGGCGCTCACCGCGCGGGCGAAGGAGACAGGCAGCGGGTCCGGCAGGGCTCCGAGGTAGGTGTATCCGCCCGCTTCGGTCCAGCGGAAGGCCTGGTTGTTGTTGATCCCGACGACCACGCTGCCATCGGCGCTGAGGTCGGTGGCGTTGACCTCTTGGGAGGGAGCGACGAGGCCGAAGGTGGAAAAGGTCGCCTGGGCCGCGGCGGGGGCGGCGAGGGAGAGGCCGATGAAGAGGGGGAGAGCTTGCATGGCACCAGGGTAGCGGTGCACCGGGAATCCGTCAGGGGCGTGGCCCGTTTGACCTGTCGGGGGACGGCTAGGGGGCCAGGGCCCATTGATCCCGGGGAATAACGTTACGTACCGAACCAGGTTCGATCAGTCCCACAATTCGTGGGGCGTGCTGCGCACGCCCCACGGGTGGGGACTGACAGGCCTGGTTCGGTATGTAACGTTATTCCCCGGGAGCTTTGGCGGAGAGGCCGGATTCCGCATTGCTTTCCCCGGGATCAGGGAAGACGATTCGGAAACGCGCGATCGGCGCGCCCGGAAATCATGCTCGCCAAAACCGACGAACTCTTTCTATTCCGCGAATCCGGCGGATCCCGCACCGCGATCCTTGAGAACATTTCGATCGAAGTCCCCGAACGCAGCTTCGAGTGCATTATGGGCCCGAGCGGTTCGGGCAAAACCACGCTGCTGTACCTCATCGCCGGATTGGAACCGGTTTCGGCTGGGCGCGTGTGGTTGGCGGATGAGGAGATCGAGCGGCTCAAGGAAACGGTGCGCACGCGCCTGCGCCGCACCCAGGTGGCGTTCGTCTTCCAGTATTTCCACCTGCTGCCCAATCTGACGGTGCGCGAGAACATCGCGTTGCCCCTGTGGATCCGCGGCCAGAACCGGGGTTGGCAGGAACCGGCCACGCGTTGGGGGGAGCGCCTCGGGCTCGGTCCGCGGCTCGATGCCCTGCCGCATGAACTCTCCGGCGGAGAACGCCAACGCGCTTCGATCGCGCGGGCAATGGTCGGGGAACAACCGTTGATCCTGGCGGACGAACCGACGGGCAACCTTTCGCAGAAGGCTGGTGCGGAAGTCATGCAGATCCTGCGCGAGGCGGTGGATCAGGAGGGGCGCACCGTGCTGCTCGTGACCCACAACCCGCGTGACGCGGCCCATGCGGATCGGGTGCGGTTCCTGCTCGACGGGCAACTCGCGGATGATCCGGTGTTGGTCGGCCCGGGGCTAACTGTCGATGCGGTGCACCAGGCCCTGGCGCAATTGGAGATCTGAGTTGGGACTGGCTTCGCGACTAGCGCTGCGCACCTTCCGCGCGCGGCCCGGACGGACTTTGCTCGCTATCCTGGGTATCGCCACCGGCGTGGCGATCGCGATCGGCGTGCTCGTGCTTGACCACAACACGGTCGAAGGCATGCGGCAGCGGCGCGCCAACGACGCCCTTCCCGATCTGATGCTGCGGGCGCCGGAAGGGGGGGCGACGATCGAGCAGCTGCGCGAAACCGATGGCATCAGCTTGGCGGTGGAAGGCTTCCAGGAAGGGGCGGTGCTCGCGGCCGACCCGGACGGCGGCGGCAACGGCGTGCGGCTGTTTGCCTTCGAAGCGGGGCCTCTCGGACAGTTCGGGCTTGTGCATCTGGAAGAGGGCCGCTTGATCGCCGGCGATGGTGCCGCGGAGGTGCTGCTCGGGGTGGAGATGGCACACGAGCTCGGGGCCGGGCTCGGTTCCACCGTCTGGTTGTCTCGACCGTCGCGCCTGGGGCGCAAGGTCTGTCGCGACGGGGTGCTCGTCGAAGCGGGCGAACCCGTGCTCGACAACCCCGAGCGCCAGCCGTTCGAGGTGGTCGGGTTGCTCGCGCGCACCGGTATCGGTCGCAATGCGGGGGGCCAGGTGGTGATCGTCGATTTGCCCCGCGGCCGCGAACTGTTCGCGGGCAGCCATCCCCGCTCGACTTTCTGGGCGCGCCGCGATCCCCTCGCCGACAACGAAGCCCTCGACGCAAGCCTCGCCAAGGTGGCGGCGCTCGAAGTCAACCGCGCCGCCCTTGTCGGCCAGGCGGCCGACGAACGCGCGTTCCGCACCGGCGTGCGCGTGGCGGGGCTCTTCGCCCTCGTGCTTGGCCTGTTCGTGATCTTCCACACCCTTTCGATGTCGCTCACCGAACGGGTGACCGAAGTCGGCACCCTGCACGCGCTCGGCGCCACCCGCCGCCAGATCGCACGGGTGTTCTTCACGGAGGCGGTGGTGCAATCGCTCGCCGGCGGCGTGCTCGGCATTACCCTCGGCCTCGCCATGGCCAAGGGCCTCCTGTTCCTCGGCCTCACCACCCTCGGCTCGGGCAAACACATCGAATTGTTCGTGGTGCCCTGGCCTTCGGTGCTCGCCCTGGCCGCCGCGGGCGTGGGCATGGCCCTGTGCGGATCGGTCTATCCGTTGCTGCTGATGGGGGGAGCCGACCCGGGCGCGGCCCTGCGCGGGGACCAGGAAATCAGCGCGCACCGCCGCAGCCGCGGCTTTGCCGTGTTCTTCGCCGCGCTGGTCGCCCTGATGCTGCCCGCCCTGTACTTCATCCTCGTGCCGTCGGTTGGAGTGCGCAGCGATCGCATGGCGGCGCTGATCCTGGGCGCCGTCGCCGTGTTGATCGGCCTGGTCTTGCTCGCGTTGGTGGCCCCGCGCATCCTCGCATTGGCCGCCGCGCGCCTTGTGCAGCCGCTGCTCGGCCTGTGGCCCTTCGCCGCGCGCCTGGCGCGTTCGGGCATGGTGCATTCGCCGGGACGCATCGGAGCCAGCGCCAGCGCTATCGCGCTCGTGGCCGCCGGTTTCGTCGGATTGCGCGGCCTCACCGACAGCCTGCGCGGGGAGATCGACACCTGGGCGGCGGAGGCGGTGCAGCACAAGGTCTTCGTGCGCGGTCTGCCGCCCACCGACTTCGCCGAACTGGCCAAGCACCTGCATGGCGACGAAGCGGTGCTCGGCGTCGAGATGGGGCAGGCGCAGATCAACGTGCCGTTCTTGATCCTTGGGCTCGACCTCGACGAACTCGCGCACTACGGGCCCCTGGCGGACAACCCGGAGTTGCTCGCTTCGATGCGCACCGGGCGCGGCATGATCCTCAGCCGCCGGCTGGCCCAGGACGGCCTCTACGAAACCGGCGACTCGATCTATCTCGAGACTTCGGGCTCGGGCGTCTTGCCCTTCCCGGTGGCTGCCGTCAGCGACGCCTACGGTTACTGGGCCAACCCCGACGAACGCATGTACGGCATCGTCGATCGGCGGCACTTGGAGCGCTTCTTCTGCATCGATACGCAGATGGTCGATCGCGTGGCGGTGCGCATGCAAGGCGGCGAGGACGTGCCGCGCGTGGTGGAGAACCTGCGGGCGTTTTATGCGGCGCGCAGCCGCGAGCTGCCGGGGCCGTGGCGCACGGACACCGGGGCGACGATCCACGCCCTGCACCGCTGGGACCTGGAACGGGATTTCCGGTTGTTCGACGTGCTCGTGGTCCTGTCCGCCGGGCTGGCGGCGCTCGGGGTCCTGAACGGGCAGTTGCTAGCGACCCTCGAACGGGCCAAGGAGCTCGGCATCGCCCGGGCCCTGGGGGCTTCCCGCGGCCAACTCGCCGCCCTCGTCTGGATCGAGTCCGGGGTGCTCGCTTTGCTCGGGGGCCTGCTCGGGATCGCGGTGGGGGCGGCCTTGGTGCCGCTCGTCGTGACCTCGGTGCAAAGCCTGTCCGGCCTCGACCTGGTCCCCCAGATCCGGCCCCTGGTCCTGATCCAGGGGCTTGCCGGGGCCCTGCTCGTAGGCCTCGTCGCCGCGGCCTACCCCGTCTACCGTATGGGCCGCATGGACACGATCCGGGCGGTGCGCACGGGCTGAGCGACGCCCTCACATTTTTTTGAGAGTCCGGAGGCTGCGCGCTGGACAGGGGGGGACCGGCGGCTATACTTCCCCTCCCCAAGCGGGGGCGTAGCTCAATCGGTTAGAGTGCCGGCCTGTCACGCCGGAGGTTGCGGGTTCAAGTCCCGTCGCCCTCGCCACTCCTCGCGCCCGGGGCCCTACAGCGGCCCTGGTTCAGGAGTGCCCCGGTCCCCCGGGGATCCCCGCGCCCCAAGGGGCCCCAGCAGAGCTCCCGGAAGGGAGCTTTTTTCGTATCCGAGACCCCCCCTCCCCGCATGAGCAAGAACCTGGGTGATCCGCACCTGATCGAGGACGACCGATCCCTGGCGGGTTTGGTCGACTTCCTTGAGGATCAGCCGGTCATTGCGGTGGATACGGAGGCCGACGGCTTCCACAGTTATCGGGACAAGGTCTGCCTGATCCAGGTGTCCGCGGCGGGTCAGGACTACCTGATCGATCCCCTGGCGGACCTCGATCTGGCCCCGCTCGGGCCCATGCTGGCGGATCCGGAGCGCACCAAGCTCTTTCACGATTCCGAGTTCGACATCCTGATCCTGAAGCGCGACTTCGGCTTCTCCTTTGCGGGGTTGTTCGATACGCGCGTGGCGGCGGCGGTGCTCGGATCGAAGTCCCCGGGCCTGGCGGCGGTGCTCGAGGACCACTTCGGCGTGCAGCTCGACAAGTCGATGCAGCGTTCGGACTGGTCGCAGCGCCCCTTGAGCCCCCAGCAGGTCTCGTATGCGCGCCTGGACACGCACTACCTGATCGATCTGTACCACGAACAGAAGGCGGCGCTGCAGGAAGCGGACCGCATGATGATCCTCGACACCGAATGCCGGCGTCTCGAGGGCATCACCCCGCCGCCCCAGGAGTTCCGGCCGGACGATTTCACGCGCATCAAAGGCGCGCGCACCCTGCGCCCCGCCGCGCGCACCATCCTGCGCGAGCTCTTCGTATTGCGCGACCGGCTCGCCCGCGAGCGCGACGTGCCGGCGTTCCGTGTGATCGCCAACCACACGATGATGGAGCTCGCCGAAAAGCGCCCCCGCACCTTGCAGACCCTCGGTTCGATCAAGGGCTGCTCGGGCCTGGTGCGGTCGCGATACGGCAAGGAGATCCTCGCCGCGATCGAAGGCGCACTGGAATTGCCGCCGATCGAAAAATGGCCGTCCGGCCCGCGCAAACCGGGAACCGAGTACCTCGACGAAGAGGCGTCCGAACTCAACGATCGCCTCAAGCAGGTGCGTAAGAAGGCGTCGGACCGCCTCGGCATCGAAGCCGCCTACCTGATCCACCGCACCGCCCTCGAACGCCTGGCAGTACGCCGGCCGAAGGCGAAGGACGCCGTCCAGGAGATTGGCGACCTGCAGGGCTGGCAGATGGACCTCTTTGCGGACCCCCTGCTGCGCACGATCGCCGACTTCGAACGCGACCTCGCCGCCGGCACCGCCTTGCGCCGCCCCTCGGGCCGCGGCCCGCGCCGCCGCCGGTAGTGCCCAGGTCGCGGGGGATTTGACCGCCTGCGCTGTGGGGAATCGGCGAATGCCTTGGCCCGCCGGCCTTGTACGCCCTCGCCGCGCGGTCATGGGCGCCGGCCCTTTCGCGAGCCATCCCCGCCCTGCCCTGTGAATGCCTGGGCACGAAAAAAGCGCCCTTCAAGGCGCTTTGGCGGGTCCCCGGGAGGGGGGAATGGTGGAGAAGAAGGGGCTCGAACCCTCGACCTTCGCATTGCGAACGCGACGCTCTACCAACTGAGCTACTTCCCCACGGGCCCGGGATTGTAGGCCTGGCGGGGCGCGGTGCAAGGCTACGCCGGGCAATTGCGGCGATGGGCCGCCGGACGGGCGATTCCGGGGTAGGGTTGGGTATGGGGTATCCGTCCGCCGTGTTCCGGTTCCGACTTCCGCTGCCGCTGGCCTGGATCCTGCTGCTCCTGTCCCCGTTTGCGACGCTCGGGGTGGCGCAGGAGGAGCTGTTGGAGGTGGGCGAGGGCCTTGAGTTCGGCCCGGATGGCGCGGTGGCGCTGGTCTGGGGGCCCCGGGGCTGGCAGGTGCGGGGGGAGCTCTTCTGGGGCACCGTTGGCAGCCTGGGCCCGGATGGGCTCGACCCGGACGCCATCGAACCGAACCAGAGCCATCGCATCCTGCCCGGCAAGGCGGGCCAGGAGATCGCGTACCGGCGGCCCGAGGGGGGGTGGGGCTGGGTGCGGGTGATCGAGGCGCAGGCGGCCGGCGATTGGGTGCGGATCGAACACCTTACCCTGGAGGCGGGCGCGCGCCTGCAGCCGGGTCCGAATCTCGAACTCGACGTGGCGGCGGAGCCGGACGGCTACCGCCTGCATTGGTGGACCGACGGGGCCTTTCCCTGCCGCGTGATGCGCCGCGTGGTGGGGTCGCCCGAAGCGGCGCTCGAACTTGGCACCACCGACACGGGCGGTTGGTTCGACGACCTCGCTCCGCCCGGAGTGATGCTCGAGTACAGCGTGACGCCGCTGCGCGATGGCCCGGTGCCCGCGACTCGGCGCCGTGCGTTGCGGCAGGAGCGTCCCGAAAGCCAGGGCACGCAGCTCGAAGATGGATTGGGAATCGATCTTCTGACCGGAGCGATCCAACCGCTCGAAGCCGACGTCGAGGTCTCGCAGATCTCCGGGGAGCGCATCCTGCTGCGAGCCTCCGAGAAGTGCCCGCTCATGGTGAGCGGCGGGGGCGCCGACGAGTTCTCGAACTGGCTGGCCCCGCGCCTGGAGAACGGCGGTTTCCACCATGGAATCCGGCCGGTGACGGCGGACAACTGGGTGTACTTCTGCCGCGTGGATCAAGGGGTGCGCGGGCGCTTGCGCTTCGAGCGCACCGAAAACGGCGGTTGGGTGATGCACCGCAGCATCGATTGGGCGGGGGATGGTTGGTTGCCCTTGGCGCCGCGCCTACACGGGAATCAATTCACCGGTAGCGCGCTGAACCTGTCGTTCGAACCGCTCAAGTTGCCCGAGTGGTATGAAGGGGAATTGCCCGAACGCATCATCGAAGTCGATCGGTTTCCCGGCGCCGGAGAGTGGACCGTGATCGCGCGGGATTCCGCGGTGGTCCAGGGCCAGAGCTTGACCTTCGACCTGCCTGCCGATCGCCTCCCGCTCGTTTCTTTGCGCTTCCGTCATCGCATGCTTGGCGGCAACGTTTCGCCGCCTTCGGCGCCGGTTTCGCTGATTGCGTTTGACGTCTCCGACGGCGATCGCCTGGTCACGGTTCAGCGCGGCGCCATGACGGCGCTCGAGTCGGAGTCCTTCTCCGATCGATTGCTCGGCGAACAGATGTTGCGCGCCCTGGGCCCGGCCGCGTGGCCGACCCTGCTCGAACTCTATGAACGCGGGGAAGGCGTGCAGGCGGACCTGGCGCGCCAGATGCTGCTGACGCCCGAAGGGGTTGCTGGCGGCCAACTGCAAGGGGTCTTGCGCATTGCGGGCCAACGGGAAGGGCTGGAAGGCGCCCTTCCCGGCCCGTGGTGCGATCCCGATGCGCGCATGCGCATCCTCGCTTTGCTGACCGATGCCCAGCTCGCGGAACGGGCGCCTTGGCTCGATCTGCTCGCGCGGCTCGACCCGGATGCGCGCGTGCGGGATCTCGCGAACGTGCTCGGCGATGGGACCCTGGAGCCGATGATCGCGCCCGGCCCTGCGAACGAAGGCATCGCCGCGCGGATTCCGCCGGCCGATCGCCACGATCCGCTGCACCTCGATTGGGCGCGCGAGCTCGATGGCGCCAGTCGCGCCGATGCTGGGGCGATCCTGCGACAGGCCGCGGATGCGTGGCACTTCGATCCGGGCCTCGCGCTGCTCGCGCTCGCGAACGAAGCCGAATCGAGCGTGCCGGAGTTCGGACAGCGGGTCTTCCTCGAGAACGTGCTGCTCGGGCTCGGTCTGCTCGATCGGTACGCCCAGGAGCCGCGCCCGGTGCTCTTGCGCGCGATCCTCGAGGGACTTGTGCGCCCGTCGAGCGAACTACGCGCCTGGCGCGATCTTTGGCAGGTGCGCAACCGCGCCACCTTGGCCGGGTCCCCGCGCCGCGTTTTGCACCTCGAACAGCCGTCGCTCGGCGCGTTGCAGTCCCTGCTGCGCGAACTCGAGATGAATGGCGATGGGTACGTGGACGTGATCCTGCCCGCAGGTGAGTACGGCAACGACGATTCCGGCGACCATTGGATCGAAGTCGGTGTGCCGGGCCTCGCGCTGCTCGGGGAAGGGGACGTGCACGTCCACGCGGGCATCCAGGCCGCATCGCTCCCGGACCTGGTGGTGGCCGACCTGACCCTCGAACACGCCAGCGGCAACGCTGTCTCCCTCGCGAGTTCGACGATGACCCTGCGGCGCGTGACGCTGATCGCCTCACAGACGCCGTTGTCGCTCACCGAATCGGCCGTGGAACTCGACCAATGCCGCTTGATCCAGGGGGACGGCAAGGAGTCCTACCTCGCCATGCGCATGATCGGCGTGTGCAGCCTGTCGGCCCGCGCCACGCACTTCGCTGCCGGCACGCTCGTGCTTGGGGATCAGGGCAAGGCGTACCTCGATCGCTGCCTGTTGGACGGGGCGGACCGGGTTTTGGCCCAGGGCCAACGGGGGGGCAACCTCGTGCTGCGCGAATGCGTGCTGCTCGGCGGGTCCAGTGGATTCCAGGGCCTGGATACGCTGGTGATCGAAGGCGCCCTGTGCGACCTGGCCGGCGAGGTCTTTGGCGGTGGAATGCAAACGCTGCGGATCTGTTCTCGGCACTGGCGCGGCCGGTCCCTGCCGGATCATGGGCCGGGGATCGAGGTCCTGGGGGCTTGTCCGTTGCTGGAACGACGCTGACGGCGTCATGGGAGGCGCTTGGGGCACAGAATCCGCGCACCAGGGGGCATTCGGGCTGGGTGGGAGCTATCCTGACCGCCTCGAAACCCGCCCCCGGCCGGGGGCACACCCCTCCGCACCATGACGCAAGACAGTTTCGGCGCCCACGGGACCTTCGAGGTCCAGGGAAAGACCCTCAAGATCGCCCGCATCCAGGCCCTCAAAGCGCACGGCTTCGACGTGGATCGTCTGCCGTTCGCCCTGCGCATCCTGCTCGAGAACCTGGTGCGCTACGAGGACGGCTCGAGCGTCACCCGTGGCGATATCGAAGCCCTCGCGGGTTGGGATCCCGCCAAACTGGAAGAGCGCGAGATCGCCTTCCGTCCCGCGCGCGTACTGATGCAGGACTTCACCGGCGTGCCCGCCGTCGTCGACCTGGCGGCCATGCGTGATGCGATGGTGGCGCTCGGCGGCGATCCTAAGAAGATCAACCCGCTGCAACCCGCCGAGATGGTGATCGACCACTCGGTGCAAGTCGATGCCTTCGGCAGCCCCGAAGCCCTGCGCATCAACAGCGAGTACGAATTCGAGCGCAACAGCGAGCGCTACTCGTTCCTCAAGTGGGGTCAGGGGGCGCTGGAGAACTTCCGCGTGGTGCCGCCGGAAACCGGCATCGTGCACCAGGTCAACATCGAATTCCTCGCGCGCGCCGTGATGCAGGGGACCGATGGCTACGCATATCCCGACACCGTCGTCGGTACCGATAGCCACACGACCATGGTCAACGGCCTGGGCGTGCTCGGCTGGGGTGTGGGCGGTATCGAAGCCGAAGCGGCTATGCTGGGCCAGCCGGTGTCGATGTTGATCCCCGAAGTGGTGGGCATGCGTTTGACCGGTCGCCTGGCCCCGGGCGCCACCGCCACCGACCTCGTGCTGCGCATCACGCAGATGCTGCGCAAGCACGGTGTGGTGGGCAAATTCGTCGAGTTCTTCGGCGCAGGACTCAAGCACCTGCCGCTCGCTGACCGCGCCACGATCGCGAACATGGCGCCCGAGTACGGCGCGACCTGCGGCATCTTCCCGTACGACGAGGCAACCCTGGCGTACCTGCGCCTCACCGGCCGCAGCGCGTTCGAAGTGGAACTCGTCAAAACCTACGCCCAGGAACAGGGCCTGTTCTTCGACGACAAGACCCCCGAGGCGCGCTACTCCGCCGTGCTCGAACTCGACATGGGCAGCGTGGTGCCGGCCCTCGCCGGTCCGTCGCGCCCGCAGGACCGCGTCGACCTGAACAAGGTGCCGCAGAGCTTCCAGGACGCCAAAGCCGGCATCCTGGCGGCGACCAAAGAAGAAAACCACGACCACCAGGTGACCGTGACCCGCGGCGGCGAGACCTTCCCGCTTGGCAACGGTTCGGTGGTTATCGCGGCGATCACATCGTGCACCAACACGTCGAACCCGTCGGTGATGGTGGCGGCCGGACTGCTGGCCAAAAAAGCCGTCGAAAAGGGTCTGGTGAGCAAGCCCTGGGTCAAAACCAGCCTCGGCCCGGGTTCGAAGGTCGTCACCGACTACCTGACCGGCGCCGGCTTGATGCCGTACCTCGAGCAGCTCGGCTTCCACGTGGTCGGTTACGGTTGCACGACCTGCATCGGCAACTCGGGCCCGCTGCCCAAGGAAATCGAAGCGGCCATCGATGAAGGCCGCCTGGTGGTTTCGTCGGTGCTCTCGGGCAACCGCAACTTCGAGGGCCGCGTGCACGCCAAGGTGCGTTCGAACTACCTTGCTTCGCCGCCGCTCGTGGTGGCCTACGCCCTGGCGGGCAACGTCAACATCGACGTGGCCGGCGGGGTCATCGGCCAGGACTCGGATGGCAACGACGTGACCCTGAAGGACATCTGGCCGAGCCCGGCCGAGGTGCAGAAAGTCATCGACGAGCAGATCGATTCGACTTTGTTCCAGGCCGCCTACGGCAACGTGTTCGAAGGTCCGGAGGCCTGGCGCGCGATCGCTGCGCCGGCGGGGGATACCTTCGAGTGGGATCCGGCGTCGACCTACGTCAAACATCCCCCGTACTTCGAGGGCATGTCGATGACCCCCGGTGCCGTGCACGACATCGACGGCGCGCGCGTGCTCGGTCTGTTCGGGGATTCGATCACCACCGACCACATCTCGCCCGCGGGTTCGATCGCGGAGAGTAGCCCGGCAGGCAAGTACCTGAAGGGGCTGGGCGTGGCCAAAGCCGACTTCAACTCGTACGGCTCGCGCCGCGGCAACCACGAGGTGATGATGCGCGGCACCTTCGCCAACGTGCGTATCAAGAACCAGCTCGTTCCCGGTGTGGAAGGCGGCGTGACCGTGCACATGCCGAGCGGCGAGCAGATGTCGATCTACGACGCCGCGATGAAGTACAAGGCGGCGGGCGTGCCGTCGATCGTGCTAGGGGGTAAGGAGTACGGCACCGGTTCCTCGCGGGACTGGGCTGGCAAGGGCCCGGCGCTGCTCGGCGTGCGCGCGGTGCTCGTGGAGAGCTTCGAGCGCATCCACCGCTCGAACTTGGTGGGCATGGGCGTGTTGCCACTGCAGTTCCGTGACGGCGAATCGATCCAATCCCACGGCTTGACCGGCAAGGAGACCTATTCCATCCACGGCCTGGCGGAGAAGTACGCGCAGGGCCGTCCGTCGGGTGGTGAGGTCACCGTGCGTGCCGTGGCGGAAGACGGCAGCGTGAAGGAGTTCCCGGTGCGCGTGCGCATCGATACGCCGGAAGAGGCGCACTACTACCAGCACGGCGGCATCCTCAGCTACGTGCTGCGCCGCCTGGCGGCGAACTGAGCACCGGAAGCGCAATTGCGGGCGGCGGAGCGGGCTTTATGGCCGGCTCCGCCGCCCTGCATTTGGGCGGGAAGCGTTGGAATTCGGATTTGAGGCAGATTGCGGCTTCCTTCAGTAGAGCCCCCCGGGCGGGACAGTGCGTCAACTTTTTCCCGCACCTGAACGTGCTTCAGTTTCTGATTTCCGTCCCGGTTCAGGGCTTTCCAGGAATGGTCGAATGCCGGGGAGCACCCCAAGCACCGCAATGACTGCCAACAGCCAACAGACCGTTCTACTCGCCTCCAGCAACGAGGAGATCTCCCAGCGCCTCTACGGAGCCCTGCAGGGCCAGGGGTACGCCGTGACCCGCACCGGCGCCTGGGGGGACACGATGAAGGAACTGGCCTCCGGGAAGACCTGGAGCCTCATCATCGATTCCGCCCTGGTCCCGGAGTCCATGGGCAAGGCCTGCGCGGACATCTCCGACGCGATCGGCACCCTCGAGGGCGGCATCGTCTGCCTGTACGACCCGAGTCACGAGTTCGACTTCCGCGCCGCCCGTGCAGCCGGGGCCCAGCAGTTCGTCGCCTACCCGGCGCCCTCTGAATTGGTGTTGTGCACCCTGCAGGGCATGAACCAGCCCGAGGCCCCGACCCTGAGTGCCCCGTGCTCCACCGGCATCGTGCCCCTGGACATCTTCCACCGCCAGGTCGAGCGAGCCATCTCCGAAGCCCGTGCCAAGGAGCGCCACGTGGCCCTGGTGTGCTTGGGTATGGCGGACGGCGGCGAACACCACTCGTGGGCGGGTATGGAAGCCTGCGAGCGTGGCGACGTCGAGAAGTTCCTCCAGCGTGCGTTGCAGATCACGATGGAGCGCCGCCCGGCCAACGGCTCGGTGCTGGACCTGAACATGCAGGACTTCCGCCTGACCTGGATGCGTCCGGATCGTGCGGTGATCCTGATCCCGAACATGCGTCGCGTGCAGGACATCGCCAAACTCGGCGCTGGCATGCAGGAGTCGCTGCTGGAGCTCGCGGGCGAGCCCGGCGCGCGCTACTTCGACAACGTGTCGATGGGCGTGGCCCTGTGCCCCGGGGATTCCACCGGTGCCGTGGGCCTCGTCGAGTGTGCGCTCGAGACCGTCGACCGCGCCCGCGCCGACGGCAACCCGTCGATGAGCTTCTGCACCGAATCGATGGGCCTGTGGGCTTTCGAGCGCCTGACCCTCGAGGACAGCTTGTACAACGCCCTGCGGAACAACGAATTCCGCGTGCACTACCAGCCGCGCGTCGACGCGCACACCAAAGAGATCCTTGGCGTCGAGGCCCTGGTGCGCTGGGTACACCCGCAACTCGGCATGGTGTCGCCGGCCCAGTTCATTCCGCTCGCCGAAGAAACCGGCCTGATCGTGCCGATCGGCGAATGGGTATTGCGCGAAGCGTGCCGCCAGAACCAGGCGTGGCGCAACGCGGGCTACAAACCCATCCGCGTGTCCGTCAACCTGTCGCCGGTGCAGTTTCGCGACACCAACCTCAACGAGGTGGTGGACAGCGCTCTGCAGGAGTCGGGCCTCGCCACGGACGGCCTCGAGCTCGAAGTCACCGAGAGCATGTTGATGAACGACCCGGACGAGACGATCCGGGTGCTCAAGCGCCTCAAGAACCGCGGCCTCAAGATCTCGATCGACGACTTCGGCACAGGCTACTCGTCCCTGAGCTACCTCAAGCAGTTCCCGATCGACTCGCTCAAGATCGACCGTTCCTTCATCCGCGACGTGACCACCAACAGCGACGACGCGGCCATCACCACCGCCGTCATCCTGATGGGCCACAGCCTCAAGCTGAACGTCGTGGCCGAGGGTGTCGAAACCGAAAGCCAACTGGCTTTCCTGCAAGTCCTGCAGTGCAACGAAATCCAGGGCTACTTGTTCAGCCCCCCGGTCCCGGCTGACCGCCTGGAACCGATGCTGAAGAAGGTGGGCACCTCCAGCACCCTCTCCTGAGAGTCATCCCCTTGGCCCGTATTGGGCCAGCTGAATCCCCCCGAGCGCGCCGCACCCTCCACGGGCGGCGCGCTCACCTTTTTGGGGGCATGTGATACGCGGGACAAGGCGCGCGCTACACCCCCATGATGCGTACCGCCACCTTCGTGCTGTGTCTCATGCTCATGGCTCCCCTATGGGGTCACAGCCCTGGAATAGGTCGGTACCTTGATCCAGTCAAACAACCGCAGGACTACTCCTCCGCAGGCGGCGAGTTCGTATTGCACACCCAGACCTTACAGCGCTCGATTTGGGGAGCCAGCGGATTGTGCCTGACGAAGGATGGCAAACGCGTCTGGCAGCAAGTCCTGGATATGGTTGTCTGGGATGCCCGGGTGATCGAAGACGGCCGATGTGTGGTCTATGGGTTCATCGGACCGCAGAGCGACCAAACGTGGAGCCAGCGCATCCTGGGGTTGGCCGCGGACGGTGGAATCTCGTGGGAGCACATCGAACCGAAGCAGGCTGGATACGAATTCCACGGGTTCCATTTCTCTCCGAGTGCGCTGGAGTGGGGGGTAAGCTCCGCGGCGGGCAGGGTATGGATGCAGTTCTATCGAGGCATCAACGATCCACTCCCCAACCATTTCCGGTGTTTGGACCTGGCTTCAGGCGCAGATCTCGGGGCGGGCTCCTTTGAGTTTGGGCCAGAGTCCGGTGTGGCTTGGAAGAAAGTCGAAATGATGGAGGTCCATGGAGAGGGGTTGTTCCTGGTCCACTGGGAGGGTGAGCGAATCCAAACAAGGTACAAGTCCCATACTCCCGAGCGGTTTACGCTGAACGATGGTTCGGGGAGGTGTCTTTGGGCAGGGGATGAAAGGGATCTGTTGGCCCAAGTGAGTCCAGACTTCGACGCCGATTCCCACGATGGGCGATTGGATTCCGATCATCCCGGCTCGTTCCTGCTGTATGACGTAAAGGGGGGAACCGTCCGCCGGTTTGCCTTGCGAAAGGCGGAGGACGGATGGGAAGCGAATCTCACCGAACAGGAGTCGATCGGTTCGAAAAGGGCCAAGGAGCAAGACTATCCCCAGTTCACTGCGACGCTGGAGCGCAGTTACCCGTTGGGAAACGTGTGGTATCCAGACGAGAACGATCCGGAGGGCTTTGGATACCCCAAGTCCGTTGGTTTCGATCCGCAGGGAAATCTGATCGTACTTTCGATAGAGAAGGACGAGACTCAGCTGGTCTCCCGTACCTGGAGTAGAAAGGGAGAAGTGCTACGTACTCGAAGGATGCCGAGAGGCACGATCGAATGGGACTCCATATCCGATCTGGTTCCAAAATCACGGGATCGCTGGATTGGGCCGATCAAAGGCGAAACCGGCTCGAACTACGCTTGCTTGGATTTCCAATTGAAGCGGGTGGAACCGCTGGATGCGCCCCCCTTGCCCGCAGCACGGTCCTATCCGCAGAAGGACGGGAGCGAAGTGCGGGTTTTGGCGGGGGACGACGAGTCCGGGACGAAAATCCAATGGATCGGGATCGAGGGAAGCATCCGCGCCGAGGGCGAGTTTGCACAGAACGGCAATGGTTGGGTGACAGGGAGGTCAACCTCCGGTGAAACCATCATGCTGCACGGGCTGAGGACGGATGGCCAAGGAAGCGGTGCGTGGATCCGCTGGAGTGGCAGTCCTCCGGTTCCTGAGTTGCACACACTCCCCAGGTTGGATCCCCGACTGCACGAAGTTTACTGGAGGTCGATTCACCAGAATCTGCCGGATTCATTTTGGCTGTACGGCGATCGCGGGTTCGACGTCCCACACAGCCTGCTGGTGCAGGTGGCAATGGATGGCACGGTTCTGCGCTGGGAACAGCCGCACGGGGCGGATGGCTTCTGCTTCCCCCCGATGGATGGAAGTCCGATCCTCGCCCCCGACGGAACCTTCTGGAGCGTGGAACCCGAGTTTGCGCAGCCGTGGAGCCCTGTCGGGGAATCGCTCGTATCTTTTGGGATCCTTGACTTGCGTGGCAAGCGTGATGCCGGTGCGGATGTGACCGCTTGGTGGATCGACGGGAGGGGAGGCGCCTTGGTCTGGGACGATGCGCGCAGCGTTTCGAAGTTTGACAGCGCAGGCAAGTTGCTGAACCGATCGGAACTTCCGTGGTTCTCCGAGTGGTATTCACCCTGTTCCTATCTGGCAGAAGATGGAGATGGGGTGATCTGGCAGCAGATGGGACCTTATGGTGCCTATTTGCGCTGGGATGCCCAGGGGCAATTCCTTGATGTTGCGCATCTGAGGGATTGGGAGGAACCCGTCCGGTTCTACGGGACTGGTCCTGCGCGCTGGCAAAGCGATCGCTCCGTGCTTGAGCGCGTCGGACCGGGTGGTGCCATCGTGCAGACCGTCGCAAAGCGGCCGGATGGGGCCTGGTGGCGCTTGGTCGAGAACTTCGCAACCTCGCCGGATGGCACCCGCTTGGCGGCAACCGATACCTGCGGGCGCGGTGGAGAAGGAGAAGGAGCGATCATCGCAGTGTTTGATTTCCGCTCGGGAGAAACGTGGCAGGTAGATCTGCCCGGCGATTGGAATGGGTATTCCCCCAATATTCTGATGGCCGGTGATTGGATTCAATCCAATGACCTTCTCATGCACTTTCCGTCCCGGAGGATTTGGCGCAAGGACACCTACATGGAACTGCGCGCGTTGGAAGAGGGCCCACGGCTGGTGAGATTGCAGTGGTCTGAGATGGCCAATGGCGGGCAGAAGGCCTTCGTCGAGGTATATGGGCTGCCGGAGTGAAATCGGGGCGAGCGGAGGGACCTGGCTTCCGGGGTGGGGTGTTGCACGGCACGGGAACTGGATAGACTTGTCCTCCCGATCTGCTTGAGAACCGGCCAGCCCGGGTCATGACGAACTCCTCGCACCGACCGCTCGAACCCATGCGCGCCTTGAAACCCTTGCGATGCACCGTGCGCGGTTGTGAGGCCGCGTTGCAGCGGGAGGGGCAGGTGTACCGCTGCGAGCGGGGGCACAGCTTTGACGTGGCGCGGGCGGGGTATGTGAACCTGTTGCAGCCGACGGACAAGCGGTCGCAGGCGCCGGGAGATAGCGCGGAGGCGGTGGCGGCGCGGGTGAGGCTATTGGAGCTCGGGGTGGATGCTGAGCTGGTGGCGGCGTCGCTGGAGTGGTTGGCGGGGCTTGGGCTGCACGGGGGGAGCCGGCTCGCGGATGTGGGGGCGGGGATTGGTACCTGGCTCGGGGCCTGGAGTGCGGCGGGGGAGTACGAGGCTTTTGGGGTCGACCTCTCGAGCCGTTGCGCGGAGGCGGCGGCGAAGCGGCACAAAGATGCGGCGTGGCTGGTGGCGAACGCGGACCATGGCTTGCCGTTCCAGGACGGGGCGCTGGATGTGCTGCTGTCGGTAAAGGCACCCAAGATCGCGGCGGAGTTCGCGCGGGTGTTGGATCCAAGTGGGCACCTGCTGGTCGTGGTGAGCGCGCCGGATGATTTGCTCGAATTGCGGGCGGCGACGGCCGGGGCGGGTTTCTCGCGGGATCCAGCGGAGCAGGCTTTGGAGCTGTTTGCCGGTGCCTTTGAACTGCAGGGGCGGTTCGAGGTTCGCAATCGAAGGCAATACGACGCGCAAGGGTTGTCGGACTTGCTGCGCGTGTCGTATCGGGGTCTGCGCAAGAGTGAAGCGGATCGATTGGCGCAGATCGATTTCATGGAAGTGACCACCAGCGCGGTGTTCCTGCATCTGCGGCCCATGCGGCCGCGGGAATAACGTTACATACCGAACCAGGTTCGATCAGTCCCACAATTCGCGGGCGTGCGAAGCACGCCGCGAATGTGGGACTGATCGAACCTGGTTCGGCATGTAGCGTTATTCCCGCGGCAGAGTGAGTCCCCGCCGAATCCATTGGCACGGAGCTGGGGCAAGAGGCCCGGGGGCGTCGGAATTGTGTGACGTACGGAAGCGGGTTTAAGTTGTCACGTTATTCAGCGGGGAGGGCTGGCGGAACGCCAGCCCTCCCCGCGAATAACGTGACAACTAAACCTGCTTCCGTACGTCACACATTCCGGCGCCATCAGACCGCGCGCTTGGCGCTGGCTTCGGCGACCTTCACGTGGAAGGTGAATTGCGTGCCCGGATCCAAGCGGCGGTGGCTCAGATCGCCGCCCATCGATTGCACGAGTTGCTTGGCAACGGCCAGGCCGATACCGAAGCGGGTGCCTTCGTCCATGCTGACCAGAGGTTCGTACATCTGAGTCAGATAGTTCTTGGGCAAGCCCGGGCCGTTGTCCGTGACCTGCACGTAGAGGCTGGGTTTGCTCCAGTCGCCGGTGCGTTCGACCCAAGACTTGACCTCGACGCGCGAGGCTTTGCCGTGGCGCAGGGCGTTGTCGATGAGCAGCACGACGAGCTTCTCCACCGACACCGAATCGGCGATGTAGGTGCCCTGCATGCCGTTGCCGAGGTTGAGGATTAGGTCGCTGCCCTGGGCGTGGGCGCGGTCGCGGAAGCGATCGACGATGCGCGAGACCATGCCCTCGGGCTCGACCTCGTGTACGTCGTCGGGATAGGCGCCGCTTTCGAGCTGGGTGTAGTCCAGCACGCCGGTCACGGTGGTGAGCAGGGTGTGGCCGAGCTCGATGCTCGCGTCCAGGGAGGGATCGGAGAGGGCTTCCGCGGCTTGCAGGATGTGTCCCACGTCGCGGCGCACCTGGTCCGACAAGCACATCAGGAACTCACCGCGGCGGGAGGCCGCCTTGTCGGCGGAGGCTTTCGAGGTGCGCAGGGCCTGGTTGACGGTTTCCAGTGAAGCCGCATAGGCCTTGGCCTGGGATTCCGCCGCAATCAGAGCCTTGGTCATGCGTTCCTGCTCGCGCCGGCCCTGCCACTTGGTGGTGAGGGCGGTGGCGAACTGGCGGGCTTCCACCGGGTCGAAGGGCTTCTTGAGGATCAAGAGCTTGTCGCTCTGCCCCAGGGTCTTCGCCATTTCCGACCAGGTGTAGTCCGAGAACGCGGTGCAGATCACGCACTCGAGATCCGGCGCCACCTTCCAGAGTTCGAGGATCGTCTCGACGCCGTCCCAGCCCGGGGGCATACGCACGTCGACGAAGGCCATCGAATACGGGTCCCCAGCGGCGATGGCCTCCTTGACCTTGGCCAGGGCCTCCTGGCCCTGGAAGGCGGAATCCAAGCGGAAGTTGGGCACCGCCTCGGCCGCTTCGACTTCGCCGAAGAACGCGTTGCGGGCGTCCTGCAGAGCACCGGGATCGGCGCCTGCGGCGGCCGTCAGGATCTTCTTGAAGTCTTCGTGGATCGAGACGTTGTCATCCACAATCAAAATGCGATGGTCCATGTTGGGAGCTCTACGCTTGGGGGGTCAGGGAGGTGCAGGGGATTTCGAGCACGAAGGTGGCCCCTTGGCCCCTTCCCGGTGAGTGGGCGCGCAGCTTGCCGCCGATTTCGGTGGCGGCGTTGGCGGAGCTGTGCAGGCCGTAGCCCTGGCCCGAAGGTTTGGTGGTGAACCCCGCGTTGAAGGCTTTCTGCAGCTCTTCGGGGGTCATCCCTTTGCCCGTGTCCTGGACCTCGAGGAAGACGCGGTCTTCCCTCTGGTACAGACGCAGGACGATTTCGCGCGGAGAGGCTCCGTCCATGGCCTGCCGTGCGTTGGTGACTAGGTTGATGAGGATCTCCAGGATGCGGTGGCGGTCCACCTCCATCTCCGGAAGGTCTTGGTATTCGCGGGTCACGACCAGGTTCGGGTCGTGGAACATCGATTGTTCCGCGATGCGCGCGGCTTCGTCCAGCAGCTTGCTGAGCTGCGTGACCTCGCGCAGGTCCTTGGCGCAGGTGTAGCTCTGCTGGGCCTTGACGAGCTCGCAGATGTGCTCGACGCCGCGGGTCAGGCTGCCAATTTCGTCCAGCGTGGCTTTGCGCTGCTGGATGAACTGTTCGGTGAGCGCCGCCAGGAACGGCTGCAGGTGCTTGCCGCGCGGATCGTCACGGATGAAATCCGCGAGGTCATTTTGGCGCGACTGCAGGACTTGGTTGAGCTTCTCGAGGTCGCCGACGGGCCATTCCAAGAGGCGCTGGTTGAGCAGTTCGGTGGCCACGTTGACGCTCGAAAGCACGTTGCCGACGTTGTGCAGGATGCCGGTGGCCACCTGCGACATGCCCGCGGAACGGGCGGTCTGCACGTAGGCGGCCCGCGCTTCCTCGAGTTTGCCCATCATCTGGTTGAACTCGCTCGCCAACACTCCCAGCTCGTCGTCGCGGGTCATGTCGATCTGCGCGCGGAAGTTCTCCTTGCTACCGATGTCCTGGGCATGGGTAGTCAGCTTGCTGAGCGGATCGAGCACGATGCGGCGCAGCAGGCCGAGCAGGACAAACACCAGGATGACGCCCCCGGTGATGGTCGAGAGCCAACCCGAGAAGAGTGCCGTATCGCCGGTGTGGGAGATGTCCCGCTGCAGGCGCGCGCGCAGGATCAACTCGGGCCGGTTGCGGATGTCGTCGAAGGTGCCGTAGGCGAACAATTGCTCGTCGGTGTGTTCCAACACCGGCACGGGCGAGCTCGTGATCCGCGGCAGCAGTTCTTGGATCTCCGACGGAAGCTCGTGACGCCCGTCGGCCTGGTAGGCATCGAACTGCACGTGCGTTTGCTGGCGTAGGGAACCCTCCAGGTCGTCCGCCAGGAAGCGGCCCAGGACCAGGGTGCAGCCGCTGTCGCCATCGCCATTGCTGCGACGGATCGGCTGCGCGCACACGAGCAGCGGGCGGTATTCGGTGAGCAGCACGCCGCTGCGGCCCGATTCGGCCAAGGGGCCCAGCAGGGGGTGTCCCGGCGAAAGGGCCTCGCGCGGGAATAGGCTCAGGGTCTGGCCCGCGGCGGCGCCCGGCATCTCGAGTCGGCTCCACAGCACCGGCCGGTACCCGTGCAGGGTGGCCACGGTGCCGTCGCCCTTCGTGGTCTGGGCCACGCGCTCGCCTTCGGGGCGACCCACGATGAACAACAGGTCGATGTTCTGGCTCGCCAGGCGCGCGGGCGAAAGGTGTTCAAGTACGAACGTCGCGTCCTGCGATTGTACGTATTGGTACAGCGAGTCCCAGTTGGCCCAACCGCGAGTCTGCGATTCGACGTGGGCGAGCTGTTCCTGCAGGGCGGATTGGATGCGGGCGAGGTCTTCCTTGGCGCTTTCGTCTTCAATGCTGCCGAAGCGCGAGGACATGGTAGACCTCAGGAAGGCATAGTGTCCCGCCGCAAACAGGCCGATGACGACCAGTAGTGCAATGGTGATTTTTGTTCGCAGGGACATGGGTCAGCGGGAAAGGGGATCCGGCTCAGAAGTTTCCTGCGTGGGGTCACCACCACCGAGATTGGCCCAGACGCGCTGCGCATCGGCGCGCACTTCGGGGTTGGAGCTCTCGAGGGTGTGGAGCAGGGCTTCTTTCACCAGGGGGAAGGGGGGGCGCAAGGACTCGATGGCGCTGAGGGTCATGCGGATGACCTCGGGCCGGGTGTCCCTGAGCAGGGGCAGGAGCTTGGGGCTGATTTCCCGGCGGAACAGCCGTTTGCCGGCCAGGGTCCGCAGGGTCTGCGTGATCGTTTCGGAGTCGGCGACGGACAGCCGGTGCAGCACGGTCGGCGCGTCGGTGGTCCACCAGGTGCTTTCTTCCTCGAACCAGTGGCGCCAGCGGTCGGGATGGCCTTCGATGGTCATCGCCGTGATGCGCTGCAGGGCGCGAAGGGTCTCCGTGCGGGTCGCCTCGGAGGGGTGCGCGAGCAGGGCGATCAGGGGTTCGATGCTGACGACATCGTCCGCGTAGCTCAGGGTCCGGATCGCGGCCTGGCGGGTGCGTTCGGTGTTGTGGCGGATCAGGGGCCGGATGCGCTGCAGGCCGGATTCCGTGAGTCGGATGGCCGGGTTGCGCAGCAGCGAGGTGATCTGCGTCAGTAGGGTGGAGTCGAGGGTCTCGCGGGCGCCGATCCAGCGGGCCATGGAATCGGCGGATTCGGGCAGACTGCAATCTCCGGCGGCGCGCAGGAGGATCGAATCCACATGCGGAATCGACCCGCCGTAGTGCCGTTCGAGCACGCGCAGGGTCGCGGGGTCGCGATCGAGCACGTGGGTCAAGGCGAGCTGCAAGGGGCGTGCCTGGCTGCCGACCGCATACTCGGTCGGCGCTTCCGAAAGGCGATGGGGGGGCACGACCAGCGCGTTCAGCAGCGAATCCACCTGCGTGTGTTCGCCGACCAGCTCCAGTGCAGCGGTCAGAACCCGCAGTCGGTTGTGGTACTCCTGGCCCGCGAGCGGGTTGCTCGCCTGTTCCGCAGCCGCCAGCGGGAAGATCTCCAGCAGGATCTCTCGATAGGCCTCGAGCGCCGCAGGGGGGCCCTCCTGCCGCCAAAGCTGCCACAGATCGCGCGTGGTGCCCGCGGGTTGCCCCGCCAGGACGGTGAGCCACTCGCGGGCCTGGGTCGGTTTGCCGGCCTCGAGTTGCTCGACCAGTTGGCGCAATCCGTCCACCGGCGGGGTCTGCGCGGGCGTCGGAGCCATCAACAGGACTCCGGTGCACAAGGCCGCCAGCCAGTGGGGGAGCTTGGGGAAGGAGCACTTCATGCGATTACCCCAGGGGCGCCACCACCGCGTCGATGATGCCGTTCTTGTCGTCCACGGCGTCGATCACCATGGTCGGCTTGGTATCCGGCTGCCAGATCATGCCGTCGAACCAACCGACCTTGTCGACGGAGCGCACGGTGACCCACGGAACCGCGGTCAGCGGTCCGGTGTAGACCTGGATTGAGCCCAGGGTGTCCAGGTACGTCAGCTTCACGTCGGTTTCCAGCGCCGCCGTACGGGTGGGTACCGGAACCAGCGCCAGGTTCTTGATCTTCTCGTCGATCGTGCCCGAACCCCGGGTCAGCGGCGAATCGGGTACCTCGAGGATCTGCCAGGCTACGAGCGTCGGCGTCATCGTGATGCCATAACCGCCGCCGCGCAGGATCTCCGGGTAGGTCACCTGGGCATTCGAGCCGATGTTGAGGGTCTCGGCCACGATCGAGCCGGTGATGCGCATGTCCCCCGGAACCTCGACGTGCGAGCGGGGGGCGATCAACATGCCGTAGAACTCGCCTTTTGCGCCCATGATGACCTTGGAGCGATCCGTGCGCACCGGGGTCAGGGCGAAGAGGGTGAAGCGTGTCGGATCCTTATCCACGCTGACCAGGCTCGACCCGCTTTCGAAGTACGTCAGGCGGGTCGTGTACATGCCCACGGGACCCGCGGTAGTGTCGATAATCAGCTGCGCGCCGGACAGCAGTTCGAACGTATCGGCGCGTAGGTCCATCGGGCCCTGCAGGACCAGGGTCTTGCCCGCCGGCACGGTCATCGTGTCGTAGTACCGGTCACTCATGAGCTTGTCCGAGCTCATGCCGGTCGGGAAGACGTAGTTGCCCAGCGAGCCGTCCATCTTGGGGATGGTGAAGCTCGGCAGGGTGATGCCCCGCGAAGAGAGGCTGATCTCGCCGGTGACGATCACGCCGGGATCCAGATCGGCCAGGCCATCGGGGCCCGCGTGCACGCCGCCTTCCACCGTGGTGGCCGGCAGGCCCAGCATCGGATCGGGCGAATAGATGGTGATGTCGCCGTTGCTGCGCACGCTGAGCGGCGCGCTGCCCGAAGGCGGCGGGTTGATCGGATCGACTACGTTGAGGATCTTGGCGCTATCCCCGATCGTGACGTCGACGAGTCCGCAGATACCGAGGCCGGCGACCTGGTTCTCCGAACGCTTGAGGGCCAAGCCAAGGGTGAACTTGCCGCGCCCGTACATGGCCGTGGCTTTCAGTTCGACCTGCGCGCCGGGTTGTTCCGTGGCGGTCACCCAATAGTATCCCCCCGCGTACTCGGCCGGCGTGACCTCGCTGCCGAGTTGACCGGAACGGCCCTGGGCCACCGCGAAGTACGCCTCGGAAAGGGCCGACTCGGCGATGTACAAGGCTTGGGCCGTGTCAATCGACAGGTTCTGCCGGCGCGTGCTGACCGAACTGATCTGCACCATGCCAGCGCCCAGGCTGGCGACGGCGGCCACCAGCATCAGGCAGGAGATGAGAGCCGCCCCCCGGCGCGCTTTGTTGGATCGCTTCAAGCTCTTCATGGTTTAGTTGCGGCAGGTCACGTTGACCTGACGGCTGGTCGGAATCCGGTTCCCCGTGCTGTCTTCCTTGGAGATGGTGAGGGTCACGAAGATCTGCATCTCCTTGTCCTGCGCCTGCTCCACGTGGAAGGCGAGCCCCGGCTCGTCATCCAGTCCGTTGTTGTTGTCGTCGATCGTGTTCAGGATCTCGCGGTCCTGCAGGGTCGGCACGTTCTGGCTCCACTGCAGTTCGCGTTCGTCCGGCATGCCCAGGCCCTGGGTCCAGAGCACGCGCCCCTTCTCCTCGTTGGTGGGTTGCCACCGGATGCGCTCCGGATCGCCCATGACGTGTACGCCCGCCTGCACCCCCATGCTGGTGGAGAAGTCGATCGAGTCGTTGGAAAGGGGTTTGGACAGGGTCGGATAGACGTTGTCCGCCGACGCCGACATCAGCGCGAAGCGGATGCGGTCCATTGTGACGTTCATCTCCCCGTCCAGGACCTGCCGGAAGAGGTCGCTCTCGGCGGCCTTCGAACCGGTGCGGCTGATCATCGCGATGTTGGCGGAGATCAGCACCAGGATCGTGAGGGCGATCACGACTTCGATGAGGGTGAAGCCTGCGCGTCGGGACCGCTTCATTCGAGGTGCCTCTGCACGGCCGAATACATCGAGGTCATGACCAGTTCCCGGTTGCCACCGGTACCGGCCCATGCAACGCGCACCCGGATGGGCAGCAGCATGTAGTTGTCGCTGTGGTCGTCCGCGTCCACGACGAAATCGCCGTTGAGGTCGCGGGGCATGCCCAGTTTGGGGATCACCACGTCCTCACGCACCCGGTTCGCGACCAGGGGCATTTCGATGGTGCCCACGGCCGGCTGGCCCTCCTGGGGGCTGAGCCCAGGAACCACAAAGAGATTGCCCTGGGCGGTGCCCGGGCCGTCGGGATCGTCGGTTGGATCGGCGTTGAATCGCTGGGCCAGCTCCCGGAAGGGGAGCGCCCGCATGGCTTCCAGCTGGTTCATGGCCGCCTCAAGGGCCAGAGTGCGCTCCTTGCGCTTGCTGGAATGGGCCATCGTCGCCGTGATCGTGCTTGACATCAGATACACGGCGACGGTGAGCACCGTCAGAGAGATCATCACCTCGACTAAGGTGAATCCTCCGCGGAGCTCCGATCGCTTGGGGTTCTTGATTCGGAACATGGCGGCAGGGATGGACTGGCCAGATAGAGGGCCGGTTCTGTTTTCGGAAGTCCTTTCCCCTGCCTGAAGCTCGTTCAGTCCAATGCGAGCTCCAAGGTCCCTAGGGCCCCCATTCGTGCGTCTATCGGGGAATCGACGGTTTCGTCAGGTGCGAGGATGGGACGCGCGCCCCGAAACGGACCAGCCCCCCGGGGTCGGTGGACCACGGGGGGCTGGGGGCAGAGGGGCCTGAAATGCGATCAGGAACCGCAGCGTCCGAGGTACTCCTCCGGGGAGAAGGAGTCCACCTGGACCAGGTCGGCCTGCAATTCGAGCGCGTCCCGCAGAATCAGCGCTTCGGCTTCCGACAGCACGTTCTTCTCGATGGCCAGCGGCAGCAGGCCGAGTTCCTTCACACCGCGCGGCAGCACCTTTTCGCGCACGGCTTTGGCCACCTTGCGGCGCAGGGGTGCCACGCGCTGCAGCCTTTCGGCGCCGTGGAACAATGCGCCGAGGCCCGGTCGCCCGGGGGCGGGCACGTGCGCGTCACGGCAGAGCCGATCGCGCAACACCGCGTCGTTCACGATGCGATTCGCGAGTTCGTGGGTGACTTCGTCGCGCGGCCGCTCGTAGCTGCGACCCCAGGGGAACAGCAGCTTGCGCACCATCCACCCGATCGGGCGGTTGGGCAGGTTGTCGAGCAGTCCGAGCAGGGCTTCTTGCGCGTTGTACAACGACGTGGCACCAGCCCAGCGCAACCAGGCTTCGTCCACCTCGCGCCCGCCTTCGTGCACGAAGCGGTGCACGCTGGCCGAACCGAAGTACATCCACGCGAGCGCATCCGCCAGGCGGCCCGACAACTCCTCGCGCCGCTTCAGATCGCCGCCGAGAGTCGCCATCGACGTTTCCGCGCAGACCGCAAACGCGGCGGAAAGGCGCGTCAAACCGCGCACGAGCCAATCGCTCGCGCTCGGACCGGGCGTGGGGGTCAGGGGCCCGCCGAACAGGCCTTGCACCGTGGCGCGCACGCCCGAAGACACCGCCGCGCCCATGTGGCCGCGGAACGCCTTGTCGAAGGCCTGCACGTCCTTGCGTTGCACCGCACGCACTTCGTCGAAGGCGTAGCGGTGGCAGCGCAGCATGCCCTGGCCGAAGATGATCAGCGTGCGGGTCAGGATGTTCGCGCCTTCGACCGTGATGCCGATCGGAATCGCCTGGAAGTAGCGCGCCAGGATGTTGCGCTCGCCGCGGCAGATGCCGGCCCCGGCCAGCACGTCCATGCCGTCGTTTACGACCGTGCGCATACCTTCGGTGCAGTACGCCTTCATGATGGCTGAAATCACCGACGGCTTTTCGCCGTGGGCCACCGAGCTGGCGGTCAATTCGCGCGCTGCATTCATCATCCAGGTCATGCCCGCGATGCGGCCCATCGGCGTAGCGACCCCTTCGAACTTGTGCAGCGGCAGGCCGAATTGCTCGCGTAGCAGGCCGTAGGCGCCCACCGTCAGCGATGCGTTCTGGCCCGCGCCGCACGCGAGACCCGGCAGCGAAATCGAACGGCCGGCGGACAGGCAGTCCATCAGCATGCGCCAGCCCTTGCCCAAACCGTCCTGCTCGCCGATCACGTGATCGAGCGGAATGAAGACGTCCTTGCCCTGGGTCGGACCGTTCACGAACTTCACGCCCAGAGGGTCGTGGCGTTCGCCCGTGGTGACCCCCGGAAGTTCGGTAGGCACCAAGGCGCAGGTGATGCCCAGGTACTTCGGGCCGCCGAGCAGTCCGTCGGGATCCTGGGCCTGGAACGCGAGGCCCAGCAGGTTGCAGATCGGCGCCAGGGTGATGTAACGCTTGTTCCAGTTGAGGCGCAGGCCGAGCACCTCCTGGCCGTTCCACATGCCCTTGCAGATCACGCCGGTGCTCTCGATCGAACCCGCGTCGGAACCCGCGTGGGGTTCGGTCAGGGCAAACGCCGGCACGAGTGCGCCACTAGCGAGGCGCGGCAGGTAATGGTCCCGCTGGGCCTGGGTGCCGTAGTGCAAGATCAATTCCGCCGGGCCGAGCGAAGCGGGCAGCATCACGGTCACCGCGAGGGTCACGTTGTGGCTCGCGACTTTCGTGATGATGGTCGAGATCGCCTCCGCGGAGAATTCCTTGCCGCCGAAGGACTTCGGGATGATCAGGGCCATGAAGCCCTGATCCTTGAGGTATTGCCACGTTTCAGGGGACAGGTCGCCGAGTTGGTCCACCTGCTCGTTGTCCACCATGCGGCAGATCTCCTCGGTGGGGCCGGCGAGGAACGCTTGCTCCTCGGGGCTGAAACCCTTCGGTTTGTACGCGAGCAGCTTCTCCCAATCCGGTTTGCCCGAGAACAGGTCCGCGTCCCACCAGACGGTGCCCGCTTCGAGGGCCACCAATTCGGTGTCGCTGATGCGCGGCAGGCTGGGGCCGAGCAGGTTCATCACCGGGCCGGTGACGAAGCGCTGGCGCAGGCCGGGCACGATCGAAAGCACGGTCGCCACGGCGGCCAGGCCGACGAGGATCCACCACATCGGCGGGGTGCCGCAGACGCACCAGGCGCCGTACAGGTACAGGATCGCGCCGAACAGGGCGCCCAAACCCGGTTTGCCGGCGTAGGCGAAGACGGTGAAGACGAGCAGGGCGAGCAGCAGGAACAGGAGCAGACTCATGGCGTGTGTATGGGATACCGCCTCGAACATCGACGGGGCCGCGGAATTGCTTGATCCTTTTGCGGAACCGATTCCGACGGGCGGGGCGGCAGCGGGCGATAGGGCGAACAGCCTAACCGCCAGGCCTCTCCGGGCCGTGTCAATCCTGCGCTTAGAGCCCGAAGATGCGGTGCACCCAGTACGGCCTTGAGAATTCCCAATTGCGCTCGGCCATGCCCGCGGTCAGCGCTGGGTACATGGCCGCGATACCCGATCTCAAATCGTCGGTGACCCCGAGGTCACGGCAGTAGCCGTCGATGATCTGGTTTTCATAGTCGGTGAGGCCTCCCGCGAGCAAGGCGCGCCACTGGGCCCGCGAGCCGGCGTGGCGCCGGTGCAGGACCAGGTGCAGCAGGTCCACCAGGGGCAGGAACTCGGGTTCGTAGGCCCCCCAATCCATCAGTCCGACCAGGGAACCATCGGCCTGCGCCTGGGCATGTTTGGGGCGCAGATCGGCGTGGTAGAGCACGGGCTGGAACTCCTGGCCCAGCATGCGTTCGCGGCTTTCGTCGACCATGCGCCGCAGGTTGCGGGCGGTGTCGTTGCGGCCGCACAGGCGGATCGCGCGGTCGAAGCGCGGGGCGAGCCATTGCTGCCAGAGCGGGGCGTCGAGCACGCGGCGCGGGCCCCGGGCCAGGCCGGGCAGGGCGCGGCCGACCTCGGAGAACAGCCGGATCTGGGCAGAGCTGCCCTCGAGCAGTTGGGGGGCGCTGATGCCGGGCAGGCGTTCTTCCACCGAAAGCCAGAGTCCGGCCGCTTCGCCGCAGAAGATGGGGCGGGGTACGCGCGGGGCGTTCGCATCGGCGCTGAGCTCCTGCAGGGCGCGGTAGTGCAGCTCGATCAGCCGCCGTTTGTGCGCGCAGAGGGGCACGTGCAGGGTGACACCGGGTTCGCCATCGGGTGCGAGGGTGTGCACGACCGCGAGGTTCCCGCGCGTGGCGATCAGGTGTTCGATCGCGTGTTCGGCGAGGGGGCCGAAGCCGAGTGTCTGCAATTCGCGCAGGGCCTGGTGCAGACGCGCGGGACCGCGCTGGCGACTCGCGAGCACGGCGAGCGACGGGGTCAGCCGAGGAAAGGCGCCGAGCCGGTGGCCGACGACCTTCAGCAGGTTGCGGCGTTCCTTGGTGCCGACGGTCAGCCGCGGCAGGGTTTGGTCGAGGTGCACCACGTGGCTGCACTCGAGGCGATGGGGGTAGAGGGCGACCGTTTCGGCCTGGGCGAAGTCTCCGGTTTCGCGCCGCAATTGCGCGCGCGAGGCCGCGCCGGGGGCGGGCGCAAGTCCACTCTGCAGCCAGGAAACCGGCGATTGGATGCGGAAACGGCCGCGCACCCCGGTGGCATTCTTGTAGGCCCAGGGATTGTCCGCGATGCGCACGTAGAGGTCGCGGGTGAGGGCTTGCCAGGGCCGGGGGTCGGCGGCCCAGGGGTGGTCATTGCCGGGCAGAGAGGGCTCGAGCACGACGAGGTCGAAGGACGCGGGCTGGAAGGGCGGGGGACCGTCGCCGGCGATGCGAACGCCGTGGGTGCGGCCCGGGATCAGCGCGGCGTCGCGCAGGGCCGCCCAGGCAAGGCGTTCGGGATCGGTATCGGCGATGCAGACGCGATAGCCGATGCGGGCGAGGGCTTGGATCGTGCCGGACAACGCGTTGCCGACGAACAGGGCCTCGCCGCCCGCGCCCGGCAGCATCAGCGTCCACGCGCCGCGGCCTTCCTGTTGCACCATCAGGTGCTGCTCGGCGACGTCGGGCAGCAGGTCCTTGAGCAGGATCTCCTTGTTGCTCTTGAAGTCGAGCCCCGCCTGGGCCCGCTCCAGCGCGGCGCGCAGGGCTTCGGTCTCCGCGAGCACCGGCCGGCCCTCCGCGGGCCAGGGTTCCTGCGGTTCGTCCATGGCGTCTACAGTAGCAAGCAGGCCGCCGCATCGGATAGCTTGTGCCGATGCGCGTCGCTTGTCTGCAGCTCGATCCCCGGGTGGGGCAGTTCGAGGAGAACCGGGAAGGGGCATACGCCCTGGTGCAACAGGCCGCTCGTGCCGGGGCCGAATTGGCCCTGTTGCCCGAGATGTGGCCGACCTCGTTCTGCGCGGAGGTGGATGCTCCCGTGTGGGCCGCGAGCGAAACAAGCCTGGAAGCCGCTCGTGGCTGGACCAGGGAGTTTGGCTTGAGTTTGGCCGGTTCGGCGTATGGCCCGGGGACGGGGGGTCGGCCGAGCAATCGTTTTCACTACCTGGAAGACGGAGTCGAGGTCGGGGGGTACGACAAGGGACACCTCTTCAGCCCCACCGCCGAGCACCTTTCGTTCACGGCAGGGGACGCGCCGCCCGAGGTCATTCCAAGCCGCTTCGGCCCCTTGCACGGCATCGTGTGTTACGACCTGCGCTTTCCGCACTGGGTGCGCCCCGCGCAACGGGCCGGCAGCCGGGTGATGCTCGTGGTGGCTCAATGGCCCCATCCGCGCGCCGCGCAGTGGCGTGGGTTGGTGATTGGCCGGGCGATCGAGGGACAGTGTTACGTGGTGGCGTGCAATCGGCGGGGTAGCGAGAGGATTGGGCGCAGGCAAATGGCCTTGGATTTCCCGGGCGCGTCGCTGATTGTCGATCCCCTCGGGAACGTGCTTGCCGAGGGCAGTGACGAGGACCCGATGATCCAAGCCGAGCTCGATCTCGAGCTCGTGGCGCAGGTGCGCAAAGCGGTGCCGGTGTTCCGGGATGAGCGCCAGGGCCGTGGAAATGTGTGACGTACGTCACACATTTCCACTGACGAGCCTGTTCGTCGTTGGAATAACGTTACATACCGAACCAGAGTTCGATCAGTCCCACAATTCGCGGCGTGCGACGCACGCCGCGATGTGGGACTGATCGAACCTGGTTCGGTATGTAACGTATTCCAACGACAGCAGAGGCTCGGCACAAACGAACGAGGGCACCCTTGCGGGTGCCCTCGTTCGCCCAGCTCACACCGCAGTCAGGGCACCGCGGCGGCCAGGATGGAATCACGACTCTCTATCGGTCTCTCTCCAAGGAAACGTTCTCTCACTCAGACTCTCTCGCTCAAACCGGCGGCAAGGGTTTGTCCTTGATCACCGGCGGTACGTCACCATCGCGGCGCGGCGCAGGGGGCGGGGTGCCCGGCACATGCCACGATTGTTCGAGGGGCAGAACCTGGACGGCCAGAAAGGCGGGGGCGGGGCTCGGGGCCAGGCACAGGATCAGGCTTTGCAACCACATGGGGAAGGGGGGGAGCAGGGGGAAGATCCCGCTCGCATGCCCCCCTTTTCGGAACCTTTTTCCGGGCCCTTTAGCGCCCTGAGTCCGATTGCAGAACTTTTTTCCGCGGTGGGAAACCCACGCCGGAAAGGGCTGCCAGGGTCGTTGTGGAGGGCGGGAGGCCGGAATTCAGGGCGCCCGTGGCCAGGGCCGGATCTCCCACCGGTTCGGCAGCGGCGGTTCCTGCGCACTGTCTGTGAGGGCGACATATAGCGGCCCAGGGAGCCAACTGAGAGGATTGTAATTGGCCTCGGCTAGGCCCGCCTGCAACATCGGCAACCCGCGCCCGAGCAACTCCCCAGTGGGGTGCCCACGGCCAAAGAGACGCACGAGAATCGGGTTGCATCCCTGGTAGCGGAGGCCACCCGCACTGCAGGTGAACGATCAAGAAAGGAACGGAATGAAACTTGGTACCCGCGGTCTGGCAGGAATTCTCCTCGTAGGTTTTGGAGGGCTTGGAGGATGGTCGCTGCACCAGCTCTTCACCCCTGCCGTGGAAGAAGCGGAGCACGAGGACGGGGCCGCTCCGGCGGAGACGAACGTCAAGGTGCGAATCGAATCGGCGCAAGTGGGGGACCTGCCGCTAGTCGTGAAGGTGTTGGGCAAGGTAGAGACCGACCCGGCAGCCATCCAAGTCCTCTCCTCGCGCTCGGGCGGCATCGTGGAAAGTCTCCTGATCGAACCGGGGAGCCACGTGCAGCAAGGGCAATTGTTGGCCACCTTCGACTCCACGCCTCGCCGCGCCCAGTTGGCAGAGGCTCAGGCCGACGTCCTTCAGTTCGAGTCGGCATTGGCGGAGTGGGATCGCATGGGCCGGGCAGAACGAGGTCAGTTGTTGGAGGCACAGGTACTTGCGAGCCGCAGTCAGTTGGAATTGACCGAACAGCAAGTCGGGAGACTGGAGCCTCTCCTGGAAAAGGGGCTAGTTGCCGCGAAAACCGCCGAGGAGGCTCGGATGGCGGCTGAACTCGCCCGTGCCAATCTGAAGCAAGCCAATGATCTTCTGCAGCATTGGAACGACGGCGGGGCAGACCTCCAGCGTCAGGGGCTGCTCGCCAATCTTGCAGCAGCGAAAGCGCGCCGCGAAGAGGCGCAGGCCCTGCTGACGGCTACCCAGGTTCATGCAATGAGCGCGGGCGTGGTCACCACCCTCGACACCTCCGTCGGGATGCAGATCGACGGTGGGGGGGCAATCGGCACTGTGCAAGTCTCTGGGGCGACGCGCGTACTTTTCGGCTTGGACCCGGAATGGTCAGGGCGGATACCCACAAACGGCACAGCGACCTGGCGCGACTCCCATGGAGGTGAAGGCCGGGGACGCGTGATCAGTCGCTTGCCCGGAGTCGACCCAAGCACGGGGCTGATCAGAGTGATCGTTGAGCCGGACGAGAGCGCTCCGGGACTGGAACCCGGCCAATTCCTCGAAGGAGAGCTGGAGTACGGGCGCACGCCCCAGGCGGTCCTGATCCCTTCGGACGCGCTGATCCGCGCGGACGAAGCCCAAGTGGTCGTGGTTGTGGATGCCCAGGACATCTCGCACACGGTTCCGGTCAAGGTACTCGCCCGCCATTCCGGCTCGATTGCCGTGGAGGGCGATCTCGCGGTGGGGGCCCGGGTTGTGGTGCAGGGAGGTTACAACCTGCCCGATGGAACCCATGTGGTGATCGAGGCCGCCGAAGGAAACTGACCATGGTGCGCTTTGCCTTCTATCACCGGCGAGCCTTGTTTGTCTTGCTGGCTTTGCTCATCGCGGCAGGCGTGCGTGCCGGTTTCCTCTCTTCACGCAGCATCTACCCCGAGGTCGCCTTCCCCCGGATCGCCGTGATTGCCGAGTCCGGGGAAGCGCCGGTACGGGGAATGTTGATCGCAGTGACCCGCCCAATCGAGCAGGCCGTGAGCGCCGTTCCGAAACTGAAGCGGGTGCGGTCCAAGACCCTGCGAGGGGCGAGCGAGTTCAGCTTGGACTTCGAATCCGGCACCGACATGCGCGAAGCTCTGGCCTTGGTCCGCGCCCGTGTGGCCCAGGCTGGCTTGCCCTCAGATCTCGCGGTGACGATCGAACAGCAGACACCGGCTGTCTTTCCGGTGCTCTCTTTCAACGTCACCCCAGGCCCGGAAATCGCCTCCAACCCCGTGGAACGGGCGCGTTTGTCGGAGTGGGTCAACTTGGAGCTGAAGCCACGCCTGGCCCGGCTTCCCGATGCCTTCTTTGTCACCGCGCAATCCGGTGACCAACGAGAATTCGTACTCGAAGCGGATGAAGTCGCCTTGGCGCAAGCAGGGCTTGAGCTGAATGACATCACAGCGGCTTTGGGGGAAAGCAACCAGATCCTGGCTGTGGGACGAATGCCCGCGGAAGGATTGCAGTACCAGTTGCTCGTCGATGGAGAACTTACTGATCCCCAGCGCATCCTCGACCTGGTGGTGGTGGGCGCCAGTGGGTCTCCGATTGCGCTCGGCCAACTGGGTCGATTGGTGGAAACCACGGCGGAGCGCACGCAGATCGTGACCGGGGGACAGGTCGACAGCGTCGTCGTCAGCGTTTTCCTGCGGGATGGCGGGCGTGTGACGGACCTTTCCAAAGACGTGCGAGCGATCCTGGAGGAGATGCACGGCCAGTTGCCGGGAGCTTCGAGCGTCACGATGGTTTATGACCAGGCCGAGCTCGTCCAAGCTTCGATCCACGGCGTGCGCGATGCCATTGCCATCGGGGCGCTGCTTTCGGTTTTGGTGCTTGCACTGTTTCTCGGGGAATGGCGTGTGACACTCGTCGCCGGCTTGGCCATTCCGCTTTCCGTCGTCCTGACCCTCGCCCTCTTCCCGCTCCTGCACGAATCGCTCAACCTGATGAGCCTCGGTGGGCTCGCGGTGGCCATTGGACTGATGATCGACGATGCCATCGTCGTCGTGGAGAATGTGGCGAGGCGCATGGCACCTTTACCGGAAGGGGCGGGTCCTGGGCAGATCTTCTCAGCAGTCAGCGAGGGCGTGCGCGAGGTGCTTGGAGCGATTGTCGGCTCTTCGCTTACCACCGTGGTTGTCTTCTTGCCGTTGGTCTTGCTCGAAGGTGTTGTGGGACAGTTCTTCCAATCCCTGGCGATGGCTTTGGGCCTTTCGATTCTTGCGTCGATGGCGGTGTCCCTAGTCTGGTCACCCCTGCTCCTGCTGACGAATGTGCTTCGCCCTCGCAGCGGAGGGAAAAGCCGACGCTGGATGGAATGGCTGCAGAAACACTACGCGGGACTCTTGTCCGGCCTTTCGCAGCACGCCGGTTTGACGCTGACTGGTTTGACCGCTGTGCTGCTGGCCATGGTCGCTGGACTTGGCAACCTGCAAACGGGGTTCCTTCCGGAAATGGACGAAGGAGGCTTTGTGCTGGACTACACCCTTCCCGTGGGGTCGAGCCTGATGGAAACCGACGCGGCATGCCGGCAAATCGAAGCTATCCTGGGCGAGACTGCGGAGGTCAATTCCTTCTCCCGTCGCACCGGAGCCGAGTTGGGCTTTTTCGCAACCGAGCAGTTCACCGGGGACATCCTGGTAGGGCTCGTACCCCATGGGTCCCGCACGCGAAGTGTGTTCGAAGTCATCGACGAGCTTCGACTGCGGATGGCGGCTGAGGTCCCGCAGGCGGAGTGCGAGTTCATCCAGGTGATGCAGGACACGATTGCAGATCTGGCGGGCAACCCGGACCCAATCGAAGTCAAACTATTTGGTCCTGATTACCGACAGTTGCAGGCGGCGGCGGACACCGTGGCGGCGGCCATCGAAGCGACGCCTGGCCTAGTGGATCTCATGAATCACGTCTCGTTTGGTAGCCCCGAGCTGGTCTGGCGGCCCAAGCCGCTACGCCTGGCGCAGGCTGGACTCTCGACCGCCGGCATGGCCGATCAAATCTCGACGCAGTTACTAGGGACAGTGGCCACGCGGATCCGGCAAGGCGATCAGTACATCGATGTGCGGGTGCGGGGCACGAAGGGTAAGCGAATGGAAGCGGTGACGGATACGCCCGGGCCGGAGTTGTTCCTGACGCCGGCGGGAGGCGCTTCGGCACAGACCCGGGTACCCATACAATCCCTGGCCTCTTTCGACCGCCAGATCGCCGAGAACGAATTGGAGCGCGAGAACCAAGTGCCCATGGTACGCGTGACCGCCGGGGTTGCAGGTAGCGACCTGGGCACCGTGAGTCGCGCGGTGGAACTGGCGCTTGGGAAACTCAACTTGGGCGAGCATGTGCGCTATGAAATGGGAGGGCAAGCGCTCAGCCAGCGCAGTGCCTTCCGGAATCTGGTGTCGGTGTTCGCTATGGGGGCAGGCCTGGTATTCCTTCTGCTGGTTGTGCAGTTCCGCTCCCTTCGACTTCCGGCCATCATCTTCCTGGCCTTGCCGTTTGGGCAGATAGGAGGGTTGTTGGCCTTGCGTGCAAGCGGAATCGCCTTGAACATCAGCTCGGGAATGGGGTTGATCATGCTAGTCGGACTGGTAGTCAAAAACGGGATCATCATGATCGAGTATGCGCAGCAACTCTGCTCCGAAGGGAGTTCCGAGCACGAAGCGATGATCGAAGCGGCGCGGATCCGCTTGCGGCCCGTGCTGATGACGACTCTGGCGGCTATTGCGGGATTGCTGCCGCTGGCTCTCGGGATTGGCGAAGGAGCGGAACTGCAGAAACCTCTTGCCGTAGTGGTGATCGGGGGCTTGTTGATTTCTACTCTGTGCAGTCTGGTCGTCGTGCCTATCGGCTGCCTGAGTCTTGGCAAGGGGGCGCTGCTTCCCGAGGGAGGCCGGTATGAACAGGCTTGAATTTGGGCAACGGGGGATTTGTACGGTGCGCTTCAATCGTTTTGCAGCGGGTCATCGGCGCGGCATGGTCCTGGGCCTTCTGATCGCAGGGTTTGCTGGCGCCTGTCGTACCGTACAAGAGCCGGTTCTCGACGCGGCATGGGGAATCGAACAGGCGGAACATCCATTGAGCCGCGAGCAGTGCATTCGCTTGGCATTGGACAGCGTGCCCAATGCTGCCGCCTGGACGGCCCGACTGGAGACGGCCCGATCCGCGGCTCGACAGGCGCGCACCTTGCCCAATCCGGGGCTCGACTTGACGTTCGAGGAAATCGACGCCTATGGCAACAACGCGCGGCCATTCGCGCAATCGACGAGCCTGGCGTATGCCCTCGAGGCCCTGGTGGGGCCGAAAGCGCGCAGCTGCCGATTTCGAAGCCCAGGAGGCGGAGTTCGAATTGCGTGTCGAGCGGCAGACGGTCGCGGTGGGAGTTGCTCTGGCATTCGAAGGGCTTCTGCTGGCACGCCGTAGAGTGTTGCTGCTGGAGGAGGCCCAGTCCCTGTTGGAAGGAGAAGTCGAAGCCGTGAAGGAATTGATCGCGGCTGGGTTGTTGCCCGCGATCGATCGACAGCGGGCAGCGACCGAGAGCTTGGCCGGAGCCGCGGAGCTGGCGGATGCCCAACACGAAGCGCGGTTGCTGGAAGTCGAATTCGCCTTTGCGTTGGGGTTCGAAAGGCCCGTTGAACTCGAACTGGATGATTCAAGCCCCCTGATGGAGCTTGCGGATACTCCCGACTTGGAGTCCTTGTTGGTGTCTGCCGCTGCGGCCCGGCCTGAACTGCGTGCCGCCGAAGCGCGATATCGCGCGCGGCTAGAGCGTCTACACTTGGAAGCCTCGGGGCTGAGGTATCTCCCGCAGATCGGATTAGGGCAGAAAACCGAATCCGGAGATCCGACCCTGTTCGCTAGCCTGGCGGTGGAGTTGCCTGTTTTCGATACGGCGCGCGAATCCTTCGCCAAGGGCAATGCAGAGCTCAAGGAAGCTGCGGCTGGGGTGCGGGCCGCTGCCCACGAGGTTTCGCGCGATGTGTGTACTGCCGAAGCCGAAGTACGCCTTCTTCAGGATCAGTTGGTGAGTATCCGTAGGCCCCTCTTGCAACAACGAGAGCAACTTGCCGAACAGGCCCGCCTTCTGTTTGAGGCCGGGGAGTTGGAGTACCTCGACTACTTGTCCTCCCGTCGTGCTGCCGTGCAATCGAAGTTGGACGTTTGCGACCTGGAAGGCAGGTCCGCAGCGGCCCGGGTCCGTCTGCAGGCAGCCCTCGGCGATTTCTCGAAGTACCCGTCGGAATAGGGTGCATGGAACGGTGTGCTCATGAGGCATTTGCGCTTCGAATGCGGGCATTTTTGCCAGTTCCACAGGTCGCCCAGCCTATCTCTCAGTCAGGGCGCCGCAGCTGGGGGTGCTAGACTTGTACCCCGATGGATCGGGGGGTGAACCTGGACGGCGGTGTAGGCAGTTTCGGTTCTTGCGGCGGCCTACACAGGTTGGGGCTCTGCAACCATATGCGGAGGGGGGCGGTGGCACGATTGCGCGCGCACGTCCTTTGATGCGGATTGCCTCCTCGGCCCTTTCCCTTCTGAGTCTGCTTGAACCATTCCCTTCGAGCCCGCGAATCACTGGCTCCAACGGGATTTCCGTGGGAGAGGGCAAGAGAAGGCAGGGACCTGTGGGTATTGCGCTATAACTACTCCCATGGATCCTGCGCCCCGGCTCACATCGCTCGTCCGTTCCTTGCCCGCCACTGTGCCCTTTGTGGGGCCCGAGACCCAGGAACGGCAGCGGGGGCAGACGTTTGTCGCACGCCTGGGGGCCAACGAACTGACCCTGGGGCCCTCGCCAGCCGCTGTCGAAGCCATGGCCCGTTCCTGCGCAGAGGCCTGGAAGTACGGCGACCCGGAAAACCACGACCTGCGGGAGGCCTTGGCCGTGCACCACGGAGTGCCGGCGGATTGCATCGTGGTGGGGGAAGGCATCGACGGCCTGCTGGGGTATCTCGTGCGCATGTTGGTGGAACCGGGCACTCCGGTGGTGACTTCGAAAGGCGCCTACCCGACCTTCGCCTTCCACGTGGTGGGGCATGGGGGCGAGCTGCACACGGTGCCCTATGTGAACGACTGTGAGGACCCCGCGAGTCTGCTGGACAAAGCGCGCGAAGTCGACGCACACCTGATCTACCTGGCCAACCCCGACAATCCGATGGGTACCTGGCACGGGGCGGAGGCGGTCACCCGCATGATCGATGCGCGTCCGAAGGGTGCCCTGCTTGTGCTCGACGAGGCTTACATCGAGTTCGCCCCCGACGGAACCGCACCGCCGATCGACGTACAGGACCCCGGTGTCATCCGGATGCGCACGTTTTCCAAGGCCTACGGGCTGGCTGGAGCCCGCATCGGCTACGCAATTGCTCACAAGGACCTGATTGCCGCGTTCCACAAGGTGCGCAACCACTTCGGCGTCAATCGCGTCGCCCAGATGGGTGCGCTGGCGGCCTTGTCCGACCAAGTGCACTTGCAGAACGTGATCCGGGCGGTCGACTCCTGCAAACAAAGGCTCGCCGACCTCGCCCGCCGACGCGGCTGGAACCCTCTGCCTTCGGCCACGAACTTTCAGACTATAGACCTAGGCCGCGATGGGGCTTTTGCCCGTTCCGTCGTCACCCAACTCGCTGAACGGCGCATCTTCACCCGCATGCCTTTCGTCGCCCCCCAGGACCGTTGCATCCGCATCTCGTGCGGCAACGATGCGGAGATCGATGCGCTGGAGCAGGCTTTGAAAGTTTGTCTGTGAGTCAATGTGAGGGTGCGCCAATGGGCAGGAATCTCCATCCGCGCTTGGCAGGTAGAGGTTGCGCCGTTGGAATAACGTTACATCCCGAACCAGGTTCGATCAAGTCACGATTCGCCGGGCGTGCTGCGCACGCCCGGCGAATTGTGGGACTGATCGAACCTGGTTCGGTATGTAACGTTATTCCAACGGCGGGTTCAGGGATTGGGCGAGCACATCCAGGTGCGGGCCAAACGCGACCAAGAGACAATCGACTCCCGCATCGCAGCAAAAGGCCCCGATCCAGCGGCATAAGAGCGCACACCCAGGGCAGGCACAATACCATTCAATGGGAGTCGGCTTTCGCCCGAAAACGCACCTCTGCCGTTGCCACCACACCCGCCTCCCGGCCCGGCGCGGATTGGTTGCCCCACAGCAAGTTCATGAACTCGATGACTTGCTCCGGCGGGGGAAACCCCCATTGGGTCAGATCGCCGGTGGTATGCGCATCCGACACGAGCCACGTGTCATACCCCCGCACCAAGGCCCCGTGCAGGGTATTGCGGATGCAGAAGTCGCTCTGAGCGCCCGAGATCACCAAATTGCCGACGCCATGCTGGGCAAGAACCGCTTCCAGCTCGGTGCCCTCGAACGAGTCGCCGTACTGCTTGTGGATCAGCGCCTCGCCATCGCCGCGCACCAACTCCGCCACGTACTCCCAGTTCGCACTGCCTTTGGCGAGTTGCTCGTCGTGGTGTTGGATCCAGAGCACCGGCACGCCCTCCCGCCGGGCCCGCGCCACGAGAGACTGGATGTTCTCGATCACTTGGTCGCGCCGAGGGGCGCCGTCCACCACGCCGTTCTGCATGTCCACGACGAGCAAAGCGGAGTTCGGACGATTCGCGAGGGTGGTCATGGGGCCATGGTACCGGTGCCGGACAAAAATTGTCCCGACCCGATCCAGGGGAGAACGAGCTAGCAATCAGTCCCCACGCTCCGGGGCAGGCGTGTATCATCCGCGGCGGAATGAGGGTGGCACTATTGCGCAATCCGGAAGGCGTATTCACGCTGCATTGGGATCCGCCGACGGGGCCCGATGGCAAGCCGAGCCGTTCTCTGACGGGGTGGCAAGAGTGTTTGGGTCCCATGGAGCATCCCTATGCACCCTACGGCGGACTCGTCGAGCGTTCTGTGGCGCACCTCCGGCACGCCAGGGCGTCGGCCGAGACTCTGGTGGCCATCTGGCATGTCACGTTGAACACGGTAGCCGAGCCCGGGGCGTTCGAGGCGACTTTCCCCCATTCGGCGCAATTGACGGATAGTTCGCTTCCAAAGGCGACCGCTGCGCACCCGCGGGCCTACCGGGGCACGAAGTACCAACCGCCCGCGCCCAAAAAGGCGGATGCGTTCAATTGGCTGCCCTATCTTGACGGGGGGCAGGCGGAGAACGCCGCTCTGGAAGCGCTAGCCGAGTTCCGCGAGCAGGCTGTCAGGCTCGTTGCTGACCAGGCAGCCTACGGGCATACCTACGCGGAGGAGGGGGGGGCGGCCAGGGTGATGTGGGGATCGTCGGCAGAGCGGCCCGCCTGGTTTCAACGGCATTTCCGCTGGTCGCGGCGAAGTGCCGATGACGCAGAGCTTGCCGGCTTGATGAATGCGTTGCGTTCCCTGGGGCTACCTGGGAATCGTGACCTGCTCGGGCCGATAGCTGTTCTGGTAGTGAAGAACTTGTTTTGTACCGATTGGCTCTGCCTGCTCGCTCAGCTTGCGCCGCCGGGGCGCCTCGATGTGTTGAGCTGGCTGCTCGAGCGGGAGTGGATTCCAGCTTTGACTCCCGAGTGGACGGCACTTCTGCTCGAGACGGGGCATTCGGGCCCGAATGACAAGGTCGCCATGCGCTTGCGATTCGCGCTAAATGCGCTGGGGAATGGACAGGATGCGGGGGCCATTCAAACCGGTTTGAATTTGGCCAGCGACTACGCGCCCTGGGCAGATCTGCGCCATTGGGAGTACGGAAGCGCGGAAGAAGCAGCCATACGCAAGGCACTCGATGCGGTGGACTCAGAATACCATCACCACGCTATCGCGCTCTGGGTAGGCACCCTCAAACATCCGAGCCTAGTGGCCATGCTGCAGCTGGATTGGGAGCTACTCGACCCGGAGTCGGCTGGCCTGTTGCTCCAAGCAATTGTCCACAGTCTTGTGGACGAGTTCGACGAGTCGGTATCGGAAGCCAAGGTCGCTGCGGTGGTCACCCTCGCGAGCGAGTTCCTCGAAGCGGTGCTGCACGTGGAAATTCCCTACCGCAGAAAGGCGATCCACGCGATTCAGGAAACCCTCTGGATGGAGGACAACCCGGGCCGCTTGCGGGATGTGGCTGGCCTTTGCATTCGCTGGATCCGCAGGTGCGCCAGGGGGCCTTTCCAAATGAAACCCTTGCACTGGGAACCGAAGGGGTGGGGAGTGTTAGAGGCGTTCTGGGCACTTTGGCAGAAGCGGCGGAAGGATTGTACGACGGTCGGGGATGCGGCCATCCTGTTGCTGGAACGAGCATGCCTCCGCAAGAATGATCACTCACTGATCGGAAGGGGACTGCAACACCTCGTGGAGGGTTGCCCGGAACTGCTTTGGGAGGGATTTGAAGCCGGCAGGCCTGTGCTCTACTCGGCAGCCAAGGCCCTGGGATGCTTGTCTGTCGCTGAAGCTAGCCGCATGCTGGACGAATTCCAGAGTCTTCCGTTGATTGCCGGTGAATGGGAGCAGGCACCCCTATCTGTGCTCGCGAATTGGGTGCAAGCGAGTTTGGCGCCCAACGGCCTTGTTCGGTTGAGCGCCGGGCAATGGGCATGCCTGCGGGGTGAGCAGCCCTGGCCCCAAGGCGGAGAAGTGCGGGCACGGAGTAAGCTCCTGGCGAGTCGGCTTGCGTTGCAATTGGCGCACCTGGAGGCAGCGGTTCTTCAAAGGGTGGCCGGGGCCTTGCGCATATCGGCCAGTGACTTCGACGCGCTGGAGCGACACGCGCTCCTGCTGCATCTTTCCACCGGCGAACACCGCCGCATTCTTCGGCGATTGCTTCAGGACTACTTTGCGGGCAGGTTGGTGAACGCTGACGAGCATCCAGTCAATCAGCGCTGGATTGCCGCGCAACGCAGCTTGCACATCCAGGCGTGGCTGCAGAGTCCCGAGCTGACCGCGCAGACTTCTCAATGGGGCCTGGTGACCCTCCGCGTCGAACGGGATCTGCTCCGAGTGCTGCGTTTGGGCACAGCGGTCGGGAGTTGCCTGGGACTGGGCGGTGGACTCACGTACTCCGCGGCCGCGGTGGCGCTCGACATCAACAAGCAAGTCGTCTTCGCCACCGATACGCGCGGGAAGGTTCTGGCCCGGCAGATCCTTGCCCTGTCGGAGGACGGAGTGCTGCACTGTCACGAAGTCTATGGCCAGACCGATTCCGGGGAGTTGCCGCCGCTCTTCCATGAGTTTGACCGCAAGATGGCTGAGGAATTGCAGTGTCCCATCCACAATCCTGATCAGAAGGACCAAGTCGAAGGGCCCATTGCCCTTCTGCTTTCGAAAAGCTGGTGGGAAGACGGAACCATTGCGGTGGAGGATCGGCCATGAACGCAAGGCTGCGAGAGTCCTGGCGCACCGCTTGGTCGGGTTCAGGGATTGGGAGAGGACTTCCACGATGTGGCGCACAGGGAACTGGCCTCGCGGGGCGTGCCAAGAAGCTCCTATGCCTTGGGTTGCAGGGGGCCTTGGTCAGGCGTCAATGGGAGACCTGTTGGGCCAAGCGTCCGGGTCATGCGGGAGGGAAGTGGAATCCCGCAGCGGTGGCTCACGATTGCTCTGGAAGGAGGGAGTCAATCCAGGGCAATGGAAGCTCCAGAGTCTGGGTGGCTCATCCAAACGGGAAGTGCTGAAACTTGGGCTTGATGGGAGCGCTCCTTGCACGAAGAGCCCACGCGCAAGTCGCGAGCCTGACGCAGGATCGCGTGGCGCGCCGTTGGGTGGACGCCCGGCTGAGGCGGGAGCTCCAAGAAACAGGGCTTCGGTTCCTCGTCCGTTGAATAAGCCCTGCGGTTCGCCGTAGCACATCCTGGAAATGCCGCTAGGCTTGAACGGACTCGTACTCCCAGCCATGAAGAACCTACTGCTCAATGCCGACTACAAGTCGGCCTTGGATACCGTCCGCGCGGCGACCGAAACCATCTTCTACATTACGACCTTCATTCTCTCTTGGTGGGCGGCTGCACGATTCTTGTTCGTACACCGGAGTTTCAAGCGACACACCGAACTTGCCCTAGGGTTTGCACCGATACCTGCAGTGGAAGCCCAGGGGGCGTCACGGTTCGAGGTGACCGTGGATATCCGCAACGAAGGGCGCAAATCCGTGAGCTACCGGAACATTCTGGTACGAGTCATGGCTTTGATTGCAGATGGAGACAGGGGTGGGCAGCCGCACTACACCGAAGTGATGGAATGGCTAAACCTTGTTACGGTCAAGGACCAATGGTTGCGCTTGCCCCCTGCCAGTTCCGGACAATTGGCGTTTTTGACCCCGGTCGTGGCGGCGGGAGTTACGATCCGCGTCGATGCGCTGATCATCTATGATCTGGAGCGAATCGAAGATTCGAAGCTCAAGGACTTCGAATTCAAGGAAGATGAGTACTTCGTATCCCTTTCGCGGCATGCCGTTGCGCCTCTTCCTTCGGATGCGGTCCGTGAGAATCGCATGCGCATAGAAACGCACTAATTGCGGCAAGTCGGCCGACACAGCGGTCTTTGCCCCCGTGGCCAGTGGGTGGTCACACTTCCTGAGTCGGCGGGTTCAGGGATTGGGAGAGGACTTCCACGATGTGGCGCACGGGAAACTCGCCCAGGGCGGCTTGCCAATGGGCTTGGCATCCGGGGTTGGCGGTGACGAGGGTGGCGGCTCCGGAGCGCTGCAGGTCGATCAATTTCGGTGCGAGGTGCGCGGCGGCGCGGTCGGGGTGTTCGAGGCTGTAGAGGCCGGCGGAGCCACAGCAGGCTTCGCTGAGTTCGAGTTCGACGCGGCGGGAGGCGGGGATGGCGTCGAGCAGGCGGCGGGGTTCGCTGCGGATGCCTTGGCCGTGGCAGAGGTGGCAGGGGTCGTCGTAGGCCAGGGGTAGGCACGTGTCGGGCAGGGGGCCGAGCTGGGGCAGGAGGCGGTCGAGCAGGTGCGGGGTGGCCAGGAAGGTGGTGACGTCCATGACCTTTTCGCCGAACTCGCGCGCATCCTCGGCGAAGAGGGGTTCGGCGGCGAGCAGGGTGCCGAAGGACTGCATGTGTGCACCGCAGCCGGCGCTGGTGGTGAGGATCGCGTCGGGTGGGCCGATGTCGCGCATCAGGCGCACCCAGGCGCGGGCCTGTTCGCGGGCGATTTCGCCTTCGCCGGCGTGGGCGTGCAAGGCGCCGCAGCACAGGCGGGGGCGGGGTACGCGTACGTCGAAGCCGACCCGTTGCAGGAGTTCCACGGCGGCGCGGTTTACGCGGCCGTACCACTGGGGCATGACGCAGCCTTCCAGCAACCAGACTTCGCCCTGGCGGGGGGAGTGGGCGCCGATGAAGTCGGGTAGGGGCTTGCGTTCGGCGGCGGGGGGGATGGGGGGGAGTTTGGCCGTGAACGGCGCGAGGCGCCCCGCGAGTTTCCACTTGCGGCCTAGCCGCAAGAGTTCCATCGATCTGTTCAAGGCGGCGGGCCGCAGGACCTGGCGCAGCAGGGTGCGAGTGCGACGATTCGGCCGAAAACCCGCGCGCACGAGGGTTTCGCGGGTTTCTTCCATCAATCCGCCGAATTGCACACCGGCGGGGCAATGGCTTTCACAGCGCCGGCACACCAGGCAATCCTGCAGTTCGCGCGCCACCGTGGCGTCGGGCTCGATGCGCTTTTCTTGCAGGGCGCGCATCAACTGCACGCGGCCGCGCGGGCCTTGGCTCTCGCGGCCGGTGGCCTGCCACGTCGGACAGGTCGGAATGCACAAGCCGCAGGTGATGCAGTCGAGCACATCGGGGAGTTTGTGCGCGCTCATGCGGGGACCTCGGGGTCGGGGGAGAGGGTGCCGGATGGGTCGAACGCGCCGCGCAGTTTCTCCTGGGCTTCGCGCACCCCGGGCGAAAGCCGACCTAGGAGTTCCGGCACGGGGGCGGAGCCGGTCTTGAGCCAGCGCAGGGCGAAGGGGCTGTTCTGCAAGTGCAACCGGGCGGAGGGACTCCACCCTTGTTCGGTGCCCATGAATCGGGCTTCGAAGGTGCCCGGAAGGGCGAGCCCCGACGACACCGGGCACTCGCGCAGGAACGCAGCACCGTGTCGCCACCAGTCGGGCGCGCTGCCCAGCACTTGCAGGCACGGCCCGGGAGCAGGGCTGGACCAGGCACGGGCGCGGGTGGAGAGCCAGGTTTGTGCATCTTTGCCCCGCTGCACTTCCTGCACTCCGGCGACCGGCGCGATCACCCGGCGCGTATCGCTGCACGCGCCGGCGCTGCCCCGCACCCAGAGGTGCAGGTGGACTTCCGCGGCGGAGGAGTGTTGCCAAAGGACCTGGGCGCCGGGCAGGCGTGCGGTATGCAGGCGCTCGCAAAGCAGCAGCGCTCGATCGAGGTCATGGGCGCCAAGGTCCCAGACCTCTTCGACGGCGGGACGCGGGAAGGTGCGCAGGCTCGCCTCGAGAATCACGCCAAAGCGCCCGGCACTGCCCGCGAACAGGCGGGGAAGGTCGAAGCCGGCCACGTTCTTCACGAGCCGGCCGCCGACCTGGGCTTGGGTGCCATCGCTGAGCAACACACGCATGCCGAGCACCTGATGGCGCAAACCGCCGTAGAAACCGCGGTCCAGGCCGGACAGCCCACGGGCCAGCACCCCGGCCACCGTGCCTTTTCGCCCCGCCAGCCACGGGGAAAGCTGTTGCCCTTCGGCCGCCACGCGCCGTTCCAGCTCGGCCCACGCGTAGTTTCCGGTGACCGTCACGACGGCTTCGCCCGGTTCATAGGCCACGAGTTTGGTATCCCAGTCCGCGCGCACCGCCAGGTCGAAACCGGCGCAGGCCACCGGTTCGTCCAGCACATCGCCCACGCCCACCGGCAAGACGCGCAGACCCGCGGCGCCGGCCGCACGCAGCAACTCCCCGTAGGAATCGGGCCGATCCGCGAGCAGCACCGGCAGGGCGCCGGAGGCCAGGGCGCGCGGCCAATTGGCCAGGATCTCGGGCCAGTGTTCGGCGCTCATGCTGGACCTCCTGCATCGTATTCGACCATGCCCGGCAGGTAGGGCGAGCGGGTGCGGGCCTCGCGGCAGGCGCGCACGGGCAGCATCTTGCCCGGATTCATGCGGTGCCCTGGATCCAACGCGGTACGCACGCGATTCTGCACCGCGATCTCGTGGTCGCCGAATAGCAGGCACATGTGGTCGCGCTTTTCGAGTCCGACGCCGTGTTCGCCGGTCAGCGAGCCCCCGCGCGCCACGCACGCTTCCATGATGCGTTGGCCGGCGAGCAGCACACGGCGCACCTGATCCGAATCGCGGCGGTCGTACGAGATGTTCGGATGCAGGTTGCCATCGCCCGCGTGGAAGACGTTGGCGCACTTGAGGTCGAGTTCGTGGCAGATCTGCGTCGACAGTTCGACGATTTCGGCGAGGCGCGTGCGCGGCGCCACCACGTCGGCCACGTACAGATCCGGAGCGACGCGGCCCATGGCGCCGTAGGCCCCCTTGCGTCCCGCCCACAACTTGCGCCGCGCGGCTTCATCGGTGGCGTGGCGCAGTTCGGTGGCTCCGTGAGTGCGCAGGATGAAAGCGAGCTGCTCATGCAGACCCCGCACCTCCTCGAGCCCGCCTTCCATATCCATCAACACGACGGCTTCTGCATCGCGGGGGTAACCCGCCGCGAACACGCTGGCTTCCACCGCTTGGATCGTCAGCGCGTCGAGGATCTCGATGGCACTGGGGTCGGCGCCTGCCGCGATCAACGCGGTGACGCTGCGGCACGCGGCGGCTAGGCTGGGGAAGATCGCCAGCAGGGTCTCGCTGCATTCGGGCAGGGGCAGCAGATCGAGCGTCAGTTCGGTGACGAGGCCGAGCATGCCTTCGCTTCCGATGCACAGGCCGAGCAGGTCCGGGCCATCGGGATCCACCGCGGGCTCCAACAGATCCCAACGTTCCCCGCGGGCGTTGATGAGCAAGGCCCCGCGCACATGCCGCGAAGTCTGGCCGTACTTGAATCCATGCGGACCGCCCGAGTTCTCCGCGAAGTTGCCCCCCAGGGTGCAAGCCGCCTGGGAGGACGGGTCGGGGGCGTAGAACAGGCCCAAGCGCGCCGCTTGCCGCGAAAGCTCGACGTTGATGACCCCCGCCTGCACGTGTGCGATGCGGCGATCTGGGTCGATGTCGAGGATGCGGCGCATGCGCGTGGTGGCGATGCAGACGCCGCCCGGTACGGGGGTCGCGCCGCCGGACAGACCGGTGCCGGCACCGCGGGGAACCACGGGAATGCCCCGTTTTGCCAGGTATTGCATGCACGCCTGGGCCTGGTCGGTGTCCTGCGGCAACAGCACGAGATCGGGCATCTGCCGCAGGATGCGCAGACCATCGGCTTCATACCCGAGCCGCAACGCGGGATCCTCGAGCAGACCATCGGGGCCGAGCAATCGGCGCAGATCGGCCAGCAGCGCTTGGGGGGGCATGAACGGGATTCTACGCCTTGCAAGCCTGCCCGCCAGCATCGAGCGCCGCGGCCGTGCACTTTGCCGCGCGCTCGTTCGGTGGCGACCGCGCCGATTCCCGCGCCTGCGCCGGTTTGTCCCGGCGATACAAAACGTTGCGCTGCGTCCACCGTGCTTTGCGCATCGCAACGGGGGTTATCGGACGCACAAACTAGGTGTGCAAGTCTTGCGCAACCCTTCCCGCAAGCGACGCATGGTGGCCCGGGAATGGTCCGGCAGCCGTCAGGGACAGGTGTGCAACAAAGCAGCACCGACCCATCCGGCCGCGTTGCCGAGGGTCGCGGCGCGCACGGGGATGTCGCGGCCGAGGAAGTCCGCCTGGGCGATTCCTCGCCGGATGCCGGCTTGCATGAGTTCCACCGACTTGCCGAGTCCGCCGCCGATCAGGAACAGTTCAGGTTCGTAGAGGGTTTGCAGCGTGCCAAGTCCCAGGCCCAGGTCTTCGCCCAGGTCCTCGAACAACTTCGCTTCGCGGGCCGCACCCATGCGAGCCGCCGCCGCCAATTCTGCCAGGCTGCCCTGCAATCCGAGCTCTGCGGCGCGCGCCATGGCCGCCGTCGCCGAGCAATAGGCTTCGAGGCAACCGCGCAGGCCGCAGCCGCAGGGCCGGGCATGGCTGTCGTGGATGCGGATGTGGCCGATCTCGACCCCGCGGCCCAAGCCGCCGCGTTGCAGCTTGCCGTCGATCACGATGCCGCCGCCCACGCCCGTGCCGAGGGTCAGCAGGATCATGTGCTGGACGGCGGGGTCGGGGCGGAAGGCGAATTCGCCCCAGGCGGCGGTGTTCGCATCGTTCTCCACGAACACGGAGCCCGGCGGCCAACCCAGTCGGCGCTCGAGTTCGGCGCCCAGGTCCACGCCCACGAGCGGGCGCAGGTTGGGGTTGAACTGCAGGACGCGTTTGCCGGGTTCGAAGACGCCGGGCACGCCGATGCCCAGGCCGGGGGCCGCTTCCAGGCGGCGGGCGATGGCTTCGAGCTGGTCGAGCAGGGAGTCCGGACCGCGACTCAAGTCCGTGGGTTCACTCGACTCCAACGCGGCCCCCGCCGCGTCGCGGGGCACACGGCCATCGGGCCCGAGGGCGTGGAACTTGATGAAGGTCCCGCCGATGTCGATTCCGACCTGCGCCATGGATCAGCGCCCGCGGATGCGGCGGGTCACGCGACGGTAGGCCTTCAGGTACTCCGCAGCGCAGGCATCCCACGAGAAGTCCGCTTCCACGCAACGTTGCACCACGCCCTTCCAGGTTGCGGCGGTCTTGAAGTCCGTGCGCATTCGGTCGATGGCCTTCATCAGGCTCTCGGCCGAGTAGTGGGGGAAGGTGTATCCGTTGCCGGTCTTGGGGTTGGCCCCCATGTCGATGAGGGTGTCCTCGAGGCCGTTGTGCGCATAGCCGATCGGCGCGCAGCCATAGCGCATGGCGATCGCCGCAAGGGTATGCGTCGAATAGTCGTGCGCCGGCATCAGGAATGCATCGCTGCCCGCGAGCAGTTGGTGCGCCGCGTGCACGTTGTACCCTTCGATCACTTTGCACGATCCCGGGAAGGTCTGCTCGACCATGCGTAGGCGGTCGATGATCTCGGGTTGGCCCGGTCCCATGAGCACGAGTTGCAGGCCGCGCTCGAGCAGCGGAGTCAGCGCCGCATTCAGCAATTCGAAGCCGTTGTCGCTGTCGAATCGCTCGATCACGAACACCGTCGGGACCTTCGGATTCACGTCCAGGTTGTAGTGTTCCTGGGCGTAGGCCTTGCATTTCTTCTTGCCGACTAGTTCCTGGTCCTCGGGGCCGAAGTTCTTGGCCAGTACCGGATCGGTCTTGGGATCCCAGTGGCGGTAGTCGACCCCGTTCTGGATGCCGACGACCTCTTTCTTGCGGCGCTCGAGGGTCTCGTCCATGCCGTCGCTGCGCCGGTGCGCAACCAGGTCGACGAGTTGATGCGGCAGGTGGGTGCCCAGGATCGTGGCGAACTCGGCACCGGCTTTCAGGTAGTTGACCTTGCCGCCCTGTTCGACGCCTTCAATGGCGCGGAAGTACTCGTGGGGGATGCCGATCTTCGGCAGGATCTCCCGTTCGAACGAGCCCTGCATCGCCCGGTTGTGCACGCCGAACCAGGTGCCGGCGCGGTGGGCCGGATGGCTTTCCACCCCGAGGCAGTGCAGGCGGTGGAACACCGGGACGAGGCCCGTGGTCCAGTCGAGGCAATGGATCACGTCGGGGGTGAAGTCGGCGAGGGCGAAACCCTCGAGCACGGCGCGGCTGAACAGGGCGTAGCGCCACCAATTGTCCAGGTAGGGGCCGTTCTCATCCCCGTACGGGTGTTTGTTTTCGAAGGCCGTGGGGTGGTCGACCAGGACCACCGACAGGTCGCCGAGTTGGCCGCGCCAGTAGGTGACGGGCACGTGGCTGTCGCCGAGGGGGACCTCCAGGCTGCCCAGGCGGGAGAGCTGGGGCAGGAGTTTGGCGTCGATGTCCTGGGTGTAGGGCAAAAACACCATCACCTGGGCCCGCTGCGCCGCCATTGCGCGGGGCAGGGACTCGGCAATGTCCGCCAGGTTGGTCTTGCGGACCAACGAGAGGAACTCGGGTGTGACAAATGCGACTTTCAATTCCAGATAGACAGGCCGCCGGACCGGTCTATGGACCGGGCCCAAACGGATTCCGATACGACCGAGGTCGATCTGTCAGAAAGGCTAAAAAAGAAGGGCGCCCACGCGTGCTCGCGGGCGCCCTAAGTCCTCAAAAGAGACCGGTTTATAGGGATTTAGCGGGGTAGGGTCCCACCGATGGATTTTTTTGGGGCATCGCCGGTCCCGGCGGGGGGCGGCGGGGCCGGGGCGCCGATGGCCTGCTCGTACAGGTCCAGAGCCTCGGGGAGCAGGTCCTCGATCTGCGAGATGCGGTTCTCGTTCGAGGGGTGGGTCGAGAGCCATTCCGGCGGGGCACCGCCGCCGAGGGCGGCCATCCGGCGCCAGAAGGCCGAAGCCTCGCGCGGGTCGTACCCAGCGCGGGCCATGTACCGCAGGCCGCTGGCATCGGCTTCGAGCTCGGCGCCGCGACCGAAGCGCAGGCTGAGCAGGTTGCTGGCCAGCACGGACATCTGGTCGGGGTCGCCGCCGGAGAGGATCTGCAGCACCACGCTGATCCCCATCTGGCGGGTGACCGCCTCGGTGCCGTGGCGCTCCAGCGCGTGGGCGATCTCATGGCCCATGACCACCGCCAGCCCGGCGTCGGTCTCCGCCACGGGCAGGATGCCGGTGTAGACCGCCATCTTGCCGCCGGGCAGGCAGAACGCGTTGACCGTGCCGTCGTTGTCGAGCAGCTTGACCTCCCACTGGAACAGGTCGACGAGGTCGGGCTTTTCGACCCGCGCCGCCTGGACCAGGCGATCCATGATCTCGCGCACCATGGTCACTTGGGCGCCGGAGTTGATCACGCGTTCGTTCGCCAGGACTTCGTCGTAGGCTTGCAAACCCATCTCCACATCCTGCGCGGGCGGGAAGAGGTTGAAGTTGCTGAGGGCCTGGCACGACGGGCTGATCAGCAGCAGGCCGGCGAAACACGCGCGGCGGAGGCGTTTGCGGAGTTGCATCTGCATCGGAATCTAGGGCGATAGGGTCAGGGGCAGGCGCCGGCCCGGTGCGCCGCCGGGCCGCGGGACGGGTGCACGCGGGTCCGGGTGACTTGTTCTGCCTTGTTTTGGCCCATCCCGAAGCCGCTTCGCGCGCGAAACGCCCCAGGCTAGGCTGCAAGGTACCTGCCCAGTATGGTATCGCTGCGCCCGTTCGCAACCCCATCCATCCCCGTCTGCCCATGTCCATGAACCGCCCGCCCCTGCTTCTGATGGTCCTCGATGGTTGGGGGGAGCGCGCCGACCGCGACGCCAACGCCGTGTTGGCCGGATCGCCGTACTTCCACGAGCTTCAGGCCCGGTATCCGCACACCCTGCTGACCGCTTGCGGCAAAGAGGTCGGCTTGCCCCTCGGGGTCATGGGCAACAGCGAGGTGGGGCACATGAACCTCGGGGCCGGACGCGTGGTCTACCAGGACATCTCGCGCATCGACAAGGCCATCGAAGATGGTTCGTTCGAGGCCAACGGCGCGCTGCTCAAGGTGATGGAGGAGACGCGCAAGGCGGGCCGCAAGCTTCATCTGCTTGGACTCGTCAGCGACGGCGGGGTGCATGCCTCGGATCAGCACTTGGTGGCCTTGCTGCGCTTGGCGGCCAAACTCGGCCTCGGTGAGGATCAGGTGCTGGTGCACGTGATCACCGATGGCCGCGACACGCCGCCGCGTTCGGCGCTTGGCTTCGTGGCCGCGCTGGAGCAGGCCATCGAAGCGATCGGTGTGGGGCGCATCGCGTCGGTGGTGGGGCGATACTGGGCCATGGACCGCGACAAGCGTTGGGAGCGTACGCAGCGGGCCTACGACCTTTTGACTGCGGGCATCGGCGAACGCTGCGGGTCGGCCTTGGAAGCCGTGCAACGGTCCTACGCCGCGAACAAGGGGGATGAGTTCCTCGAGCCTTCGGTCGTCGGGGCCCCGGACCAGGGGCGCTTCGAGAACGGCGATGGTTTGATCGTGTTCAACTACCGCTCGGACCGCGTGCGGCAGATCTGCGAAGCGCTGGAGTTCAACGGCTTCGATGGTTTTCCCCGCGGCAAACGCGTGCGGATGAACATCGTGACGTTCACGCAGTACCGCGCGGATTTCCCCTTCCCGATGGCGTTCCCGCCGCAGAACCTGCGCGAGCTATTCCCCGAGCTCGTTTCGAACGCCGGCCTGCGCCAGGCGCGCATCGCAGAAACCGAGAAGTATGCCCACGTGACCTTCTTCTTCAGCGGGGGCCGCGAGGAGCTGCTGCCCGGTGAGGACCGCGTGCTGCTGCCCAGCCCGAAGGTGGCGACCTATGATCTGCAGCCCGAGATGAGCGCCCAGGGCGTGACCGACGCGGTGCTGAAGAAACTCGCGGAGGGCGAGACGGAGGTGTTCATTATCAACTTCGCCAACGCCGACATGGTCGGGCACTCGGGTATCTACGAGGCGGCGTTGAAGGCGGTGGAAACGATCGACCGCTGCCTGCGGCAGATCGTGCCCAAGGTGCTGGAGCGCGGCGGCACGGTGGCGATTACGGCCGACCATGGCAATGCGGAGCAGCTCTGGGATCCGGAGACCGATCAGCCGCACACGGCGCATACTCTGAATTTGGTGCCGTTTGTGTTGATCGGGAAGGAGTTCGAGGGGCAGAAGCTGCGGGCGGCGGGGATTCTTGCGGATGTGGCGCCGACGTTGTTGCAGGTGCTTGGGCTGCCGAAGTCGGATCCGATGGATGGGCGGTCGCTCCTGCTGTGAAGCGACGCGCTTCGGCTCGGCTTGCCCCGGCTCGGCGTGGAATAACGTTACATACCGAAGCGGGTTTAAGTAGTCACACAATTCGCGCGCGTGCGCGCACGCGCGCGAAGTGTGTGACTACATAAACCCCCTTCGGGATGGAACGTTATTACACCCCGAGCCGGGGCAAGCCGAGCCGAGGCGTATCACAGCACGCGCTCATAGTGCCTCCACCACTCACTCTGAAACCGCAACTCCGGATCCAAGCGCCGCTTGGCCCGCAGAAACTCCGGCAACTGCGGATACGCCCCCAGCACCTGATCCCGCCGCGCCCAGCGGTGGTATGTCAGAAAGTAGCTACCCCCGAACGAAAGCGCCGCATCGATCAGCATCCGGAAGGCTTCGGCGGCACGTTCCCGCCCTTGTTCGTCGTGGTCGACGTGCAGGTTGAAGATCACGCAGGCGAAGTCCTCGCGTGCCCAGGCCAGGAAACTCTCGCCATCTTTCAAGATCAGCCGGACGGTGCCGTAGATCACCGTTACCTTCCGTGCCCGTAGCTCTTTGGCCACTCGAGCCATGAAAGCAACGAGATGCTGCCGGGGAACGTACAGCTCGCTGATCATCTCGCTTCCTGGGCACGTTCCCAGTCGCCGGTCCAGATCGAGGTGATAGTCGTCCAGGTACACACCCATCTGGTGGCTATCCGAGCCATAGAGTGCGCCATGGCTAGCCAGGTAGTGGGCGGAGTATCGTCGGAAGGCGGCAGCGCGGTCGGTGTGGGCCAGTTCGATCAATTCCCGCCAATCGTCTTCGCTGAGGTCGCGTGTACTCGGCCCCGGGTCGGCTTCGGGCACGGGACGGTACGTGGCGAGGATGCCCCGATGCAGGAAGTCCGGGGAGGTCTCGTCGACGGCGAATTGAAAGTCGCCGTACTGGCAGCCGGCGCCGCGGCGTTCTTCGAGCTGGGCCAGGGCGTCGGCGATGGTGGAAAGCGCGACTTCCCGTCGCACGGTGGTGCGCGGCACCAGTCGCAGGCAGACCGAAGTGATCACGCCGAAACAGCCGTAGCCCCCGATCGCGAGGTGGAACCATTCCGCGTTCTCCGTTCGGCTGCAACGGCGCGCTTCGCCTTGGGCATCAATCAACGTGAACGCTTCGACGTCTTCGATGAAGGGGCGCATCGACAGGCCCCGGCCGTGGGCGTTGGCGGCGAGGGCACCACCTAGGGTGAGATGGTCCGCGCCGGTCTGCTTCTGCCGAAAGGTGAGGAATTCGGCTTCCTCGGTTTGCTGGGCGTGCAATCCGGCGAGCAAGTCCGGCCAGTGCATTCCCGCACCGACTTCGACCCAGCGGTGCACCCGGTCGATCGGCCCCATGGTCTTCAATCGCGTCAGATCCAGCAGTAGGGTTCCTTCACCGAACTGCTGCCCACCCATCGCATGCCGATGACCGCAGATGGAAACGGGAAGGTCGGCTGCCGCGGCTTCGCGCACGGCGCGCTGCACGTCTTCGGTCGATTCCGGGTACCGGATTTGCGCCACGCGCACCGGGTTCAGACGGGAATGCACATCGTTGCAATCGAGTTGCAGCGGTAGGGTGGGGTTCGAGGGCATCGGGCCTCCTTGTTCTGGATAACGATGGGGGAGGAGGCGGGGTATACGGGCCGGGGGGAGACGATTTCGGGCGATTGCGGGAATAACGTTACATACCGAAGCGGGTTTAAGTAGTCACACAATTCGCGCGCGTGCTCGCACGCGCGCGATTTGTGTGACTACTTAAACCCGCTTCGGTATGTAACGTTATTCCCCGGCGGTTGAGGGCCAAGATAGTATGGCGCGCATGGAACCTTGGAAGTGGTACGCGGTGGCTTCGGCGGTGTTTGCGGGGTTGACGGCTGTGTTGGCGAAAGCAGGGCTCAAGGGGCTTGGGGCGGATACGGCTTTGTTCGTGCGCACGTGGATGGTGGCGGGCATGGTGCTGGTGCTTGCACTTTGGGTGCAGGGCGGCAAGGCCACGTGGGCGGCGCTTTCCGGGGTGGGGGGGAAGCCGTTTGCCTGGTTGGCGGCGAGCGCATTGGCCACCACGGCTTCGTGGGTGTGTTACTACCGGGCGATGGAGGGCGGGGATGTGCACTATGTGGCGCTCGTCGACAAAGGAAGCATTCTGATCACCTTGGTGGGAGCAGCGCTGTTGCTCGGGGAACGCATCAGTTTGCAGACGGCGGGCGGAGCGGGGTTGATCCTCGCGGGCCTGATCGTGATTGCGCGCGGCTGATCTGCGGCGCGGGCAAACCTGCGTTCGGCGGGAACCAGCGGTATGCGGCGGCGATGCGGCGGGAATGGCGCCCGTGGAACGCGGGCCTACGGATGCAGTCCGGCGAACCGGCGGGCGAGCTCAGCAGGTGGCGGCAGGTGGTCCAACCCCAGGAACCCGAGCATGCGCGGTAGGTGGTTGAACTGATGTTGCAGGGCCCACGCGAGCAGGGACTCCGGGGTGATCCCGTGTTCGGGGCCGTAACATGCGGCCAGGAACGCAGCGGCTAGTCCTGGTTCTCCGCGGAACAGGAACTCCAGCGGCGCGGCGAGCTCGTACTCGGGAGCGGCAAGGCGGGCATCACCCCAATCGATGCAGGCGCAGAGGCGATTGTACTCGTCGACCAGGAGGTGGGCGGGCAGGAGTTCGCTGTGCACCAGCACGGTGGCCGCGCTGTGAAGGGCGCCGTGTGCTTCGAGAAACGGTTCGTACTCCGTGAGCCCAGCCAACGTCTGGCCGCGGCGGGCGCGGGTCAGCGGATCGGTGCGGCACTCCTGCCAAAGCTGCGGCCAATCGTCCGTGAGGCCGGGGCAGGGTAGGGCCTGCAAGGAGGCGACGAAGGTGCCCAGTTCCTGCGCGATGCGCGTGCGGCCTGCGGCATCCAGCTCGGGCCAGGCCTGTTCCAGACTGCGGCCAGGCACGTGCTCCATCACGAAAAACGGCCAGCCTCCGATCTCTCCGGCCTGTTTCACCCGCGGCGTGGCGAGGGCCAGGCGCCCTTCGATGGCCTGCAGTACTTGCCGCTCGCGTTGCTGACCGGTGGCCCAGCGCGGCGTACTGAGTTTGACCACCTGCTGCCCGTCCCCCCAGACCACGTCGGATCCGGTGGGGAAGGGCTGCAGGTCGGCGCCGGGCAGGATCGCCTGCATGGCCCGCCGCCACGCGGACTCCGGCGCCAGTTCGCGGATCGCGCGGCCGGGGACGAGGGGCGGCGGATCCCAGCTCAACGGGTCTGCAGCGCTTTGGCGTTTTCGGCCAGGGCCTGGGCGATCGCTGCGATGCCCGTTTCGCCCATGTGCTGCACGCTGACTTCCAGCATGTGCTGGAACCAGGCGCGCTCCTCCTCGCTCACGGGGAAACCGATGTTGGAGCCTTTGCCGTCCACCGGGCGGTCGGCGTTGACGAGCGCCGTGCCCTTTGCATCGGTGATCAGGATCCAGGGAATGCCGCCCTGCTCGGTGCCGCGCAGCTCGAGCGCCAGGGCCTTGCCTTCCGGATGCCGATCCACGTCGATCTTGAGCATCACGAAGTCCTGCTGCATGAGCGCGTCGATCTCCGGCCGCGCGAGGAACGCTTCGAGCTTGCCGCACCATCCGCACCACGGGGCGCCGAGGTGCACGAAGACGCGCTTGTTCTGGCTAGCGGCGGTGGCTTGGGCCTGTTTCCAAAGTTCGCGGGCGTTGGGCAGGGGGACCTTCTGCTTCTCGAGGAACGATTGCACGCTACGCGCATCGAGTTCACCGATGCTCAAACGGCCGAGGAACTGCCCTTCGGCGTTCCACACGGCGACCACGGTGCCGTCTTCCCCGGCCACGGATTCGCGCGCCAGGTCCGCATGCTCGCCGCGGGCCAAGGTCACATGTTCGTACTCGTTGTAGAGCAGGGTCGCCAGCGCGGGGTTGTCCTTGGCAATCTGCCCCAGGCGCCCGTCCTTGCCCGAGTCGTTCCATTCGATCAAGACGCGCTTGTGTTTCGCCTTGGCGATTGCCGCAGGGCCTGCGATGGCGGCCGGCAGGGGGTTGGGCCCCTTTTCGGTCAAAAGCACCTGCACCGCACGCACCACGTCACCGTTGGCCAAATCCGCCACGCGCAGCACGCCGTTGCGATCCACGAGGAAGTAGTCCGGGTAGCCATTCACCATGTAGGCGTTGGCGGTCATCATCCGGTCGTCGACCGCGATGGGGTAGGGGATCTGGAACTGCCGGACGAACTCCGCCACGCCGCCGCTGTCGCGCGTGGTGTGCATGCCGATGATCACCAGACCGTTGTCCTTCTGCGCGTTGTAGAGCTCGACGAGTTTCGGGATCGACTTGCGGCACGGACCACACCAAGTGCCCCAGAAGTCGATCAGCACGACCTTGCCTCGCAGCGAAGCCCAGTCGATGCCGCCTGCGGGGGCATTGATCCAGGCCGTGCCCTGCAAGCGCGGCGGTGCTTTGCCTTCCATCGCGTCGTGGAGGGCACGCGCTTCGCCCTCCCGTTGGAAATCGTCACCGGCCAGGGCGGGCGCATTCAGCGCTGCGAGGGACAACAGGGCAGCAAGGAGGCTCTTCATGCCCCCAGTATGGCGTGGGGCGGGAAGGCGGCGAGGGGATTCGGCGGGGAAGATGACCAGGGGCCCAGGGATGCCCGTTGTGACAAGGACTACCCGCCGGAGGGCCTTACCGGGGCTCTTTCCGGCGTCCCCGGCTCCGATCGGGGGGGAGGGCGGTGCCCCTCCAAGGAATTCCCATGTGGGGGCTAGGCACGGTCGGTCGGCGTCCCCACCATGTTTGCCCGAAACGCCGGATTTTCACCCCCGGGGCCCCGACTCGGCCCCCCTTCCCATGCGACTTCTCCACGCTCTCCTCGTCCTCGCGTACCTGTGCGCGGGACCGCTACTCACACCTGCCAGCGCGCAAGACAGCAAACGCGTCGCCATCATCTATTCGCAGACCTCCGCCGACCAGTTCTGGGATGGGTTTGCGTACTCGCAGATGTTCGCGGCCATGCAGCACCAGACCATGATGGCCGGCCTGCCCTTTGACTTGCTCGATGAAGCCGACCTGGTCGCTGGCTTGGGCGCCACGGGTTACGACGCGCTGATCATCCCCTACATGCCGTTCGTGCGCTCGCAGGATGCCGCCGCCATCGAGGCAACCCTCCAGCAAGCGGTCCAGGGCGGCGCGGGCCTGATCTGCGCAGGCAACTTGATGACCAACAACCAGAACGGTGGAGTGCTGCCTGGCGATCCGTACTCGCGCATGAACCAGTGGTTGGGTCTGCAGTACCAGAACAGCGCGGGACCCGTCGCCGCGGCCGTGCGCGCGGACCAGATCAGCCACAAGGCGATGAAAGGGTACGCCGCCAACGAGCTGCTGGCGAACTACACCCAGATCTGGTTCGACACGTTCGCTCCGGTCGCGGGCCAGAGCGCCACCCGCCTCGTCAAACTGAAGGTCGGTACCACCACCTACAACGGCGTGCTGGCCACCACGGTTGGCGGTCACCGCAACGTGCACTTCGCCAACGATCAGATCCTGGCGGACGGAAACCTCGTGTGGCAGGCCCTGCAGTGGGTGGTCTACGGTAACAACACGCCGGTGGCGCTCAAGATGGGCCGTCAGGAGTCGATCTTCCTGTCCCGTTGCGATATGGACCAGTCGATGTACGCGGCGGGCCTGGCCAACACCGAATTCGCCCTGCTCGCCCTGCTGCAGCAATGGAAAGCCGCCTACGACTTCGTCGGCAGCTACTATATCAACGTGGGCAACAACCCCGGCGCGGGCCAGTACACCAACTGGAACGTTTCGGGTCCGCTGTACCAGGACTACATGGCGATGGGGAACGAGATCGGGACCCACTCCTGGACCCACCCCTTCTACACCGCGCAGCTCACCCCGGCCGAGCTCGACTTCGAGTTCCGCCAGTCGCGCGACGAGATCGCCACGGGCATCGGGTCGCCGGTGATCGGTGCGGCCATCCCTGGCAACCCGGAGAGCCTGGCGGTCAACGAGCAGCTCGACCTGGATTTCGCCTACACCTCTGGACGTGATGGGGTGGTGGGATCGGGCTATCCCGGTGCGTTCGGTTGGCTGAACCCCGACTACCAGATGCTGTACTTCAGCCTGGATATGTCGCCGGACTACACCCTGATCGAATTCCAGGGCAAGACCCCGGCCCAGGCCCAGACCATCTGGCAGCAGCAGTTCACCGCCCTGCGCAAGCACGCTTCGCAGCCGATCCTGCAGTGGATGTGGCACGACTACGCTCCGACCATCCAGGCGGGTGTAAACTACACCCTGGGCATGTTCACGAACACGATCGCCATGGCTGCCCAGGCTGGTACCGAATTCATCACTTTGGCCGATGCCAACCGCCGTATCCGCACCTTGCAGGGCGCGACCTTAACCGTGCAGGAAAGCGGCGTGCTGCGGGCGACCGTCAACGCTGCGGAAGTCGGTCGCTTCTCGCTGCAGGTGAACGCCACCCAGCCGATCGCTCGCGTCGATGGGTGGTACGCCTATGACGAGGATCAGGTGTTCCTGCCCCAGGCCGGTGGCACGTTCGACATCCATCTCGGTGCGGCCCCCGATGGTCTGACGCACATCACGCGCCTGCCAGCCCGCGCCAACCTGGTGGCGGTCAGCGGCAACGGCACCGACCTGCACTTCCAATTCGTCGGAGCCGGCACGGTGGCGGTGCGGTTGAACCCGGCTTTTGGCGCGTCGCTCAGCGTGAACGGCGCCGATAGCTCGGTGCGCAGCGGCAACGATCTGACCCTGACGTTCGCTGCCGAAGGCGTGCACACCGTCGACGTGACCGCGGCGGCGCCCGTCAACGTGGCCCCGGTGACGCAGAATGGCGCGTACACCACCGCGCAGGATGCTCCGGTGGCGGTCACCCTCGTGGCCAGCGATGCCAACCAAGACCCCCTGACCTGGTCGATCGTGCAGACCCCGGCCCTCGGAACCCTGAGCGGCAGCGGCGCGAACCGCACGTACACCCCCGATGCCGGCGTCTCCGGCATCGACACGTTCTCGTTCCGCGTGTACGACGGCCAGCTCTACAGCAACATCGCCGTGGTCACGATCGAGATCACCCCCGCGCCCACGGGCCCGGGTGTCTCGAACCCCGTCAGCAACATCGTGCTCGATGGCGACCTGACCGAGTGGACGGGCTTGACCTCCTTCGGCCTCGACGGTGCCGACGTGAGTGGTCCGATCGACTGGCTCGAAGCCTGGATGGCCCACGACCCGACGAACTTCTACCTCGCCTGGCGCAACGATGGCAACGTGAGCCTGAGCTGGGGATACGCAGCGTTCGCGGACACCGATGGCAACGCGGCCACCGGGTTCAGCGATGGGGGCTACCTGCCGGTCGGCGCGGACTATCTGCTCGAAGGCAATGCGATCTACCGCTACACCGGCAACGGTTCGAACTGGAGCTGGACCTTCGTGGGCAGCATGACAGGTTCGGTGGCGCAGAACCGCGCCGAACTGCGCATCTCCCGCGCCATGCTTGGCAACCCGAGCTTGATCGAGCTGTTCTTCATCGGGGACAGCTCGGCCCAGGGGGGATCCACTGTCGACTACTACCCGAACGGCGCCCTCGATCCGAACGCGAGCGAGCGCACCTTCCTCTACAACGGGGGACAGTCGGCGATGGTCCGCGGGAACATGCGCCGCGCCCAGGAGTGGTAGGCAGCGCCGACCCAGAACGCCGGCCGGGGACCCTGCGGGGTCTCCGGCCGGCTTGTTTTCAGGTGAAGAAGTAGCGCGTCAGGTGGAAGAACACCGGTGCGGCGAAACTCACCGAGTCCATGCGGTCGAGGGCGCCGCCGTGGCCTTCGATCATCGTGCCCCAGTCCTTGGCGCCTAGGGATCGCTTGACCGCCGAGAGTACGAGGCCGCCGAAGAAACCGGCCAGGACGATGGCCAGAGCCATACATGCGGCCTGCCATGGACGGAACGGCGTGATCCACCACAGCGCGGTGCCGAGGCCCACGGCGGTGGCGCCGCCGCCCAGCAAGCCCTCCCACGTTTTCGATGGGCTCACCCGCTCGGCCACCTTGCGGCGTCCCCAAAGCTTGCCGAAGACGTATTGGAAGACGTCGGAAAACTGCACGACGGCGATCAGGAAGAACAGCAACAACGTGCGATCGCCTTCAAATCCGGGGATCTCCAGCACGAGCAGCGCCGGCGCATGGCTGATGCAGTAGACCGTGAGCATCAGGGCCCATTGGATGCGGGCGGTGCGCTGCAGGAAATCGCGGGTTTCGCCCGTGAGCACCGAGAGCACCGGCAGCACGAGGAAAGCCCAGACCGGAATCAGGATCGTGAAGAGTCCGTACCAGTGCGAAGCGACCAGGTAGTACTGCCAGGGGATGACCAGATAGAACGCGGCGACGATGGCGCGTTGGTCGCCGGGTTGGGTGGGGGTGATCGAGAGGAACTCCCGCAGGCAATAGAACGAGATCAGGGCGAACAGCACGATCGTGACGGTTGTGCCGCCCGCGATCGCGACGGCCAGGATCGCCACCATGATCCACCACGCATGGATGCGTGCGTTGAGGTTGGCCACGGTGGCTTCCCCTCCGGGAGTGCGCACGCGCCGCGCCAGGACCGCGCCGACCATCGAAGCGACGAGCAGCAGGGCGAGCACGCCGCCGAACAGGGCGAGCATCTTGTGGTTCATGGGTGGATCTCCGGGGCCAACTCGCAAACCGCCTGCCGCGCCCGTTCGAGGAAGTCGTCTTTGCATTCCTCAGCCGTGCGCGGCAGCGCGGCTCCGAAGTTGACCACGCACTGGATGGGAGCGGGCAGGAAGGCTCCCTTCGGGAAGGCACGCGCGAGGTTCTCGAGGTAGACGGGCACGAGTTCGACCTGGGGGAACGCGGTGGCGAGGCGGAACAGACCGGACTTGAAGGGGCCCGGCAGGCGCTCATCGCGGCGGGTCCCTTCGGGGAACAGGATCAACGAGTGGCCTTGTTCCAGGGTTGCGCGTAGGGGGGCGAGGGGATCGCTGGCCCCTTGGCGATCGATCAAGACGGCGCCGAGCACGCGCAGCGCAATGAAGCGGCGGAGGGTTCCCGTGCCCCAATAGTCGAGGGCAGCCACGGGGTGTGTGCGGCGCCTGAGGCGCGGGGGCAGGGCGGCCCACAGCAATACGGTATCCAGGTGGCTCGCATGGTTGGCGAAGTAGATGCGCTGGGTGCTGACGGGGCCGACGCCGCGCCAGCGGGCGTGTCCCCCTACAAGAAAGCGGGTGAGCCCATAGAGCAGGGCCGATGCGGCGCGCACGAGCATGCCTATTGCTCCTGCAAAAGCCGGTGGATGCGCAGCACGCGGCGCACAAAGGTCCAGGCCGCGCCAGCAACGATCGCCCACAGGCAGATCGGCAGCGCGCGGTCCGCAGGCCACGCGATGCACGCCAATGCGCCGACCGTCAGTGCTGCCATCCGGTGCGGTTTGGCCATTGGGCCGCAGAAGTCTGGCTCGAATCCAAGCGATGTGCCAAACGCCCGCGCCCAAGCGGTGGCCAGAGCGAGCAGGGCCGCGCACCAGCCCAAGTCGGAGGCATGGCCCGCATACCCGGCGGCCACCAGGAGCAGGCTGTCTTCGATGCGATCCGGCGCCTCGTTGAAGAGCGCGCCGGTTGCCGATTGCCGGCCGCCTTCCACCGCGACCATGCCGTCGAGCAGGTTCATCAACAGGCGCAATTGGATGCACGCGGCGGCGGCGAGCCAGAGGGGCCAGCCGAAGTCGGGCGCCTGGATCAGCGCCCATGCGCCCAGCGCCGCGAAGCCGATGCCGACGGTGGAGATGCCGTTGGGGGACAGGCCCGTGGCGGCGACCATCCGGGCGGCGCGGCGGGCCCAGCCGGTGGAGCGCGACTTGAGCGGGCGGCGATGGGTGAGGGGATCCATGGCAGGAGGGCCCATACGGGCGGTTCGGATCATATTGCCCGTGAATCCGGGCAGTTGCGGGCCTCCAGGAGATTCCTGAGATCGAATCTCGACGGCGTGAGTGGGTTTGCCCCGTCCCCGCGGGGTCCTTAGACTCGACTTACCCATCGGGGGCTCCTTGCCCCCACGCTCCTCCCCGCCTGGTTTCAGGCACTAGATACAGGCTGTTCCATTGATCCGAACGTTTGCGCTTCCGCTGCTCGCTTCCCAGTTGCTCGCTTTTGGCAGCGCCGCTCCGCTGCTCCAGGATGGGAGGCCCGCGTTCCATCCGCTCGAGGGCAAGGTGAGCGTGGTCCCCAGGATCGCCGAAGTCGAATTGCCGGAGGGTTGGATCTACCTTGCGGACGAAGAAGCCCGCTTCTTCGTGGAGAAGGATTGGGGGAACCCGCCGGACCCGGATGTGCGTGGCGTGGCGCTGCCGCCTTTCGGCGAAGAAGGACCGAATTGGGGCGTGGTGTTCTCCTACGACGACTGCGGTCACGTCAAGGATAGCGATGCCGCCAGCATCGACTACGACGAGCTTCTGGCGGACATCAAGCGTGCGTTGATCGATGGCAACAAGGAGCGCCAGGAACGCGGTTATCCCACCATCCAGATGAACGGTTGGGCTGAGGCACCGCACTACGACTCCGACCAGAAGAAGCTCTACTGGGCCAAGGACATGGTCTTCGTCGGTGAAGAGAGCTTCAACACGCTCAACTACGATGTGCGCATCCTGGGGCGGGAAGGCGTGCTCGTGTTGTCGGCCGTGGCCGATCCGGCCAATTTGCAGGCGGTTGCCGCGGGCACCAAGGAGCTCATGAATGGGGCGCACTTCCTGAAGGGGCAGACCTATGCCGACTTCGACCCCAAAACCGACAACCTCGCCGCCTACGGCATCGGTGGCTTGATCGCGGGCAAACTCGCGCTGAAAGCCGGCCTGTTCAAGGTCATCGCCCTCTTCCTCGCCAAGTTCTGGAAACTGATCCTTATTGGCATCGCGGCCATCGGTGGATTCATCGGCAAACTCTTCGGCCGCAAGTCGGAGCCCGTAGCGCGCCGTCGCACCGTGCGCACTGCCGGCGGCCCCGATTTTGACGAACCTGAAGAGATCGAAGAGCGCGAGTTGCCCGACGCGGACGAAAACCGCTGAACCGCGGGCCGGGGCGGCCTGCTCCATGGCTGTATCCGACGGGCGCCGATTTCCGGCGCCTGTCGCGTTTTCCAGGCGCCCCGGGCCCTATACTCCGGCCATGAAGACGCTGCTGGTACTGAATCACGGGGGCATGGGGCACGGCGACGACGAGCTCGGCAAACGGCTCATCAAAACCTTCCTGCAGAAGAGCATCACCCTGCAGGACCTCGATGCGATCGCCTTGTTCAACGGCGGCGTCTCCCTGGTGGCCGAAGGCAGCCCCGTGCTCGGCGAATTGACCCTGCTCGAAGAGAACGGCGTCGATCTCATTCCGTGTGGCACCTGCCTGCAAGCGTTCGGCATCACGCCGGCGGTCGGCAAGGTGGGATCAATGGACGAGATCCTCGCTGCGATGAATCGCGCGGCCAAGGTGATCACTTTGTAATGTCTGCGACCGCGACCGCGTCGCGATTGGTTCGTGCGCGGCCGTACTGCGGAAGGATTGTTCCCCCGGCGGAACAGCGATCGGGCAAGATCGGGCTCCCAGAGGCCATGCGGGCGTGGCATGGCAATTGCACGCCTACTCCTCTCCAGCCCCCGATCCAGCCATGTCGATCCGATCCCTGCTGCGCGGATGCGCGGCGCCCGCCCTGCTCGCCGTAGCCCCGTTTGCGTCCGACGCCGCGTTCGCCCAAACCCCGGCCGACAACCCCGCGGTGGAGGAGGTATCCCTGCCCGCCCTGGCCGGTTGGAAGGCACAACTGGTGCTCGACAACGGGACCACCGGCATCTGGGCCGTGCGCCAATATCCGATCTTCGACACCTACGGGGTGCCCGAGCTCGTGGGGCTCGATGACTACGGCCGCTGCAACATCATGGTTTCGTACAGCGGCAAATGGACGCCGCGGCGCACGATCGAAGAGGGCAAGTGGCTCGGGGCCATGTGGCACGGGGATCTGGATCCGCGTGCGCCGGGGTCCGAGCTCTACGTGGGAGGCGCCACGGGCAACTTGTACCAGGTGCGCGCCTATCCCTACGCCGTCACCGACCACCGCCTGATCGCGCAGTTCCCCGGCATGGAGATCCATACGGTGATCGGAGGGGAAGTCGATGCACGCACCGCAGGGCCGGAGTTGTTCGTGTTCACGCGTCCGGGCGCTTTGTACCGGGTTCGGCCGACGGGCCCGGACGGAACGTTCGAGAGCGAGAAACTCACGGACCTACCGGGCCGGGTGCGCGACGCGGTGTTGGTGCCCGCCGAGGCGGGACTGCCGAGCGGCGCGATGCTGACCACGAGTCGGGCGGGCGATCTTTCGCTCGTCTATTGCGACGCCGGGGGCGTGCACGTCGAAGCGTGCCTGAAGGAAACGGTGGGGCTCGGTCGATTGGCGCTGGGGCTGGCGACGGGAAGTGACAGCCTCGTGTGTTACGTGGGGGCGGACGATGGACGGGTGCTGCGACTCGAGCACATGGGGCACAACAGTTGGCGCAGGGAGACGGTGTTCCGGGGGCCCCAGGGCGTGCGCGGCGTGGCGACCGGGCGCTTCGATGCGGACCCTGCCGTCGAAACCGTGGCGGTGTTCGGGTACTCCGGACGGGTGCAGCTTCTGCGGCGCGTGGGGGAGATGTGGCAGGCGGAGACGATCTTCGAGGATCGCGACAAGGGGCACTGGCTGGCGCGTTGCGAGGTTGATGCCCGCAACGGCACGGACGAACTGGTCGCTTCGGGATATGGGGGACGCATCGTGATCCTCGGGAGGCCACCGGGGTACGCGTGCGCCGATGGTGCGGCTTTGGATCCGGAGATGCAGAGCACAACGGCCGCGCCGGTTTCGGCGGGGCCGCGCATCGGCGTGATGGCGGGCCCGGAGGCGGCCAAAGCCCTCGACCCCCTTTCCTACTCCGGGGGATTCGAGCCCAAGACGCTCGTGTACGAAACCCTCGTGCAACGGGATGAAACCGGCGCGCTGCAGCCGGGGCTGGCCCGCGCGTGGCAAGCCCATGAAGGCGGCCGGGTTTGGACTTTCGAACTGCGCCCGGGGGCCACTTGGTCGGATGGATCGCCAGTGCTCGCGGAACAGGTCGCTTGGCACTTCCGCCGGTGTTCGGGCGTTCCCGAACACGCCTGGCTGCGCGGTTTGGCGCGGGTGCGCGAAGTGCAGGCGACGGGGGAACGCAGCCTGCGGTTTGTGCTCAGCGAGCCCTGGTACCTGCCCGGGGACCTTTGCGCGATCAACCCGTGCGCCGTGCGGGGTCCCGGGGCCCTCGACGGGGAGGGCCGCTTCGTCGCGCCTTCGGGCAGCGGTGCCTACGCCTGGCGCGGACCGGCCGAAGCGGGCCGCGTCCTGCGGTTCGAGGGCCGTGCTGGCGGCGGGCCGGTGCAACTGGTGCGCCTGGATGGGGCGGGGGACAGCACCCGGGAGGTGATCGACACGGCGCGGCTCGATGCCCTGGCCGATGGTTGGGAGGATGCGATCGTTCGCAGCGAATTCGAGGCCCTGCGCCATCGCAGCGGCTGGCAGGGCAAGGTGTTCCCGGGCAGTTCGGTCTGGTACCTGTCGTTCTCCTTGTCCGGTCCGAGCGCTCAGGCACCCTTGCGCAGGGCCCTGGCCGCCGCCATCGACCGCGACGCGTTGGTGCGCAGCGCCGAAGCGGGTTTTGCCCAGGCGTGCTCCACCTGGATGCCGCCGCAGTGTGCCTTCTGGCCCGCCGCGCGGCCGGTCCCGGCGAGCGCGGAATCCTCGGTTCCGCATCCTGCCCGTCTGGTGTTGCTCGCCGAGCGCGGAGCACGCGCCGAACGCATCGGTCGCGTGCTTGTGGAGCAATGGCGCGCGGCCGGGTGGAACGTGGAACTGGAAGTCGCGGAAGGGCCGATGTATCACCAACGGCTGGAAGACGGTGCGTATGACCTGCGGATCGAAAAGACCTGGGGCCTGCCGTACGACCCCGATATCTCCATGCAGGCCCGTTTCCTGCCGGAATTGGGGCATCAAAGCGCGGCGCGTTCGCGGGATTACGGCGTCTTGCCGCGCCTGCGTGAATTGACCTTGGCCGCCGCCGTCGCCAGCGACGAAGAATCCCGCCGGGGGGTGTTTGCGCAGTTCCAACGCTGCATCGAGGAGAGCGCCGCGATTGTTCCGCTGCTCGTACCGGATCGACTGGCCTTGTGGCAACCCGATCGACTGACGTGGGCACTGGGGGCCGATCTCTACCGGTGGCCGCAACTGAAACCCAAGGAGACCGGTCAATGAACCTGCAATCGTCCCGTTGGTCCCCGCGCAATTGGTTCCGTGGGCGCGCGCCGAAACCGGCACGCGGCGTGAACATCCGGCTCTTCGTGCCAGCGGATGCCGAGGTCTGCGCGCGCATCTTCTTCGCGGCCGTGCATCGTGGCGCCAGGGACCTGTACGACGAAGCCCAGCGCCGCGCCTGGTTGCCCGAACAGTGGTCCGGGGATCGGCTGTTGCAGCGGTTGCAGGGGCAGACCGTCTTCGTGGCCGAGCTCGATGGGCGGGTGCTCGGTTTCATGAGCTTGCGGTCCGATGGGCATGTGGACTTCGCCTACTTGTCCCCCGACTCGATGGGCAAGGGCATTGCGGCCCGCCTGTTGGAGCGCGTGCAACAAGTGGCCGCGGAACGGGGGTTGCCGCGCCTGACGGTGGATGCGAGCGAGCTGGCTTTGAGATTCCTTCTCAAGTACGGCTGGCAGGTGACCGAGCGCCGCGAGCTGCTGCGCGATGGAGTCGTGCTCTGCCAATTCGGGATGCAGGTCGAATTGCCCCAGACGGGCCTGAACCGGGGGGATTCGGCTGGCAGCATGCCCTGAGCCGGAGGTAGACGAATCGAAGGATCTGGTAGCCTTCGAGCTGGCGGGCTTGTTCCGCCGCCATCCATGCCAGGAAAGAGCTCCATTCCCCTGGCGCACCGGACCGGGGAGACCCGTTTTCCGGGGCGCGGACACCGTTTGTGGCAACAGCCGTACTGCGGTTGGGGGGGAAGGTAGTCGCCATGGATCTCGCCCCCAATGCGCTGAAAGTGGAGCCGGTTGGGGCGAAGCCCTGCGCGAAAAGATCCTCGACCTGGGGGATCGCCTTCCCAGCGCCTTTTCGCGTTTGGTGGGTTCCCTGCCCAACCGGCCGATCGGACCGCGGGCTCTCGGCCGCGCCCTCAAGGTCAACGCGGTCACCACGAGTCGGCTGTTGAAGGCCATCGACTGCGGCGACGCCATCCAGGCCATTCACGACTTGCCGGGTCCCGTGCCGCTGCGCGGAGTCATCGAACGGTGTATCGCGGCGGGCGTGTCGCCCGAACTGTGCGCTGCGGCCGCGGCCCTGGTGGATGAGTTCGAGTTGCTGATCAAGGAGGAAGCCGGCGACCGCGGCACCCTGACCGCGATCCTCACCGATTGGATTCCCGGGCGTCGCGCGGATTTCGAATTGCAGCGTCGCCAGGCGATCTACCGCGGGTTCCGCGAACTCAACGGGCTCTCGATCGATTTGTCGGTCGAGGCGTTTTTCCTCCATCCGGCCGCGCAAGGCGAAGGCTTGGATCTGGTACTCGTCAGCGCCACCTTGGGCATGGAACGCATCCGCCCCTCGGCGCCGTTCTACCAGAGCTGGATGCAGATCGATCCGGGTCCCGAGGTGCGGGAATCGCGCAAGCTCACCGAGTTGGAATTGATCGATCCCGTAGGACTCGCCCGTTTCTGTACGTCGAGCCCGGCCGACTCCAGCCGCAGTCATCCTGGGGAAGGCAGCACCCGCTATGCGATCCATCCAAGCGGTTTCGGGCCGAATTCCAAGGGAGACCTGATCTCCGCAGATCTGGCCCGCAACGAATTCCTGGGCCGGGTTCCCGGGGGCACCCCGCCGCCGCAGTTTTTTGCCATCCCCGTTGCTGCCGTGCGTCGGCACGTGATGGACTTGCATGTGCACCGCGACGTGTTTGCGGGCTGCGACCCGTCGATTGGCCTGTATGAGACCATTGGCAAGGGCGCTGCGACCTTCGGCGCGGAAGACAGGAAGGAAGACTGGCGCGAGCCCATTGAATCCCTCCAGCATCTGGGGTACGGCCACCACGCGAAGGAGATCCTCGGATTTCCCCGGTACGCCGACCTGCGGGAGCATGCGTGCGGCTGCATGGATTGGTCATCGCGCGACTTCCGGACCTATCGCTGGGACCTGGCGTACCCGCGCCCCGGGATCCAGGTGGTGATGGCTTTCGATCAGCCGCCCCTGGGCAATTGACCGAGGCCGCGAGGGGATCCCGAAGCGGTGCATGGGGTGCGGAATGGGTCGCTCCGCTGCTGGACTGCCCGGGCGATATCCCGGCTCCCGCCCGGATCGGGATCGGGGCCGCGCGCGGATGGCGCCGAGCACCTAGACTGGGCGGCATGACGCTGCGCTCTTCCGCCTTGGGTTTGTCCGCCGCCCTGTTCCTGTCCGGTCTGCCGGCGTGGGGGCTTCCGCAGGCTGGCGATTTCCTCGCCGTGCATTGCAGCGCGTGCCACGGGGGCGACAAAGCCCGCGGGGACTTTGCCCTGTCCGAGTTGGAGGGGCCCGATGCGGCCCGCCGGTTGCAGGATGTGCTCGACATGTTGGCATGGGGCGAGATGCCCCCCGCGGGAGAACCGGCACCGGATGGGCCGAGCTCGGATCGGTTCCAGCAGGAGCTGCGCGCCCGACTGACCGCCCTCGGCGCGAACACCGAAGCCCCGCCCGCCGCGCCGCGCGCGGTGCGCCGCCTCGGTCATCGCGAATACCGCAACGCGATCCTCGACGTTTTGGGCGTGGACTACGACGTGGCGGCATTGCTGCCGCCGGACGAAGTCTCCCAGGGCTTCGACGTGGTGGCGGAGGCGTTGGTCCTCACGCCCACGCACCTCGAGCGATATCTGAGCGCCGCCGAAGCGATCGCGGCGCAAGCGGTGCGCCTGCCCGAAGAACTCGGAAAACAGAGCCGGGTCTATGGGGCGAGGGACCTGAACCTGACCCAACGCGAATTCGCGATCCGGCCGGATCCCGATGGGCGCGAGTGGATCTGTTTCCACAGCAACGGGGGGGCGCAGGGCGAGTTCTCGGCGCCATTGGAGGGCACGTACGTGCTGCACTTCCTGGTTTCCGCGGACCAGGCGGGGCCGGATCTTGCGGCTTTCGATGTGCGCGTGAACGAGGAGCGGGTCGCACGGCTCGAAGTGACGTGCAAGCGGCCCGAGCCATTGGAACTGACGCAGGAAGTGCGTTTGAAGGCGGGCAATCACCGCATCGCTGCGGCCTTCATCAACGATTACTTCCAGCCCGAAGCGAAGATCGGCCAGCGCGATCGCAACTTCTATCTCGCGGAGATCGAGGTTGAGGGCCGCTTGAACAGCAGGGTCCCCGTCCGTTTCAGACGCGCTGGTTGCGGGAAGGGGAGAAGCTCGAAGAAAGCCTCGCGCAGCTCGCCGCGCAGCTGTTCCGCCGCCCGGTCCAGGCGCGCGAGATGAAGCCGTACCTCAAGCTGACCCGCAAGGAAGACAGCGTGGAACTGCGCCTGCGTACCGCGCTGACGGCCATGCTCGTCAGTCCGAACTTCCTCGTGACGGGCACCGAACCCGAAGGATACCGCACCGCGGCGGCGATGGCGTGGTTCGTCGGGCGCAGCACGCCGGACGGTGTGTTGTTGGCGGCGGCCCGGGATGGCGAGCTGGATTCGCCGGCGGGGCGCGCGCGGCAGGCCTTGCGACTCTTGCGTGGACCCCGGGCCACGTCCTGGCAGAGGACTTTGCCCAGCAGTGGCTGCAATTGGGGCGACTGTCGGAGATGATTCCCGATCCCCTGCGGTTTTCGGCGTTCGACGATGGACTGCGCGCGGCGATGCGGGCCGAGACCTTGTTGTGTTTCGAAGCGGTGCTGCGCGAACAACGCCCGGTGCGCGAGTTGCTCGATGCGGATTGGACTTTCGTCAACGAACGTCTCGCCAAGCACTACGGCTTCGCCGGGGTGCAGGGGAACACATGCGGCGCATCGCGATTCCTGCGGATCAACGGACGCGGCGCGGCGGATTGCTGGGGCAGGCGGGGCTTCTGTGCGTGACGAGCAACCCCACGCGGACGTCGCCGGTCAAGCGCGGCAAGTGGATCCTGGAGGCGCTGCTGGATTCGGCACCGCCGCCCCCGCCGCCGGGGGTGGGGACCCTCGAGCAGGCCGGACCGGCGGATGCGCAACTTTCGTTGGTGGAACGCCTGGCTCTGCATCGCGCCGATGCCCAGTGCGCGGCGTGCCACGACACGATGGATGCGCTCGGTTTGGGGCTCGAGAACTTCGACGCCATCGGGCGCTGGCGCGACAGCGATGGCCCCTTCGCCATCCACGCGACCGCTACCCTGCCCGATGGGCGCAGCTTTTCCGATCCGGCGGGCCTGCGCGGGCTGCTGGCCGCCGATGGGGCTTTTGTGGCCTCGCTTGCGCGGCATCTGGCGGTGTATGCCCTCGGGCGGCCGCTGGACCGCGCGGATGAGTACGCTTTGGCGGAGCTGCGGCGGCGGCTGCCCGCCGATCCGACCCTCTACGATCTGGTGCTCGGCGTGATCGAAATGCCGGCCATGCGAACCCTCAAGGCCCCTGCCCAGCAAAACCAATGAGCCTCTCCCGACGCACCCTGCTGCGCGGCGCCGGTGCCGCGATGGCCCTGCCCTTCCTCGAGGCGATGATGCCGCGCGCGCTGGCGGGGTCGAAAGCCCCGGCGTTGCGGCGATTGGCGGTGCTCTACGTGCCCAACGGCGTGCACATGCAGGACTGGCGGCCGTCGGCGGAGGGCGGGGACTTCGCCCTGCCGTGGATCCTCGAACCCCTCGAGGCCCACCGTAAGGCCATGACGATCTATTCGGGGTTCGTCGCGCAGAAGGCGTTTGCCAACGGGGATGGGCCCGGTGACCACGCGCGGGCGGCGGCGGCATTCTTGACCGGCGTGCAACCCAACAAGCGGCACGTGCAGGTGGGTGTTTCGATCGACCAAGCGATCGCCCGGCGGATCGGCACCGAAACCCGGCTATCCTCCCTGGCGATCGGCATCGAACGCGGCGCGCTGAGCGGCAACTGCGATTCGGGTTATCCCTGCGCCTACTCTTCGAATGTGAGCTGGAGCGGTGCGAGCACGCCGTGCCTCAAGGAAGTCGACCCGGGCCGGGTGTTCGATTCGCTGTTCCGCGACCCGATGCTGGAGGGGGGCAGCGAACTGCGTCGCACCCGCCGCAGCATCCTGGATTTGGTGCGCGGGGAGTCGAAGTCCCTGGCCAAGAACCTCTCGGGAGCGGACCGGGCGCGGCTCGAACAGTACGAAGAGGGCGTGCGCGCCATCGAAAAGCGGATCCAGAAGGCCGGAGATCGGGAGAGCCATGCGCCCGATGGCCTGGAGCGGCCCGAGTTGGAGCGCGGGACGGCCTATCCGGAACGGCTCGACCAGATGATCGAACTCGCCGCCCTGGCTTTGATCACCGGCAGCACGCCCGTGTTGACCTTCATGCTGGCCAACGAAGGCAGCAACCGGTCGTACCCGAACCTGGAGATCGCCGAGGGACACCACAGCCTTTCGCACCATGGCAAGGACCCGTTGAAGTTCGACGCGATCCGCCGGATCAATCGTTTCCATAGCGAAGCCCTGGCGCGGCTGCTCGATCGGTTGGCGGAGAGCGGAGAACCGGGTGGTTCGGTGCTCGATCACACCCATCTGCTCTACGGCAGCGGGATCAGCGACGGCAACCGCCACAACCACGACGACCTGCCCGTGCTGCACTTCTCCGCCAAGGGCGCGGGCCACCACGTTCTGCCCGCTGCGCGGCCGATCTGCGATCTGTACCTGGGACTCGCCCGGGCCATGGGGGCACCGCTCGATACCTTTGGCGACTCCCGTGCGGAGTTCACGTTGCCGGGCTAGTCGGGGCAAACTGGCTGCGCGGCGGTACCTCGAAACCTCCAAACCGGTCCGGGCAACACTCTGTTAGACCGACTACGCCTGCTCCATCCGTTCCCGATAGATCGCTAGGTCTTCATCCGACCAGCAGCAGAACACGATCTCTTCCAGTCCGGGCGCATCGCACTTCCGGCACACCAGGACGGCCACTTCCGCAGCCTCCCGCTTCGGATACCCGTACACTCCGGTCGAGATGCAAGGGAAGGCCACCGAGTGCAGACCATGTGCGACGCATAGCGCGAGGCTGTTCGCGTAACAGTTCGCCAACACCTCGCGCTCGCCGTTTCCGCCACCCCGCCAGATCGGCCCCACCGTGTGGATGACGAACCGCGCCGGCAATCGAAACCCCGGCGTGATCTTCGCCTGCCCCGGCTCACATCCCCGCAGTTCCCGGCACGCCGCCAGCAACTCCGGCCCCGCCGCACGATGGATCGCCCCGTCGACCCCGCCCCCGCCAAGCAGGGACGAGTTGGCGGCATTCACGATCGCATCGACCTTCAAGGTCGTGAGATCGGCTTTCAGGGCCTTGAGGGTGGGGGGCATGGGGGAAGCCGCGGCAGGAGTCGCATGATGATGCGCACGGGAATGGACCGCAAGGCGAGAGCCTTCCCAAGGCCCACCGGCGTTCCTATCCTTTGCCCCCATGGAGTACCGCCCGACCGCCATTCCCGACGTCGTCCTGTGCATTCCCAAGGTGTTTGGGGACGAGCGGGGCTTTTTCCTCGAGACCTTCCGCGCGGAGGAGTTCGAAAAGCACTGCGCGCCGCTGCGTTTCGTGCAGGACAACCACTCGAAGTCGTCCCAGGGCATCTTGCGGGGATTGCACTATCAGAACCCGCGGCCGCAGGGCAAGCTCGTGCGGGTGATCGAGGGGGAGGTGTTCGATGTGGCGGTCGACATGCGCAAGGATTCGCCGACGTTTGGTAAGTGGGTCGGAGAATTCCTTTCGGCGGAGAACAAGCACATGTTGTGGGTGCCCCCCGGCTTTGCGCACGGGTTCTATGTGACCAGTCCCACGGCAGAGTTCGTGTACAAGTGCACCGATTACTACGCCCCGGAGCACGATCATTCGCTGCTTTGGAGCGATCCGGAGCTCGGCATCGAGTGGCCGCTGGTGGGGGGCAAGGATCCCCAGCTTTCGGCCAAGGATGCAGCGGCCAAGACCTTCCGGGATGCAAAGGCATTCTAAAGGCCTGCCCGGCGGGGAGTATTTCGGTGGCTAGGGTGCCGGAATGGGGCGTCCCTTGCGGGTCTACCTGAGTCTGGTAGGGTGAACCCATCGTCACCTCTTCAACTCAACCTCCCACGCGAGGCGCTTACTATGAAGTTGTACTTTCCTGCCGCTCTCATTCTCCCGTTCGCCGGTTTCGCATCCGCCCAGTGGCAGCATAGCGATCTGCCCCCGCTCGCCGGTTTCTCGGCTGCACCCGGCCACGGAGTCCTCGCCGCAGACTTCAATCTGGATGGGCGCATGGATCTGGCGATCCCGAACTACTTCACGGGAAACATCGTCTGGCTTGAGGCGGGCGCCGGTGGAACCTGGCAAAGCCATACGGTCGGCACTCCCGCGTCGAGCCTCAGCGGCTGCGAGTTGATCGATGTCAACGGAGACGGATTGAGTGATTTGGTGGCGACCTGGCTTGCACCGGGCGGTGGGCAGATGGTTTGGCTGGAGAACCCGGGCAACGGCGGAAGCTGGCCCAGCCACGCAGTGAGCGCGCCTTTTACTGTGGAAGAGTCGACCCAGCTGACGGTCCTGGACCTCGATGGAGATGGCCGTGATGACCTTATGCATTCGGTGCTGGATTCGCTCGGGTACCGAAACCATCTGGTCTATCGAAACACGGGTATTGGACTGGCTATCGCGAACAACCTCGGGATCGGCGCGGATCCCACGCTACCCATCCCGGGGGACTATGACGGGGATGGCGACTTGGACGTGGCCTTCCCCTTCACGGGCTCGAATGTGACTTATTGGGTGCAGAACCAATCTACACCCGGAACGATCGCCTTCGCGGGGTACACAGCGCTTCCTAGCTTTTCCCTGGGGATTGCCCTGGACGCGGACCAGGATGGCGACGATGACTTGTTGTGCCACATCCCGAGCGGGCCGCAATGGGATGGGCTGGCTTGGAGTCAGAATTCGGCGGGCATCTTCGCTGTGCCGCAGAGCAACGCCACCCTGCCGAATGTTGGCGTGGCGCGCTACTCCACCAAGGCGGTGGATCTGAACGGGGACGGGCTCAAGGATGTGTTCCTCAACTACATTCCGGCGGTCAACGCCCTTCCTGTGGCTATGTATATGGAGAATCTGGGGGGCGGCCTGTTTGCTCCCCTCACCGCCATTTCGCCTTTCAACGTCATTGCTGCACCGATGGCGCGCACGCTCGCTGATATGGATGGCGATGGGGATCTGGATCTGATCACGGCCTGGGATACCGCGTCGGGACCGGACTTCCTCCGCATCTTCTGGAACCCGGGCGAGTTCGGCACCAATCTGGTCTGCACCAGCCAGGCCAACTCCACGGGCGCCGTCGCAGCGCTCAGCGTCACCGGATCGGAGCATGTGCAGGTAGGCAACACCCACCTGGTGTGTGAGCAACTGCCCCCGGCGACGTTCACGATGTTCCTCGCGGCCACGGGTGAGATTGCGGGCGTCATGCCGGCGGGCAGCAGCGGTACCTTGTGCCTCGGTGGTTCGATCGGTCGATACAACGCGGCGGGGCAATTGCAGGTCTCCGATGCGGCCGGGCGCGCGGTACTGCCGGTGGACTTGACGCAGGTGCCGCAGCCCACCGGGCCCATGACCGTCACCGCGGGCCAGACCCTGTACTTCCAGGCCTGGTTCCGGGATATCGTCGGCGGGCAGCAGACGAGCAACTTCTCGTCGGCGCAATCGGTGATGTTCCAATAGGGGCGCTACCGCCGGCGCGGGGAGGCCGCGCGCAAAAACAAAGCGAGCAACCCGGATCCCGTGGACCGGGTTGCTCGCGTTTTCAGGCTTTGGGTTTCGGAGGCATGTCGACCCCGAAGACCAAGGTGTTGCCGGTCGAGCCAGCGGCCAGTTCAGCAACCTGCAGCGATCGCAACTCGCGCAGCCCTTCGTTGTCCTTCAACATGCGCGCGGCGTTGGCCATGCTGCGCAGGGCCGCCGATTCGGCACGCGCCCGCTCGAGTGCGGCCTTGCCTTCGGCGCGGGTTTGAGCCACCTGGGCCATGGCGCGCTTCAATTCACCGCAGAGCATCACGTCGATCACCTGGACCGCTTCGACCACCAAGCCGAGGGGCGAGGCATTCGGCGCCACGGTGGTCATCAAACGCTGCCCGAGTTCGGCCCGTCCGGAAAGCAGCGGCTCGAGTTCGAGGGCCATCACGGCGCCTCGCAGGGCCACCTGCAGGTCCGAGTAGAACACGGCGAGGGCGTTCTCGGAGCTTTCGGCGAAGCGCACCGCATCGGCGATTCGGTAGCGCGCCAGCACCGAGGCTTTGACGGTCACGCTGTCGCGGGTCAGGATCTCCTGCCCGGTCACCTTCAGTTCGGTGGCGCGCCGGTCGTAGCGGTGGACTTCGATGTGCTTGCCGAAGAAACGGTGCACCCCCGGGCTCAGCGGGTCGAGCCGCAGCCCGCGACGCACGACCCAAACGGTCTCGGTTGCCCTGACCACCACGAGGGTGCTCAGCGAAACCCAAAGGGCCCGCGCACCTGCGGCCGCTACGATCGCGACACCTACATACAACCAACTCTCGAACATCGTTGCGCACCTCGGGCGTGGGGGGGAGTAAGGGGGATGCCCCAGGGGCGCCGACGCTTCCAGGCGGGCCGTGCGAGGCGGCGCAGGGCCTGGAAACGCCAAAGGCGCCCGAGGGGATCCGAAGACCATTCACAGTGGGGGCAGACCGCATTCGGCCTGCCGATCCGGGGAGATGGCGGAACCGCCGCTACGCGATGCGTGGCGAGGCCGACTTCCTCTGGACCGGGCGTGCTAGATCAAGGGCCGTGCCAAGACGCGGTGCCGTGCCGTCGAAACTCCCTAAGCCCATTCTGCAGCGTGAGTTAACTGGTCAGGGTGAGCGAAAGTGCCTTGCTGCGGTCGGAGTCGAAGGCTCTAATGGCGATACGCACGTATCGCAGGCGATAGGTTATTATCGCAAGGCTGTCTTCGCAGGTTCTCACGGTCGGCCTGAGCGCTTCCCCCCGCACCCATTCTGGCTGGAAGTGCCTTTGGCGCCGTTCCGGTCCGGACTGCGCAGTGGGCTCTCGTTCCACACAAGCCCCCAACCGGCCCCATCCCCGTGAGGAAGGGCCACCGCTTCGTTCGGGCTGGGGCGGCGCGACCCAGGCACCGCTTCCGAGCAGGCGGAACCCGTGGCACGGGTTCGCGGCGTACCTACAGATCGCTCAGGTTCTTGCCGGAGACGGTCTGTTTGACCACCGAATCCATCAGCACCGCGGCCAATGGCAAGGAAGCTTGCTCGAGGCGATCGCGCAGGGCTTGGACCTCGGTCTTGTCCGCAGAACCGGGGCCCGCTGCGACGGCGGCGCGGGCGGCGGTGGTGGCTTCGAAGAGGTCGGTCAGGGTCTCGGGGTCGAGGTGGGACTGGGCGGCTTCGAGGTTCTTGTCGATGGCGCGCAGCATGGTGCCCATCTCGGTCAGCAGCTCGACCACGCGGCGGTGGTCGAAATCGGCCTGGGCGTTTTCGAAACCCGCGCGCAGCATGGCTTCGACTTCGGCATCGGTCAGGCCGTGCATCGGTTGCACGGTGATGTCGGTGCTCGTGCCGGTGGATTCTTCGCGGGCGGTGACGGTCAGCACGCCGTCGGCATCCAGGTGGAAACGCACGGCGATCTTGGGCATGCCAGCGGGCATGGGGGGGATGCCAGTGAGCTGGAAACGGCCGAGGCTGCGGCAGTCGGAGGCGAGTTCGCGTTCGCCTTGCACGATGTTCAGATCAAGGCCGGTCTGGCCATCGACGTAGGTGGTGAAACCTTCGGTGTGGCTGCACGGGATGGTCGAGTTGCGCTCGATCATCTTCGATACGGCGCCGCCCATGGTTTCGAGGCCGAGGGAGAGGGGCGTCACGTCGAGCAGCAGCACATCGCGGCGGCCGCCGGTGAGCACCTGGGCCTGGGCGGCGGCGCCGAGGGCCACCACGTGGTCGGGATTGAGCTCGGTGTGCGGCTTGCGCTGGAAGACCCGCTCGACCTCGCCGCGCACGAGCGGCACGCGGGTCGAACCGCCGACCAGCACCACTTCGTCGATCTCCGCCGCGCTGAGGCCGGCGTCGCGCAGGGCCTGGCTGCAGGCGTCGAGGGTGCGCTGCACGAGGGGCTGGATCAGCGCTTCGAAGTCCCCGCGCTCGAGGGTGGCGCGGTAGTCGATGCCGAGTTCGGGCAGGGTGATCTGTACGCGGGCGGCCGGGGCGCTGGAGAGTTCCTTCTTGGCCTGCTCGGCGGCGAGGCGCGCCGCGGCCAGGAAGGTGGGGTCGGCGAGGCTTTCGTCCGCGGTACCAGCGGCCCTCAGTTCGCCTTGGAAGCGGCGCAACAGGGTGCGATCGAAGTCGTCGCCGCCGAGCGCCGTATCGCCGGCGGTGGCGAGCACCTGGAACACGCCGTCTTCGACGCGCAGCACGGACACGTCGAAGGTGCCGCCGCCCAGGTCATAGACCACGATGTTGCCTTCGCCTTTTTGGTCGAGGCCGTAGGCCAGGCACGCGGCGGTCGGTTCGCTGACGATGCGCAGGACTTCGATGCCGGCGAGTTTGGCGGCGTCGCGGGTGGCCTGGCGTTGGGGCTCGTCGAAGTAGGCGGGCACGGTGATGACCGCCTGCACGATGTCGGCGCCACCGAGGGCCTGGGCGGCGCGGCGGCCGACCTCCTGGAGGATCAGCGCGCTGGCCTGCTGGGGGGTGATCTTCTTGCCGCGCACCTCGAACTGCACGAGCTGGCGGTCGGTTTCGCTGACGGTGTACGGCAGAAGCGACAGGTCCGCCTGGATGTCGCCGATGCCACGCCCCATGAAGCGTTTGATGCTGAACAGGGTGTGGGTCGGATCGACCACGGCCTGGGCTTTGGCGGCGTTGCCGACGATGGCTTTGCCCTCGCGCGGCACGTAGATGATCGATGGCACGATGGGGGATTCCCCCTCGGGCGCGAGCACGCGCGGGCCGTTCTGGTCCCACACGGCAGCCAGGGAGTTCGTGGTTCCCAGGTCGATGCCGAGGATGACCGTCTTGACGGCGTTGTCGAGGACGTTGAGCTCGATGTATCCCATGGAACGGGCGGGGATCAGGCGCGCGGGGCGGCGGGCTGCAGGGCGGTGCAGCGGCCGAGGATCCGGTCGAGGTAACGCAGTTGGTCGACCAGACCGCGGGCGGTCTGCAGGCGGACATCGCCCGGTTCGGGCAGGGGGGAAAGGGCGCTGCGCAGCTCGGACATGACGGCGTGGCGGCGCTGGCGGAGTTCTTCGATCAAGCCGCTCAGGCGAGCGGGGGAGGGGGCACCTTCGAGTTCCTCGAGGGTCTCGTTCCACTCCATGACTTCCATCAAAAGGCTCTGGGGCACGCCGCTGCTGGCGGGCGGACCGCCGGCGTTTTCGATGAGCCATTCCGCGCGCTGCACGTCGTCGAGCAGCACGCGATAGGCATGGTTCAACTCGGCGGTGTGGCGTTCGGCGAGGGCGGCGGCAGCGGGGCTGGCGGCGTGCAGGTCGGGGTGCGTCAGGCGCGTGATCTTCATCAGGCGCTTGCGCAGTTCGGCCGGGCAGATCGTCCAGGTGGGGGCGAAGCCGAAGAGCTGGAAGGGGCTCGGGCGGGTGGCGGGCTCCGACAGCTCGCCGCAGGATCCGCACGCGAGCGGCGTCAGGCGTTGCGCGTCGCAACCCGAGCAGGGCGCGGGCCGCTGCTCGGGCATGTCGGTACTCTGCGCGCTCGGATCGACCATCGGATCAGACGCTGAAGGACTCGCCGCAGCCGCAGCTCTTGGAGGCGTTGGGGTTCTGGAACTTGAACCCGCGGCCCATCAGGCTTTCTTCGAAGTCCACCTGGGTGTTGTTCAGGTAGAGGAAGCTCTTGGGGTCGCAGACCACCTTGATGCCTTCGAAGTCCGTGATCTGGTCGATTTCGCCGACGTTGTCGTCGAAACCGAGGGTGTACGAGAATCCCGAGCAGCCGCCGCCCTTGACGCCGACCCGCAGGGCGGTGCCATCGGGCAGGTTCTGCTCGTCGAGGATGCGGCGCACTTCTTTGACGGCGCGTTCGGTGAGGGTGATGGGCATCGGAATCTCCTAGGCCTGGTCGCGCTTGCGCTTGAAGTCCTCGATCGCCGCCTTGATCGCATCTTCGGCGAGCACCGAGCAGTGGATCTTGACCGGGGGCAGGGAAAGCTCCTCGACGATCTCGGTGTTCGAGATCTTGAGGGCTTCGTCCAGGGTGCGGCCCTTGACCCATTCGGTGGCCAAGGACGACGAGGCGATCGCGCTGCCGCAGCCGAAGGTCTTGAACTTGGCATCGACGATGCGGTCGCCCTCGACCTGGATCTGCAGCTTCATCACGTCGCCGCACTCGGGGGCGCCGACGACGCCGGTGCCCACGTCCTGCGCGTTCTTGTCGAGGGAACCCACGTTGCGCGGGTTGTTGTAGTGGTCGAGGACCTTGTCGGAGTACGCCATGGTTCTAGTGGCTGGTCCACTGCACGGTGGACAGATCGATACCTTCCTGCACCATTTCGTACAGGGGGGACAGTTCGCGCAGCTTCTTCACTGCGGCGATGGTTTGTTCGGCCGCCGCGTCCACATCCGCCTCGGTGGTGAGGCGGCCGAAGCCGTAGCGGATCGAGGAGTGGGCCAGTTCGTCGCCCACGCCCATGCACATCAGCACGTGGCTGGGCTCGAGGCTGGCGGAGGTGCAGGCGGAGCCCGAGGAGACCGCCAGGCCGGAGATGCCCATGATCAGGCTCTCGCCTTCGACGTAGGCGAAGGAGAGGTTCGAGCACAGGTCGACGCGGTGCTCGGGGTGGCCGTTGCGGTGCACGTGGTCGAGGGACGCGAAGATCTTCTCCTCGAAGCGGTCGCGCAGGGCGCGCGAGTGGGCTCGGTCGGCATCGAGGTCGCTGCACACGATCTCGCAGGCTTTGCCCAGGCCGACGATGCCGGTGACGTTGAGGGTCCCGCTGCGCATGCCGCGCTCGTGGCCGCCGCCGTCCATCTGGGCGACGAGGCGCACGCGGGGCTTGCGGCGGCGCACGTAGAGGGCGCCGACACCCTTGGGGCCGTAGATCTTGTGACCGGAAAGGCAGAGCAGGTCCACGCCGGCCGCTTCCACGTCCACCGGCAGCTTGCCGACGGCTTGGGTGGCGTCGCTGAAGAAGAGCACGCCCTTCTCCTTGCAGACCGCACCGATCTCGGCGATCGGGTTGATCGAGCCGATCTCGTTGTTGACCCACATGATCGCCACGAGCAGCGTGTCGGCGCGCAGCGCTTCGCGCACCTGCTCGGCGCTGTGGCGGCCGTACTTGTCGGGGGCGAGGTACGTGACCTCGACGCCCTTGGTCTCCAGGTGTTTGGCGGTGTCGAGCACGGCCTTGTGTTCGGCGAGGCTCGTGACGATGTGTCCGCGCACGCCGCCGTCCTTCTTGCCATACATATCGACCACGCCCTTGATGGCGAGGTTGATCGCTTCGGTCGAGCCGGAGGTGAAGAGGATCTCCTTCTCGTTGGCACCGATGGCGGCGGCAACCTGGGCGCGGGCTTTGGACACGGCTTCTTCCGCCTCCCAGCCGAACGCGTGGCTGCGGCTGGCGGCGTTGCCGAACTTCTCGCAGAAGTACGGCAGCATTTCGTCCAGCACCCGGCGATCGACGGGGGTGGTGGCTTGGTAGTCGAGGTAGATCGGCTTGTTCATGATTCGAGCTCGGGAGCCGCCTTGCCGGACGGGGTCAGGGAGCCACGCAGGGAAACCACGGGGCCCGGATCCATCAACGACTGCAGGCTGGTTTGTTCCATCAGGTTCCAGATGCCCCCGCGGATCCGATCGAGCGGGCTGCGGATGGGGCAGGTGGCGTGTACTTCGCAGGGCTGGGCGGTTTCCGGCGCGGTGCAGTCGGTGACGCTAGGGGCGCCCTCGAGCATGGCGACTACCTTGCCCAGGCTGATCGACTCGGCCGGGGCGGCCAGGGTGTAGCCGCCGTGGGCGCCGCGGGTGGAGTTCACCAACCCGCCATGCTGCAGGTCCTTCAGCACCTCGGCCAGCAGGCGCCGGGGCACCGGGTACTGCTCGCCGATCTCCCGGGCGCTGACCACCTGGCCCTGGCGCTCGGCCAGGTGGACCAGGGCGATCAGCCCGTATTCGGTGCGTTTGGTCAGCTTGATCATGGGCGGGAGGGAAAGCGCAGCAATTCGGTGCGAATTATAGGTCCGTTTTCGGCCATGGCGAGCCTGGACCCTGGGCAAAAATCTTACGTGGGGGGAAGGGTTGCGCCCATCTGGGGCACTTTGGGATTTCCTAGAGTCCCGGCCTCAAGCCCCTGGGGGTCCCGGGTCGATTCAGCTCCCGATGCACCCCGAAGAGAACAATGTGAAGTGCCTGGGTTGCGGCCAGGTGGTGATGGGCCCCACGGTGATCAACCGCATGCCGGATGGCAGTTCCTGCCGCCATTGCGTGGAACGGGTCCTCGACGCGCAACCGACCCTGCTGCCCGAGGGTGGCATGCACCAGGAGCAGAACCTGGCGCCGATCCTGCACTTCCCCCGCCCCAGTCACACGAGCTGGGACGATCCCGAGCCGGCCTGAGCTCGGTGCCACGATCAAACGGGTGAACCCAAAAGGGGTAGCCCAACCTCCAACGGACCCGCACTGGGTTCGGATGCAAGGCGCGCGGTGATGCCGGGCGCCTTGTTGTTTTGGTGGCATCACGGGCGGAGCGATTCCCTCGCGCAGGACCCGCGGGGTTCGTCCCGATCCAGGTCACGTTGATCCTATTGGGACCGCCTGGATTCGGTCGATGAGGGATCACCGGCTGTTTTTTTCGCCTTCCCCGATATCCATGTCACCCGCCTTCCGAGACACGTCCTCCAGCCTGGAGCCCGATTACCGCCGCGCCCAGCTTCTGCACCTGGATCCCGAAACCTTCGGGTTCCTCTACCGCCGTTCGCTGCTGGTGCGCGTGTTTGCCGTGGCGCTTGGTTTGGGCACTGCGGCTTTGGCTGCGATGGCGCTAGCGGGCATGGCCGACACCGTGGTTTCGAACTCGGCTATGCCTTGGATCGGTGCGGTGGCCACCTTGGGCTTCTACGCGGCGGCGACGGTGGGGGCTAGCTACCGCACGGCCTGGGGACAGCGACTTTGCGCGGGAATCGCGTTGTTCCTGCTGGCCCAGTCCGCTTGGCATTTCAGTAGCCCGAGCCACTGGGCGCTCGACGCGCAGGCGGTGGGGATGGTGCTGCGCCTGGCCATCGGTTACGTCGGTTGCCTGGCGTTCTTCGGCACAGAAGAGCTGTTCGGCCGCGGCGGCTTGGGTCACGCCCAGGTGAAAGACGCGTGGGCGGAATTCCGCGACGAGCAGGAAGAGCTCGCCCGCGTGCACGCGATGGACTGGACGCCCCGTCGCGATCGCGCCGCCTGAGACCGACCTACTCCGGGGTCTCGAAACACCCGCGCAGGCCATCGGGCAGCACGCGCGCCTTGCGCGGATTCGAGCGCATGTCGATGCAAGCGAGCTCGGTACTGCCGGTGGCGACCAGGGTATCGTCGGCCCGCCGTTCGATTCGGTAGGCAAAGGTCACCGACGCGGGGGTCATGCGGGCCACCTCGACGCAAACCGTCAACACGTCTTCGTAGTGGGCCGGATTTCGAAAGCGCAGGTCGAGTTTGCGGACCGGCAGGGCGATGCCTTGTTTCTCGATGGCCCCGTATGGTTGACCGAGGGAGGCCATGAAGCGGGTACGGGCCTCTTCGAAGTACAGCAGGTAGTTCGCGTGGTGCACCACGCCCATCTGGTCGGTTTCGCCGTAGCGGACTTGCAGCGTGTGTTCGTAGAGCATCGCGGGGGGAGTCTAGCCCAAGCCGGATCCCGCGAAGCCCATGTTCCCGTGATCCCGGCCCGGCGGTCGAACGGCGGAGTCCCCGGCCCCGGCCCTGGAGAGCCGGCAATTCCCGCCGTCGTTCGGCCGCCGGAACGAGGGCCCAGCTGGTAGGATGCCGGGCCCTTTGTGCGATGAAGAGCCCTGGCCTGCAATCCGACTCCGTGCCCACACCGGGCCAGACGCGCGGGCCTTGGGGACTCGCGCTGGGACTGGTGTTGTTGCTGCTCGTGGGCGCGGGCTTGTCGATGACCGTGGGGACCCGCGCCGACGTGGGCCTGGCGGCTGCGTTCCGAAGCCTGATGGCGCAGTTCGGCTGGGCGGATCCCCTGCCCGCCGCCGACGCCTGGATCGTAGGGCTGCGCTGGGATCGCACCGTCTTGACGGCGTTGGTGGGAGCCGCCTTGGCCCTCTCGGGCGGACTGTTGCAGGGGGTCTTCCGCAACGACCTCGCCGCGCCTTCGATCCTGGGTACGACGGCGGGGGCTAGCCTCGGTGCGTCCGTGGCGATCCTCGCGGTGGGGGGCTATGGCCTGGCGTCGTTGGCGGGGCTCGGTCCGGCGCCGGTGCTGATCGAACTGGGTGCGTTCGCGGGTGCGGCCATCGTGACCCTTACCGTTGCCTGGCTGGGGCGCGTCGATGGCCGCGTCTCGGTGCCGACGCTTTTGCTCGTGGGCATCGCGATGAATGCCGTGCTCGGCGGCATCCTCGCCGCGATCCAATCGTTTGCCCTCGCGGATTTCGAAGTGGCCAAGGCCCTGTTCGCGTGGGGTTTCGGCAGCCTGGATGACAAGGGCAGCGCAGAGATCGCCATGGTTGCTGTCGCCCTGTTCGTGGCCCTGTTGGCGATCCCCGCCGTGGCGCGGGAACTCGATCTGCTGGAGAGCGGCGAAGAAGACGCGCGTTCGATCGGCGTGCACACCGGTCGCGTGCAGGCCATCGCCTTGCTGGCCGCCACCCTGTGCGCCGCAGCCAGCGTCGCCGCCGTGGGGCAAATCGCTTTCGTCGGCCTGGTCGTTCCGCACATCCTGCGCTGGGCTTCCGGGCGCAGTTATCGCCGGTTGCTGCCGCTCTGCCTGTTGGGTGGTGCGGCGTTCCTGCTGGTGGTCGACGCGAGTCAACGGCACTTGCTCGGCAGCCTGCGCCTGCGGCCGGGTGTCACCATGTCGTTGGTGGGCGGACCGTTTTTCCTTCTGCTTCTGATGGCGGACCGGAGGCGCCTGCGCGCATGGTAGGCCCGAATCTGCTCAGTGCGCGTGGCCTGACCTTCGCCTATCCCGGCCGCGAACCCGTGCTGCGTGGCGTCGATCTCGACCTGCGCGCGGGGGAAATGGTCGCCGTGTTCGGACCCAACGGCGCGGGCAAGAGCACGCTGCTGCGGGTCCTGGCGGGCCTGAGACAGCCGGACCAAGGCGCTGTACATGCCGGTAGCGAAGCCTTGATGTCGTTGCCTCCGCGCGAGCGGGCGCGGCGCATCGCACGCATGCCGCAGGGATTGGATCATTGGCCCGATACCCGGGTCGAGGATCTGGTCTGGGGCGGGCGCTACTGCCACATCGAACGGCGGTTCTGGCCGGGCAGTCCGTCCGGTGCCAGCACCGACGCCCAGGCCGTAACCCGTGCCATGCAGCGCACGGGTTGCGAGCCGTGGCGGGAACGCAGCGTGCGCGAACTTTCCGGCGGCCAGCGCGAACGCGTACTTCTCGCACGCGCCCTTGCCCAAGACGCTCCAGTGCTGCTCGCCGACGAACCCACGAGGTCGCTGGACCCCGCCCAACAACTCGAGACGTTTGCCATTCTGCGCGGTCGAGCTGCGGGCACGCGGGCTGTGCTCGTGGTCACCCACGACTGGAACCTGGCGGCGCAGTTCGTCGACCGACTGATTTTCCTGGCCCAAGGCCAGGTGCTGGCGGATGGGGAACCGGGGCAAGTCTTACGACCCGAAGTACTGGAACCGGTCTACGGACGCGCCCTGCACTTCGGCTCCATGCCCGGGGGTGCCCCCCTCGTGCTGCCCGATCGTTCCGCGCGCACCGATTGACCCGATCGCGGACACCCAAGGCCGGATTTGCACTCCAACCGGCCAAGGGGTACAACCCAGGGCCCCGCGGCCCCGTTGAGCCGCCTCCCGGCCCATGGCAGCGACCGATACCAGCCCCTCCCCGAGCAAGGGAACCCAACCCCGGACGGGCGATCCCACCATCGCGGCGCTCCTTACCTGGCTCGTGCCCGGCGCAGGCCACGTCTACCTGGGGCGCGTGCCCTTCGCCATCGCGGCGTTTGTCGTGGTCGAGGGGCTGTACGTGCTCGGCATCGTGCTCTCGAAGGGCATGCTGTTCGAGTACCTGCCGCCGGAGATGCGCAGCCGTTTCGCGCCGGCCCTGGCTCCCGAAGCCGGCAACCTCGGCGGCATCCTCTATCACGTGCGCACCTACGGGTACGGCTACGGGTTCCCCCGGCCGTGGCCGGCGCAGATGGACCTGGGCACGACCCTGACGGCGGCGTCGGGTCTCTTGAACATGCTGCTCATGTCGCGCGCGCACTTCGATGCCCGCGTGGTCGAGCGCCAGCCGGGCAAGCCGATCGGTCCCGCCCTCGCTGCGGGCGCGAACCTGATCCTGCCGGGCCTTGGCCAGATCCTCCAAGGCCGCCGGGTGCGGGGCCTAGTGATCATGGTCTGCCTGCTTTCGCTGTTTGCCCTCGCTTGCCTGATCAGCGACGGAGCCAACCTCGACCGCGAACGCCACTTCTATTACTGGGCGGGTCAATTCCTGCTCGGATTGCCCGCGATGATCGCCGAATTTGTGAACGGCCACCCGTTGATGACGGAGATGCCGGAGCTGGTCGATGGGGGCATCGTGCTGGGTTCCGTAGCGGGCATGCTCAACATCCTGACCATGCTCGACGCGTACGGGTACAGCGAGGCCCTGCACCTGGGGGAGGATCCCCCCGGCAGCAAGGACGAGGCCACCACCCAGAAGGGGGTGCACGCGTGAATCTCCTTGTGCATGGTGGGCTCTTCCTCCTGGCCAGCGCGATCATCGTGCTGATCTCCTGTTTCTTCGCGGAGAGCGACGACCGCCGCGCGTTCCGCATCTACCCGAAGCGCCTGCTGCGCTTCCTGGGCGGCTGCGGCCTCGTGGTGGCGATCATGCTCGTGATCGAGCACACCTTCGCTTCGATCCACTGAGCCGGTCACGGTTCGGGTCCAGGGCCCTGCTCCAGGCGCCGGTACAACCCCCCGGGACCCCGCGCAATCCAGCCGCCGAGCTGCAGGTGGCAGAGTTGGCCGAGCAGTTCGGGCACCGACCGATCGAGCCTCCGGGACAGTTCCTGGATATCCAGGGTCTCGCCGGTGAGCGCCCGCACGATCGCGGCGGCATCCGGTTCGGTCGGCAGGGCTTCGTTCTCATCGGTCGGCAATACTGGCCCCGCCCAGCCTAGGTCCGTCAGGATCTGCGCCGCCGAGCCCACAGCCCGCGCGCCTTCGCGCAACAAGCGCAAAGTGCCCTGCGCCATCGGATGATCGACGCGCCCGGGCAGCGCAAACACCTCGCGCCCCAGTTCCACCGCCCAATGGGCGCTGATCAACGAACCCGAGGCGTGCGCGGCTTCGATCACGAGCACCGCGTCCGCGAGGGCGGCGATCAACCGGTTGCGCAGGGGGAAATGGTGGCGGCGGGGGCCCTGGCCCGGGGCGAACTCACTCACGATCAGTCCGTGCTCGAGCAGTTCCGGCAATCGGTCGTAGCCGGGCCAAGGTCGATCCACCGCGCTGCCCAGCACCGCGATCGTGGGGCCTCCACAGGCGAGCGCGCCGCTGTGTGCCGCCTGGTCGATGCCCCGCGCCATTCCGCTGACGACCGTGATGCCACGGGCGGCCAAGTGCCCTGCGAATCGCCGCGCTTGATCGAGTCCATACGCGCTGGGCGCGCGGCTGCCGACGATGGCGATCGATCGACGCGGCGCGAGGCACTCCACCTGGCCGCGCACCCACAGGTCGGCGGGCGGCATCGCGAGGCAAGCGAAACGGTCGGGCCAACGGGGTCCGCCGGGGGTGAGGTGCAGGATTTCGGGCTGCATGCCCCGTAGACCGGTTGGCGCAGCGCGGGGTTACCGGTCCACCGCAAAAATCCGCGGCTCAGTTCGACGGCGATGCACCCGGGCTGCCCGGATCGATCGTCACGCGCGCGTTGGCTGCGAGACTCAAGCGACGCGCGCACACGCCGCCGCGGATGCGCAAGCCCGCGGGAATGACCAGGTCCGACTGCGGCGCATAGATCCAGCCAAAGAACTCGCCGGCCGCAGCAAAGCGCATCGGCACACCGCGATCGGTTTCCCTTCCTCCTGGTCTCCCCGCAAGCGGCGGCGCAGTTCGGCGGTCCGGCGCTCCTCGTCGGTGAGGATCTTGGGAGGTTCGGGCGGCAGCACCTCTCCCTGACCCACCTGCAACAGGAGACTGCCCGCGTCTTGCACGCTCTGCGACCACGTGCAGCCTGCGGCGATCTGCAATCCCTCGAGCACATGCACACGCACCGCGCCCTTTTCCGCGTGCACTTCCAGGCGGGTCTGCGCTCCCGCCTCCAGGCGCCGCACGGTGATTTCCGCGGGTCCTACGAGGCGCAGCACCGCATCCCCGTCGAGCTGCACGCGGCCTGCGACGTGCGTTCCGGTCCACTCGTGCAGACCCGCTCCCCAGCGGTGATCGTCGAGTTCACCGCTCGGAGTCGTGGGCAGGGCAGGCCAGGCTTCTGGCGCGCTCTGCTGCTCGAGCCGACCCGTGATGAAAGCTCCCTTCTCCAGCTCGATGCGCTGCGGATCTCCGCAGAGGGCATCGCCCATCAACACCGTCGGCGCGCTGCGGCCATCCGCGTGCAGCTGAACTCCATCGCGGGCCCACGCGCGGGCGCGACCTGAGTGTTGCCCTTGCCCGCCTAGATACAGCTCGAAAGGCGTTTCGGCGTGGTCGAGGATCGCGCCGGGTCCCAGTTCCAGGGTGCTGAGCGCCACCAGTCCCGCCGCGCGCTCATCGGCGACTTGGCGCAACCCCACACGCACCCCAGGACCGCGCCGGGGACCGGCGGTGTCGCTGGAATCTGGGTGGAAAACCAAGGCCGCCCCCCCGAGGGCGAGCAGGAGGGGGGCCAGCAGGGCGGACTTGCGAGCGGACATGGGAACGCAGGGGTTCCCTTCATCGGCAAATCGGGCGGCGGTACCAGAGATAGGGATATGGGAAATCCTGGAAGTAGGCAGTGCGCGGGTGCGGACGTGGGGCGGGGCGATCGAGCCAGAAACGGAGTTCCTTGTCGCTGATCGTTCCGTCCTCCTCTTCCATGGCCAGGTGCATCACCAACTCGTCCCCGGCGCGGTGGATCGTCAGGCCCCCGAACCAGGCGGTATTGCCCTGCGCGCGGATCAGGCGGAAGTCCGTGGTTTCCCCCGGGGCCTCCCACGGGGTCATGTCCGGATTGATGTGCAGCACGCGGATGGCAATCCGGTCTTCGTGCCGGGTCAGCACCATGAACTCGTGGAAGACCACCGTGCCGTCCTCGCCGTAGTAGGTGAAGGTACCCACCATGCGGCCCGCGCGCGGGGGCAACCACGTCTCTTCGAGGTCGCCACCGAACCCTTCGCCGATCCAGCGACCGGCCAGCCAACCCAAGTCGGTCACGCGGCTGTCGTCCTGGGCATCACCGGGCTTCAGCACGTAGAGCGTGGAGCCCCCCTGGACTTCGGGGGGCTGAATGGGGCCGGAAGGGGTCGAAACGCAGGCGCTGGACAGGACAGCCAGCAATCCGCAAATGGGCAGAATCGGATTCCAGGTCATGGGAGGATTCTAGACAATCACAGCGAACGGGGAGAGTGGGGTTCCCGGCCCCGCCCCGCGCTTGCCGAAATACAATTTGCACCATGGAGCCTGCCAAACGTTCCGGAAAGGTCTTGCACCTGATCCACAGCCTCGAGATCGGGGGCCTCGAGCGGGTCACCCTGGATCTTGCACAGCGGTCGCGGCGGGCTGGACTCGAGCACGAGATTCTTCTGCTGGATCACCCGTGCCGCGGACCGGAGATCGACTACGACCCAGGGGACGTGCCGGTGCGGCTGATGGGGCGCAAGGATGGCTTCGACATGGCGCTCGTGCGCCGTTTGCGAGCGGAGTTCCGCGCGGCCGACGTGGTGGCGGTCAACGCGCAGAACGCGACACCGATCTTCTACGCGGCGATGGCGAGCCGGCGCCTGGGGGCGGATCGCCCGACGCTGGTGGGCACGTTCCACACGGTGCCCCACTACGGCGGATGGCTGGCGCGCAACATGACCCGTTGGGCCACCGGGCGCATGAAGCACGTGCTGGCGGTGTCCGAGGATTTGACCCAACGGGTGGTGCAAGCGGGGTGGAGTGTGCCGACGCGCACACTCTTGAACGGGGTAGACACGGAGAAGTTCGCGCCCCGCAGCGAGGCGCGGCGCGACGGACCCATGCGGGTGGCGATGCTCGCGCGGTTCTTCGATGGCAAACGCCAGGATGAGTTGATCGAAGCTGCCCGGCGCCTGGCGCGGGTGGGCGGGCCGATCGAGGTGACGATGGCCGGCCAGGGACCCCATTGGCAGGCGTTGCACGATCAGGCGCTGAAGGTGCCCGGTTGCCGTGTGATTCCGCCGGTGCATGACGTGGCCGGATTGCTGCGGGACCACGACGTGTTCACCTTGTGCAGCGATCACGAAGGCATGCCGATGTCGATCATCGAGGGCATGGCCTGCGGGCTGGCGTGCGTGGCTTCGGCGGTGGGCGGCATCCCTGCGCTGCTGGGGGAAGGGGAGCACGCGGCGGGGTTGTTGTTCCCTGCGGGGGATGTGCAAGCGCTGACCGATGTGCTTGGGCGCCTGGCGGCCGACCCGGTTCTGCGCGAACGCTTGGGCCAGTTGGCGCGGGAACGCGCGCGTCGCTTCTCGTTCGAAGAGCAGTGGAAGAGCTATTGCCGGCTCTGGTACGGCGAGTAGTGGCCGCGCCTTCGGCTCGTACGCGCGCCGGCTGGATCGGGGTTCGCTGCTGCACGTCGCCCGTTCGCAATGGCCGTTCGGGCATTTGAGGGCGAACCCGTCCTGTGCGGCCGGCGGTCCGGGGGAGTGCCAGGGGAGCCGGCGTTTGGGATGGAATCTGGCGGGTGCGGGCGGGCGCCAGGGTCCATTTTGAGCACGGTGGGAAGGGAGGGGGCTCGGGGGCTTGGAAACCCCATGGCGGGGGTTTGCGTGGCCGTTGTCCCGTCCAAACAACAATACGGGTGGAGGGACCCGAATCGGCTGAGTCGAATGGAGTCATTCGGGTGGGGGTCTTCACACCAACTTCGGAAGGGGGCACTAGGATGGGGCGCTCCCTGCCCTTCTCCCGGCAAATCCATGCGCACTCTCCCTTACCTCTGCGTACTCCCCCTTCTGGCCGGCCCTGCTTGGGCTCAGTTCAGCACCTTTTGCCCGGCCAACGCCAACTCATCCGGACAGGTTGCCGAAATCGTGGGTAGCTTCGGTTCGGGTGTCGGCAGTGGGTTGCACCTGGAGGTGAATGGCGGGGTGCCTGGGGAGTTCGGATACCTGCTCGTGGGGGATGAAGCTTCCGCTTCCTTCCCGATCAGCAACGGTGTGTTGTGCCTGGGGGGCAGCCCCGGCGCACACATCTACCGCTACAACGTGACGGGCACCGAATGGGTGTCGGTCGGGCAGTTCGACGCCGGTGGTGTGCTGGTGAACCTGGTGGGGACTTCCGCCATTGGAACAGGTTTCGACGTGCCGGATACGGTCCCGGATGCGGTGCCGATTCCGATCATGACGGGGGACACTTGGCACTTCCAATGCTGGTACCGGGACACGGCGGTTTCCTCGACCGATTCGAACCTGTCGACGGGTTTGACGGTGACCTTCCAGCCGCCCGGCACCCCGATTCCCGGCATGATTGCCCTTGCGGCGGGATCGTTTGCGATGGGATCGGATGCTCCGGCGGGAGTGCCGTACTACGGGGGGCTCGAGAGCCAACCGGTGCACCCGGTCACGATCAGCTATCCCTTCTGGATGGCGCAGCACGAAGTGACGCAGCTCCAGTACGAAACCGTGATGGGTAGCAATCCCTCGGCATTCACGGGCAACATCCTGCGGCCTGTGGAGTCGGTGACCTGGTTCGATGCTCGTACGTACTGCGCGCTGTTGACGGCGCAGCAGGCGGCGTTGGGCAACGTACCCGCTGGCTGGGAGTATCGACTGCCCACCGAGGCGGAATGGGAGTATGCCTGCCGTGCGGGTTCGTCCACCGAGTTCTCCCTGGGGGACGAAATCCACTGTGGCGAGGCCTGGTTCGCCTTCGACAACCACCTTTCGTTGGGTTGCGGCAATCCGGCCGGGCCAACCACCGTGCGTTCCTACGCGCCCAACGCTTGGGGCCTCTTCGATATGCACGGCAACGTGTACGAATGGTGCCTGGATTCGTACGACCCCTATCAGGCCGGTGCGGCCACCGACCCCTTCGTGACGGGCGGGACGACCCGGCTCCTGCGCGGGGGCAGTTGGGGCGACTTCTCAAGCTCGCTGCGCAGCGGTTTCCGCGGCCAGGCGCCCCCGACGGCCGCCAACCCGAGCATCGGGTTCCGGGTAGTCTTGGCGCCGGCGTTGATGCCTTGAAGGGGGAGCCCTCTCGAAGGCGCTGAGGCTTGGGCCCTTCGCGGCCTGGCATCCCATCCATCCCCTGGAATGGGTCCAGAACCTGGACGCCAGCGGCGCCCGGTTCGAGGGCCCGGGGCGCCATTGCCCTTCCGTAAGGGACCACAAAATTAGGGGTTATGGGTTTTGAGGGCCACCCGGTGGGTCAAGGGCACCAGAATTGCTGCTGCTGATTGTCCTGCGGGTTTCCACAACTCGCCCAATCAACCTCGGCCCCCCGTTGGGTGGCCAAATCCCAAGCAACTCCTGTCCCATGCGCACTTCCACGCACAGCTTTCGCCTTCTGATTGTCGGCGCCCTGTTCAGCGCCCCCCTGGCCGCCCAGACCGTGACGGTCACCACGACTTTGGACGTGGTCGACATCGACCCCAACGCGGGCACGGTGGCGGATCTGCCGGGCCCCGACGGCCTGGTTTCGTTCTCGGAGGCGATGATCGCCACCAACAACACTCCGGGTCACCAAACGGTCGGATTTGCCATTCCCGCCTCGCAGCTGGGATGGATCACGCCGGCGTACGACGGCATCGCCGTTTTCCAGTCCAACGTGGGGTTCTACTGGCGTGCCAACGATGAAGTGACCATCGACGGCACCACGCAGGCCGCGTTTGCGGGGGATACGAACCCAAGTGGGGCCGAGATCCAATTGGTGGGCAATACCTTCTATCTCAACGCCGGCAACAGCGTGCTCAAGGGCTTTCATAGTACTTCAGTGCAGTCCGGCGGGGTCGGCAACGAGATCGCCGACAACTCGGGCAACATGAACATCACGTTGTTCCAAGGGGGCGGATCGACCATTCGGCACAACTCAGGTGGCAGCGTCACCATCGATCGGTCGAACGACAACGTGGTGATCGGCAACCGCGTCGATCGGGTGCGTGTGCTCGGTTTCGGAGTCAACTCACCGGCCACGGGCAACCGTATCGGAGGCCCGGCGCCGACCGATCGCAACTTCATCACGGGGTACGGAAGTTACACCTCGCAAGGTTTGCCTTCCGGCGCCTGCATCCAGCTCGCCTGGAGCCAGGGGACGTGGATCGAGAACAACCGCATCGGGACCACGCCGGATGGCATGGATTTCGGGCATACGGCCTGCACGATGGGGATCAACCTGCAGAACGCGAACCACGATGTGACGATCCGGGAGAACCAGATCGCGGGCATCCGCGGCCACGGCATTGGGCCCACGTACCCGGGCACCCTGTGGGGTTGGGCGGTGTACTTCTGGGGCGATGCTTCGGGCATCTTGCTCGAGGGCAATACGATCGGGCTCGACGCTACCGGCGCGCCGACGCTCGGCAGCGTGTGGGGCGTGAATGTCGACAACTTCGCCTTCTATACCATCGAAGACGTGACCTTGGTGGACAACCGCATCGGCGGACACTTGCTGGAGGGCGTGCGCATCGTGCCCACCGCCACCATGCGCCTTTCGCGCAACGAGATCTTCGAGAATGGCGGCCTGGGCATCGATCTGATCCCGCCGGCGTTCACCGCGGGGGTCACGCCGAATGATGCGCTGGACGCCGATACCGGCGGCAATGGCCTGCAGAACTACCCGGTGCTGAGCTTGGCGGAGTTGACCGCGGGTGGCGTGCATATCGTCGGCAACCTCCAGTCGAGCCCGGGGGATCCGTTCACCGTCGATTTCTTTGCCTCGCCGCTCTGCGATGGTTCGGGGCATGGGGAAGGGCAGCTCTACCTGGGCTCGACCAGTCTGCTGACCGATGCGGGTGGCAATGCGGCGATCGATGTGACCTTGCCCGCCGCGGCCCCGGCCGCTTGGCAGGTGACGGCGACGGCGACCCTGGACACGATTGGCGCGACTTCGGAGTTCTCCACCTGCGTTTCCCTGACCGGGGCGATCGGTGTGAACTATTGCGGCCCCGCATCGCCCAACTCCACCGGGCAGCCGGGTGTGATCGTGGCCCTGGGTTCGGCGGTGGCCGCTCAGAACGACGTTTCGCTGAGCGCGTTGCAGTTGCCCGCCGGGCAATTCGGGATCTTCCTCGTGTCGCAGGACCAAGGCCTCGTGCAAAACCCGGGCGGCAGTCTGGGCGATCTCTGCCTGGGGGGCGCCATCGGCCGCTACAACCAGTTCGGACAGATCTTCTTCTCTGGCACCGGTGGGCAGGGGAGTTTGACCCTGGACCTGACCCAGACGCCGACGCCTTCGGTGCCGGTGGCGGTGCAGGCGGGCGAGACCTGGAACTTCCAGGCCTGGTACCGCGATTTCATCGGGGGCCAATCGGTCTCCAACTTCACGGACGCGATTTCGATCGCTTTCCAATGATGGCTTGAAGGTGCGACCTGCCCGCCGGTTGTTCGAGCGGACAGGTGGCCCCCTTGGGCTTCCGGCGCACATCCGCCCCCGACCGAGCCCCGGTTTCCTGCCCTGTAGGAGACCCGGGCCCGGTCAGAAGCGGGTGAGGCGCTTGTCTCAAAGTGAGGCGTTTGGGGTGCCGGGCCTGCCAAGCTGGGAAGCGGAGGGATAGTTGAGGCACCCGGAGAGTTTCCGGGAAACCTTTACCCCTCTCCTTGATCCTCAGGCACATGAAACACACCCCTCTCGCTCTGCTCGCCCTGCTCGCGCCCCTTGCCCCCTCGGCCTCGGCTGACCTGATCACTTGGTCGGCCCCCCAGGATGCGACCGCTGCCACCGACGTGAGTCTGAACGGCACCCTGGTCACTGCCCGCAACTGTTGGGCGAGCACCCTTGCGGCTCCGACGGTCAACGGCGTTGCGTTTTCCGCGTTTGCACCCTTGGGTTGGGGCAACGGTGGTTGGACCCTGCTGAATGGCTCGACCTCTGGAGACGCCGACTATGACGCGCTGCTCGATAGCGCCCGGGTCACCAGCTACGGCAGCGCCGGCAACCCCACCGATTGGGGGGCGATCCAAATCGACTCCCTCGGTTCGCTGACGATGGGCGACACCTACGAAATCCAGGTCTGGTACTGCGACCAGCGTCCGGGCAATGGATCGAACTTCCTGAACGACCGTCAGATGCTGCTCTCTTCGGCGACTGGCGCGGGCGTGCTTTCGGGAGGCGTCATCACGAACCTGGGCTCCGTCACCCAGGGGACGATCTCGGCCGCCATCGAAGCGGATCCGAACAACCTATCGGGCGCCGGAGACACCGTATTCGGCCAATTCATCACGGGTACGTTCACCCGGACCAGCACCGATCCCCTGTACCTGCTTGTGCAGGGAGTGCACCCGATTGCCACGGTCAACTTGCGCCCGCACGTGACCGCCTTCCAAATCCGGCAGATCGACAGCACCGTCGGCACGAACTTCTGCGATCCCGCGGATGTCAACTCGACCGGCTTCCCGGTTTCGATTGCAGGCAGCTTCGGTACTGGCGTGGGCAGCGACCTGCACTTGGAGGCGACGGGTGGCCCGGCCCTCGAGTTCGGGTACTTCCTCGTTGGGACCGCATCCCTGGACCCGGGCATCGCCCTGCCGCAGGGCGGGCACCTGTGCCTGGATACCGCCGGTTCGCTGGGGCGCTATAACATCTCTGGCGCTGGCAACTCGATTGGCCAGTTCGACGGTGCTGGTGTGCTTCAGAACCTCGTCGGCAACTCTACGGTTGGCTCGGGCTTCGATGTCCCCGCCACCGTGCCGATCGCGGGCAGCCCGGCGATCCTCACGGGGAGCACCTGGTACTTCCAGCTCTGGTACCGCGACACGCCGGCCGGCCCGGGTTCCGCGAACCTGAGCAACGGCTTGGCTGTGACGTTCCCGTGATGTCCATGGTCCGCGCGGGTCGCTGATTCGCGCGGGCAAGTGGGATTGAATAACGTTACATACCGAACCAGGTTCGATCAGTCCCACAATTCGCGGGCGTGCTTTGCACGCTCCGCGGGTGGGATGTCGAACCTGGTTCGGTATGTAACGTTATTCCAATCGGGCCCACTCATTGGCCCAGTTCCGATAGGACCCATTCGAGCACCTTACGGGCCTTGTGATGATCGGGGCGGATCGCGAGGCAGCGCTCGAGTAAGTCCTTAGCGCGGGGCAGGAGTTCGGGCTCCGGGCCGGCCAGGGCATCCCCCAGGCGGTAGAGGCTTTCTGCGTCTTTATCGTTGAGGCGCACGGCGTTTTCGAAACAGTTCCGGGCGCGGGCCAGGTTGGCCTGCTGATCCCTGCCGTCGAGAAGCAAAGTCTGGCCAAAACCCCGCCAGACCAGGTTGTTTTCGGGATACTCCTGCGAGGCCGTCTCGAAGATTCTGTCCGCCTCTTCGAATCGATCCAGCTTCGCAAGCAGGTTACCCAGGGTTGCCGAAACGATGCCACAGGTCTCGAAGGGCAGGGCCATTCGCAGGGCTTGTTCTGCGCCTTCATAGTCCTTGCACGCGGCCAAGGCGATGGAAAGGAAACAAGGGACGTACGAGTCCGTGGGGTCCAATTCCCGGGCCCGCCTCAGGGCATCGATAGCGCGCTGAAGTAGAGGAGTTGGAGTTTCCGGGTCGATCTTGTATTCCCTCGACGCTAGGGTTTGCCCAAGGTACTCCCATGCCATTGGGTTGTCTGGATCTTCCTGGACAACCTGTTCGAGCGCCGCGATGGCGTCGTCCAGATCACCGAGTTTGGCCTTGCACAGGCCAAGGCCCAGCCGGGCATCGGTGTATCCAGGGTCATCTGCCAGGATCTGTGAGAACATTCGCGCGGCTTGCGCGGGATCGTCGTGTCGCACCCAATCGGCCAAATTCACGGCGGCCGAACGATTTGAGGGTTCGAGGCGATGGGCTTCTCGAAACGCGGCGCCCGCTTCGTCCCAGTACTGTTGCACGACTGGACGGATATCCGAAAGGAGCTTTCCGAGGAGAAGCAGCGTGGTTGCACTGCGCTCCAGCGCGACCGCTTTGCGCTGGGCTTCCACCGCCTCTTCAGTCCGGTGTTGTTCGCGCAGCAGGAAAGCCAACTCCATGAAGGGGTGGGGGGACTCGGGGGCGATGGCGCATGCTTTGCGCAGGAGAGACTCGGCTTTGCGGACGAGGCCTTTATTGATGGCGGTGTCCGCTTGGGTGATGAGGTCGTCTGCGCGGTCCTCGGGGGATTGCCACTTGCCTTTTTTGAAGTCCATGGGGGCGGTGCATTTTGGCGCGGGGCCGGTACATGGTATGGAATTGTGTTACGTACGGAAGCGGGTTTAAGTTGTCACGTTATTCGCAGCGTGGCGTGGTCGGAACGACCACGCCACGCTGCGAATCGTGACCTTAACCCGCTTCCGTACGTAACACAGTTCCAATTACCATGTGCCGGCAACAGGGCGCCCGCGACTTCGGGAGAAGTCGCGGGCGCCCTGCGGGGGCACTCGGCCCCGGAATCGGTTGCGATCAGTCCGCGGTGGTGTGACTCGGCTCCGGCGTATACGCCGGGGGCGGGTTGGTGCTGAACGTCAACCCATCGCCGGTATCATTCAGATCCGCGTACAGGGTGTGCCCAGCGCCGATCTCCTCGCGCAGCAGGTACTCGGCCATCGGGTCCTCGATGAGGCGCTCGATCGCGCGGCGCAGGGGGCGGGCGCCGTAGTCGGCGTTGTAGCCCTTGTCGATGAGCCGGCCCATGGCGGCCGGGGTGACCTCGAGGGTCAGGCCGTGCTCGCTCATGCGGTCGCGCACTTCCTTGAGTTGCAGGTGCACGATGCGCTCCAGGTCCTCGCGGGTGAGCGGGTTGAAGACGATCGCCTCATCCAGACGGTTGAGGAACTCGGGACGGAAGTGGCGCTCCACTTCGACCATGACGTTGGTCTTGTTGCGCTTGCGACGCTCCTCTTCGGCCAGTTCGTTGGCCTCGAGGCGCTCGAAACCGAGTTGGCCGCCACCGGTCATGGTGTGCGAACCGAGGTTCGAGGTCATGATCAGGATCACGTTGCGGAAGTCCACGTGGCGACCGAACGAGTCAGTCAGGCGGCCTTCTTCCATGATCTGCAGCAGCATGTTGAAGACGTCCGGGTGTGCCTTCTCGATCTCGTCGAGCAGCACCACGCTGTACGGACGACGGCGCACCTTCTCGGTGAGCTGGCCGCCTTCTTCGTAACCCACGTAGCCGGGGGGCGCTCCCACCAGGCGCGAGGCGTTGTGCTTCTCCATGTACTCGCTCATGTCCATGGTGATGACCGCGTCCGGGTCACCGAACATGAACTTCGCGAGTTGCTTGCACAGGAAGGTCTTGCCGACGCCCGAGGGGCCGAGGAACAGGAACGAGCCCATCGGGCGGCGCGGGTCCTTGAGGCCCGAGCGCGAACGGCGCACGGCGCGCGCAATGGCGGCGATGGCGTCTTCCTGGTGGATGACGACGTTGCCGAGTTCCTTCTCCATTTGCAGGAGGCGCTCGCGCTCGGCCTTCTCGAGGCGGGTGAGCGGGATGCCGGTCATCTTCGAGATGGTCTCCTGGATCACCTCGTCGGTGACTTCACCGACTTCCTCGCGCTCCATCTGCTCGCGGCGCCATTCGGCTTGCACCTCTTCGCGCTTCTTCTTGAGCTGATAGGCCTCATCGCGCATGCGCGCGGCGAGTTCGAAGTCCTGGCCGGCGACGGCGTCGTCCTTCTCCTTCTCGAGCTCGGCGATGCGGTCGGTCAGGGTCTTGACGTCCGGCGGCGGCACCATCGCCTTGATGCGCACGCGCGCACCGGCTTCGTCCATCACGTCGATGGCTTTGTCCGGCAGGAAACGGTTGTTGATGTAGCGGGTCGCCAGTTCGACCGCCAGCTCGAGCGCTTCGTCGGTGTACTTGACGCGGTGGTGCTCCTCGTAGCGGCTGCGCAGACCCTTCAGGATCGCGACGGCCTGCTCGGGGGTCGGCGGTTCGACGGTGACGGCCTGGAAGCGGCGCTCGAGGGCGCCATCCTTCTCGATGTGCTTGCGGTACTCGTCCAGGGTGGTGGCACCGATGCACTGGATCTCGCCGCGCGAAAGGGCGGGCTTGAGCACGTTCGAGGCGTCGATCGCACCTTCCGCACCGCCGGCGCCCACCAGGGTGTGCAGCTCGTCGATGAAGAGGATCACGTCCTTGACGCGACGCACTTCGGTCATGACGGCCTTGATGCGCTCTTCGAACTGGCCGCGGTACTTGGTGCCGGCCACCATCAGGGCCAGGTCGAGCACCACGATGCGCTTGTCGCGCAGGATTTCGGGCACGGTGTGTGCCACGATGTGCTGGGCCAGGCCTTCTACGATGGCGGTCTTGCCGACACCGGGTTCGCCCAGCAGCACGGGGTTGTTCTTGGTCCGGCGCGACAGGATCTGGATCACGCGCTCGATTTCGTGCGCGCGGCCGATCACCGAGTCGAGCTTGTCCTCGCGGGCGAGCTCGGTCAGGTCGCGACCGAAGGAATCCAGGGCCGGGGTCTTGCTCTTGCTGTTGCTCGGAGCGCTGCCTTCTTCCGCCATGCTGGTGTCATCCGCCTCGTCAACGCTGTCGGCACCCAGGAAATCGAGCACTTCCTCGCGCACATCGTCGAGCTTGACTCCCAGGTTGGTGAGCACCTGGGCGGCGATGCCTTCGTTTTCCTTGATCAGGCCGAGCAGCAGGTGTTCGGTGCCAATGTAGTTGTGCGAAAGGCTCGAAGCTTCTTCCATCGACAGCTCGAGCACCTTCTTCGCCATCTGCGTGAACGGCAGCTGGCCCATGGAGACCATCGAGGGACCGGTTTTCACGATCTTCTCGATCTCCATCCGGATCTTGGTCATGTCGATGCCCATGTTCTTCAGAACGTGGGCGGCGACGCCTTCGCCTTCCTTGATCAGTCCGAGCAGGATGTGTTCGGTCCCGAGGTACTCGTGATTGAACCTCTGGGCCTCCTGGCGGGCGAAGTTCATGACCTTCTTTGCGCGGTCTGTGAAGCGATCGAACATGTCGTTTTTCGTCGTGGTGGCCCCGCCGGAAGGGCGGATCCAGGAAGGGGTGTCGATGCGGGCCCGCGGGAACGGGTCCAGGTCTGCTTTTCGGCCCGTATTCCCGGGCGGGTTGAGGGTTTGGGAGGGTTGAGGCTAGGATTTCGGAATGGGGGCCTCTGGCGGTCCTGTCAGGCCCTGAGGATGCCAACCGGAGGGGGGCAAGACCAGGATCGGGACAGTCATCCAGACTCCGTCCCTTTAAATGGGCGGAAGCGGGAGGCTTCTCAATGGCACGCGTGGGCGGTGCCTACTGCTTCGGATTTTCCAGATCCGCGAGCTGATCGCGCAGGTCGGCCGCGATCTCGAACTGTTCCTGGTCGATGGCTCGCTGCAGCCGGGATTTCAGATCGCCGATCTGCTGCTGACGCTCGATTTCGTAGGAGTTTGCAATTCCGGGCACGCGCCCTTTGTGCTCCGACGCGCCGTGGATGCGCTCGACCATGGACTCGAGCTCTTCGCCGAACACCTCGTAACAGCGGCTGCAGCCAACGCGGCCCTTCTTGCGCAGCTGCTGCAGGTCGAGTCCACAGTTTCCACAGGCTTTGACCTGTGTGGTTTTGATCTCGACCTTGGCGGTCAGGCTCATCAGTTGCCAGAGTTTGGCGCTGGCTGCCGCGCCCGGCCCGCAGAACGGGAGATCCTGGCGCTTGGCACAGGCCTCGCAAAGATGACGGACCGACACATCGTTCTGCGGATGACCCGGCCCGTTCCACTGTCCGACCTCGGTGACATGCACGGAAGCGGGGTTTTGCTGGCAGAACTGGCACTTCATGGTCTTTCCTGGAACGCGCTCCCCATTCTATAGGGGCGGGCGCGCCGCACATCAATCAGCGAATCCTTCCGGGACGGCACCTTGGCGCCGTTCGTGGGTCCAGGCCAGGAACTCCCGCGCCCGGGCCTCGAAATTCGGGTAGGCGTCGAAGCTGGCGCAGGCGGGGGAGAAGTAGAGGACCTGGCCAGGGGCGCTCTCCGCGTATCCGCCCTCGAGGGCCTGGGCCACGGTGGGCCACAAGGTCGCGCTTCCCCCGGCTTCCTCCCAGAGCTGCGCCAGGATCGGCGCGGCGGCCCCGAACAGGTGTACGCGGTCCCCACGCGCCACGCAGGCCCGGGCCAAGGCGGCGTAGTCGGTGCCGCGCTTGAGCTGACCGCCGATCCAGACGATCGCCGGGGCCGGCAGGGACTGCAGGCCCGCCAGGGTCGATTCGGGGGTGGTGGAGACGCCGTTGTCGACCACGCGGCGCCCGGCGATTTCGGGCAGCGCGTCCATGCGGTGGGGCAGGCCCCGCAGGTGCGGCAGGCGCGCGGCGGCCACCTCGGGCGGCAGGCCGGCGCGGTGGGCGAGCTCGAGTGCGAGCAGCAGGTTCGTGCGTTGGAAGGGGCTGGTCCAGAGCGGGTGCGACGGCACACGCGTGCGCAACCACGGCAGCACCAGCTCGTCGCCATCGGGGAAGCGTTCGCTGCCCGTGCCAAACGCCAGCCAATCGACGTCGGTGCGTTCGTCGCGCAGCCGTGGGAACGGTCCGTCGTTCCAATGCTCCAGCGGCAGCACCGCAGCGCCACCCGGCCGCACCAGGTGCGCGAGCCGGCCCTTCGCCTCGAGATACCCGGCAAAGTCCCCGTGCCGTTCGAGGTGATCGGGAGCCAGCGCCGTCCAACCCACGCCTTCCGCGGTCCGCAGGTCGTCGTCCAGGTGCAACGCCTCGAGTTGATAGGACGAGATTTCGACCACGCACAAGGCGTCTTCGCCCCACGCGCCGGGCACATCGAGCAGCGGCCGACCGAGGTTGCCGCCCAGGAACACGGGGCGGAACCAGCCTTTCAACAGCTGGTGCAGGAAGGTGACCGTGCTGCTCTTGCCGTGCGTACCGCTCACCAGCAACCGCCTGGCGCGGCTGCCGCGCAGGAACAACTCCATTTCGGAGGTGATCCAAGCACCGGCCTCGCGCGCGAGCGTCAGATAGCGATTGGCGGGGGATACGGCCGGATTGGCGACGACGATGTCCGCGCCGGTGAAGTCCACGTCCCGGTGTTCGCCCAGTACGAATTCCACCGGCAGGCCGTCGAGCGCTCGCACCGAATCAGCGAGGACGTCGGCGCTGCGCAAGTCCGTGACGAGCACGCGCGCGCCTTGACCGGCGAGGTAGCGGGCGGCTGCGACCCCGCCGCCGAATTGACCGAGGCCCATGACCACCGTGCGGCGGCCGGCCAGGCTCGGCACGACCGCGCTCACGGGATCGCGTCGACCTGCGGTTCGGCCTGCGGCTCCACAGGCACACCACGCCGCAGGGATTCGGCGCGGTCGGCGAACTCGTCCAGGGTTTCCAAAACCCGCTGCCCATCATCGGGCACGAGCGCAGCGTGGAAGTCCTTGCGATACGTGAGCCCCATCGGGATCAGCACCTCGGTGAAGATGTCGATCGGGAAGCGCGCATGCCAGGGCTCGCGCAGGTAGATCGGCTGGGAGTAGCTCTGGTACCCGGGCAGGTAGAGGCTCAGGCGCCGGTGTCCGTAGTGCTCGAAGGGGTACTCGAGCGGAGTGGTGCCGATCACGTTCTCGTCGAGGCGCACCAGGGCTCCGGAGGGTTCGGAGGTCACCGACAGGTACCGGTGGGGGGTGCAGGCCGCGAGCAAAGCCAGCAGGGAGGCGGCGCACAGGGGGCGCAGGAGGCCCGATCGGCCCGGAATCAGGTTGCGGACGCGTGCCATGGATTTCCCCCCCGCCCAGGGGCCGATTGCGGTGCGGCGGGCCTGGGGCTTGGTTGGCGGAGAGGGAGGGATTCGAACCCTCGGACCCTGTTAAGAGTCACATCATTAGCAATGATGCGCATTCGGCCACTCTGCCACCTCTCCGGCAGGGGGGGGAGAATACCCCCGGCCGGGGACCAGCTCAAGGGTGGGCCGCCGCTTCCTGGGGGATTCGGGGCCGGTGGGGGTGGATCGGGGGTCCCGGGAGCCGGCCGGGGCCTCGTTGCCCCGAACCCGGCTCCGAGATGCCACAAGTCGAGCCGCAGCCCGGACTTTGGGACACGGCCCCGCGAAAGTCTGGGGCAGGGCGGGCGTTCACCCCATCTTTTCACAATATGATTGAGAGCTTGACCGTATGCGGTCTCAGTCTCCATGACCCTCAAACCCCAGTCACCCCCCATCAGCCGAAGCAGCCAAGCCCATGCCGGCTTCCAGCTCCTGTTGCTGAACTTTGCGATCGCCCTGGCGTTCGGGGTGCTTTGGTGTGGACGTGTGCCGTTCCGGGACTCTCTCCGGAGCCTGGCGTACCTACCGATTGCCCTGGTTTCGTGCGTCGCCATCTTGGCGATGATCCCGGGCATTCTCTTCTACTTGGCCCATCGACAACTGGGCCCTGAGAGCCGTTGGTTGGGCTGGATCCAGGCCGGGGTCGGATCGTTGTTCCTGTGCTCGATCTACACGGACACGATCGTCTATCGCTTGCTTGGCTACCACCTGAACAAGGCGGTGCTCAACGTGTTCTTGACCCCGGGCTCCGGAGATGCCGTGCATCTCACGAGCAAGGTCTGGATCACGGCCACGACGATCATTCCGTCGGTGGCCTTGCTTCAATACCTCTTCCGCAGTTGGCGCTTGCGCCGGCTGACGCGACTGGAACTCCAGGGAGGACAGCCTGGGCGATTCCTTCGCCCGGGGATCATCCTGCTGCTGGTTTCGCCGATCATCGCCTTGGACAAGGGGACCTTTGCCTGGGCCAGCGTGACCGATGATCAGGACATCATCCTGGTTGCCCGTCCGCTTCCCAGCCCCAAGCCCCGGCTCGGACACCTGATCGATGTGTTGCGCGAGGGCCGTCAGGATATCCATGGCATGTTGGCCACGGCCTCCCTCGGCGGCGAGCCTGGCCAGAAGTTCACCTATCCGAAAGTGCGTCCGGAGCTGCCCCAAGGACATGCCCGGCCCAATATCCTGATTGTCGTTCTCGATTCGTGGCGCAGGGATGCGTTCAACGAGGACCTGACCCCGAACCTGCTAGCGCGCTCGGCGCAGGCCCGCGTGTTCGAGAATCACAAGAGTGGGGGCAACGGCACGCGGTTTGGCCTGTTCACGATGTTGTACGGCCTGAATGGCTCGTATTGGTTCCGCGCCTTGGAGAACGGCCGCACGCCCGTATTGATTGACACGCTGCAAGAGGCCGGCTACGACCTGCGGGTGCTTTCTTCGGCGTCGATGAACTTCCCTGAGTTCCTGCAGACGGCCTGGGCCGGCATGCCGCGTGAGCATGTGGTCGATCAATTCCTGCGGGCTGACGGTCGTGAAGTGACCCGCCGCAGCGATGTGAAGGATCGGCTCGTGGCCGAGGCTTTCAGCGAGTGGATGGAGGAGCGCAAAGCGGGGGAGGAAAAGCGCCCCTACTTCGGTTTCATCCTCCTCGACTCCCCTCACCAGCCGTACTTCAACCCGGGCGGTCCGCACAAACCCGCCCTAAAGGAGGGGCTCGACTACATCCAACTCGGTCGAACGACGGAAGGTCCCGAGTTGGAAACCATGCGCGAACAGGTTCAGAATTCCTACTGGAACTCGGTGCTCTATTCAGATGGTGTGGCAGACGCGATCCTGACGGAGGCCGAACGGGTGGACCGAGAGGGAGGCGGGGACGGCACGATCGTGTTGGTGACCGGCGACCACGGCGAGGAGTTCTACGAGAATGGCTATTGGGGCCACACGTCGAATTACACCCCGGAGCAGGTGGATGTACCCATGTTCGTGTATGGCCCCGGCATTACACCTGGGCATGAATCCCGGCCCACGAGTCATGTGGATGTCTCTGGCAGCCTGCTTGAGTTGCTCGGGGACGACCCGAGCCGCCAGAAAGGCTGGTTCCAGGGTGTGAGCCTGTGGGCTCCCCAGGAGAGTCCCCGAGCGCGGGTCGTTGCCGGGTTTGCCGACGTTGGCGTTCTGACCCCAAGCGGTATCTTCATGTTCCCGCTCGAGACCGGCAAAGACGATCAACTGGTGTGGGACGAGGATTGGAAGCCGAAGCCTGGCATGGCCGCGTTGCTCACGCAGGAGCAGGAGCGCCTGATCGAGTTCGTGCAGCAATGCCACGAGTTCCTCGAGCCGCTTCCTTGAAGTCGCTGGCGGTTGTAGCCTCGGGGCCATGGACCCCGCCGCCTTCTACGACTACCTGGTGCGCGCGCGCCGCGATCTGTTTGCACGCCTCGCCGAACTCCCGCCGGAGTTTTTGAGCCGGCGCCTGCTACACGGGCAGCGCTTGCACTGCATCAAGGACCTGCTGTTCCACATGGCGGCCGTGGAGGACGATTGGCTGCACTGCGACATCTTGCGCACGGATCCAGTGGTGCTCTCGTTCCAGGGCCGGCTGCCGATTGAAGACGGTCCGGCGTATGCGGACGTGCCGCTCGAGCTCCTGAAGACCTACTGGGAAGCGGTCGAACAACGCATGCGCGCCTTCCTCGCGGACTACACGCCCGCCCGGGCGGGTGCGGTGGTCCAACTGCACGACGACCCGAGCAAACACTTCCGCACCGATGGAATCGTCTGGCATGTGATGACCCACGAAGTGCGCCACAGCGCCCAGATCGCCCTCTTGTTGCGCACCGAGGGCCACGCTCCGCCGAAGTTGGACTTGTACTACTACCTGCCCAACGAACCCGCGTAGTGGCTAGAAAGTGGGCCGGACCCCCGAGGGGATCCGGCCCGAAGCGAAGCAGGAGTCAGGACCGGATTACTGGCCGATCTTGGAGAGGAAGAGCAGCTGGCCGCCTTCCACCAGGTTGTCGGCGGCGATGGGGCCGTCGAGGATGCCGTGGGCTTGCACGTCGAGGATCAGGAGGCGTTCGCCCGGGGCGGTTTCGAAGAACTCGGTCACGTCGAGCACGCCGGAGCTTTCCCAGTGGCCGATCGAGCCGACGCCGGAGTCGGTGGTGCCGGCGGGGGCGACGACCGAGCGGTCGATCTCACCGATGCGGGTGAAGGCGCGGGTGACGGGGTCGAGTTGCCACACGGAGGCTTCGATGCCGGTGGCGCCGCCGAAGAGCGAGCCCGGGCTGGTGCTCTTGTCTTCCTGCACGTAGATCTTGCCGTTGCCGCTCCAGCAGACGTTGTCGGGGCTGCGGATGCCCGCGTCCGGGATGACCAGACCGTCGGCGTCGTGCAGGATGACCAGATCGGCGGTCATGTTCTGGAAGTCCACGTCGACCGCGTACAGGGTGCCCCAGTTGTCCGAGGGGTAGGCGCTGCCGCGGCCGGTGGAAGCGAACACCGCTTGGGTGCCGTCGAGCGGGTTGACCGAGAGGTCTTCCGGGCGGGAGAAGGAGAAGCAGCCGAAGCTATCAGCCTGGGCCTGCAGCGTGTCGCTGTTGGCATACCCTTGCGCGTCGTAGCCAGCAGTGCCCGCCAGGCCGACGTTCTGGTTCTCCAGTTCGACCCATTCGCCGCTGCGGGCCTGGTTCACTCCGTGGAAGGACTCCGGATCCAGGTCGCCGCTGGTGGCGCGCCAGGCGTACACGGTGCCGACCGCGAGGCCGTTGCGGTCGAGGAAGCTGGCGTCCCCGATCGCGTTCTTCTGGCCGACGTACAGGTACAGGGGCGCGCCCGAGGTGTCATCGCCGCACAGCAACGCAACGGTGTCCGGGTTTCCGGTGCTCAGAGGGCAGACGTTCTCCCACGCGCCGCGGCCCAGGGCGGGCACGGCCCAGAGGGTCTCGTGGTCCACGTCCAGGGCCCAGATGCTGCCGCCGTGCGGGTGGAACGGCACGCTGCTCTCTTCGCCGGTGAAGAAGATGTCGTCGAAGAAGCCGTACGTGCCGCCGAGCACCGAAGTGGCGGAGCAGAAACGCGAGAAGCCGTCGATGGCATTGCCGGTTTCGTTGATCTGGGCCGGGTCGGTCACGATGACGCCAGCGCGGTCATAGATCGTGTCGAAGGCGAGGCCGCCGCTCTGCACCGAGGTGCGCCACTGGCTTTGGTTCGCACCGCCGCCGTGGTGGTGGCCGTGGCCTTGCTTGTGACGGCGCACCACGAACTGGCTCATGCGCGCGCCGGTCAGGGTCGTGCCGTTGGCCAGGGTGTACGGGGCACCCGAGCCCGCGCCGAGCTCATGGTTGACGAGGATGCGGGCGCGCTTGCCGCCCATCGGGAAGGCGCCGAGGCCGTCGAACAGGCCGACCGGCTGGTACCCGGCCACCGACTCGCTGACGGTGAGCAGCGGGGTGGCGGTCCAGCCCGCGTTCGTCGCCGCGGTGGTGGTGCCCATCATCGAGTCCTCATCGGTGAGCAGGGCCTGGGCCAGGGGGTTCGGCTGGCTGACCAGGTTCTGGGCGGGGGGGACGATCTGACGGGTCTGGGCCAGGGCCTGGGATTGGGCGCCGGCGGCCACGAGGGCGGCCAGAAGGGGGAGGGTGTGCTTCATGTTTGCGGTAGGAGGGCCGCCCAGGGCATGGGGCCCGGCGGCGGTTGGGGAACAGCCCGGAGCTTCGTCCAGGCGCCGCGCATCCTCCGCAGCCATGCAAAGTCCCTCTTGTGCTGCCATCAACGCCCTGCGAATTCAGGCGCGCGGCCGCAAACCCTTCTCCCGGAAACAAATACGCAGATTTTTCGAAAAATAGCGCAATGACGCGGGCTGAGCGCGGTTTTAAGTGAGTTCCAGAAATCAGCCCGATTCCCATGCGATTCGTATCCTCCCTGTTCCTTGCCTGCGGCCTGTTGGCCGGTGCTCCGCGCGCTTCGGCCGCCCCCCAGAACCTCGATTTCGCCTCCCTGTCGCAGCAATTGCTCGACCGCCATGGCCGCGGGGACACGAAGCCGGTCGACTTCCGCTTCGACACCTTCTGCGGCCGCGGCTATGCGCACCTCGAAGTCGGCCTGTTCGACATGTACATGGAGCGCTCCGACTTCGGCGACAAGGAAGATACGGCGCGCTTCTTCCGCGTGGCGGCGACCCTGGCCGGCCTGCAAGCGGATTGGCTCGACTGGACCCATCCGTCCGAGAAAGCCCCACACCCCCAGGCCACGGTCGCCCGTCACCTGGCGAACTACCTGCACACCGCCCAGTTCGGACCGATCGTCGAAGCGGCCAGCCGCCCGATGACCCCCGGCGGCGCCGAGGACAAACCGGACGATGGTCCGCTCGACCTGTGGACCATCCTGACCGTCGAGAGTGCCGACCTGGACCAGTACCGTGCGTTGGCGGAGTTCATGCAGACCGACGGGGGGTTGCAGCTCGGCCGCAAGGCTGCGCCCGAACACCTGATCCTGGTGCCCGACCGGGCGCGTTTCGTGCAGTACATCGCCCTCGCGGGTTGGGCCCTCGACCATTCGCGCGACCAGTTCTGGAACATGGGCGTGCTGACGTGGACCAACTTCTACTTCAACGACTGGCGCATCCTCGCGACGAAGTTCTCGAACCCCAACCCCAGTGCCACCAACTACCAGAAAGGCACGCAGATGGATGGCAAGGTTTCGAACGGACTCGAGCAGCAATTCTGCCAGTTGGCGGCCCTGGGTCTGATCGACAACTACTTCGGGGGCAACGTGCCGCCGACGGTGGCGGGCGGGCTCAGCATCAACCTCGTGGTTCAGCAATTCGACGAGTGCAACACGCGCGTCGACGGGGACCTGCGCGAGCGGCGCAAGGAAGCGCGCGAGCAGTTCGTGCCGGGGGGCCTTTCCGAGGGCGGCGTGTTGCCGGCGAACCTGGCCGATAGCCGTTGGCGGGACAAGCAGGGCAAGGACCACTTCCTGAACGCCCTGAAAGACAGCCAGAAGAACGGCCGCGACGCGGTTTCCCGCAAGGACCGCGTCGACAAGGTGCGCTACTTCCAGATCAAGAACGACGAGGAGACCGCGTCGATGGTCACGGCGGCTCCGGTGCTTGGGCCCCAGGGCAGCGCGCTGGGCAAACTGCCCGCCGACTACCTCGGCGATCGCCTCGAATTCGCCCGCAGCTACTCTTCCGGTTTCCTCTATTGGCTGCGCAACTACGCGGTGGGCAAGAAGCCGATCGAAGCCCAACAACGTTTCGCGGACCTGCTGCGCACCCTCGCCAACACGAAGGTCGCCGATGGGGGAGGCATCCTTGAGGAGGCGCCCAAGCCGGTCTTCGAGGCCATCTTCCAGCAGCACTACGGCTTGCCGCTGAGCGATGGCGAACTCAAGGCGAACAGCAGCCTCGAAGGCGCGTTCTTGAACTGGTTGCCCAAGGGCCGCTGACATCAGGGACGCACCTGGACCTCGGACACCCCGCCTTGCCGCGGGGTGTCTGCGTTTCCGGGGGCGAACCCGGCCCGAAAAAGCCGGACCAGAAAAAGCCCGGCCCAATGGCGTCGGGCCGGGGGGCAAGGCCTTAGATTGACGGCCGGGGCCCGGGGGGAGCCCGACACCGCACGATGAGCCGAACATTTTTGGGTATGGGGCCGGGTCCGCTGGAGCGGGCGGCGCAGCGACTGGTGCAGGCCATGGCAAAGGAGCCGGGACCGTGGAGCTGCGTGCTGCCCGGCCGCCGCGCGGTACGCCAATTCCTCGCCGCGCTGGCCGAGGTGTTGCCGCCGTCGATGGAGGCGCCCGAGGCCTTGAGCCAAGGAAACTGGTTGGCGAAGTGGCGCCAGGGCTCGGGCCGCGCGGTGGATCCACGCACGGCGGTGCACCTCTGGTCCCTGGTCCTGCGTCGCGCACCCGAACTGCGGCTGTTGCAGGCCCTTGGCCAATCGCCGCCGGGACCCGATGCCAGCCGGGCCTGGTGGTTGCTCGGGCGGCGCGCGGCGGATCTGCACCGCGAACTGAACCAGGAGAACCTGGACTTCGCCGCCCTCGTGCAGCGCGATCCCGGGCACGCCGGGCGTTGGAAGGCTTGGTTGGCCTTGGCGGAGGACTACGCCCGGGAACTCGAGGCGCGCGGTCTCGTGGACGGCGATGTGCAGCGCCGCAGCGCACCCTTGCGCGAGCAGGGCCGGCTCGCGTGGATCATGGTGCCCACCGCCAGTACCCTCGAACATGCAACGCTCACGGCCCTGGGGGATCGGGTGCTCGCGATGATCTACGCCGATGAGGCGGATGCGGCCGGTTTCGACGATTTCGGCCGTCTGCACAGCGATTTCTGGGGCCGCGCGCACATTCCGTTGCGGCTGGACCGTTGGCAGGTGGTGGAGACGCCGCGGGAAGGGGCTTTGGCGATGACCGCCGAAGTGCAGCGCCTGGCGGATGCGGGGCGGCAGCCCGCATGGTCGGCGGACGAAGTCGTGCTCTCGACTCCGGACTCGCAGTGGAAACCCTTCCTCGAACGCGCTTTGCAGTCCCGCTCCCTTGCCCTGCGCGATGCGGCGGGGTTTGCGGTAGCGGAGCACCCGATCGTGCGCCTGCTTGACGCGACCGCGCCGCTCTTGAGCGGTTGGCGATTCCAGGATGCGGCGCGGCTGCTGCGCCATTCGGACGTGCAGGCTGCCCTGCGCGAGAGTGGTGCGCAGGGCACCGGGTTGACCGCCGCGCTCGATGACTATCACATCGAACACCTGCCGATGTACGCGGAGGAACTGCTGCCGCGCGCGCCCCAGGTCCTCGCGGATGCCTGGGCTTTCCTGCGCACGGGGCTGGGGGATCTGGCGAGCAACGCGCGCAGGCCCTTGTCCGCCTGGGGACCTTCGGTGACCGCTTGGTTGCGGCACATCTACGGCGCACGCGACTGGCAAGCGGAGAGGGAAGTCGGCCAGCGGGCGACTATGGTCCTGAGCCAATGCCGCGAAGTGGTGGAGGGCTGGTCCCTCTGCCCTGCCGAGGAATTGCGGTGCGATGGAGCCGGCGCGTTGCAGGTCCTAGTGGAAGAACTGCGCGCCATGGACACGCTGCCCGATCCGGTGGAGCCGGAAGGCACCACGTTGGAGCTGCTCGGTTGGCGCGAACTGCTTTGGGATCGCTCGAAGGCCCTGGTTCTCGGGGGCTTCCAGGAGGGCAGCGTGCCCGAAGCGATCGGCGATGACGCCCTGCTGCCTCCCGCCCTGCGCCGTAGCCTTGGCATGCTCGAGGAAAACCGGCGCCTGGTCCGGGATACCTATCTGCTGCAGGCGCTGCTCGCGAGCAAGGAGAGTTGCTTCTTCGTTGGCGCGCAGCGCAGCGTCGAGGGCGATCCGCACCGGCCTTCGCGCCTCGCGTTCTTCCGCCCCGACTCCGAAATCGCCGCAGCCCTGCGCCACGCCTTCCCCGAATCCCACGCCGTCGCTCCGCCGCCCCCGGGGGAAGAAGGTTCCGCGCGCCGTCTGCCCCTGTTGCCCGGCGACCTGCACATCACTTCGATGTCGGTCACGGACTTCAAGGCGTACATCGAATCCCCGTACCTCTACTACTTGCAACGCGCCCTGCGGCTAGACACCTGCCACGATCGCGACCGCGAACTCTCGCCGCGTACCTTCGGCAACCTGTTCCACGATGTGATGGAGGCTTTCGGCAAAGGGCCGCACAAAGACAGCCCCGACGTCGACCGCATCGAAACTGCCCTGTTGAGCGCCCTGGACGGCATCGCCGCCGTGCGTTTCGGCCCGCGCGCCCTGCCCGCGGTGCAACTGCAACTGCGCGGCCTGCGGCGGCGCCTGCGGTGGGTGGCGGAGGAACAGGCCGAGCTGCGCCGGCAGGGGTGGACGATCCATGCGGTGGAGTGGGGGCCGGAGGGCGAAGTGACGATTCCCTCCATGCCCGAGATGCACCTGCGCGGCCGAGTGGACCGCATCGATCGCCATCCCGACTTTGGCTTCCGGATCCTCGACTACAAAACCGGGGATGGCGCCAAGGATCCGGTGAAGGACCACTACTCCAAGACCAAGCAGGAGTGGATCAACTTGCAGCTGCCGCTGTACACCGTGCTCTGCGAGTCGATCACGAAGGGAAAGCGCGTGCAATTGGGGTACTTCTGCCTGGGCAAGGATCCCGAATCGGTCGGGTTGCAACTGGCGAGTTGGACCGAAGACGAACTCGTCGGAGCGTTCCAGAAGGCGCGCGATGTGGCGCGGCTAGTCCAGGCCGGGGAGTTCGGCGACGTCGGACGCGGACGGGCCCAAGAGTCCGTTTGGCAGGCGTTGCTCGGGCAGAACTTGGTCGGTGAAGAAGAGAGCGGCGAGGAGGCAGGGGAATGAGCCAGGCATTCGCGAATCGGTTGCTCAAGGCGTCGGCGGGCACGGGCAAAACCTTCCAACTCAGCGCGCACTTCGTCGGCCTGCTGCTCGACGGGGTCGCGCCGGAACGCATCCTCGCGTCGACGTTCACGCGCAAGGCAGCAGGGGAGATCCTCGAACGGGTCTGGCAGCGCCTCGTAAACGCCGCCACCGATCCCAAGGAAGCAAAAAGCCTGTCCAAGGTGCTTGAACGGGACGTACGCTGTGAACAGGTGCAAACCCTATTGCCCGGGCTCGCGCGCCAGATCGACCGCTTCCAGGTGCGGACCCTCGACTCGATGGCGATTTGGATGGTGCGCCTGTTCGAGGCGGAGCTCGGCCTGGCGCCGGGGTGGTCGATCGTCGACGAGACCCAGGACGCGGATCTGCGCGATGAGGCGCTCATCAGCGCCCTTTCCGATGGGGATGAAGAGCGTTGGATGAGCTTACTGCGCGGTTTGGACCCCAGCGGCGATCGGCGCGGCGTGCATGAGCACCTGATGCAGGCGGTGCGCGATCTGCGGCTGGTGTACATCGACAGCGAGCCGGGTTCGTGGGAGCGTTTGCCCGTTCCGGAACCCCTGTCCGAGGACGCTTTGGAACACCTCGAGACGCGCCTGCGGGAATTCCGCGATTTGCCCACGACGGCTAAGGGCGACGTCACCAAGAATTGGGCGAACGCCTGGAAGAAAGTGCGCGAGGCCGTGGCGAACCGCGCCTGGGGGGCCCTTTTGGAAGTCACCTTGGTGAGCAAGGTGGTGGAGGGCGAGGACAAATTCGATCGCCGCGAGATCCCGGAGGCCGTGCAGGCGATGATCCGCGAACTCGTGGGGCACGCCCAGGCAGAACTGTTGCTCCAGCTTTCCGAGCGCAACCGGGCCACCTACAGCCTGCTGGAGGCCTTTGAACAGAGTTACTCCTCTTGGAAACAACGCCTGGGATGGCTGCGATTCGAGGACATCCCGCGCCTGCTCGATCCCGCCGCAGCCACCGGGCCGTGGGCTGGCGAGGGATCCCTCGACGAACTCTGGATGCGCATGGACGCGCGCATCGACCATTTGATGCTCGACGAATTCCAGGACACGTCGGCGGTGCAGTGGCGCAGCCTCGAGCCCCTCGTGCAGGAGATCGTCGCCACCCACGGGGGCGAACAGGGCCGCACCTTCTTCTGCGTGGGGGACGCGAAGCAGTCGATCTACGGTTGGCGCCAGGCGGAACCGCGGCTGCTCGAGCAGCTGCCCGATATGCTGCCGGGATTGCAGGCGAAGGAGATGGGACTCAACTACCGCTCCTCGGGCGCGATCATGGACTTCACCAATCGGGTGTTCCAGAACTTGCCCGGCCTGCCGATGTTCGTGGGGGAGGACGTCAAGGCCGAATGCGAGGCTGCGGAAGCATTTACGGAGGCCTTCCCCAAGCACACCGCCCACGCAGCCGATGCGCCTGCGGAAATCCGCCTCTGGCGCGTGCAGCCCGATGGTCGGGCGGACTCGCGCGAAACCCGCGAACGGCGCCTGCAATGGGCGGCGCAGCGCGTGGCGGACATGCGTGCGCGATTCCCCGGGGGCACGATCGGAGTTCTTTTCCGCACCCGCAGCAGCATTGCGCGCTTCCTGCACCTGTTGGGCTCGAAACATGGCTTGCGCGCGAGCGAAGAGGGTGGCAACCCCCTGGTCGATTCCGATTGGGTGGCCGTGATCGCGTCGTTGCTCGACCTGGTCGATCACCCCGGCGATACCGCGGCGGCGTTCCACGTGCTCACGAGCCCGATTGCCCCGTTGCTGGGGCTCGATCCCGGGCGCTGGGCCGGCGCGCAAAGGCGCAAGGCGCTGGGCCGCAACGAGGAATTCCTCGCGGTCCTGCAGGAACTTTCGGGTCAATTGCGCGCGCTCTGGCAACACGAGGGATTCGCCAACTGGCTGCAGCAGGTCGAGCCCTTGGTACAGGCGCAGGGAACCCGTTGGGACCGCGAGCGATTTGCGCAGTTGCTCGACCAGGCGCACCGCTTCAGCGGCGAAGGGGACCTGCGCCCCGCGCAATGGGCCCGCCAGATCCGCGAGCAGAAGGTGCCTTCGCCCTTCTCCGCTTCGATCCGCGTCATGTCGATCCACGCCTCGAAGGGCCTCGAATTCGACGTCGTGGTCCTGCCCGATCTGGATGACCCGTGGTTCAAGAACGGGGGACCGCGCGTGGTGGCGGGCCGCCCCGACACGACTTCGCCCTTCGATCGCGTTTCGCTGGTGCCCTCCAAGGGCATCTACCAGGGCAATGCGTTCCTCGATGGGCTCATCACCGATCAAAGGCGGCGCGAGACCCAGGAACACCTGAACCTGCTCTACGTCTCGATCACCCGCGCGCGCAGTGCGCTCGAGATTGTGAGTTGCCCATATCGGACGTTGAGTTCGGGCCATCTGATCTGCGAACTGCTCGGAGGCGAGCAGGAACCGCAAGCCGTCGAAGGCGTGGAAGACGTGCACCTGATCTGGTCGCACTTGAAAGGAGACTGGCCGGCGCCCGCGAAGGAGAGCAAAGTTGGGGAAACCCCCGAGCTGACCCGCGAAGGCCACGAACCGATTGCGTTCCGCGGTACTTGGCGCCGCAGCCAGGCTTTGGCGCCCTCTCACGCGGGCCGATCGGCCGCAGTGATGAGCACCGCGCAATGCCTCGATGGCGGCATGGCGGTGACCCGCGGCGACGCGTTGCACCGGATGCTTGAGGCGGTGACTTGGCTCGAGCGCGAGCCGCAGCCGGGGGAGGTGGATCGCGGTACCCTCGCGGACAGCTCGATTCCGGCGGGTCAGGGTCAGGCCTGGGCCGACGAGCTCGAAGCCGCCTTGGCCGATCCCGCCGTGCGGTCCGCATTCGTTCGGCGCGAGGGTTGGCGCGTGTACAACGAACGCGCGTTCCTCTGGCACGAAGACGGCCGACTCTGGAACGGGGCGACCGATCGCCTGTTGGTAGAAATGGACGGCGACGAAGTGGTCGGGGCCGAACTCTACGATTTCAAGACCGGGGGGTTGCACCAGGAACCCGCCGAGCTGATCGCCGCTTACCGGCCTCAAATCGAGGTCTACCGGCGGGCGGTGGCGCGGGCCTTCGGCCTGCGAGCGGAGGAGGTGGTCTGCCGGCTCCTGATGCTGGACCGGAAGGAGCTTCTGACCGTTCCGTTTGGCAAAGGGCCCGGCTGAGACCCGCCGGCGGGACGGGATCCCCGGCGCCCCTAGCGCCCTGGCCCACCGGCACTAGGGTGGATCCATGGCGGCGCGACGGGAGACGGTTCTGATCACGGGGGCCAGCGTGGGGCTGGGCCTCGCCATCGCCCGCGAATTGCTCGCCAAAACCGATCACCATCTGATCTTGACCGCGCGCGAGGCTTCGATGGGGCGTTTTGCCGAGGTGGGCTTGCACGAAAGCGAGCGCATCTGGCTGCGGCCCCTCGACATCGTGCACCCCGGCCAACGCGAGGACGTGGTGGCCGAGATCGAAGCCCGCTTCGGCGCGCTCGACGTGTTGATCAACAACGCAGGGGTCATGTACCGCTCGGTGGTCGAACACGTGGAGGCGGACGAGTTGCGGGCGCAGATGCGCGTGAACTTCCTCGCGCCCATGGCCCTGACGCGGCGCGTCTTGCCGGCCATGCGTGCACGCCGGCGCGGCCGCGTGCTGTTCATCTCGTCGGTGGGGGGCATGATGGCGATGCCCACGATGGCCGCCTACAGCGCGTCGAAGTTCGCCCTCGAAGGCGCCGCGGAAGCCCTCTGGTACGAAGTGCGCCCTTGGGGCATCCGCGTCTCGCTGATCGAACCGGGTTTCATCCAATCGGACGGCTTCACGAAGGTGCGCCTTACCCGCCAGAGTTCGGCTTCGGCGGACGATGTGAACGACGCCTACCACCAGCACTACGCCAGCATGGAGCCGTTCGTGGCGAACATCATGCGGCGCACCCCCGCCACCCCGGGCAGCGTCGCCCGCAGCGTGCGCCGTACGATGACCGCGCGTTGCCCGTCCCTGCGGGTCGAAGCCACCTGGGACGCCTGGGTCTTCTCGCTCTTGCGCCGCTGGGTGCCGCGCTGCTTCTATCACCGACTGCTCTACTGGCGGCTGCCGAACGTCAAGACCTGGGGCCGCGACGGGCGTCCAAGCTGAAGCGCCCGGGGGCGTGGCCCATCAAATGGATGCACACGCCAAGCAGGCAGAGGTTCTTGACGAAGTTGCTGCGCTGGAACATGTCCCACAGCCAGACCGAACCCTCGGGCACGAAAGCGGGGTGACTGGTAAGACCCGGCAGGTGCACGAGCGCGGTGACCAGGACCAAAAACACCGCCAGAACCCGGGCCCCGGTGCGGATGTGCCAGCCGAGCAGGATCGTGCCACCGCCCGCCAGCAGGAACAGCCCGCAGGCGATCGAAACTAGGCGCGGCTCGGGCACCCAGGCGGGCATCAGCGTCTGCAGCAGATCGTCGCTGAACAGGTGTTCTCCGCCCAGTCCGATGAAGATCGAACTGAACAGCAGGCGGAACGCCAGGTCGCGCAGGGCATACCCGGTGCTCGCGGTGCGCGGTTGCGGTTCGGCCGATTCGCTCATGGCAGGGCCCGTGGGATGGCGGAGGGGGAGGGATTCGAACCCTCGGTGCCTTGCGACACGTCGGTTTTCAAGACCGGTGCAATCAGCCGCTCTGCCACCCCTCCGCGGGCCCCGAGTCTAGAATCCCGCCCAATGGCCGGAATGCTGGATGTGACTTTTTTTGGAGCCCGGTAAGACCCTTTCGGGGTTTCCGAGTGAGGCTGGCCCCGCCGTTCAGGGCAGGACATACAGCCGGATCTGCGGCCCCGGCCGATCGACTTTCCACAGATCGATCAGGGGGAAGTCCATGGCCAGGGGCAACTGCGCCCGGGCGGAGGAACCGGGGGTGATCTCCAGCATGGGGGCGGGCAGGGTCAGCGCGCGCAGTTTGAGCGGTGGCTGCTTCCAAGGCGGGCCCTGCTGGGAGAGATCGTTCGAGTCGGCGGGCGCGTCGTCGAGCAAGAGCTCGCTGCGCGGGTCGCCGGGACGGTCATCGACGAGGGCGATGTGGCTCAGTCCGAGGTCCTTCATCAGCCCCGCCAAGTCCGCGCCCCACTGCGCTTTGAACTTGGGGACCAGGCTCGTGGCGTGTTCGCGCGGCAGCAGGCGCACGACGTTTTCGAGCGGCAGGGCGCGCACGCCGGGATCGCGTTCGACTGCGGCCCGCAGCCGTTCGAGGCGCATGGCTTCGCGGCTGTACAACTCGCGCAGGCTGGCCACGCGTTCGAGACTGACCGCATCGAGTGGCAGTTCGCCGGCGAACAGGTCCAGCGCGGTGTCGCTGTCCGGCGGCAGGGTGCTGAGGGCTTGGCGCAGGTCGGCGCGGGTATCGGGCCGGTTCAGCAGCAGGTCGAGGCGAGCCACCTGGACCAGACTGACCAACACGGCCAAGGCCATTACGGCGCGCCCGGCGCGGTGCCGCCACAGGGCTTCCCCTAGGAAACCCGCCCCGGCCGCCAACCCGAGGGCCACTGGCAACAGGTAGCGCACGTGGTCGTTCACGTTGGTCATGAAGTACGCCGCCCAGACCAGGGTGAAGAGGGCCAGGGGCCGCGCCTTCGCATTGCGCAGGAATGCCGCAAATCCGGCCAAGCCGAGCAGAACCAGGGCGGGGTCGTATCCGAAGAGGATGCGGCCCAGGTGGGGGAAGTTGGACCACCGCACGCCGAACACCGTGCTCTGCCCGCCCAAGGTCAGGTGCGCGGTGCCTTCGATCTGATCCTGCATCACCACGTGTTCGGGCGCGCCATGCACGATCCGGTCGGGGTAGCCGACGAGCAGGGCCACGGCGAGGAACGCGAGTCCACAGGCCACTCCGCCGCGCAGCATGCTCGCCCACGGCTTCGGCGTCTGGCGCAAAAGCACGATGAACCACGCCACCATCGGCAGGAACGCCGCGCCCAATCCGCCCTGGTGCATCGAAACCGCCGCCCCTGCGGCGACTCCGGCCCAGACCAGCTCGCGTAGGCGTCCCGTGCGCACATACCGCGCGCTGAGCCAGGCACAGGCCGCCATCGCGGTAATGAGCGGCGCCCAGGGCCGTTCCTGGGTGGAATGGTGCACGTGCAGCAAGCAGGTGGCGCACAACACGGCGCCGAACCAGGCTCCCGCGCCGAGCCCCGCTTCGCGCAGCAGCAACCAGAGGAAGAGCGGCGCCAGGGCGGCCAGGCACGCCAATAGCACGCGCGCGGGCAGGTGCACCCGCCACGGATCCGCGGCGATCACCTGCGCATATTCCTCGGCCCCGTGCCAATCGCCTTGCACCCTGCCCAAACCGTATTGCCCCGCGTAGACCGGTAGCAGCAGGTACGGAAGCAGATACGGATAGCTCGAGTAGCGGCCCGACGGCGGCGCGAGGGATTTCTCCTTCGCCATGCCCAGCGCGCAGCGCACCACGTGGGTGTCGGGCACGTACGAGGTGCCGTGCCCGTGGCGGATCGGCGCCAGGCGGGCGGCCAAGGAAAGCACCAGCAGGGCGAAGAGGCCCGCCCAGAGCCCGCGCTCAGCTCTCATCGGCCCGCAACTGCTCCAGGAGATCGTCGGGGATGCTGATCTTGGCGCCGGCGCGCAGCCCGAGGGCCAGGGCATCGCTCGGCCGCGCGTCCACGCGCACCGCGGAACCGTCCGGCTTCTGGAGCACCAGCCGCGCGAAGTAGGTGTTGTTGCGCAGGCCGTTGATCTCGACGCCGATGAGCCGGCCGCCAAGGGCTTCGACCACCCCGAGCGCGAGCTGGTGGGTCAAAGGGCGCTCGCTGCGCTCCCCTTGCAGGACCCGCTGGATCTCGACCGCCTCCTGGGTGCCGATGACGATGGGAAAACCCCGGGGCGGCCCCGCATCGCTGGAGGCGCGCTCCGCCAGGTAGATCCATTGCTGGTTCTGGCCCTCGCGCAGCACCACCCTGCGCAGGGCGAGATCCACCCATTGCAATCCCTCGCCGGCCGGTTCGTCCATGCGTTCATCATACCCCCCCGGAGACGGCCCCTGTACAATGCCCCCGCATGCTTGTGCAGCCTTCCTACCCGGACAACCCGATCCTGGTCCGTGCCCGCCGGGGTTCCCCTTCCGATGCCGCCACCGAGTCCGTGCACCGGGGCACCTGGGTGCGCTGCGACGCGTCCGGGCAGGTGCTCGAAGGGTCCGGGCATCACGCCCATCCGATCTTCGCCCGCAGCGCGGTCAAGGTGCTGCAGGCCCTACCGCTGATCGAGAGCGGGGCGGCGGACCGCTACGGGTTCGGGGACGGTGAACTGGCCCTCGCCCTGGCGTCCCACAACGCCGAGCCGGTGCACACGGCGGGGGTGGCGCACATGTTGGAGTCGGTGGGGCTCAAGACCACCGACCTGCGCTGCGGAAGCGCGCCGCCGGGGGATCGCAAGACGCGCGAGGCGATGATCTGCGCGGGCGAGCGGTTCGGACCGGAGCACCACAACTGCTCGGGCAAACACGCGGGGTTCCTGGCCCTGGCGAGCCACCTCGGCGTGGCGCCGGCGGACTACCTGAAGCCGGACTGCACCAGCCAGCAGGCCGTGCGCGCGGCGGTGCTCGAGATGACCGGGCTCGAACCCGACCAGCTCGGGGTGGCGGTCGATGGGTGCAGCGCGCCGACATTCCGTATGCCCTTGCAGGCCCTCGCGACGGCGTTTGCGCGTGTCATGCGACCCGCGGCCTTCGGCGCCACGCGCACGGCCACCTGCGAGCGCCTGGTGCATGCGGCCCGGCAGCATCCGGGTCACATCGCCGGGCGGCACAAACGCATCTGCACGACGATCCTCGAAGCGAGCGGCGGCCGGTTGTTCCCGAAACTCGGGGCCGAGGCGGTCTACGCGGTTGGGGACAGCCGCAGCGGCGAAGCGTTTGCCGTGAAGATGGACGATGGCGGCCTGCGCGGGTTGCACGCGGTGGTGGTGGAGCTGCTGCGCCGGTTCGATTGGCTCGATACGGCGGGTCTGCGTGCCCTAGACGGGTATCGCGAGGCGATCCTGAAAAATGCGGCCGGCTTGGAGGTCGGCTTCTTGGAGGTCGAGCTATGAGCGAAGTGATCCGTGATTGGCAGGCATACGAGGCCGTTCCCGCCATGCCGGCCCTGCCCCGCACGGCGCACAAGGGCATCGCGGGGCGTGTGCAGTGCATCTGCGGCAGTCCCGAGATGCCCGGCGCGGCGCAGTTAGTGGTGCGTGCGGCGGCGCGCGGGGGCGCGGGACTCGTGACTTTGGTCGCGATGCAGACCGAGTTGATCCCCCGAGTGTGCGCGGTTTCGCCGGAAACGATCTACGTCGATTGCTCGCGCACCAAGGACCTGTACGTCGGGCGCCTGCCGCGCGAGATTTCAGGAGTCCTGTGCCACTCGCGCGTGGTGGGCCCCGGCCTATCGCCGAGCGGACGCACGCGCGAACTCGTGCGGCGTTTGATCGAGGACACGTTCGCGGGACCGCTCGTGCTCGATGCCGATGCGCTCAACGTGATTGCGGGGGCGCCGGAGCTTTTGGCGTTGTCGCCGTCGCAGGTGGTCATCACGCCGCATCCGGGCGAGGCAGGTCGCCTGCTCGAACGGGAAGTGGCCCACGACAAGGAGGCGCGCATTTCCGCCGCGGTGGAACTCGCGCGGCTGGCGGACGCGATCTGCGTGCTCAAGGGCGCGGACACCGTCGTCACCGACGGCGAGCGGGTCTTCGTGAACCCGAGCGGCAACCCGGCCATGGCGACGGCGGGGGCGGGCGACGTGCTTGCTGGCCTGCTCGGCGCCTACCTCGCCTGGTCGACCCAGTGCGGGGATTCGACGTTTGGCGTGTTCGAGGCCACCGTGCGTGCGGTGTACGTGCATGGATTGGCCGGCGACCTGGCCGCGGCGCAACTCGGGCAGCGGGCCACGATCGCGAGCGATCTGATCGAGTATCTGGGCGCGGCGCAGCGCCAGGCGGACGCGGGCTGATGTTCGCGCGCCTCGTGCTGCTGCTCGCCTGCGCCGGTTCGGTTCCGGCGCAGCAGGTCGAGGTGCCCGCGGATCTCGCGGCGGAGTGGCGCGTGCGGACCTGGGCGCGGGAGCCCGCTCTGCATCGCGGCGAGTGGTTCCCGTTGCTGGCCGGTCCCGAGGGGACCGAACGGTTTGACGCCTGGGATGCCATCTCGCGTTGTCCCGAAGCGGCCTTCGAAGCTTGGCTCGCGTTCGGCGAGCGGGTGCCGGCCATGCCAGGCGATGCCGACGAGATCGGCCGGTACCTGCGTTGGTTGCGTTGGATCCAGGCGCGCGGCATCGAACTCGAGATTCCGGAACTTCCGCGTTTGGCGGTATTGACGCGCGAAGCGCAGGAGCAGGCCTGGCAATTGCAATGCGAAGGGCTGTTCGCGGGGGGCGCAGCGCCGGATGAGGCCCGGTGGCGCGCCCTCGTGCAGTATTCGTTCGATGGGGCGGGGAGGCTTCCGCAGGAGCGTTGGCACGAGTTGGCGCCCGGGGCCTTGCTCTTGAGCCAGGATTGGACGTCGCCGTGTGCCGAGTGGTTTCGCAGCAGGGATGGGCAGTGGGAGGTTTCGCGCCTTTCGGGGGATGGTGCGAGTCTGCTGCGGGCGCCGCTTGGGGCCGGTTTCCTGGATGCGCTGAAAGCTGGTGGCGACGGCGCGGGCTTGTGGCCGATTCTGGCGTCCGCGCAGCAGGCGTTTGGCGCAGAGGTCCGGCCTGTGGCGGAGCTGGCGCCGTGGTTGGCCGGTTGGACGGGCGAGCCGGATTCCGAAGAGGTGCTGCGCAAGCGCGCCTTGCTGGCCGAATGGAGCCGGCTTGGCGTGCCTGGCATCGGCGAAGCGCTTTGGGCTTGGGCGGATACGGCGCAGGCGAGTCCCGGGGGGTGGGAGGCGTGGAGCGGGCCGGTTTATGCGGCCGAGGACCTGCGGTCGTGGGCTGCGGAGAGCCTGCCGCTTGCAACGCTTCTGCAGCGGGCTGCGGAGGCGGACGACGAGCGCGCCTTGCTGCTGCTCGACGCCGCCGTGGTGCGCCTGGCTCAGGCGGAACCCGCTTGGCTGGCGCCGCTCCTCGACGAACGACGGGGCGACGAGGTGCGCCTCGCGGCATTCACCGCTTTGGAAGCCGGTGCGCCTTCCCCGGAGCGGCGGGCCATGCTGCTGGGGTTCCTCGCGGACGGCCAGGACGAGATCAGCCGGCGCGCCTTCCGCAATGCGCGCACGTTGCAGTGGCAGGCGGACGAGTGGCAGCGCGCGTTGGAATTGTGGAAGGCGGCGCTGCCCGAGCAGCGTTGCGAATGGCTGCGGGAGTTGCCGGCGGCGCAACTGCCCGAGGCCTTCCGCGCGATCTGCCGCGAGCAATTGCGGCGGTCGCGGGAGATCGCTCCGGAGCTCGTGGACGCGTTGGCGGAGGGCGGGGAAGCCGACGAGCGCGTCCTACGGGAGGTACTCGAAGCGCGTTGGGCGGAACTTGCGCAGGGCGAGGGCCCTGGGGCCGAAGAAACCCGGCACCTGGCTGGAATCGTGGCGGCCTTGACGCGCCTCCAGTCGTCCGCCGCCGGGGTCTGGTTGGCGCGCATCTTGCCCGAACATCTGCAAAGCATCGGGGCTTCGGAACCTGCGGGAGCCGGCCTCAACTTCGAAAAGCAGGCTTTGGCGCTGCTCGGTCGCAGCCCCGAGGGGCGCCGCTTCTTGCGCAGTCAGTTGGAAAACTGCGCGGCGTGGCCGCGGCGTCTGCGCATCGAGCTCGGCCTGCAGCTCGCCGGGTTTGCGGAGGAGGAAACCGGCGATTCGCTCGAGCCCTGGCTGCTCGGCCCTTGGGCCGAGGACTTGGACCGCGCCGGCGTTGTCCTGCGCGAGCGGGCGATGACGGCTTTAGCCCAGCGCACGGGACCGCCGCTCGCTCCCCTGCTCGAAGGCGCGCGCAACCTGCGCCTGCCCGCCACCGTGCGCGGCGCCGCCATGCGCGGTCTGGTGGGGCGCGACGCCTGGCCGATCGTCGTCGAGTGCCTGCGCGACGAACGCACCGGTGAAGGCGTGCGTCTGGCGGCCGAAGCCTTGATTCCCGTTCCGCAGCCGGGCATCGCCGAAGTCCTGCGCGATCGCATGGCACTGGCCGCAGCCCAGGTGCGCGCGGGCGGGGTGCAGGGGGAACTCGGCGAAGAATTGCTCGTCACCCTGCAGCAGGCCCTGGTGAAACGCGGCGATTGGGGCCCGCAAGACGCGCCTTGGGCCCTGCTCGGTCCCTTGCACCACGCGGTCGAAGAAGCCCGGCACAACCTGTCGGGCACCGAGGGCGGCCAGCGCTGGCCGATGGAGATCGAACTAATTGCCGCCCTGGCGCAGCGCCGCCGCGTTGCGGAATTCCTGCAGCAATTGCCCTCCAGCCCGGCGACCCTGGGCGGCGGCATGTTGATGGAGATGGCCCAACGGGCTTGGGCGGAGGGGGACGGCGCGGGGGCCTTGGAGCTCGTGCGCTGGGCCGAGGTGGCTCTGGCGGGCGAAGCGTGGGATCCGCGCACCGAACGCATGGAGGTCGGCGCGCAGGTCTTGCGACTGATGATTGCCTACGACCAGGAGCAATGGCCGCTCGTGCGCACCTACTGCCTAGCTCTGCTCGAACGCTACCGTCAGGGAGGAGCGGTGTTGCGCCAGTTGCAAGGGGTGTTCGGCACGCAGGATCTGCGGGTCGGCGTGCAGCCCGAGGCGTGGTTGAAGGCCCTGTGGTGGCAGGCCGGTGCGCGGGAGTGGGCGGGGGTCGATGAGACCCGGGCGCAGGCCTGCGCAGAGCAGGCGCGGCGCCATCTGGGCCGCTCGCAGCGCGCCCGGCGCGAGCAGGCGCGTTTGGGGCGCTGACGGCTCGGGAAAGGCGGCTGGACCGGCGGGATCGGCGCCCGTTTTCGCTACCATGGGCCCATGAGCCTCAGTCAAGTCGCCGCGCCCGAAGGCGCCCGCTTCGCCCTCGATGATGGGATCGGTTTCGTGGCCCTGGTGGATCGCATGCACCAGGATCCGGCCCTCAAGGTCGTCAACTCCGCGCGCATCTCCTACGACAAGCAGAAGTCGGATTTCGGCGCCGCGGACCGCAAGCTGACTTCGTTCCTGTGGCAACACGGGCACACCTCCCCGTACCGGCACAGCTTCTTCACCTTCCACTGGAAGGCGCCGCTGTTCGTCTTCCGCCAGGCGTTCAAGTACCAGGTGGGTTCCGGCTGGCGCGAGTACGAAGTCGAAGGCCAGAGCGTCTCGCTCGAAGTGTTCGACACTATGTTCGACACGGACAAGGGCTGCTCGTGGAACGAGGTTTCCGGCCGTTACGTGCAGTGGGAGCCCGAGTACTACGTGCCGACCGTCATGCGCGCGAACCCGCCGCACGGCAACAAGCAGGCTTCGGTGGACCTGCCCGCGGACTTCGACCACGCGGGCGAACGCGACCTCATGCTGCGCGAGTGCAACGATGCGTTCGAGCGCTATCAGGCGCGCATCGATCGCGGCGTGGCGAAGGAGATCGCCCGCATGGCCCTGCCCCAGAACCTGTACACCCAGGCCTATTGGACGGTTTCGCTGCAAGGGGTGCTGCACTTCCTCGCGCAACGTCTCAAGCCTGATGCGCAATTCGAGATCCGCCGCTACGCCCAGGCGATCGAAGCGCTGCTCGGCCGCGAGCTCGAACAGCTCGGCCTCGACCCGTCCCAGTGGTCCTGAGGAGGAACCGATGACCGCAACGACGTCGACCGGCCCGATCTTGATCATGAGCTCGGAGCGCTCCGGGTCCAACCTGCTGCGCACCCTGCTCTCGAACCACTCGCGGTTGGCGGCGCCGATGGCGGCGCAGTTCCTCAACCTGTTTCCGCAGTACCTGCCGCGTTTCGGTTCGCTCGAGCAGCGGGAGAACATGGAACAGCTCGTGCGGGCCATGCTGCTCGTCGCCAACCACAAGACCTTCGGTTGGGGGCTCGAACTCGATGTACCCACGTGGGTGGCGCAGAACGGGCCCAAAGACCTGATCGACGCTTTTGACGGCTTGTACCGGGCGCGGGCGGCGATGGAAGGGGCGCAGCGGTACGTGTGCAAGGAGAACCGGCTGTTCGACCACGCCGAGACCCTGCTCGCGCGCATCGAGGGGCTGCGTATCCTGTTCCTGGTGCGCGATCCGCGGGATTACGCGCTGAGCTGGATGCGCGCGCCGATCCTCAACAATACGCCGCACGAGGCGGCCTGCGCTTGGCGCGACGAACAGCGGGCGTGCTTGGCGGTCGAACAACACCATCCGGATCGGGTGCATCGGGTCACGTACGAAGACCTGGTCCAAGATCCCGAGGGGGTCATGACGCGCGTGCTCGATTTCGTCGGGGAAACGCCGGAACCGGCGTGTTTCCAGGTACAGGGCGAAAAGAACAAAGGCCAGGAGTGGAGCAGCTTCTGGAAGAACCTCACCAAACCGGTGCAGAGCAGCAACTTCCATAAGTTCCGGGGCGAGTTCAAACCGCGCACCTTGGAGATGATGGAGACCGTGTGCCGGGCGGAAATGGCGAGCCTTGGATACGCGCCGGATACGGCCCAGCGCTGGCGCCCGGGGCCTTGGTTCGAGCTGCGCGAGCGGCGGCTTGCCCGGCGCAATGACGAGCGGCTGCGGCGCGAACACGCGGACACGGTGGCGGTGTTGCAGGACCGGGATGCGCAGCTCGCGCGTTTCGTGGAAGGGCTCGCACCCGTGCGGGATGGGGCCAATGCGGCCCATGCATAGTTACGCGACCCGGGCCTACGCCGAATGCCTGGCGCATATCGGGCGGCCGGTGCCGCTGGCGGGGGCCGGTGGGTTCCTGCTAGAACGCGAGTTCGCCGAGGGTCTCGATGCGGTGGCGCCGTATCCGCTGCTGGTTTGCAGGGATTGGCAGAAGCTCGGGGAGGACCTGGAAGCGCGCTGCGGGATCTGGACCAGCGTGACGGCGGTGGTGGATCCGGTGGCGGGCGTGGGGGAAGCCGAACTGCGTGCCGCATTCGGGCAGCGGGTGCGCGCCTACAAGACCCACTTCGTGCGCCGGTTGGGTGAAGAACTCGAGCGGGACCTGCCCGCGTATCACCTGCGGCGGGTCAAAAGGGCGCGGGCCCGGGTGCAGGTGCAGTGGTTCGAGCCCGGCGGCGGAGAGACATCGCAGTGGCAGGAGGATTGGCTGCGGTTGTATGGGGGCCTGGCGAAACACCACAGCATCCGCGGCGCGGCGGACTTTCCGGCCGATTCGCTCGCGGCGCAGCTCACGGTTCCCGGTGCTTGGCTGCAGCGGGCGCGGATCGGGGGTTGCACGGTGGCGATGGTCCTGTGGTACGAACACGGCGCGGGGGTGGCATATCACCTCGGCGCCAGCGATGCCGAGGGGTACGCGGCGAATGCCAGCTATGGATTGTTCGCGGATGCACTGGCCCGTTTCACCGATCTCGGACGGGAGTTTGCTTTGCTCGGCGGGGCCGCGGGCCTCGAAGAGGATGCAAGCGACGGCCTGACGCGGTTCAAGGCGGGCTGGGCCAACGAGCGGCGTACGGCGTGGTTGTGCGGCCGGGTGTTGGACGAGCAGCGGTATGCCCGCTGGTGCGCCGCTGCGGGCTGCGATCCGGCAGGGGCTTTTTCCGGCCTACCGGGCCGGGCAGGTGCTTCGATGAAAAACGAGCAACGCAGCGCGCAATGGCAGCGCAATCCGGATCTCGAGAACTGGCTGCGCGAGATGGGGGAGCTGCTCGGTCCGATGGAAGCCGAGTCGCAGGAGCGGGTTTTGGCGGACGGGCGCGAGTGGCCGCTCGTTTTCGTGATCGGTGCGCCGCGCAGCGGTACGACCCTCCTGATGCAATGGCTCGCCGCTTCGGGGGACTTCGCGTATCCCAGCAACTGGTTGTCGCGGTTTGCCGCGGCGCCGACGATCGGCGCGCGCCTGCAGCGGCTTTGGCACGATGCCCGGCTCGACTTCCGCGGGGAATTGGCGGATCTCGCACCCGCGCCGCCCGGCTTTGATTCCCAGCTCGGCAAGACCCGTGGCGCCCTCGCCCCGAACGAGTTCTGGTACCTCTGGCGGCGCTACTTGCCGACCGAGGAGATCGCCGCGTTGGGCGAACGCACGGCGCAGGTGGATCACGTGGGCCTAGGCCGCGTGTTGCAGGCACTGGCGGCGGTGCCGGGCAAACCCTTCGCCAGCAAGGGCATGATGATGCAGTACGACCTGGAGTTCTTTGCCCGGCACCTGCCGCGCGCGTTGTTCGTGCACGTGCGGCGGGATGGTGTGGCGAATGCACAGTCGCTGCTGCGCGCGCGCGAATCGTTCTTCGGGGACCGTTCCCGCTGGTATTCCGCAAAACCGGCGGGTTTCGAAGCCCTGGCGGGGGCGAGTCCGGAGCAGCAGGTCGTCTGGCAGGTGCACGAGACCGGCCGGGTGATCGACGCGGCTTTGGCCGTCTTGCCCGCGGAACAATGGCTGACCGTGCCCTACGAGGCGTTTTGTGCCGATCCTGGGGCGTTGCATGCACAGCTCTGGCAAAAGTTGTTGGCCCTGGGCGGTGGAGCGGGGGGTGCAATGGACGGAGCTTCGGTGCCTGCCTACACTGGGCCTGAGTCCTTCCGCTGCAGCGATCCCAGTCCGGAGCGCCGCTGGGAGGAACCGGAGCTGCAGGAGCTGGCCCGCGCTTGGCACGCCCTGCAGTGACCCTCCGCTGGTGATTCTCCGTTCGCGATTCCGATGAAATCCCAACCCGCCGGCCTGCCCCGCTCGCCCCAACCCGCCGCCACCGAACCCGAGCGCGAATTGGGCTTGTTCACGGGCAAGCCTGCGTTCGCCGAGCCCTTGCACGTGGGGCGGCCGAACATCGGGGATCGGGCGCGTTTGCACGAACGGCTCGACGAGATCCTCGATCGGCGTTGGCTGACGAACGATGGGCCGATGGTGCGCGCCTTCGAGAACCGCATCTCGACCCTTGTGGGCGTCAAACACTGCGTGGCGATGTGCAACGGCACGATCGGGCTCGAGATCATGATCCGCGCGGCGGGTCTTGGCGGCGAGGTCATCGTGCCGGCGTTCACCTTCGTGGCCACCGTGCATGCCCTGCAGTGGCAGGAGATCACGCCGGTGTTCTGTGATGTGGACCCGGATACGCACAGCCTCGATCCGAAGCGGGTCGAGGAACTGATCACCCCGCGCACCACCGGCATCCTCGCCGTGCACACGTGGGGACGCCCGGCCGCGATCGAAGCGTTGCAAGAGATCGCGGATCGGCGCGGCTTGAAGCTGCTGTTTGACGGGGCCCACGCCCTCGCATGTTCGCACCGGGGTCGCATGATCGGAGGCTTCGGCATGGCCGAGTGCTTCAGTTTCCACGCCACCAAGGTGCTCAACAGCTTCGAAGGCGGCGCGGTGACCACCGACGACGATGAACTCGCCGAGCGCATGCGCTTCATGCGCAACTTCGGCTTTGCGGGCAAGGATCGCGTCGAGTACCTCGGCAGCAACGGCAAGATGGACGAGATGTGCGCGGCCATGGGGCTGACGTCGCTCGATTCCTTGCCGGAGTTCATCGAGGCGAACCGCCGCAACTACGGATATTGGCGCGAGGGTTTGGCGGGCATCCCGGGCCTCGCGGTTTTCGAGCACGGCGAGCGGGAGCACCACAATTTCCACTACGTGGTGATCGAGGTGGAGGAGTCGGAGGCGGGGCTTACGCGCGACGAACTGGTGCGCGTGCTCGAGGCCGACAACGTGCTGGCGCGGCGCTACTTCTTCCCCGGCGTGCATCGCATGCAGCCCTATAGTGCCCTGCAGCCCCAGGCCTGGCGCGTGCTGCCCGAAACCGAGCGCCTGTGCGGGCGGGTGATGACGGTGCCGACCGGCACGGCCGTCCAGCGCGCGGACATCCAGCGTATGTGCGGGCTCATCCGGCGGGCGGTCAGCCAGAGCGAACGGGTGCGCGCGCGATTGGCCCAGGGCTGAAGGCGCGCGGCTGGAGTCCCCGGGGCCAGGGCGCTACCCTGGACCCGTGCCCACCTCCGAATCTCCGCGCGTCAGCATCCCTATGGTTACCTTCCGCCATCAGGCGTGGGTGGGCCAGGCGATCGAGAGCGTATTGCGCCAGGACTTCGGCGACTGGGAGATCGTGCTGGCCGACGATCAGAGCGACGACGCCACGATCGAGCGCGCCCAGGAGTACGTCGGTGCCTGCGAAGGGCGGCTGCGTATCCTCGAACATGGCGAGAAGTACGGGCCGCGTCGCAACTACATGCGGGCTCTGCGCGCCTGCCGCGGGGAATTCGTCTCGCAACTCGATGGGGATGACTTCTTCGTGGACTCCGGCAAACTCCGGAAACAGGTGACGTTCCTCGAGCAGCACCCCGAATGCGCGGGGGTCTTCGGTGCCTGGCTCGAGACCGATGCCGATGGTCAAAACGGCGTGCTCACCCCCGGTTTCGGGCTCGACGGCCGCAACCGGTTCGAGGCGAGCGATTTCGGCGCCTACTGCATGACCACGTCGGTGGTGGTGATGTTCCGCAATCGCCTGTTCGGGGACTTTCCCGATTGGTACGAGAGCGTCGACGTGGGGGACTGGCCCCTGCACGTGCTCAACACGCTGGCGGGCGGGCCCTATGGGTACATCGACGAAGTCTGGTCGGCGCACCGCAACCACGGCGCGGGCGTCTGGACGCGGCGTTCGCAGGTCGAACAGGCCAAGAGCGCGGTGCGCACCCAGGATCTGTTCGAACGGGTACTGCCGCCCGAATGGGTCGCCGCCATGCACCCGAAGATGTTCGGGGCCAACCGCCATCGCGGCCGCGCGCACTTGCGTGCGAAGGAGTACCACGCCGCCCTGGCTTTCCTCGACTGGTGCGAGCGGCACAAGTCCGCGGGCGAGTGGGACAAGGAACTCAAACGGGATCTGCGCCGCGCCCGATGGCGGGCGCGATTCGCCCGCGGGTGAGATTCAGGCCTGGTGGGCCGCGGCCAACTCGTGCAGCAGCACGGGCGGAGGCGCGGGCAGGGGCAGGATGGGGGTATCCCAATCCTCGTACAGGTACATGCGGTGCAGACGTTCCCCTTCGGGATCGAGCGCGCGGTAGCGGGCGACTTTGGCCTCCCGTTCGGCACGACTGCGCAGCAAGAGATCGAAGTGATAGATGTGCGGCTTGGTGATCGCGAAGCCCATACCGCGCCGCTCGTGCACCTCGTGATGGATGGCGCTCTTCGACCCGTCGTACCGGAAACAGGGCTCGTTGCGGAAGATGCGCAACTGCCGGTCCTTGTAGAAGGGCTTCTCGGAAAGATAGCCGAGTCCACCCTGATGCGGCACGACCCAGTAGCGGGGCAGGGACAACCAATTCACGATCGGCAGCCGCGTCAGGCGATGCACGGCGGCGGGGGAGACCGGCGCCAGGACTTCGTCGGTATCGAGCACGAAGATCCAGTCGCCCTGGCACTGGGCGAAGGCGAAGTTCTTCTGGTCGGCGATGCTGCCCGGGAAGGGGCGTTCGTACAGGCGGGTCAGCGGGCAACGCAGGGCGCGCTCCAAGGTCCCGTCGCGGCTGCCACCATCCACGACCACGATCTCCTGGCAGTGCGGCGCGAGCGAGGCGAGCACGGCTTCGATCGTATCTTCGTTGTCCTGGCAGACCACGACGCCGCTCATGTGGATGCGGGTACGGCTCACGACACACGCTCCAGGGCAGGTGCGCCGGATTCCGCCGGCAGGCTCTTCAATTCGACGATCAACTGCTTCACGAAAGCGAGTTTGGTATCGCGGCGGAAGGCGCGGTCCTCACCCAAGAAGACATTGCGTTTCCGTTGGCGCTCGAGAATGTTGCCGTAGCGTTCCAGCCGCGCGAGATCGGGCATCGGCCGTCCCAGGTGCTGCATGATGCGCACGTACTCGGTGGCCTGGATGCGGTGGCCGTTCAGGACGTACTCGCGGCTGATGCGTCCGGCTTCGACCGGATGGCAGACCCGGGCGCTGGGTTGATGCACTACTCGGCCGCCTTCGGCCATGATCTGGATCGCGACGAAGGTGTCCTCGCCGCCACGCAATCCGGTGGCCCGGTTTGGCCCCAGTGTCGGCGGATACGGATGCCGCAGCAACGCCTCCCGTCGCCAGGCGCAGTTGGCGCCGAGCGGAACGCCGTCGATCTTGTCTCCGGTGGGGTAGGTGTAGTCGACGGGATCGTTGCCCATGAAGTGTTTGGGCCCGAGGAAGGTCGAAGGTTTGCGCGCAAGGATGCGGCGGTACCAGGTCGGCGGGCCGTCGCCGTCGAACTGCGGCAACACCGGCCCGCCGACGCCGACCACCTTGGCGTCCTCGGCGAACGGTTGCAGCAGCGCCCGCAACCAACCCGTGCCCGGAATCGCGTCGTCGTCAGTGAATGCGATCACTTCGCCCTGCATGCGCGCGATGGCGGTGTTGAGCGCATTCGACTTGCCCGGCTCCGGTTCGAAGAGCAGCACGTCGACGAGAGCACCCAGCTCGGCGCGCACAACCGCGGGAATGGCGTTTTCCGCGCAGTTGAAGATCAGACACACGTCCGCACCGATCGCACGGGCCTGGGGGCCGACCTGCGCGAGGTTCGCGCGCAAGCCGGGCGAATCCACGCACGTGGTGACGACCACGCTGCAAGAGGGAAGGGTTTCCATTGCAGTTCCCGTTCAGGGCTGGGCGAACTCGAGCGGGCCGTCTTTGTCGCCAAAGGGCACGAAGTGATCCCAGTTGCGTTTGGGCGCGTCGCCCATTTGGAACACCACCTGGTTGACCCCGCTGAGCGGCGGCGTCGGGCGGAAACGGCGTTTGACCTGGTAGGGTTGGGGGGGGTACTGGCTGTGTTGTTTCCAGCCCAGGTTCTTCACGAAGTAGTCCATCGCCCACCGCACGCCGGGCATCCACACGTCATCCACGACGAGCAGGCCGCCGGGGCGTACCAATTGGGAGAGGTAGTAGATGTCGATGAAGGCGTTTTCGAACAGGTGCGCGCCGTCGACCAGGGCCAGATCGAAGGGCTCGGTTCCGGCGCGGATCAGCTCGGGAAGCCGGAACGAGGAGGACTCTTCGTACATCGTCAGGCATTCGATCACGCCCGCGCGGCGGAAACTCTCGACCCCCGCATTGCCCCAGAACTTCGACTGGAACGGGTCCATCGCCACGTGAACCGGCTCGGCCGCGCCGCCTTCGATCATGCCCAGCACCATGTGCAGGCCCGAGGCTCCAAAGGCGAAGCCGGTTTCGATCGTGCGCCGCGCCTTGTTCTCGCGCACCATGCGCTGCAGGTCGACCCCTTGTTCGCGGCGCATGGCGGTCAAACCCACCTCCCGCAGGGTGCCGCTTTCCTCGTAGACGGTTCCCTGGCCGTGGATCTGCTCCAGGATCTCGGGGATCTGCGTTTGCGTGGCGTTCATAGTCGCATTCTAAGAGTGCGTGGCAGCCGCCGAATGCGTTCTGCAGCACTTTTTGGGCCCGTCCGCGGCGTGGGCCGATCCATGCACCGGTCCAGGTGCCAACGGCGCCCGGGCGACCGCCGCCGCACGATTGAACCGCCCCATCGCCCCGTGCGTTGGTTGCACGATGGATGCCGGTTCCGCCCTCCGCCCCAGAAATCGGGGTGGCCCCGATTTCAGGCCCCCGGGACAGGGCCTAGACTGACTGCGATGAAGTCCTTGCTGCTGCTGTGTCTGCTGCCCTTCGTGGCGAGTTTCGGATCTCCCGTCCAGGAGGCTGGGAACGAGGAGCAACCCCCGACCCTGCCCGCCCTGCAGTTCGGTCCCGAGCAGGCCTGGCTTTCCCTCGGGGTGCGCCTCGAGGTCACCAACGACTTCCTCGAATTCCTGCTCGTCAACATGCACGGGGGTGTGCATGAGTCGCTCTTTTCGACCGACGTAGAGGCCGAAGTGCTCAACACCGCGCTCTTGACCCTGGGCGTGGCGCCCGGCCAGAACGCGCGTTGGGAAGCCATCGATCCCGAGCAAGGGGAACTCACCGGGGTGGGCCAGTCCGGTCCGCGCCAAGCGGGGCAAGTGGCGGGACGGGACCGCTACCGCGTGGTGCCGCCGCAAGGCGATGGTTTGTACTTGTACGCGGCCTGGAAAGAAGGCGACGAGACCTTCTTCTTCCGCATCGAGGACTTGGTGCGCGACCTGGACCGCGGCCGCACCCTGCGGCGCCATGCCCTGGTCTACCTCGGTTCCTTCTTCAGCAACGGCAAGCCGGAAGAGCCCCCGCGATTCGCCGCTGCGGTGGAAGGCAACCTGATCTACCTGTCCCTGCTCAAGCGCGGCGCGGCGTTGATTACGACGGCCGTGCCCGAGTGCGATAAGCAGTCGAATTGGCTCGCCAATTCCTGGTTGTTGCCCGAACGGGGCAGTTCGATGCGCCTCGTCGTCTCGCGCACGCCCTTGGTTTCGATGCCCGCCGAAGTGCGCGCTGGCCTGCCGCAACTGCCCGCCCAGGAGGCGGAACCCCGCGATTGATGGCCGAACGCGCGATCCTTGACCTGCAGCGCCGGGTGGCGTTTGCGCGGCGCGCCTGGTGGCATGCGCTCGTGGGGGAAGGCATCCTCATGGGGCTGTTCACCTTCCTCTTGGTGCTTTGCTGTGGGTTCTGGTCGGGCGCCGATCGGGGGGATCGGGATTTGTGGTGGCTGGCCGGATTGACGGGTGCAGGTGTGATCGCACTCTGGGCCTGGGAGCGGTGGCCGGGGGAAGTGCCGTGGCGCCGCGAACTCGATCGGCGCATGGGGTTGAAGGGGGCCCTGTTGGCGGGCCTCGAGGTGTGCCGCATGGACGCTCCGCCGCCGCTCGGACAGGCCTTGTGCGCCAAGTTGACGGGGGATCTCGCCCAGGCGCGCGTGGTGAAACGCGCCGTGCCGCACCACATCGCATTGGTCCTGTTTCCTTTGGTGGCGGGCTTGTTGCTCTGGTCGACCCTGCGCGGCCAGCAGGACCGGGAAGTGCGTTGGCAGGCGGCGGGGGCGGGCCTTGCATCGCTTCAAAGGGAGCTGCAGTCGGCCGGGAGCAAGGCGGCCGAGTTGGGCGCCGAGGGAGCGGATTTGGCTGCGGAGTTGCGGGCGGTCTCCCAGCAGGTCGCCGCGCTGCAGAACCAGGTGCAGTTCCGATCGGGGCAGCCGGAAGGGCTGAAGGAGCCCCTGGCCGAAGCCGCGGAACGGCTGCGGGCCGCTGCGGAGCAGGTATCGAGCGATGCGGGGCTCGAACAAACCCTGCGCCAGGCAACAGAACTCGCGGATTGGATGGCCCAGTCCGAAGCGGCCCCGGGGGACGCGGCTGGGGCCGGGGAGGAAACGGAGCCCATCCGCCCCGATCCGCTCGCTTCGGCGTCCCCGGGCGGCACCGAGGGGCAAGGATCCGGCGAGGTCACTCCCGGCGACGGGGGGGACCCCTCGGCTTCGGGATCCGGACCGGCCGGGCAGGGGGACGGCCGCCCCGGGCCGGGCGAAACCCTCCCGATCCCCGCCATCGGCCCGGTCGAAACCGCCGCCGCGCCCTGGACCGCCCGCACCGGATTCGCCCCCCGCTACCAAAGGCCGATCGAGCGCTGGCTGGCGAAACAGGGCCAGTGACCCGCGCGGGACATGCCCCGCATCGCGCCTCCCGGCCCAATCCCCGCGGCGCGCGGTTGCAAGCCTTCCCCGAGCGGGCAGAATGATCGCCCCGATTCCATGGAAACGACCCAATCGCACATCCCCCAAGCACGTCGCACCGGCCTCTGGCTGGTGGGGGCCAAGGGGGCCATCGGCACCACCGTCGCCTGCGGCCTCACGGCCCTGGCCAAGGGCCAGGCGCCCGCCACGGGTGTGCTCACGGCGACCCCCGCCTTTGCCAACTTGCCGTGGGTGCCCTGGACCGACTGGTGCCTCGGCGGCCACGACGTTTGCGCCCGGACGCTGGGCCAGTCGGCGGAGGAGTTGATGCGCGCGGGGGTGGTGCCCGCTGGATTGGCGAATTCGTTTGCCGCTGAGCTCGAGGCGATCGATGCCCGCGTGCAGCCCGGATTGATCGATGGGGAAGGGGGCCCGCTGCAGGGCATTCTCCCCGCGAGCCGCGAACGCAGCCAAGCCAGCCCGCGCGAGCGCATCGCGGCTCTGCAATCCGATTGGCAGGCGTTCGAAGCGGAGAACGGCCTCGCCGGCACCGTGGTGGTCTACATCGCCAGCACCGAAGCGCGGGTGTCGCCGCAGGCGTGCTGGTTGTCCCTCCAAGAGTTCGAAGCGGCGCTCGATCGCGGCGACAACCAACCCGCGTCGGTGTTGTACGCGTACGCGGCCCTCGCCTCGGGGCGCCCCTTCGTGAACTTCACGCCCAACCTCGGCAGCCAACTACCGGCCCTGCGGGAGTTGGCCATCGAACGCGGCGTGCCCCATTGCGGTAACGACGGCAAAACCGGCGAGACCCTGCTCAAGACCAGCCTCGCGCCGATGTTCCACGGCCGCGCGCTGCGCGTGCTCTCGTGGCAGGGCTACAACATGCTCGGCAACCGCGACGGCGAGATCCTGAAGGAAAGCGGCCATCGCGAGGCGAAACTCGCCAACAAGGACGAAGCCCTGCGCAGCATCCTGCAGCAGGACGGCGCCCTGCCGAACGAAGGGCTGCACTCGCACGTGGCGATCGACTACGTGCCCTCGCTAGGGGATTGGAAAACCGCGTGGGACTTCGTGCACTTCGAAGGTTTCCTCGGCACGCGCATGAGCCTGCAGTTCACCTGGGCGGGCAGCGATTCCGCCCTGGCGGCGCCGCTGGTGCTCGATCTGGCGCGCCTCGCGGAAATGGCCCGGCGGCGGGGGGAGAAGGGCGTGTTGCCGCACACCGCGGCATTTTTCAAAGCGCCGCTCGGCGGGGGCAGCCATGATTTCCACCGCCAGCTGAGGGAGTTGGAGGGGTATCTGCAGGCCCTGGCGCCATTGGAATAACGTTACATACCGAACCAGGTTCGATCAGTCCCACAATTCCGCGGCGGGGGCCCGGGGCGTGAAACGCCCCGGGCCCCCGCCGCGAATTGTGGGACTGCCCATCGAACCTGGTTCGGTATGCGTTATTCCCGGCGCCAGGTGACTACCCCGCCCCTAAGTGACTACCACTCCACAGGATGCGCCTCCCCGGCCCGGCTTCCCCGGAAAGGGGGAAATTCCGGCACACATCCGCCCGATTCAGCCGTCATACACATCATGAACCGGCCGCTCTCCAACCCCACCCCCGGTGAATCCGCTCCCGCCTGGCTGTTGCCGGTGGTTGGCGTGCTGCTGGGCCTGACGGGCGTTCTCGCCTGGGGTCTGCGATCGAGTGCCGCCCGGCTCGACCCCCATTTGCCGGCGGTCCGGGAGCACCAGGCCGCCCCGTCGCAGCCGGTGATCGAGCTTCTTGCGGACCGCAACCAGGCGGGCCAGCAGCGCGAGTCCTGAGGCGGCGGTCTTGAGGTTGGCCGGTCGATCCGGGCTTGTACCTCTGGACTTGGAAGTCGGGCCCAAGGCTCCCCCGGATCTGCGGCTCACCTAGATCTTCTGCAGCCAGGTCGTCATCCGGCCGAGCACATCCTCCAGGACCTCATCGTCGGAGAGGCCCGTGCTGCGTAGGACCTGGAAGGAATGGTCCGCGCCTTCGATCACTTCGAGGGTTGTCGGGCCGCCGTAGGTCTCGAGCGCGGGCCTGAGCAGCTCCAGGTCGCACAGGGCATCGCGCGTGCCCTGCAGGAACAGGCTCGGCTGGGTAACGGAGGGGAACTGGTCGGTGCGCAGCCGCTCGGGTTTGCCGGGCGGGTGCAGGGGGTAACCCAGGTAGGCCAGCGCGGCCACGTCTTCCCCCTCGGCGGCGAGATAGCTGCCCATGCGTCCGCCCATCGACTTGCCGGCGAAGACGATGCGCGCCTCGGGAAAGCGTTGGCGCAGGATGCCCGCGGCTTGGCGGTGTACCGCTTCGAGCATCGGCTGGCGGTCCGGCGGGCGTTGTTTGCCCTCACGCTCGATGCGTTCGGTGTAGGCGTATTGGAAACGCAGCACGGGGAAACCCCGCTCGGCGAGGAATTCCGCCGTACGGCCCATGAACGCCGAGCGCATTCCCGCGCCGGCCCCGTGGGCGAGCAACACGGCGAGAGCCGGCGGATCGGGGCTCTCCGGCAGGTTCCAGATGCCCGAGACCCAGTCCACCGGCGCTCCACGCACCTGGATTTGCACCGCCTCCTCACTCATGGCGGGCAGTATACTCACCGCCCATGGGTCGCCCCCCGCAAAAGCCCAAGCTCAAGCTGCAGACGTCGACGCTGTGGTACTACCCGTCCCAACAGCACGGCGACGAGCCCATGGGCACGCCCGCCTACGAAGGCGCCACGCCCACCTACGTCATCTGGAACCTGCTCGAGCGCTACACGCGCGAGGGGGATCTGGTGGTGGACCCGTTCGTCGGCGGCGGCACCACGATCGACGTGGCGCGGAGCATGGGGCGCCGGTGCCTGGGTTACGACCTGCGACCGGTGCGCGAAGACATCTTCCGGGCCGATGCCCGCAAGCTGCCCCTCGAGGACGGCAAGGCGGACTTCGTCTTCATGGACCCGCCGTATTCGACCCACATCGAATACTCCGACGATCCCGACTGCATCGGCAAACTTTCCGCCTTCGACGATAGCTACTTCGAAGCCATGGAGGCGGCTTTTGCCGAAGCCGACCGCATTCTGCGCGACCGCCGGTACTTCGCGATCTACGTCAGCGACAGCTTCAAGAAGAAGCAGGGTTTCGTGCCGATCGGCACGCACCTGTCGGGCATGCTCATGCAGCGCTTCCGCCCGGTCGACCACATCGCGGTGGTGCGGGGCAACCGCAAGCTGGAGAAACCCGGCTTCCACAAAGCCGCGGAAGAGGGCAACTTCTTCCTACGCGGCTTCAACCACCTGTTGATCTTCAAGAAGGAACGCTGAGCCCGCGCCACTCGCGCGCGAGCTGGCCGAAGAGGTGCAGGTCGTGCATGCGGCCCCAGCGCTCGCTGTGTTCGCGCAGCACCCCTTCAAGACGGAAGCCGTTCTTCTCGAGTACCTTCTTCGAGGGCAGGTTGTGCCCGAGGGCTTCGGCGAAGATGCGCGTCAGCCCCAAGTTGCGGAAGCCGTGTTCGCACACCGCGCGCACGGCTTCGCTGGTGTAGCCCTGGCCCCAGTACGGCCGGCCGACCCAGTATCCGAGTTCGCCCATCGGCCCCGGGTGGGTGCGGATGAAACCGAGCACGCCGAGGAAGGTGCCGTCGCTGCGCCGCACCATCGCCCAGTTGTGCTCACCCTCGTTGCCACTCGCGCCCTGGCGTTCGATGAAGGCCCGCCCCAGGCCCGGCGGATAGGGGTGCGGCAACCGCGTGGTGGCCGCGATCATGCGATCCCCAGCCAGGGTTTCGATGATGGGGGCGTCGTCCAGGCGCAGGGCCCGCAGCTCGAGCCGTTCGGTGGTGAGGGTCGGGGGCAACATGAACGCATGAAAGCGAGCCGGCCCGCTGCCTGCAAGGGGCAACGGGCCGGCGAATGGCGCGGGGCGCGTGCGGACTACTGCACTTGCAGCAATTCGACGGTGAAGACCAGGGTGGCGTCCGGCGGGATCTTCGCGCCGCTGCCGCCCTTGCCGTACGCCAGATCGCCGGGGATCACGAAGGTGTACTTCGAACCTTCGCTCATTAGCTTGAGGCCTTCGGTCCAGCCCTTGATGACCTGGGTCACGCCGAAGGTGGCGGGTTGACCGCGGTCGTAGGCGGAGTCGAACTGGGTGCCATCGGTCAACCAGCCGGTGTAGAACACCGTGCAGCGGTTGAAGTCGGTGGGTTGTTTGCCGAAACCCTCACGCTCGACCTTGTACTTGAGGCCGGAGGCGGTGGTGGTCAGTTCCTCTTCCGCGGGCATGGCGAAGGAGGGCTTTTCGCAGTTCAACGCGCCCTTGACGACAACCTGCCAAAGGGTGGATTCGGCATCGCCCGCTCCGGGCATCTGCAGGTCCAGGGCCTTGGGAACCTGGACGAGGCAGTGGGTGCCGGCCTGCATGTCCTTCAGCAGCGGCGCCAGGAAGGGCAGCTTGGGGTGCGACGGCGGGCCGACGATCATGCCGGTCATGGTGCTCGCCAAGGTGATCTTCTTGTCCGCGCCGTAGCGGGCGAACTCGAGGAAGACGTACTTCGCTTCGCCCGCGGGGGTGCCCTCACCCGCCTTCAGGACCTGGTACTTCAGGCCGCCGTCGAGCTCGGTGGTGCCGCGTTCTTCGTTCCAATCCACGTAGGGCAGGGCGCGCTCAGGGATGCGCAGCAGCTCGACGTCGAAGATCAGAGTGGCGTTCTTCGGGATGACCGGCGGCGAGCCCGCTTCGCCGTAGGCGAGGTTCGCGGGGATGGTGAACTTGAACCGGGCGCCGGGGCTCATCAGGAGCAGGCCCTCGTTCCAACCCTCGATCACGTTGCCCAGGGGGAATTGGGTCGGCTCGCCGCGGTCGCGGGAGGAGTCGAACTTGGTGCCGTCGGTCAGCCAACCGGTGTAGTGCACTTCGACCACGTCCCCGAAGGCGGGGAACTCCTGGCCGTTGCCCGGGGTCAGCACGCTGTACTGCAGACCGGACTCGGTGGTGTGGATCTCGGTGTCGGCGGGGATGGTGGATTCCGTGGCGCCCTCCTTGGGGGTTTGGCCCGCCACCAGGAACGCGCCCAGGGGCACGACCGCCAGGGCAGCCAGGATTCGCTTGCTTCGTTTCATGGGACGTAGATTGGCTGGCGCCGGCCAGATCGGGCAGACGCGCAGGAAGGCGACCACCATAGCGGCTCGGGCGGGAGGGGGCCACCGCGGGGCGGTATCCCCCGGGGGGAAGGGGCCTGGAGGGGGGCTTCGCCCCGAAACCCCATGCCCGGCGGCCCTTCTAGGACTGCCCATCTCGTGTTCCAACACCCCCGGGCCCGGAACGCGGATCCAGGGGGCCAAATCCAGACCCGCCTCCAGATTGGCGGCCGGCGCGGACGAATCGGCAGAAAGCCATGTTCTCCCGACTGTCCGTGCTCAGCCTCGCCGTCCTCTGCGGCGCCTGCAACGCCCCCGCCCTGACCGCTGGCCTGGGCGGAGCGCAATTGCGCACGCGCGGCAACTTCGGCGCCACCGACAGCGGCACGGTCGTGACCAGCAACATGGACTCGCTCGGTCTGGCCCAGCGCACCGACGTGGTATTGCCGCGCCTGTTCCTGCGGGATGGACCGCGTCAGCTGGAGCTTTCCGGCTTTGCCGTGGACATCGCCGGCCACGGCACGGTGGATGCGGACATCACCATCGGCGGCACGACCCTGACGGCGAACACCGAGGTGGACAGCACCTTTGCGATGGGTTGTTACTCGTCGGTGCTCACCTGGGACGTGGCGCGTTTCGGCAGCACCCTGCTGGGCATGGGGGTGGGGGTCGAGTGGATCGACCTCGACGTGAGCATGCGCGAGAACCCGGGCACCTTGGCCATCGCCAGTTCTCAGGCGTTTCCGCTGCCCTTGATGGGCGTGCGCCTGTCGAGTGAAACCGCGCCGGTCGCCGCGTCCGTTTCGGTGGGCTGGATCGGGCTCAATGCTCCCAGCACCAAGGCTTCGGTGCTCGACGTGGATGCGCGCATCGACGGCACGTTGATCGGACGGCCCGGCGGCCTTTTGTTGCAGGGCATGCTCGGGTACCGCGGCTTCGAGATGGACGTGTCCTACGATGATGGGGGCAGCCAGGTCGAAGCGGATTTCAAGATCGGCGGCCCCTACGCCGGTTTGCGCCTGCGCTTCTGATCGCGGCCGGGTCGCCTTCCGCCGGGCCGATCCGTAGGCTGTGGGGGATGAAGCTCCCCATCTGGCTCTCCTGGAGCAGCGGCAAGGACAGTGCCTGGGCCCTGCACACATTGCGGCAGGATCCTGCGATCGACGTGCGCGCCCTGCTCACCACGGTCAACGAGACCCATGATCGTGTGGCGATGCACGCCGTGCGCCGCGACCTGTTGCGAGCCCAGGCCCGTGCCCTGGGGGTGGCGCTCGAGATGGTGGACATTCCCTATCCTTGCGCGAACGAGCAATACGAAGCCGCGATGACCGCTGCCATCGACCGGGCGCGGGCCCAGGGCATCCGTGAGGTGGCTTTCGGGGATCTGTACCTAGAGGACATCCGTGCCTGGCGCGAAGAGCGCATGGCGCCGACCGGATTGGGCACGCGGTTTCCGATCTGGGGCATCCCCACGGATGAACTCGCGCGCCAGATGCTCGCGGCCGGTTTGCGCGCGGTGATCACCTGCGTCGATCCGCGCAAGGTGCCGGCCGAATGGGCGGGCCGCGAATGGAATGCCGAGCTGCTGGCGGAACTGCCCGCAGGGGTCGATCCGTGCGGCGAGAACGGTGAATTCCACACCTTTGTCTTCGACGGCCCGGGATTCGGCGCGCCCCTGCCCGTGCAGGTGGGGGAAGTGGTCGAACGCGACGGCTTCGTCTTTGCCGACGTGGTCCTTTCCGCCTAGTCGCGCAGGCGCATCGGAATCCGCAAGGCCCGGGTCCAGGCGAGCCACGCCGCGCCGCCGGCTGCGATCGCCAGGGACAGGGCGAGTGGGGCCCAGAGACGCGGGTAGAGCCCATGCCAAAGGCCCCAGGCAGCCGCGCCGCACAGGGCTGCGGGGGGCAGCAGCGCGAGCAGCTTACCTTTCAGAGCCAGGCCTGAATCCGGCATCTGCCGGTGCAGCAGCGGCATCATCATCAGCAGCGTGCCCCAGCTCGAAAGCGCAGTCGCCAGTGCCAACCCATCCACATCCATGCCGAAGGCGAGGATCGCGGTGAGGTTGAAGCCGATGTTGGCCACTAGCATGACGATCGAGATGCGCACGGGCGTCCTGAAGTCCCCGAGCGCGTAGAAGCTGCGGGCGCACAGGCCCGTGGCGCCGGCCGGCAGGATTGCCAGGCTCAGCATGCGCAGGGCGGCGGCCCCACGCTGCACGCCGGCTTCGCTGAAAGCCCCGTGTTGGAACAGAACGCGCACGACGGGTTCGGCCAGTACGAACAGGCCGACGGTGGCCGGCAGGGCAAAAAACGCGATGCTGTAGTGCGTGCGTTCGTAAAGCCGGCGCAGGGCGCGCCAATCCTGCTTGTGCCCGTGGGCCTTGAGCAGGGGAAACACAGCGCTCGTCGCCGCCACGGCCACCAGGGCCAGGGGGAACTGCTGCACGCGGTTGGCATAGTAGTGCAGCGTCGGCCCGCCGTTGGGCAGCAGACTTTCCGCCATCAAACCGTCGATCATCACGTTGATCTGGTAGACGGCCGCGCCGAGCGCCATCGGCAGGCTGCGCCAAAGCACCTGGTTGACCTCGCTCGACTGCGGCCCCGGAACCGGGGGCACCCCAAGCAGCGAAGTTCGGTACAGGGCGGGGATCTGCACCAACAACTGCGCCAGGCCCGAGAGCAGCACGCCCCAAGCGAGCCAGCGCACCATCTCCATGTGCAACGCCGGATCTGCGCCATTCGAGTCGAAGGCGTGGTAGTGCCAGCCGATCCACAACAGAGCGGCAATCCAGACGAGGTTCATCGCCGCCGGCGCGATGGCCGGGGCGGTGAAGTGCCCTCGCACCTGCAATCCGCCGCCCACCAGCGCGGCGAGGCAGACGAACACCAAGAAGGGCGTCACGCGCACGGCCAGGTCGCGCACGGGTTCGGGGTCAGCGCCGAGCCAATTCCACGCCGTCACCGGCATCTGGTCGGGCAGGAGCGACACGCCGATCATCAAAGCCGCGGTCACCACCATCAGGATCCAGAACAAGCGCGCCAAGGTCGCGCGGAACAAAGCCGCGCCCGCGGCATTGCCGTGGTCGGCGTCGACTTCCGTGAGTTTGGTCTGGAAAGCCGTGGCCAGCGCCCCTTCCCCCAGGAAGCGGCGCAGCATGTTCGGGATGCGCCACGCGGTGATGAACGCGTCGAAAACCGGCGAAGTGTCGCCGAACAGGGCCGCGGACAGGGTTTCCCGCACAAAACCGAGGATGCGGCTGACCAGGGTCATGCCGGAGACGATCGCGGTGCGCAATCCCAGGCGCCGATGGCGCCCCCGGATCTCGTCATTCGCGGGTGTCTGCGCCGGTTGGTCCATGTGGGCCGCAAGGTAGCGGGAGGCGGCCCGATCGCATGGGATTTCCGGCCATTTCGACCGCGGACGAAGGCGCGTTTCCTGGCCCCGGGAGGAGGGCTTGCTTGCGTATACTGGTGCCGTGCAATCCGGAGCCACCCCATGAGCGAGAAACAGATCCGCGTCGTCTGCCCCTGCTGCGATACCGTGCTCGAGGTGGACGTGCTCACCGCCAAGGTGATGAAACACATGCCGAAGGCCAGCCTCGATGAAACCGGGCGCGTGGGGCTCGACCTCGGGCGTTGGGATCAGGCGAAGGAAAAGGTGCACGGCCGCCACGACACCGGACGGGATCACTTCGACGCTTCGCTCGAGCGGGAGAAGAACCGCGACAAGGACCTCGACGATCTGTTCAGCAAGGCCCAGGAGAAGGCGAAGAAGCGCAACCTGGACGACTGATTCCGAAACCCGTGCCGAACGCCTCGCCCCGCCGCGCCTACGCCGTCATCACCGCGGCGTATTGGGCCTTCACGCTCTCCGACGGCGCCCTGCGCATGCTCGTGCTGCTGTTCCTGCACGGGCAAGGCCATTCCGCCGCCCAGATCGCATTCCTGTTCCTGTTCTACGAGTTCTTCGGTGTGCTCACGAACCTCGGTGCGGGATACCTTGGCGCGCGCTTCGGACTGCGGCTGCCGCTGCTCGTCGGCCTGTGCCTCCAGGTGGTGGCCCTAGGCGCCCTGGCGACGCGCGCGGATCACCTTTCGCTGGTCTTGGTGATGGTGTTACAGGGCCTTTCGGGCATCGCCAAGGACCTGACGAAGATGAGCGCCAAGAGCTTCTTGAAGCTGCTGTTGCCGGGCTCCGATGGGGGCGGGCTGTTGCGCTGGGTCGCTTGGTTGACGGGATCCAAAAACACGCTGAAGGGCGTCGGCTTCTTCCTCGGAGGGTTCCTGCTGGCCCAATTGGGATTTGCCCGGGCCTGCGCGGTGCTCGGCCTGGCCGTGGCGATCGCGTGGGCCCTCGCCGCGCTGCTCCTACCGCGTGCGGCTGGCAAGAAGAGCAGCAAACCCACCCTGCGGCCCGGTCCGTGGGGCCCGCTCTCGTGGCTTTCCCTTTCGCGCTTGTTCCTCTTTGCCTCACGCGACGCCTGGTTCGTCCTGGCCTTGCCCCTGTTCCTGCAGCAGCAGTGGTCGTGGTCGTACACCGCCGTCGGCAGCGCGTTGGCCCTCTGGGTCATCGGCTATGGAGCCGTGCAGGCGGGCACGCCGCTGTTGTTCCGGGGGGCCACCGATCCTGGCCCGATGGGCTTGCGGAAACTGACCCCGGTGACGTTGCTGCTGGCCCTGCCCTTGGCCTGGATCGCCTGGTGGCATCCCGCCGAACCGCTGGCGCTCTTCGCCGGTTTGGCGGTGTTCGGCGTGATCTTCGCCGCCTGCAGCTCCTTGCACAGCTTCAGCGTCTTGCACCTCGCCAGCGAAGCCCGGGTGGCCCAGCAGGTGGGCGGATACTACGCGGCCAACGCGGCGGGGCGCCTGCTCGGCACGGCCCTGTCCGGGGCGCTCTACGCCTGGGGCGGAAACCCGGAGGACGGCTTGCGAGCGTCGGTATTGGCGGCCCTGGTGCTCGTGGCGCTCGCGGCGCCGGCTGCCCTGCCCCTGCGTGGGGCGGGCCGCACGGCTGCGCTCGGAAAATAGTGAGCCCCGGAGGTGCTCAGGAGCTCGAGAGCAGAGCTCCGGGGCAAGGGAATGGGGAATAGTGGTCGGGATCCCGGCGCGATCAGGCGCGCTCGGGATGGACTTTCTCCCCGGCGGGGGAGGGGTGGTCCGGACCCGGTTTCGGGTCGAGCGGACACACAAACGGAGCCGCGACCGGGATTCGGGGGCGGCAAGGCAGGGCGGGAAAGCCCATTGGGGCGCGGCAGGCGCGTCTCAATGCAATCAGGTCCATGCGAGGGCGGGCAGGCGTACGCTCTTTGCTAATACGTACTTTCTAACGCAGCGCCGCCCGATCGGTGCAGGAAATCTCCGGAGGCTTTGGCCCGGGGAAACTGCCCGGATAATTAGCAGACTTGATGTCCTGTAATTGTCTAGCCGTCAGTTCCTGACGCGGACGCCAATTCAAGCCATGGCACGCCTTCGATCGCGCGAACGCGATCCAAGGCGTGCGGATCCGCTCAGCCCATGATGTGGAAACCGGCGTCGACGAACAGCACCGAGCCGGTAATACCGCGGCTGTGGGGTCCGGTCAGGAACAGGCAAGCGTCCCCGACTTCTTCCCCGGTCACGTTACGGCGCAGGGCGGTGCGCTCGGCGACGTCGTCCAGGCGCTTGCTGAAATCCTTGACCCCGGACGCCGACAGGGTGCGGATCGGGCCGGCGCTGATGGCGTTGACGCGGATGCCTTTCGGACCCAAGTCAGCGGCGAGGTAACGCACGGAAGCCTCGAGCGCGGCTTTGGCGATGCCCATCACGTTGTACCCGGGCACCACGCGTTCGGAACCGATGTACGTCAGGGTCACGACGGAACCCTCGCGGCCTTCCATCAACGGCAGGGCCGCGCGCGTGACCTCGGTGAGCGAATAGGCGGACACCTCGTGGGCCAGCATGTAGCCCTCCTTGGTGGTGTGATAGAAGTCGCCTTGCAGCTCTTCGCGCTTGGCGAACGCGATGGCGTGCAGAACCGTATCGAGGTAGCCGAATTCCTTACGCAGCGTCTCGAAGACCTGGTTCACCTGTTCCGGCTGGGTCACGTCGCACGGCAGCACGATCGAGCCAGGGATTTCCGCAGCCAATCGGCGCACATCCTTCTCCAGGCGATCACCCAGGTAGGTGAAGGCCAATCGCATGCCCGCATCCGCCAGGGAACGCGCGCAATGCCATGCCAGGGAACGCTTGTTGGCCACGCCGAGCACGATGCCGGTCTTACCTGCGAGGATCTTTTCCATGTTCTTGATGGGCTTCGGGAGGGGGCAGTCTAGCCCGGCGGCAGCCGCAATTCGCCTCCCTGGTGGCCTTCTGGGCAGGGTTCGGACCCATTTGCAGGGACCGTGGAGGGGGGAGCCTGGGGATGTGCGCCGGGGAATGCGTCGATTTTTCGGGAATCGAGGGCCCGATTGGCGCGCGCGGGGCTCTGAAGGGGGCGCGGAGCGAAGGTGGTGGCAATGGACATGGAAACGAAACGAGCCGATCCCGGGGAACACCCGGGTCGGGACTGGCAAGGTCGGCTGCGGATGCTGATGAGTGGCGATCCACTCGGGGTGCGCGCCTTGATCACCCGCGAGTTGCGGCAACGGTGCCTGCTGCTGGATCCCGAACGATTGGCCCTGCGGTGTCTGATTCGCTTGGCGCGGGATGGCGAGCGCCCGGGTGAGCTGCGTGTCCGGGCCGCGCTCGAACAGGCGATTGTCGATCTCGTGGACGAAGCCCCTGGGCAGGGGGCGGGGGTCCTCGGCGACTTGGCCGGGCCGTTGCAGTTGGCGGGCCACGAGCTGGAGAAGGCTTGTCACGCGTTCAATCGGCTGACCCTGGAGCAGCGCCAGGCGTTCCATGGGTTGCTCCTGCAGCGCACGGCCCTGGAGCGTTTGGCGGGAGGTTCACTGGACGGCGCCCAGCGGCTGTGTGAAGTGGCCCGGGCGGCCTTGCAGCGGGTCGTGGAGCATGGGGGAACCGGAAGCGCCGAGTGGGCCCGCAGCGCGTGAACGAGCCCGATTGGTTGCAGCGGTTCCTGCCGGAGAGCAGCGAACAGGCCCAGGAACACATCGGCCGCGTGCTGCACGGCATGCGGCTGCTCGCCCTGTCGGCCCAGCACAATCGATCGCCGGAAGTGCCTTTGTCGTGGAACCGTGCCCAAGCCGAGATGCAGCGGATCGAGGCGGCGGCGCTGGAGGACGACAGCGTGAGACGGTTGGCCGCGGATCTGCAGGCGCTGTTGCCTCCGTGGTCGTGTCTGCGGTGGGTAGACGGAGTCGCCGCGTCGGGAGCCGGTACCTTGGCCGACTTGTGCCGCAGGCACCGTCGAAGCCTGCGGACGAGCCGCCTTTGGCGTTGGCGATTGCGCCTTGTGCACGGCGGCGGTTTGCCTCGAAGATCCCAGGCGCCGCCCCCCTGGCTCGAATGGGAAGAGGGCCGGGAACGATGGGAAGCGCAACTCGATTGGGCGGCGATTCTGCTTCAGACCGGAGATCCCGATGGGGCGCGGCAGTGGCTCGACCTGCAGGCCGGGCAGGAGCCGGATGGCGCTGCGTGCAGGCGAAACCACCTACTTGCTGTCGCGAGGTTTGCGTACCCCTTTTCGGCCTGGCCCGCGGCGCAAGAGTCCCCGTGGGGCCTGCCGGAGCTCGCAGGTTCGGGCTGCACCGCTTCGGGCATTGCAACGCCGGATATCGGGCGGGGACTCGTCATCGAGGCGGCGATCGACCAGGTCCGTCCGGGGGTCTGGAATTGGCAATGGAGTGGGCCCGGTGCCGCGCACGGGGGCGCGCTGCGGGAACGCCTGGCTCTGGAACTTCCGGCAGTACTGGCCGCGCAGGGCCAGCGGTGGATCTCTTGCGAGGATCCGGAGTCGGGCATCGCGCTCATCTGCATCTGGGCCCTGCGCAATCGGGAGGGCGAGCCGATCGCGCTGCACCTATGGGGGTGGAACCATCGGTACGTACCCTCCTCTGCTTCGTTCGAACCGCTGGCATTGCGCGCTCGCTTGGTCGCCGACTCCCGTCGTGCCGCCGTCGCAGAATCCGGAGCGGATTCGGCGCGGGAATGGTGCATTCCACCCGCAGGTGTTTCGGTTTGGCGGTGGCAAGGTTCGACGTGGAAGCGCGTGGGGTACGACTCATCCGTTGATGGCCAGGATCCTGCCGATGGGTTTGGAGAAGGGGTGCGGACCGAAACGCTGCACGCGGTGCAGATCAGCGGGGTACCGCTCGCTTGCGGTTCTGGGCAGTTGGCGCCGGTTCCCTGGGCCGGGGCCGTACCTTGGGTGTTCTGGAGCACGGCCCGGCGTGCACGCAGTACCGAGTCCCGGCTGCGCCGCCTGCTCGCAGAGCGCGAACTGCGGCAGAGCAGCGGCCCATGGTGCGAGGATCTATGGAGCCTTCCCTTGCTCTCGACGGGATTCGTCGGGTGGTTCGAACGGTTGACCGTGATGCTCGGGGACTGCGACGACTTGTTCCTGCGCGGAGACGTGGGACCCGACCTGCGTTGCCTCTTGGCGTGGGCCGGGGAGCGGGCCGCCGGAGTGGTGTGGTGCCTGCCGAGGCAGCCGCACGGCGAAGAACCCGGGGTCCTGGCGCTGGAGCGCCGCATCCGCGAGGGGCGCAGCGTGCGGGTGGTGGAGTGGCCCGGGTTTGTGGATCGCCGGGCTGAACTGGCTGGACTCGCGCGGCAGTGGGCGACAGGGGATCCCCAAATCAAGGAACTGGTCGACAGCCCCGCGTGGGATGGCCTCTTTGCCATCCTGTGGCGGCAGGCGTGGCAGGGCGGGGTGGCCGAGTTCCGCAGTTGTCTGCGCACCCTTGCCGTGGAGCAGGGGGATCCAGGAGCATGGGCGAATGTGCTCGCCTGCCGCGGGGTGGCGTGGGTCGACCGCGTGCCCTCCCGCAACCCCGACCCCGATCTGGTCGCCCAGGCCTTGCGGTCGTCGCGCACCCATGCGGGGCGTTGGAACAAGTCTGCAGCCAGTCGACTCCTGGGTTGGGATTCCGATACCCTGGGCAGCCGCCTGAAGGAGCTGGCATGGAGCAGCGACCGGGACCTTCCCCCGGGCGTCTGGCATCCCGGCCCACGGGGTGCCCTGCCCCCAGCGGGAAGCGACCATGTTACGCTCGGAACTGGAGTTTGAACTGCCCGAAGACCGCATCGCCCAGCAGCCGGCGGTGCCGCGGGATCATGCACGCCTTTGGGTGGAACGGCTGGGCGAGGGACGCGTGGCGTCGTGCCAAGTGCGCGAACTGGCGCAGTTCTTGCGCGCGGGCGACCTGCTCGTGTTCAACGATACGAAGGTGTTGCCTGCCCGCGTCTGGGCCCAGCGTCCAACTGGCGGACGCCTCGAGCTGCTGTTCCTTGAACCCCTGCCGGGCGGGCACACCTGGTTGGCGATGGTGCGACCGGCGAAGAAGCCGCGGCCAGGCGAAGTCCTGCGCGTAGCCGGTTCGATCCAGGTGCGGATGGTCGAGCGCAAGCTCGATGAGAATGGTCAGCCAGGCGCACTCTGGGCCGTGCAACTGCTCGACTCTTCGCGGCCGGAGACGCCTGTGGAGGAGTTGCTGGAGCAAGCGGGCGAGATGCCCCTGCCGCCATACATCCACCGCGATCAGGGGGGGGCGGTCCAGGACCGCGAGCAGTACCAGACGTTGTTCGCGGATAGGCCCGGGGCGGTGGCCGCTCCGACGGCGGGCCTGCACTTCACGAAGGAACTGCTCGATTCGCTGCGCGCCGCGCGCATCGCCACGACGCGAATCACCTTGCACGTGGGCATGGGGACCTTTCTTCCCATCCAGACGGATGAAGTCGAGCAGCACCGTATGCACTCCGAGCGCTTCCACGTGAGTCCCGAAGCCGCTCAGGCGATCGCCGATTGCCGCGCACGCGGGGGACGCATCATCGCGGTGGGAACCACCTCGGCCCGGGCGCTGGAGGCGGCGGCCCAGGATGGAACCTTGCACTCCGGGTTCGGGCGGACCGAGCTCTACATCCGGCCGGGCTATCGCTTCCGGGTGGTGCAAGGCCTGCTGACCAACTTCCACTTGCCGGGCAGCACCCTGTTGCTCCTGGTGGGCGCGTTGGTCGGATTGCCGCGCTTGTTGAGCATCTACAAGCAGGCGATCGAAGAGGAGTTCCGCTTCTACAGTTACGGCGATGCGATGCTGATCCTGCCGGGCGAGTCCGACAACTCGGTGGAGTAGGCCCGATGCGTCGTTGGTTCGACTGCAGCGGATTCACTCCTGCGGTGTCGGTCGGAACGGCCCTGGGTGGGGCCACCGAAGCGCGTCGCACATTCGCGAACTAGACCGATTGGGTTCTCGTGCCGCAAGGGGGTCGAGATGCTGGGATGCTGTACTGCTTGGCCAAGATGAGGCCCAAGGTTCGCGATGCTCGGGGCTCGCGATCCCAAAGCCTGAGCTGCGCGAAGCCGTGATGCTCGGATCCGTGGCGCGCCGGATCCGTGGTGCGCAGGGCTCGTGAAGAACGAGCCTGAGTCATACGAGGCTCGCATTTCGCGAATCCCCAATGCACCAAACCGTGACCCGCGGGGGGTGCTATGCGCTGGGGCTTTACCGCTCACGAGATGTGGTGCGCAGCGCGCCTACGGAGCTCAGGGGCTCGGGCGCAGTTCAGAAGTGGCGGCGGCGGTTGGCTCCCGATTGGGTCAGCGCGCGGCGGATGGCGGCGGCAGCGTGGGCGGGATCCGCCTGGGCGAGGATGCCGGAGGCCACGGCGGCGCGGCCTACTGGGGCCAGTTGCCAGGCGTTGAGCTCGGTGATGCCTCCGATGGGGAAGACGGGCACGCGGCTGTGGGACGAAGCGACCCAGGAAGGCACGGTGCGGGTCGCGGCGAGGACTTCCTTGGTGGAGGTGGCGAACACGGCGCCGAATCCGAGGTAGTCCACAGGGAGGTCGTCGGCGGCGCGCACTTCGCGGTAGTTGTGCGTGGAGAGGCCGATCAACGGGTCGCTGCCGAGGACTTCGCGGGCGACTTGTACGGGGGTATCTTCCTGGCCCAGGTGCACGCCGTCGAGGCCTTCGTTCGCCAGGGTTTTGGCCACATCGACCCGGTCGTTGACCAGGATCAGCGGTCGGTGTTCGGGACGGCGTTCGGCCAGGGACAGGACCTGGCGGCACCAGTGCTCGCACTCCCTTGCGCTGCTGACCGCATCGGGGCCGCTGCCGAGGGGTTTGGGGCGCACTTGGATCACGTCCACCTCGTTCCAGGCGTGGGCCAGGGCTTCCAGCGGGTCCGCGCAGAGCTCAGGTGTGAAGATCAGCATGATGCGCGCGTTCCGGAGTTTGGAACGGCGTTGCTGGGGGCTGAGAACGGCGGAAGGCAAGGCGAACTGCATGGCGGGGGACCAGGATATCACAGCCTATGGGGCCCCTCGCAGGAGGGGCAGGGAGAAACCCAATCAGGGACGCGACAGACCCCCATCGAGGCTTGGCGCCCGCGGGGAGAACTTGCGCCTGCCAGAAGCGATCACTCCGGGAAACCAGTCGCCCCGGGAAATCGGTTGCTCCGGGAGTGCGGTTGCTCCGGGAGTGCGGTTGCTCCGGGAGTGCGGCCACTCAGGGAACGCGGTCACTCAGGGAACGCGGTCACTCCGGGAACGCGGTCACTCAGGGAACGCGGTCACTCCGGGAAAGCGGCCACCAAGGGAATGCCGCGGACCTAGCAATGCTTTGGATCCAGCAATGCGTTGGATCCGGAGAATCCGGCAAGGCAGCGAACCTCGTGAGCCAAGCAAGGCGCAGGACCCCGCGATGCGACGAAACCGACTGGTGCGCGGCGGGTGCGCCAGCGGATCGCCTAGCGGGCGGAAGGGCGTTTCCAGGTCGCGGCGGGCTACTGGGTGACCGGCGGTGCGGGGTTCAGGCGCGGTCGCGCTCGAAACCGTCCTTGCGTCGCTTGGGACTAGAGGACTCGTGGTTGAACTTCTCCCAGTCGTGCTTGGAGAACAGCTTCACCTCACCGCCGCAGCGGGTGCAGTAGGAGGCGTGGATGCTGCGGAGGTACTGCACGTAATCTTCGCACTTGGGGCAGTACTTCTTGTCGCTGTAGTAGTCGCCTTGGTCCATGGTGTCGGTCCACTGCGGGGGGAGCCGTTCGGGGCAGCCCTGCGGGAGTCCGCAGGGGTAGGATCGCTGCCGCCAGGGTTCCGCGGGGGACTTCGGGCTCAGCCAGGGCGTTGAAAAAAGGGAACGCCGGAAAACCGAATTCCATGAATGGTCGGGAGGCGGGCTGCCCGGAGTTGGGACAGGGTGCGCCCAACCCCGGATCGACAAGGTGTTTGGAGCCGGTGTTGTGCATTTGCCACAGGTGCATGGCTGTTGCGGATTTCGCACGCGGGTTGTGCGAATGGGGCGCGGTCTCAGGAATCCAGGTGGCGCCGGATGGCCTGGCCCAGGACGGGATCGGATTCCCTGCGCGCCTGATCTTCGATGCGCGTGCGCACGCCGGCATCTTGGCCGTGCCCCTCGGCCAGGGACCAGGCCGCCATTTCGCGGACCTGATCGGAGGCATGCCCGCCCAGGGCGCGCAACAGTGCGATGCGCCCTTCGTCGCTTGGCAGGTTGCCGAGCACCAGGGCGGCGTTGCGGGCCAGGCCATCGCGCTTGATGCGGGCGAGGGGTGAGCCTTCGAGGGCGAGACGCGCTTGTTCGCGATCGAGATCGGGATCGATCCAGTGCACGAGGCTCATGGTTTCGATCGCGGGGTGGGTGCCCCAATCGGCCGAGCGGTCGGGAGCTTTGCGTCCCCAGGGGCAGACCTCGGAGCAGATATCACAGCCAAACAGCCAATTGCCCTGGGAACGGCGCAGTTCCGTGGGGATCGGGCCGCGGTTCTCGATCGTTTGGTAGCTGATGCAGCGGCCTGCGTCGAGCACGCCGGGGGCGACGAAGGCGTCGGTGGGGCAGGCGTCGATGCACGCCGTGCAGGTGCCGCAGGCGGCGTGGGGGGCGGGCAGGGGATCGGCTTCGACTTCGACGTCGAGCAACAGCTCACCGAGGAAGAACCACGGACCGAAGCGCGGATGCAGAAGGTTCGTGGCCTTTGAGACCGAGCCGAGACCCGCGGCGACGGCGTGGGAGCGCTCCATCAACGGCACCGCGTCCACGCGCGGGCGGGCGCTGGTGACGAGGCCTTCGCGCGCCAGGGCCTTGCCCAGCTTCACCAGGGCCTTGCCGATCCGGTTGTGATAGTCGCGGCCCAGGGCGTAGCGCGCGATGCGGGCCCCATCCGATCCGGCATGGGCCAGGCGCGAATGGGCCATGGCCAACATCAAGAGGGTGCGGCTGCCGGGGAAGGCTTGGCCGGGATCGAGCGTGGCCTCCCGATTGCGCTCCATATAGTCGAGGGACGCATGGTGGCCAGCGGCGAGCCAGCGTTCGAGGGCCGGGCCGTGGGGCGGGGGGGCCAGGGGGGTGAGCCCGGCTAGATCGAAGCCCGCTTCTTGGGCCATGGAGAGGATCCGGTCCGCCGCGGTCATGGGACCCCATGCTGCCTTGCAGAATGCGGATTCCAAGGCCCGATCTCGAACCGGGACCCGCGTTTGTGGAGTTTCGGCGGCCCGGCTGCTGAGAATTTGTCTCTTCTAAAATCGTTTTATGTAAAGCTTTATGCGATTGTTATCACATTGTCTGGCACTTCCCAGGTAACCGGGATCCTGCTGGGAATTAGATGGTATGTTGGCTCCCGGCGATGCTGCGGGCCGCTTTCCCAACCCGCACTGCAATCCCGCTCGGCGCTTCCCGGCTGCCGGCACCCTGCCCCCCTCCCAATTCATGCAGGCACTCGACTCGATCCAAAGCCAGAACCCCCTGGAGGGGGATGGCGCGTTCGAGCGTTTGGGGCGACGGATCGACAGGTTCGCTGAGGGGGAGAACGCGATTGCTGGCCACCTGGTCCGGCAAATGCAGATAATCCTCGCGGATCGTGCCCGTTCGCAGGAGTCCATTCGCGATGCGCTGAGCACCCAGCTGATGGAGGCCTTCCGGTTGCACTCGCACCGGGGCGTCTTCGGGCTGCTCTACGAACTGACCGGCCCGGTCCTGCTGACCCAGGTCACCCGCCGGCTGCGCCGCTACAGCTGCCGGGTCGATGCCCTGGATGTGCTGCAGGAAGTGTTCGTCAATGTATACCGGTACCCGCACCGCTTCAACGCGACCCGCGAGGATGCGTTCCGCGTCTGGTCGGCCACCATCGTGCGCAACACGGTGCTGAAGCAGATGCGCAGCCGCGGCATGTTGGGTCAACTCGAGGTCCCGTTCGAGGATCTCTCCGATCACCCCGAGAGCGCGGGTTCCACCCCGCTGCGGGGCGCAATGGACCGCGAGGCGAGCCTCGAATGCTCGCAGGTCTACGTGATCTACCTGCAGATGTACCTGCAGTTCTACGCGATGCTCTCCGACCGCGAGCGCAAGGCGCTGCACCTGGTCGAAGTCGAGAGCAAGAGCTACCGGGATGCGGCCGAGGAGATCGGGATCAAACTCGAGAACCTGAAAATGGTCATTTTCCGGGCTCGGCGAAAGATACACCGCGCCATGCGCAGGGTATTCGATGGGCTTCCGCACGGCTGCCGGCCGGCGCGGGATCCGCAATTCGAAGATGATTCTCCTGCCTTGCCGGAGCGTGGGCGAGCGCCCCAGGAGGGTGCAAAATGAACGGTTTCGACGATTGGATGGAAGGCTTGACCGAGGGCCAACTGGCCCTTCAGTTCGAGCTGTCTTGTATGGCTGATGGGGAGCAGAGCGAAGCGGCTGCTGCCCAGGCGCTGTTGAAGATCGAGAACGACGCGGAATGCCGCGCCTTCTTCGAGGACATCCAGCGCTGCGCACGCCTTCACCGGGATGTGATGGATCCCGAGCGCATCTCCGCGCGCATCGCCATGTTGGCCGGGGATGGGGAAGATCCCGCCGCCCTGGGCCTGAACCGCCGCCTCGCTGCGATCTTCTACCAGCTGGGCAAGGCCTACGTGCTGAGCGCCGTTGACCCCGACCGCTTCCGCGAACAAGTCTTCCAGGACGCGGTGCCGATCCGCTCCACCAAGAACAGCGGCCGCGGTTTCGTGGACGGCGTGTTGAGCGGAGGACGTTCGGGCATCGATGGCGATCGCTGGGCCGAGGCCCGCCACCTGTTCAACGGGCGGTTGGAGCGCATCCAGGATCCGATCGAGAAGGGCGTGCGCCTGCTCGAACAAGCCCTCGATGTGGAACCGGACCACGAAGAGGCACGCATCTATCTGGCCTACGTGCACGGCACCCAGGGACGTCACCTGCAGGCGGAGCGGCTCTATCGCGAGGTCTTTGATACCGCGATGGTTCCCGAGAACCGCGGCCATGCGGCGATGCAACTGGGTCAGCTCTTCACCTCCGAAAAAGATCACCGCCAGGCTTCGGTCTACTACCGCTGGGTCACCCTGAGCGGTTTGGCTGAGCAAGAGCCCCGCTTCTGGCCCGCCTACTTCAACATGGCCATCGGTCAACTCGGCCTGGGCCGGACCGAAGCCAGCCTCTACTGGTTCCGCAAACTGCTCGATCAGCAGGCCGGGTGCGCCCCCAAGGTCGCCGCCTGGTGCATGGACTCTCCCACGTTCCGAGATCAATTCGATCGCAACCCCGACTTTGTCGCCCTGTTCGAGCGCCGCTGCCCCGAGCTGTTCACGATGGGCTCCTCGCAAGGAGGCCAACAATGAATGCCGATTCGTCCGTGAAAGCCCTTTCGTCCGTCCTCTCGATGTCCAAGAACAAACTCCAACCCCTGCGCCTTGCGTTGGCCCTGACCCTTGCTATGGGTTTGGGCACCTGGGTTGCGTGGGCCAAGGGTGGCCCCGGCGAAGGTGGTGATGACCTCGCCGCTGGCGGTGATTCCGTCGGCACCCTCCCGCTGACCAACTCGGGCGGTTCCTTCGGGAATTCCGACCCGTTCAGCGCCTTCTCCATGGGCGCCGACCTGCACGTGCTGGTGCGGCCCGAGTCCGCCCGCGAAATCCTCGCTTCGGCCACCGGTACCGGCCAGATCCGGTACCAAATGCGGCCCGATGGTTTCCTCGATCTGCACTGCCTGGGTGACGTGGATCTGCTGGTGGGGGATGACCTCGTCGAGCAGGGTGCGGCCCGCTTCGTGCTGGTGAACTCCGGCGATGCGGCTTGGGCCTGGTGGGTTTCCCTGGGTGGCTGGAACAGCGCCGCGATGGCCGGGAACAATGAAGCCGGCATCGAGCTGCCCGTTCTGCGTGCCCTTAACATGCCCTGGGGCAACCAGTCCCTGACGGTTGCCACCGCCGATCGCAGCAACCGCTACAGCGCGCTGACCTTCCAGCGGGGCGCTGGCATGGTGCACGTGCGCCAGGCGATGCGCTGAGCGCCGGTTCCACCGGTGAACGCGAGCGGCGCGGGGCTTTTGCCCCGCGCCGCTCGCGTTGCGGCGATTCCCGGCCGGCTCCGCCCGTGCTTGCGTGGCTGGCCGGGGCTTGGCATCGTGCGTGCATGAAGTATCTGGTCGGGGTCGACGCGGGCACCACGGGGATCACGGCGATCCTCTATTCTGAGGATCTGAAACCGGTGCGGCGCGCCTACCGCGAGTTTCCCCAGCACTTCCCCGAACCGGGCTGGGTGGAGCACGATGCGGACGAGATCCGGGCCGCGTTGGCCGCGGTGCTGACCGAGCTCCTCGAGAACACCACCGAAACGGTCGTCGCCCTCGGCATCACCAACCAGCGCGAAACGGTGTTTGCCCTCAACCGCCAAACCGGGCGGGCTTTCGGTCGTGGCATCGTCTGGCAGGACCGCCGGACCCGTGCCACGTGCGATCGATTGCGGCAGGAGGGCCATGGCGATTGGGTCCGGGAGCGCACTGGGTTGCTGCTCGACCCGTACTTCAGTGCGAGCAAAATGCAATGGCTGCTCGAACACCGGGAAGGTGTGGCCGAAGCTGCGCGGCAGGGCGATCTGGTGTTCGCCACGGTCGATAGTCTGGTGCTGCAGACCTTGTGTGGGGGGTCGAAATGGAAAACCGATCGCACCAACGCGAGTCGGACCCAATTGATGGATCTGGGGTCGGGGACCTGGGACAAGGAACTGAGCGAATTGTTCGGCGTTCCGGACGGCACCCTTCCGACGATCTGTGCCAGCCGTTCGGAGTTCGGGGAAGCGCGATTGCCCGGCGGCCGGCGCGTGCCGGTGCTTGGCATGGTGGGGGACCAGCAGTCCGCACTTTTTGGCCAGGGCTGCTGGCAAGCCGGGGATTTGAAGACCACCTACGGCACCGGCTGTTTCCTGATGTTGCAGACCGGCAGCCAGCGCCGCGATGTCGGCGGAGGTCTGCTCAGCACCGCCGCCATCGATGGGCACGGCGGACCCGGGTTTGCGATCGAAGGCTCGATCTTCGCCGGCGGATCGATCGTGCAGTGGTTGCGCGACGGCCTCGGCATCCTCTCGGCGGCGCGGGAAAGCGAAACCCTCGCGCGGCAGGTGCCCGACAGCGACGGGGTGGTGCTCGTACCGGCCTTCTCCGGCCTCGGCGCACCCCATTGGGATCCCGATGCACGGGCCGCGTTGCTCGGGATGACGCGCGGCACCGGGCGAGCCCACGTGTGCCGCGCGGCTCTGGACGCCATCGCCCACCAGGTGACGGACCTCGTCGAACTGCTGCGGTCCGAAACCGGCTTGGCCGTCGATTCGATGCGCGTCGACGGCGGCGCGGTCACCAACGATCTGCTGCTCCAGTTGCAGGCGGACTACGCCGGTGTGGACGTGTTGCGCGCCCGCGATGTGGAATCCACCGCCAAGGGCGCGGCCATGCTCGCGGCTATGCACGCATTCGGCGCAGAAACCGTGCGCGGGCGCCTAGCCCAGGAGCCTGCTCAAGCCTTCCGGCCCAAGTGGTCCGCGGGCGAAGTCGCGCGACAACGGGATCTTTGGCGCTCCGCCATCGCGCGCATCAAGACGCGCTGACCCGTCGCATCCTGTCGGCCCACCCCGCCTCATCCGTGCGCCATCGATCTTCGTACCAGGCCCATTGTTCGGGGTCTTCGAGGATCCACCGGCTGTAGATGTCGTTCATCCCCTGCAGCAATTCCGATTGGGCCTGCGAACGCGGAGCTTCCGCGTTCCACACCAGCGGCGCCTCCGCCCGCAACACGTAACCCGATCGGTTGCGCGGATCGATCACGCAGCGCACGGGCAGGATCGCGGCGCCGGAAACGCGGGCCAAGGCGGCGGGCGCGGTCATCGTCAACGCGGGGTGGCCGAGGAACGGCACGAAGGTCCCGCGCAGGCGGCGCACTTCGAGATCGCACAGAAGGCCGAGCAGTCTTCCTTGTTTCAGCACCCCCAAGGCCTGCTCGGCGGGGGCATCTTGGGCCAGGGTTTCGACGCCCGAGCGCAGCCGCATCGCGTGCAACCAACCGGCGATCGAATCGTTTTCGCGCAGGCGCCCGACCACACTGCCCTGCAGCCCGGCGTCGGCGAGGTACGCGGCCAAAGCCTCCCAGTTACCGACGTGCGCGGTCAGCAGGATCACCCCGCGCCCCTGTTCGAGCAGCGCGCGTAAGACGGGCAGAACGTCCTTGTCGCGGAACTGGCCGCGCAACCACCGTTGTCGGCGGGCCGGCGATGCGTGGGCGAGGAAGGCAACTTCGGCCGCCTGGCGCGCCACGTGGTCGAGCACGGCCCGCGCATCGCAATCGATCGGGGCGCCCGTGTGCTGCGCGGCGGCCGCAAGATTGCGCCGGATGCGGGCGCCCAGTCCCGCCAGGCCCGCAATTCGCAGGGGCAAGCGCAAGATGCGGCGGCCGGCGGTGGGGCCGACGACGGCCAGGCCCCGGGCGCAAAGGCCCCAGGCCGCCGCGCGCACGGAGCGCAGGGTCTTACGCCGGGCCATCGAATTCCTCGCAGGGTTCGAGTTCCGCCCGGCGGCCGCGGGAGAGACCCAGGGCGGCGAAGAACGCCTGCCGGTAGCGCTCGCGATCGACGGGCGGCATGGCGGCGAGTGCGGCGCGGGGCCAGGAGGGACGGCGGAAGTCGCTCGGCGAAGGGGGGGCAGCCACCTGGGCGACGAACCACAGATGCCCATTGGGCCCCACGAATAGGGGACCGAGGGGCAAGTCGAGCGGCCAACCGCGGTCGTGCAACAGGCCGTGCAATCGCCCCAGGGCGGCGGCATCGGGCGGCCCTTGCCATCGGCGACCTTCACCCGGCGGCTGGTACGCGAGGCTCGGCGAACGGTCCGCGTCCCACCAGGCAGGCACGGCGCAAGGCAGGCGCTGCTCGACGGCCTGGGCGCTGCCCAACCACCAGGATCGGGCGTCGACCCCATCGACTGCGGTTCCATCGGTCGCGCCGCGGGTGAGCAAGGCGCTGCCGCGCCGCTCGGTGGCGCCGCTGGTGCGCAGCCATCGCTGGGCGCGCTGCCGGCCCCACTCGAACGCGGCCGCGCGCAGTTCAAGCTCGCTGCTGGCGAGTCCTCCCTGCTTCCAATTCACCTCGCCGGGCCCCGCCGCCCGGCGGTACGCCCGCAGCACGCGCAGTCGGAACCGGTTCGAGCTGATCTCGCGCACCTGCGCCGCCCAGCGGATCCACCGTGCGAAATCGGGGCGGGTGCGGCCCGAGCCGATGGGCTCCGGGCTCGGATCGATCAACCACCATCGGCCTTGCGGGTCCAGCAGCACGTTGCCCGGGTGGGGATCCCCGTTCATGAGTCCCAACGCGTCCATACGCGCGATCAAGGCGCCGAGCCCATCCGCCGCCGCGTTCTCGCCCTGGGGCCAAGGCCCCCCAGCCGCCAGCAACTCGAGCAGGTTGCGCGCGCCGGCGATCTCGGGCATGTGCAACTCCCAACGGCCGCGCTGCAACTCGACGCGGGCGGGGTGGGGACAGGGCAAACCGGCCGCTGCCCAACGATCGAGCCCGCGCATTTCGCGCCGCGCCCGCCACCAGTCCTTGAGCCAGTTGTTGCTGTGGAAGCGCTTGACGATCTCCCGGGAACCGTCCGCGGGTTGGAAGCGGAACACGGAACGCTTGCCGCGCACCTTCAGGGGAGTCCAATCGCCGCCGAGCACCGGCGCCATGGTAGCCGCGGGGACCGCCTTTGGCGACGCGCACCGGTCCACCGGCGCGACCGTCACACCTTTCGCCCGCTGCACGCGTGGCCCCAGCCCGGGGATACCGTATCCTGCGCGCCCCCGGGCCGGATTGCGCCCGTCCGCCGCGCCGCACCGCCCGCTCCGTCCCCATGGCACCCCTCGCACCCCTGGTTCCCCCCCGCGCCGGCTTGGCCGTTCGCGAGCGGATCCCGTGTGCCGCAAGCGGCGGGGGAGTGGCCCGATGAAGGCCCGTCACCTGCCCCTGATGGGCCGGCTCGATCGCTACGTCGTGAGCCACTTCGTCGGCTCCTACGCCACCGCCCTGTTCCTGCTGGTCGGTCTGTTCCTGATCATGGACCTGACCAGCAACCTGGACGACTACCTCGAGACCAACGAAGCCGGCCTGCGCGCGAGCAATGCGACGATCCTGCGCTACTACCTGCTCAAGCTGCCCTTCCTGTTTCTGGAGGTCGCTCCCTTCGTGACGTTGGTGGCGGGCATGTTCACGGTCAACAAGCTGCTCAAGCGCAACGAGGTGGCTCCCGTCCTGTCCGCTGGCCTGTCGGTGCACCGCCTTTTGGTGCCGGTGTTCCTGTGCGGCCTGCTGCTCGCCTTTGCGATGTTCAGCCTGCGCGAGGTGGTGGTGTCGCGGCTCGCGAACCAGCGCGATGCCCTGCTCTTCCAGATCGAAAACCCGGGCGAGACCCGGGACCTGGAGGGGGTGGCCGTGCACGATCTGTCGGGGTCGACGATCTTCCTGGAGCACTTCTATCCCGATGAACGGCCCCAGCGGTTCGAGAACCTGTCGGCGGTGCTGCACGATGGACGGCGCACGATCAAGATCGACGCGCCGCGGGCCCATTGGGACCGCAGCACCCAGCAGCTCGTGCTCGAGGATGGGCGCCGCAACGTGATCAGCGAGAAGGTCGCCACCGAGAAGATCGACCGCCTGGACGGGTTCCAGTTCTCGCCGGACCTGGCCCTGACCTACTACCGTTCGCGCAACCCCCTCGACCTGTCCTTCACCGAAGTCCAGGAGCTGATGAGCCGCGAGCCGAACGACTCGGCCTTCAACACCCTCTGGCACTACCTGCTGACCTTCCCCCTGGCCAACCTGGTGCTGCTTTTGGTGGGCCTGCCGCTGCTGTTCCAGTACGAGCGGGGCAAGGGGGCCGAGCGCATGGCCCTCGGCGGGGTGCTCTGCATCTTCTACTTCGCCCTGGATTTCATCTTCCGCAACCTGGGCCTTGGGGGCGGCCTGTCGCCCATCCTGGCGGGCTGGATCCCGATCCTTGTGGCGGGCAGCCTGGGCATCGCCCTGACCGACGGCATCCGGACCTGAGCCCGGGACCGCCCCCCAAGTGCCGGGACCCCAGGGGTTTGCATCCTGGCGCCCGGGGCGGGAAGATGGCACCCTCCCGGTCGTCCCCCTCCTCCTATGCAGTTCCTCCAAGCCCCCCGGCTCGCGCCCTTCGTCCCCGGTCTGCTCCTGCTGGCTGCCTGCGCTGGCCCCGAGAAGGCCGCCGACCCGGTTGCCCAGGTGAATGCCCTGGTCCGTAGCGGCCAATACGCTGAAGCCGTGGAGACCGCCGCCCGGTTGCGCGAGATGGACCCGGTCAGCGCGGAACTCGAAGCCCTGCACCAGGGGGCTTCGATCGCTTGGCTGCTCGACCGGGGACGCGACGCGACCCTGCGCGATCAGGACCGCCTGGCGCTGACCTACTTCGACAAGGTGCTCGAGATCGATCCGGAGCACGACTTGGCGAAGGCGTGGGAGACCAAGACCCGCACCAAACTCGCCCGCCGACTGACCGACGAGGGGGTCGACCTGGTCGGCAACGACGAATTCCAGGAGGCCTGGCGCCGCTTCAACCAAGCGGTCGAAATCTATCCCGAGTACGAACCGGCCGTGGCGGCGATGACCAGCCTCGATCGGCAATTGGCCTACCGCCAGACGATGGCGAGCGAGTACTACGACCAAGGGGTTTCGGCCCTCGTCGAGAAGGAGTACTCGATTGCCGCCAACCGCTTCGGTTACGTGCGCAAGTTCCGTGATGCGGACGACCGGTTGAACCGTCGCAGCCAGCAGGTCGACAAGGCGCGTTCGATGGAGCACGCCGACAACGGCAAGAAACTCGAGGAGGAGCGCCTGTTCCATGCCTCGCGCGCCGAGTACCAGCAGGCCTTGCGCTTTGATGGCGACAACGAGACCGCCCGCGAGGGGGTGCGCCGCACGGCGCTGGAGGTCGAGGTGGCTGGGTATCTGGCGCGGGGTCGCGGGGCCCTTTCCCGTGGCCAGTTCTTCGAAGCGCGGGTCATTCTCGAAGAGGCCCTGACCCTGGGCACCGTGCAGACCGAAGAGGTGCACGCCGTGCTGGAAGAGGTCGAGCAGGCCCGGTTGCAGTCGGTGTATGAGGGCGCGTTAAGCTCGGAGCACGACTGGCGCCTGGAAGAGGCGATCCAGGACTACGAAGAATTGCTGGTACAGGCGCCGGGGTTTGCCGACGTCCAGAAGCGGCTGGGCGAGCTCAAGGGGCGTGTGGCCCAGGTCACGTCCCTCTACGCCGAAGTCCAGAACACCCGGGATTCGCAAGAGCGGCTCGGTTTGCTGAAGCGCATCGAGGTACTTTGGCCCGACTACCGCGACGTGCCCGAACGCGTTGCCGACCTGGAGCGCCGGGGCATCCGGCTGCCCGACGCCACAACCGGTTCGGGGACGGGCAAAGTCGAGTAGAACCGGCTAGACGCACGAGGCGCGGCCCGCCTGCCCCGATGGGGTAGGTGGGCCGCGTTGTTTCAGGGCCTTGCATCCTGCGCGATCCACGCGTGCACTTCGTCCGCAGCCAGGCGGCGCAGGTCGCCGCCGGGGGCGAGCAAGGTGCGGTGCGGACTGCCGGGGCCGGGCAGGGGCCAGGGTCCGTTGCGTTCGGGGCGCGTGCGGCCGAACAGGATGCGCGTGGGCAGATCGCAGGCGGTGGCGAGGTGGCACGGACCGGAGTCGCTGGCCACGAGCACGAGGCCGGCTTCGGCGGCCGCAGCGAACAGGGCGCACAACTGCGGTACGCCGCGCTGTCCGACCCAATGGCGTACGGCCGGGTCGGCTTGGAACTGTTGCTCGAACTGCCGCCCGAGTTCGGCCTCCGCTGGCCCCGAAAGCACCAGAGTGCCCTCGCCTGCGGCACTCCAACTTTGCACCAATTCTCGGCAGAGTTCCGGCGGCAGGCTGCGATCATCGCCCGGGACCGAGAGGTGCAGGATGCGGCGCAGGGGGGCGGCGCCGGAGGTTTGCCACTGCGCGAGTTGTCGTCGCGCCGTGTCCAGGTGCGCAGGGTCGATGGGGATGTGGGGTTGCAGGGGGGCGCCGGGTTGGATCGCTTCGACCAAAGCCTGCATGCGTTGCATGGCATGGGGGCCGGTGGCGGGCGTGGCGCGCCAATTCGTTACCCAGGCGGCGGAGGGTTCGCGCCAATCGCGCGTGTGCAGGCCCAGGCGCACGGGCGCTCCGGACAGGCGGGTCACCATCGCGCTCTTCCAGTTGCCCTGGGCATCCACCGCCAGGTCGAAGCCATGGGGCTGCAACTCGCGGCGCAGGCGCGGCCAGGCCCGGAATCCCCCGCGCCGGTTGAAGAGAATGCGGCCGGCGAGCTGGGGCAGGCAGTCGAGCAAACCGGCGAACTCCGATTGCATCGCCCAGTAGAGTCCGGCGGTCGGAAACCGGGTCTGCAGGGCATGGACCACCGCAACCGCCTGGCTTGCGTCCCCCAGATGCGAGAGGCGCACGAGCAGGATGCGTCGGGGTTGGCAATCGGGGGGCAGACCGGTGCGGGCCATGGAACGCACAGGGTAGGTGGCTGCGCAGGGCTTGGCAATTCGGCTGTGGGCGGGGACCGGGCCTGGATCTTGAACCCGCGCTCCCTCGCGAAAAGACCTGGCCGGCAGGTCCGGGGCACCAGGCGGCTCCTACAATGGGCGCGCGCCATGATTCGAGGTATCACCGCAAAGTGGATGCTCGCCGTGCTGGCGAGCATGGCCCTGCCCTTGCTCGGGTTCACTTGGTACGTGCGCAGCAAGGTCATCCAGGAGCGTGCGGAGGAGGTGGTGCGCTACCACCTGATGAGCACGACCGCCGACCTCGCAGGTCAGCTCGAGCGTGAGTTGCTCGAGCGGCGTCAGGATGTGGCGTTTCTTGCCGGTGTGCCGCTGCTCAACTGGTACGTGGCCGACCGCAGCGCGCCCGCCGTGTCCGACGACGGGGAAGTGGCATTGACCAGCCGAGATCGCTCGGTCTTCGACGAATTCGTCGAGCGGTTGCTGAACAACCTGGTGGCCCTCAGCAGTGGGTACAGCCGCGTGCTGGCGGTGGACCGCAGCGGCAACGTGGTGGGATGGAACACGACCTTGGGAGACGTGGCGTTGACCGCGGAAGACCTGGAACGCTGCGCCAGCTTGTTCTACGGCGACGACGAGTGGTTCCAGCGTTGCATGCGCGATGGATACGCCGCCGTCGACTTCCATCGCTCGGAGTTCGGACCGCCGGAGGGGCCGGGCAGTCAGCTCTACCAGGTGGGGTTCGCGGCGCGCATCGATCCGCTCGACCTCGACGAGTCGCCGGGCGTGGTAGTGGCTTTCATGGATTGGACCCACATCCAAGCGATGGTCGCGCGCTACGGCGTGCGGCGTTTCGACGCGGTGGGTCGCGACAAGCCCGAGGACATCTATCAATCGTCCTACGCGTGGATCTGGGGCGCGGACGCGGACACGATCCTGGCGCACCATCAGCGCAGTCTGTACGGCAAGAAGGTCAGCGAATTGGAACAGGGGCGACTGCGGCCGATGGTCGAGGCCGCGCGCTCGGAGACCTACGGTATGTACCCCGACTACGAGTTCGGCGGCGTGCGCAAGAAGGCCGCGTTCTATCGCCTCAAGAGCGACGTGGGACTCGAATGGGTGATCGGGGTCGGGGTCGAACAACAGGACTTCGCGGGGCCCGTCAAGGAAGTGGCGGGGCTGTTGCTCTGGGCATCGCTGGTTGCGCTGTTGCTGGGTTGTGCCGTCGCTTGGGCGATCGCGCACCGCTTCACCGCGCCGGTCATCGAGCTCAGAGCCCAGGCCAAGCGGGTTGCCGAAGGGGATCTAGATGCGCGCGTGCCCGTGCGGGGCAAGGACGAGGTCGCCCAGCTTTCCGAGTCGTTCAACGCGATGGCCCACGATCTGGCGGAGAACCGCGACCGGTTGATCCGCGCCGAAAAGGAATCCGCTTGGCGCGAGATGGCGTTGCAGGTGGCGCACGAGATCAAGAATCCGCTGACGCCGATCCGCTTGTCGACCGGGCTTCTGCGCCGCGCCTGGAACGAGCGGCGCGACGAATTCGAGCCGCTGTTGAACCACACCCTCGATATGATCGACCGGCAAGTCGATTCGATGCGCGAGGTCACCCAGGACTTCTCGGCGTTTGCGGGGGGAGCCAAGCGCACCGAATCGGTGGCCGCCGGGCCGCTGCTCGCCGAGGCCCTCGAGAATGCGGGGGTCTGGGCGGACGAAAACGGAGTGCAGCTGCACACCAGCGGGCTCGAGCTGGTGGATGCGGTGCGCGTGCACCGGGGCGATATGCTGCGCGCCCTCGCGAACCTGATCGCGAATGCGCTCGAGGCGATGCCGTCGGGCGGGGAACTGCACGCCCACGCGGCGCTGGAAGGGGATCAGGTGCGCTTCACGATCCGTGATACGGGCGCGGGGATTCCCGCCGAAGCCCTACCGCACCTGTTCGAGCCCCACTTCACCACGCGCAGCGCGGGCACGGGTCTGGGCCTCGCTATCGTCAAACGCGTCGTCGAAGCGCGCGGCGGCAAGGTTTCCTGCGCAACTCCGAAAGCGGCGTCGGCGCCATCGCCGAGATCCTGCTGCCCCGGGCCGCCGCGTCCCATGGCTGATGCCGCGGTGCTGATCACCGGCGGCACCGGTTTCCTCGGCCGGTACCTAGTGCGCGAGTTCCTCGATCACGGATACCGCGTGGGGGTGACCGTGCGCGCGGGCTCGGATCGCAGCGTGCTCGCCGGCCTGCCCGTGGAGTTCGTGTCCGCGGAACTGACGCAACCCGGCGAGGTCACGCACGCGATGGAAGCCGCGCGGGAGCAGCTCGGGGACTTCCGGCTCGTGCACAATGCCGCGCTGGTCAGCTATCGCCGGCGGGACCGCGATCGGCTCTGGCAGTGCAACGCGGAAGCCGTGCGTACCCTATTGCAAGCGGCGCGCGACGTGGGGGTGCGCCGCGCGGTGCACGTCAGTTCCGTAGCGGCGGTGGGCAGTTCGCGACCCGGCGAAACGACCGATGAGAGTGCGCCCTTCCGCGATGGCGATGTGCCGGTGGCCTACCTGCAGAGCAAACACGCGGGGGAGGTCTACGCCATGGGGGATTGGGGCGAGCTCGAGGTGGTCACCGTGTGTCCGGGGGCGATCTTCGGGCCGGTGCAGGATCAGGCGAATACGGCGCGCTTCCTGTTGGGCATGGCGCAAGGCCGCATCGGCCGCGTGGTTCCGCCCGGAGGCATGGCGGTGGTCGGGGTCGCCGATTGCGCGCGGGGCGTGCGCCTGGCCCTCGAGCGTGGCGCCGCCGGGCAGCGTTACATCCTGACCGAACGGTACCTGTCGACCCGGGAGCTGTTCGCCGTGGTCGGCCGCCGACTGCGCGGCCGCGATCCGGTCTGGTTCACCTTGCCCCGCCCGGTCTGGGGAGGGATCATCGGCCTGTTGCGCGCGATCAGCCGGGTACGCGAGCCGGTGATGGTGACGCCCGAATCGGCGCGCATGCTCGCGTTGGAGTTTCGCCACAGCGGGGAACGCGCGCGGCGCGAACTCGGTTGGTGTCCGCGGCCCTTCGATGCGGTGCTCGAGGACACCATCACTACACTGCGCGCCCGGGGCGTGCTGCCGCCAGAAACCGCGCGCGACTAGTGGTCGTCGAAGCCCCAGGTGCCGCGCACCGTGGCCTTGCGCACCGACACGATGTCGAAGATCCAGTTCCACCAACCCCAGTCCGGGGTGATGTGGGCGTGGGTTTCGGTGGTGTTGGCCTGATGGATGTCGGCCGCGTTGCCGCGGGCGATCTTCAGGGCGCTGCGGGGCATGTCGATCGAGAAGATCGTCACGGCCCACCCCGTGCTCACGTAGGTGCCCGAGGTCTTGGTGCTGCGCTTGACCGAGACCGATGCGCAGGCGGGGACGAGCAGGGTCAGCGCGGTGGCCAAAGCGAGGCCGCGCAGGGTGGGGCGGAGGCGCAACATGGGCGTACTGTACCGCTTGGGAGGGGGCTCTGCACCTTTCGCGAGGGGCCGGGGGGCCTTCCATCCGGGTCCGGGACGGCAGGGGGCGGTGGAGCCGGGGTTTGGTACCCTTGGCCCATGCCTGCCGAGCCTGCCCTAAGCCTGTCCGAATTGCTGGGTCGCCACACCGCCGAGTTCCGCACCCGCATGGGTGGCGACGCCGCAGCGGTGCGCACCTTCTTCTCCCCCGGCCGCGTGAACCTGTTCGGGGGGCACCTGGACTACAACGGCGGTCCGGTAATGCCGACCGCCATCGATCGGGGCACTTTCCTGGCCGTGCGCCCGCGCACCGACCGCGTGCTGCGGCTCGAATCCCAGTTGGACTCCCAGGGGCTGCAGTTCGATTTGGACCGGGTGCCCACCGATCGCTCCCACCGCTGGGTGGATTATCCCGTGGGAGTCATCCGCGAGCTGCTGCAGCGGCACCGGGATGGAGGCAGCGATACGGAGCTGTGCGGGCTGGATGTGCTGTTCGGCGGCAACCTGCCGGTGGGGGCGGGTTTGTCCTCCTCCGCATCGATCTGCGTCGGTACGGCGTTCGCGCTTACCGAGATCTGGGGACTTGATCTGTCGCGTTTGGACCAAGTCGATTGCGCCCTGCAGGCCGAACGGGAGTTTGTCGGGGTGCAGTGCGGCATCATGGATCCCTATGCGATCGGGCTCGCGCGGCCGGGGCACCTGCTGTGGCTCGACTGCAAAGATCGATCCTTCGAACACCTGCCGGTCGACTTCGATGCCCTGGCGATCGTCGTGGCGAACAGCGGTGTGCAGCGCGAACTGGCGGCCAGCGAGTTCAACAAACGGGTGCGGCAATGCGCGAAGGCCTTCGAAACCCTCGCGCCCCACGTGCCCGGGGCGCAGGTCCTGCGCGACGTGCGTCCGGAGGAACTCGAGACCCATCGCCATCGCCTCGAACCGACCCTGGCCCGGCGGGCCGAACACGTGGTCCAGGAAGTGGGGCGCACGATGCAGGCGCGCCAGGCGCTGGAGCAGGGCGACTACGTGAAGTTGGGTGCGCTGATGACCACCACGCACCGTTCCCTGCGCGACCTGTTCGAGGTTTCGAGTCCCGAGCTGGACCTTCTCGTGCAGGCAGCGACCGAGTGCGCGCCCTGCTTTGGGTCCCGCCTCACCGGCGCGGGCTTCGGCGGTTGCACCGTCATGCTGGTGGATCCGGCGGGCGTGCAAGAGGTCGTCGAGCACGTGCAGCAACGCTACCGGGACGAGAAGGGCTGGGTTCCCAGCGTGGAGGTGTTCCACGGGGACGAAGGGCCCCGTGAGACCTTGATCGGTTGATCGAGCGCGACTCTCCCGTGAAAACAAGCGCGCCCGAAAACCCCTAGGGGCTTCCGGGCGCGCGCATTTCTGGAAGCACGCTTACTTCAGCGGTTCCACCACGAACTCCGGAGCACCCGCTTGCTTCTGGCGGTTCGCCAGTTCCTGGCGGGCGCGTTCCATCAGCAAGTGCCCCGCGGTGGTTTCCCCGATCGGGTGCAGCGCACCGCCGCCGAGCAGTTCGATCGCCGCTTCGGGCCGCTCGACGAAGATCTCGTTGGCGGCGAGCATCAAACGCGCATCGTCGTCTTCGGGATGTTGCAGCACCCAGGTGCGGGCGCGCGTCAGGTGCAGATCCAGGTCCGAGGGAACGCCGTACCAGCTGCGCTTGTTGCCCGGCATTTCGGCCAGGGCCGGGTCGATCTCCAGCGCGCGCCGCAGGGCGTAGGCTCCGTAGTGGTAGTCGCCGGTGGCGAACAACGCATCGGACAGGATCATGAACAGGACCCCTTCGCCGGGCGCGTATTCGACCGCCTTGCCGTAGTGATGCACCGCATCGCTGTAGCGACCGTCGCGGAACGAGCGGTCACCCAGGGTGAGGTAGTAGTCCGCGGCGCGGCTCAGACCGCTGGAGGCGGGCGCGGGCGCGGGGGCCATGCCCACCGGCGCCATCGGCTCGGCTTCCGGCGCGGGTTGTTGCACCGCCTCGCCTTGCTGCACGACGATCACTTCGGGCTCCGGGCTTTCCTGCACAACCTGGATCACGATCTGGTCGTGCGGTTGGGTGAACGGGCCGTAGTAGTAGAACGAGGGCACGTAACCGACGCGCCAGTAGCCGCCGTAGTACCAGTAGCTATCCCACCAGTAGCTGGTGACCCACGCGGTCGGGCACCACCACCATCCGTAACCGGTACCCCAGTAGTTCCAGTTCCAGTAGTAGTGCGACCAAGGCGATCCGCCTTGCCAGCAGTGGTTGTTGCCGTACCCCGGGTACAGCGAGCGGTGGTTGTGCGAGCCCCCGGTGATGTCACCGGTGCCCGTACCCAGGTTCACGCCGGGGTTGGAGGACGGACGGAAGTCCCCGCGGTTGCGGGCCGTGGTGGTGCCGCTGCCCGGAGTGATGCCGGTGCCGGCCGACGGGCGGCGCGAACCGGTGGCGCTCAGGTAGCGATCGCGGTTGGCCTTCGCAGTATCCGCCGACGGACGGCCGCCGCTCGGGCGCCCGGAGTCGGGGCGGCCCGCACCGGAGCTACCACCCGGACGGATGCCGTCGGGTTTGCTGCCATCGGGCTTTACGGGACCCGCGCTCGGCCGCTGCGAACCGGTGGGATCGCTGGGGCGCAAGCCGGTCGAACCGGTGCCGGAGGTGTTGCCCGGGACCTTGCTCTCGGTGGCGGCGGAAGGACGGCGCGTGGTGCGCGCGGCCTGCAGCCGGCCCGATCCGAGGTTGCCAGACTTGCCGGTGTCCACGCCTTGGTTCGGGCGCTCGTTGCGGGTGCGACTGTTGTCGCTCGGTACTAGGCCCGTGCGCGTGCGGTCGCCTTGGCTCGGCACGATGCCGCCGCGGCGGTTGTTCGCTTCTTCCTGGGCCCGTTGGCGGGCGCGCGACAGGGCGGAAGGTTCATTCACCCGGGGCACCGACGGACGGGAGGTCGGAGTCACGGGAGTGCTCGGACGCGCGGCCGGTTGTTGGGTGCGCGTACGCGTGCCGGTCCCGGCAGGGGTGGTGGGCACGATAGCCGGGCGACCCGAGGTTCCGGGGGTGGCCGGCGGGATCGGTCGGCTGGAGTTGCCCGACGGACGCGTACGATCGGTGCCGCTCGGGGTGGCCGGGCGGCTGCTGCTCGGGGTCACCGGGCGGCTCGAGGGCTGCGAGGAAGGTTGCACCGACGGACGTTGCGCGGGGCTGCTGGCCGGGCGGGCGCTCGGCTGGGGGCGCGACGTGGGGGCCGGGCGCGAACTCGGCTGGGGCGCGGGTCGCGACGTGGGCGCAGGGCGGGCGCTCGGCGCAGGCCGGGACGTGGGGGCAGGCCGCGAAGTGGGCGCAGGGCGAGAGGTCGGCGCGGGCCGCGAGGACGGGGCCGGGCGCGAACTCGGGCGCTGGGAGGAAGGCCGTTGGCGCTCCTGGGCGGCCTCCGCGTTGGAAGGGGACGCACTTCCGGCCGCAGCGGTTTGCACGCCAGCGGTCAGGACCAGGGCGAGGATGCCCAGCAGGGTGAGGGATCGTTTCATATGGCTGTCCTCCTGAGGGGGAGCGGACCCACGCCCCATCCGTGCAAATCTCTGGCCAGGAAGAGGGTTGCCGAGGGGGAAACTCAACTGGAATGCAAGTGCTTGCAGCGTAGCTACTTACGCTGTATTGCTCCGGGCCGGGGCGCCGCGCGGCGCGATCGCTTGAACCCCTGTCCCCCAGGGAGGACACCCCCGGGTTCCTCCCTGGGGAGCACTCAGCGGGGCTGGGGCCGGGTTTCCGTTTTGCCCAGGTGCTCGCGCTGGTCGGTGGGCAGGAAGAAGGGCGCCCCCAAACGCAGGTTCTGGCGCAGCTCGGTCAGCTCTTCCCGCCACAGCATTCCGGCCGGCGAATGCACCTCCCACGACGTGGGTTTGCCATCCGCCCAAGCCAAGTTCTCGAAGCCCAGGATCAGGGCCCCCTCCGCGCTCCGCAAGCGAAGCCAGGTCGGACCCGATGTCCCCGGTTCCAGCGCAAACCAAGCGCCGGATCCGTCACCGAATTCCTCGGCCCGGCGATCTTCCGTCGTGGAGGAATCGGCCGGCATCTGGTCTGTCGCCCAACCGAACAGGACCGCGCGCAACCGGGTCTGGGCGAGCAACGCGGCCGTGGCTTCCGGGGTCAGGGGCGCGCTCGTGGCCGTCTGCGGATCGGTGCCGAACGCCTGGCCGTCGCTCAAGTGCTGCAGGATCCGGCGACCCAGATCCGACGGGCCGGCGGCGAGGCGCAGGCGCGCGTGTTGCCGGTCGCCGAGGGTGAAATCGAGTTGGTGCGGATCCCCGGGGGACGCCGCGTACTCAACGCGCGAACGACTTTGCACGCAGACGAATTCGCGCTGGGGGGCCTGGCCCGGTTCGGGCGTGGGGGACAGGCCAGCGGATGCACCGGGTGCGGACGGTGCTTCCGATGGAATCGCCGGTCCGGGTTTCGGATCGGCGCCGCAGGCTGCGAGCAGCATACAAACGACGACCCCCACGCGGCGGGTGGGGGGCACCGGCTGGGCGTGGGGGTCGGAGGTGCTCATTGGCGAAACGGGCGGAATCGAAGCGCAATCAGGGGAAACGCGCGGCCCAGCGTTGCCACTCTTCCACGTCTTCGCCGTAGTTGCGATCGGCGAGCACGATCAGGTTGCTCATGATCACCTCGCGGATTTCGGGGCGCACATCGGCGAGCGCGCCAGCCAAGGCGCGGGCGCACGGGCCTTTCAACTCGAGCACGCGGCTGCCGATGTAGGCGAGGGAGCGGGCGGCCCCGGCGGCGGGCAAGTTGACCTCATCGCGCAGCAGTCCTGCGAGTCCGAGGATGGACTCGGGATCCTTGCGTTGGGCCAGGATCAGCGCCGCCTGCAGTCGCACTCCGGCTTCGGTGTCAGACAGGGCGCGCCGCGCGATCGGATCGATTCCGGTCACATCGGCACCGGCTTTCGTGAGTTGGTTCAGGGCCCAGGCGGCGTTGATGCGGATCTTGGCGTGCTCCGAAGTGGAGAGCAGTTCCTGCAGGCGGCGCGTGGGGATCGTGGCGCTGGCTTTGAGCCCGAGGGCGAACGCCGCGTTGCCGACCACGTCGGGCACGGAGTCGTTGAGGGCAGCCACTAGCGGGCCTTCCGGCGGAACGCGGTGGGCGCGGGTGGGTTCCCCCTTATCGGAGGGGAAGTCGCGCGGTTCGCTGAAGCCCAAGGCCAGGGCGGCGATCTGCCGGCGGCGGGGCGGGCCGGTTTCCAAGGCTTCGATCAAGTCGACCTGGTAGCGGCTCGACTTGTAGGTCAGTTCTTCCCGCAGGGCCCGGGCGCGGTTCTCGTCGGCCTTGGCGGTCTGGTTGATGAACAGCTTGTTCCAGTTCTCGAGCTGCGCGTTGAGCTCCAGGAAGAGCACGTTCACATCGCCCGTGCCGACGGCGCCGCCGGTGGTGGTGATCGTGGGTTCGGTGAAGCGGCGCTTGGGCTTGTCCTGCTTGTCGGAGCTGGAACTGGCGCAGGCGCTGAAAAGGCAGAGGAGCAGCAGGCCGGCGACGTGGGCCCAGGGGCGGGGGGAGGGTTTCATAGGTATCGGGTACGGGCGGCGTAGCGGGATCTTCCGCCCCGCCTGTGCCAGGGGGGCCGGGAAGGGTGGGCCTTCCGGGTCCAGGCCGTCCAGTGTACCGGTCTGCTGCCCGGGCCCAAGCTTTTGCGCCCGCGTGCCCCTCTCCGCGCCCCGCCGGACTGCGATTTCCCTCCCCGGCAGGTGAGTTCCGGGGGGGGCGCACCGTACGCTGGGGCCATGCACTTGCTGGATGCGATGGCCCGGGAGGGGTTCGAGGAGGTTCTGGCCCTGCACGACCGGGAATCGGGTCTGCGGGGGTGGATTGCGATCCACGACACCTCCGCGGGACCGGCTTTCGGGGGAATTCGGCGGTACGAGTACCGTTCGGAGGCCGAGGGCATCATGGACTGCCTGCGGCTGGCCCGGGCCATGACGTACAAGTGCGCCCTGGCGGGCCTGCCGGCGGGTGGAGCCAAGACCGTGCTGCTCGATGATCCCGACGTGGATTGGAAGCGTGGGTATCGCGCCTTGGGGCGCACCGTCGAGCGTATGGCGGGGCGGTACTACGCGGGGCCCGACGTGGGCACCCGCGACGTGGACCTGGCGCAGGTGGTCGGGGAGACGGCTTTCGCCACCGATCCGGGGCCGGAGGGGCCGGGGGAGCTCGAGGCGTGCACCGCGGAAGGGGTCTTCCGGGGCATGCAGGCGGCGCTGCAGCACCTCGACGGGGACGTGGATTGGCCTTCGCGGCGGGTGGTGATCCAGGGATTGGGAGCGGTCGGCTGGGCCCTGGCGCAGCGCCTGATGGCGGCGGGTGCCGAGGTGGCAGGGGCGGACATGGACCCCGATCGCCTGCAGCGGGCGGTGGATGAGCTCGGCATCGAAGGCATGGATCCCAACGACGTGCTCGGGGCCCGCTGCGACGTGTTTGCCCCGTGTGCGATGGGGGGGCTGTTGCACGACCTGTCCTTGGAGCGCCTGCAGGCCCGGGTGGTGGCTGGGGCGGCCAACAACGTGCTCGCTAGAACTTTGCACGGGGATCGGCTACATGCCCGCGGCGTGCTGTATGTCCCGGATTTCGTACTGAACAGTGGAGCCCTCATCCGGGGTGCCATTTTTCACTTGGAAGGACGCCGTGAGCCCGTGTCCGCTATCGGGGACCGGGTGGCCGGGGTGGTAACGGCGGTGTTGGATGCGGCCAGGGGCTCGGATTCGTCCCCGATGCGCGTCGCCCGTCGCATGGCCGAGGAGCGCTTGCAGCACAGTCGCTACCCGTCTTGATCCGCGTTCTCCAAAGCTCTCCCCCGTCGATACGCCCATGCTGCCTACCTTCCTGATGCCGCTGGTCCTGGCCCTGGCCGTGCAGACCGCACCCGAGCCCGCCGCCCCCCAGGAGTCCGCGAAGCGCGACGGACACCTTTCGATCCAGATCGGCGACGTCGAGCATGTGTTGTACGTGCCGGCCAAAGAGCGGCTGGATTTCAAGGTCCAGGTCGACGTGGCGCTGATCGGCAAGACGCGCGTGGGCAGCTTCGTGATGACGTCGCTCGTCGAGGAATACCGCAGCGGCCTACCGCGCCCGGGTGAATCCGTCGAAGCGAGCAAGAAGCTCAAGGGGTACATCCGCGCCCAGGCGAGTGGCGGGTACCTCGGATACGACCTCGAGCACCTGATCGACGCGCGCATCCTGCCGCAGGAATGGCCGCAGGTGATCGTGCACGACTACCAGGCAGGTACCGAGAACCGGCGCCGCGAGGTCATGTACGGCACGCGCAACGGCAAGCCGATGTCCTGGTACCGCCGCGACCGCCACTGCCAGTTCTGCGAACGGCGTGAGCACTTCGTGCAGAACCCCTTCTCGGACGAGCACCACTGCTCCGGTTGCAAGCGCGGCGAACATCGCGATTGGGATACACCGAAGATGCAGCCGATTCCGGCCGGTGGGCTCGACATGATCAGCGCGATCTTCATGGCGCGCGAAATGGTGCGGGCGGGCACCGAACGGTTGGACTTCCCGCTGATCGACAAGGACGGTTGGTGGGACCTGACGATGTCCCTCGGTGAACGGGCGGAAATCGAAGTGCCGGCGGGCAAGTTCGCCTGCCGCGCCGTCAAGCTCGATCCGCGCACGCCGGAGGGCAAAGAGGACATGAAGGACTTCAAAGGTCTTTTCGGAATCCACGGCACCCTAAGCGTCTGGCTGCACGAGGCCACCGGGGTTCCGGTGAAGATCGAGGGCATGGTGCCCGTGGGGCCGCTCGACCTCGACGTGGAGATCCAGCTCGAGTCCTTTGAGGATACGCCGGAAGCGTTCGCGCCGATCGCTCAGTAGTACCCGCCGGGGGCCCTAGAGCTCCACGATCGTGGCGGTCCGGTCGCCCTCGCCGAGAGCGAACTGCGTGCCCGGTTCCTGGTGCTTGCGCTTCACGTAGGCGAGCACGACTCCACCGTCCAGCGCGAACGACCAAGCCCAGGTGGTGACCACCCCCAGGTCGCGGGCTTCGCCGCCGGGGGTTTCGGGCGCACCGAAGAGCCGCGTGCCCGGAGCTACGGGATCCTCGTCCCCGACGCGCAGCAGGTGCAGGCGTTTGTTCAATCCGCCGTAGGTGTCGATCTTTGCCACCACCTCCTGGCCGATGTAGCAGCCCTTGCTCAAGCTGAAGGCATCGTCGAGCCGCGCCTCCTGTGGGTAGACGCTATCGTCGAGGTCGACGCCCCATTGCGCGGTCACCGACTCGGCGCGCAGGGAGTCGAACACCACGAGCCCCGCGGGTCGGCAGCCGCCCGTTCGCAGGTCCTGCCAGACCGCCGCCAGGCCCGCGCGCGCGATGCGCAGCCGCACGCCGGGGGAACCCGCCACGGGCCGTCCGTACGCGAGTACGGGGTGTCCGGCCCGTTCGAAGGACAGGCATTGTCCGGGAGCGGTGCCGGCCAGGACCTGCACGGTTCCGGGTCCCACGAGGTCGAGCCAGGCCCAGGTCCCCGATTCGTCGGTGAGGGTCACCGCCTCGCCGAACAGGTACATGTCCAGCGCCGCCGCTAGGCCCGGCGCGCCTCCCGGCTCGGTGATCGCGAGCAGGTCGTCGCCCTCGCGTACGAGGTCGAACGCGTGCTGGACCTTGCCCTTGGGGGTCAGCAGCAGGCTCGGTTGGGCATGGCCGCTGGGCAGGCCGCGCACATCGGACGCGAGGATGCGGACGAGAAAGGCCCCGGCATCGGCGCCGGCGATGCGCAGGCAGCCCAGGTTGCTGCGGTCGAACATCGCACAGCCCGTGCGCGCGGCTTCGTACTCGGCGGGCACGTCCCCGTGGGTCAGTACGGGCAGGGGGGCGCCGGGCGGAGCGAGGCGCACACCTTCGTTGGCGTAGAGCGGTTCGAGTTCGGTCATGGGCGGGGCGGGGTAGACGGTGGGCAGTGTAGCAGCTGGGCTGGGGGGGCTCCCCGTGGGAAGGGGCCCCCGCGGGTTGACTTCCGTCCCGGGGGCGTCACCATACTTGCGCCCAAGTGCGGACCTGGGTCCAGCCATGCCTTCTCACCCAATGAAGAGCCCGATTCAATGGCTGCTCGGCCTGTTTGCGGCCGCGCTGCCCCTGTCCTGCAGTCTCGACGAGTCATTGCCGAAGGACTGGGTGCTGAATCGCGGCTACCAGCAGCAGCTTGCTACCCCGGAGGCGCAACAAGAGGTGCTCACCGCCCTCGAAACCCTCTTCGGCACGGCTCTGGCGCCGCATTGGCCCCTCGGGGATGCCCAGGGTTCGGGCGCCGAAGCCCTCGCCAAAGCCGCCGCGGATTTCCGCGCGGAGTGCACCCATTGCCACGGACTCGAAGGGTACGGCAATGGTCCCTCGAGCGTGTTCCAGAACCCGAAACCGTGGAACTTCGGTCTCGGCGTGTTCCCGCGCACCGCGCCGGGTGGGGGCGAGCCGCGCATCGAAGACCTGATGCGCCTCCTGCACGACGGCATCGGCGGCTCCGCGATGCCCGCGTTCGCACGTCTCGGCGAAGATCGCCTGCGCGCTTTGGCGGGACACGTATTGCTGCTCGCACGCCGCAGCGCGATGGAGCAGGAACTCGTCAAGGCGCGCCTCGCCGGCGAAGCGGGTAGCCTGACCCCCGAAGCCGTTCGCGCCCTGTATGAAACCTGGGAGCAGAAGCGTTCCGCCCCCGCCGGCTCCGGCCACTGAGTCCGAGGCTGCCATGCAAGATCAACCGCGCCCGTCGTTGTGGCCCGGCCGCCTGGCCAAGGGCACCTGGTTCTTCTCGATCCCCTTGGTGGTGTTCGGCGGCTTGGTGACCACCATGCGCGCCGGTATGGCGGAAGATGGTTGGCTGCGACCAGAAGGCACCTGGTTGTGGCTGATGCCGTGGGAACGGCGCGTCTCTTCCGCTGGCCTCTTCGTCGAACACCATCACCGAGAATTCGGCACGATCGTGGGCTTGCTGGCCATCGGCACCGTGCTCGCCGCGTGGCTGCTGCGCGCGGGGGGCCGCAATGTGCGCATCGCAGCGATCGGTCTGACCGCGATCGTGCTGCAAGGTCTGCTCGGCGGCACGCGGGTGCTCGACAACAGTCCGGAATTGGCGTTCCTGCACGGCGTCGCGGCGCAAGGGGTCGTCGGCGTGCTCGCTTGGGCGGCCATGGCGTTGACTTACCGGGCGGAGGAGCATTCGGTGCCCGGACCGGCGCGCCAAGCCCAGCCGTTCCAATGGACCGGAGCCCTGACCCTCGCATTGGCCGCCCAGGTGACGCTCGGCGCGTGGTACCGGCACGGCCATGGACACACCGCCATCGCGCTGCACGGATTCCAAGCGATCCTCGTCGTCTGGCTCGCGGTGCGCAGCAAGCGTGCGCTGAAGGCCGCCGCTGCGCACGAGGCGATGCCCGAGGCGATGGCCACCCATCTCCGCAAAGCCGCCAAATACATGACCGCCATGGTGCACCTGCAATGGGTGCTCGGCGGCATCGCCTTGTGGGCCCTGTTCGCCGTATCGGGCGGCATGCGTTCGGACAAGATCTCCGACAGCGAGATCGTGTTCAGCACCTTGCACGTGCTCTCCGGGGCCCTGCTGGTCTCCTCCGTCGCCAACGCGCTTCTTTGGTCCCGCCGCGTGAAATCCGCCTCCTGATCCGATGACCGCCGCCCACGAGCAAGAACGCAGCGCGCACCGTCTGAGCGGTTGGTTGGTGCTGTTGCGCCCGCGTATCGCCGTCATGGTGGTGCTGATGGCGGTGCTCGGCGCGTATCTCGCGCCGGGGGATGGGGGCTGGGGCCGTTTCTTCGAGGCGAGCCTCTACGTGCTGCTCGTGACCGGTGCGGCCAGCGTCTTCAACCAGGTGCTCGAGCGCGAGACCGATGCGCTCATGCCCCGCACGCAGCACCGTCCGCTCGTCACCGGCAGCATCTCGGTGACTGCGGCGATGGTCTACGGGCTCGTGATGGGCGTGCTCGGCGTGGCCGGCATGGCCCTGCGCTTCAACCTGCTCGCCGCGCTGCTCCTAGTGGTGACCCTCGTGCTCTACGTGGCGGTCTACACGCCGCTCAAGCGCGTCAGTTCGCTCAATACGATCGTCGGCGCGATCCCCGGCGCGGCCCCGCCGCTGCTCGGGTACACCGCTCTCGCCGGTGGAGTCGGGCCCTGGGCGTGGAGCCTGTTCGCCCTGCTCTTCGTCTGGCAGTTCCCGCACTTCATGGCGATCGCGTACCTCTACCGCGACGATTACGCCCAGGCGGGGCACCGCATGTTGGCGGACGAGCGCAGCGGACCGGGGGCCGCGGGACGCCAGGCCCTGCTGTACGCCATCGCGATCCTGCCGGTTTCCTTGTTGCCGCCCCTGGGCCGCATCACATACGTGGTCTATGGGCCCGGGGCGCTGATCCTCGGACTCCTGTACCTCGCCCCGGCAGTGCTGTTCGCCCTCAAGGAGAACCGCGAACGGGCACGCCTCCTGATGTTCGCGTCGCTGCTCTACCTGCCGGCGATGTTTGCGCTGATCGTCTTCGACCACTGGCTGCTGCTGCACAACTGAGCTCCCCATGCCTTCCGATCTTCCCCTGATCAACGCCTGCCTCAACGGCCTGGCGACGGTGCTGCTGATCATCGGCATGGAGTGCATCCTGCGCGGCAAGAAGGGCGCCCACGCGGTCTTCATGCGCCTGGCGTTCTTGGCGTCGGCCGCGTTCCTGGCGGGGTACTTGTACTACCACTTCAAGGTGCTGCCCCTGCAGAACGGCCCCACGCCCTACAACGGCACGGGCCTTGCGAAGGGGCTGTACCTCGCCATGCTCGCCAGCCACGTGATCCTCGCCGCGATCAACTTGCCGATGGTCCTGCGGGTGTTCTGGCTGGCGCACAAGGAGAACTGGGTGGCCCACCGGCGCCTAGCGCGCTGGACCTTCCCGATCTGGCTGTACGTGTCCGTGACGGGGGTGCTGGTCTACCTCGTCCTGTATCGCTGGAACCCCTGATGGGGCGGGGACCCGCGGCGGGCCATTGCGACTTATCCGCAGCGCGGGTGGCCGGGGAATTCCAGTTGTCGGGAGCCGATTCCGGGCAGCGCTGGGGGAGTTTGCGGATTTCCGGGGGGCTGGCTACCCTGGCGCCACTGCGATGCCCACCACGGACCTCAACGCCGTCGTGGTTCAGCGGATTCAGCTGAACCCTGGTCTGGCCCTCTTCCGGGTCGCTCCCGAGGATTGGCAGATTCCGCAGTTCGAACCCGGGCAGTTCGCCGTGCTCGGATTGCCCGCCAGCGCGCCGCGTTGCACCAGTTGCCCGCCCGATCGCGAACCGGTGGAGGCCGGCAGTTTCATCCGCCGCGCCTACTCGATCGGTTCCTCGAACCGCGATCTGGCATTCCTCGAGTTCTACATCTCGCTGGTGCCGGACGGCGGGCTGACCCCGCGCCTGTGGATGCTGCAGCCCGGGGATCGCCTGCACATGGCGCCCAAGATCGCCGGCAACTTCACTCTCGAGGGAGTGCCGAAGGAACACGATCTGCTGCTCATCAGCACCGGCACCGGCATCACACCGTACATATCGATGCTGCGCAGTGGGCACCTGATGAGCGGTGGTCGGCGCGTGGCGGTGGTGCACGGGGTGCGGCACTCGGGCGATTTGGGCTACCGCGCCGAACTCGAGGCCCTCGACTGGACCCTCGACCATTTCGACTACTTCCCGCTGATCAGCCGGCCCAAGGACGAGATCGTGGCCTGGAACGGTTTGGTGGGATACGCCCAGGATGTGTGGACCAAGGGGCTGCTCGAGCAGCACTGGAAACGCATGCCCACCCAAGACGATTGCCACATCTTCCTGTGCGGCAACCCGTCGATGATCGAGCAGGCGCGGGGTGTGTTGGAGAAGGATGGCTTCACCGAACACACGAAACGCTCCCCGGGCAGCCTGCACATCGAGCGCTACTGGTAGCGCAGCGGCGGAAGGGCGCTAACGGGGCGTTTCCGTGCCCGTTTCGGGGGTTTTCGGCGCGGGAAGGGGCAAGGCATTCTCTTCCGCTTGGACCGGGCTCGGCGCATTCTGCTGCAGGAAGAGCACCAGGGCTTTCCACGTATCGAGGCAGTCGGCGCAGGCGGGCCAGAGGGCGCGCGCCCCGTGTTGGCCCTTGCCCTCGGGTTCGAAGAGGGCCTTCTTCTCGTGCGGAACCGCGGCGAGCAGTTCCTTGCAGCCTTCGACTTCTTTCTTGGCGCAGGTCAGGAACACCGGTTGGCGAAGGCGCGCGCAGGCTTCGCGGATCCAGTGCTCGCCTTTGTCCGGGAAGTACTCGCCCGGCGAGAAGGCCATGACCGCATCGACGAGGCCCGGTTCGCTGGCGGCCAGTTCGAGCAGCAACGCGGCGCTGTACGAGCTGCCGATGGCGATCACCTTCTCGCGGCTCAGGGAGCGGCGGGCGTACCGCAGGGCGGCTTCGATGTCGGTTCGGGCGTCGATGTACTCGGTGCCCAGGCCGGCTTCCTTGGCGCGCGGAACGGTCAGGTTCGGCACCCCGTCCATGGTGTCACCCGAGCGCAGATCCACCGCCAGGCAGTTGTAGCCGAGTTTGTTCAGCACCGGCGCGATGCGCCGGTACTCCCCGCGGCTCGATCGCGCCTGGTGGAACAGGACTACCACCGGCGTCTGGCGATGTTTGTGGGGGGCGTAGAGCTCACACTCGAGGATCAGGCCATCCCCCGAAGGCACGTGGCGTACGGTCCAGGTGGGTTGCTCCTCCGCGGGGGTCGCGGCCGGGCCCTCCTGGGAGGATTCCGGGGTCTGGGGGACGGACACCAGGCACATGGCCGCCAGGGCCAGGGCCTTCAGGGGCGTGATCGCGGGGAACATGCCCGCATCATAGCCCCTGCCTGGGGCGGGTTTGGACCTGGACCCTGCGAGTTTGCGCCTGTCCCTGGAGATTCCGGAGCGCTGCCCCCATGATGCAGGCAGATCGGACCGGCTTCCCGCCGGGAGGGCTCCCGTGCCCAGGGTTCCGGTCGCACGCGGGGACATCCATGGCGCAACACCAAGAGCAGCAGGATTCGCAAACCGAGGCCGAAGCGGGGGAGCTCGCGGCCGCCATCGCCGAGCAGCATCGGCGGTTGTCGGAGGAATCCGAGCAATTGCGCAAGATCCTGCGGCCCATGCAGCGCTGGATGGGGCCGGGGGCCCTGGTGGACTTCGCCAAACTCGAAAAGGACCTGCGCGCCTGGCAGTCGGAAATCGGCGAAGACGGGCTCACGCGTCACGGACTCGGCCCCCTGGTGGCAGCGCTCGAGGAGCACCTGACCGCGGGCAAGCGGCGCCACCGCAAGCAGTTGGGGCAGGACTTGAAGACCGCATGCAGCACGGCGGGTTTGCCCCTAAAGGTCATCAGCCGCGAGGATCCGGTCGAGTTGCGCATCCCGCCGCTCGCGGTGCGCCTGGATCTGGAAAGCGGTCGTGCCGAGATCCTGTTCGCCCGCCAGGTGCTCGATCAGTGCCCGGCGGATGTGACCGAGATCCTCGCCTGCCGGGCCCGCGCCCTCGCGGGGCTGGAAGGGGAGTTCGACGCGGCGGCGTTCTTCGAACGCTGCTGGAACGCCTATCGCGCCGGGCTCGCGGCCACCGGGGGCAAACTCGGTGACCGGCTGGAACTGCTCGACTTCATGGCCCAGATGGCCCTGCAGATGCAGGGGCGCAAGTTCCAGATCGACCCGGCGCGCGAGAACTATCGCGGCTATACGCGCGGGCAGTTTGCTTTCGATGTGAACCGCCTGCGGCTGGCCCGGGGCCTGCAGCAGGGCGGCAAACGCATCAACTTCGGCGTGGCGACCGGTACGGCGGCCACCAAGAAGGATCGCGTGATCTACATGGAAGACGAAAACGGCCAGGGCGAATACAAATTGAACGTGTTCTTCAGCGAGGTGCCCGCATGAGCGTGGAGAAGTCCCCGGATCCCGCCTTGGAGGGCATCGATGCCCGCCGTGCGCGCAGCATCGTCGAGCGCATGGGGGAAACCGGACAGCCGCCGGAGCGCGGCGCATTGGCGGTCAACGTCGGCACCGAGGAAGTGCTCGACGTGCTGCTGCGCGAGTACCTGATCCCGATCCGCGAAGAGGGCCGCAACTCGTCGTTCAAACTCGTGCAGGCCACCTTCGGCGGGGGCAAGACGCACTTCCTGCATTGCCTGCGCGAGATCGGCTGGCGCGAGGGTTTCCTCGTGTCGATGGTCGGCATCTCGCCCCAGGAGTGCCCCTTCGATGACACGTTGCGCGTGTACCAAGCCGTGGCCAAAAGCCTCGAACTACCGCCGCAATCGACCGATTCGCCCGCGGCCCGGGGCATCGATGCGGTGCTCGTGCAGATCCTGCGCCGCAAGGTGGAAGACAGCGGGGAGAAGGCCGTGCGGGATTGGTTGCAGTGGGAGTTCAAACGCGCGCCGATCGAGAGCCACGCCCTGCGCCGCGCCATGTACCTGTTCTTCCTCGCGGTGCTCGACGGCGACGACACGCAGGAAGAGGTGCTGGCGGCCTACCTGCGCGGCGACCACGTTTCGGCGCCGGAACGCGCGAATCTACAATTGCGCGAAGAACTCGACAGCAAGAGCGCCTTCCGCTTCCTGCGCAGCCTGATCCAGGCCATGCGCGAGTTGTCGGTGCCGGGTTTGATCCTGCTCTTCGACGAGATGGACCGGGTGATGAGCCTTTCGGTCAAGCGCCGCAAGGCGATCGGCGACAACCTGCGCCAGATGATCGACCACTGCGGCCAGGCGACTTTGCCGGCTTTGTTGTGGGTCTACGCGGTGCCGCCCGAATTCATGACCACCGTGGTGCCGGAGTACCCGGCGCTCGAACAACGCCTGCGCGGTGCGGGGCGTTTCTCGATGTCGAGCCCGCTCGAACCGGTGATCGACCTGGAAGCCCTGCCGCTCGAAACCACCGAACTGTTCCGCCGCATCGGCTACCGCCTGTTGGAGCTGTTCCGCCTGGGTCGCAGCGAGGAGATCGACATGGAACTGCAGCGCAGCAACGTCGATCGCCTAGCCGAACACATGTCGCTCAACGCGCTCGAATCGGGCAGCCGACGCATTTTCGTGAAACGACTCGTGCAGATGCTGCACAACCAGATCCACAACCCGGGACCGATCGAAACCGCCGATATCGAGGCGCTCGAGGGGTTCGACGAGGATCTGGAGGGCGAGGAGGATCTGTTCTAGTGCGGAGGCAAACGCGCTGAACGGGGGCTTCGGCATCCGCCCGGGCGACCGGGTACGCCACCGCGTGCGCGGGGCGGGCAAGGTTTTGGCCCTGGCCCCCGGCGGAAAAGCAAAAGTGCGCCTCGACGGCGACCCCGGATTGCCCTGGACCCTGCCGCTCGGCGAGCTGCGCATCGAACGGCCCGAGCCCGAGCCGCAGCCGGTTGCACCCGCCCTTCCGCCCCGCCCGGCCCCGGTGGGGGTGGATCTCGGGGACATCGAGATCGGGGCTTGGCCGCTCGTGACCCCGGCCGCGAACGGCAGCGAACGGGCGGATTTGCGGCAAACGGTCGAAGCCATGCGCCTCGGGGTCGTGCCCGCGGAACACGTGCGCGAGTACACCGTGGGGCGCGAGGCGACCTTTGCTTCGCTCGAGGAGATCCTCGGTGTGCAAGGGGGCCTGCGGGTCCTATGGGGCGATTACGGTTCGGGCAAGACGCACATGCTCGACATCGCCGAACGCATCGCGCTCGAACACGGCTATCTGACCAGCCGCATCGTGCTCGATCCCTTCGAGGTGCCGCCCAGCCATCCGCGGCGCCTGTACGCGAGCATCGTGGAGCGGCTGCGGTATCCCGACGACCAGGGGCACGGGCTCGAACCGCTCTTCGAACGGTTGGTCGAGAGCGACGAACACGCCGATCCGGGCGGGCACTTCCAGAGCCGGTTCTACTCGCCGTATCTCTTCGCCCTGCGCCGGGAAGACGGGGAACTGCTCGATTGGATGCGGGATTACGTCGACGGCTGCAACATGGACGTGGCCGACGGCAATGCCCGGTTGGCGCGGCTCGGTTGGGCGGGACCGCGGCTCTTGACCATGTCCGACTACCGGACCTACGGCCGCATGTACACGCACCTTCTGGGCACGATGGCGACCTGGGCGAAGGATGCGGGCTACCGCGGCTTGCTGCTCCTGTTCGACGAGGTGGAATTCGTCGATTCGCTCAGCAAGCAGGAGCTGGGGTTCGCGATGGAGGTGCTCAAGCACTTCGCGGCGGTGACCGTGCCGCGCGAGGACCTGTGCTTCGATCCGGATGCCTTGTACAAGGGCGGCCACAAGGTGCACCGCGAATTGCGGCTGCACTTTCGCTCCGATCAGCCGCTGACCGTGCTGTTTGCGCTCACGCCCCTGGCGGACATCCAACAATCGTTCCGCGGAATCGTCGACAAGGACGAGTGGAACATCCCGTTGCCGCCGTTGCGGGAGTCGGACCTCGGCGACCTGCTGCGCGGCGTGCTCGGCGTGTACCTGCGCGCCTATCCCGATAGCGGCATCGTTCCCGATGATCGGGCGGAAGTGCTTTCGGTGGTGCGCGATGCGGCCCTGGACCGGGGCACCTCGCCGCGCGTACTCGTGCGCAGTCTGGCCACAGCTCTCGATGCGATCCGCTGGCGCCGCCGCACCTGGGAAACCCCGTCATGAGCATGCGCGCGCAGTTGCCGCGCGCCTATGGCGCCTTCCTCGGGCGTTTCGATGGGCCCACGGATATCCAGCGGCAGGCGATTCCGGCGCTCTTGGCGGGACGCGATGCCCTGCTGTGCGCGCCGACGGCCTCGGGCAAAACCGAAGCGTATGCCGCGCCGTGCGCCGAACGTCTGCTCGACGTGCGCGAAGGCACGGAGAGCAGCCAGTGGTTGCTGGTCAGCCCCACGCGGGCCCTGGCGAACGACCTGTTCCGGCGGCTGCAAGCATCGCTGGATACCCTGCACGTGACGCTGGGGCGGTACACGGGGGAGCACAAGGAACGCACCCCGGCCCGCTGGCCGCGGGCGATGGTCGTGACGCCGGAATCCCTCGATTCGTTGCTCGCGCGCCGTCCGCAGGTGCTCGCGGCAGTGCGCATGGTGGTGATCGACGAGGTGCACGTGCTCGACGGTACGGTGCGCGGGGATCAGTTGCGCATCCTGCTCGAGCGCTTGGATCGCGCCACCGAGAACCCGGTGCAGCGCATCGCGGCGAGCGCGACGGTGGACCACAGCGAATCCCTCGCCGCGCGCTACCTTCACGAGCCGGTGCTCTGCATCGCCCGCGGCGATCGCAAGGTGAAAGCCCGTTCGTTCGCCGGCACCGATCCCGCGGCCACGGCGGCGCACCTGCGCGAACTCGCCAAAGCCGGGCTACGCAAGATCCTGATCTTCGTGCCCGGTCGCGCCGATGTGGACCAATTGGCGACGGCCTTGCGCGGGCAAGCGCCGTTCGGGGAACGCATCTTCGCTCACCACGGTTCGCTCTCGAAGGCGGTGCGCGAACGCAGCGAACGGCAGTTCCACGATGCGCCGGCGGCGGTGGCGATCGCGACCACGACCCTCGAACTCGGCATCGACATCGGATCGGTGGACTACGTGTTGATCCTCTCGCCGCCCGCCAGCGTCGCGAGTTTGATGCAGCGCATCGGACGCGGGGGGCGCCGGCGGGACACGATCCGTTTCGGGTATGCGTGGCGCAATCCCGGCGAAGAGTTGCGGTTTCAGGTGATGGCGCGCGCGGGTCTGCATGGGGAGTACCTTGAGCAGCCTTACGGGTTCCGGGCTTCGGTGCTCGTGCAGCAGGCCCTGTGCCTGGCCGCGGCGCGTGGGTATGTGACCCCGGACGCGATCGAAGCCCTGTTGCCCGAGGACTTGCGCGAACAGGTCTCGAGCGAGGATCTGCGCGAGATGTTTGCGCGGCTCGTCGAACGCAATTGGCTCGAGCCGGGGCGAGGGGGACGGTACCTGCCGGGGGAGGACCTGGAAGCGCGCTACGAGCGGGGCAGTCTGCACTCGAACCTGGCGGATTCGCCGGGTTTGGACCTAGTCGATCGATTGACGGGCGAGGTGCTCGGGCAGGTGGCGAGCGGACCGGGGGGGCCGAGTGAACTGTCCCTGGCGGGCAGCGCGCGTCGTGTGGTGCGCGAGTCCGAAGGCCGCATCCTGACCGATGCGAGCGGCCCCGGTGGCCTGGCGCGCTATCGCGGAGGCAGCAGTCCGGTCACATCGTTTGCCCTCGGGCGTGCGATGGCCCGGGCCATCGGCGCGGAGGACAACGGGTTGCTGCTGGTGCGCGGGCAGGACGGCCTGCGGGCGGTGCATGGGTTGGGCACGGTAGGCGGTTTGTACTTTGCGCATCTACTGGCCGATCAGGGCCTGATCGTGGACGCGAAGTCGGTGCGCGCGGTGGGGCTGGCATTCATGGGCACGCCCGGGCCCTGGAGCGATCCTGGGCCGGCGGCGGCGGAGGACTTCCTGCGGCGGCACCGGCGACGGCTGGAGCGTTTGGCAGGCATGGGGCCTTTCCAGAACGAACTCGGGCGCGGGCTGGCCGATCGCTCGCTCTTTGAAGCCAGCGGGTTGCATCAGGTGCAGGAGTTCCTCGCGCGGGCGCAATGGCAGGGTCCCGTGGAGGTCGAAGCCCTCGAATCGGCCCTGTTGTACCTCTGAACGGGGCGGAGGCGGCGCCGCCGATTTCGCGGGTTCCGGGAATACCGGGCAGGAACCGCGCACTTCGGCTAGCATCAGGCCATGACGCTCACGAGCAGCTTGATGGGGACGCCGCTGGGGGAGATCGCCGTATTGCACGGGGATCGTGGCCTGTGTGGCATCGGGTTGGACGGTCAGGCCGGGTTTGCACGCTTCGACCGTTGGCGTCGGAAGTACGCGCCCGATGAAGAACTGCGCATGGGGCCGCCCCCGGCCGAACTGGTGAAGCAGATGCGCGAGTACTTCGACCGGCAGCGCCAGGCCTTCGACCTGCCCCTCGATCTGCGCGGTACGGACTTCCAACGCCGGGTCTGGCGTGCCCTGCAGGCAATCCCCCAAGGGCAGATCCGCACCTACGGCGACCTGGCCCGGGACCTCGGCCAGCCGACGGCGAGCCGCGCAATCGGTGGCGCGAACGGCGCCAACCCGGTGCCGATCGTTGTGCCGTGCCATCGCGTGGTGGCGCAACGAGGACTGGGAGGTTTCTCCGGACCGATCGAGTGGAAGCAGAGCCTGCTCGAGTTGGAGGGAGTCTGCCTGGATATGCGGGCGGAAGTCCTGACGGCGGCTTCGGCCTGACGGCGACTCTGGCTTGATGGCGCGCAGCCGGTCTACGCGCGGCTCTTGTCTGCAATCTGCTTTGGTCTGCAAGCGTCTGCGATTTGCAGGAGGCGTTGGTCTGCTAGCGGCTTCGATCTGACTTGCCATCCAATCGACAAGGGCTTCGAGCGGACGGGGGAATCGGTTTGTCAGGGGCTACGCTCGAATACTGGGGCTCTCAGTGACCCGCGGCTCCCAACGGTTCTTGCCTTCGGCCGCATCGTCGCGGGGATTTTCCAGCTGGGGTGCAACCGAGAGGGGCGCCGGGTGGTCTACGGGGCATGGTGCGAGTTGTGTTGTGGTGGGCCTTGGGCGTGTTGCTGGCGTTGGGTGCTCGGCGGGAGGTGGGCGGAGGCGTTCCTTCGGAACCTGCCTGGCGTTTGCTCGATCGGGCCCGGGGTCAGGTGGTGACGTTGGATCGGGAGCTCTTGGTGACGGGCATCGAGGAGCTGCCCGAGGCGCGAGCGATGGCGGGTTTTGCCGGCGGATATTGGGTCCTGCGGGGCTGGGGGGAGGGAGCTGAGTTGGTGCTCGTGGAATCGGGCGAAGCGGTCATCACCCGGGCCGCGCCGCATGCCATCGCGATTGCCGGTGCCGATGGTTTGGGCGTATTCGGCCTTTGCCAGGAGGATTCGTCCGGCTGTGAATGGGTCCACTACGCCCGCGATGGCCCCGCCCGGGGCTGCCTGGCTGTGCCTGGCGCAGAAATGCTGTTTGCCCTGGGCGACGGAATGTGTGCCCTCGATCCGGCGGGTATCGCGTGGTTCGATCCCGATCCCCGGGGCGGCGGAGCACAGGATGTGCAGTGCGTCGATCTCGGATCCGAAGTGGTTCAGGCTCGGCCGATGGAAACTCGGCTTTGGGTCCGCACGAAGGATTCCGGAAGCCGTTGGCGGATCTTCGATCGGTTCGGGCGGGAAGTACCCTTGCCCACGGGGCGCTATGGATCCCTTCCTTGGCATGCCCCCTCTGCGGCGGGGGAGGAGGCCTGGGAACTCGCCTGGCGGGAAAGCACCGCGATCCTGAGCGACGGGCAGACCCTGCTCGTCCAGCCCGAATCCGTTTGGTGGGCGTCGGCCGATGGGCGGCGGTGTTTCGGCCAAGGCGGATTCGGCGACCTATGTTCGGGGTACGCAATCCGTTCCCCTTGAAGGTATCGGCGAATCCCCTGCGGTTGTCGTCCCAGTGGCTCCGCCGGAAAGGGGAAGAGGGCCCAGGCGTCGCGGAACGTCGGGGTCAAGGCCCGTTCGGGCGCTCGATGGGGGTCGAAGCCTGCGGGGGCCGCGTCTCGCGCAACCCCCGCAGGCGCGGGATCACGAAACGATCTGTTTCGCCTGGCGTTCGATCGTGTTGAGGAACGCCAGAACCGAATTGGACAGGTCGTTGCGGCCGTTGTCGATGCAGAGTTGGGCGAAGCCGGCGAGCCGCCGTTTGAGTTTGGGCAACTCTTCGAGAACTGCCTGATCTTCGCGGGTCTGTTGTTGCAGCTTCGTTTCGAGGGCTTCGATCTGGCTGCGGTATTCCTCGATCAATTCGGCGTCCGAACGGCGACGATAGGTGCGTTTTGCCATGGGCTTTCTGAGGGCTGCTTGGGCCGGCTCCTCGGTTGGTTTCGCTGATCGGGACTTTCCGGATTCAGCGTGGGTGGAATTCTCCACTTTGTCGGGAAAGGTGGCGTGAATCGGATCCTGACGGTGCCAGGCTTCCGGAGATTTCGCTCGGTGCTTTCCAAATGACCGTGGAGCGCACTTGTTGTGCCAATCCTGCGGTCAACGGGAAGAGAATAACCCAGGATCGATTTGCTGCAAGTCGTTCGTGCGTTGGAAAGAAACGAAATCTGTTGGTGAAACACTTGCTGCATGTCCGAATGTTGCGGAAATGTGAGTGAATTCGCTCAAAAAACTGTCACAGGAAACGATTCCGCTGCGCTGGGAAGGGAAACGGATTGTCACTTTGGCCGGGTTTGTTGGCGCGGCTCCGGGGCGGCGAGATTCAGGAACCCGGTTCCTGCGGCGTTTCCGGCGGGGCTGAACGATCTTCAGCGAGGTGGTTCTCCGGCGGCTGGGGCGCGGGTGCGCCAGAATTGGGCTCGCGCGGACGCTTTGTGTCCTCTTCGAACAGCATTCGGATGGCGGGCGTTTCCAGATCGTCGAGTTGGCCGGTGCGTACCGACCAGAGGAATGCGATCAGGAAGAACGCCGCGACGGCCAGGGCCAGGGGGATCGCGATGTAGAGGATGTCCATGTCAGCTCGGCTCGCGCCCGGGGGCTTCGAAGGTCTTGGAGCGGTAGGCGAGGGTCACGACGGTCAGCGAACTGAAGGGCATCAGTGCGGCGGCGAGCAGGGGGTGGATCCAGCCCATCATGGCGCCCGAGGCCGTGATCAGATTGTAGGTGATCGAAGCGGCGAAGTTGCGGCGCACGACGCGCATGGTGCGCTGGGCACCCTCGAACAGGGGCAGCAGGCCGGTGAGGCCGGGCCGGGAGAGAAAGACGTCGGAGGCGCGCAGGCTGGCTTCCGCGCCGCCGTGCACCGCGATGCCGCAGTCGGCCGCGCTCAGGGCGGCTGCATCGTTCACGCCGTCGCCCACCATGACCACGGGGCCCGAGCGCCGGTGTTCGCGCACGGCTTCGAGTTTGCCCTCGGGGGTGACGGCGCCGCGGGCGTGGTCCGCATCGATGCCGAGCTCGCGGGCCACCCGGTCGACGATCACCGGGTGATCGCCGGAGAGGATGGCGGGGCTCCAGCCCAATTGGCGCAGGCCCGCTAGGGTGGCGCTGGCTTCGGGATGCACCGCATCCCCGATGGCCGCGATGGCGATCACCTCGCCCTCGCGGGCGATGGCCACCGGGGTGCTGCCGCCTTGCAGGCTTTGCTCGAGGGCCTCTGCGATCCAGGGCGCGCGGCTCGCGGCCTCCGGCAACAGCCAAGCGACCGCACCCACGGCCCAACGCACGCCATCGACGCGCGCTTCGATGCCTTGGCCCAGGTGGCTCTGCACATCGGTAGTGGCCGCGCCGGTGTCTACATCCGCAAGCCCCTGCACGAAGGCCCGCGCGATGGGGTGCTGGACTTCCTGCTCGAGCAGCCGCGCCGGGCCTTTGGCCGCGGGGTCGCCGTACCAGTGCACGAGGCGCATTTTGCCCTCGGTCAACGTGCCCGTCTTGTCGAGCAGCAGCTCGCCGGGCCGGGCTAGGCGTTCGACTGCTTCGCCGCTCTTGATCAGGATGCCGGCGCGCGCGGCTTTGCCGATGGCGGCTTGGAAGGTGAGCGGCGTGGCGAGGCCGAGGGCGCAGGGGCAGGTGACGATCAGCAGGGCGACGGTCTGCTCGACGGCGCGGCTCGGGTCGAGGAAGAGCCAGAGGACCAGGGTTGCGGCAGCGAGCAGCAGCACTGCGATGACGAACCAGTGGGCCAGGCGGTCGGCGGCGAGCACGATCGGCGGGCGTTCGCTGGCGCCCTGTTCGACCATCTTCATCAGCGCACCGACGCGGGTGTCGACGCCGGTGTTGCGGACTTCGACTTCGATGGGGGCGTCGAGGTTGGTGGTTCCCGCGAAGGCTTCGGTTCCCACGCCCGCCCGCACGGGCCGGGACTCGCCGCTGAGGGCCGAGTTGTCGAGGCTGGTCTGGCCCGTGAGGATGACGCCGTCGGCGGGCAGGGTCTCCCCGGCCAGGACTTGCACCCGGTCGCCCAGCTGGAGGGCGGAAACGGGCACATCGACGAATCGTTCCCCGTTCCAGCGGCGTGTGCGGATCGGGGTCAGCGAGAAGAGCAGCTCGACGGCATCGCTGGCGACCCGTTGCTGGCGGTGCTGCACGAATCGGCCGATGAGCAGCAGGAAGATGACGGCGGTGAGCGACTCGAAGTAGACCTCCCCGCGCCCCGCAAGAGTGTTCCACCCACCCCAGGCCGTGCCGACGAGCAGCGCCACGGCCACGGGCACGTCCATGTGCAGGCTGCGCGCGCGGATCGACGACCAGGCTCCGCGCAGGAACGTTCGACCGGGGCCGAAGACCGCGAGCAGCGTCAGCGCGAAACTCGTGAAGCGGATCAGGAACTCGTAGTTCTCCGCCATGCCCGAGAAGCGGCCGCCATAGAGGGCGAAAGCGAGCAGCATCACGTTGCCCGCGATCGCGCCGGAGAATCCGATGCGCCAGAGGTGCTTGCGGTCGGCGAGGCGCTGCAGGCGGTCCACCTCGGCTCCGCGGTAGGGGTGCGGTGGATAGCCGAAGCGATCGAGGTTCTGGGCGACCACGGGCAACGAAACCACGGCGGGATCCCAGTGTACCGTGGCCACGTGCCGGCGGGCGTGCAACCGCACGTGGGTCACGCCGTCCAGCACGAAAGGCAGGCGTTCGACGAGCCACACGCAACTCGCGCAATGCACGCCCTCGAGGTAGAGCTCGATCGAACGCAGTCCATCGGGCAGGGGATGGCTGTAGCGCTCGATGAAATCCGGATCGCCGAATTCGCCGTAGTCGTGGCCGGTGGTTTTGGCCGGTTGGCCCCCCTTGCCTTCCCCGGGGATGCGGTAGAAGTCCTCGAGGCCCGAGCCGCGGATGGCGTGGTACACGGTCTCGCAGCCGCCGCAGCAGAAACTCGGCTGGTCGGGATTCCAGAGTCGCGCGGGTACGGGCAGGCCGCAGTGGGCGCATTCACCCGGTTTTGCCTGGTCGTCCGCGGCCGTTTGCGGGCCGTTGGGCTTCACTTGTTGGAGCAGCAGCTCGGCTCTTCGTTCGTCGCCCGCAGCAGCGCGGGCTGGGCGCTGCCTTCGCCGGCGGCGCGAGCCAGGTTCGGCGCGGTCACGCCGAAACGCCCTTGTAGCACAAACAGGCCGGCGGCGACGAGCAGCAGGGCGGTGATCGTGGGCAGGTGGCGCTCGAGGGGCCCCATGGCGTGGCGCACGCCGAGGCCGAAGGCGGCGAGCAGGGGCACGCTGCCCAGCCAGAAGGCGGCCATGACCACGAGGCCGCCGAGCAGGCTGCCCGAACCTGCGGCCACGGCGGCGAAGGCGTAGAGCCAGCCGCAGGGCAGGAAACTCGAGAGCAGGCCGAGCGAGAGGGAGGCTTTGGCGGGGGACAGGCGGCGGGTGCGCGCTTGCCAGCGGTAATAGAGGCGGGCGAGCAGGCCGGGTTTGCCGGAGCTGCGGCGCCACCAGCCGCGGGCTTTGGCCAACTGCAGCAGGCCAAAGACGATCAAGAAAACCGCCGACGCCTGCAGGGCGAGTTTCTGGAAGCCGAGCAAGCCGCCGCCGAGGTTGAGTGCGCCGCCCAGGGCGCCGGCGAGCGCGCCGAGCACCAGGTAGGAGAGCATCCGCCCGCCATGGTAGGCTGCGGTCTGCCGCAGAGCCTTGCCCTCCTGGTCGCGCATGGCGAGCACCACCAGCGGTCCGCACATGCCGACGCAGTGGGCGGAACCCATCAGGCTGGCGAGCAGGACCGAGGTGAAGAGGGGCAACATGGCGGGGGAATGGGCCGGGCGTGCGGCGGGCGCGTCAGTTGGCGGGCGTGGCTTTCAGGTATTCCTTCAGCGTTTGCGTGAAGGTTTGGCCTTCGTGGGTGGCTTCGATCCGCAGTTCCCAGTAGCCCTCCCAGAAGGCGGGCAGGGAGGCGCTGTAGAGGCCGCCCTCGCCCGCGACGCAGGAGCCTTCGAAGCGTTCGGCGGGGTGGCCGAGGGGCAGGGCGACCCAGGTGAGCGCGCCGCCGGAAAGGCGTTCTCCCTGGCGATCTTCGAGGCTCAGCACGAAGGTCACGGGATCGGCACCGCTCTGATAGCTGTCGAGCGCCACCTTCCAGCCCAACTCCCGGTTCCGCGTCCGCTGTTCCAACAGCGCGGGGAATTCCTCCTGCGCTTTTGTCCAACCGGCTTCGAGGGTTTCCGAATCGTCGCCGGCGAAGCGGAAGATCACGACGAAGTTGATGATCACCGACATCAGCAGCAGGCCGACGATCATTCCGATCCAACGGGTGGCGGGGGAGAGTTTCATGGGGTTACAGGTTGCGCGGTCCGAGGACCGAGTGGGTGGCTTCGTCGACGACTTTGCCGTCCATGAGCAGCTCGATCACGATCTGGTGGCGTTCCCCGGTGAACACGGTGGGGGCCAGGATGATGTGGATCGGGGCGTCCCCGAAGCCTTGGGCTTCCAGGGACATCGGCATGGTCGGCTTCAGGAGCTGGCCGTCGCCTTTCAGCTGCACATCGTAGGTGTGCGGATCGTCCGTGCGGTTGGTGATCCGGATGTTCGCCAGGTTGCGGATGTTGCCATCCTCCGTGGTGGAGTAGGGGGCGTGCCCGGTGGCGCGCTGGAACTCGACGGTGGACTCCTTGCGACCCAGCAGGGTCAGCACCAGCAGGGTCAACATGCCGATCAGCAGAATCGGATAGATCACCACGCGCGGGCGCAGCATGCTGCTCTTCTTGCCGGCGAATTGGTCCTTCGAGCCGTAGCGGATCAGGCCCTTCGGTTTGCCGACCTTCTCCATGACCTCGTCGCAGGCGTCCATGCACTGCGTGCAGTGGATGCATTCGAGCTGCAGGCCCTTGCGGATGTCGATGCCGGTGGGGCAGGTGGTGACGCACTTGTTGCAGTCGACGCAATCGCCGGCCGTGATGCCTTCCTGGGCCAGCTTGCGCGCGTTGCCGCGCGGTTCGCCGCGGCGCTCGTCATAACCGACGATGAGCGACGACCGGTCGAGCAGCACCGACTGGAAGCGCGCATAGGGGCACGCGAGGGTGCACATCTGCTCGCGCCAGAACGCGAAGTCCCACATCATCAGGCCGGTGGTGATGAACACCACGGCGAAGGGGCCCGGTTCTTGAAGGGGGACTGCAGGGTCCATTCCCACACGGTGGGGTGCCGACGAACCAGGACAGGAAGGTGTTCGCCAGGTGCAGCGACAGCACGAGGAAGATGGCGTACTTGAGCACGATCTTCCAAGCCGGCAGCTTGAACTTGGTGGGGCTGCCGTAGTGCTTGCCCTCGATCAGCCGTTCGATCGGCCGATAGAGGAATTCCATGTAGACCGTCTGGGGGCAGGCCCAGCCGCACCAGACGCGACCGAGCAGTGCGGTGAGCAGGAAGATGCCCAGCAGCAGCGACAGCACCAGCAGGGCCAGGGGCAGGGTCTCGTCCGGATGGAAGAGGGTGCCGAAGACCGTGAAGCGACGGTGGGTGATGTCGAACTGGAACAGGGGGCGTCCGCCGACCTGAATCCAGGGGGTGATGGTGAAGAGGGCCATCAAGATCCATGCGACGACCGCGCGCTTCTTCCAGAAGCCGCCGGCCGAAATCTTGGGCCGCAGCCAACGTCGGCTGCCGTCCTCGCGCATCGTGGCAAGAACCTCCCCCTCCGGGGGACGGGGGGGGAGGTTCAGATCATTGTTGGAACTCGTAGCCATATTGCTTTGGTTCCTCGCGGAGAGGGGGAGGTTCCCCTATTTCTGGGCTTCCGAGGGCCAGGTGGGGATTTCCTTGCCGTCCGGCGGCAGGCCCTCCTGGGGGTTACGCGACAGGCTACCCACATAGGCGGCCATCAGAATCAACTCGTTGGTGTTGAGGTTGCCCTTCTGGGACACCATGGCGGTTCCTGGAACCCCATTTACCAGCACACGGTGGATGTCCGACAACTCCGTCACGTTGCGCCAGAAATGGTCGGTCAGGTTGGGGCCGAGGCCCTGGATACCCGTTCCCGCCGGAGTGTGGCACGCGCCGCACACCGTCTTGAACTTCTCCTTGACCAGGGACAGCTTCGCATCGTCGTTCATCAGCTCGGCGATGGAGGCGGAATCCGCCTTCAGCTTGAGTTTGAAGGTCTCCGGAGCGTTGGCATCCCAGTCCGCGGCGAACTTCTCGTGGATCGAATTCCCCTCCATGAAGTGGAAGTAGATCGTGTAGGGGACACAGAAGAAGATCGTGCCCCAGAAGAGCAGTTTCCACCAACCCGGAAGGGGGTTGTCGTACTCGCGGATGCCGTCGTACTCGTGGTCGAGAATCGGGTCGTCTACGTTCTTACTCATGGCTCACCCCCTTGCGGTCGTTGATGACTTTGCTTTCGTGCAGCGCGAGGGCCGCGTCTTCGGCGTAGTCGGCTTCCGAGCGGGTGAGGACACGCAGAAGGACCATCGCGAAGAATCCGAGGAAGAAGAAGAGGACGCCCGCCTTGCACCAAAGCAGTGCGGCGTCCGAGATGGCGAGGAAACTAGTACTGGCCATTGTTTTCCTCCTCTCCGGTCTGCGGGGCCTGGGCGGATTCGGCGGCGAATCCTTCCTGGGTGTCCACGCCGAGGCGCAGGATGTAGGCCGTCAGGGCGATGACCTTCTTGGTTTCCAGGCCTTGACCCGCGTACTCGGGAGCTTCGCTCACGAGGCGCGCGCCGATCTCAGCCGCCTGGGCCTTGGCCGCCGCGGCGGCGTCGTTCTTGACGGCGTCGCTGTAGGGGTAGCCGAAGGTACCGACGAGACGATCGATCTTGGTCTGGATGCCGTCGAAGTCGATGTCCTGTTTGAACAGCCACGGATAGGGCGGCATGATCGAGCCACCGCTCACGTCATCGGGGTTGTTGAAGTGACGGATGTGCCAGGAGACGGAAGCGTTCTTGACGCCTTCACGGGCAAGGTCGGGACCAATGCGCCGCGAGCCCCACTGGAACGGACGGTCGAAGATCGACTCACCGGTGCGCGAGTAGTCGCCGTAACGCAGCACTTCGTGGCGCATCGGGCGGATCATCTGCGAGTGGCAGTTGTAGCAGCCTTCCGACACGTAGATGTCGCGGCCTTCCTGCTCGAGCGGGGTGTAGGGTTTCACCGACGCGATGGGTTCCATCATCGACTTGGCCGCGAAGGCCGGGATGATCTCGAACATCGAGGCGGAGATGACGCCGACGGCCACCATCACGGTGAACATGAGGGGCTTGCGCTCCCAGGAGCGGTGCCAGGCCATGGAGGCGAAACGGCCGATCAGGCCGTGGTTGCCGCGCACGTGGGCCTCAGGGCCGCTGTAGACCTTCTCGAGGGCCGGGGCCTGGACTTCCGGATCCGGCAGGGTCGCCGGACGCATGGCCCAGGTTTTCGCCATGTTCACCGCGCAAAGAATCGCGCCGGTGATGAACAGGGTGCCGCCGATCACGCGCGCCCAGTAGAAGGGCTCGAGTTTGGTCACCGTCTGCTGGAAGTCCCCGTATTCCAGGGTGCCTTGCGCCGAGATCGCACGCCACATCAGGCCCTGGGTCACACCCGCGACGTAGATCGGGATGATGTAGAGGATGATGCCGATGGTGCCGATCCAGAAGTGGGTCACGCACAGGCGGTTGCTCCAGAGCTTGCCGGTGTGGAACAGGCGCGGCATGAGCCAGTAGAGCATGCCGAAGATCATGAAGCCGTTCCAACCCAGGGCGCCGGAGTGCACGTGGGCGATGGTCCAGTCGGTGTAGTGCGACAGGGAGTTGACGGCTTTGATCGAGAGCAGCGGGCCCTCGAAGGTGCTCATGCCGTAGAAGGTCACGCCGACCACGTAGAACTTGAGCACCGGATCCTCGGCCACCTTGTTCCAGGCGCCGCGCAGGGTGAGCAGACCGTTGAGCATGCCGCCCCAGGAGGGCATCCACAGCATGACCGAGAACAGCATGCCCAGGGTGGACAGCCAGTTCGGGATCGCGGTGTAGTGCAGGTGGTGGGGGCCGGCCCAGATGTAGATGAAGACCAGCGACCAGAAGTGCAGGATCGACAGGCGGTAGCTATAGACCGGCCGTTCGGCTGCCTTGGGCAGGAAGTAGTACATCAGGCCCAGGAAGGGCGTGGTCAGGAAGAAGGCCACGGCGTTGTGACCGTACCACCACTGCATGAAGGCGTCTTGGGCGCCCGAGTAGGCCGAATAGCTCTTGAACATCGACACCGGCACGGCGGCGTTGTTGCCCAGGTAGAGCACTGCGATGGCGATGATCGTGGCGATGTAGAACCAGATACCGACGTACAGGTGCCGTTCGCGGCGCTTAGCGATGGTTCCGAAGAAGTTGATCGCAAACGTCACCCAGATCAGCACGACCGCCAGGTCGATCGGCCACTCGAGCTCGGCGTATTCCTTCGACTGGGTGATACCCATCGGAAGGGTCAGCGCCGCGCTGACGATGATGGCCTGCCACCCCCAGAAGTGCAGCTTGCTCAGGAAATCGCTGAACATGCGGGCCTTGAGCAGGCGCTGCGAGGAGTAGTAGACGGCTGCGAACACGCCGTTGCCGGCGAAAGCGAAGATCACCGCGTTGGTGTGCAGCGGGCGCAGGCGGCCGAACGAGAGCCATTCCAGGCCCATGTTCAACTGCGGAACGACCAGCTGCAGCGCGATGATCAGGCCGACCAGCATGCCGACCAGACCCCACACGAGGGTGGCCAACATGAACTTACGTACGATGCCGTCGTCGTAATGGAAGGTCTCCATTCGTGACGGGGCGGTGGAAGCCGCGGTTGTTGACATTAGAGCTGTCCTCCAAAGCCCTGCGATCTGTGCAGGGAGTTGACACTTGGGATGCCGATACGGCGAAGACGATCGCACTTGACCAGATGGTCCGCAACGCCTTTCAAAGAGTTTTTGAAAGGGTTTGCAGCGCGAAACACTTCGTGTTTGAAACCCTGTCGCAGCTACGCAATCGATGGATTCGAACGCGTTCAATTCACTCGAAATCAGTGCGCTTTAAGAATCGGAAGGTGCGCACCGAATGTGTTGCAATTGCGATCAAGAATCAGTGCGTGCGTTGCGCATCGACACATGTCCGACGTCGTGTTGCGAAATCCGCAACACGAGTTCGCCGGGCACCTCCCAATGCTGGGAGAAGCCGGCACGCTTCGGAGGGACCCCGTCGCTGCGGGGCGAGGTCGCTCCCCGATTCGGGCGCCACTTGAGGCCCAGGGTTCCCGGCCATCGCCGGTTTTCCGCGGCCTGGCGCCGTCCCCCTGTTCAGCCCTGGGACGCGCCTTCCCAGTCGGGCGCCAAAAGCCTAGAATCTCCGCCCCCCCGGCCGCCTGGCGGCCGCCTACGCATAAGAGCCCCCCAGGCCCCGGATCGCCGGGAGTGCCGGGCCGGCTCCCATCCCGCCCAGGAGGGCGCCCATGCACGCCGACATCGACCGCAAACTGTTCACCGAAGAAGCCATCGTCGAGGGCATCGACCGGGTCGCCAAGGAGGTCACCCGGTATTACCAAGGCCGCGACCTGACCGTCATTTCGGTGCTCAAGGGCTCCTGCATCTTCGCCGCTGACCTGATCCGGCGCATCCCGATCCCCCTCGAGCTCGGCTTCTGCGCCGCCTCCTCGTACGGCGACGGCACCACCTCGGGCCAGCTGAAGGTCAACTTCCTGCCCGAAGAGAGCGAGGTCGTGGGCCGCAACCTACTGCTCGTGGACGACATCCTGGACACGGGCAAGACCATGTACGCCCTCAAGCAGGAGTTCCTGGCCCGTGGCGCCAAGGAGGTGCGCTCCTGCGTCTTCCTCGACAAGCCCTCCCGCCGGGCCCTCGAGTTCGAGGCTGACTTCCGGGTGTTCGAGGTCGAGGACCTCTTCGTGGTGGGGTACGGCCTGGACTACGCGGGCCGCTACCGCAACCTGCCTTTCGTCGGCTCGCTGAAGCCCGAGATCTACAAGGCCGTCGAAGGCGCCCACTGAGGCCGGAGGCCCCCCCCATGGTCCAGTACTATCCCGTTCCTGAGGAGCGGGTGGGCCTGGAGCTCGATGAGTTCCTGTGCCTGCTCTATCCCGGCGTTTCCAAGGGGTTCCTGCGCCAAGCCATCCGCGATGGGGACATCGAGGTGGTGGGCGAGGAGACGATCTGCGGTCGGCACCTTCGATTCTCGGACGTGATCGCCGTGCATCTCGACGAGGACGAGCTGCCTCGGCGCCGCCGGGGCAAGGTGCTCGACGTGGAGTTGGTCTACGAAGACGCAAATTGCCTCGTGGCCAACAAACCCGCCGGCATCGCGGTCGAACCCGAACGCTGGTCCCCCGAACTCGGCTGCTTCCTCGAAGAGATGGAGCACTGGGCGGCCGCCCGGGCCCAAGCCGAGGCGGATCGCTTCCGCCCGCGCCTGGTGCACCGCCTCGACAAGGACACCTCCGGGTGCCTGCTCTTCGCCAAGGACCTCGAATCCGAGCGGCACCTGCGCCGCTGCTTCGAGGCCCAGACCGTGCGCAAGGCCTACCTCGCCCTGGTGGAGGGGGAGTTCCCCCTCGAAGACGGCGAGCGCACCCTGATCGACCAGCCGCTCGGCCCCGACCCGCGCAAGGCGGGTCGCATGCAGATCGTGGCCGACGGCCGGCCGAGCCAGACCGAGGTCTGGGTCGAAGAGCGCTTCGCGGGGTACACCCTCGTCGGCTGTGCCCCGCGCACCGGCCGCACGCACCAGATCCGCGTGCACCTAGCCTACGAGGGTTTCCCGCTCGTCGTCGATCCGCTCTACGGGCGGCGCGACAAGCTGTTGCTCTCCGAGATCAAGTCGGGGTATCGCCACAAGCAGGGCAGCGAAGAGCGCCCGCTCATGCCGCGCCTGACCCTGCACGCCTGGCGCCTTTCCTGGCCCTCCCAAGATCCGAACGCGCCTGCCCCCGAGGTCGAAGCCCCGCTGCCCAAGGACCTTCGCACGACCCTCAAACAATTCGCGAAGGTGCGCCCCTTCCGCCGCTAGTCCCATGAGTCTCAAGCAGAAACCCCAGGACTTCCGCGTGCGCGAGCTGTTGCGCGAAGGGTACCTGTCCTCCAGCGGCGAACACCGCGTCTACAAAGTCAGCAAGGTCAAGGTCACTTCGGTCGAAGCCGCGCGCGAACTCGCTGCCGAAGCGGGCGTGCACCACAGCCAGGTCTCGATGGCCGGGCTCAAGGACCGCCAGGGCATCACCGAGCAATACATGAGCATTCCGCGCGGTCGCGAGGTGTTCATCGGCGATGCATCGCTCAAGATCGAATCGGTGGGCTTCGCCCGCGAGGCGATCACCAGCACCGATTCACGCGGCAACGCGTTCGAGGTGGTGGCGCGCGGGCTCGAGGAGACCCAGTTGCGCCGCCTGCGGGCCGGTCTCGACACGGTGCGCGAATTCGGCGTGCCGAACTACTTCGACGAGCAGCGTTTCGGCAACCTGCGCCACGGCCAGGGTTGGATCGCGCTCGACTTGCTGCGCGGGGACATCGAAGGCGGTCTGCGCCGCTTGCTGGCTTCGATCTCGAAGTTCGAGTCCGCGGAGACGCGCGCGCTCAAACAGCGGATCTGGCAGCGTTGGGGCGATTGGCGCGCGTTGCGCGAGATCGCCGGTCGCTTCGGTCGCCACCACTCGGTCTTTGATCACCTGCGCAAGGAACCCGGCGACTTCGCCGGCGCCTTCACGCACGTGGCGACCCGCGAACGGGTGATCCACCAGTTCGCGTTCCAAAGCCACCTGTGGAACCGCGCGTTGGCGCTGTGGCTCAAGCACCGCCTCGACGTCGACGACCGTTTCGCCCTGCCCGGGGTGGAAGGGCCGCTGGTGTTCGCGAAGGGGCCGATGCCCGTCGAGCCCGGCTGGGAAGGGTACCTGCCCTTGCCCGGTCCGCACCTCGAAGGTCTGGTGGACGACCTGCAGCGCGATCTGTTCAAGCGTGTGCTCGCCGAGTACCGCCTGACGCCCGAGCAGTTTGCCATCGAAAACGTGCCCGGTTTCGCCTTCAAGAGCGATCCGCGCCCCCTCGTTGTGCGTCCTTCGGAACTGCGCGCGCGGCCCGCGGAACCCGATACCCTCAACCCCGGCTACCGTTCGGTGCGCTTCTCGTTCGAACTGCCGCGCGGCGCGTACGCCTCGTTGGTGGTGAAGCGCTTGATCGGCCGCACCGCCGATCAGGAGCGTCAGGCCGCGGCCCATCCGCGGTATGGCGACCAGGGCAGCGAACGGGGCAGCGGTTCCTACCGCCGCTCGGGCGGCGGGGGACGTCGGCGCGGTCCGTTCCGGGGTCGCGGCGGTTCTTCCGCGCGTTTCGGTGGCGAGTCCGGGCGCTATTCCGGCGAACGCGGGGATTCGTATGGTCACGGTTCCGGAGGGGATCGGGGATACGGCGAAGCGCGCGGGTACGGGGACTCCCGAGGTCGGGGGGAATCCCGCGGCTTTGGCGATTCCCGCGGCTATGGCGATTCGCGGGGCCACGACGACTCGCGTGGGTATCCCGGCGGGGAACGCGAGGACCGGCCCTACTCCGGACGCGGCGGAGCACGCCGGCGCCGGGGCGGTGGTCCGCGCCGTCGCTATTGAGATCGCGCTGCCGGGGAGCCCAAACGGCTCCCCGGCAGCGTTTCCGGTTTTCTCCCGGGCTGCCGCGGCCCGCGTCCGGCCCCGGGGTTCGGTGCATCGCGCCCCTGGGGTACACTGCCGCGCCCCTTCCCCGGCACACCCATGAAAATCGGCATCCTCGGCGGCTCCGGCCTGTACGCCATCGACGGTCTGGCGGACCGCAGCGAAGTCACCCTTTCGACCCCCTTCGGCGCGCCCTCGGACGCGTTCCTGACGGGCACCCTCGGCGGCACTCCGCTGGTGTTCTTGCCGCGCCACGGCAAGGGCCACCGCTTCAACCCCTCGGAGATCAACTACCGCGCCAACATCTGGGGCCTGAAGGCCCTGGGCGTGACCCACGTGGTCGCGGTGTCCGCGGTGGGCTCCATGCGCGAGCACATCGCGCCCGGGGACTTCGTGGTAATCGATCAGTTCATCGATCGCACCCGCCACCGCGCCGACACGTTCTTCGAGCGCGGCGTCGTCGCCCACGTGATGTTCGCGGATCCGGTCTGCAACGACGTGCGCAAGGCGTTGCTGACCGCCTGCAAGGAAGTCGGCGGCAACGTGCACGAGGGCGGCACCTACCTCTGCATGGAGGGACCGCAATTCTCGACCCGCGCCGAATCGAACCTGTACCGTTCGTGGGGGGTGGACGTGATCGGCATGACCAACGTGACCGAAGCCCGCCTCGCGCGCGAAGCGGAGCTGTGTTACGCGACCCTGGCCATGTCCACCGACTACGACTGCTGGCACGAAGGCCACGACGAAGTGACCGTCGACGCGATCGTCGCGGTGATGCACGCCAACGTGGCGCGCGCGCGTAAGGTGATCGAGCACGTGGTGCCGATCCTGGCGCGCGGCGGCGCCTGTCCGCACCGGGATGCGCTCAAGGGCGCCATCCTCTCCGACCTCGCGCAGGTCGACGAAGGCACGCGCACGCGCCTCGACCTCCTGATCGGCCGCTACCTGCCCACCACGCGATGAAAGCCGTCTGGACCTCCTTGCTGCTCGTGCTGCCCGCCGCGTGCCGCAGCCCGAAGATGCCGGACATCCAGCCCTGGCAGCTCGGCGGTCCCACGTTCGCTTTCCACGAAGGGCCGTTGGTCGCGGCCGGGGAAGAGGGCCCGCGCCGGCGCTTGCAGTCCCTGCGCGACCACTGGAGCCACACCTTGCCGGAGCAGGGACCGTTCGCGGCCCCGTGGCAAGTCGTCGAAGGACCCTTTCCCGCCTGGTTGCGCCGCGGGACCGCGCCCGGCGGCCCCTTGGTCGTCGTGCACATCGCGAGCCGCACCGTAGCGTCGCGCGTTGCGGCGGGGCGCGCGGTGGCGGCTTGGGACCAGGCCCTCGGCGCCGGCGCGCTGGCAGCGGCCCACGGCAGCGTGATGGTGGCACAGGGACCCGCGGCTCCGTTGCTCGAAATGGCCCGTTCCACCGGTACGGCGCCGCTCGCTTGGGTCACGGTCACCGAAATCGACGCCGGCCCCGCGCAGCTCGGCACGGCTCCCGCGCCGGCGGGCTTGCCCCAGGGCTGGACCGTGTTGCTGCGCCTTGGGCTCGTGGACGCGGGGCTCGTCGGACGGCCCTGGCGGTCGGTGGAGCAACCCGCCCCCGCCGATCCCTTCGTCGAGGAACTGAGCCGCGCCGGTTGTGCCTTCGGCATCCTCGCGGTGGGGGACAGCGGCATCGATCTTTCCGCCGGCGACGCGCCCGAACTCGACGAGGTCGACCGGTTGGGTCTGGCCCTCTGGGGTGCGGTGCTCTGCGTGATCGAAGGCCGCGCCTCCGACCTGCAGCGCACCCTGGCCAGTCTGCAGTTCGAAGGGCGCCTGCATGCAAACACCGAAGGCGAGGAGCAGGCCGAAGCCTGGGCCGCGTGGATCGAAGGGGCGCGGCATTGGCTGCGGCGGGTGACCTTGGAACTGGGTGCGGGCGAAGTCTCCGCGGACTGATTCAATCGGGCCCAAACGCACCGCAGCCCCGCAACCTGCTTGCCAGGCTGCGGGGCTGCGTGTTTCTGCGCCGGGGAACCGCTCAGTTCCGCTTGGGCTCGAGCGCCGCGCGGAACTCCTCGCGGCTGAGCGTGCCGTCGCGGTCGAGGTCGAGCGTGTGCAGGATGGTCTGCGGCCGGATGTTGGTCGACAGGGCGCGCGTGAGCTCGTTCAGGTCATCGGCGCCGACTTTGTTGTCGCCATTCAGGTCCAGGCGGCGGAAGGGGGTCACCGGACCGACGATGCGCGGGGGCGCGCTGTGGGTCGGGCTCGGAATGACCTGCAGGAAGAGCTCGTCGAGGCCCTTGCGCTCGGTCTGCGTCACGATTTCCACCGGAGCCAAGTTCGACTGTTGGATGGCCGAACTGAGGGTTGCGACCTCCTGTTCATCGAGCAGCTTGGAGCCGTCGCGGTCGACGGTGGTGAACAGGCCTTCGATGTCGAGTTCGACGCGGCTGTAGTCATCGGCCAAGCGCCGCACTTCTTTGCGCGACAGTCCCCCGTTCAAGTCCGCGTCGTAGGCGAGCAGCATCTGCGACGGCGTGCGCTCCGGCGGGCGGCGTTTGCCCGTGTGTCGCGGACGGGTGAACTCGCCGCGTTTGTAGGTCTGCCGGTAATAGGCGAAGAACTCGCCCTTGTCCATGCGGCCATCGACGTTGGGATCGAAGGACAGGAAGCGGCTGCGGCCGAGTCCGAGGGTCTGACTCGCTTCGTAGAAGCTGAGCCAGTGGTTGCCGTCGGTGTCGCACTCGTCGAACCAGCGAGTGAGCTGGTAGTCGTCCGCCATGTCCAACTCGCGCAACACGTCCCCGTCATCCTGGTCGCCGCCGCGCGGGTCGGTGTTCGCACGGCCCGAACCGGAGCGGCGAGCCGCTTGGCCGGTGCCCCGGCCTTGCGTGGCGGTCGGCCCCGCCGCCGGCTCCGGTTGGGAGACGGTCGGCGGCGCGATCAGGAGCAGCGAAAGCAGCAGGATGGGGGAGTGCATGGGATCAGCGATCGAATTCGCCGGCTTTGTACTTGGCCCAGTACTCGTTGAAGGCGTGGCGCACCTTGCTGGACAGCAGCAGCACGCCGAGCACGTTCGGCACGGCCATGCCGAGGATCATCAGGTCGCCGAAGTCGAGCACGTTGCCGGCCGAGGTGATCGAACCCGCGAAGCAGGCGGCCAGGAACAGGAGCTTGTAGAAGATCGAGGTGCTTTCGCCGAACATCCATACCCAGCAACGCTCGCCGTAGTAGGACCACGAGATCATGGTCGAGAAGGCGAACAGGACCACCGCGACGCCGAGCACCCAGGGGAACCAGCTGATGACCTGGCCGAAGGCCTGGGAGGTCAGGGCCGCGCCGTTGGCGTTCTCCAGGTTCGCAGCGAACAGGCCATTCGCGGCGTTGGGGTCGTAGGCGCCGGTGATCACGATCACCAGGGCGGTCATGGTGCAGATCACCACGGTGTCGATGAAGGGCTCGAGCAGGGCGACGATGCCTTCGCGCACCGGATAGTCGGTTTTGGCCGCCGAGTGGGCGATGGCGGCGCTGCCTACGCCGGCTTCGTTGGAGAAGGCCGCGCGCTTGAAGCCGAGCACCAATACGCCGAGGAAACCGCCGAAGCCGGCTTCCGGAGTGAAGGCGCCGTTGATGATGGCCGAGAAGGCAGCGGGAAGGTGCGATGCGTTCGAAAGGATCACGAACAGGGCCGCCAGCACGTAGATGCCGCACATGGTGGGCACGACCATCTCGGCGGTCTGCGCGATGCGCTTGAGGCCGCCCAGGATCACGGCCGCCACCATCGCGGTCATCACCGCGCCGTAGACCCAGTTGTAATCGCTCAGGGTCGGGATGACGGCTTCGAGGGCCTTCATCGACTGGTTGACCTGGAAGGAGTTGCCGCCGCCGAGGGAGCCGCCGATGCAGAGGATGGCGAACAGAACGGCGAGGAAGCGTCCGATACCGGCGAAACCGAGGTCCTTGAGGCCGTCGGAAAGGTAGTACATGGCACCCCCCATGACGTGACCGTCGGGGCGCTGCTTGCGGTACATCTGGCCCAGCGTGCACTCGGTGAACTTCGAGGCCATGCCCAGGAAACCCGCGAGGATCATCCAGAACGTCGCGCCGGGGCCGCCGACGGCGATGGCGATGGCCACGCCGGCGATGTTGCCGAGGCCGACGGTGGCGGAGAGGGCGGCGGTGAGGGCTTGGAAGTGGCTTACTTCCCCTTCGTCGTTGGGGTTGTCGTACTTGCCGCGCACGACTGCGACCGCGTGGCGCAGGGCGCGCAGTTGCACGAAGCCCATGCGTACGGTGAAGAAGATGGCACCCATGACGAGCCAAAGCACCGCGAAAGGCATGCCAGAACGTTTGACGGCCCAGGTGGATCCGGCGGTGCCACCGACGGAGTCGATGCTCAGGGTCAGGGCAGATACGCCGGGATTGATGCCCTTGGCACGGGCCGCATCCGCTGCCGCTTGGATGTGCTCGCGCAGTTCGGTCGGGCTGCCGATCAGGCCCCCTTCAAGATCGCCCGCCGTGCTGGCGCCACCCACGTCATAGAAGAGGTACTTGCCGATGGCGCTGTTGATGCCACCGACAAAGCCATCCAGCTTCGTTTCGAAAGTCTCTTTGACCTCCTTCTTGGGCTTGATCGCGACGATCTTGACGCTGTCGAAGGGTTCGATGCCGACCTCTTTCAACCAGGTCTTGACGTTGTCTGCGGGATGCGGCGCTTCGGCCTGAGTGGTTTCCTGAGCAAGGGCCAGGTTGGGAAGCAGCGCCAGCAGAAACAGGCCGAGGAACAATCGCAGGGGGTGGAGCATGGGCGAAGGAGGGGCCGTGGGGGAAGGCCCGCATTGTGCCCGAGCACCCGCAAGGATGCAAACCGCATGGGGTTAGGCGCACCTGGCCCGATCGTTTCGCCCCGGGACGAGAGCGTCCCGTAAAACCCGGGTGCGATGTGCGGACGGACCCGCGGGATGGGTTCGAATTGCGGCGCGTGTGCACTACGATGGCGCGCCAGACCCAGCCGCCCTTTCCCAGGAGTGAACGCTTTGCCCGCGATTTTGCCTGTCCTTTGCCTGTTGCTGCCCCTGCACGCAGGCGCGCTTACCCCCCAGGAACCCGTCGTCAACCCGCCGAGCGAGCCGGAAGCCGGGCGGCAGGCCGAGTTGGACCGCCTGGCGACCCAGGTGCTGGGGGAAGTGTCCCGGTTGCGCGGCCTCGAAGTTCGCACACCGATCCGGGCCCGCTATGCGGACAAGGACGCCTTCCTGCAGTACGTGCACGCCATGGACGAGCAGTTGATGGGCCAGGGGCGTCAGGCGAAAGACGAATGGGTGGCGCGACTTTTGCAGTGCATCCCTTGGGACATGGATCTGGTCGCTGTTCAGGAAAAGGTGCTCGCCGATCAGGTCGGTGGGTTCTACGACCCATTCAGCAAGACGTTCTACGTGATGGAGGGGCTGTCGCCGGACCTGGTGCGCTTGATCATGGCCCACGAATTGGCCCACGCGCTGGACGATCAGCACTTCGATCTGAAGGCCGCCGACCTCGCCCGCCGCGATCGCACCGATTGGCTCTACGCGCACCATGCGATCTGCGAGGGCAGCGCGCAGGTCACGATGACCCAATGGATGGCCGCGAACCAGGCCAGCATCGATCCGGCGAGCCTCATGGAATTCGTCAAGCGCAGCGATCCGGCCTCCCTTTCCGGGGTACCGCGCCTGGTCTGGCAACCCTTGTTCGCGCTCTATCTCGGCGGGCAGGCTTTCCTCGGGCGCTCTGATCGCCTGAACCCCGCCGGTACCTACGACCGCGCCGATCTGCAGCGCGCGTTCGAGCACCTGCCCCTGTCCACCGAACAGATCCTGCACCCGGCCAAGTACTGGGACGAAGCCCAACTCGACCTGCCCCAGGAGGTCGAGCACGTCATTCAGGCCTTGCCCGCCGGCTGGCAGGTCGAGCACACCGACGTGCTCGGGGAACTCCTGGTACACCTCGTGCCGCAAAGCCTGCTTCAAGCGAAGATGAACGCCTTCAGCCTGATGGGCATGCGTTTCACCGGGGATGCCGCCGCGGGTTGGGATGGGGACCGCGTGACCCTGCTGCGCAACGGCGATCAGCGGGTGCTCGTTTGGGATCTGGTCTGGGACGGGGATGGGGACGGGGCGGAATTTGCCCGGGCCTTTTCCAAGCGTGAGCGGCCGGAAGGGCCGGTGACGGACGAGCTGAGCACCACCGGCCCGCGGCAGAGCCGTCTGCTGGCGTTTGCTGGCACGGGCCGGGAAGTGGCCCGAGAAGTCGCCGCCGCAGTCGAAGTCCGGGTGACTCCTTCCGCTAAGATGCCGGGCCCGGCGCTCGCCGCCCCCGATGGCGGCCGCTGATCCGGCCCGCTTCGCTTCCCCACCGCCCGCACGCGACCGATGCCTTTTGCCCGCAACTCCCATCTGAGCCCGTCTCCGAAATCACCCCTGCGCTGCGCGGGCCTGTGGGCCGCCGGTCTCCTGCTGCTGGTCGGCTGCGCGTCGAATGGGGGCGGACAGGGGCAGAGTGGTGGCCGTGGACCGGTGGTGGTGGCGCAGCCGGGCGATCCGGAATGGCCGACCGCGGGTCCGCTCAAACAAGAGATCGCGCGTATCGACGTCGAGCACTATGGACTCGAGCTCGATCTGCTGGTGCCGACCCGTTCGATCCGGGGCACGCTGAATCTCGACTTCGTTTCGCTGACGCGTTTGCCGCTCGAGTCGGTGGAGCTCGACTGCGCGGGCCTCGATGTGCGCAAGGTGCGCGATGGACGCGGCGCGTCCCTTTCGTTCCAACAGGTGGGGGACAAGCTCGTCGTGCAGCTCGCGAGCCCCCTGCGCGAGCGCAGCCAGGAGACCCTGGTGATCGACTACGGCGGGACCCCGCGCAAGGGCCTGTACTACGTCGCCGACAAACCGATCCGGCAGGTGTTCACCCAGGGCGAATGCGAAGGGGCGCGCCATTGGTTCCCGTGCATCGATCGGCCCGACGACCGCGCGACGAGTTCGATGCGCGTGCGCATGCCGTTGGGCTGGAAGTCCTTGGCGGCCGGCGAGCGCCTTTCCTCGTTCGAGCAGGACAACTGGCATGTGGAAGAGTGGCGCATGAACACGCCGCACCCCGCGTACCTGATGACTTTGGTGGCGGGGGACTTCGATCGTCACGAAGGCCTGGCGGATCACGTGCCGCTGGAATTGCTGTTGCCTTCGAAGTGGTCGGACTTCGCGCCGAGCCTGGCGCAGGTGACCGGCCAAGCGCTCGAGTTCCTCGAACGCTTCACCGGCCTGCCGTACCCCTACGCGAAGTACGGCACGAGCTGGGTGTCGGACTTCCCTTTCGGCGGCATGGAGAACATCTCCGCGACGACCCTGACCGATACGTCGCTCACCGGGGTGCGCGGCGTACGCGATACCAACCCGTATTCGCTGATCGCGCACGAGGCCGCGCACCAATGGTTCGGCGACCTGCTGACTTGCGAAACCTGGTCGGAGATCTGGCTGAACGAAGGTTTTGCGACGTTTGCGGCCAGCGAGTTCATGCGCGAACTCGAGGGCGAAGAGGCGCATCTCGCGAACTGGCGTGAGCTGCGCCGCCGGTACCTGGAATCGGACCGCGGGGACAATCGCCGGCCGCTGACCTATGACGTGGCCATCGATCCCTTCGACTTGTTCTTCAGCGGCCACGCCTATGGTGGGGGAGCCCTGTTCCTCGCGTACCTCCGCAGTTCCGTGGGCGCCGGGGTCTTCGAGGCCGGCATCAAGGAGTACGTGGGCGCGAACCAGGGCCGGTCGGTGACGACCCAGAATCTGATCAACGCCATGGAGTCGGCCGGCGCCCCTCCGCTGGGGCGTTTCTTCAATCAGTGGGCCCAACAAGCGGGCCATCCGATCCTGACCTCCCAGTGGAGCTGGGATGCCACCGCCGGCCGCGTCTACCTCGACATCGAGCAGATCGAAGAGAAGGACTCGGGTTTGGCGAATGCGGTCATCGGCACGTTGATCGTCGAGGTGCGCACCGAAGGCGGCCGTTCGTTGCACAAGTTGGCGTTCACCTCGCGCAAGCAACGCCTGGAGATTCCCTGCACCAACTTGCCCATCTGGGTGCGCCTCGATCCCGAAGGCGTGTTCCCGGGGGAGCTGCGCGAGCAGCGCGGCGAGCGTGAGTGGTTGGCCCTCGCGGAGGCCGGCACCTCCGAGGAAGCGGAGCGCAACCTGCCCCTGGACATCACGGCGCGGCTGTCCGCCCTTGAGTACTTCGTGGCGGACAAAGCAGAAGTTCCGGAAGGGTTGAAGGAAGCGCGCGTGCAGGTGGTGCGCCGGTTGACCCAGACCGACCCGAACCCGGTGGTGCAGACCAAAGCCTTGCAGGCCCTCGTCGAGCTTTCCGGGGATGACGCGCGCGAAGCCTTGCGCTACCTGGCCCGTTCCTCGCAGCACACGCAGGTGCGAGTGGCTGCCTTGCGGGAGATGGCGAAGTTGCCGCCCGTGGAGGTGACCGCCGGATTTGCCAAGTCGATCTACGGAGTTGGGTACTCGTGGCAGACGATGGGGGCCGCGCTTGAGCTGTGGCTGCACGCCGATCCCGATGGGGCGTGGCAGGAGGTGCTGACCGCGAGCACCACCGAAGACGCGCAGGGCCCGTTCGCCCGTGCTTTGGTGGCGGCGACCCAGGATGTGCCCGCGGATCGCCGGGTGCCGTGGTTGCTCGGGCTGGCCCGCGCGGAACCCGATGGCACGTCCTTGCGGCAGGAAGCCCTTGCGGCCCTTGGCGGGTACATCGACAACCCCGAAGTGCCCCCGGCCCTGATCGGTGCCTTGGCTTCGCCCTACCAGAACGTAGTCAGCCGAGCGATCGGCAGCCTCTGCAAGGGGCAGACGCCGGCGATCCGCAGCGCCCTGGTGGACCACTACCGAACCTGCCTCGACGCGCGCCACAAGCGCCAGATCGAAGGGGCGGTCGCGGGCATGAACCCCGCGAAGTAAGGGATCGGCCATGACCTGGATCCGCACGATCCCCGAAGGCGAAGAGTCCGGCGCGCTGCTGCGCAGCTACCAGGCGGCGCGGGAGCGCGCCGGGCACGTCTTCGGCATCGTGCGCACCATGAGCCTGGCCCCGGCGATCCTCGACGCATCGATGGGGCTCTATTTGCGCATCATGTATGCGCCGCGCGGCCTCACCCGCGCCCAGCGCGAGATGCTGGCCGTCGTCGTCAGCCAGGCCAATCACTGCCACTACTGAACCCACTCGCATCTGGCCGACCTCCGGGTTGAGGTGGCGAAACAAGGTTGCGACGCGGGCGAAACCTGGCACGGTGCGTGGTTGGAAGGGTGGAACCGGGCCGGGGTGGGGGAAGTCGACCAGGCCCTTTGCCGGTATGCGGAGAAGCTGACCCGCACGCCCGGGCTCATGACCGAAGGCGACGTGGCGGAGTTGCGCGGCCTGGGTCTCGACGACGAAGCCATCCACGACGCGATCCAGGTGATCGCGTACTTCAACTACATCAACCGCATCGCGGATGCGGTGCACGTGGACCTCGAGGCGGACATGCCGCCGTATCCCGGCGCCTGACCGACAGGTTCAGCGCTTGACGGTGCGCGCGACCAACGGGAGCGAGACCAGGAGGCCCACCGCCGGCACGAATCCCACCGCCGCCCAGGTGGGCACGTGGCCGCCCCGGCCCAGGTCGCGGCCGAGTTGCACCGAGAGGGCGTAGTAGACCAGGCCGAACCCGATTGCCACGGTCAACGCTCCGAGCTGGGTGCCCTTGCGCAGAAGGATCCCGGTGGGGGCGCCTACCAGCAGGAAGATCAAGTAGATCGCCGACATGGAGATCCGGTAGTCGAGCTCGAATTGCAGCAGGGTCGAGCGCTTTTCCTCGTCGACCCCCTTTCCGAGTTCTTCGCGGATCGCCGAGGAGGTCATGTAAGCGGGGTGCGTGTAGTTGTTCTGCCGCACGCCCACCAGGTCCTCGATCGGCACGGTGTAGGTGAAGTTCTCGACGCCCAGCTCGAGGCCCTTCTCGACCGTCGAAGTCTGGGGCTCGTACAGGTCGATGCTCAGGTTGTCGGCGTCGAGGCGCAGTTCGACCTTTTCCGCAAAGATGTCGACCGCGTGCCCCATGTCCTTGTCCGGGGTGCGGATGTGCACCTTGTACAGGATGTTCTGGTTCTCCTTGTCGCGGTAGGCGGCGCGCAGGTAGAACCGCCCGAACTCGAGGGTGGTGCGGCCTGGCTTGAGCTGCAGTAGGGCGGCGCGGGCCACGTCCTTGACGAGCATGCGCTGGGCGACTTTCGAGCGCGGCATGTCCACCGACACCATCCAGTAGGTGCCCGCCCCGAGCAACGCCGCCAGCAGCAGGCCGGGCAGGAACATGCCCAGGGGATGGGCCCCGGACATCTGGATCGCGGTCCACTCGCGATCGGCGGCCAGGCGCCCATAGGTCGCCACCACCGCCAGCAGGAAGCAGATCGGCAGCACGTAGGGCGCCAGGGTCTTCAGCACCAGCGGCAGGTAGCGCGCCAGCAGGTCAGGACCGGCGAACGGCATGCGGTGCACCGTGGACACGGCGATGCCCGGCAGGGCGACCAGCAGAATGCCGCCGATGGCGAAAAGGAGCGCCACCAGCAGTTGCCGGAAGATGTAACGGTGCAGGCGGGTTCCCACGGCGGACATTGGGCCGTTCTCGGCCCGCGATTTCCTCTACAAACCGGGATTTGCGGGGCCTGCGTCCGCAGTGGGGGCCGGGGTGCGGCCAAGCATGGGACGCAGCAGCCAAGCCATGACCCAGGCGATCGCGGCGCTGGTCAGGTCGTGGCTGAGCAGGTGTCCACCGCGCACCAGTTGGGTGGTACCGAGCAGGGCGCCCGCGATCAGCGGCACGGCCAAGGCGCGGCCTTGCCACTGCGGTCGATACCGGCGGGCGAGCACGAAGAGGTTGAACCAGAGGTAGCCGCCGATCGCATGGGCGGCGGGGAAGCCTTGTCCGACCTTCAGGTCGGGTGGGGCGGGGTCGAACAGGCGCAGGTAGGGCCGGTGGCCGCCGAACAATTCCAGATCCCACGGGATGCCGATGGCGTTGTGGTCTTTGATCACACCCACCAATCCCGCGGACAACACCGAACTAGCGAGTAGGTACCGAAGGGCAGGGCGAACGCCGCGGGCACGGGGGACGAAGTGCACGGCAATCGTGGCGATCAGCAGCAGGATGCCGATGGCCACCAGCCCCTGTTGAGCCGCGTCGTGCAGCACGGCTTTGAACAACCAGTGCTCCCGGAAGAGCCATTCCTGGTTTTCAGCTCGCCAGAAGAGGCGGGCGATCCAGAGGTCGAGTCCGGAGTACTCGGCACCGATGGCGGCGGCCATCAGGATCACCGGCGTGGCCCAGACCCACCAGGGCCGGGTGTCATGCGGGTGGGGAGGCTGCATCAGGGCAGGAGGGTGGCGCGGCCATCGGCGGCCAGGCGATAGCGGCCGGGCCGGGGCACTTCGTAGCGGGTGACGGCGCCGTCACGCCAAGTGACTTCGAGGTTCAGCGGCCCTCTGACCTTGCCGAGGCCGAAGAACAGTTCGGGGGCGTTGCCACCGAGGTAACCCGTTCCCGCGCGCAGGCCCTGGGCCCAACGCCGCTCTCCGGCGCGCACCTCGACCCGCGCGCCGATCCCGTGGGGATTGCGGCCCCCTCCGGCGAGTTCGATCTGCAGGGACTCGCCCTGACGCGGCGCGTCGTTGCGCAGCAGCTGCGGCACGCCGTTGTTGCTCGTTACCAGAAGGTCCAGATCCCCGTCGCGATCGTAGTCGGCCGCCAGGGCGCAGCGCGAGGCGCGCCGGACGGCGAGGGCCGCGGGGGCCCGGTCGATCGCCAGCCGGAACTGGCCGCGCCCATCGTTCTCGAACAGGTGATTGGGCTGGCCGACGCAGATGCCGGTCGTCGCGTAGTCCGGGCTCGTGTAGCCGTTCGCCACGAACAGATCGAGGTCGCCGTCGAGCTCCAGGTCGAAGAACTCCACGCCCCAGGAAGTCACGCCAACGCCGTACGAACCCAGCCCCGCGGCGATCGTCTGGTCGCGGAAGTTCGCCCGCCGCGTGCGCGACGCGCTCTCCCGCCGGCCGTGGTTCTTGTACAGGGCATTCGACTCCAGTTCCCAGTTGCTGAGGAACAGGTCTTCGTCCCCGTCGCCGTCCACATCCCCCGTATCGAGCCCCATACCGCCGCGCGGATCGTCCAGCCCGGCGGCAAACGAGATGTCCTCGAAGGTGCCGTCCCCGCGGTTCAGGAACATCACGTTGGGGGAGACGTCGTTGGCGATGTAGAGGTCCGGGTCGCCGTCCACGTCGAAGTCCCACCACAGGGCCTGCATCGAAAGCCCGGTCTCGTTGCCGACGCCGAGCTCCGCCGTCACATCGGTGAATCGCAGCTTGCCTGTTTCGCTGTCGTTGCGCCAAAGCGTATTGCGCTGGCCGGGGAAGGCGAACGGCAGCATCTCGATCGGATCCTCGCGCTGGAAGCGCTCGAGCGCGTCCGCGGGAGGCATCTTGCTCGGGTCGTAGTCGAGGTACGCGGTGACGTACAGGTCCAGGTCGCCGTCCCCGTCGTAGTCCGCCGCCGAAACCGCCGCACTCCAGAGCTCCGGTGCATCCACCAGCGCCGCATCCGCCGCCTCGAACGTGCCGTCCCCCTTGCCACGGAACAGCCGATCGCGGCCGTAGTTCGCCACGTACAAGTCCAGGTGCCCATCGCCATCCGCGTCGAAGAACAACGCGCCCATACCGGCACCCGTGTCCCCGACCCCAGCGGCCTCGGTGCGATCCTCGAACGTGCCGTCGCCGCGGTTGTGCAGCAGATGTCCGCCGATCTTCGGCCAGCCCTCGCGTCCGCCGCCCTGCACCAGGTACAGGTCGAGCCAGCCGTCGCCGTCCACGTCGCCCCAGGCCGCGCCGGGGCCCATGGTGGGGCGGATATCGTTTTGCAGGTCGGGGCCTTCGAGGTGCAGGATCGCAAGGCCCGCTTCCTGCGCCACGTCGCGCAACCACGCGGCCGGCGCGGGGGCGCTCGCTTCCAAGGTGCGGGGGCCCGGTAGTTCCTGCCAAGCCTGGCCCGGCTGAACGAGCAGGCTGAGCCGCTGGCCCGACTCGGCGGTTGCGGGCAAACGCACGCGCCAGAGTTCGCCCGCCGCGGTTTGCGGACCCTCTGTGCGCCGGCCGGTCCAGCGGGCGGGTCCCTCGCCGCACCACGGCTGCGTGTTCCAGGCGTTCGGCCGGCGATCCGGATCCCCGGACACCGATTCCGGTTCGAGTTTGCGCCACCCGGCGCGGTCGATGTGCTGCACTTCGCACAACCACAGGGCATCGAGGTGCACGGGTTGGGCGGGTAGGGCGAGGGGTTCGCGGTTGCGCACGACCCAAGCGCTTTCGCCGTGTTGGGGGCGCTCGATCGGGCCCGCTGCGGTTTGCAGCGTGGTTTGCTCGGCGTCCGGTTCGCTCGGGATCAGGATCCAGGCGTGGTTTTCGCCCGCGGGGGGCAGGGTGAGTGCGCGAAGGCCCGCGCCGTATCCATCGCGGCGGATCCAAGGCAAGGGATCGGCCTCGAGCGCCGCAGGCCAGGGCTTCGGTTCGCCGACGGCCAGGACCCCCTCCGCGCTGTCGTACAACTCGGTGCCACCGGAGTGGAACGCGGCCCAGACCTCGGGCGCCGCATCCGACGCGCCGATGCGCAGGATCTCGACCTCGTCCATCCACGGGGTCGCGGTCACGCGCCGCTCGCTGCGGGTGGTGAGCGGAACGATCAAGGTTCCCGTGGTGCCGGTGGGGTGGGCGATGGCGACGAAGTCCGCGTCGTGGCGCACCGCGAGCAGGGGCGGGGTGGTGGGGACTGCGGGCGAGTGGGCTTGCGGCGAGCGCGAGCAGCCCGGCGCCACGGCGGCGAGGCAAAGCAGAACGCGGGAGATCTTCACGGCGGTGAGTATAGGTCCACCGCCGCGCCCCCGAATTCGGGGCCCGCGATTTTGCCGGCGCGCCGAAGGCATGGACAAAACAAGAGGGCGCCCCTCCGCTTGGGTGGAGGGGCGCCCCTTGTGCCCGGGGTCCCGAAGGACACCCCTGGGACCCGATCGGGTCCGATCAGACGAACTTCAGTTCAGCGATCTCGCTGATCAGGAAGTCCTCACTGAGTTCTTCATCGATATCAATGATACGGACGCTGCCCTTCAGCGGGTTGAAGACCAGGGATCCGGTCACCGCCGCCCCGCTGTGCAGGGTGAGGGTCACGCGGTCGGCGGTCTTGGCGGAGTTCAGGGCGTCGTACACCTTTTCGGGTGCAGCGAACTTGCCTTTGGCAGTCATGGAGTTCATTGGGAGTGGGCTGGAGTCTGACGCGGACGGGCCGCGTTCGGTGAGATGTGTTCGACGAGCTGTTCCAGCTTGGGGATGAGGAAGCCGGACCAGGTTTCAAAGTTCGCTCCGGAATCCAGCATGTCTTGCAACTCGCGCGGACTACGGAAACGACCGACCAACTGATCTTTCTCACGCACCTCCACTTCGCCATGAACCACCAGGGCCTGCACCCAACCTAGGTGCACGGCGCCGACGGGATTGCTGTCATCGTTGAGCAGGCCGAGGGTGTGCAGTTCATGCACCCCTTCGACGATCAGCTCCTCTTCCAGCACTTCCCGGATGGTTGCCCTGGGGATGGGGTTGCGGCCCGCCGGGGCCGCGTCAGAGGGGGACTCGAGATCGATCGGGTTGATGTGCCCACCGACACCCAAAGAGAGTTTGTCGTGCAGGCGTGTTTCCCCGCCCTGTTTCGTGCGCGCCAGGCAGAGCACCTGCCCGTCGCGGATCACCAGGGTGTAGGGGATGATTTGCTTCCATTCTGGCGCTTGTTCGGCGCGGGCGCGCTCCACGAAGAACCCGGAAGTTTCGATCCGCTCGAGCAGTACGGCTTGTCGGTTTCCATCCCCAAGCGGCACGAAGCCGTGGGGATACGCGTCGGGAAACAGGATTTCCCGCGGGACGACGAAGACGAACTCCATGGGGCGAAACGATTGCGGTTGTGGTTTGGGTTGCAGCAGGTCACAGCTCGCGACCCAACCGGGAAGTCGGAGAATAGGCGCATCCCAAAAATCTGTCAAGGTGGCGAAAAGCGCGTGTATCGCGCCGAAGCGCGCGGTTCTGCGAAGATTCGGAATTCGCGATCCGGGATCGTTTGGCTGCGCAACGGTGCGGTGACATATGCGCGAATTTTTCACCGAATGGCTGCCACGATTGGCGGACGCGTTTCGGATGCTGCGTTTCTCTGGAACGGGCCCACGCGCGATGACACGAGTGTCATTTCGGTCCGCGGCGCGCTGGAACGCGGCGGAGGCGGACGTGAGTTGCCTCGTAAGCCGGATTCTGTAACCCGAAGGCGACAGCCATTTCTCTAGGACCGCAGTCGCCCGCGGCCTCCAACGACCTACCCGGAAGGCATGGGCGCGGGTCGATCGCCATGCACCTTCCCTATTTGGTCTTTCTCCGGGTGGGGTTTACCGTGCCGATCCTGTCACCAGGATCGCGGTGCGCTCTTACCGCACCGTTTCACCCTTGCCGCCCAGGGCGAACCCTGGGGTAGGCGGTCTGTTCTCTGTGGCACTTTCCCTGATCTCGCGATCGGTTGCCGTTAGCAACCACCCTGACCCGAGGAGTCCGGACTTTCCTCTCCGCCTGCCCGAAGGCCTGCGCAGCGGCCGTCCTGGCAACTCACGTCCGCCCGGAGTATAGCCCGGGTCCCGGCTTCGGGGTAACCCCCCTGGCGGACCGGAGTTATCATGCCCGCCATGGATGACGACTTCTTCCTGACCAACCTGGAACTGCGCGAGTCCACCGAGACCGGCGAGCAGGCGAGCGGGCTGACCCACAGTTCGATGAAGGGCATGGTGCTGCTCAGCGTGCTCGAGCTCGCCGCTCGCGGGGAGCCCCGGGGGGCGGTCACCGTGCTGCACGACGCCGGGGACACGGGCTCGCGCTACCGCGAGGTCGCCCAGCACCTAGCCCAGGCGGGTTGGGCCGTGGCCCTGCCGGATCTGCGCGGCCACGGGCGCACGGAGGGAGAGAAGGGCCACTCCAACGGCCTGCGCGAGGTGGTGCGCGACGTCGAGGAGATCCAGAACCACCTCAGCTACCGCCTGCCCGACGAACCGAAGGTCTTGATTGGACAGGGGTTGGGGGCGAACTACGCGGTGGCGTACGCGCTCGACCGGCCCGGGTCCCTGGCGGCCCTGGTGCTGGTCGCGCCGCTGTTCGAGGTGCCCTTCCAGGAGCCGGTCAAACCCGGGGGCCTCAAGGGCATGTTCAAGAAGGTCACGGGCCAGTCCTTGGGCTCCACCGGCTACCGGGGCCAGGACCTGAGCACGGATGCCTCCGTTCAGCAGGCCTGGGACCGGGGCCAGGACGGGGTCGGCCAGGCCTTCAGCCTGCGGGCCATCCAGGAAGCGCGCCGCTCGCAGGCCATGCTGAACCAGCTCGCCCAGACCGGGCTGCCGGTGCTGGTGCTGGCAGGGGAGCAGGACCCCTTCGTGCCCGCGGAGCGCTGCCGCGGTCTGGCCGGGGGGGCGGTGGAGGTCGAGGTGTTCCCCGGCATGCGGCATCACCTGCTGCAGGGCACCGGCTCGGCGGCCGTGCAAGCCCGCATCGGCACCTTCCTCGACGCCCACCTGGGGGCCCGTCCGTGAGCGCCGGCGCGATTTCCGCCCGGGTCGCCCGCATCGAGGCCGGCCAGGACCCCGCCCTGCTGGCCACCCTCGAATCGGGTTACGCGATCTTCGGCAAGTTCCAGCCCGGCCCGGTGCGCGGGGCCTGCATGCTGCTGCCTCGCCGCGTGGTCGCTTCGCCCAACGACTTGGACCCCGGGGAGCGGCGCGCCTTTTTCGCCGACCTGGTCCTGATCGGCGACGCGATCCTCGCTGTGACCGGCGCCGAGCGCATCAACTACCTGGTGCTGTGCAACCAAGTGCCCGAGCTGCACGGCCACTGCATCCCGCGGTTTGCGAGCGAAGACGCCCGGCTCCGCCTCCAGGGTCCTTTCGAAGCCTACGACTTCGGCAGCGCCCCCGAGGCGGATCCCACCGGCGCCGACGCGCAGCTCTGCGCGGCCCTGCGCGCGGAGCTGGCCCGGCTCCGTTCCTGACCGGGCCCCGCTCCGCCGCTCAGGCGCGGGCCGGGAACCGGTCGCGCACGAGCACTTCGTCGAGGGGCAACTGCCCGCCACGCGGCCGGGCGGGTTCAAGGGCCTTGCCCACCGAAATGGCGAAGGCGATCTCGTGGTCTTCGGGCAGGTTGAGCAGTTCGGACGTGCGGGCGAAGTCGAAACCGACCATCGGGCACGTGTCGTAACCCATGTCCTTGGCCGCGAGCATCAAAGTCTGCCCCGCGAGGCCGCACGAACGCAGACCCTCATCGCGGGCGAGGCCCGGGTTGGACGAGTAGAAGTTGCCGATCATGCCCACCAACATGTCCCGCACCTGCGGCTCGGCGTTGGCCCAGTACCGCCCCGGGTCACGCTCGTGGGACTTCTTGTCCATCACGAGATAAACGACGATCGACGCATCGGTGAACTGCGCTTGATTCCAGGCAGCGGCCCGCAGTTCTTGTCGCAGCAGCGGATCGGTCACCACCACGAAACGCCAGTTCTGCAGATTGAAAGAAGTGGGGGAAAGCAGCACCGCCTCGAAAAGCTGGCGGATCTCCGCCTCGGTCATGCGGTGCTCGGGGTCGTATTTCTTAACAGAACGGCGTTGTTCGATGGCGCTGAGGGTTTCCATGGCGCTCGTTTTCGCCCGGCCCTGGGGGCTTTTCAAGTCGCACGCTGCAAATGCCCCGAATCCGGAACGGGCCACCAGGCGCGCACGTCGATCGAAGTCACGCAGTGCACCGTTTCGGGCGGGCCATCGAGGGTCAACCCCAGCAGTCGGGTCAAGTCGTTCGTCACCAATTCGACTTCGCCAGGTTGCAGGGGCCAGGGGCCGTGGTGGATCTCGCCGCGCAGCATGCCGCGGGGGCCAGCGGAGTAGAGGCAGTAGCGTTCGGTGAGAAAGTACTCGAGCGTGCCTGGGCTGCCGGGGCAGGGGGGACCGGTGGCCTTGTAGCGTGCTTCGAAGTGCGCCGGCGGGGCACCTCGGTGGGTACGTCGGCTTGTGTAGTGCACGCCATCCGCGCGGCGTGCGATGCGCATCTGCGCGTCGAAATAGGGCAAGTGGAAGCTGCGCCGGGCCCCGCGCACGGCGAGCCGGCTCGCCGCATCGAGGCTGAAGAACCAAACGCCGGGGCGGCCTGCGCTCCGCACGTACGTGCGCACGTTGAGCTCGGGAAAACGCGTCGCGGTCGGGATCGGGGGCGCAAAGCGGAAGCGCGTGCGATCCATCTCGAAGGGCACCACACCGAGCCAGGCATGCCCGTCGAATGTGTCGAGTTCGAGCCCCGCGGGCAGCAGGGGTGCGATGCGGGCGGCAGGCACCCGCCAATGCAGGAACGCGAGGTCGAGCCAGCGCATGGCCATGGCTCCGCGCCCGGTCGGCGGGGGATAGGGACGATGATCGATTGCAGGGGACGCCAATACCATGGCGCCATTCTACGCGCCGGGGCGGGGGTGTGGCCCGGAGGTCCATGGCAGCATGGCTGCGCAGGGGCCGTGCCTGGGGGCCAAGGTGCTCAACCCAGGTTCGCGAGCCACTCTTCGAGCATCACCAGCGCGCTCCAGGAGTCGCGGCGGGCTTTGCGGTCGGCGCCGGTGAAGCCGGCATCGACGAGGCGGGCTTCGGCTTCTTTGCTGGTCAGGTGTTCGTCGATGTAGACGATCGGCACGCCGGGTAGGGCCTGGCCCAAGCGATCGCCGAAGGTGCGCACGGCCTGGCACTGGGGGTTCTCGGTGCCGTCGTTGTTGAGCGGCAGACCGAGCAGCACTGCGGCCAGGTCGCGTTCGTCGGCCAGGCGGCGGATGTGCCGCACCAGTTCGGGACCGTCGCCCGCCCCGTGGAAGGGATCTAGGGGCGAAAGGGTCAGGCGCAGGCCATCGGTGACCGCAAATCCGGTGCGTTTGGTTCCGTGGTCGATGGCGAGCACCGAACCCGGGCGCAAGGGGAAGGGCGAGGCGCTCACAGCAGCTCGGGCCGTTCGCTGGCCAAGCGTTCCACCAGGTCGCGGATCTCCTGGGCCCGCTGCTTCGAGCACACGAGGGTCGCATCGGGCGTCTGCACGACCACCAGATCCTGAACCCCGAGCAAAGCGATGACGTGGTCCTTGTCGCCGTAGACCACGTTGCCCGTGGCTGCTTTCGACAGCAATTGCGCGCCGCCGCCCACGTGGTTGCCCTCCGCGTCGGTGGGCAGCACCTCTTCGAGCGCGGGCCAGGAACCGACGTCGCTCCACAGGTACCCGATGGGCAGGCAGACGATGCCGGCGGTCTTCTCCATCAGGCCGAAGTCCACCGAAGTGCTGTGCAGGGCGGGGTAGACCGCCTGGACTTCGGCGGGGCGTTTGCCGCGTACCTGGCGCCAGGTCTCGGCGGCGTGGGTCTCCAGTTCCGCGGCGATGCGGTCGGTGCTCCACACAAACGCGCCGCTGTTCCAGAGGAAGCGGCCGGCGGCGAGGAACTCGCGCGCGCGGGCCTCATCGGGCTTTTCGACGAAACGTTGCACCGGCAGGATCTCGTGGCCGAGCACCTCGCCCGACGCGCGGTCGGTTTCGATGTAACCGAAACCGGTGGCCGGATAGGTCGGCCGCACGCCGAGGGTGACGAGCGGGGCCTCGGGAGCCGAAGCCGCGGCCGCCGCTGCGCGCAGGGTGTCGCGGAAGGCGGCCACCGGCTCGATCACGTGGTCGGCGGGCAGCACGAGCTGGATCGAATGCGGATCCCGCCGCTGGATCTCCGCCGCCGCCCAGGCCACGCAGGGCAGGGTGTTGCGGCCGGTCGGTTCGCAGAGCAGGTTGCCTTCGGGCAACCAGGGCAACTCCGCGCGCACCGCCTCGGCGAGTTCGCTGGACGTCACCACCAACACGTGCTCGGGTTCCACCAGACCCTCGATGCGCTGGGCGGTGGCGGCAAGCAGCGAGCGGCCGCCGAGCAGCGGCAGCAACTGCTTGGGCAGGCTGCGACGGCTGGCGGGCCAGAGGCGCGTTCCGCCCCCGCCCGCCATGATCACCGCCCAGAGAGTGGGGGAGGCGACAGGGCCCGTCACTTGTTCTCGCCCGCTTCGATGGGCGCGCCTTTTTCGGCCGAACGCTTCGGCATCACCACGAGTTGGCTGGCTTTGTCCTCGGTGAGGAACGCAGCCGCCAGGCGGCTCAGCGCCTTCGCGTCGATGTTGTCGTAGAACGAAACCAGGGTGCGCAGGCCGTCGAGCGTGCTCGGGCTTTTCTGGCTTTCGCTCAGGGAATCGACCCAGTAGCGGTTGGTGCGCAGCATGTCGCGCAGGCGGTTCTGGATCGGTTCGGCGAGGCGGTTCACCTCTTCTTGGGTCACCCCGTCCTTGGCCAGGGTCGCGCACACACCGCGGCAGGCGGCGATCAGCGTATCGACTTCCGCCGGGTTGCCCGCGGCTTGGATCATCAGACCCCCGAGACCGTGGAAGACCCGCGACGCCTGGGCGGCGGCGAAGGGCGAGTAGGCGGCGCCGAGGCGCTCGCGCACTTCCAGGCGCAGGCGGTCATCGACCACTTGGCCCAGGAAGTAGATCAGGCGGCGGCGGGTATCGTCCGAGCCATCGGCGGTGGGGTAGGTGAGGATCAAGGTCGCCTTTTCGTCCTTGGTCTCGATCTCGCGGCGCATGTCGATGCCGGAGACCATCTCGACGCCGCCGCGCCCTTCTTCGGGGTCGATCTTGGTGCTGCGCTCGGGCAGGCTGCCAAAGGTGCGGCCCACCGCCAGCAGCGCCGCGGGCAGATCCAGGTCGCCCACGATCGTCAGTTCGATCGGGTCATGGGCAAAACGCGGGGTGAGCAGGCTGCGGATCTCGTCCATGCTCACGGTCATCAAGCTGGCGAGCTCCGGACGCGGGCTCCAGCCGAGCCACTCGATGCGCGGGTTGCCCTTGATGAACGCGGGCAGGTACTCGGCGGTCAGAGGGCCCTCAGGGCTTCGGTCCATCTTCTGAAAAGCAATAGGCAACTGCGCACGCACTTGCACGAGCGCGTCGGGCCGGTAGCCAGGGTGCTGCAGGTAGGCGCAGATCATCTCGAGGGCCAGCACCAGGTCTTCCTGGGTGGTGCTGCTTTCGAATTCGATGTGGTCATCCTTGACCGCAAAACCGACGCGGGCCTGTTTGCCGGCCAAGAGGCGCCGCAGGGCGTCCGCATCGTGGGCTTCGAGGCCGCCGCCGATGAACGCGTCGCTGGCGACTTGGGCCACCGCACCCTCGGCCGGGGACATGCCGCACATGCCGTTACCCAGGCGCACGCGCACCAGGATCTGGCGCTCCTTGAAATCGGTCTGCTTGAGGTTTACGCGCACGCCGTTGCTCATCACGATCTGGCTGAAGTCCAGATCCTTGACGCGGCTCAGGCTTGTGATTGGGGCCTGCTCGATGGCGGCGGAAGCGTAGGCGAATTCGGCGGATTCGAGTTTTTCGGGGGCTTTCAGCTCCAGTTCCCAGGCGTGTTTCCAGGCCGAATTCATTGCCTCGGCGGCGTTCTCGAACGGCACCGAACCGATGGCGATCAGGCTCAGGGTGCCCTCGGACCACGATGCCTGCAGAGCCTTGTGGCAATCCTCGACGGTCATCGCGCGGAGGATGGCGCCGAACAGGCGCTTGTCCACGGCGGCGTTGGTGGGCACGTTGTGCTCTTCGGCTGCGTCGAGGATCGCGTCGAGCAGCACGGTGCTGTCGGCCGTGCTCTCGCGCTCCACGGCTTCGTCGAGGGAGCGCAGGATGCCGGCGCGCACCTCATCGAGTTCTGCCTCCTGGAATCCAAATTCTAGTGCGCTTCGCAGGGTTACGGCTGCCTCTTTCAAGCCTTGTTGCCAATCATCGGGATTGGTCACGACAGTCAACTCGCCACCCTCGAACACCTTCATGTCGCCGTTCTCACCGACGTTCGCCCGCAGGAAGTGGGTCTCCGGATCCTTCAGCGCTTCCTGGAATCGCAGCGACAGCATCTGCTGCGCCACGTTCAGGGTCATTTGGCGTTGGCGTTCGGCCGCCGAGTCCTGGCGATGCTGGTAGGGCTTGAGGTTGGCGACCATCAGCTGTGCGATCGGGATCTCCGGCTCGGGCACGGTGAAGTTCACCGACTTCATGCTCGGTTTGCCCAGGGCCGGTTCGGGTTCCACCGGGGTGCCCGGGCCGGCGAAGTCGCCGAAGGCTTCGGTCATCAGCGCCGCGACATCGAGTTCGCCGAGGTCCCCGACGATGACCAGCGTCATGTTCTCGGGGCGGTACCAACGCTCGTAGAAGGCGCGCACGTTCTTCGCGTTGAATGTGTCGCGGATCTCCTTGGTGCCGATCGGCAGGCGGTCCGGCACGCGGGTACCTGCCATCTGGTTCTCCATCAGCTTGACGAATGCCCGGTATCCAGCGCTGTCGCGCTCCCGTTCTTCGCCATCGATCACGCCCTTTTCGGCTTGCACCTCTTCCTCCGACAGGTCGAGGCGCGAAGCGAAGTCACGCATGACCGTCAGGCCTTCTTTGATCGTCGCTTCGGTGTTGTTCGGCAGATCGAGTTTGTACACGGTTTCGGAGAAGGCCGTGTGCGCGTTGGTGTCCGCGCCGAAACTCATGCCGTGGTTCTGGAACCACTCGATCAGGGTACCGGCGCCGAAGTTCTCGGAACCGTTGAACGCCATGTGCTCGAGGAAGTGCGCCATGCCGCGCTCGCTCTCCTGTTCGGCCAGGGAGCCCGCGTTCACGTGCAGGCGCAGGTAGACCCGCTCCTTCGGTTCCTTGTTGTCGGCCCAAGCCAGGCGCATGCCGTTCGGCAGGGTGGCGAACTGGATGCGGGGGTCGACCGGGATGTCGGACTTCTCGAAGCCCCAGGGTTCAGGGGTTTGGGCTTCGCGCGCGGCCGGGGCAGGCGGGGCGGCGGGGGCCGGGGCGATCGATTCCTGGGGAGTCAAAAGAAGGAGGAAGGCCAGCTGGGTCAGGCACATGGTTCGGATCGGGTGGGGGGCAGGGCCCTTGGGTGGGGCTTTGGGCGGTCCAGGATAGACCTTTGTCCTTCTCTTGGAAGGCATGCGCGGGCAAAGGTTCCTGCAAAACCCCTGTGTGTGCCCTGCGCGGCGGCGGTTACCCTGCCGGCATGTCGCAAACACCCGTGCGCATCGCCGTGACGATGGGGGATCCGGCCGGAATCGGTCCTGAAATCGTGGGTAAGGCTCTTGTACAGGCGAGACCCGCGCTCAACGCGGAGTACCTCGTGATTGGCCCGGCGGCCTGCCGCGGGGACATTGCGGCCGATGGCTGGACGGGCGTGGTGGGGGGCGTGGGCTATTGCGAGGTTCCTGGTCCCGCGCGTTGGCAGATGGGCCGAGCCCAGGCCGAGTGCGGGGCGGTAGCGATTGCGGCCCTGCGAAAAGGGGCGGAGCTCGCCAAGGCGGGGGAAGCCCACGCGCTGGTGACCGCGCCGGTGTGTAAGGAGGCGCTGCACCTCGCGGGCCATCGGGTTGAAGGGCAAACCGAGTGGCTCGCCGCTTTCGACGGGGCCACCCGGTATGAGATGGTCGGGATTGCGGGCGATCTGCGCGTGATGCTGTTGACCCGGCACATGGCCTTGCGCGCGGCCCTCGATGCGATCGCGACGGACGAGGTGGTCTGGCACCTGGAACTCTTCGCGGAGACGCTGCAGCGCACGGGGATCGCGCAACCGCGCCTGGCCCTGGCGGGCCTCAACCCCCATGCGGGGGAGGGGGGCCTTTTCGGGGACGAGGAGGCGCGCCTGCTCGAGCCGGCGTTGCGGGTGGTTCGGGAACGGGGTCTCGAGGTCGCGGGTCCCATGCCGCCCGACACGGTGTTTCTCGATGCGTCGAAGGGCCGATTCGACGGGGTGCTCGCGCTGTATCACGACCAGGCGTTCATTCCGCTCAAGCTGCTTTCGGGTGGCCGGGGTTTGACGTTGCTCGCGGGGCTGTCGTTCCTGCGCATCAGTCCTGTGCATGGAACCGCGTTTGATATCGCGGGCCGGGGCGTCGCGGATGCGGGCAACATGACAGCGGCGATCGAAGCGGCTGTGCACTGGGCCAGGCGAGCCGAATAATGCTACGTACGGAAGCGGGTTTAAGAGTCACACAATTCGCGACCGAGCGTGCTGCGCACGCGCGGCCGCGAATTGTGTGACTACTTAAACCCGCTTCCGTACGTAACATTATTCGGCTCGCCTCCCGCGAATGTGCCCAATGCCCCAAAAGAAGCCCGCTGCCCCTCCCGCCGACTCCTCGATCTCAAAATCCGGCCATAAGCCTCCGGAATCCCCTGGATCCGGCCACCCTTGCCCTGGAATGGGGCCAAGACCTGGCTCCCGACCCTTCCGTATAGGGTAGACTTGTCCGCCCCGCCTCTCCCGACTGCCCATGATCCAGCGCAAAAAGAAGATCGTGCTCTACCAGCCCAAGCAGGTCGACGAGACCCTGGGGCTGGAGTCCAGCAAGGATATGCTGCCGCTCGAGATGTTGACCATCTCGGCCTACCCCCTGCAGGACGGATACGACATCGAGATCGTGGACGGGTCCCTGTATGCAGGGGACGAAGGCCACCGCCGCCTGCTGGCCGCCTGCGAGGACGCGATGCTCGTCGCGACCACCGGCATCCTCGGGTACATGGTCACCGACGGCTACCTGGCGATCGGCAAGGTCAAAGCCCGCTTCCCGGATCTGCCTGCGGTGATCGGCGGCTGGTTTGCCTCCGTGCGCCCGGACCTGCAGCTCGAGACGGGCTACTACGAGGCGGTCGTGCTGGGGCAGGGGGAGCTCACCTTCCGCGACGTGGTGCGCGCCATCGACGCGGGCGAACCCCTCGATGACATCGCCGGCCTCGCCCTGTGGCGCGACGGCCAGGTGGTCAAGACCGAGCGGCGCGGCGTGGCCGGTTGGGAGGAGATCCCGAATGTGCCGTGGCACCTGCTCGACATCGAACCGTACAAGCAGCACCAGATGCGCGCCAAGAGCGCCCGCGACGTGCTGCGCCTGCCGACCCCGCCCTGGATCGGTTACGGCAAACCCTACTTCGGCATCACGTACTTCGCCTCGTACGGCTGCCCCGAGCCCTGCACCTTCTGCTGCTCGCCGATCGTCACCGGCCGCCGCTGGAAGCCCATGCCGGCCGATCGCATGCTCGACGACCTGCAGGAGCTGCACGAACGCTGGGGCTTCGACTCGGTGCGTTTCCACGACGCCAACTGGGGCGTGCAGAAGCAGCGCAGCCGCGATTTCGCCGAAGGCCTGCTGAACCGCGACCTCAAGTTCGGTTGGAACGCCTTCATCGAGACCCACTCGATCCTGACGTACCCGAAAGACACCCTCGACATGATGGCCGAGTCGGGCATGTATGTGGCCGAGATCGGCGCCGAGGCGGGCACCGACGACATGATGAAGAAGATCGGCAAACCGATCTACGGCGACGACAACATCGAAGCCGCCGTCGAAATGGACCGCCGCGGCGTGCAAGGTTCGATCACCTACATCATCGGCTACCCGCACGAAACCGAAGAGTCGATGATCGCCACCGTCGACCAGTGCCGCCGCCTGCACAACGCCGCGCCCCTCGCGCGCCCCAACGTCTGGCCCTTCCGCCCGATCCCCGGCACCGCCATGTGGGACCAGGCCATCGCGCTGGGCTACCAGGGCCCCAAAACCCTGCCCGAATGGGGCAGCATCGGCGAGTACCACCTCGAAGAGACCTGGCCCGGCGTCATCCCCGAGCGCGTCAAGCAGATGCGCATGATGTACCAACACTACGCGACCATGTCCTACGGCCTGGCCCGCGGCAAGATCGGCTGGTGGGAGAAACGCGCCCAAAAGCGCCTCGACAACGGCTCCTACGTGAACGGCCAATTCGAAGCCCGCGCCTTCGGCCTCTACAACAAGGTCCGCAAGAAACTCTTCAACCCCACCGACGTCCCGCGCTCCTGGGTCGACCCGGGCCACAAAACCGGCACCTCCGGCAACAAGAACTCCGCCGCCAGCGAAGCGATGACGGACGCGACGAAGGGGTAGGGGGGCTTTGAGTTTCGGGGGCGGCGCGCATTCGCGCCGCCCTCATTTTTTTTCCGTGGATTTGCGCGGCCGAGCGAACTTCTAGCGATCAGGGGGAAAGGCCCTCAACCTCGCGCTCAGAGCTCGTTGAGCTCGAGCCAGTACAATCCCTGCTCGGACCCATGCACATCCCACGTGAAATCCGTCATCCCGCCGCTGCGCGTTTCGGTGGACACGGTTTCGATGCCCGCGCCTGAATCCGACGTGCCCTGGGTCACGCGGCGCAGCACCAGGGAGTAGTCCCCCGCGCCCCACGGCAGGTTCTCGATCAAGAACTGCAGCCGGTGGGCGGTGCCCGCGGCGGGCTCGTCCACGACGATGGCGGCGAGGACTTTCGTGCTGGCGTTGTTGCGGGCGCTGAGCACGACCCATTGGTCGGGATTGTCGACCACATGCAGCGCGTTCAGGCTGTCGTTGAACGTGGCGAGGGCCCGGTAGACTTGGCTCGCGGGCTTGTGCGCTGGCGGTCCCGTGCGGATCAGGCCGAGTTCGCCGCCGCTAGTGCCGGGGTCACGGAAAAGGGATTCGTGGGCGATGGTGAAGGGGAAGACTTGCATCAGCGCGAGCACCTTGGCGCGCAGCAGGCCGTGTTCGATCTGGTCGTAGACCGGGTCGGTGCCGCCCAGGTCGCGGCCCCATTCGCCGTTGACCCAGGGCACGTTCAGGCCGTGGTTGGCGGTGAGCCCCTGCACCTGCAGGAAGATGGCCAGGTGGTCCGCGAACTCGTCCCCGTAGGTGTGGAACGACAGGTAGTCGAGTCGGGTGGTATTCGTGGCGACGCTGCCGAGGAACTCGTCGAGGAACGGGGCGCCGGGGATTCCCGGCAATACGGCGAAGGAACCGGCGCCCAGTTGCACGCTGGAGCTGAGCTGCGGATCCGCATCGACCTCATCCGCGATGGCGTCGTACATCGCGAAGAACTGCGTGGCATCGCCCGTCCAGAAGTAGGGGAAGGCGGAGCCGGTCAGATCGATGGCATCGGGCTCGTTGCCGACTTCGAAGTACGTCAGCCCGAAGTCCGTGGTGCCGGCAAACAGGCCCCGGGTATGCCGCATGACGTTGCGGATCACGCGCGCGTACACCAGCGGGTCGGCGGGCGGTGAGGTCCGGATCCCGTTCGAGAAGGAAAGCGTCGCGTACGGCGTGCCCGGCATGCTGACATTGGCATTGAACGCATTGCTCGGATCCTGCTCCGCCGCCAGGGTGAACGGCATGTAGTCGAAACACAGGTACGGATCGGCGCCGGCCGCGGTCAGGTTCTGCAGCAGGTCATCGACGTACCCGAACGCATAGTTACCGGGATCATCGGCGCCGATGAGGGTATTGGGCCCCCGGTAGAACTCCCGTTCCACCAGCGCGAGCACCCCGGGATCCATACTGTCGCCCCCGGCCGCCGGCGGAAAGCCGACTTCCCAACGCCCGATCGAACAACGGAACGAGCGCACCTGTAGATCCGCCATCACCTGCGTGAACCCAGGCTCGGACGGGTAGTCGAAGTGGGTGTACGAGAGATCGTAGTGATCCCCCCACATCGGCCGCAGCAGGCCGGTGCTCGTGCCCGCATCGATGCGCACCTGGGAGGGCACGTATTGGATCGGCGGGTTGTTTCCATCGTCGCCACCGCCGCAACTGGATAGCAGGATTAGGGCCAGACAAGGTTGCCTAAAGGGCTTGAGGGACTGCATGAGGGGCGATTCTACAAGTAGCCCATAGGGGGGTGACGAACGAAGGGGAATCTGCTGCCGCAGGATCCATTGCCGGAACGATGGTCCCGGAGAGGATCGCAGTGGGGTGACGCAAGCCACGAAACCGAGGCCCAGCCGCTACCGTGACATCATTCCGGAGGAATTCTCAAGAAATGGTGTAATGCGGGCGGCTCCTCCGGCGAGGAGGGGCAGTCATGGACGGCAAGATCGAACGACAGTTCCAACGGTTCCGGCAGCGCGGTGATGTGGCCGCTCTGGGGTGGGTGTTTGATGCCAGTGCGCCTGAGTTGTGGCGCGTGGCGCGGCATTTGTGCCCCAATCAGGCGAATGCGGAGGATGTGCTGCAGGCCACCTATCAAACGGTGATCGAGAAGCGGGACCTTTGGGATTCGAAGTTGAGGTTGATGCCTTGGATGCTCGGGATCCTGGCGAATCATGCCCGGAGTCTGCATCGGGATCTGGCCCGGAAGGTCGATCCGGAGCGCCTGGAGGTTCCGCCTGTGGCGGGGCCGGGTCAGGTGGCCGCGGAGCGGGAGTTCCGGGCCTTGGTGGAGGACTCGGTTGGCGGCCTGCCTGCGGGGTACGCCGAGGCGGTGCGCCCGTATCTGGAGTACGGCAAGAGTCCTGCGGAGATCGCGACGGCGCTGGGCATCTCGGCGAACGCAGCGCGGGTGCGGTTGCATAGGGGCCTCAAGCTCCTGCGCAAGGCCCTGCCGGTGGGGGCCACTTTGGGTTCCCTGTCGGCGGCGCCGCAGCCGATGCCGGCCGCCCTCCAAGCCGCCCTGCGCGCCCGGTGTCTGCAATCGGCCCAGGCTTCGCTGGTTTCCATGACCGCTGTTTCCCTCGCCCCCTCGTCCTCCCTGATTGGAGCTTTGATCATGTCCCAATGGATTCCGACCCTGACCACGGCGGTGCTCGTCGCCGCGGGTACGTTCTGGCTGACCCACCGTTCGCAGCAATCGACGATCGAGGACCTGCGCGAGCAGATCGCTACGATGCGGGTGGCGGCGGCGACTCCGCAAGAAAGACCCCTGCGTGCGGAACCGGGCGTGGAGTTGGTGGCGCCAGCGGAACGGTCGCTGGCCGGGACGAGTGGGCCCGAGACCGCGCAAGCTCCAGCGACGGCTGCGCTGACGGCCGCCGAATGGTTGCAGCGCCTCTCGGAGGCCGCGACTCCGGGCGAAGCCCGCGCCATCGCTGGCGAGATCTACGCGCTGGAAAACGGCCTGGAGGTCATGCTCGGTATTTATTCCCGGATTCCGCAGGTTCCGTATCGCCAACAGGTGTTGAAGCCGTGGGTCTTCGGCAACCACGCAGGTGTATTGGCCCTTTTGAACTTGGCGGCCACCGATCCGTCCCTGGAAGTCAATCGCACGGGGTTCGAATACCTGTTGACCTATGCGTTCCAGGACCTGGGCGGCGATCCCGAAACCTACCGCGCCTGGTATGCACGGTTTGGGAGTTTGGAGCTCAAAGCCGTCATGCAGCTCTGCTCGCGCGAGTGGGTGCAGCGCCTGCGTTCGGCGGGGCCCGATTCCACGCCTGAACATCTGGAGTTGATGCGCCAGTTCCACAAGAGCGCCCGCAGCGCCGAAAGCCTGGGCCTGGACCTCGCCGGTGAACTGCTCGGCGCGGGCTTCGAGGATTTGCTTCGCAATTGGATCGCCTCCGGTCAGCACCCCGAACTCACCGCCAGTGCCCTGCGCATGCTGGGCCAATTGGCACCGGGCGAGACCTACCTGCGCCAGTCCGTGCTGCCTATCGTGCAAAACCCCGATCTGCACAGCCTCGAGTTGCGCAACGCCGCTTGGGACGCGCTAGGCAAACCCGGGGCCACCTGGGCCGTGGCGCCAGCGTTGGAGTGCATGCTCAAGACTCCCGCGGAGTCGGCGAACTACTTTTCGCCGGCCCGGGCCCTGGCGGAGATCGGCGATCCCAGCGCCATTCCGACGCTCATCGCGATGATCGTGGCCGACGACACCTATGCCACGCGTTACGGAGTGGGGTACTTCGGCCTCGGCAAGCTCACCGGGGTCGAATACCACGAATCCCACGACGGCGCTTGGTGGGCGAACTGGTGGAATACCAACCAAGATCACTTGCCAGCGGAGATCCGCGGCATGTCCTTGCCTACCGTGATCCTGCCGAGGCAGTAGGCCTGAAGCACGTATCCTCACGCGGCTGGGTTCCTAGCGAGTCCCGTCGCGTGCGTTCTTGCCTGACATGGGGGGGCTAGAAGATCCGCATAGGCAACGGCGAGGGCGGAGCCGCGAGCGATGGCCTGGGTGAAGGCCTCCAAGACCGGCTTCTTCCAGGCCCGCACCCTTGCTCCCGCTGCGGATTCCCATCGAGAAGTACACCAGCCCGGTGTGGCGCGGCGCCGATTGACGGCCTTCGGGCAAGCGCGGAGAATCCGGGCATGACTGCCAAACTCACCCTTGCCGCCCTGATCTGCGCCTTCGGCATCGCCGGCTGCGTCTCGCCCGGCAAGACAAACGGACCGGAACCGGCAGTCCGCGAAACCCAAGTCCCGGTCCAGCGACCCAACGTGCTCTTGATCCTCGCGGACGACCTCGGCGCTCAAGCGGTGGGCTGTTACGGCAATGACGAGGTGCACACGCCCGCCATCGACGCGCTGGCCCGGCGCGGAGTGCGTTGGGAGCGCGCCTATGCGCAATTCCCGATCTGCGCCCCGGCGCGGGCTGCGTTGATGTCGGGCATGTATCCGGCGCGCAATGGCGTGCTGGGCAATGGCTCCGCGGGGCGGTTGGAAGAGGTGTTGGGAGAGCGCGCGACCTTAGCGGAACACTTCCGTCGCCACGGGTACCACACCGCGCGGGTGAGCAAGGTCTTCCACATGCGGGTGCCAGGGGACATCACCGCCGGGGTCAGCGGGTTCGACCACCCGGAGTCGTGGGACGAGGTGTTCAACGTCCAGGCGCCGGAGTGGGCGAGCGAAGGTTTCGGCTACCAGATCTCGAACTACCGCCTGCGGTTCGAACGCGACAAGCACTACGACCTGGGTTTTGGCGCCGCCTTCTACGCGGTGGAGGTGCGCGGCGAGGGGCTAGAACAAGCCGACAACCAGGCGAGCGAACGCGCGGCGCAGTGGCTGCACGAGGCGGCGCAACAACCCGATCAGCCCTTCTTCCTGGCCGTGGGATTCGTGCGCCCGCACGTGCCGTTGGTGGCGCCCGAACGCTTCTTTGAACCCTACGTCGCCGAACAACTGAGCCTGCCCACGGTGCCCGCTGGGGACCGCGACGACATGGCCGCAGCTGGCATCCACATGACGTCCGAGTCGGCGGGACTCACGGAAGCGCTGCAGCGCCAACGGGTGCTGCGCGCCTACTACGCGTCGGTTTCGTACATGGACGATCAGGTGCGCAAGGTCCTCGAGGCCCTGGACGCCGCAGGACTCGCGCAAAACACGATCGTCGTGTTCGCTTCGGACCACGGGTACCACCTCGGTGAACACGGCCTCTGGCAAAAGCAGGGCCTTCACGAGGAATCGGTGCGCATTCCGCTCGTGATGGCTGGGCCCGGAATCGGAGACGGTGGGCAGGTGTCCGGCCATCCCGTCGAAGCGATCGACCTGTTCCCGACCCTCTGCGACCTGGCCGGGCTGCCCGTTCCCGAACACTGCCAAGGCAGCAACCTGCTGCAACCGGGTGCGCCCCATCGACCCTATGCCTTCGCCCAGGCGAGCAAGGGCAACCTCGTGCGCACCCGCGACTGGGCGTTGCTTTCGTTCGATGGGGGACAGGAGGAACTCTACGAGATGCGCGGCGATCCGGGGCAATTCCACAACCTCGCCAGGCAGCCGGAGCAGGCCGCCATCCTAGGAGAGCTGCGAGAAACCCGGGACCAACACCTGCAGCAGTGGGCCGGCCCGAAGCCATGACCCCGGTGCCCGTGTTTCGGGATCAATCCGGCGCCTGAGACCCGCGCCCTGCAGAGGCGGTTCCGAATGGAAGGGAATGGAGCCGCCGGCCCCCATTGCCGGTTACCCTGAGGCGGAGGATTCCCCCATGCTGCACCACGTAGAGATCTATGTCGGCGACCTTGAACGTTCGATCGCCTTTTGGACGCCCTTCATGCGCCACCTCGGGTACGAACCCGATCGTTGGTCCGGCGGCATGAACTACGTGAAGGAGGGCGCCGCCTACTTCTGTTTCCTGCCCGCGCCCCTGGCGGAAGCCGGGTATCACCGCCAACGCATCGGTCTCAATCACCTGGCGTTCCGGGTGCCGACCCGGGCCCAGGTGGATGCGGTCACCGATTGGGTGCGCTCGGCGGGCCACACGGTTCTCTATGAAGACCGCCACCCGTTTGCCGGAGGCGAGCACTACTACGCGCTCTTCTGCGAAGACCCCGACCGCATCAAGGTCGAAGTGGTGGCGGAAGGGGAGTAGGGCAGGGAAGTCTATACGACGGCCAGGGACTGCTCGATCACGCGCCGTTCCAGGCCCGCGTCGAGGCGCACCAGGGTTTCGTAGTTGAAGGCTTTGGTGCGTTCGGAGAAGGCGCCTACGGAGATTTCCCGGTCGCCTTGATGGCCGATCAGCACGACTTCGTCGCCGGGCTGCACTCCTTCGGTTTCCGTGATGTCCACGGCGAGCATGTTCATGTTGACCGTGCCGATCACCGGGCACGAGGTGCCGCCAATCAGGACTTGGCCGCGGCCGCCCTGGGAGCGGGGAAAACCCGCCGAATAGCCCACAGGCACGATGGCGAGGGCCATGTCCCGCTGGGCTTGAAACGTGTGCCCGTATCCGACCCATTCGCCGAAAGGCAGGGCGGCCACGTGCAGAACGCGCGACTTCCACGAGAGTACGCGGCGCAGGGGGGACGGCTTTCCGGCGCGGTCGGGCCGTTCGCGCAACCAGGCCACCCAGGTCTCGTTGCTCGGCCAGAAACCGAACTGGGCGATGCCACAGCGGACCAGGTCCAAGCGTGAGGAGGGGAAGTTGAAGATCGCGGCGGAGCATGCGGCGTGCCTGCTTTCCGCTTGCAACCCGAGCCCGCCAGCGGATTGGGCGAGGGCCTCGAAGCGCACCATCTGATGGCGGATGCGATGCTCGTTGGCAAAAGACTCGGCTCCGGCGAGGTGGGTGCAGAACCCTTGGATCGTGAAGCCCGGGGGAGCGTCCTCAACCATCTTGGCGATGCGGGGCAGGTCGGCGGCGGTGAATCCGGTGCGATGCAGGCCGGTCTCGAATTCGATGTGCACGCGGGCGGGTTGTTGGGTGCGGCGCGTCCATTCGATCACTTGCTCGAGGCGACTGGGGTCGAACACGTAGAGCTCGATCCCGTTGTGCAGGGCCCATTCGAGAGCCTCGCTAGGCACATCCCCCAAGATTCCGAAGCGGGTCTGAGCCCGGGTGCGCGCCGCGAGGGCAGCGGACGCTTCGGCGGCGTTGAAGGTCCAGAAGAAGTCCACTCCCGCCGCTTCCGCCATCGGCAGGAACTCCGCGATGCCGTGGCCGTAGGCGTTGGCCTTGATCACCGAAGTGAACCGCACCCGCGGGCCCAGGCTCTGGCGCAGAAACCGGAGGTTGCTGACCAAGGCCGGGCGGTTGAGTTCAATCCAAGAGGATCCGGGAATGTGCATGGGCCGGGCCTTGTTGCAGCAGGGCGGGGATGGCGTGGATCAGGAAGCGCAGGCCGGGAACGAGCAGGTCGTCGGGAAAGTCGTAGCCGTCGGCGTGCAGGGGGGGCTGGGACTCGCCCGAACCCAGGCCGAAGAGCGCACCGGGCCAGCGGGCGGTGAAGTGGCCGAAGTCTTCGGACCAGGCAAAGGGCAGCGCGGGCTCGATCACTTGGAAACCCTGGCGCTGCGCGGATTCCCGCAGGATGCCGACGATCGTCGGGTCGCACGGGGTTGCCGGGAAGATGTCCTGCCAGCGGATCTGCGCTTGAACGCCATGGGCGGAGGCGATGCCGCCTGCGCGCTGGATGGCTGCGCGGACCAGAGACTGCATCGTTTCCTCGCGGTGGGCTCTCAAAGTTGCGGCCACCATGGCCTTGCCGGGGCACGTGCCGTAGTTCTCTCCGCCCGATTGCAGGCCGACCAGAGTGACCAGGGCGTTTTCGCCCAGGCCGAGTACTTGGGTCGGCAGGCCGGCCAGGGCCAGGGCGAGCTCCGCGGCGGCGGCCAGGGGGCTGTTCCCCGCATGGGGTTCGGCCGCGTGGCTGCTTCGGCCCAATAGGTCGATGCCCATGCCGCGCGAGGCGCTGGCGAACTCGCCTTCGCGCAGAACGACGCTACCCAGCGGAAGGCCCGGCAGGTTGTGCAACGCGAGCACGCAATCGGGCTCCAACTCGGCAAAACGGGGATCGGCGAGCACGGCTTCGGCGCCGGCGCCGGTTTCTTCGGCCGGTTGGAAAAGCAGGACGACTTCGCCCCGCGCCAACGGATTGCGCTGCCAATGTTGCGCAAGACCCAAGGCCAGCGCCATGTGCCCATCGTGTCCGCAGCGGTGGGCGGCCTCTTTGCGCAGCGAAGCGTGGGGCAGGGCAGGGTCGTCGGTCAGGGGCGAGGCATCCAGATCGCACCGATACAGAAGCCTGGGCCCGGCCTGCTTGCCGCGGATGACACACGCCACTCCATGTCCACCCATTCCGGTTCGAATGTCCCCATGCCCGAAACTGAGCAAGGTCTGCTCGACGTACGCCGCGGTGGAACTCTCCTCTCCGGAGAGTTCGGCAAGCCGATGCAAATCGCGGCGGATTTCGGTCAAGGATCGGGTTTGCATGGCGAGAAGGGATAGGAGGCCGCACGGTTTCCACCGACAGATCGAAGTCCGCGATGGCCAACCATACCGTAGATCAAGTTCATGCCCTGCTGCACCCTGGCGAAGGAAATCTCACCGCTGTGCATCAGGCCGGAGCCTTCACTTCCCCTTTTCGTTGTGAACGCAGCGTATCCGCCTTGGAGTCCGTGTTCTTGGAGTTTCCGATCGCACGGGTTGTACGCGGCAAGCCATTGCCGTAGGGTGGGGGCCCAGCGATAGAAAACCTGGATTTCCGCCGATTTGGGCACGGCCTGGACCTGCCCCGCGGAGGGTGAGCGGATGCGCCGCTGATTTGCGCGTCCTGCCGGAATGAGTGTGCGCCGTGTATGTGCGTGGGCTTGGCTCTCTGCATTGCGCTCCTTCCGCCATGAACCGCTTGACCATCGATCTGCAGGCTCTGCACGACAATATCCGCACCATAGACCGGTGGGTTCACAATCATGGAGCCTCGTGGTCCCTGGTGACGAAAACGCTTTGCGGGCACCGGTCTACCCTGCGTTGCCTGCAAGCGATGGGGGTCCATTCGATGGCCGATTCGCGCATGGACAATCTGAAGGCCATCGAATCGCTGCCCGGGGATGTCGAAGCCTGGTACTTGCGTTTGCCGCATCTTCCTGTCGTGCCGGACGTGGTGCGCCTATCGGATGTCAGCTTGAACAGCGAGATCGACGTCATCGAGGCGCTCAATGTCGAGGCGGGGCGGCAGGGCAAGCTGCACCGGATCATCATCATGCTGGAGCTCGGGGACCTGCGCGAAGGGGTGCTGCCGGGTTCGCTGGTGGGGTTCTATGAACATGTGTTCGAATTGCCGAACATCGAAGTCCTAGGGGTGGGTAGCAACCTCGGCTGCCTCTCCGGGGCAGTGCCCAGTATCGATCAGTTTGCCCAACTCAGCCTCTATCACGAGCTGCTCGAACTGAAGTTCGGCCGTTCGCTGCCCGTGATCTCGGGGGGCACGAGCGCAGCCCTGCCCTTGCTGCGCTCGGGGGCGCTGCCCAAGACCATCAACCACTTCCGAATCGGTGACTCGGCGTTCCTGGGCACCGACCTGATCCATGGGGGAGTTCTGGAAGGGCTGCGCGGGGATGCGATCACCCTCGAAGTCGAGGTGGTCGAGGTCAAAGAGAAGGGCTTGCGCCCCATGGGAGAAACCACCGACATGATGCCGTTCGAGGCCCTGGGCACCCCCGAAACCGCGCCCGGCGCCCGCGGCCACCGGGCAGTGATCACGGTCGGGCAATTGGACACGGTCGTATCGGGGCTCACTCCCATCGAACCTTCGTACCGGCTGGTCGGTGCCAGCAGTGATCTCTCCGTGGTCAACCTCGGTGACAATCCCCATGGGATCAAGGTCGGCGACACCCTGCGCTTCCGTCCGAGTTACGGCGCATTCGTGCGGCTCATGATGGACCCCTACATCCCCAAGCACCTGATCGCAAACCACGAACTGCGCGAAGCCCTGCGGGCGGAGGCGACCGAGTTCGAAGTTCCGCCGGTGCTCGCCGAGTCGGAATCACCGCTAGAAATCGCGCCGGACGCGCTCAAGCAATCATGAACTCCCAAACTACCCAAATGATGGTCGTAGAACGGCCCGCGGAGCTCCCGTCCTGGGCCCCCCGTGAGCAGGTCGAGCGGTTCTTTCACGAAACCATGGTGCCCTGGGGCGACTCCTTGGCGGACGTGCACGGCGCCCTTGACTACCTCTTCAGCGAAGAGGCGGGCAAGGGCGGATTCCTGGTGCTCGCTGGGCATCCGGACCAAGCAGGTGCCCTGCGGTTGGTCGGGGCCCTGGCGATGCTGGCGACCGGCATGGGCGGCTATGTGCCCGCCCATCTCCTGGTGTACGTGAGTGTCCTGCCCGACATGCGTGGGCATGGGCTCGGGGGGCGCCTCGTCCAGCAGGCGGTGGATCAATGTCCCGGCGACATTAAGCTGCACGTGGAATACGACAACCCCGCCAAGCGGCTGTATGAGCGCCTGGGGTTCAAGACCAAGTACGCCGAAATGCGCCTAGTGCGCTGACGAGGTTTCCCCATGCACTGGATCGACGTCACGCTGCTCGTGGTCTACTTCCTGGCGATGTTGGGTGTCGGAGCGTGGTTCCTTCACCGCAACGAGGATGAGCACGATTACTATGTGGGTGGCCGTTCGATGGGGGCGGGCCACGTGGGGCTTTCGGTGGTGGCGACCGACGTGGGAGGTGGCTTTTCGATCGGTCTCGGCGGCTTGGGATTCTCCATGGGCATCGCTGGTTCGTGGATGCTGTTCACCGGGCTGATCGGTGCCTGGGTGGCCGCTGCCCTGGTGATTCCCAAAGTCCACAAACTCGGAGCGACGCACCGGCTGCTGACGTATCCGCAGCTCTTCCGGTTGAAGTACTCGCGATCGGTGGCGATCGCGTCGGCTTGGATTAGCGCCATCGGCTACCTCGGCTTCACCGCGTCCCAACTTCTCGCCGGAGCCAAACTCGCTTCGGCCACCGTTGCACCCCTGACGCTCAACCAAGCGTTGCTCGGGATGGGGGCGCTCGCCGTCGTGTACACGTCGATGGGAGGCATGAAGGCGGTGATCTACACCGATACCGTGCAGTGGGCCATCTTGCTGCTCGGTTTGACTTTGGTCGGGCTGCCGGTCGCATACCACGAGGTGGGTGGCTGGAAGGCGATGCAAGCCGCTCTGCCAGCGGAAATGCTGAGCCTGGGCAACCTAAAGGCTGTTACTGCGGTCAACTGGGCGTTCACGATCATTCCGATCTGGTTTGTGGGCATGACCCTCTACCAGCGCATCTATGCCTGCCGCGATGAACAGACCGCTCGCCGGGCTTGGTTGCTCGCAGGGGTGCTCGAGTGGCCATTGATGGCGTTCCTTGGCGTTTTGCTCGGCATGTTTGCGCGCGTTGCCTGGCTTCAGGGCGCGTTTGCCGAAGCGGGTCATGCCCCAGGCAGCACCCTCGACCCAGAACTGGGCTTGCCCATGTTGCTCGCAACGCTCCTGCCGGTTGGAGCCATGGGCATCATGTTGGCCGCCTACTTCAGCGCGATCTTGTCCACCGCCGATAGTTGCCTGATGGCAGCATCGGGAAATGTGCACACAGATCTGCTGCCTCCTGCTGCCGACCAAAAAGCCACGCATCGACGTTCGCAGCGAGTGACCTTGGTCCTGGGAGCAGCGGCGATCCTGCTCGCTGCTCAAATGGAAAGCGTGCTCGACCTGATGCTCAAGTCCTATGCCTTCATGGTCTCCGGATTGCTCATCCCGACCCTGGCGATGCTGTTCGTGAAGCGACCCTCCTCCCGGGCGGCCTTGGCTGCCATGATTGCCGGCGGCACCGTGACGCTGGCCTTGATGACGTGGGGTGGAAGGCTCTGGCTCGGATTGGATGCCAACCTGTTCGGAATCACGGCGGCCCTCTGCGTGTTTCTCCTGCTGCACACTTTGGACCGAAGGTCGGCCGCCGCGGTGGGTTGAGATTCGCTAGAAACGCAATTCGTTCTCCCCTTGGGGCGAGAGGCGCAGGGCCTGGGGCATGCCCTCGTGGCCATCCGCCGACCAGTTCAGCCATGCGGCGGTCTGGGGCAGGAGCAGCAGGGGGAAGTCGCCTTCCGGGCCGGGGGCTAGGCGTTTCTTCAAGTGCACCGAGTAGCCTTTCATGTACTTCGCGGCCAGCGGCTTGCCTTCGGCATCCGTGAACCAGACTTCGGTGACCTGGGCCGCGGGGTCGGGCGTGAGGATCACGCGGCAGTGGGGCAGGATTGTCAGTTTCAGGGGTTGGTCCGGCGTGCGGTCGTCATCCAGGTCGGCGAGCGCGAAGCTCTGGGTGGTGTTGAACTGCAGCGACTCGTGGCCGCGGGGCGAGATGGCAATCGCGGTCTGGGTGCGGGGCAGGGCGGGCAGCTCGAAGCGACCTTGCTCATCGGTTTTGCCCAGGTCGCGGGTCGCTAGCATCGGGCCGATGGAACCGGAAGAAGACGGGGTGGACAGGCGCACCTGCGCGGAGGGCAGCGGGTCGCCGAAGGCATCGCATACCTGGATCGTGAAGCCGGGTCCGGTTTCGGGTTGCCAGAGGACTTCGACGGTGGCTTGGTTCGCGGGCAAGAGGGCTTCGGTGGATTGCAACGTCTCCGGATCCAGGAAGCGGATGTGGTAGTCGCGGGCCAGCAGGTTGTCGAGTTGCCGTTCCCCGGGCCGGGCGGTGGGCTGCATGGTTTCTTCACTCTGGCTCGAGTTGCCGTGCGTGCCGTCGAGTAGGTAGGCGGTGGTGCCCGTCACCGCTTGGCCTTCGGCATCCACCAAACGCACCGATTGGCTTCGCATCCGGTTCGGCATCTGCACCTCGACGTCCCGATAAGCGCCGTCGTCGGAGCGCTGGGGCCGCGCGGTCGCAAAGCGGCCGTCGACGGTGCGCACGATCAAGGGATACTCGTCGGCGGACGAACCCGGCAGGGATTCCACGAGGAAACAGCCATCGGGCTGGCGCTGCCCCTGGTTCCAGCCCCAGGCGACGCGGGCGGTTTCGGTGGAGACGCGAGCATCGCGCACCCAGACGCGCACCATCGGGGCCGGCGCGGGATTCGGTTGCATCTCGACCACGTACGGCGTCACGCCATCGGGCAGCGAAAGTTGCTGGGTCCGGTATCCCTCGCACTCGACGTAGATTGGCCAATCCGGCACGGGAAACAGCACGGGGGCATCGAATTGCCCGTTCGGATCACACCACGCGATGCGCAGGTGGTCGCTGCCTTGTTCGAGGGGCAGGGGAAAACCCTTGCTCGCCATCAGGTTGATCATCTGGGTGACCCGGGCGCGCAGGGGACGACCTTCGGGGTCGATTACCTGGCCCCGTGCCCGAACGAAGGGGGCGAAGACGAGGTAGTCCTTTCCCTGCAAGGTGCCCTGCCAAGCGCTCGCTAGGTCGACACCATCGGTGAGCAGGTTTTCCCCTTTCCACTCTACGGGCACTTCAATCCGACCCGCAGAATCGCTCAAGGGCAGGTCCACTTCGGCCTGTTGTGGTTCGGGTGGACCTTGCAGTTTCAGCTGCTGTTCCGCGACCGGATCTCCCGCCAGGTCCACTAGGTAGATCGTCGCAAGCGAGGCTGCCCGGAGTTTGGGTCCATCTGGCTCACCGGCCCCGGTATCCGCCGCCGACGCGCCGGATTCCACGGCGGTGGAGCGGGTGGCGGGCTCCGGCGCGACGGCCGCGCTCAGGTCCGCTTCCGAAGGTTGCAGCGCGGGGCGCCCCGGTTCGAGTCCGGCCTGGAGTTCGGAGACGGCGGGCCGAACGCGCGATTGCACCCAGATCACGGTGGTCGCGAGGGCCGCGGTGCCCACCAGCGCGACTTTCACGCCCGCACCGCGCAGAATGCCGCCCGCGAGGCCCGTTTCCTGCGCCCGGCGCCATCCCGTCCACGGCAACAACACCAAAGCCCACTGCCCCTCGCCGCCCCAGCGGCGTTCGAGGTTGGCGCGCAGGGCGGCCAGGCCTCGCTGGCACTGCTTCTTGACGGCTTCAAGGTCTTGGCCCGTGCGCTCGGCCACCTCGCGCTGGCTGAGGCCTTCGAGATAACGCAGCGAGAGGGTGGTGCGCGCCGGTTCGGGGAGGGCGAGCAGGGCGTCGAGCAGTTGGCGGTGGCGTTCGGCGGAGAGCAGGGCTTCGTCCGGGGCGGGCTGGGGCGCGCGTGCGGTGGGCACGGCTTCGTGGCGGGTGCGGCGGCTTTGGGCCCGTTGATGGTCGCGGCTCCGGTTGCGCAGCACGGAGCGCATCCAGCCTTCGCCGCTGCCTTGAATGGCCCGCGGCGCTTTCAATGCGGCCAGAACCACCTCCTGCACCGCATCGTCGGCATCGGCGGCGTTGCGGATGAGGTTCCGGGCCAGCACCCGCAAGTGGTCCAGGCGGGAGAGGTACAGGGCAAGGTCGGTTTCGGCCAAGTGCTTCATGATACCCGTGTCACGCCGGCGGACCGGGGGAGGGGACAGGGGACTGGAAAAAACTGCCTCTCCTCACCTTCCATGGGTTCGAGCAGGGGGGATCCAGGCCCCAGGCACACCCATTGGGGGAGAGCCACAGAACACGGGTCCCATCCGCCAGGTACGGGTGTGCAAGCTCGCGTTTTCCCCGTGCCCAAAAGGCTGGGCTGGAACGTTCGCAAGGGGCAAAGGGGCGTGCAAGCTCCCGTTTCCCACGCGCCCACCAAGCGAGTTTCCAAGGCCCTCGGTGTGCGCTCAGGATTGCTTCGGCGCGGGGAAAACCAGCACGCACAGACCGGCCCATGCCGATCCGAGGCAGAGGCCCGCGGCCACGTCGGATGGCCAGTGCACGCCCAGGAAGATTCGGCTGAAGCCGATCGAGAGGGTGACGAGCAGCGCCACGCCGATCAGGAACAGGCGATCGCGGCGGCGTTCGTGGTACCGGCTGAGCATGGCGGCCAGGGTCAGGTAGACCACCGCGGAGATCATCGCATGCCCACTGGGGAAACTGGCGGTGTGCACCTGGGTCAGGTGCGGCACGAACTCCGGTCGGGGGCGCGCGATTAGCCGTTTGAGTCCGAAGCTGAGCGCCGCACCGCCGCCCGCCGCCAGCAGGAGCCAAAGCGCATCCCGGCCGTGACCGCGCAGGAGCAGATACAAGCAGGTCACCGCGCTGATGCTCCCGAGAGCGACGAGGCTGCCGAACGCGGTCACGTCGCGCATCACGTCGGTGAACCACGCGGGGCCGATCGCTTGGGCGGGATCCCCCGGTTGGCGTAGGCCTTCAATCAGCGCGCGATCCCACGGACTTTCGCCGCCTTCGTGCACGTACCAAGCCAGGCGCAGGAATAGGGAGATCGCCAGGAAAACCCCCGCCAGCACCAGCAACGTGCGCCCCTGCCAACGATCGCGGTTTTCGCTCTGCGTCGACATGTCCGGTCACCCCCGTGGCGAACTTTCGGCCGGCAGCAGCACCGGCAGCGCGCCCGCCAGGGTCTCGACGCAGATCGGAGTTTCTCCGCACGGATCGCCATCGATGTGCAGCGGCATTGGCGCGCCGAGGGTGCGCACCTCGATGTCCTTGCACTGGAAGTGCAGTAGGGGGTCGGTGGGGCCCGCATCGCCGGTTTCCTTGCCCGCGAGCAGCCGTTTGGCCACCGTCACCAGCGACGCCAGATCCATGCTGCGCACCACGTACACGTCCATCAGGCCGTCGCTGGGATTCACGTCGCCAGGGAAACGCGCGCCGGCGCGGCCCATGCGGCCGACGTTCGCGAGCACCACGGCAAAGGCAGGCGTCTCGTACGGTTCGCCGTCCATCACCAGCTCCACCTGCCCCGGCTCGGCGTTGCCGAGTTCGCGGATGGCGGCGAAGGGATAGGCGAACCAGCCGAGCTTGTCCTTCCACTCGCGCGTCGCGCTGTTCATCGTCTGCGCGTCAAAGCCGATGCCGATGCGCAGCAGCGACACGCGGTCGCGCACCTTGAGCAAGTCCACCGCGCCCCAGCGCGTGTTCGGATCCACGGCGAGGCGCGCGGCCGCCTCCAGGTCGAGCGGGATGTCGAGTTCCTGGGCCGCCGCGTTGCCCGTGCCGCCGGGCAAGATCGCGAGGGGAGTGCGGCCGCCGCACAACGCGTGGGCCACCTCCGAAACGGTGCCGTCGCCGCCGTAGACCGCGATCGCATCGGCGCCGTCTTCCACCGCTTGGCGCGCGAGACGATAGCCATCCCCTGCATCCTGGGTGATCGAGACGTTCCAGGCCACGGCACCACCACCCCAGGCACGATTCAAACCGGCCAATACGGGCTCGGGCTGGCCCGAAGCGGGGTTGATGATCGCTTGGATCTTCTGGATCGGACGCGCGATGGGCATGGCGCTATTGTCCGGAGGCCCGGTCGGGAAACCAAGGGAGCGGCGCGGAAAGGCAAGGCGCGAGTGGTGCATGGATCAAAAGGCGGGAGCAAATCGGACGCGAGGGACCCGAAGAAGGTACCCCTTTGCCGCCGCTTCCGTGGGCGGACTTTGCATTCGCAAAGTCCCCTGCCTCGATCCGAGCGAATGCGATTCAGGCCCCGGCTTCGGGGTCCTTGCGATCGATCAGCAGGAATCCCGCATCGCGCAGCCGCTGTACGAAGGGGTCCACGTGACCGGGACTCACGCGCAACGCAACCAGGTCACCACCCGAAGGCGAAGGGTGCGTGAAGTGTTCGTAGACCTGAACGCCGGTGGCCAGGGCCAGGCGGCCGGGATCGGGTAGTTCCATGCCCGCCGGCGCATGCAGGGTCAAGCGCACCGCCCGCGCATCGTGTTTCATCTGCACGAAGACGCGGAACAGGTCGCTCTCGGTGATGATGCCCAAGAGCTGATCGCCTTGCATCACGGGCAGCCCCCCGATCTTGTTGCGCAGCATGAGTTGCGCCGCGGTCTCAAGATGGTCGTTCGGTTCCACCGCCAGCACCACAGGCCCCAGGCAATCGGACACGAGCGCGTTTTCGAGCCCCTCGGCGGTCAACCGGTCCAGATCTCCAATCGTGCGCGGCAACAGGCGAATCAGGTCGCGGTCGGTGACCACGCCGAGCACCTTGCCGTGGGCATCGACGACCGGCGCCCGCCGCAGACCGTTCTCCTGGAAGAACTGCCAGGCTTCCGCGCAACTGGTTTCGGGTTCGAGGGTCAGGACCTCGCGGGTCATGAAGTAGCGCACGAGCATGGCGGAATGATAGGGCGCGGCTACAGGTGGGCGGCGGGAAAGGGTCGGAATGGGGCGGGCCTTCCCTCAAACGCGGCGAATCGGGCGCGTTGGATCCGCGCCGGCTGCGCCCCCCGGGGGACCGGGCTTCTGAGCCCCACAGCACGCAACGCACCGGCGCGTGCACGGGGAATGGGGGATACTCGTACGCGAAACGCAGGACCCTATCCAGGGATCAGTCCTTCCAGCGCACCTCGGTGGCTTCGCCGTCGGTGCGAAGTTGCACCCTCAAGACTTGCCCTCTTTCGGGGGAAAGGTCGATGGCCGAGGCGGATGCGGGCAGCAGCACTACGGCGAGCCCGGTGTCATCGCTCCGTGCGTTCAGAATCCGTCCTTGGCCCGGCACCTGCAGGCTGACCGTGCGCCGGCGGTGGGGCTCGCCGCTCTCGGTCAGCAACCGGAGCTGGGCGGTCTGCAGGGTGCCACGAAGGTCCAATGGCAGGAGACGCGCCTCCGCAGTGGTTTCATTGGCGCGGATTTCGACCCCTTCCACCCGGCCCAGTTCGAAGTCGCCGTCGCGGGTTTCGACCCGGACGGTGTAGGTACCCGGCCGGAGGTGGGTGATGGTGATCTCCGATCCCGCCCACCAGTCAGGGCTGCGACTCTTGCCCTTGGATTCGAAGCGGAGCAGGCAGCGCATCGAGTCCATCGGGTTGTCCATCAAAACGTGCACGCGCGCGGAGCCGAGGGCTTCGGCTTCCCCGGCAGGGGCGAGCTCGAGCACGAGATTCGGGTTGCCTTCAGAGGCGAGGGGGAAGGTCTTGCCTGCGTATCCCTTGGCCGTCACTTCCACCTGGAAGTAAGGGGGAAAGTCGAGCCCACGCAGGTGAAACCTGCCGTCCCGGTCGCTGTTCAGGAACCCGATGTTGCTCCAGCTGTATTGGTGGGTGTCTCCGTACCGTTCCTGGAAGCGCAGACGCGCGCCTTCGATGGGCACGCCTTCGCTGGAGACCACTTGACCGGCGGCCAACAGGTTCGCGGGATGCAGACGCACTATGGGCAGTTCGATGACTTCACCCGGATGGAGAACGTTCGGGAGGTCCACCGCGCCGCGGCTCCAATCGGGGTCTTCTTGCGCTTGGTTCGCCACCGCCAGCCGATCCACGAGCAGGCGTCGCGGCCGCTTCTCTTCGCCGGGTCCAAAGCTGACCTGGAGCACACCTTGCGCGTCGGTTTCGTAGTTTCCCAGCCGGTAGCCGTTCCCCGAAGAATGCGGCGAGTAGGGGCCATCCGGGTTGTAGCGCACCTCGCAGCCCAGTCGAGTGGAAACAAGCGGCGCGCCGCCCGCGTCCAGCACCTGCATACGCACGTAGGCGAGGGCTTGGCCCAGTTGCACCGAGGTTTCGACCACCTGGCCGGCTTCGGTGGGTCCAGCGATGGGTTCGACCGTGCCGGGCATGAAACCCTTGCCGAAGGCGGTCACGGAGAACGCCAGGCCGAGGCTGAGGCGGTCGTATTGCAGCAATCCCGGCTCCAGGGTCTTTGGCTCCTGATCGACCCGTTCGTAACGCACGTTTTCTTCGCGTCCCACTACCTCGGCGGGGGACCAGCGCAGGTTGAGCCCCGGGTCCTCAGGCAGGATCGCACCTTCGGCCGGCAGGATGCGCACGCGCAGGCTGCCGGTTGGCGGCAGAATCAGGTCCACTTCTTGGCCCTCTTGCGGCCAACCCTCGAGTTCCACGCGCACGGGATCCGCCGAAGCCACCTCGGCGACAACGCGATGGCGGAACTGGAAGCCCATCGCTTCCATGCGATCGCGGTTCTTCTGGCCTTCCGCCAGATCCAAGCGGGCCACACCATCGGACGCTCGCGTCGTACCCCGCGCGCGATCGTCTTCACCCATGCCCGGCACGTAGAGGTTCCAAGCGACCAGGACTCCGCCAACGGGCCTGCCTTGTGCATCGAGCACCCGAACCCGCAGGCCCCCGGGGGCCAAGGGTTCGGGGGCGGCTTGGCTGGGGACTTCCGATTCGGCTTCTTCCGGCGCGTGCGCCTCCGCGACCACACGGCCTGGCTGGGCGGCATCGTCGGCCGTTTGCAGCACCGCGGGTGCGTGGGTTCCCTTGGGAACGGCGGCTTCGCTGGCACCGGGAGTGAATGCGGTCCCTTCGCCGTCGCTGGACGAGTGCAGCCACCAGAAGCCCGCGGCGGCCAGCAGAATGAGCAATGCAAGTACTGGAAAACGACCCATGGGGCCATGCTACCGGCTGCGCCCGATCGATGGGGGCAATTGAGACAGCCGCGGGGCAGTGGGTTCCGGATGCGGGGCGTGCTGCTTGTCCCGGCCGGAGACCCCGTGTCCGGTTTTCGTAAGGGCCGGAACCCCGGGCCGTGGGGCCGGTTTCTTGCCGTGCTGCTGGGAGCAGCCAACGAAAGGAGCTAACCAATGAGACTCACAATCATCCCCGCCCTGCTGGCCCTGACGCCCGCCCTCTTTGCCCAAGCGGCCGAAGCCCCCGCCCCGCCCGCCCAAGGCCCTGCCGCCCGAGGCCAGGCCGCTTTCGAGCGCCTCGATGCCAACCACGATGGGGTGGTCAGCCGTGAGGAGTTCGAAGCCTTCCGGGCGATCCGCGCGAACACCGCGCAACGCACCGACGCACCCGGCCGCGCCGATGGAGAGCGCAGGGGTCGCCGCAACCTGCAAGGTGAACGCGGGGCACGCATGGGAATGCAGCGCCCCGGTGCTGGCCTGCGCATGGAAGGACAGCAGGGGGACCGCGCGCAACAGATGCGCCGCCGCATGATGATGCGCCGCTTGCACCAGGCCCGCGCCATGCAGCAAGGTCAAGGACCCGAGCTGCGCATGCGCCGCGAGTTCCAGATGCAAGGTCCGATGAACCGGGTCCGCGGCGAGCAGGGTGCCATGCGCGGCCAAATGCAGGGCCGCATGCAAGGCCGGATGGAGCGTCCCATGCAGGGTCGCTTCCAAGACGGAGCTGCCCGCGGTCCGCAGCGTGCCCGCGTGCAGAACCCGGAGCAGTGCCAATGCCAAGGGCAGTGCCAAAACCAAAGCGAGCAACCCTTCGTGCGCCGCGGCCAGCGCCTTCAGCGCCAGGCCCCGCCGGCCGCCGAATAGGGGAGCAAGAGTCGGGAGTGTCCCCCGCTCCGACGAGAGTCCGGAGCGGGGGACTTTGTTTTCACATCGCCAAACGAACGTACCGGAGTCCGGTACCCGGCCCTTGGAAACGCCCCGGCATTCGGGGAGTCGAGGTCATTGGGTCGATTGCGGAAGGGGGCCCCGCAATCCCCCGGCCGGAGGCGGTCAGAGATCCACGTCGATGCAGTGCGTGCTTTCTTCGATGGGAACCTGGGTGCGCACCGCGCCGGGCACTTCGATGCCGATCTGCGCGGGCACCCCGTCGCTGGAAAGCAGGGTCACTCCGAACCAACCGCCCATCTCACGTACGGCAGGGAAGGGGCCGGAGTGCACGAAGACCCCGCCCGCGGCGCGCCAGCCTTCGGAAGCGGCGATGGCATTGCTGCTGCTGCGGCCCGTGATCGTCACGGGAGTCGTGCCGCGTTGCTCCGCCCATCGGCGTCGCACCACAGCGCTCCACCCAGGAGCCATCGAGGGATCGATCCCATGCGCCCAGGGTCCCAGGGTGCCGAAGGTGCCCGAACCCTGGGGCGAGACCGCGTACCACACCACCGGACGGTTCAGGTCGAGGTTTGTATCCAGGGGGCGGCCCGCATCCTCCGGCCACTGCACCGGAAAGGCCTGCCAGTGCACCTGTGCGTCTTCGCCTTGCAGCGCGCCTTGCACGAGCAGGATCGTTACGGGTCCGGTCCAGGCCGTCGCGGGGTGTTCCGCCAGGAGGACCCCCATGCGGCGGCCACCAAACGCGCGGTCCCGGCGCCCTTCGCGCGCTGAGCGCGGCGACCTTTGCGGATAGTCCCCAGATTCCGGCATCCGCCATCCCCACTCCGAAACCTGGCTGCCATCGGGCATCTGGTGCGCGATGTGCCAGTTGTACCAGGTACCCGTGGGTACGAGCGCGGTCCAGGGGCCAGGGTCGGCCACCTCCGCATCGGCCACCTCTGCATCCGCCACATCCGCATTGAATCGTGTGCCCCAAAGCGCAGCGAACACCGGGCTGCCGCTGGAGTCCCACACGGTTGACAAATGTGTGGCGTCCAGAAACTCGGCATCGCGTACTTGCCAAAGAACCGGGGAGAAACCCGTGCCCGTCGGATCCGCCAGATCGCCGCTGGGATCCCCAAGCAACCGCAGCCGCGCCCCCTCGGACTTGCCCAGGAATCCATCGGTGCGCGCCCAGGTGCCCCCCGAGTAGATGCCGAAGAATTCGAGTCGTCCGCGCGGCAGGTGCGGCCAGGTCGCACGCTCGCCGCCGGCTTCGATGCCGGCTTCGGCGTTCGGCTGGGTGAGCCAGGCACGCAGGCCGGCGTGATCGACCGCGGGCAGGGTCAGGTCCGAAGCGATGAATATCCGTTGCAGCTTCTGCTGGGTGAGCAGCGATCCGAAAGCCTCCCCAGGCGCGCAGTGCAGTTCCACCGGGCCGGTGGGCACCACCTGCCAGGGCCGCGCGATGCTGCGCCGCAGTTCGGCGAGGTTCCAGACCTGCAGGCGCAGTTCGCGGTCGACGGTGGCGGGCAGGCGCAGGGCGAGTTGCGCGAGGGGATCGGGACCGACGAAGTCCGCGCGCTCCCAAAGTCGTAGCACCCACTGGCCGTCCGCTGCGTGGTCTTCGATCGATTCGATGCGCGGCCGCACCAAGGCACCGCTGCGCGTCAGAACCGCGACCTGTATTTCCTCCGCCTTGGGCAGGGGCAGGTCGGCTTCGGCTTCGATGCACACGGTGAGCACCGGACCCAGCCGAAGGCGGCTCTCGGGCAACCAGTGGGGCAGGAAACCTTCCCCGTCTTCGAAACCGTCGAGGCCCCAGCGTCCCTCCGCCGGCCAGTCGGTGCTCTTCACCAGGCCCGCGCCGTCGCTGGTGCGCGCGGCGCCGTCCGTGCCGGCGCGGCGCCAGGTGGCGAAGGCCTGGGGAATGGCCAATCCCTCCGATACCACCTGCGCGGTTCCCGCGGGCAGGCGATCGGGGACCTCGATGGTCTTGGCCTCCTGAAGCGGGGTTGCGGCGGCGGTTCCGATCAAGGTTTGCACCAGCGGCGCGAGCACCAGCAGGGCGACCCAGCGCGAGGGGAGCGAAAATCCGGACTTCATGGGGAATAGGACGCGGCGCCTTCGGGATTCGTCCTGCCCAACTTGCCAAGCCTCCGCGTCCGGCGCGCCGATTCCGGCGAGGATTTGCGGCCTGCGCCCGCAAGTGAGCCGTCCGCAACCGATTACGCTGGATTGCCGGGCGGTGGAATCGGGGAATACGGGAGGCCCCTCCGTCCAAGATAGCCCCCTGGAGCCCAGCGCACGGGCCTTTTGGGAACCTGCGCCCACCCCATGCCTCCAAGTTTCCGAGCGCCCAGCCAAGGGGGCCGCGTCGTGAGGGTTTGCCATCGGGTCGAGTCCCAGGGAGTATCTCTCGGCGGAGGGCTGCTTTCGGGGGTACGGCCACCCGGTTCTCCGCCATCCTGTGCCTTGCCCCCGGGCCGCACGCACCCATCCCCACCCGCGGGGCGGGCTCCACCCAGCACCCGTTCCGCTTGACGCCACCCGATCCGCCACCGAACCTGCAGAGCTATGGCCCAACATCCGATCCTCAAAATCGTCTCGCTGACCGGCTGCCAGTCCTATCTGGTTGGTTGTCCCGACACTCGCCAGGCCCTGCTGATCGACCCAAAGGTCGGGCTCGAGGGGCAATACCGGCAACTGCTGGCGGCCTACGGCCTGCACCTGGTCGCCATCGTCGACACCCACACCCACGCCGACCACCTCTCCGCCGCGCCCAACTTCGCGGGACCCGGGGTCACGGTGTTCATGGGCCGCAAGACCACTGTCGACCGTGACGTGCAACGGGTGGGGGCGGGGGACCGCATCGCCGTCGGTCACCTGGTTTTCGAAGTGCTCGACGTGCCCGGCCACACGCCCGATTCGATCGCCCTGCTCTGGCGCGGCACGCAACATCCGAGCGCGGTCTTCACCGGCGATACCTTGCTGCTGGGCGGACTCGCTCGCGCGGATTTCCGAGGTAGCGATCCTGTGCTTCTTTGGGATTCGGTTCAACATCAACTCATGTCCCTGCCCGACGATACCCTCGTCTTCCCTGGTCACAGCTACGACCAGGTGCTCTTCGGCACCATCGGTCACGAGCGCGAAACCAACGCCGCCCTGGCCTTCGCCAGTGCACGCGCTTATGCCGAAGACCTTGGGGCCTTGGAAGGTTCGGGCAACTCCAAAGAGGTTGACGAAGTACTGGCCCTCAACGTGACACGCAATCCGAAACTTCCGGAGAAATCTTCACCGGTCGCCGCGTGTTGCGCCGCCACGCATGCGGGTGGGGGAGGTGGCTACAGCACCACCGTCATCGCCGAAGTCGCGGGCGATCAACTGCCCGAAGTGCACGCGGGTCTCGAAGGTCCGCACCAATGGGTCGACGTGCGCGATCCCCACGAAGTGCGCGCCGAACGCATCCCTGGGGTCACCCATATCGCCCTGGGCGAACTCGGCTTCTATCTCGATCACTTCCGCGATCAAGGCCGGGTGTATGTGTCGTGTCGCTCGGGCATGCGCAGCCTCGCTGCCATTCGCACGTTGATGCGTCTTGGGGTGTGCGAGAATCCGGTGAATGTCGCAGGTGGGTTCCTTGCGTGGCAGGATCTTGGTTTGCCTGTGGAGAATGAGTCGTTGGGTTGATCGGCGTGGTGCGTGAATAATGTAACGTACGGAAGCAGGTTCAAGTTGTCACACAATTCGCGGGGCAGGCGTGCATAGCACGCCTGCCCGCGATTGCGTGACAACTGAACCTGCTTCCGTCGTTACATTATTCACGCGGGTGAGCCTGGATCCAGCACGAGTCGTGGCGGTCGAAGCCGATGCGGGGGTAGTACTCCCGGGCGGCCGGGGCGGCGAGCAAGATGAGTTTGCAGCCGGGTTGGGCGGCGGCGTGGGTGGCTTCGATCAGGCGGCGGCCGATGCCGGAGCGTTGCACGGTGGCGTCTACGGCGAGGTCGGAGAGGTAGGTGCAGTAGACGAAGTCGGAGATTGAGCGGGCGACGCCGATGAGTTCGCCGGCCGGGGTGCGGGCGGTGATGAGGATGTCGGCGTTTTGCAGCATGGCTTCGATGCGCGGGCGGTCGTGCACGGGGCGGCGTTCGGCCAGGCTGGAGCGGTGCAGGACGGAGAGGAATTCGTCGGCGCCGAGGGTGGGTTCGAGCTGGATGTGCACGGGGTCCATGGGCTTTTCGGGAAATTGGCCTGCAACCCGGGGGGCGCGGGGCGGTCTATACTGCTGATGATGACACGCGGAACAATCTGGACCCTTGGAATTCTGCTCTTCGTTTGCGCGCCTTGGGCCTGGGCGGGGGGCGAGATTCCGAGCAAGGTCAAGAACGATCTCCTCAGCCGGTATGAAAAGGACCGGGCGGGGGCGGTGCGCAAGCTGGCCGAGATCGGCGGCGATGAGGCTTGGGGGCTCGTGATCAAAGCCCTTGCGGATAGCAAGGGGCAGGTGGCGGACGAGGCGCAGAAGCAACTCGCGGCGGAGAGCTGTCCGGCCGAGGTGCGTAAGCGGCTGCTGGACGAGGGCGGACTCGGCAGCAAGGACGAGTGGGTGCAGTTGCGGGCGGCCGAAGTGTTGGGCTTGGCTCCCGAACCCGTCGACGGGCTCGCGGTGGGTGAGGTCCTGAACAAGAAGAAGCCGTTGGTTTCGGTAGCGGCGCTGCGGTGCCTGGCGGACCGGGGTGCACGCGGTGGGCTCGATTGGGGCAAGGGCGGAGAGCGCAACCAGGCGCGCATCGCAAAGCAGGTCGCGGGGCTCGTTGGAGCGGGCGGCGAGATGGCAGCGGAGGCGTTGCTTGCCTTGGCTGAGTTGGACCGGCCGCGGGCGGTGGAATTGGCTGACAAGGGCGTGAAGTCGGGCGATGCACTCGTGCGGGCGGCGGGCTGGTTGGTGCTCGAGCGGGCGGAAGCTCCTGGCCTCGTGGGGCGGCTCGCGGCGGCGCTGGAGGACTCTGACGGCGCGGTGCGCGGCGTGGCCCATCGCATCCTGCAGCGGGCGGGGACGCGGGAAGCTTTGGGCATGTTGATCGGGGCCTTGGAAAAAGAGCCGCGCGAGAAGCTCCTGCTCGAGTTGGTGCCGCGGTTGCAGGCGATGACGGGCTACAAGGCCGGCCGCAGCGCCGAAGCGTGGCGCAACTTCGAACGGGACCTGCCGGACGATTGGCATGCGGCGGCGGCGGTGGATCCAGAGGACCGCGGCGACGTCGAAGAGTCCAAGGTGGGGGCGGCGAGTTTGCCGACCTTCTCCGATCGCATCGTGTACCTGCTCGACTTCTCCGGTTCGATCTGGAACGAACAGCAGGAAGGCAAAACGCGCAAGCAGGTGCTCGATCCGGTGTTCGAACGGACTTTGGACGCGCTCAAGACGGGGACCTGGTTCAACGTCGGGCCCTACACGGGCGAGATCCATCCCTGGCAAAAGGCCCTCGTCGAGGCGGATGCCAAACGCATCAAGGCGGCCCAGGAGTACCTGCGCGACATCAAGGTCACCGGACCCGGCGATTTCTACCTGGCGGTGCAGTGGGCCAAGCAGGACCCAAGCATCGACACGATCTGCGTTTTGACCGATGGCGCGCCGAGCGGCGGGCGGCGGTGGAACATGGAGGCCATGGCCGAGTTGCTCTTGCGCGAGAACCAATTGCGGCCGTTGCGCTTCGACGTGGTGCTGGTGGATTGCCCCAAGGGCTTGCAGCGCCACTGGCGCCGGTTGACCGAGGGCAGCGGCGGCACCCTGCAGGCCCTCGATCTGAAGTAGGGCAAGTACGCGTTGTTTGCGCGTAAGGTGTTGTCGGACTGGCGAAGGTGAGCCAGCCGCACCCGAGCCCGGACTCGAACGCGCTACAGCGGCTTCTGCAGCAGCAGGAACTGGAAGCGCGCGCGGCGGTCGCCGGTGATGCCCATGACCGCGCCTGCGGTGCGGGCGGCGCCGCGCAGCAGGGTGGCGCGTAGGCCGCGCATGTTGCGGGTGCGGAATTCGATCTCTTCGGGGGTGGGTGCTTTTTGCAGGGCGAGGGAGCCGGAGATCTGGAATCCTGCGGCTTGGCCGAGGCCTTGGACCTGCTCGGGATCGAGGGGGGCGAAGGGGCCGATGCCCGGGTCAGGGGCGAGCACGTACTCGACGCCGCGCGGGCCGCCGCGGCGGGCGCGCAGGGCTTCGGTGAGGCCGTGGAAGGAGTGTTTGCTGACGTAACCCAGCAGCAGTTGGCCGCCGGGTTTCAGCCAGCGGAAGACATCGGCCAGGAGTTTGGCGCGGTCCTCGGCGCGCAGGCCTTCGAGGCGGAACAGGATCGAAGCCATGTCGTAGTGGCCGGCGGTGGGGGCGGCTTCGCCGGCGGGCCAGAGCAGGGATTGGCCGGGGGGGAAGGCGCGGTCGGCGCAAAAGCGGGCGACCTCGGGGCTGCGCTCGGCGACGTCGAAAGCGAAACCGCGGCGTAGGCGACTGAGCGTTTCGGTCCAGATGCCGGTGCAGGGCAATACGTCGAGCCAGGTGCGGCGGGTTTCGCCGGTTTCGGGCGCGGCTTGGCCACCTGGCACCAGGGTCTTCAGCGCGGCTTCGATCGCCTGCTGTTCCCAAGGCCGCGGTTTGTTGTGGCGCAGGCCGTTGAGCACGCGGGCGCGCTGGTAGATGGCGAGCAAGTCGGGTTCCCAGTCCTCGGGGTTGGTCGAAGAGGGGATCGGGCGGCCGGCGTAGTGGTTGTAGTGGGTGACCTGTTCGAGCGGTCGGCGCTTCGGGCCCTGTTTGGGGGTGATCTTGGGGAAACCGAGCGCGAGCACGGCGACGACGAAGCGGTCTTCGGGCAGGCCGACGAGCTTGCGCACCTTTTCGGCTCCACCGGTCTGGGTGATCCAGAAGGTGCCGAGTCCGAGGGCATGGGCCGCGAGGCTCATGTTCTGGATCAGGGCCGATGCGCTTTGGATGTTGGCGAAGTTTTCCTCGGAGAAATCGCGGCCGTAGGCGACCACGATGTTCACGGGAGCGTTGCCCATCTGCGCGCTGAGGGCGGCGAGCTCGGCGTTGCGCGCGGGATCGGTCACGGCGACCAGGTCCCACATCTGATAGTTGCAGGAGCTGGGCGCCCAGATGCCGGCGTGCATGACCTGGTCGATCAGCTCGCGGGGCACGGGGGTCCCTGTGAACTTGCGGATCGAGCGGCGCTGGTAGAGCACCTGCCAGAAGTCCACCTGCGGCAGCGGCTCCACCGGGGGGCCGCCACCGTCTTCCGCGGACCGGGGCATCCAGGGCCGCGGCGCGGGTTCTCCCGCGGACTCGCTCACTGATATTTCTTGCCCTTGTATTCGATCCAGCCACCGGGTTTTTCCTTGGTGGGCCGGTCGGCTTTGTGGGTGAAGTGGATCACGCCACCCTTCTCGTTGTACTCGTAGCGGCCCTGCAGCTTGAGCGTGTCGCCCTTCTTGAGGCCGGTGAGGTACGGCGCGTCGTCGATGTTGTGGGAGACCTTGACGGTCAGGTCCGGGGCGAGTTCGAGCAGGAAGTTCTGGTGGCGCGGCTCATAGTTGTCGTCGGGCAGGATGTGCACGACCTTGCCCTGGGTTTTCACCCAGACGCTCGAGCGCTGCGCCTTGAACTGCTGGCGCACGAACGCCACACCATCGTCCTCGGCCGGGGCGGCGGGCTGTTTGGTGTCCGGGGTCTTGGTGTCCGGAGTTTTCGTATCGGCCACCGGCGGCTGGGGCGCGGGGTCGGTGGTCCTGGTGGTTTTCGGCGGGGTGTTGCCCGACCAGTTCCCGGTGGCGCTGCCGCTGCCTGCTGTGCTACCGGTGCCGGTGTTCGAGTCGGCGGCCGGCGGCTGGGCGGACTTGATCGGGGCCTTCGTCTGATCGGCGGGGGCTTCGACGTTGGTGTCGGTGACCGGCCCCTTGTCCTTGTTCAACTTGGCAAGGATGTCGATTCCGGTGAACTTCTGGATTAGGTAGGCGGCACCCAGGCCGACCACCAGCAGCACGCCCTTCAGGCCGCCGCTCACTCCGCTCTTCGTGCTGGCATTGCTCATGGGGGACCAGGGTAGCGGGGGGCGCCGTGCAGGTCAGCCTCCCCGGGTGGAAAGTCCCGCCGCGGGGCGCGCGCTTGGGGCCGGTGGGGAGGGGGGCTACCATGGGCCCATGCCCCGCGCCGCCCTGCTCCTCGCGATTGCCGTTTCCGGGCTCGGGCTCGCGGGCTGCAGTCTCTTGCCGGTGACCAAAGCCGCGGCGATGCCGCCGCCCGAGCGACCCGCGCCGGGCCCGGGCGAACGGGTGCGTCGCAATTCCCAAGGGGTGGTGACGGCGGTTGAGCCCTACCTGATCGACGAACAGGGTCGCGTCTGGCGCCACGGCGTCGAACGCACCTTCTGGTCCGACGGCAAACCCCGCTCGGAGCATGGATTCGATCATGACGAACCGGTGGGGTGGTGGCGCAGTTGGTGGCAAGACGGCCGGTTGCGTTCCGAGCACGAGCTGATCGCCGAGCACGCGACCCCCATGCGCTTTTTCCACCCCGATGGTCGGCCGTCGGCGGAGGGGCTCGCGGTGGCGGGGCGGCGCGAAGGCCCGTGGCTCTACTGGTACGTGAACGGACAGCTGGGTGAGGTGGGCGACTACGAAAGCGGCAAGCGCGAGGGGTTGTGGACCGCATGGCACGCGGATGGCAGCTACAAGAGCATGGGGCTCTACCGCGGGGGCAAGCGCGCGCGGCCGTGGCGCGAGTGGGCGCCCGGCGTCCAGGTGGAAGCGCCGGTCTGGCCGCCGGTCGATGGTGCGACGGATCCGGCTGCGCTTGGCGTGGAAAGGGTGCCTGCCCCGGATGCCGATTGGGGCGCCGAAGGGTTGCCGCGCTAGGGTGCTGAGCTAGGAGGCAGCGCAAATAGGCAACGCTAGGGGGCAACGCTAGGGGGCTGCTCAAGCGAATTGCGCAAGGGGCCGAGCCCGTAGAGCTTCGCAAGCGGGCCGAGCTAGCGGGTTACGGTAGTGATCTGAGCTAGCGGACCGTGCGAGCGACTCGCGCGATTGAACCGTGCGAATGAACCGTGCGAATGGACCGTGCGAATGGACCGTGCGAATGGACCGTGCGAATGGACCGTGCGAATGGACCGCGCGAATGGACCGCGCGAATGGACCGTGCGAATGGACCGCGCGAATGGACCGCGCGAATGGACCGCGCGATGAAACCCCGCGATGAAACCCCGCGATGAAACCCCGCGATGAAACCGCGCGATGAGACCGCGCGATGAAACCGCGGGATGAGACCGCGTCAGGGGCCGGTGTCCGGGAGCTTCGCAAGCAGGCTGCGTTCCGTTGCCCTGCGGGTCCGCCGCCCTTACGGAACGGCGGGGTCAGCGCTTGTCGCCCGTCGAACCCGCTGCGGTGGACGGGGACGGCTCTTCGGGTTCGTTCAGCCAGCCCGGTAGCTCCGAGTCCTCTTCGCGTCGTTCCTTGCGCAGGCGGGCGGCCAGGCGTTGCCGGCGCAGCAGGCCTTCTTGAGCGCGGCGCACGGCGGTCGTTATGCGTGGACGGGGGAAACGGCGCGTGCCGACCAAGAGCAGCGCGGCTTTGGGCTCGAGGCCCGCATCGATGAGCTCCCGGTGACGGCGCCGGCGTTCGAGTACCTGTTGTTCGAGTTGCGTGATGCGCAGGGTGCGCGGCGAAGGGGAGAGGGACGGGAAACCCGCCTTGTCGACGGCCACACCCCACGGTTCGAGGCGCTGGGTCAAGTTCTGTTCGAGGGCCAGGCCCAGGGCGGGGATGTCGCGGATCGATTCGCGATCGGCGGCGCGCAGCACCTCCTGCACTCCCATGGTGAGCATCTGCAGCATGCCCTTTTCGAGTTCATAGATCTCGATGATCGCCTTCTTCACGTCGACCACGTGGTACACGAGGTTGGCGTCGGCGATGTAGACTAGGCCGTCGCGGGCCATGACCTTCTGGCTGGGCAGGTCCATCGTGCGCGAGCGCACCGGAATCAGATCGACCTGCTGGAAGAAGGGGATGAGCGGGTGGAAGCCGTGGCCGAGGATGCGGGTGGCGCGGCCGAAGGAGAACAAGAGGCCTGCTTGGCCGGTGCGGACCTGGGCGCCCATGGCCCGGAGCAGGGCCATGATCGACACGATCAGGATGGTGAGGATGTCCTCGTGGAAGTTCTTCCACAGTTCGAAGAGCACGCGCGCCCAGCGGCGCGGCGGGCGCGGTTCTTCGGTGGGCGGACTCTCTTGCGAAAAGGAGCCCGGACGCGGGGCCCAGGGGCTCATTGGGCGGATGCCGCCCCGCCGCGGCCGCCGGGCAGGGGTTCATCGGGGTGCACCGAAACCACCGCGCCGCTGATGAGCGCCACCGCGGCCTCCTCGGACAGCCCTTCGCCCGTCAGCCGCTCGTAGAGTCCCTTCTTTTCGAGCGCAAGCATCTCGAGCTGGGTGATCTCGAGCGACGTCGGCGATGGCGAGAGGTTCGAGAAGCCGAATTGCAGGATGCGCACGCCCCATTGGTCTTCGACGTCGCGCAGTTTGGTGCGCACCGCCTCGCACAACCCTTCCACCTCGGTCACGGAATGGCGATCCTGGGCGGAGATGACTTCCTGCACCGCGATTACCACGCGGTTCTGGAGGCCGGCCACGAGCTCGTCGACTTCGATCACCGCCTTGCGCAAGTTGACGATCTGGTAGACGAGTTTGCAGTCGACCTCATACACCAGGTTGTCGCGCAGTTGGATGACCTGGGGCAATAGGTCGAGGGTGGTGTGTTTGGTCTCTTCGGTGTGGAAGGTCTGGATCAGCGGGATCTTGAAGTGGATGCCGGGGCCGACCACCGCACGGGCACGGCCGAGGGTGAAACGCAGGGCGTGCTGGCCGTCTTTGACGATCGTGAAGAGGCCGGTGAGTGCGCCGAAGATGTTGAGCGACATGGGGCGATGGAGTGGGGGCGGGCGGGCCCTTCCAAGGGGCAGCGGGGGAATGTAGCTTGGTGCCCGCGGATTTGGACCCCCCCGATCCGCAACCGTTGCTGCCATGGACCAACCTTCGCACGCGGCCTCCGGGCTGCCTCGCATCCCGCGCGATCGGGCGGATGACTACTCGAACGAGATCGTGGCGCGGCGGCGCGCCCTGTGCGAGGGGGCGGCGGGCCGCAGCCTGCCGTACCTGGGCGGGGCGCCGATGCCGACGGGCGAAGCCAAGGGCAACATCGAGAACCTGATCGGGTACATGCAGATCCCGGTGGGCATCGCCGGGCCCCTGCGCGTGCAGACCGGCGCGGGGTTGCGCGAGGTGTACGTGCCGATGGCGACGACCGAAGGCGCGATGGTGGCGAGTTACTCGCGCGGTATGCGGCTGCTCGGCGCCGCCGGGGTGCGGGCCCGCGTGCTGGGGGAAGGCCTTTCGCAGCACCCGATGCTGCTCTATGCCGATGCGGCGGCGGCGGATCGCGCGGGGAATTGGGCGCGGCACCAATTCCACGAGCTCGCCGGGGAATTGACCGAGATCACCCGCCATGGCCGGCTCGTGCAGATCGTGCCCCAAACCATCGGTCGGCGCCTGATCCTGCGCTTGGTGTTCACCACGGGGGATGCGATCGGCATCAACATGGCTGCGAACGCCGCCGACCGCATCGCGCAGCGCGTGGCGCGGGCGACCTCCGCCGAGGGCTACTACGTGCACGGCCAGGACGTGGAGAAGCGCAGCAACGCGCGCGCCTTGGTCGAAGGCCGCGGGCGGCGCGTGGTGGCGGAAGCGCACATCCCGCGCGCGGTGCTCGCCGAGGTCATGCGCGTCGAACCCGAAGCGATGGCCGCGATCCATCGCAGCTACATGGTCGGATACGCGCAGCTCGGCACGCACAACTGGGCCGTGCAGATCGCCAACGGGCTTGCGGCGGTGATGCTCGCGTGCGGGCAGGATGTGGCGTATCTCACCGAATCCGCCACCGGTTGGCTCGATCTCGAGGTGACCAAGAGCGGCGATCTGTACGCGGCGTTGACCCTGCCCTCGCTGATCGTGGGCACGGTGGGGGGCGGCACGTCGCTCGCGAGCGCCCAGGAGAATCTGGACATCCTTGGCTGCAAGGGCGCGGGCAAGGTCAACACCTTCGCCGAGATCCTCGCCGCCACCGCGCTCGCGGGGGACCTTTCACTGATGGCCGCCTTCTGCAGCCACGAGTTCGTCGCCGCCCACGAGACCCTTGGGCGCAACCGTCCCGCTACCCAATGAGCACCCCCCGTTCCGCCCGTCCGTGGCTCGGCTGGCCCGCCTTGATGGTGCTCGGCCTGGGCGCCCTCGTCGCCGGTCACTGGTACGTCTACCACGGCGGGGACCGCGAACTGGCCCGCTGGATCTACCAACGCGGTCGTTTCGTGTTGATGATCGCCACCCTGATCACCGGTCTGCTCGGGGCCAGCCTGTCCATGGTCCGCGGCCGCTTCGGGGGTGCCTGGCACTTCGCCGGGGTGGTTCTGATGCTGGCGGTGGTCTTCGGGGCGCCGATTCCCTTCGCCTATCCCTCGTCCCGGGAAAGCCAGCCCGTGACCCCGCCCCTGAGCCTGCCCGTGCAGGGCACCTGGCGGGTGCTGGCGGCGGGCCACGGCGGCAGCAACCCGCTGGTGCTCGAGCCCCAGCGGTGCTGGGGGGTGCTACTGGCCCGCGAGGAGGCCGGCCTGCGCTTCCGGCCCGGCGCGCTCGATCAGGTCGATTCCACCGGCTCCTTCACCTTCGGCAGCCCAGTCGAAGCTCCGGCCGCGGGCGAAGTCGTGCGGGCGGTGGATGGGGAGGCCGACCGGTCGTTCCAGACCCGCGAGGAGGGGGCGACCCCCCTCGGCAACCACATCGTGCTGCGGCTCGAGGGCGGGGAGTTCCTGTTCTTGAGCCACTTGCAGCAGGGATCCGCCCTGGTCCGGGAGGGGGATCGGGTGACCCGGGGGCAGGCCCTGGCTCGCGTCGGATCCTCTGGCCGGGGGGCACCCCTGACCGAGCCGCACCTGGCCCTGTACGTGAGCACGTCGCCCGAGCCCGGGAAGGGGGAGGGGGTGCCCTTCACCTTCGACCGGTACCTGTCCGGGGGGGCAGTGGTCACCGATCGCCTGCCCACGGGCGGCATGGGGGGGGACGGGCGGGTCCTGGGGGAGCTGATCGAGGCGGACGGCGGGTCCCCGGGCCCTGGCTCGGGTGAGTGACCCGGCCCGGGCCAGGAATATGGATTGGCGGACAGGCGCCGGGCGCCGGACTTGACGCGGCGCCCGCGCCGACTATCCTTTTCGGGCTCCTGCAGGCAATTTTGCGCCTCGCAAGTGGATGGGCAGCGTTCCGCTCCTCGAACGGATGAGGGGGGGCGTTTTCCGTACCTCCGCTCGGCGGCGGCCCTTTCCCCGCCAACGCGCCACCCAAAGCAAACCTCTCGACGCAGACCCTTCGACGGGCAGCCAGTCATGACCGCCACCCTCAAAAACCAATCTCCCCGCCTTCCGCAGGGGAAGACCACTGGGCCCCTGTTCCAGCGCAACATCGGGATCATGGCCCACATCGATGCGGGCAAGACCACGGTGACCGAGCGCGTGCTGTTCCTCACCGCGAAGATCCACAAGACCGGTGAGGTGCACGATGGCGCCGCCACGATGGACTACCTCGAAGAGGAGCAGAAGCGTGGTATCACCATCCAGTCCGCCGCGACGACCTGCGCCTGGAACAGCTACACCATCAACATCATCGATACCCCGGGCCACGTGGACTTCACCGCTGAGGTGGAACGTTCGCTGCGCGTGCTCGACGGTGCCGTGGCGGTGTTCGACGCCAAGAACGGCGTGGAAGCCCAGTCCGAAACCGTTTGGCGTCAGGCCAACCGCTACAAGGTCCCGCGGATCTGCTTCATCAACAAGATGGACAAGATCGGTGCGAACTTCGAGTTCGCCGTGGGCACCATCCGCGATCGTCTGGGCGCCAACCCGGTGCCGATTCAGATGCCGGTGGGCGCGGAGAAGGACTTCGAAGGCTTCGTGGACTTGGTCCGCATGAAGTTCATCACCTTCCCCGAGGACGGTGATGGCAAGGACTACTTCGAGTCCGAAGTGCCGGCGCACCTCCTGGACGCCGCCAAGGAATGGCGTCACAACATGATCGAGGCCGCTGCGGAGGCCGACGACGAACTGCTGGACCTGTTCCTGGAAGACGAGCCGATCACCGAGGAGATGATCCTCCGCGGTCTGCGCAAGGCGGTGCTCTCCATGAGCGCCACCCTCGTGCTGGCCGGCTCGGCCCTCAAGAACAAGGGCGTGCGCTTCGTGCTCGATGCGGTCATCGACTTCCTGCCGGCGCCGGTCGAGATCGGCGACGTGGAAGGTATGGAGCCGCGCACCGACAACAAGCTGACCCGCAAGCCGACCATCGACGATCCGGTATCCGTGATGGCCTTCAAGACCATCGCCGAAGCCACCGGTGACTTGACCTTCGTGCGCGTCTACTCGGGCAAACTCGAGAAGGGCTCCAAGCTGCTGAACCCGCGTACCGGCAAGACCGAGCGGATTGGCCGTCTGGTGAAAATCCACGCCAACAAGCGCGAACCCGTCGACATGGTGCCGGCCGGCGATATCGCCGCGGTCATCGGTCTCAAGAACACCGTGACCGGCGACACCCTGTGCGATGAGGACAACCCGATCGCCCTGTCGCAGATCCAGTTCCCCGACGCGGTGATCTCGATGTCCCTGGAGCCGGAAAGCAACCAGGACCGCGACAAGCTGTCGGAGATCATCGGCCGCATGATGCGCGAGGACCCGACCTTCCGTGCTCAGACCATCCAAGAGACCGGCCAGCTGGTCATCTCGGGCATGGGTGAGCTGCACCTGGAAGTCATGGTGGGCCGCATCATCAACGACCACAAGTGCGCCGTGCGCACCGGTCGTCCGAAGGTGTCCTTCAAGCAGCGCCTCAAGAAGAACCTCGAGACCGAAGCCCGTTACATCCGCCAGTCCGGTGGTACGGGTCAGTACGCCGTGGTGAACGTGCGCTTCGAGTACGATCCGGAGCTGAACGGCTTCCAGTTCGTCGACGCCATCAAAGGTGGCTCGGTGCCGCGCGAATACATCAAGAGCGTTGGTTTCGGTCTGGAGTCCTTCTTCAAGTCCGGTGGTCAGTCCGGTATCCAGTTCGTGTCCACCCGCGCGACCCTCGTCGACGGCAAGGCCCACGAAGTGGACTCCAGCGACAAGGCGTTCGAAGCGGCGGGTGTGCTCGCCTTCCGTCAAGCCGTCGAGGGCAACACGGTCCTCCTCGAGCCCTTCATGAAGGTCGAGGTCTCCGTGCCCGAGGACTTCCTCGGCCCGGTCGTGGGTGACCTCAACTCCCGCCGCGGTGAGATCTCCGACGTGGCCACCCAGGGCGACCTGCGCGTGGTGCGCGCCCTGGTGCCGATCGCCGAGATGTTCGCCTACTCGTCCGCCCTGCGCGGCGCGACCCAAGGCCGCGGCCAGTACTCGATGGAACTCGCCGAGTACCGCGACGTGCCGGAAGGTCTGGCCAAGAAGATGCGCGAAGAAAACGCCTGATCGTTTTCCCGCTTCGGCCCAAGCAGGCCCCGCTGCCCCTGGCAGCGGGGCCTGCTGCCGTTCGGGGCTTTCCTCCCGGTCGCCTCGCTTGCGGCCCCCTTTGCCGGGGGGCTACCATACGGCCATGTCGAACACCGCCAAGCGCCGCTGGAGCCGTGAGCTCGAGAGCGAAGTCGATGGCATCGCCTTCCGTGAGACCGGTCCGGCGCTGTTGCACGGCTACGACCCGCCGCCCGGCGGCAAGTGGATCGACGACGTGATCCCCGGCAAGCTCGGCGCCTTCGACCGCAACACCGGCGAGCGCCTGTGGCTCGCCCCGTGCGAGGTGGGCTATGGCCGCGGCTTCGGCGCGGGCCTGTGGGGCACCGAACACGCCATCGTGGTGGGACCGACCGCGTCGGGGCACCGCATCGTGCGCCAGTCCCTGACCGACGGCGAACTGCTCGAAGCCCAACCGATCCCCGAGTTCGACCACGCGGTCGTGCACGACTCGGGCGTGGTGCTCTCCACCGGCCGCAGCGTGGTGGGGGTGGACTCGCTGACCCTGATGGAGTCCTGGACCTGGCATCGTGAGGGCGAGCGTTATCACGAAGTCGCCTGTCACCGCGGCCGCGTGTTCGTGGTGTACTCGGTGGACCGCGGGTTCGGGGTGCTCGAACTCGATGGCGAAACCGGCGATTTCGTGCGCGTGCTCGTGGCCCCCAAACAAAAACCGATCCGCGACCTGGCGGTCACCGATGGCGTGCTCGCGTGGCTCGGATCCGAGTTGGATCGCCTGCTGCCCTCCGAGCGCCTGAGCGAATGGACCAGCATGGTCGCGCTGCATCCCGACCGGGGCGCCCGCGACACCCTGTCTTTGGTGGCCCTCGACATCCAGCGCCCGGGCGACCTGCGCTGGTTCGAGGTGCTCGAGACCTGCGGCCCCGACGACCTGCCTTCGGCTTCGCTCGTGGCGGACAGTGGCAAGCTGTACCTGTCGCGCCGGGCCATGCTGCGCTGCAGCGACGGGCTCAGCGGTCGCGAGCTGGGCAGCTGGACTGTGCCGGGGCTCGACGAGAAGGTCGGGTTCTGCGTGGCGGCCGGGGGCGGCCTGCTGGCCGAGGAGACCCGGGTCTCCCTGTTCGAACTGCCGGCCTGAGCCGGAGTCGCCAAGCCGCACCCGCGGCCCCGCCGCAATGGGCTGTCCTTGCGGGAGTTGTGTGCTCCCCAGGAAAGGCCCCCCCTGGAATTGCGCCTGGGGTATCATAGCTCCCCCTCCCCGCCCGGGAACGTGCCTGCAAGCCGCCCGGTAGGGGAGTCTGGAGCCCTCGCGGTTTCCTGCCCAAGTTCCCGGCGCGTTGCTGCGCCCATGGAATTCCAACCCGACACCACTGGATAGAGGTACCCCCTCGTGACAGCCCAACTCACCCTTAAGACCCTCGCGAAAGAGTTCTCCATCAAAGAAGGAGAAGTGCAAGCGGTCTTGGAAATGATGGACGCCGGCCTGCAGGCGCCCTTCATCGCCCGTGTGCGCCGTGACCGTTCCGGCGGTCTCACCGAATCGAAGCTGCGCCGTCTGCAACAGCGCCGCGAAGAGCTCGATGAACTCGACCGGCGTCGCGGCACGATCTTGCGTCAACTGGAAAAGGTCGAAGGCATCGCAGCCGGCGTGCTCAGCGGCATCGAACGCTGCGCCGATCGCTTCGAACTCGAAGACTTGTTCGTTCCCCATCGCCGCCCCGAACCCGAGGTGCAACTGGCGATGGACCGCGGCCTGACGCCGCTGGCCGACCTGTTGGTCAAGCCGGTGCCGAAGGGGGAACGCGGGGACGATGCGGGCGACGCGGACGAAGGGGATGAGACCGAAGCCGAACTGGAAACCTCGCACGAGGAAACCAGCGAGGAGACTTCGGGCGACGACACCCCCGAGCTGAGCCACGAGGAGATGCTGCAAGCCGCCGAAGCCGAATTGGAAGCGGCGGATGCGGGGGAAGCCGTTGAGGAAACCGCGGACGCTGGCGATGTCGCTGCGCCCGAAAGCGGCGCCGCGCCAAGCCTCACGGTCGATCCGAGCCCGGTGGCCCACATCGAGTGGACTCCCGCCCTGCGCGAATTGTGCGCGCCCTTCGTGAACCCCGACCGGGGCATCCACAGCGAAGAGGAAGCCCTGTCCGGCGCGGTGCGCATCCTGAGCGACCGCCTCGGCCGCAACGCTGCCCTGCGCACCAGCCTGCGCCGCATGCTGCGCAAGCAGGGTATGATCGAAGCCCACGCCACCGTGGCGCCGGAGAAGATGGGGCGCCACAAGGCCCTCGCCCGCTTCCGCGCGCCGCTCAAGCAAGTCCAGGGTCACCGCCTGATCGCCCTGCGCCAGGCCCAACGCGAGCGCGTGCTCGCCATCCACCTGACCATGGATCCGGTGGCCGCGATCGGCAAGGTGCGCAGCGCCCTTGGTCGCCACACCCGTCCCGAGTTCGGCGACCTGCTGAACGAAGTGGCGCGTCGCGCCTACGCGGCGCGGCTGCTGCCGGTCGTCGAAGCCGACGTGCGCCTCGAGCTGAAAGAACGCAGCGACTCCGAAGCCCTGCGTTTCCTCTCGAACCACCTGCGTCAGCTTCTGTTCACGCCCACCTTCGGCCGCCGGCCGGTGGTCGGGGTCGACGTGAGCGCCAAAGGCGACTGGGTGTTGGCCCTGATCGAAGCCGACGGCAGCGTGGGCAAAACCGCCCGCATTGAAGTCGGCGAGAAGGACGACGCGACCCTGCGCGGCGAACTCGAAACCTTCCTCGCGGGTACCGAAGTGCAGGTTCTGGCCACCGGCCACGACAAGCGCGCGCGCAGCGGTGCGAGCCGCCTGCGCACGGTGCTTGGCGGCGGTGAGCAGGACCTGGTCGTGACCCTCGTCAACGAAGCCGGCCTCGGCAGCTACGCCAACAGCGAAGTGGCGCGCAAGGAGCTCGAGAGCTTCCAAGTGCCCGAGCGCATGGCGATCAGCCTCGGTCGCCGCTTGCAGGATCCGATGGCGGAACTGCTCAAGGTCGATCCGCGTCACCTGGGCCTGGGTTCGGAGCAAGGGCTGGTCTCGAAGGCCAACCTGCGCCGCGCCCTGATGGAGACGGTCGAGGCCTGCACGGCCCTGATCGGCTGCGACGTGAACCACGCGCCGAAGTCGGTGCTGATGCACGTGCCTGGACTCGACGAAGCGACCGCCGAGCGCATCATCGCGCAACGCGATGTGCAGCCGATCGCCTCGCGCGAAGCCCTGCGTAGTGACGGTCTTCTGACCGAAGCCCAGTGGACCAACGCGATCTCCTTCCTGCGCGTGCCGCAATCGCACGAGCCGCTGGATCGCACCTGGTTGCACCCGGAACTCTACGGCCTCGCCACCGAACTCCTGCAGAGCGCGGGTGGGGGCGTCGACGAGAGCCTGGGCCGTCCGGGGGCGACCAAAGGTCTGCGCCGCGAGACGCACCAAGTGGACGAAAACACCTGGCGCGACCTGATGCGCGAGCTGTCCCGTCCGGGTCGCGACCCGCGTTCGTTCCTCATGCGTCCGCGCCTGATGACCGCCGAAACCGACCCCGCGCGCCTGACCGAAGGCCGCGTGGTGGAAGGCATCGTGACCTCGGTCGCGAGCTTCGGTGCGTTCATCGACGTGGGACTGCCCAAGGACGCCATCGTGCACATCTCGCAGATCTCGTCGCGTTACATCCGCGACGCCCGCGAGCTTCTGTCGATCGGCCAGGTCGTGCGCGCGCGCATCACCGACCCGAACGCCCAGCGCTTGACTCTGTCGCTGAAGGACGTGCCCGAGAAGGAGCGCGTTTCCTCCGGTGGCGGTCGTCGTCGCGGGGGTGGGGGTCGTGGCCGCGGCGCCCGGGTCCGCGAGCGCGATCCGCGCGAAGGCCTGCGCGCCGGCGATGCCCGGGGCATGCGCCTGGGCGGCAAGGGCAAGAAGGGCCCGAAGCGCGAGCGTGGTGAGCGGGACAAGGACGATCGCATCGATCGCGCCGACCTGAACCGCATCAACGCCCAGGCGAAGGGCGCGCAGTCGTCGCCCTTTGCCGCGTTCTTCGGCAAGAAGCCGGGCGAGCAAGGCGGCAAGTAGGCCGGCGGATCCGGTACGCAAACAAGGGGGGCGGTCCGATGGGACCGCCCCCCTTGGTTTTCAGCTACCTCGCCGGCTCAGTTGTCGAAGCCGGGGAAGCGGAAGCGCATCGGGCTCTGCGGAGGCTGGTAGGGGCTCTCGCTGGCCGGTTTCTCGCCGTGCCCTTGTTCCTGCTGCGGAGTCTGCTGCAGCGGGATCGGAGCCGGGAAGGGCGAGCTGGAGGGCTCGCTCGGCAGGGCCGGGGCCGGTTCGCTCCAGCCGCTCGCCTGCCAACCGGCGGATTGTGGCTCGCTGGGCTGGGGTTGCGGTTGCCACGCGCTGGGCGCAGCTTCCGCCACCGGCTCGGACTCGATGTCGCGCTCCGACGGTTGGAACAGCTTGTCGAGGGCCTGGGCCATTTGATCCGCGTTGCTGGGTTCGATGGGCGGGGCCTCGTGCAGGAACTGCAGCGGCGCCTGCTCCACGACCGGCTCGTGCACGGGTTCCGGGCGTTTGAAGTGCATGTCCCAGGGCGCGATGGGCGCCTGCGGCCCCTGCTGCGCGGCTTCGAAGGTCGCTTCCACTTGCGGCGTTTCCTCTACGGGCGCCGGGTGCGACTGCAGTTGCAGGGGTTGGTAGAACTCCTCAGGATCCCAGGATTCCTTTTCCGCGGCGATGGGCTCGGAAACGATGGGTTCCTGCACCGGGGCCGGGTATCCCTGCACCGGAGCCGCAAAGTCCTGCTGCATGAAGTCGGGTTGCACGATCTCCTGGTGATAGACCTCGGGCTGGGTGTACTCCTGGTGCACCGACTCCGGGGTCGTTTCCACCGCGCCGTAGATCGATCCATGCTGGAAGGTCGTCTCGACTTCCTCCTCGGCTTCGATCGATTCGTCCTTGGACACCGGCGCCGCGAGCAAGGCGACGACCTCTTGTGTCGGTTCGAACACGTCTTGTTCGATCATTTCGCTGACGATCGCCGAGCCCGGCTCGAGTTCGTCACACGCCTTCGCCGGCGCGGACTCGCCCGCCACGGGTGCTTGGGCCACGATCGCGCGTTCGGCGATTTCGCGCCAGCGTTGCTCGCGCTCCTGCCACTCGCTCTCGCGCGTCTCCTCGCGTTCCTGGGCGGCGGATTGCCAGGAGCTCTGATCCTTGCGCCATTCTTCGACAAAACCCATCAGCGAGTCGCGGCTGGCTTGCACCTGCTGCTCGAGTTCCTCGAGTCGGGTGATCAAGCTCTGGTCGACGCCACTCTCGGCGGAAAGCCCGCTGCGCATGTCTTCCAGGCGCTTGTCCACATCGGTGCTGCTCTGCGTGATGCGCTCGCCCATGGCGCCGAGTTGCTGCGCCACCTTGCCCCCGAAACTCTTGAGGCTGGTTTCGATGCGGGCGTGCAGCTTGTCGACGCTGGCGGCCACCTGGAAGATGCCGTTCTGGTCGTCCTGGCCTTCTTGGGCCTGGCTGTACTGGTACACCTCGCCGCGCAGGGTCTGCAGTTCCCCGAAGATGGGGCCCATGCTCTGCTGCAGCTCCTCGACCTGACCGGAAAGGGTCTGCAGACCGAGGCTGATGTCGACGATCGAGTCGCCGGTGCTGACCTGGGTGCGCGAAGAGCGGCCCAGGGCGCGCGCCACCGAACCGAGGCCGAGCAGCACGGCGCCGCCGACGATCAGGTTGCCGGCAGCGAGGCCGTGGGTGGCGAGCTGCTCGGCGATCGGGCCGAGCTGGGAACCCACGAAAGGCAGGGCCGCGCCGAACGCGAAAGCCCCGAACCCGATGGTGGAGAGCAGCAGGCCCCCGCCTGCTTTGGATTGGGCCTGGGTCTGGCCCTGCGGCGACGCGGACTGCGCCCCCTGACCTTGCGAGTTTTGGTTGGTCATCTGTCTAGCCGGTTGTGTGAGGAGGCCATGCCGGGGCATGGCAGTTCTGGACGCTTCCTTCCGACGTCCCCCTTTGGATGGCTTGCTGCCCCCGGGGGGGAAGCGCGCGTCCTGGGCATCGAAAGGCCCGGCTCCCGATCTGCACGCTAAATGCGATTTCCTTTGTTCGGTGGGCCTGGGGGGCGGTTTCCAGCCCGGAATGGGGCAAATGGGAGGGCTGGTGGGGGCCAGTCCCGCATCGGAGCGGCGGGTTGCTAATGCCCTGGGGGCACAGCCTCCAGGCGGATTCCGGCGGTTCCGGCGGGTCCGGCGGCTCAGAAGGCCGCCGGTAGTCCAGACGGCTTCCGCCCGCTCGGGCGGAGAAGGCCGCTCCGACGGTCATGGCAGCTCCGATGGCGAAGGGAGCTTCTGCGGCGAGGGGCCGATCCCTTGGCGCGGGCGACTCGGAAAGGACGCGCGCTGCTCCGGCTGCACAAAGCCCCCGCGAAGTGCCCAGGCCAAGGCGTCCATGGCTCGGCCGCCGGGGGACCAGGCGTCCTTGCACCGCGCCCGGCCCGCCGCCAAGCCCGGCCCGGTCGGGTTCGCGTTTGCCCCTCCGACTCTAGCATGGGCCTTCCCATGGCGACGATCAACGGCATTGCGGTCTCTCCCGGTCTGGCGCGCGGTCCCGTGCACGTGGTGCGTGCCCGAGCCGACAAGGCCCCCGTCTGGACCCTGCGTGCGGACGAGATCCAGAACGAACTCGACCGCCTGCAGCGCGCCATCCGCCAGGTGCAGCAGCGCATGGAGCGCCAGAAGGCCCTGGTCGAACGCACCTCCGGCGCGCAGGACGCGGGCATCTTCGCCGTGCACCAGATGATTCTCGAGGACCCCAGCGCCCTCGGTTCGGTGCACAAGGCCATCCGCGAGGAACGCGTCAACGCCGAGTCCGCCGTGCAGAGCCTCGTGCAACGCCTGCGCAGCACCATGGGCCAGCTCGACGGCGACAGCGTGCGCGACTACGCGGCGGACCTTTCGGAGCCCTGGCGCGTGGTGCTCGACGAACTGCTCGAGCGCGACCGCGAGCAGGTGCTGGCGACCGACGAGCGCGTGATCCTGGCGGCCGACGAACTCAGCCCGCAGGTGGTCACCTTCGCCGATCCGCGCCGCATCCTCGCCATCGTGACCACCACGGGCGGGCGGTATTCGCACGGGGCCGTGCTCGCGCGGGCCTTTGGTCTGCCGTGCGTCGTGGGTTTGCCCAACCTGCTCAGCCGCCTGGAGCAGGGCATGCACCTGCTCGTCGATGGGGACCAGGGGCGCATCCTGATCAACCCCGGCCCGGCGGAAGTCGAAGCGTTTGATAGCGCCGCCACTTCGCGCGCCAATCGACGCGAAGCCCTCGGCCGCGTGGCGGATCAACCCGCGGTGACCCAGGACGGCGCGCAGCTCGATGTGTTCGTGAACCTCGAGAGCCTGCGCGACCTCGACATGTTCGAGCCGTCGCACTGCGATGGGGTCGGCTTGTTGCGCACCGAGTTCCTGTACATGGAGCGCAACCAGTTCCCGAGCGAAGAGGAACAGTTCCGCTTGTACCGGCGCGTGGTGACCCACATGGGGGGCAAACCCGTGGTCTTCCGCACGCTCGACATCGGCGGCGACAAGCAGCTGCCGTATTTCACCCTGCCCGAGGAGGTCAACCCAGCGCTCGGTTGGCGCGGGCTGCGCATCACGCTCGAGTGGCAGGATCTGATGCGCGTGCAGCTGCGCGCGATCCTGCGCGCGGGGGCCTTGGGTCCGGTGCGCGTCTTGCTACCGATGGTGAGTTCGATCGGTGAGGTGCGGCGCGTGCGCAAGATCATGGATGGCGTGCGCGAGCAACTCACGACCCAGGGGTACGACATCCCGGCCAAGGTCGAACTCGGGGCGATGATCGAAGTGCCCAGCGCGGTGCTCATCCTGCCCGACCTGGTGGAACTCGTGGACTTCATCAGCGTCGGTACGAACGACCTCGTGCAGTACCTGCTGGCCACCGACCGGGACAACCCGTTCGTGGCCAAGTTGTACGAGCCCTATCACCCCGCGGTGATCCGTTCCCTGGCGTACATCGGCCGGGTGGCCCGCGAAGCCGGCCTGCCCGCCACCGTCTGCGGCGATCTGGCGGGGGAGTTCGTCGTGGCGATGATGCTGCTCGGCATGGGATTCTCGGGCGTGAGCGTGTCGCCGAACTTCTTGGCCGAGGTGCGGCTCGGGGTGCGTTCGACCACCCGCGACCGGCTGGAGCGGCTCGTGACCGAGCTCGAACGGGCGACCGACGAGGGTCAGGTCCAGGCCCTGCTCGACGGCCTCAAGGCCGAGATCCAGGGCGACCTGGAAGCGGGCTTGGGTTCCTGACCCCCCCTTGGCGACCCCTCCGGCGGGGCAAAATCAGGAAGTTGGACCCAGAAATGGGCTTTCCCTGATTCTTTGGGCAAGCTATGAGCAGACGACGGTTTGGGAATTCCCGGTTCCTGCCGAAAGCACTGGTAGTCTAACCCCCTGCCGTTCCAACAAAGGAAGTTGCATCGTGTCTGAATCCAACTGGGGACAGGAGCCAAGTGCGGCCCCCCGTCCGGGTCCCTGGACCAGTGAAATGGTGACCCGGTTCCGGGAGCTATACGGGCTTCGCGAAGAAACCGCCATCGCGCGGGAGTTGAAGTGTCCGGTCGCCACCGTGCGCGCCATGGCCGAGGAGTTGTTCTCCAGTTCGCCCAAGCAAGGGCCCTGGAGCGACGACGAAGTCGAGCAACTGCGCGCCTATCTCGGTGCATCCAGCATGGACGCCCTCTGCCGGGTCATGGGACGCAGCCAGATCGACATCGAGAACAAACTCGTCGAGCTGGCCCTGACCAAGACGGAAGGGGAGTGGTCCCAAGAAGACGTCGCCCGCTTCAAGCGCCTCTACGGCACCCGCCGCGACGAGGACTTGGCGATCATCTTCGCCCGCCGCCTCGACGATGTGCAGGGCCTGGCCGACAAACTCTGCATCGCCAAGGACAAGGCCTTCCTGCGCCGTCAGTCCAAGAAAGAAGGCGCCACCCGCATGCCGCGTTGGGGCAGCCAGGACCTCGAGCTGCTCAAAGAGCTCTACCCGGCCCACTCCAACCTCGACATCGCCCGCCGCCTGCAGCGTTCGGTCAAGAGCGTGGTCTCCAAAGCCCACAACCTCGGCCTGCGCAAGGACCCCGAGCGCCTCAAGGAAATGGGCCGCGAAAACGTCAGCCTGCGCTACGGCAACAAACACTCCGACGCCGGCCACTGATCCCCCGGCCTCCCCGGGCCCAATCCATCCACCGCCGTACTCCCGCATCCCCGGGGGCGCGGCGGTTTTGATATTGTTGGTCCTTTCGTTCCGACTGGGGTGGGGGACCGGTCTGCGCCGGATGACTGCGCCCCCGTGTACCTACTTCTGGTGCCCGAGGCCCGAAGGATCCTCCTCACGATTCTCCCTGCATCACGGCCGTCCGCGCGCCGAACCGCATCCGGTCCCAGCGAGACCGAAGTTCAGGCCCACCGATTGTCCAATTCGGTCAGCAAGATCTCCGGAAACCGCTCGGCGATGCAATCCCTCATGACCGCACTTGCCGGCAAACTCGGACCGTCAAAGGCCGTCTTCCGGTGATCCAGATCCACCCATCGCGCAATCCCCCAATGGGTGCCATCTTCACAGGAGAAGAGCGCAGAACCCCCGCCTCCCCGCGCCACCAGCGCATCGGTCACTTCCGCCCAAGCGGCGGCAAACTCCGCTTCGCGGCCTTCGAGCAAACGCCAGCGGTAGAGGATCGCGATCATGTTTCTTCTCTCCAGAAAACGTGTACCGGCCACACGGCCTGAAACAGCTCTTCCTCCGCGATCCGCGTGAGGAGGTATCGGCGACTCACCGACCGCCTTTGCGTTCCTTCTTCAGCTGATTGCGCACATCGGAAATCACCTTCCGCCCATCGCGCATCTGCCCTCGATCGGCCTGAACGAGCCCCTCGGCCAGCACCTTCCGCAATCCAACCAGGTGTGCCTCACGTATGCGGTCCTGCTCGAACAGGAGCCGCAGCGCTTCCCGGATGACCTCGCTTTGGTTGTTGTAGAGCCCGGTCTCGACCTTCTGGCGGACCAACTCCTCAAGCTCGGGAGTGAGGTTGACGTTCATTTCCCAACGGTACATGGATTGTCCTAGATTGACAAGGGTTGACAATGGGGGCCCCATCGGTGCCTGCGCTGCCCTGAAGACCGCCCACGCCGCCCAGGGTTTCTTTCCACGACCCGAAAACCGGTGGTTTCGGCACACCCCCCCATTTGGTGTCGGCGTTGCCTTTGGGTGAAAAGGTCAATCCGCCACGGGGCAAGGTCATTTGACTCGTTTGGTGGCGCCCCCCTGCGCGCCGGAGTCTGATGTATACCGCTCCGGAATTCGCCCCTAGATGCAACGTTATGCCGCCCCGAATTCCTATCGAGCGACCCCGCCTGCATCCTCCTCCACTCCGAGGGCTTCCCGGACTTCCGATCTGCTGCAAGATATGGACGACCGAGCATTCTGGACGTACGTTCGCGCTACAATCCAGATGTGGTATTGAAGAACCTCTTGCATCGTTTTCTAGTGGGCTGCGGCTTGATTGCGCCTGCGTGTGTGGCCCCACAGCAGAATTCAGAGAAGGCGAATACTCCCTCCTCCGGTACGGATGGCCAGGGCGCCTTGCCTGATGCGGATTTGCGCGCCGACCTTCGCGCGGTCGTTTGGGGAGAAGTCCGGCTCAATCAGTTGGCTTCCGACCAAATCGTTGAGAAGGCCCGCGAGATCTACCTGGTGGATCAGTGCCCGCCGGAGCTGGAGCCTGGATACGTCGACTATTTGCAGGAGCAAATTCAGTTGGCCACCGAAACCCTCTCCCAGGAACAAGCAGACTGGCCCGCGGAAACCGACTGCGATCGCCTCGATGCCGTCGAAGCGGAACTCCGGGAGAAGGGCATCCTCTTCTGGCAAGTTTCCCCGTGCTGCATGTCCTGCTCGTGGGGCGACGTCCCGCTTCGCATCGACTTCATTGAAAGTCGATTCCCCGGCTTCCGTGCCCGCATCCGCGGGGCCGCGTTCTTCTACGATCAGAGTTTGGCGGAGGAGCTGGCGGACAACGACGAGATCACCTTGGCCCTTGCGTATGGACAATACTCCCAGGACGAACAGCCCATTTCCGAGGAAGCCGAAGAACGTGAATCCGTCGCCATCGGCCACGAAGTCGTGTCTTGCCTGAAGCGCCACCGGTTGAAGCCGGAATGGACCGGCAACTTTGATCGGAAGATCCTCGTCCCGGTTCGCTGGCAGCGCCGGACGATTGTGGAATAAAAGAAGGACACCCCATGCACCTCGTTCTACTGACTATGTGCCTGCTCTTGATCGCGGATGTTTGTTGGCTGCTGGTATTGCATGGAATGGTCTCCTTCTATGAGAGTTGGGACTCCCCGGAGGCATTCTTTCTCTTCGTGCACGTGGCCCTGTTACTCCCGATTCTCGTGTCGATTCGCTTGCCCTGGAAGGCGCTGCGAGTTCTGGAAGCCGAGGAGCTGCCAGCTTGAACGCCATCGCACAATCCCCGGGACCGGGACCGCGGTGGGGGAGAAGCTGCTGGGTCATCATCGCTGTCCTTGGGTCCTTGAACCTCTGGCAGCTATGGGCGGGGCGATCCGTTCCAATCATCCGAGGCACAGCCGATGCCGGTGGGCAGGTTCCTTCCGCTGCCTCAGAATTCCATCGCGGTCAGTCCGCACTCGAAGGGACCGCCGCGCCTACCGGGAACCGTGTTCTGCCTCCCGAAGAAGCAAGGCCCGGCGCACCCGAGATCGGTGATCTTGGCAGATCCGCGCTTCCCGATGTGGCCTCGCAGCTGGGTGATCCACTCGCCCGCGCCCAGGAGCAGAACGACGAGCTGCGCGAACAGCTCTACCAGTTCCAGATGCGCAACCAGGAAAACCCAACGACCCTCTCGCAGCGCGCGCGCGAGTTGCTCCAGCAGCGCGGTTTCTCCGACCAGGCGATCGCCGTCGTCGATCAAGAGACCCGGCTGTGCCTTCGCGGACTCTCCTCCCTGAGCGACGAGGAGATCCTCTGGATGGGCACCTGCGCCGAAACGGGCGTCTGGCCCGTCGTGAACGCATCGGGGGCAGCCGAAGTGCAGCTGAGCCTTGCCCAAAGATTCGGTCCGGAACGTTTGTCCAGGGAGCTCGAACTTGTCGCCCTGTGGAACCTGCTCTTCGAAGTTGGTGCGCAGTCCGACATCCCCGCCGTCTGGGGAGAGCACCTTGCCTCGATCTACCGCCGTTTGCCCCCGTCAAAGCGGGTTTGGCTTCAGAGTACTTATCACGATGCGCTTTTAGCCGCCGGCGTTGGGTTTTGAACGAGGAAGTCTATGCCACCCCATGCACGGATGGTGGGTGATCTCGGCAGAACCAACTTTCCAGGCGGCGGGCATGATCGAATTCTCGCGGTGATGATTGCCAAATCGCTAGGGCAAGGGCTGCGTGAGCCCCTGGGGAATCCGCGCAGCCCTTGGAGTCCGAGGGTTCGTCCGAAGCCAGATCTCGGCCTGGGCGAACACATCAGCAATCGGGAGTGGAGTAGTTCCGTGCTTAGCAACCACCGCAAGTCATGCCGGCCGAAGTAGCCAAGCTATGGCCAAAATCATCGCTGAGATTGACATCCAATTGCTTGGAGGTGTTGCAGTCAAGGAAGTGTCGCTCAGACGAGACGAGTGGAGTACCTGGAGAGCCAACCTCTACGTCTGATTTGATCCAAGTGGGAAACTCTGGTTCGTCCCCGTTGAACCCCCAACCATAGGTTCCACCTATGCCTATGGCCTTCGACATTGTGATGGTCAACTCCCCCTCGCAGGTCTTGCAGGTGTCGCATTCGATCCAGGTGGCGCTACCATCAGCGGTGTTGGTCCATTTCAGCTCGAGGTTTAGGCCGGGGAAGCTGCCGCCGCCATTCGTGGAATTCACCGCACATTGTTCGGGGCAATAGGGCTCCTCATCTAGTGCCCGACTCTTGGAGGCAAGCGTCAGGATTGAAGCCAACAGAACTACGACTGTGGAGTATTTCATTTGATTGATTTTTCTAGATTTGGTTTTGGGGTAACTGACTTCTGAAATGCCAGTGCGAACTCAAGGGCATCTAGCAATTGAGAGCGTAGCGAGTTTGCCAGTGGAATTTCGACCGAAGGAATGTCCAGGAGAGGTGGTCCATCCGGGTCGAGTTTGGAGGCTTCCTTGCGGTATTTGTTCAGCGCGTTGACCACTTTCAGTTTGTAGCGGTCCCACTCGCCAAACAAAGGAAAATCTTCATCGTTGTAGCCATAGGCAGCATAGATGTTGCCCGCTCCTACGGTGCCCGTCGTGTCGAAGCCTTGCTCCGCAATCTCCTGGGGCACGGAAGCTCCGTTCTCCAGGTCCCGCGTGAGTCCCGCTTGCTTCAGCAACCAGTAGGTCGCAATCATCATGCCATTTGCAACGTGGCCGCAGATCTCTTGTGACGTCGCCTTTGGATCCCGGAGGACTCGAATTCCATCCAGGAGCGCCAATTCGTTGGAACGACTCGCCCAGTACGCTTCATCCTTGTACCACAATTCGAGCAGTCTTCCGCGCCGGGCGGTGATCTGCGCACTGGTCAAGTTCAACGGTGGCCCAAGCGGTTTGGCGGTGAACATGTAGTCATTCATGTCGATCTCTTCCCAAGGCCCACTCAGGTCCAAACCTAGCTCCGCGTCCGTCCAAAGATGTCGCCCAAGCTTGGGATCTACATCCTTGTCGATATTGTCCGGACCGGGTTCGTTCGATTCTGCGGATTTAGGCAATTCTTCCCTGGTATCCACACTCACCGTTGGCGAACCGACAAGCTCGGCATCAGGGCTATTTGTTTGGACTTTTGGCGAGGGCGTCCTGGAGGGATCACTCGGTCGATCTCGATTCGGATTCGAATTCAGCCAAAAAGCCAGCATGCCAGCCAGCACGGTTCCAAACCCGATCAGTCCCACGGTCTGCGCGTTCTTGTTCATGTAATGTTGCTCGTTTTCCAAGGGCTCTTCTATTGGGAGGCTCGGATTCGGGCTGAATTGTATCTGCAAGGCAGGAAGCAGCAATTCGCGGATTCGTAGTTTCAGGGATTTTGACAGGGCATATTGCCGCAAGTGGTTGGGGGGGGGTGGTTATGCGCGGTTGCAATGCTCTTGGCAATGTGTGCCGGTGTGCACTTCCCAGTGCAGAACTTTGCCTTGTCTTACCCATTGGGCGTCATGTCATGACGAGAACTACACGAACTCGTTGCGATACGCCTACGGGAGTTGGTGATTGCTTTGCAGCGCATGCGCATTGTCTCCGGACTGGGGCTTGCAGAGTCGATTGCAAGCGGATCTACGCAGCCTTCGGTGGCGCCGGAGTCGGCTTTGGCCGATCACAGTGACGCCAAATGCGCGGGATTCGCAAGCTGCATTGGGAGCGCTGACCCTTCATGCGGGAGTGTGAGATTGGCGTGCATCTCTCAGCGGACTATGGCATCGCTGGGCTACGGAAATGAATCGGCGTTGGGCCTGCTGCCCAGAGGGCGACTCGAATGGTTCCAGGTTTCGAAGGGATCGTTGGCTCACGCTTTTCCTTCACCAAATGTTCTCCACACGCAACGCAAACGACCCCATCTGATCTTCGACGGTTCCACTGACCAGCAGCACTTCGTCCGAGCGCACCCGGGGGGCGGTGCGGGTGTAGACGTCGGGGAAGAGGATGGCTTCGGCGAGGGCGGATTCGTCTTCGAGGGTGAGGAAGCGCATCCAGGTGCCGGCGGTGGTGCGCACGCGGCGGCTGGCGGCGAGCCAGCCGCGTAGGGTGATGCGGGTGCCGCTCCAGGTGGCGATGTCGGCGCAGGCGCGTGGGGGCAGGGGGCGCCCTGGCTCATTGTGAAGCTCGTTTTCGGGCTTGCGGGACCGGGTAAGGTAGAGTACAAGCAAGAAAGCCTGGTTGATGATCACTTTGCGGCACTTGCCGCCCCGGGGTCTTGTGCCCCACTCAGGTCAGGAAGCATTGTGCACAATCGAGAATCTTTGAAATGAGACGCCTTCCCCCCCCCCCCCCCCCCCAGTGGGGCGTTTCCTTCAGGTGGTTGAGCCAAGCCCGGAGCTTTGCACTGGCGTTTGTCTTCGTCTTCGGGCTCGCCAATCAGTCATCTGCACAAACCACGTGGTACGTTGACATCGGATTGGCTAGTTCCGGCAGCCCGGGATTGAACAACGGGCAGAGTTGGCAGAATGCTTTCCACAGTTTGAATTCGGCGTTGAGCAATCCCTTGCTTCAGTCCGGACAGGAAGTCTGGGTTGCGAAAGGCACATACTTCCCGGATGCTGCAGGCTTGGTGGATCCGAAGGAAGCCACTTTCCTCGTCCCGAACGGGATCTCACTGCTCGGTGGATTCGTGAATGGGATGTCCAGCCCAACCATGCGCTTTCCCAGCGATTTTCAGCGTACGATCCTGGATGGTGTGGTGAATTCAAGCGACCGAAGCTACCACGTTGTCACCACCATTGGTGGAAACTCGAAAGTTACCATCGATGGATTCCTGGTGCGCAATGGAATCGCCAAGGGCACTGCCACCGCCGTTCAAGGAGACCCGACTCGAAGTGGCGGCGGAATCTACTCCGTTGGTACCCGTCTTTCGCTGAAGAATTGCTTCATCCGCGAGAACATCGCTCTAGATCAAGGAGGCGGACTGTTCTTTTCTGGTGGAGAGTCCGGAAAGAGGCTTGAGGTTTTTGTAAGCGAGTTTGACTCAAACACGTCTGCCCGGCAGGGCGGTGGCGCTTTTGTTGAGTACTTCTCTGGCTCTACTGTAGATGCGAGCTACATCTACAACTCCAAATTCCGGCGGAACCTGGCGGGTTCGGATTCTACTCACCAGGGTGCTTACGACAACCAACAGGGTGGAGGAGGCTTGGCTATTGGCGAGCGCGGGGCCGCGGCACACATCGCATTCTGCAATGACCTATTTGTGGATAACTTTTCTCGAGGTTGGGGCTCTGCGGTCTGGCATGTGACCACCCCATTTGCGCCAAGCTACAACTCGAACGGCGTGTTTACCTGGAGCCACTGTACCTTCCACGGAAACTACGTGCTTGTTGAGCCGAGGGATACAACTCCGGCGGGAACGGCCATCTATCTCACCGGTACGGTTCATGTGGACGGTACCGGTTCGATGTCCAATTCGATTTTCTATGAGAATCCGCGCCTGATTTCCGTCCAGCTAATCGACGGTATCTTCTTGGACATATCATCCGGTGTACCCACCTACTGGGCCGAGGATCACAACCAGATTCAAGCGCCTACAGCTACGACGCCCCTTCCGGGTTATGGCAACATCAAACCTAATCCTCAGTTCACCAATACGGCGATTGGCGACTATAGCCTGATGGCGACTTCGCCCTGCTTGGACAAGGCTTCCGACGATTTCATCCCTCCGGACTATCCGGACGGTGATCTGGATGGCAACACGGCAGAGGCCGTCGAGTACGACTACACGTTCGGGGTCCGTATTGTGGATCTAGTTGCGGGTCAGACCTGCGGAAGTAGCCCTTACACTTGTGGTGAGGGCGATATGGGGGCGTACGAACGCCACTAGACCGGATGGGGTGGCTGCTGTAGCAGCCACCCCACGGCGCTACCCGAGACAAGCAGTTGGCATAGGAATCACAATGTTCACGAAGATGATTGGATTTGCGTTGAGCGCTTTCTTCCCGCTTGCGGGGCTTGCCTACACCTGCCAAGCGAGTGAGGTTCGGTACGCGGATTTCGTCGCAGATTCTCCGGGAGGCGGCTACTCCGACCAATTCGGGTTTGCAGCGGACGTAGATGGCGAGTGGGCGGCTGTTAGCTTTCCCCAGGATGGAGTTCAGGTTGGGTCGGGCGGTTCGGTCCGGCTTTACCGGAGGTCTTCAGGGGGGTTTGATTTCTTTGAGGACATCTATCCGGATCCAATCCCATCTCTAGCGTTCGGAATTCGTCACCTTGATTTGCGGGGAGACTTGCTCGTGGTTGATGCAGCCCTGTACATCCCACCGTCTGGAGGCCATATCGGTGCCGTGTATGTTTTCCGGTTCGATGGCATGCATTGGGTCATGGAGGGGTTCTTGGAAGCCGCTGATCCTGCCTGGCCTAGTACAGGATTCGGACAATCATTCACTATTGTGGATAACGACACGATTCTGATCGGCTCTCACGCGGATACTCGATCACCAGTATCAGCCGTAAACCTTCAAGATGGCTCGTGGTCCCCGACGGTTCAATACGGGACCTTTGGGAGTATCTATGTGTTCGAGCGTACCTCCGTGGGTTGGGCGCAAACCCAGCGGTTTGGCCTGCACTACCCTCCCGAGGCAGCCGGATTCAACGATGAAGCCACATTGAGTGGCTATTCATTGGCGGCCGATGGCGACACAGTGGTGGTGGGCAATCTGCAGTACGGTATCTGGCAACTCTCCGGCATCGGAGGGCTCTACCATGCGAACCTCGTGAAGCGCCACAGTACCGGGGTCTGGTATGACGCGGGGCCGATTCGGCGTTTCGGGGGGCACGAGAACGAATTGTTTGGCTACTCCGTCGCGATCGAAGGGGACTTGATGGCGATTGGGGCTCCGGTCTATGCGGATATCCTGCATTACCTGCACCCGGGCCGTGTGCATTTGTATCGCGAAATCTCAGGCACCTGGGTTCACGAAACGACCTTGTTCGCCAGTGATGCTTCGGTGTTGGTGACCCCGGGCGGGGAGGTCAGCGACCGATTTGGAGAGAGTGTCAGCATTCACGATGGGCGGGTGCTCGTCGGAGGAAAGTGGCAGCGGCCCGATGGAGGTCCCAAGATCCTTGGCAGTGGATACCTGTTCGAGGACCGCAATGGAGTCTGGCAGGAGGTTTATCGATGCTGGACCCCGGATGACGATGGCAATGCTTTCCATACCCAAGAGATGGGTCGGGTGGTTGCGCTGGATGAGGATGTGGCATTGGTTACGGATCCCTTGGGTCTTGCTGGTTCGGTATGGGGCTCAGGCTCGGCGCACTTTTTCTATCTGCCATTCGGGGCTACGACCTGCGATGGCGTGGTGAATTCGACGGGTAGCCCCGCTCACCTGGAGATGTCCGGCAGCCGGAAGGTGCAGTTCGGGCACTTGCGGGCCCGGGTCGATTCTCTACCCCAGGGTCAAGCTGGAATGCTTCTGGCCGGGACCAGCAGCGCATTGCTCCCGGGGGCTGGAGGCAGCATGGGTACCTTGTGTCTGGGGGGCAACCTGGCTCGCTTTGGCTCGCAGATCGCCTACCCCGATAGCGAAGGCAAAGTGCAGATTGCCATCGACATGTCCGCCATTCCAACGAATCCGTCGAGCGCAATCGGGTCCGGGGATACGTGGTATTTCCAGTACTGGTACCGAGATCAAGTGGGCGGCCAGGGCACATCGAACTTCTCGGGTGCGGTGTCGGTAGGTTTCCATTGAGCTGAACAAGGGCCAAGTTGGAGATTTGTCGCCTGCGATCCTCCCTCACCAAATGTTCTCCACACGCAACGCAAACGACCCCATCTGATCTTCGACGGTTCCACTGACCAGCAGCACCTCGTCCGAGCGCACCCGGGGGGCGGTGCGGGTGTAGACGTCGGGGAAGAGGATGGCTTCGGCGAGGCCGGATTCGTCTTCGAGGGTGAGGAAGCGCATCCAGGTGCCGGCGGTGGTGCGCACGCGGCGACTGGCGGCGAGCCAGCCGCGTAGGGTGATGCGGGTGCCGCTCCAGGTGGCGATGTCGGCGCAGGGGCGTGGGGGCAGGGGGGCGCGGCGGTCGCGGGGGCCCTTGCGGGCGGCTTGCCAGCGGGTTTCGCCGGGGCAGGGGAAGAGGCGGGTGGGGTGGTGGTGCAGGCTGACGCCGAGCAGGTCGTGTTCGAAACGGCCGCGTTCGTGGTCGTTCCAGTCGGGCAGGCCGGGCAGTACGGGGGCGCGGTCGGGCGGGGGGGCGAAGAGGGAGGCTTCGGCGCCGGGTTCGAGGCGGGTGGCGCCGAGGCCGATGCCTTGGCCGTTCCAGCCGGAGCTGGGGCTTTGTTGCACGAGGCCGCCTTCGGCCGGGGGGCGGCGGCGCAGGGCGGAGAGGGTGCCGTGGTCGAGGCCCGCTTCGCGCGGGGCGCGCTGCACGGGTTGGCGCAGGAGGTGCAGGCGCCAGAGCAGTTCGGGGCGCGTGCGGTCGAAGGCATCGAAGGCGCCGCAGCGAATCAAGGTCTCGGTTTCGTCGCGGTGCGCGCCGGTGCGTTCGAGGAAATCGGGCAGGGACAGGAAGGGGCGGCGCTCGCGTTCGGCCAGCAGGCATTCGGTGGTGTGTTCGGACAGGCCGTGCACTTGGTTCCAGCCTAGGCGCAGCCCCACGCGCGCGCCGGGCAGGTCCTCGAGGTCGAACTCGCGCCCGCTGTGGTTCACGTCGGGGCCGAGGATGCGCGCCCCCAGCCGGCGCGCCTCCTCCACGTACACGCGTGTCGCGTAGTAGCCGGTTTCACTGTTCAAGAACGCCGTCAGGAACACGATCGGGTGGTGCGCCTTGAGCCACGCCGCGCGGTAGGCGATGCGCCCGTAGGTCACCGCGTGGGCTTTGCAGAAGGCGAAGGACGCAAAACCCTCGATGCGTTCCCAGAGGTGCTCGGCATCTTCGGGGGTGAGTCCGCGGCTCGCGCAACCGTCGAAGAAACGCGCACGCAGGGCGGGCAGCTCGTCGTGTTTGCGCTTCTGCAAGGCGCGCCGCAATTGGTCCGCGCTGGCGAGGTCCATGCCCGCGGCCACCGCGGCCACCTGCATCACGTCTTCCTGGTACAGCAAAATGCCGTAGGTGTCCGCGAGCACGGGCGCGAGGCAGGGATGCGGCGGCGCGGGATCCTCGTGGCCGCGGAAGCGACGCACGTAGGCCTCCTTCATGCCCGCCTGCGCGGGCCCGGGCCGGATCAGCGCCACCGCCTGGATCACGTCGTCCATCGTGCACGCGCCGGTCTGCTGCAACAGGTGGCGCATGCCCGGCGATTCGATCTGAAAACAGCCCAAGGTCGCGCCACGCCGCAGGATCTCGGCGGTGGGCGCATCATCTTCGGCGATCGCCTGCCAATCGATGGTGATGCCGCGGCTCGCGAGCATCTGCTGCGCGTCGTGCAGGGTGGTGAGCGCGCGGTTGCCGAGCAGGTCCATCTTGACCAGCCCCAGGTCCTCGACCCCGTGTTTGTCGAACTGCGTGACCACCGGGCCCTTGCTCGACGGCGCGCACGCGAGGGCCTCGCTGATCGTGGCGGGCGCCACCACGACGCCGCCGGGATGCAACCCGAAGTGGCGCGGCACGTCGAGCAACCGGTCCGCATCGCGCAGTACCGCCGCGAACCGCGCATCGTCGAAGGGGAACTCGCGCAGGTCGGGCAGGCTGCGCAGCACCGCTTCGAGGGAGCCGGCGGGACGGCCGGCTTCGAGGCTCTCGTCGCCCTCTTCCGCGGGATCCTCGCCCGCGGCCGCGGTGCCGTCGAAACTCGCGCCCGGCCCGTACATCGGGATGCGCCGCGACCAACGTTCGAATTCCGCGGGCGGAATGCCGTGGGCGAGCGCGGCCTGGCGGAAGGCGGAACGCGCGCCGAAACGGATCAGGGTGCTGATCATCGCGGTGCGCTCGGGTCCGAACAACTCGAAGACGTGTTCGAGCACCTCGTCGCGCCGCCGCCAGCAGAAATCCAGATCGATGTCGGGCCGGTCCTTGCGCGCGGGGTTCAGGAACCGCTCGAAGGGCAGGCGGTAGCGGAAGGGATCGGCGTCGGTCAGGCCCAGGCAAAAGGCCACCAGACTGTCAGCGGCGGAACCGCGGCCGATGGTGGGGATGCCCGCATCGCGCGCGAACTCGCCGATCTGGTTCACCAGCAGAAAGTAGGGTGCAAAGCCCAGGTTCTGGATGGTGGAGAGTTCGTATTGCAGGCGTTCGAGCACCTCGGGCCCGAGCGGACGATAGCGCTGGCGCGCGCCGTCGAAGGCCAGGCTGCACAGACGCGAATAGGGCGTTTCGCCTTCGGCCAGGTCGATGCGCGGGAAGAGCACCCCGCCGAGCGGTGGCGTGTAGCGGCAGCGTTCGGCGAGCTGCACGCTGCGCACAAGGGGCGCGGGGGGGCCAGAAGTTGCCGAAGCTGCGGTGAGTTTGGGGTTTTCGGCGGCTGCGGAGGGGGGGATCGGCGGGCAAGACGCGTAGAGTGCGGGGCTCTCGTGCACCGGCCAAGCGCCGGGGGCGTCGGGGATTTCGGCGTAGAGGCGCGCGAGTTCGTCGTAGGCGGGCAGGTGCGCGGGTTCGGGGGCGAGCCACGCGGGCGGCAGGTCGGCGAGCAGCGCGTTGTGTTTGATCGCGGTCTGCAGGTGGTGCAGGGCGCGGCCCTTGGGCGTGGGGTAGTACGCGTCGGGCACGGCCACGAGCGCGGCGCCGGTGGCGTTGGCGGCATCGATCAGGTCTTGCGCGCTGCACAGCGAGGCGCAGGCGTCGGGGGTCTTGTTCGTTTCGAGCGGTGCGGCCGAACCTTCGCGTGGGCTGCGGCGTGCGAGGTGCGCGGGGGAGAGGGCGGCGAAGACCCGTTCGGCGGGCAGGCGCGCGAAAAAGGCGAGCAGCAGGCGCGGGTGGTCCACCAGGAAGAACAGGCCCGCGTGCCAACGCACGCAGGCGTGCACGAGATCAAAAACCGGCGCCGGGGCGTCGGGCGCGGGCGGCGGCGTGCTGCCGGGGTCGTAGCCCAAACGCCGGGCGCTCACGAGCCGGCACAGGTTGCGGTAGCCGGTTTCGTCTTCCACGAGCACCACCACGCGCCCGGGCTCCCCGCTGGGGTCGCTGAGTTCGGCGCCGATGATCGCGCGCGGCGCGCCGGGCTCTTCGCAGGCGCGCACGAACTCCACCAGACCGCCGATCGAGTCGACATCGCACAGGGCCAGGGCGGGCAGGCCCAGCTCGCGGGCGCGCTGCACCCAGGCAGCGGGGGGATGCACCCCGGTCAGCAGGGAGTGGTGGCTGTGGTTGCGCAGGGGCACGTACATGACCCCTGAACCCTAACAGGGGCCTAACGTGCGCGCCAGCCCCGCCGGTGGGGGGCGGGGGGGCTTGGGCGCCTAGATCTTGGGGGCGTGGGGCGCCACAGGGGCCGGGGCAGTGCCCCGCCCAATCGCCCGGGCTGCGGCGCGCAATCGTGGGCGACCTTGGCCCAAGCGCGTTAGGCGATTGCCGCCGCAAACACGGCGCTGGGCCGGTTTGCGCCTTCCGGGCGCTGGCAGACGATCAATAGGCGATCGCCAGGGCTTCGGTGGTGTTGGACGTCGGGGTGATGCCGTCGAAGTCGCGGTGCCAGAACTGGAAGTGCCAGGTTTCACCCGCCTGCACGACGCCGCCTTCGGGCCAGTCGCTGAGGGAGAGTTGCTGGGCGACGCGGCCGCTCGGGCCGCTGTTCTGGATGGAGGCGTGGAAGCGCAAGATGCGCGGGTCGCCGAGGCAGAGGTTGCCCATGCTGCCGCCGAAGTTCGCCACGAAGTCGGTGCCGGTGGAGCCGAGGAAGTAGCCGGGGGCGCCGTAGGGCAGGTCGCTGGCCACGAGGATCAACAGGTCGCCCGCCACGGTGGCGGAGCCGAGCGCGCCCAGTCGGCCTTGCAAGCCGCGCGAGTTCGGGTTGGAGGCGCAATAGATCGTGCCGAGGTCGCCGTCGCAGCCCGCGCCGCAATAGATCGCGTCGAACGGCCGCCAGCCGAGGTCCGCGGCGGTGCCATCGGCGTCGAGGGCGGAGGCGGGATCGCCCGCGTCGATGGCGGGGGAGGAGGGCATCAGCGTGGCGTCTTCCGCGGACCAGAAGCGCGGGTCGAGGTTCGAGACGGATGGGCCCCCGTCGGGACCGTCGTTCAAGCACCACGCGAGGCTAGCGCCGGCTTCGAAGCCGCTCGGCACGTTGTTCCACAGGATCGAGTTGTGCAAGGCGCCGGAGCCGGCGACGGTGCTGCCCGTGCTGCCGCCAGCGTTGCCGGTCAGCGTGCAGTGTTCCAGGTCCACCAGGCCCAAGATCGCCGTGCCCTGTTCCTCGATCGGTGACTCGAGCGAGTTGGCCAGGAACAGGCAACGGGTGGCCTGGGCGCTGTCGAGGGCCGCGATCGCGCCGCCCATGGCGCTGTGTTGCGCCTGGGCGCGGTTGAGGCGGAACTCGCAGCCGTCCAGGGCCATCGGGCCCAGGGCGTAGATCGCGCCGCCGTGGGCGGTCTCCTGGTTCTCGCCGGCCGGCATGAAGTGCGCCAGGTTGCCCTGGAACAGGCTTTGGCCGATGGTGGTGGGCAGTGAGGTCAGCAGCGCGCCGCCGCGGGGCTGCGCAAAGGACTTGATGCTGCTGGCGAGGTTGTCGCGGAACTCGCAGTGCTCCAATTGCACGAAATGGCCCGGTACGGTGCCGGACAGGGCCGAGCGGCTGCAGATCGCGCCGCCGAGGCCGGCGATGTTGCCCTCGAACAGGCTCTCGCGCACGGTGAGCGAACCGCCCAGTTGGAAGATCGCGCCGCCTTCGGTGGCTTCATCCGCGCGGTTCGCGAGCCATTGGCACTCTTCGATCAGCGCGTGGTTGAAGGCCAGGTACAAACCGCCGCCGCAGGTCGAGGAATTGCCCTGCACCGTGACCTCGTGCATCCAGAGCGTGCCGCCCGCCACGTACCAGCCGGCGCCGCACAGGGTGCTGAATCCGGTTTCGATGCTGCCGCCGTCGAAACTCAGCTCGCACTGCAGAAAGTGTCCGCCCCCGCCGGATTGCCCGGTTTGGTTGCCAAAAAAGGTGCAGTCTTCGAAGGCCACCGTGCTCTGTTGGCCGAAGCCGGCGCCCGAGCTGCCGCCGGCGTTGTTCCTGAACTCGCACTGCTCGAACTCGACCCGCGCGCTGCTGAGATAGAAAGCGCCGCCGGACAGGCCCTGGTTGTTGAACCAACCGCAATTCTCGAAACGCGTGGGTTCCCCAGAGGCGAAGTTCGGCCCCACGTAGACGCCGGCGCCGTACAGATCGGTGCTGTGGTTCGCCTCCACCACCAGGTTGCGCAGGGTGGGGGAGGAACCTTGGATGAAGAGTGCGCCACCGGCGAAGACCCCCGGGGATCCGGGCAGGGGATCGCCGCTGCCCGCCGTCAAACGGAACCCGTCGAGCTCTGCGCCGGGTCCTTCGCCGCCGGTGAAACGCACCAACGCGTGGCGCGGTCCGGATCCCGGCGGCAATCCGCGGATCTCGGTGGAATCGGAACCCGCCGGCGCGACGACCCGCACGTCCTTGCCGAGGAAGTCGATGGTTTCATCGACATAGACGCCAGCGGCCACCTCGATCGTATCGCCGCTCAGGGTCGAGGCCTGAGCCAAGGCGAAGTCGATGCGCGTGTACGGATTGGCGGGCGAACCCTCTCCGGGTGCGGTGCCGGCGGCATCCACATACCAGGTGTTGGGGGTGCTGGCCAGGCTGAGCAAGGGGAGAAGGACGGTCCACATGGGCGAGAGGCGATCGGATTGTCAGCGGGAAGCGATCCGCCGCAGGGTCGGCGGAGGAGCCGGGACCGGCGCCAGATTCGTTTCCGAACGCGGAAGGTCCCCTGGGGCAAAAAGCGCAAAGCGATCGCAAAGCGAGTCACGAAAGCGGTGGGTTCGGGGCCGAATTGGCATTTGCAAAGCCCCCTTGGACGCTGGCCGCGGCTTCCGGAGGCGGCGCTGCCGGCATTCCGTAACCCCCTGGCGGGGTGCGGCTACCATGAATGCGATGCCTGCCCTGATGAACCGCCTGCGGCGCCGGCTGATCGGCACCGACCCGGACGGCCCGGCCTTGGTCCTGTGGGCCCTGGGCCTGGCGGCCGTGCAGACGGTAGGGGCGCAGGTGCGCCACGACTGGTTCGATGCGGTGGCCTTGCTCGTGCTCTCGGTGCTGGCGGGCGCCACCTGGGCTTGGCACCGGCAGAATCCCATCAGCTTTGTGTTGTGGATCGAGCGTTCGGCGCGCGCGTGGTTGCACCGCTGGGTGCGCTACCGGCCGAGCCTCGGCATCGACTTCCGCGGGGATCCGCCGGTGCGACGCGGTGTTCCGCGCGTCTTTCTCGTGGCACCAGCCCTGGCGGCTTTGTTGGTCGCGGCATGTTTCGCTGGCGGCATGGGGTGGCTCGGCGAGCTGCGCTTCTGGGCGCGGGATGGGGCCTACGTGTTCTACCTGCCGGTGGTGGCGGCGGTGTGGACCCTTTCGCTGTTGATGGCGTTCCGTGGGGTTTCTTCGGTGGTGCTGCAGATCCGCGAGGGATTCCTGCGGCGTCGTCAGGAAGGCCGTTTGCTCAGTCGGGATCTTGAGCTGCGGGTGTATCTATTCCTCGGACTCGACCTGGTGCTGGGCATGTTGTTCCTGCCGCTGTGGGTCGCCGAGGGGCTGCTCGCGTTGGCGGGCCTTTCTTGCGTGGTACTGTGGGCCCTGCCGCGCGCCGCACCCCTGCGCGTGATGTGGCGCAACGAAGCGGGGGAGATGCGCAGTTTCGCGATGCGGACCTACTACGTGTTGGTCGGTGGCGCGTTGTATGCGATGAGTTGGGCCCTCATCTGGACTTTGGAAGGGCAAGGCGGCGGCGGGAGTCGCGACGCGATGGACTTGTCGCGCTGGCTTGCGCGGCCTTGCGCCTGGGGCTGTGCGGCGGCGTACGGCGCGGTGGCCTTGGCGCAGTGGGAACAGTGGTTGTGGCGGCGCCGCTACGATCCTGCGCGAGAGGCGCGGCCGGAGGTACACGTGGCCGGCGCGCTGACCGACGGGGAGCGACACGCCGTGCGCACCGCGCTCGCGCGGCAGGGGCTCGTCGCGCATTTCGGCGGGTTGCCCGAGCGTTGGCAGGTGCCGGTGCGCGTGGCCTGGAATGCCGATCGCAGCGCCGAAGACGAGTGGCCTTTGGCCTTGTCGATCGACGATCTGACTTCCGGCCAGAAGCGCATGTGGATCCTGCGGCGCCACCAGGTACAGAATCGTCGCATCCTGCTCGCCGGGCTGCAGTCCCTGTTCAAACGCGCTGCGAGCCAGGAATTCCTGGGCGGCGAGGGGTTCTGGGTCGGCGTTCAGCACAGCCTCGTGCGGGGTCTCGTGCGGGACAAGGAAGAAGGGGAGCAGGTGGAAACACCTTTGCAGGAATTGCTGCCCGAGGATTCGATCATCGGCCCGCCGTACCACAAGCTTTTCCACCAGAGCGTGCGCCACTACTTCTGGCGCGTCACGCGCGACCTGCAAGTGGATCTGATCTACGTGGCCGATGGCGTGCGCTGGTCCGCCCTGCGGCGCGTCTTGCAGACCCTCTTCGAGGTGCACGACGTGTATGGCGGCGAGCAGCGCATCGAGGAGATGCACTTCGCCGGTACGGCCGGGGTGCGCGTCATCCTGCAGGAGGTGCAGAACTCGGGTTCTTTCCTGCCGCGCTCCTTCCGCGAGCCGGACTATGCGGAGATCGGCCGGGCGCGCATCCTTGTGCTGCAGCCCGATCGCGGTGGGCACAAGGACCGCGTGCAGGTGGGGGACCCGTCGGATCGGGTTCCGGTGCTGCGCTGACAAGGCGCGGCCCCCGGCGGCTGAAGTAGGGCTGGATCGCGCGCGCTTTGCCGGGCACGCAGCGCGGCGCCCCCGGCCGGTTTGGGGAGCCGGACGCAAGCGCGGCGCGTCGAGCGGGAGCGAGTCGTCGCTTGCCCGTCGCCGCCGGGATCAGGCGCGCGGCTTGCCGACCAGGTACTGGGGCGGCCACGGCAGGTCGGGGTAGCTGTAGGCCACGGCGGCGCGTTGGGTGAGGCGCGGGTCGAGCAGGTGCGGACGGGCCAGGGCGCACAGGTCGGCGCGGCCGGCGGCGAGCACGGTGTTCGCGTGGTCCCAACCCTGGATGGCGCCGACGGCCATGACCTTGAGGCCGGTGGCGAAGCGGATCGCTTCGGCGAAGGGCACCTGGTACATGCGGCCGTAGGTGATGCGCGAGGCCGGCGTGTTGCCGCCGCTCGACACGTCGATCAAGTCCACTCCGCGATCGCCGAGGGCGTGGGCGAAGGCGATCGAGTCTTCGATCGTCATGCCACCTTCGGGCAGCCAGTCGCTGGCGGAGATGCGCACGGCGAGGGGCTTGTGGGCGGGCCAGACGGCGCGCACGGCCTCGAAACACTCGAGGGGGAAACGCATGCGGCCTTGCAGGTCGCCGCCGTAGGCGTCGGTGCGGTGGTTGCTGGCGGGGGACAGGAAGCTCGACAGCAAGTAGCCGTGGGCCATGTGCAATTCGAGCAGGTCGAAGCCGGCCGCTTCGGCGCGCTGGGCGGCGGCGACGAAGTCCGCGAGCACGCGTTCCATGTCGGCGCGGTCCATGGCCCGCGGCGTGTGCCAGCCAGCTTTGAAGGGCTCGGCGCTCGGTGCGATGGTTGGCCAGGCCTCGGCGCCGGTCAGGGCGGTGTCGCCCTCCCACGGGCGGCTGGTGGAGGCCTTGCGCCCTGCGTGGCCGATCTGCAAGCCCATTTTCGATGCGCCGTGGGCCTTCGCGAAGTCGGTGATGCGCTTCCACGCGGCGGTGTGTTCGTCGTTCCAGATGCCGGTGCACCCGTGGCTGATGCGGCCATCGGCGGAGATCGCGGTGGCTTCGGCGATGACCAGCCCGGCGCTGCCGGTGGCCATCGAACCGAGGTGTACCAGGTGCCAGTCATCCGGCGTGCCGTCGGTGGCGCTGTATTGGCACATGGGGGAGACCACCGTGCGCGCGTGCAATTCGAGGTCGCGCAGGCGCAGGGGAACGAAGATCGGTTCGGGGTAGGCACCGTTGCTGGCGACGCCCGCGCCCTGGTCCTGGGCCCACCAATCGCGCACCTGGCGCACGAGTTCGGGGTCGCGCATGGCCAGGTTGTCGTAGGTGACGCGCTTGGAGCGGGTCATCAGGTTGAAGGTGAACTGCAGCGGGTGTTGTTCCTTGTAGCGCGCACAGTTCTCGAACCATTCGAGGCTCGTTTGCGCGGCGCGTTGGATGCGGATCGAGTCCACCTCGCGCGCGGATTCATAGGCGGCCAGGGCAGCGGGCACGCCGGCGTGGCCGTGGGCTTCGAGGGCTTCGACCAAGGCGATCGCATCTTCCATCGCCAGTTTGGTGCCCGATCCGATCGAAAAGTGCGCGGTGTGCACCGCGTCGCCGATCAGCACGATGTTGTCCTTGGTCCAACGCTCGCAGGAGACGGTGGGGAAGGTGCGCCAGATCGAGCGATTGGTGAGCAGCTTGTGCCCCTGCAGTTCGGGGGCGAAGAGTTTGCCCAAGTAGGCGACCGTGCTCGCCTCGTCGGCCTGGTCGAAGCCGGCGGCTTTCCACACGTCTTCGTGGCACTCGACGATCCACGTCGAGATCGGGTCGTCGCCCTGCTGGTAGGGGTAGGCGTGTACCTGGAACAGACCGTGTTCGTTCTCCTTGAAGTGGAAGGTGAACGCCTGGAGCGGCAGGTCGGTGCCGAGCCAGATGAATTTGCACTTGCGCCAGTCGAGATGGGGGCGGAAGTGATCCGCGAAGTGGTCCCGCACGCGGCTGTTGATGCCATCGGCGGCGACGATCAGGTCCGCGTCGGGCAGCTTGTCCGGATCGACTTCGGTTTGCAGGCGCAGTTCGACGCCGAGCTCGAGGCAGCGGTCGGCGAGGATGCGTAGCAGATTCTTGCGCCCGAGGCCGCAGAAGCCGTGGCCCGTGGAACGCACGCACGTGCCGCCAAAGAACGTCTCGATGTCGCTCCAATAGGCGAACTGCTCGCGGATCGCGCGGTAGCTTTCCGCATCGGCTTCTTCGAAGCCCCCGAGGGTTTCATCGGAGAAGACCACGCCCCAACCGAAGGTGTCGTCGACCTGGTTGCGTTCGTACACCGTGACCTGGGCTCCAGGCAGGCGTTTTTTGGCCAGCAATGCCGTGTACAGGCCGCCGGGGCCTCCGCCGATGCAAGCGATTCTCATTGGGATGGGGCCCTATGCGGGGCCTTCCGCATCTAGGCGCGGCAAGACTAACGGCATTGTGAGCCGGTTGTCCATGCCAAATCGTTTAGGTGGCGAATGGGCACCCGATAGGGTCACTAGAATCCCGCGTGTCGCCCGGGCTCGGGCCTTGGCGGCATTCGTTCCTACCGTCCTGCCGAGACCGTTCCCATGACCCAGATCCTCCGCCTCGTGACTATCCCCTCACTGGTCGTGCTCGCAGCCTGCCAGTCGGAGAACACCCCCGCCACGGGGGAAACGAAGAGCGTCGCGACGATGCCTGCCAGCTCGACGCACTCTAGCTCCGATGAGATCCGCATCACCGTTCCGCGGCTTGCGGACGCGGGGGTAGCCGACGGATTGCGCCAGGCCTTGATGGCCCTACCCGCGGTGACCCAGGTTCTGCCGAACCTGAGCGCCTCCGAGGTAATCGTGCGCACCCGCTCGGCGGTCTCCAACGCCGAAATCCAACAGGTGTTGCAGACCCTCGGGATCCAGGGAACGGTGCGGTAGGAACGAACCCCTCGGGGTGTTGCTGCCGCGGCCCGGGTCACACCGGGCCGCGGTTTTTTTGTGCGCCTTGCATGGGGATGGAACGGGAGGGGAACGTTCTTCCGGTACCCGACAATGGGCCAAACATCTGTCGGAGATGATCTAGCGAAGGCTGCACGCAGGTCTCTATCCGGATTGCCTACTGATTGAGCGAAGGCGTGCGCAATCCGAATCCGTCGCGGCCGAGTTCGTGGTCTTGGCGGAGGGGCATGGCGGTGCCGCGTTGTACGCTGCCGAAGCCGTGGCGTTCGCGCAGGCGGTCGAGGGCTTGGTCGAGGGCTTGGGCGCGGTCGCTGCGGCTGGCGGCGCGGCCGGCTTGGAGTTCGGCGGTGCTGCGGTCGCTGGTGGGGTCGCTGAACAGGGTGTGTTGGTAGGGGCCTTGTTCGCGCAGTTGTAGCAGGCTGAGGCCGACGCGTTTGACCAGGGCGCGCCGGCGGGGCAGGGCCTGGAGCAAGGTGCGGGCGTGTTGCCAGAGGGCTTCGGTTTGTGCGCTGGGTTCGGGCAGGCGGCGGCGCAGGCGCACCTGGTTCGATTCCCATGAGCCCCGTTCGCGGGCGCGGCTGGAGCGGGTGTCGACGTACAGGACGCGCACCTCCATCGAGCCGGCACGCAAGCCGTGGTGGCGCAGGCGATCGGCGGCGCGGTCGGTCAGGTAGGCGAGCATCGCTTCGATGTGGCTCCAGCGACCTTCTTCGGGTTCGAAGGAACTGTCGCGGTGGATGGTTTTGGGCACCTTCTGCACTACGAGTCCGTCGGGCCCAACGCGGCAGGTGGCTTGCACCGGATCGTGATCGATGCCGCGCGCGCGGTCGTACAGCTCGAGGCCGTGGCTGCCGAAGGAGGCGAAGAGCACTTCCTTCGAGACCTGCCGCAGGTCGCCGACCGTGCGCAGGGCGAAGTCAGCGAGGGAACGGCGGATCGAATGGCCCACGCCGGGCAGGTGTTCGAGGGGCAGGTGGGTGAGGAAGGCCTCTTCGTGCCCCGGCAGGATCTCGGCGACCCCCGAGGGTTTGCCGAGTTTGCCGGCGATGCGCGCGAGGGTTTTGCCCGTGGCGATGCCGATGGTGACCGGCAGGTGCAGCTCGTCGCGCACGCGGGCGCGGATCGCGTGGGCCACGTCCGCCGCCGCCCCGAGCAGTCGCGTGGTGCCGCGCAGGTCCAGGAAGAAGTCGTCGATCGAGGCGATCTCGACGATGGGGGTGAAGTCGAGCAGCAGGGCCGCGAGGCGCCCGCGCATGGCGTTGGCGGCCTGGGAGTCGCCCGGGCGGAAGATCGCCTGGGGGCAGCGGCGTGCGGCCTCGTGGGAGAACATGCCGGCGCGCACCCCGAAGGCGCGCGCTTCGTACGAGCAGGACATCACCAGGCCGCGGCTGCGGGGGGACGCGCCGATCACCAGGGGTTTGCCGCGCAGGCGCGGGTCGCGCGCCGACTCCACCGACGCCAGGAAAGCGTCCACATCCAGGTGCAGGATGCGCGGGGTGCGCGCGGGTAGGCGTTGATCGCGGTGGGCCATGGTTGGCCCTTACCCTAACAAATGGCGAACGCGGCGCCAGGGGTCAGGGCTGCGGCGGGGCCAGGGGCAGGGCCGGCAGGCGCAGGGTGGCGGTATCGGCGCGGCGGGCGGCGGGGCCCAGGGTCGGGGCGACGAGGCGCTCGACCTGATGGGCTGTTTCGCGATAGCCCGTCAGCTTGCCCCCGTAGATCGAAACCAGGGTCGGGCGATCGGTGCGGTTGGGCACGAGGGTCACGTCGCGGGAGCGGCGGAAGGCGGCGCCTTCGCCCTTGGGCAGCACGCGCAGCCCCGCCCAGGCGTCGATCGGCGTGCTATCGCGGCCGGGGAAGTGGTGCTCGAAGACCCCGCGCAGGTAGTCGATCTCCTCGGGCGTGGGCTCGGGGTTGCCCGGGGCGGAGTGGGCTTTTTCGGTGGTGCCGATCATCGTGTGCCCGCGCCAGGGCATGTGGAAGACCGCGCGGCCGTCGGTGGGGGCTTCGGTGTAGTAGATGCCGCGCTCGAGGGCCCCGGGTACTTCGATGTGCGTGCCGCCGATCCATTCGATCGACCGGTGGGGCGGTTTGGGCAGGAAGCGGTCGAGCACCGCGGTGACCCACGGGCCGGCGGCGTTGATCACGACGCTCGCGTGCAATTCGTGCACCTCGTGGTCCTGGCGGAATTGCAGGGTCCAGCCGGCGGAATCGGCCTGGCCGGAGATGACTTCGGCGCCGAGGGAGAACTCGGCCTGCAGCTCGCAGGCGGAGGCGAGCACCGCGCGGCACAGGGCCGCGTCGTCGGTTTGGCCGTCGAAGTAGCGGTAGACGGCCTTCAGCCCGTCGGTGCGCAGGCCATCGAGAGCGGGCCAGTCCGCGCGGGCGAGCTTGGAGAAACGCGCGTCTTTCGCGAGTCCCCCGAGCAGCGCGTAGAGGGATAGGCCTGCGCGGATCGTGAGCGGGCCCCGGCGCATGCCGCGGTAGACCGGGATGTGGAAGGGCACGAGCCGCACCAGATGCGGCGCGATGCGCAGCAGGATCGCCCGCTCGCGCAGGGAGCTGCGCACGAGGGACCATTGCCAGGTTTCGAGGTAACGCAAGCCGCCGTGGATGAGTTTGCTCGAGCGGCTGGAGGTGCCCGCGGCGGGGTATTCGCGCTCGAGCAGCCGCACCGAGTGCCCGGCCGCGGCCATAGCTTGGGCCGCACCCACGCCCTGGATGCCTGCCCCGATGACGACCACGTCCCACTTGCCCTGCTGAACCATGAGCACAGCATTCGGGATTGGCGCGGTGGATGCAACGGGCGGCGGGTGGGGTTGGGAGGGGGAGCCAGGGGGTGGGAAGGGCCCGGCCCGGGCGGGGGGGGGCATACGCCGGGGCCAGGGGAAGAAATCGCAGCGAACGCACGGAATCCGGGCCGCGGCAGTGGTACGAATGGGGTCCAGACCCCCAAGAGGTACCCATGCAACCGACCCTGCAACTACTCCACAATCCCGATTGCTCCAAGTCCCGAGCCGCTTTGGCCTGGCTCACCGAACGCGGTCTGCCGTTTGAAGTGCGCAACTATCTCGAGGATCCGCTCGACGGACCGGAGCTGGATCGATTGCGGGCGGGACTCGACGCGCCCTGGCAGGAATGGGTGCGCGGGGAGGATTTGGTGGCGCGGATCGAGCAGTTGCCCGGCGACCAGCGCTGGCCGGCCTTGCGGCAGGGATTGCTTGAGCAGCCCGCGAACCTGCAACGGCCCATTGTCGTTGCCGGGGATCGGGCGGTGGTCGCGCGGCCGCTGGAACGGTTGGCGGATTGGCTGGCGGTGGACTGAGCGTTCCCCTGGGACAGTGATTTCTCGCGACGCAGGCGCCCAAGGGTGCCTGCGTCGCGCGTTTTGGGGAGCGTGCGAGTGGTTATGTGTTCTTGCGTTCACGCGTGAACACGCAATGCATTCAAAAGTGCGCCATGAATTCGCCAGGATTTTTTGCGGGTAGCGCGTTCGGCGCGTGAATTGGAATTGCACAAGTAGCGCGGAAATTTCTGGCAGATCGTTCCGGCGATTTTGCGTTGGAGCAGAACGAGAGGAGCGAGGAGCAAACGGCTCACGCTCCTTCCTTTTCTTCAACAAGGAGATGCTCCATGTTTGTGCGCACTTTGTTCGCTTGTGCCGTTCTGTCCATTTCCGCGGATTTCGCCAATGCCGGAGACAAGCTGGATTCGTGGGTTTGGCAGCCGTTTTGGCCATCGGGTGCATCGGGAACGGTTTCCGATGTGGTTGCTGCGCCCATCACCACTTCGTTTGATACCGACCTCGTTTGGTTGATCAATGACACGGCGTATCTGGCGTGGCGTCCGGCGCGGTATCACCAGTACGACAGCATCGGCACCAATGTGAATGCCATCGCCACCGTGCCGACCAGCGGTGGTTTGCACGCGGTGTTCCTCGCCACGGACAGTGGCCCGGCCCTCGTGAACTGGGACGAAAGCCAGAACAATCCGATCGTGACCACGTGGTTGACGGGCGTGCTCAGCGATTGGGATGAGGTCACCCAGCTTTGGGTGCAGGATCTGGGCACGAAGCAGCGTGTGTTCGGTTTGGATGGCAAGGCGGGCAAGCTCCGCCGTGCGAACTGCACTTCGGGGACTTGGACTGACGAAGGCGAATGGTTGGTCAAGGACCAGGTGGTCGATCTCGCGTTTGTCGAACTGGACTCGAGCTCAACGGGCGAAGAAGTCGTCATCCAGTTCCAGTATCACACCGATGTGATGAGCGCGGATGGGGCCACGGAACTGGACACGTGGACCTGCGCAGCGGGCGATCGCATTCAGGAGATCAAGGGATTCTCGGGGCTCGGGGCGGACTTCCTGGCGCGTAGCTACCAATCCGGTGGTTCGATCTACCTCGAGGTCTTCAACGAAAGCACCTCGAGCAACGCCTTGGCGATGAGTGTGCAGGCGAAGGAAATCCTTCCGCGCATCGACGCCGTCTACGGCGAACACCTGCTCGTGACCCAGGGGGGCCTTGGGGATGTGCTCGTGGTCGAATTGCAGCAGGGCAGCGGCGGTTCGGTGCTCTTGGCGGCGCCCACGGCGGGTGACCACCTGGACACCTATCCCGGCAGTACCCAACGGCCGATCCTACAGGCGGTGACCGCGGACCTGGACCTGGATGGCTACGAGGATCTGGCCTTGACGATCTACGGCGCGAGCGGCCCGGAACTCGTCTATTGCTTCAGCACCGACACCGATGACCTGCGCGTCACCCCGGGCAGCACCGATCCCAGCGTGGCGGACCTCGGCTCCGATCAATATCGCCTCGACCTACCCATGGACATCGGCAGCGGCCTGACGGGCGATGCGGTCGAGGTGGAGGTCTGGGTCGTCAAGGACCCGGCGAATAGCAGCACACTGGAATTCCTAGCGTATGAACAGGTGACTCTGACCGGCAACCCGAGCACCTACACCTTTGGCATCGAATTCGAAGCGACCGATTGGGATACCGGCGAAGCGCACTTCTTCGCGACCTTGGGTGGTGTGGACGTGGTGGCTGGGGAAGTGACGGGGGCGTATACGCCGGTGGCGTTGGCTTGGGCGGATGCGAATGCGACTGTTCCTCTTCCGAGTGATCGCCCCTGCTACTGGATTTCAGCGAGTGGCGAAGGCATGGACCCGGCCCCAAAGGAGAGTTCGAGTCGGCGGAACCGAAGCAATACCTGAGCTGGTCTATTCCTGGTTGCCCAGCTAGGCATCCCGTCTGACTCGCCAGAGGCCGAATGCCAAAGCAATCAAGAAAGTGGAGATGAACGCGAACAGAATCTGCATGGTTCTGGATTTCGGTGGTTCGCTCCAGGATGCCCGTTGTGAACTTGGCCTGGTAGATAAAGGCAGATCGCTGATCCCAATCACCTGTGGCAAGAACCGATCCGGCCCAAACCCCTCGCCCAGGTTCCTGCGCATCGTGCGCAGGGCCTGGGCGGGGTTTTGGCCGTCCGCGAGGGCGGCGAGGATCTCGCGGTCGATCGCCTGACTCGCGCGGAAGCGGGTGGGCAAGGTGGAGCAGATGACGGTTGGCGCGCCGGCGGCGAGCATGGCGCCGGGCACGTGGTGGCGGCCATCGTCGCCGTGGCGGGGAACGGCGGCGGCGGGTGCGCAGGCCGACAGCAGGATCGTGCTGCCTTGGAGCGGTGTGTCGAAGTTCGCGTAGGTCCACTCGGTCTGCCCGCCCGCGCCATTGGGCATGAGCAGGGTTTGGCTGGGGATGCCTTCTTTCGCCTCTTGACCGTGGGTGAGTACGGTGGATCAGCGCCGCGCCAGGGACGTGCGGCGCGGTGAGCGCGGCAGCGGAAGCTTCCTTACCGAAGAAAAACCACGCGGTCCCAGGAATCGCCGGGGTTGCCATAGGCTTCGAGCAGGGATTCCTGGTCGACGTCGAAGTCGAGCCGCCCGCCGGTGAGGGGTTCGTCGGTGACGAGCAGTTGGGCGAGAGTGGGGGAGACGGGCGGGCTGGTTTGGGCCCGTTCGGCGAGGGCCACGCCGACCACCATCGAAGGCAGGTAGGCGAGGGCGAAACGCTCGCCGAACGTCTGATCGCCGGACCAAGGCAGGGCCTCCCACGGCAAGTACTCATCGTCCAAGCTACCCGTCAGATACAGCACGCTGGGATCGAGTTCCTCCAGGGCGGCGCGCAGCTCGACGGGGAACAGCAGACCAGTCAAACCCTGTGAGGCCTTTTCCCAATCCGGTGGTTCGGTCGTAGGAATGTGATGCCAGGCGAGGAACGAGTTTCTTGTTGCTCTGAGTGCCGTAGGCAACTCGAGCGGGGACCCAAGGTGGAATAGCCGTACCGCATCGCTATCGAACAGTAGGGCGGAAACGTAGAACTGACCAAAGTGCAGGAGTAGGACGGCCTCGTCCTCTCCCAGAATGCTCTCCTGCAACGCTGCCAGTGTGGGGGTGGGCGCCCCCAAGCCCCGAGCCAATGTTCCAGACACCTGGGAAGCGAGTATCCATTGCGTTGCTTCTTCTGAGATGGGGTTGCCCTGCACTCCCGACCATTCCACGAGCAGTTGCATTTCTAGTGGAATTCCAAGGCGTTCGGATCCCAGTCGATCGGAGCCGGAGTCTTCGTATCCAAATTGGGCCTCGCTCTTCAGTGCCTCCTCCCATTGCGATGCGTAGAAAGCTCTGCCCTCTTCGCGCAGGTCTGACACAGCACCATTCGTTTCGACAAGGCTCCACCGGATTCTCCTTGTTTGGATCCAGCGTGGTTCCGTACGGAATGGATCGGGAAGGCGATCCACGCTTTCCAGTACTTCTAGTGCGCGGGCAAGACTACCTGAAGAAGCAAGATACTCGCACACGGCTAGACCAGAAGTAGAGGGAAGTTGCTGGGCATCCGAGTAGTTGTTCCTCGCAAGTAGGTCTACCAATGGGGGCCATGTCCGATCTAGGGTCGCATGCAGGATCTCCACGGCATGGGTGCGCTCGGAATCCCTTACATCCTGCGGATAGCGAACCGCTTCACTTAGCAGGCACCTCAGGCCTCGAAGGTAGGTGGCACACTCGGAGTAACTGCGGTGCTGGGATGGGGACGAATCCCATTGTTCCATAGCAAAGTCGTAGCAGAAGCGCCAGTTCTTGAGCGCGACCTGCTGCGTCATCAGGGCATCAACCACAATGGGGCGGAAGAGATCTTCAATCGTGGGGTCACTGGACAACGCCGCACAGGCTTCCCGATATCTTTGCTTGGAGTGGCTGTTTGCCTCCAAGATTCGTCCTTCCGCCAGTAATGCATCAAACTCGCCTAAGGAAAGGGATATATGGGCACCGATGTTGGAATTCGCGATTGTCTGCCAGGGAACTTGTGCCAGCCAGGGTCGGGTGATTTGAGCGCCTTCCAATGGGCGACCCAAGCACCTAGATTTCCGCGCCAGGATTGCCACCAGCATTGCTTGTTCAGGGGTATCCTGGTTGAATCGAGTGCGGAGGTATTCAAGGTGTTCCCACAGTTCTAAATCATCAAACAGCGGGGAATCTGCGGCAAGGTTTGTTGATATGAGGCAATCTTCAAGAAAGGCGAAGGGCAGCAGCCAGCGGTCGTCGTCTGCAGCCCAACCACCGATCAAGGGAAGTGTCAAACGAGTCATACCCCAACCGCTCGGCCAAGTGGCATAGGGTTCGCCGTTGCGATTCCGGTCCTGGTTGGCTTTCAGGGCAGGCGTGGGATTGATTTTCAGGAACAGAAGTTCCAGATAAGCCTCGGCGCTGTCGCTGGATTCTCCCTGGGGCGTGATCGACGCGGATTCGACCCTTTCGAGGAGCTGCGGAATGTAGTCCGGACCCAGTCGGTCTCGGTCCAATCTATCGAGACAATCGTTGAAGCGCGCTTCTTGCTCTCCCTGCCACCAGCGAGGGTTTTGGGCGGGCCATGCAGAGCCACAGAGTACCAGGAGCACCAGAAGGGTTCGGGCAAGAAAATTGAGATGCCACATGAGACTAGTTTACCGGATCTGGAGTCGCTTCAGAGGGTGGTTAGAGGCACGACGCATGGTCACCCAACGTTCTCGCTGAAGCGAGGATGGGGCCGCGATAAGGCTCTCCTCGGGGGAGTGGGTTGGTTTGCACTTATCCCTGGCGGAGAGCCCGTTTCCTGAAGAGGAACAAGAGAAGGCCCGCGGCCCCGAGCACCGCTCCGACCTTCGCAATACGAAACCAGGCGAGTTTCTCTGGCCTGACTCGCGACCAGCTTGCCCGCTTGCTCCTGGGCCGATCAGGGACACGGCCCTTGCTGACTCCGATCACCTGCGGCAGGAAGCGATCCGGCCCAAACCCCTCGCCCAGGTTCCTGCGCATCGTGCGCAGGGCCTGGGCGGGGTTTTGGCCGTCCGCGAGGGCGGCGAGGATCTCGCGGTCGATCGCCTGACTCGCGCGGAAGCGGGTGGGCAAGGTGGAGCAGATGACGGTTGGCGCGCCGGCGGCGAGCATGGCGCCGGGCACGTGGTGGCGGCCATCGTCGCCGCGGCGGGGAACGGCGGCGGCGGGTGCGCAGGCCGACAGCAGGATCGTGCTGCCTTGGAGCGGTGTGTCGAAGTTCGCGTAGGTCCACTCGGTCTGCCCGCCCGCGCCATTGGGCATGAGCAGGGTTTGGCTGGGGATGCCTTCTTTCGCCTCTTGACCGTGGGTGAGTACGTGGATCAGCGCCGCGCCAGGGACGTGCGGCGCGGTGAGCGCGGCAGCGGAAGCTTCCTTACCGAAGAAAACCACGCGGTCCCAGGAATCGCCGGGGTTGCCATAGGCTTCGAGCAGGGATTCCTGGTCGACGTCGAAGTCGAGCCGCCCGCCGGTGAGGGGTTCGTCGGTGACGAGCAGTTGGGCGAGAGTGGGGGAGACGGGCGGGCCGGTTTGGGCCCGTTCGGCGAGGGCCACGCCAACCACCATCGATGGCAGGTAGGCGAGGGCGAAACGCTCCCCGAACGTTAGCTCGTCGGACCAGGGCAGGGCCTCCCACGGCAAGTACTCATCGTCCAAGCTACCCGTCAGATACAGCACGCTGGGATCGAGTTCCTCCAGGGCGGCGCGCAGCTCGACGGGGAACAGCAGACCAGTCAAACCCTGTGAGGCCTTTTGCCAATCCGGTGGTTGCTTCGAGGGATTGTGGTGCCAGGCGAGGAACGAGTTTCTTGTTGCTCTGAGTGCCGTAGGCAACTCGAGCGGGGACCCAAGGTGGAATAGCCGTACCGCATCGCTATCGAACAGTAGGGCGGAAACGTAGAACCGACCAAAGTGCAGGAGTAGGACGGCCTCGTCCTCTCCCAGAATGCTCTCCTGCAACGCTGCCAGTGTGGGGGTGGGCGCCCCCAAGCCCCGAGCCAATGTTCCAGACACCTGGGAAGCGAGTATCCATTGCGTTGCTTCTTCTGAGATGGGGTTGCCCTGCACTCCCGACCATTCCACGAGCAGTTGCATTTCTAGTGGAATTCCAAGGCGTTCGGATCCCAGTCGATCGGAGCCGGAGTCTTCGTATCCAAATTGGGCCTCGCTCTTCAGTGCCTCCTCCCATTGCGATGCGTAGAAAGCTCTGCCCTCTTCGCGCAGGTCTGACACAGCACCATTCGTTTCGACAAGGCTCCACCGGCTTTTGCAGGGATTCTGGCTCTCGCCTGAATTCCGTTGGCAGTTCCTTGATCTCATCCAGGATTTGGAAGCAGCGATCAAAATTCCCGTGCCAGGCGAAGTGTTCCGCGAGCACGACTCCTGCATACCCCGGTAGTGTCCTTGCCGCCTCCACTTCATGGCTATTGAGAGCCTCGGTCAACAATGGATACTCGTGCCGTAGCACTGCAAGCAGTGTATCTTCGGCCTCGCCGACCTCTGCATCTGTAACAAACGCGGGATGCTGCCTGACTTCCTTTAATAGCGCGCGCATGCCCAAGATCTGTATGAGGCACGCGTTGTACAGCGTTCGCCAAGATTGGCCGCGATTCTGCATTTTGCGGGCATGTTCGTAGCAAAACGGCCAGTTGTGAACGGCGGTCTGTTGGGCGATCAAGACTGAATCGAGCGTATCAAGGAACAATTCAGATAGCTCGGTGTCGGAATCTATTGCGTTCAGGGCTTCTTTGTATCGCGCAATGGAATGCTGCCTGGCCTCGTGAATGCGACCCTCGGCCATCAGTGCCTGAAATTCTCCGTTTGCCAAGTTGCTGAACGCACTGAGGTTGCAGGCGAGGATAGCCTGCCAGGTACATTTGCGGACGATATCTCGCAAGGAAGGGGCAGCCCCCAAAGGCCCAAATCGGCTTCTCGTTACCCGGTGCAGAATGGTCGCCGCCGTCAATCCCTCGGCTCGGTGAACACTGAATCGATCTTGAAGCCAACGGAGGTGTTCTAAAGTCCCTTCGTCTTGCAGGGCAGGCGTTGCATTCGGAAGGGCTTGGATCCAACCATCTTCGATTAGCGCGAATGGCACGAGCCAGCGCGGGTCATCCAAGGGCCAGTTTTCCACCAGGGGAAGCGCGATTGCCTGGAGATTCCAAGTTGTGGGCCACTTGCTGAATTCGCTACCTCCCGGCGGCGACGCGGACTGCTGCTTGTCGTGGATCCTTAGGTAGAGCAGTTCCTCGTACAGGTTTGCGAGGGTTTTCGGATCCATGCTTGGGTCAGCCAGTGGCGTTTCGACTCGAATCTGAAGACCTTCTAGATAAGCGGCTTGCCACCGAAGGGGATCCATTCGATCAAAGGCTGATTCCAGCCGGGACAAACCGTCATTTTGCCACCAGATTGGGTTTTGGGCGGGGAATGCAGAGCCACTGAGTGCCAGAAGCGCCAATAGGATTCGGGCAAGAAAAACGGAAGGCGACATGGGATCAGTCTAACGCCTCTCGAGTGCCACAGCAGGCGATTGGCAACCAGCCGGATGGTCTTCCATGTGCTTTGCCGAGGTGAGGGTTGGGCCGCGACAAGGCTCTCCTCGGGGGAGTGGGTTGTGCACCTATCCCTGGCGGAGAGCCCGTTTCCTGAAGAGGAACAAGAGAAGGCCCGCGGCCCCGAGCGCTGTTCCGACCTTCGCCATACGAAACCAGGCGAGTTTCTCGGGCCTGACTTGCGACCAGCTTGCCCGCTTGCTCCTGGGCCGGGCGGGGACACGGTCCTTGCTGATTCCAATCACCTGCGGCAGGAAGCGATCTGGCCCAAAGACCTCGCCCAGGTTTCTGCGCATCGTACGCAGGGCCTGGGCGGGGTTTTGGCCGTCCGCGGGCGGCGAGGATCTCGCGATCGATGGTCTGACTGGCGCGGAAGCGGGTGGGCAAGGTGGAGCAGATGACGGTTGGCGCGCCGGCGGCGAGCATGGCGCCGGGCACGTGGTGGCGGCCATCGTCGCCGCGGCGGGGTACGGCGGCGGCGGGTGCGCAGGCCGACAGCAGGATCGTGCTGCCTTGGAGCGGTGTGTCGAAGTTCGCGTAGGTCCACTCGGTCTGCCCGCCAGTGCCGTCGGGCATGAGCAGGGTTTGGCTGGGGATGCCTTCCTTCGCCTCTTGACCGTGGGTGAGTACGTGGATCAGCGCCGCGCCGGGGACGTGCGGCGCGGTGAGCGCGGCAGCGGAAGCCTCTTGGCCGAAGAAACCAGGTGGTCCCAGGAATCGTCGGGGTTGCCATAGGCATCGAGCAGGGACTGCTGGTCGACGTCGAAGTCGAGGAGCCCGCCTGTGAGGGGTTCGTCGGTGACGAGCAGTTGGGCGAGGGTGGGGGAGATGGGCGGGCCGGTTTGGGCCCGTTCGACGAGGGCCACGCCAACCACCATCGAAGGCAGGTAAGCGATAGCGAAACGCTCCCCGAACGTTAGCTCGTCGGACCAGGGCAGGGCCTCCCACGGCAAGTACTCATCGTCCAAGCTACCCGTCAGATACAGCACGCTGGGATTGAGTTCCTCCAGGGCGTCGCGCAGCTCGATCGGGAACAGCAGTTCCGTCAAACCCTGCGCAGCCTCTTTCCAATCCGGGGGTTGCTTCGAGGGATTGTGGTGCCAGGCAATAAATGACTGCCGGACGTCTGCAATGGGTTCAAATGCCTGAGCGGACTCACACAGTTGGAACAGACGCACGCGCCCGGCATCGACAAGAATGGCGGAGTGGCGGAAATCCCCTGCGTGCAGATAGAGGATGGCTTCGTGGGAGGGCAAAAGAGACTGCACCAATTGCGGGTGGGTCGGCTTCTTGGCTCCCATGTCACGTGCAAGGGTCCCGGAGACCTGACTGGTGAGCAGCCAATCCATCGCTGCGTTCGGAAAGCGGGCCCGCCTGAACACCCCTCCATTCCAGCAGAAGTTGTGTGTCCAACGCGCTACCGAGCCGGTTGTTCGCGAGCAGGGAGGATCCAGATTTCGGAGAATCGATGGCTGCTTCACCCTGGAGAGCCTGTTGAATGCGGTCGCCAAACAGCGCGTGTGCCCGTTCCCGAGTTTCTGGATTCGCACCGTTTCCTTGCAGCAACTGGTAGCGAGTGCGAAGCAACCCGGCTAGACCCGGTGTTTGAAGAAACTCGGCGGGTAAAGACTCCATTTCCCTCAAGATGTCGTAGCCGCGCCTGAAATCTCCGCTTCTAGCGGAGTGCTGGGCAAGCATGGATCCGGCCCACTCGGGAAACGCCCGGGCCATTTCTCCTTGAGATCCTCCGAGCACCTGCAAGAGTGGGGGCCAGGTGCGCCGGAGTGTGGAATCGAGTATCTCCTCCGCTGCAGCAAGTTCTGCGGGGGTGCTGCCCTTTGGATGGATCGCTGCGTCGTGCAAGAGCGAACTCATCCCCATCAACTGTACCCAGCAGTAGTTGTAGTCCACCTGATCGGGCCCTGTGCGGTCGCGACTCTGAAGGGCATGGTTGTAGCAGTAGCGCCAGTTCTCTACTTCCGACTGTTCGTTGATGAGCGTTGTCTCCACTACCCTCCGGTAGTGCGCGGCAAGAACGGGGTTCGAGTCCAGAATGGGCTGGATCTGTTCGTATCGTGCGATTGAATGATCCCTGGCTTCATGAAGCCGTCCCTCGGAATACAGGGCCTGGAATTCGCCGTGTGCAAGATACAAGTACGCAGCGATATTGCTCGCCAGTATGTCGCTCCAGGAGCAGGATCGAAGGATCTCCCGGCCCTCGGGCGCAGCCGCTAGGGCTCCGACTTGATCGCGGTGTGCTTTGTATAGGCTGGCCGCGATGGTCAGGCCTTTTGGAGACTCAACTCCGAAGCGGGATTGCAACCACCGGAGATGAGCATGTGTGGACTCGCCTGGAAAGGCGACCCGCTTTCCGATCTCGGATATCTCCAGCGAATCTTCGATAAACATCATGGGGACGTTCCATCGAGGATCTTGAACTTGCCAGGACTCCACCAGGCGGCTCGCTGAATCCTGAAGATTCCAACCTTCGGGCCAGGTGCAAAACGTCCCTTCACCTGACGAGAGGTCTGACTGCGCACGATCATATAGCCTCAGATAGAGGAGTTCCTCATAGAGGCTTGCACTAACTTCTGGGCGAGTGTCTTGATTGGTCAGCGCCGCTTGAATTCTCGTTTGAAGGTCCTCGAGGTAGTTCGCTCGCGCTCGTAGCGGATCGATTCGTGCAAATGCCGCTTTGAGCCGAGTCGGGCCAGCATCTTGCCACCAGATAGGGTCCTGGCTTGGGAATGCAGGGCTGGAGATGCCCAGCATCAAAATCAGAGCTCGAGCGATGTTCGTATAGGTTGGCATTCGCGGGTCGTACTTTGGAGCCGACTGCCTAGGACGCAATGCGGAAAGAAGGTTGCAGCGAAACGAGCGCGAGGCTTTGGGGGTCAGCGGGCTGCGCCGGGGAAAGGGCCACGGGGGAACCTGCGGAGGTGTCGCAATCCTATGTCCTCCGGAAAACAAGCCACAGCAATCCTATCACCCCGATTGCGGTTCCGAGAGCTGCGATTTGCTGCCACTTGGCCTGGCGGAGTTGGGCTCGCGACCAGTTTGCTCGCTTGCTCCTCGGCCGGGCGGGGACACGGTCCTTGCTGAGTCCGATCACCTGCGGCAGGAAGCGATCTGGCCCAAAGACCTCGCCTAGGTTTCTGCGCATCGTGCGCAGGGCCTGGGCGGGGTTTTGGCCGTCCGCGAGGGCGGCGAGGATCTCGCGGTCGATGGCCTGACTCGCGCGGAAGCGGGTGGGCAAGGTGGAGCAGATGACGGTCGGCGCTCCGGCGGCGAGCATGGCGCCGGGCACGTGGTGGCGACCATCGTCGCCGCGGCGGGGCACGGCGGCGGCGGGTGCGCAGGCCGACAGCAGGATGGTGCTGCCTTGGAGCGGTGTGTCGAAGTTCGCGTAGGTCCACTCGGTTTGCCCGCCCGCGCCGTCGGGCATGAGCAGGGTTTGGCTGGGGATGCCTTCTTTCGCCTCTTGACCGTGGGTGAGTACGTGGATCAGCGCCGCGCCGGGGACGTGCGGCGCGGTGAGCGCGGCAGCGGAAGCCTCTTGGCCGAAGAAAACCACGTGGTCCCAGGAATCGCCGGGGTTGCCATAGGCTTCGAGCAGGGACTGCTGGTTGACGTCGAAGTCGAGGCGGCCGCCTGTGAGGGGTTCGTCGGTGACGAGCAGTTGGGCGAGGGTGGGGGAGACGGGCAGGCCTGTTTGGGCCCGTTCGGCGAGGCCCACGCCGACCACCATCGAAGGCAGGTAGGCGAGGGCGAAACGTTCCCCGAATGTCTGGTCATCGGACCAGGGCAGAGCCTCCCAAGGCAGATACCGGTCGTCCAGATAACCCGTGAGGTAGAGAGTGCTTGGGTCGAGGGACTCGAGCGCTTCGCGTAGCTCAGCAGGAAGGAGAATCCCGGACAGGACTTGCGCGGCTTGCTCCCAATCAGGGGGGACGGTCGCCGGATCGTGATGCCATGCGAGAAAAGTGCTGTGCACCGATCGCACCGCTGCTGGAAAGCCGCGGGTTGAGTGCAACCGGAACAGCCTGGCCTGGCTTCCATCGATCAAGACGGCGGAGACATGGAACGCGCCAACGTGGAAGTAGAGCACAGCCTCACCCGAGGCCAACAACGTCCGGCGGAGGACTTCGGCCGTGGGGGAAGTCAGTTCCATGGAGCGAGCCAGGCTGCCGGAGACCTGAGTGCCCAGAATCCATGCAAGGGCGGATTCGGGGAGCGGCCCTCCCTGCTGGCCCCTCCACTCCACCATCAGGCGAGTATCCAATGCCTCGCCCAAACGGCCTGCAGCGAGTAGGTCGGAGCCTTCGTCATGCGGTTGCAGGTTTTGCTCGTGCTCCAGCGCTTCGGCCCAATCGGGCCCCATGAATTCGCGGGCATCTTCGACCAAGGATGCATCTCTCCCCTCGCTCTCCAGCAGGCGGTAGAGGAGTCTTGCGTGGGCGATGGAGTGGGGATCCGCGGCGCATGAGGCAGGCAACTCCGATATCGTGTCGAGAAGCGCATGGACTTTGGCGAAGTCTCCTGTCGAGGCCGCGTATCTCGCCAACCGGAAGCCCGCCGTAGCGGGAGCTGTTCGGGCGGCCATCGAATCTGCGTGAACGATGCACCATTGGTAGTACTGCGACTCCTGTATCAGGATCGAATGGAGCTCATTCAGCACCTGGTTCAACTTGTTCTCGTCGACGTGCTCAGGTGAGATCCTTGCGACTTCGAGGAAGGCAGCCAGAGCCTCGGATAGGCACCAGAAGTGCTCAAGGGTGAATTGTTCAGGTGGAGTATCCTTGATTTGGGCCTCAGCGCGATCGATGCAGAACTCACCGTTTCCAAGGGTCCTTTGGAAATAGATCAGAGTTTGCAGGAAAAGCCCAGAAAACTGGTGCTCCAGGGCGGCGTCTCCTCGGATTGCCGCTTGCTCCATCCTGTAGTGGTCACGGGAGAGTTGATCCGCCTCATGCAGCCGCCCCTCCGTCAGAAGCCCCTGAAGCTCACCTATGGAAAGTGAGGAAAAGGCGGTCAAATTGGCCTCAAGAATGTTCTGCCAGGTGTACGGGCGCAGGGCTGTTCGCGAAGCCTCCGCTGCAGCCAGAGGCCCCTTCATCTTGCGCAATCTGCGGAACTCAACGGCCAACAAGGTCAAGTGTTCCGGGGCGCGGGATGCAAATCGGTCCTTGAGTACAGCGATGTGGTGCCACAACCCCTCGTTGTTCAAGAGAGCGGGGTCGTTGGTCATGTAGGAAATCAGGCAGTCCTCGATGATTGCCAACGGCATGCACCACCGGGGATCCTCGGGCCCCCAGTTTTCGATCAGCGGATCGACCAGTTTTGCCAGATTCCAATCCTCCGGCCAAGTGGAGTACGTTCCTCCGGCGTTTACGTGTTCCAGTACTTCATCCGTGGCTGGAACCCAGCTGCTGGCGAGGAATAGCAGCTCCAAGTACAAATCTGAGAGAGCGGGATCTTGTTCCGGATCGCTTGGATCGCTCGCTGCAAGGCGCCTCTGCAGACTCCCTAGGTAATCCGGTTGAATCCGCAAGCGGTCCAAGCGGCTCAGGGTATCCATGTACCGCGAATTGTTGGCCGCCGTGCGCCAGTAGGGGGTTTGCAATGCTGGCGCCGGAGCAGACAAGAGGATCGCTGCAGTCAGCAAGGAGCAAACAAGGAGGCAGAAGCGCATACTCGTAGCCTAGCACATGGACTTTTGACTGCCATGCATGAGGGGGCGGGGGGGGCAGGTTCCCAGAGAACCTTGAAGACACAAAGGAATGCGATCGCCGCAGGGTCTTCAACCGCTCTGGCTTCCCCGGCGCGGCTACGGCGGAAGACGTTTCCAGAGGCTTGCGATACCAGCGGCAAAAGCTACGGCAAGACCTGCGAGCACCGAGAGTCCGTATGCGCTAAAGACCAATGGGCTCCGCGTTGGACTGGGGGCCAGGTGTGCAGCGACCGAATGATGCGCACAAACTGCGCGGAAAACCGGATCGCCCCACTCGACGGAAGGTCGGAGTGGGGCGATCCAAGGGCGACCGGCGGTCCGGCGCGGAGGCCGTGTAGCTCGGGTGGAGCGGTACGGCGGGAATCAGCGTTGCCAGTCGAGGGTGTAGGTCTTTCCCGAGATCTGAACGAGCACGGTTACGCGCGAGTACCGCTGCAGGGCGAGGGCCTGCTCGGCGGTCGGGGTCCAGACGGGGTTGCTGCCCCGGGTGGAGAGGATCACCGCCTGGGTCTCGGGGTCGCGGATGGTCAGGTCGTAGGTGACGGTGATATCGATGGTCTGGCCGGTGGCTGCTTCGATGTCGAGGGAGCGGAAGTCGCTTGACTCCTTCACGGCAACCGTGTGCTCTTCGCCGCCCAGGAAGAAGTCCTTCTTGGGTTCGCTTTCGCCGCGCATGGCGTACCAGCCGATGCCCACCAGCAGGGCGGCTGCGGCCGCGGCGCCGAGGATCGGCAGGTGGAAGGGGCGGGGGCCGCCGCCCCGGCCCCCTTTGGAGGCCTCGTGCTCGCGCATCCAGCGCCGAGCGAGTTCCAGGTCGGAGGGGGAGGGGTCCACGGGGGCCGTGTCATCGACCAGTTCCGCTGCCAGCTCCAACGACTCCAATTCGAACTGGAACGCAAATGCTCGCTCCGCGGCTTCCGCAAACGCGGCATCCCCTTCGGCCGCATCGACGACGAGGCCGTCCTCCAGGTCCAGCTCACCCTTCAGGATGCGGTCCAGAATCTGGTTTTTCTCGGAGGTGAAGTCCTCCGTCTTCCAAAGATCGTTGTTGTTCATCGGTCTCCCAGCTCTCTTCTAATGGTGTCAATGATCTGCTTCAAGCGCGTGCGGGTATGCGACTCCGAGAGTTGGAGCCGGACGGCGATCTCCTTGATGCTGAGGCCGTCCAGGAACCACTGCACAAGCTGTTGCTCCCACTCGCTCAGTTTGACTAGGGTCGCTTCCACTAGCGCCATGAGCCGCTCGCGGACGTTGACTTCCCGGTCCTGTACCATGCTCAAGGTGCCATCGTCCTGCACCTCGCGCTTGCGGAACTTCTTCAGGATCCGCTGCAGCAGGCACTTGCGGTAGATCCCGTGCATCCAGTTCTGCAGACTGGCTTTGCCCGTGTACTTGCCGCGGTCGATCTGCTCCAGCGCGATCAGAAAGGCCTCGCCGACGATGTCCTCCAGCTCGCGGGTGGTCTGCCGGTGCCTCGAGTTCGTATTGGCCTTGCGGATGCTCGGGAAGATCGCCAACAAGCGCTTTCCCAGCTCGTCGGATGCCCAACTCTCCCCGTTCCGGTAGGCGTGGACCACTTCGAGGTCCGTGATCGGTCGCGGGTTGGAATCCATTCGAAATGGCAGGCTGAATCAGATTCGGAAAACCCGACCGGAGGCAATGCAGGATCCCGCGGTCGCGTAAGGTCAATCCTACGCGGTTCAGGGGGTTCTGGGTAGCCTTCTCGGTGCTCTGCATCTCGTCGGGACATTGGGTCCCGAGTGCTCGTTCCACCGGAAGGCGGACTCCGCCGGTTTTTCCTCGGAATTTTTTGGTTACGTGGCCAGGAACGGACGCCTGCTGACCCCGGATTCGGCAAGCATGGCGCCGAAGTGGGGGTGCAGCCGCTCTCTCGACCGGAGGCCGGGATACGCGACAAAGCCGACAGGTCCCTCCCCATCCAGCGCAAAATCCAGCTGCGAGCCATCAGGGGATAGGACTTCGCATCCTGCTTCCCGGGCCACGAGCACGGCTCCGGCGATGTCGTAGGCCTTGGCGCACTGGCTCTTCGCCCCGTTCAAGCCCACCACCCACGGCCGCAGGTCCGCCGCCATGGCGTAGTGCCCCAGGGCGAGCAAGGCGAGTTGGCCTCCACTGGCGATGTATTGGTCGTCGTAGCAATGGTCCACCTGGGCGCCCTCGAGCCGTTCCAGCCGCTCGAAAAAGCGCCAGGCAATGGCATCGATGGGGGCGCGCACGGCGGGGTGGTAGGCGAAGAACGAGAAGAAGGCGTGGTCGACCGCGGCCCGATCGGGGCAGCGCAGTGGCGTGCGCCCGTCGCCGGCGTCCAGCCACGCCCCTTCCCCCCAGCCCGCGCCGAGCACGCGCCGGGGGTGGCCGGCTGCCAGGGGCAACTCCGCCACCAGGCCCCATTCGACCTCGGCCATGCGCGGCAACCCGCCGCCCGGCCCCGCCACCGCGACCACGGTCCACGCGCTGCGCAGCCCGTGCAACCAGGGCCGCGTGCCGTCGATCGGATCGATCACCACGCGGGGACCGCCGTGCCCGAAATCGGCGAGCTCCCGGGAACCTCCCGCCCCATCCGGGCCCCTATGACGCCAACCCAGGTCCTCGGTGAAGAGCGACAGGGGGGAAGCGGCGGCCTGCTCTGCGAGCCAGGCCTCCAACAACTGCTCGGCGACCTCGTCCGGCGCGAAGCTGACGTCTCCCACGCCCTGGTGCTGCGGCCGCATCTCCAACTCGATCTGGCCCGCGCGCCAGGCGAGTACGGCGGTGCACAGATCGTCGGCGAGGGTCTCCAAGTGGGGGATCAGGCCCCGGGTGGCGGCGTGCATGACCCCATCGTAGCCGCCGCAAGTACTTGAGAGCGCGCCCTTCCCGGCCCAAGAGTCGCGCCCCGGGGGGTATTGCCCAGCCCGGGTCGCTACACTGCCCGGCCCCCAATCCCCAGAGACCCAGAGCTGCCCATGTCCGACGTACGGGAAGTCATCATCATCGGTTCCGGCCCCGCCGGCTACACCGCCGCCATCTACACCGCGCGTGCCAACCTGAAACCCCTGCTGTTCCAGGGCATGCAGCCCGGCGGCCAGCTCACGATCACCACCGAGGTCGAGAACTTCCCCGGCTATCCCGAGGGGGTCATGGGGCCGGAGATGATGGAGCAGCTCCAGGCCCAGGCCGAGCGCTTCGGCACTGAGATCATGTTCGAGGAGATTGTCGAGATCGACACCCAGACGCGGCCCTTCGTGCTGCGCACCGATTTCGGTGAGTACCGCGCGAAGTCGGTGATCATCGCCACCGGCGCCAGCGCGCGCCTGCTCGGCCTCGATAGCGAGAAGAAGCTGATGGGCCGCGGCGTGTCCGCCTGCGCCACCTGCGACGGGGCCTTCTACCCCGACAAGGACGTGCTGGTGGTCGGCGGCGGCGATTCGGCGATGGAAGAAGCGAACTTCCTCACCCGTTTCGCCAAAACCGTGACCATCGTGCACCGCCGCGACGAATTCCGCGCTTCGAAGATCATGGTGGACCGCGCCAAGGCCAACCCGAAGATCAAGTGGGCCCTGTTCCGCGAGGTGGAGGAGATCCACGCCGGCGAAGACGGCAAGATCTCCCACGTGACCCTGCGCAACACCGAAACCGGTGAGTCCGAAGATCACTACACCGACGGCCTGTTCGTGGCGATCGGCCACAAGCCGAACAGCGATATCTTCCGCGGCAAGATCGACATGGCCGACAACGGCTACATCCACGTGAAGCCGGGCAGCACCTACACCTCGGTGCCGGGCATCTTCGCCTGCGGAGACGTGGCCGACCACGTGTACCGCCAGGCGGTCACCGCCGCGGGTACTGGCTGCATGGCGGCCATCGACGCTGAGCGTTGGCTCGAGGCCCAGGAGGCCCACGCGTGAGCGCCGCCGGCCCCGCGGCCGTCGCCGGTCGCCAGGCCGGACGCCACATCCTCGTGACCGGTGCCGGCAGCGGCATCGGTCGCGCCATGGCCCTGCGCCTCGCGGCGGAGGGCGCGCAGCTCAGCCTGCTCGGTCGGCGGATCGAAACCCTCGAAGCCGTCGCCGCCGAAGCGCAAGGCCCCGCCCCGCGCTGCTTCGCTTGCGACGTGCGTGAGGAGTCCTCGACTATGGACGCGGTAGCCCGCGCCGTCGCCGCCTCCGGCCCCCTGCACGCCGCGGTCGCCAACGCTGGCATCGGCGGCCCCAACGAACCGGGGACCGGGGATCGATTCGCCGACCTGGTGCAGACCAACCTCTTTGGCGTCTACCACACCCTGCGTGCCGCCCAGGCCCACCTCGCCGGGCCCGAAACCGGCCGCCGCGACCTCGTCGCCACCGCCTCGATCCTCGCGCGCATCGGCGTGCCGGGGTACTCCGGCTACTGCGCGTCGAAAGCCGCCGTGACCGGCCTCGTGCGCGCCCTCGCCGCCGAACTCGCCCCCGCCGGCATCCAGGTCAACGCCATCGCCCCCGGTTGGGTCGAGACGGAAATGGCTTGGCAGGGCATCCGAGGCATGGCCGAGGGCATGGGGGTCAGCGAAGACCAAGCCCATGCCATCGCCATGCAGGCCGTGCCGAGCGGCCGCATGGGCAAACCCGAGGAGGTCGCCGGCCTGCTCGCCTGGTTGCTCAGCGCCGACGCCGGTGGCGTGACCGGGCAGACGCTCGACATGAACGGCGGCGCGTTCATGCTGTAGGCGCGCGGCGACCCTTGCGACCGGTTCCAAAGCAAAGCGGCATTGCCGTCGCGGCGCGCGCGGCGGGTTTGGCCCGCCGCCCCATGCACCGCGACGGAGGCCGAACCCAGCAAGCGTTTGGAGCTTGCGGGCCCCAGGGCTTTCCCGCAAAACGCTACGCGCCGCCCGTTCCCGCCGCGGGCACGCTTTCCTGGTTTTGGAGCCACAAGGCCCCCCAGGCCCGTCCCGCGTGGTATTCGCGCCCTGTCGAGGGGTAGCCTGGGGCGGTCATGCGAGTTGCCCTGCTCACCCGTCATATTGGTTCCGAATCCTCGGCCGGGGAGGCCCGGCACACGCGGTCGCTGGTCCTGGCTCTGCAGCACCTCGGCCTGCACGTCGAAGTGCTCGCCCCGCGCCGCATCCCCGGCTTGATGCCCCTGGCCCAGCGCCGCGAGGTGCTCGATGGCGTGGGCATCACCTGGTGGAACGACGCCGAGCAGGCGAGCGAGCGGGATTGGCTCGAAGGCTTGCAGGCGTTCGTCGAGCGGGAGCGCCCCGACGTGCTGCATGCCATGTGGTGCCCGGCCGCCATGGGCCCCGCGCTCGCGCAGATGCAATCCGGCGGCATGCCGGTGATCTACCAAGCGAGCGACGACCAAGCCTGGGGCGATGACGCCCGCTCCCTTTCGGTGGACCTCGAGGCGCACGCCCCCGACGATTGGGAACGGCGCGCGCGGGGTGTGCTGGTGGGGCGCTTGCTCGCGCAGCACCCTGCCCTGGGCGAACACCACGGCACCCTGCTTCCGGAACTCGTCGATGGGCCCTTCTGGGATCACGTGCAGGACATTCTCGCCGGACCTGAAGTGCCGGGCCTGAGCGAAGCGCGGCGCACGGTGCGCGAGACCGCCGAACGCAGTCGCGGCGCCCTGACCCAGGTGCACCGCCGCGTGGCCGATACGCCGAGCCTCGCCGAGCGCCTCGAGCGTTGGGTCGGCGCGCCGGTGGAGTCCCTGACCCCGGGTGTGGCCCGCGCGGAGTTCGAGAAACTCGCGCCGCCGCGCACCGGCCACCAGCCGATCCGCTTCGGTTTCGTGGGCACGATGGACAAGGCGAGTGGCCTGCATCTGCTGCTCGACGCGTTCGAAGGCCTCGAGGGCAAAGCGGAATTGTGCCTCTTCGGCAGCGGCGATGACCGCCTCTACCTGCGGACGGTGCGCGCGCGTGTCCAGGAGGTGGGGGCCCGCTGGTTCGGCGCGCTGCCGAACGGCGATCCCGTGCGCGCCATGGAACACATCGATGTGCTCGTCGTGCCCGCCCTTTGGAACCAGCCGGTGCCCCAAGCGGTGCGCGAGGCCCAGGCGGCGCGTCGTCCGGTGGTGATCGCCGATCTGCCGGAACTCGCGGCGCAGGTGCGCGATGGCCAGAACGGCTTGCGCTTCGAGGCAGGCTCGAGCGAGTCCCTGCGCGAGGTCATGCAGGGGTTCGCCCGCGAAGCGGATCTGCTGCGGCGCCTCGAACTCGGCATCCAGCCCCCGCGCGATATCGCCGAAGAAGCCGGCGAGTGGGCCGATCTCTATGCGATCACCCTCGCCGAGCACCGCGAGGGGATGGAGGACGAAGTCGTGCCGCCGCACCTCGAGGACCTGGCGGCGCAATACCAGGACCTTTCGCGTCTGCCCACCCGCGACCTGTTTGCGCGCGTGGCGCGCGGCTTGACCGGGCTCGCGACGCGCATGGGGGTCGAACTCGATGCGAGCAAAGCCCTGGCCCGGGCGGTGGCCGCCGGTGGTCACAACCGCGATGGTCGGGTGGCGTACCTGCGCCTCGAGCGTTGGCTCGAGGAGAACGCGACGGCCCTGCAAGAAGGGCGCGAGCAGGTGGCCCAGGAAAGCGCGCGCCTCGACGAGCAGCGTCGCAGCCTGGCGGACAAGGCCCGCAGCCTGCAGGGCGAAGCCCGGGGCCGCGATGCCGAACGCCTGGAGTTGGGCGGGCGACTCGAACAGCTGGAAGCCGAACGCGATGAAGCCCGCGCGGAGATCCGCCAGATGGAAGAGGACTTCCAGGTGGAGCGCGCGGTGTGGATGGCGCGCCAGGACGAATGGGTGCGCGAGGGGCGCGTGCTGCGCGAACACGTGGCGCGTTTGGCTACGCGCCTGCTCACCCCGATCGAAGAAGGGGCGCCGCAATCCGGTCCCTTGGACGGTCCGGGTGCCCTCAAGGTCGCCGATTCGCTGCACGCTGCGCTCAAGCGCATGCAGGAGGAGATGGCCTGGCGCCGCATGGAGATGGCGAAAGCCAAGAGTGCGGCCAGCGGCTTCTTCTCGCGCCTGATCGGCGGCGAGGCGAAGGCGGTCATGAAACACTGGGACGAGATCCCGACGCCCCTGCGCGAGGAGCCGGCGGTGGCCGAGGAGGGGGCGCCGCGCGCCTTCCGCACCATGGAACCCGAGTCGAACCCCTCGAACGCGATCGAACACACCCAAGAGGAAATGGAGAGCCGCCTGTGAACCCGCGCGTCAGCATCATCCAACACGTGCACGCCGATCGGGGCATCCTGATGGGCAACCTCGACGCCGCCTGTCAGGAGCTGGACGCCCGCGGGGCGGACGACGAGTTGATCCTGGTGGATGACAGCGGGGCGACCGACCTCGAAGCCTGGGTGGGGGAGCACTTCCCCCAGGTGCGTGTGCTGCACAAGAACCGTCAGGAAGGGCGCGGCAAGGCGCACCTGATGGGGGCGCAGGCGGCCGAGGGCGACTTCTTGCTGCTGCTCGGCGCGCAGATGCGCCTGCGGCGCGGGGCGCTGGGGCCGATGATCGCCGCCATGCAGGGTCCGAACCTCTTTGCGGTCGCGCCGCGTTGTATGAACGGGGCCACTGGCGAGGTCGAGCTACCGGGCCCGGTGACCGTCGAGCAAGGTCGTCCGGTCGTATTGCCGAGCCCGCTCGCGCCCGATGAACAGCACCTGCGGCCCGTGCCCTTCGCCGGCGGCCACGCCTTCTTCGTGCGCCGGGAGGCGTTCCTGTCCTGCGCCGGATTCGACGATCTGTTCCCCGCGCCCTACTGGGATGACGTGGACCTGGGCCTGACCGCCTGGCGCCAGGGCCTGCGCATCCTCGAGGTGCCCCAGGCGATCGTCGAACGGCACGGCCCGGAGAACGCCGGCCGCGAGATGCCCGCCGAACTCGATCGCGCTGCCATCGAACGCGGCCGCTTGCTGCTCTATTGGAAACACCTCGACGATCGCGCCGCCGCCGCGGACCACCTGCAAGGCCTCTGGCGCGATGCCGCCGACGCCGCCCTCGGCGATCGCCGCGAGGAACTGCTGTGGCTGGCCCTTGCCCTCGAAGAAGTCGAAGCCGCCGGAAAAGCCCGCTCCCGCACCGGATCGACCCCCGTGCGCCTCGACCAGGCCCTGCAGATGAGCAACCCCGCGCGCATCTGACGGAGTCCCTAACGGCAGTCCACGCCGGACCCCGCAGCAAAAGCAAACCGGCCGCGCAGCATTCGCCGCGCGGCCGGTTTCGTTGGGGGAGGGACCCGACTCAGGAGCCGATGCTGAGCAGGAACTCGGCGTTGACGCGGGTCTTCTTCATCTTGGAGATGAGCATCTCCATGGCTTCGACCGGGTCGAGTTCGTTGAGGACCTTGCGTAGCATCCAGACGCGATCGATTTCTTCGGGGGTGAAGAGCAGCTCTTCCTTGCGGGTGCCCGAGCGGTTGATGTCGACGGCGGGGTAGATGCGGCGGTCGGAGAGGCGGCGTTCGAGCACGATCTCCATGTTGCCGGTGCCTTTGAATTCTTCGAAGACGACCTCGTCCATCTTGGAGCCGGTTTCGATCAGGGCGGTGCCGAGGATGGTGAGCGAGCCGCCGTTTTCGATGTTGCGGGCGGCGCCGAAGAACTGCTTGGGGAAGGTCAGGGCGGTGGCTTCGAGACCGCCGGAGAGCAACTTGCCGTTCGAGGGGGCTTCGGTGTTGCAGGCGCGGGCGAGACGCGTGATCGAGTCGAGCAGGATAATCACGTGTTGGCCGGCTTCGACCATCGATTTGGCCTTGGCGAGCACCATCTCGGCCACGGCGATGTGGCGCGCGGCGGGTTCGTCGAAGGTGCTCGATACGACCTCGACGTTGTCGCCGTCGATCGAGCGCTGGAAGTCGGTGACTTCCTCGGGGCGTTCGTCCACGAGCAGGATGATCAACTTGCACTCGGGCGCGTTGTGCACGATCGAGTTTGCCAGCATGTGCAGCAGCACGGTTTTGCCGGTCCGCGGCGGCGCCACGATCAAGCCCCGTTGGCCGCGGCCGATGGGGGTGATCAGGTCGAGGATGCGCATCTCGAGGTTGCCGACCTTGTTGTCCTCGAGCAGGATGCGCTGCATCGGGTAGAGGGGGGTCAGCTCCTTGAAGGAGGCGCGGCCTTCGATCTCTTCCGGGTCGCTGCCGTCGATGCTCTCGATGGCGCCCAGGCAGAGGTATTTCTCGCCTTCGGCGTTGGGGCGCAGGGTGCCCTTGACGGTCATGCCGCGCTCGAGGCCGTACTCTTCGACCAGCGACGGGGGCACGTAGACGTCCTCGGAGGCCGGGATGTAGTCGGAGTGGTAGGTGCGCAGGAAGTAGTGGCTCTTGTCCCACACGTCGACCACGCCTTCGACCTCCACCGGGATGTGCGCGGCGAGGCGTTGGGTCGTGATCTCCCAGATGCCGTCGCGGCGGTTGCGGGCGGAGAACTCCTCGAAACCCTCCTCCTCAGCCAGGTCGTGCATCTCGCTGAGGTTCAGGCCCAGGAGATGGTTGTGGTCGGCCGGTTTGGGTTTGGTGCGGCCCTTGCGCTTGGGCAGGTTCGCGACCAGTTCCTCGATGGCCTCTTCGTCTAGGTCCGCCGGCAGCGAACTGTAGTCGATGTGCAGGGGCTGGGGGCCTTGGGCCTTTTTCGGGGCACGCTTTTGGAAGGGCTTGTTCTTGAAGCGCTTGTTCTTGTACGCGGACATCAGGACGGTGGGGGACGGACCGGAACGGCCCAAGGGGTCAAACGCCCAAGGAGGCGAGCAGATCGTTCACCTGGCGCTCAACGTCGGCCAGGGATCCGCTGACATCCAGAATGTGGTGGGCGGCTTTGCGTTTTTCGTCGAGGGGCATCTGGGCCGCTTCGCGGCGGGCCACTTCCCCGGGAGCCCAACCCCGTTGGACCCCGGCCCGGCGTTCCCGCTCGGCCAAGGGCACGTCGAGGAACACCAGGAGGTCGACCTCGGCACGCAGGTCGGCCAGGCCGGTGCTCTCCATCAGGAGGGGCACGTCCAGCACGATGCGCGGCGCGCCCCGCTCACGGGCGCGCGCCAGGTCGGCGAAGATCTTGGCACGAACGCGCGGGTGGATCCAGTCCTCAAGGGCCTTCCGCTCGGCCGCATCGCCGAAAACGCGGCGGGCCAGGGTGGGGCGGTCGGGGTGGCCGGCGGCGTCCAGGACCTCCGGTCCGAAGTGGCGGACCAGCCAAGCGATGGTCTCGGGGGCCTCCAGCACCTCATGGGCGTAGGCGTCGGCCGCCAGGATCGCCCCGTCCGGCCCCGCCAGGAGCCGCGCCACGGTGCTCTTGCCGCTGGCGACCCCGCCGAGCAGGGCCAGCAGCACGCTGCGGGGCGGGGGGCAGGGGCGGTCGGTGGGGGCGTTACTGTGCAAGGCAGGGGGGGTATAACACGCCCGGCGAGACCAGCCGACCGGAAAAATCCCGGCTGCGGCTGGCGACCGGTGGGCCGTCAGGGGAGTCTATGGGCCCCCCAGGGGCCCGCCAGGGCAGCGCGAGCGCTGAAAAGCCTTGCCGCTGCCTTTGCCTTTGGTTATCACACTCCCCCGTAGCGTCCCTACCTGACTCTTCAGGGCCCGGGAATCCCCCCGCTCCCCCCGTCTTCAAGACCTCCCACCGCATGAAGAAGCGTTCCAACCGCGGAGCCGCGCGCGTGAATGCCATTTGGCTGATCGTGATCCTCGTCCTGTTCTTCGTGGCCATGTTCTTTGGCTACTCCGCCAACGACGAGCGTGCGCGCTACGAAGAAAGGGCCAACGCCGCCATCCAGGCCGAGGCTGCCGCCAAGGCGGACCTGGCGAAGATGCAGGCCCAGACGCGCCAGATCAGCGAGATCCTTGGCTTCTACGACGTCGACGACCTGAGCTCGTACTCCGACGTGGAGGCCGCCAAGCAGGGTCTGGCCGACTTCAAGGCCGCCGTTGGTGGGGACGCGGATGCTTCGATCACCACCTTCCAAGCGACCTGGCCCCTCTCGATCGCCCAGATCAACGCCAACCTGAGCTCGATCAGCACCCTCAAGAGCGGTGCCCAGAGCGTGCAGGCCGACCTGACCGCCGCCCGCAGCGCGAGCCAGACCTTGGCGAGCGACAAGGACAAGACCTTGGCTGACCTGACCAAGGAACTGAACGACCTGCGCGAGAAGACCACCGAGGAGATCAACGCCCTCGAGGGCAACATCGCCCGCCTCACCCAGGACCGCAACACGGCCGATGAGGAGGCCGTGGCCGCTCGCAACGAGCTGGCCGAGCAGGTCAAGCAGCGCGCGCTGATGGAGAGCGAGTACCAGGCCCGCATGAACCAACTGCTGGTGGGGATTCGCCCGCCGCGGGAGAAGGACTCCTTCGACGGCGCCATCGTGGGTGTGTCCCCGCGCCTGAACATGGCCTACATCAACCTCGGCACCAAGGACCGCGTCGTGCGCGGCATGGTCTTCGACGTGGTGAGCGCCGACCCGGCCAACCGCGTGCCGAAGGGCGAAGTCGAGATCCTGAACGTGTTCGAAGACATCTCCGAAGTGAAGATCCTGAACGTCCAGGACCGCTTCAACGAGCTGGCCGTCGGTGACGCGATCTCCAACGCCCTGTACGACCGCGAAGGCGACCGCAACGCGGTGCTGGCCGGCCGCTTCGATGGCAAGTACAGCCGTGACGAAGTCGCGATGCTGCTGGGCCAGATCGGCATCAACGTGCAGGACAAGCTGGACCGTTCGACCATGTACCTGATCATGGGCAACCCCCTCTACAAGGATCCGGAAACCGGCGAAGTGCTCGAAGAGCCGATGGCCGTCTCCGACCTCGAGGTCTACCAGAAGGCCCAGTCCTACGGCGTGCAGATGATCTCGCTGGCCGAACTCCGCCACTTCTTCCGCCGCTAGGGTTTCTAGCCCAGCCAAGCGCGCTCCGGCGCGTGGCCCGTTCATCCACGGCCTCTGGGCCGTGGATGAACTGCTTTAGGGCGAGGTGTTCCGCGGCCGTGGTGGATGGGGGGGGCACGCCGAGGATCTCGGAGTGCTTGGGGACGCGCGGCTTTCCCCGGTCGCGCACTGGTGGAGGCGACCTGCACGGTTCAAAATAGCGGCCCATGGCGGATAAATCCGAGGACGACGAACAGCGGTTGGATTCCACCCGCATGGGGCTCGGGGAACACCTGGCCGAGTTGCGCACGCGTCTGATCCGGGCGGTGATCGTGCTGGGGGTGCTGTTTGCGGTGCTCTACAACTACCGCCACCCCGCCTTGGAGTTGATGCAGGGCCCCAAGCTCCGGGCGACCGCGCTCTTGCGCGAACGCCAGGCGGAAAACTGGGCGGAGGAATTCAAGGCACAGTTGGCGAAAGGGGAGACCATCGACGCCTCGGACAAGTTCCAACCCGGCTGGCCCGAGAAGTGGGTCTTGCGCGACGACGTGGGCCCGGGGCGCAATCTGATCTCCTGGGAGGCCGACGGCGGTTTCTTCATCCGGGTCCGGCTCTGCTTCATGCTCAGCTTGTTGTTCGGGGGGCCCTACGTCCTGTGGGAGTTGTGGGGATTCATCGCTGCCGGTCTCTACAAACGGGAGAAGCGCGTGATCTACGCGTACTTCCCCGTCAGCCTGCTGCTGTTCTTCAGCGGGGTCTATTTCGGATACCGCTACCTGGTGACCTACGCGCTGTACTTCACCAACCTGGATGGTTTGGGCGCTGAGGACATCAGCTACATGATGTCGCTGTCCGGATACCTCGATTTCCTCAAGGCCCTCAGTCTGGCCATGGGCTTCGTCTTCCAATTGCCCGTCGTGATGGTCGTGCTTTCCCGCATCGACCTCGTGCAACCCGAGATCTACTCGAAGTACCGCAAACACATGCTGGTGGGGGCTTTGGTCATGGGCGCAATTCTCACGCCACCCGATCCCTATACGCAGATCCTGATGGCGGTGCCGATCGTATTGCTCTACGAAATCGGACTGCGGTTTGCCTGGTGGTTGCGCCCGACGCCGATCATTCCCGAGGGAGAAGCCGATGCCGCCGCTTCCTGAAATGCGTCGCGCCGTCGTGCTCGGAGTGGGCGATGAGCTCCTACGCGGCGACATCGTCGATTTGAACACGCCGTTCCTCGCCCGCGCCTTGTTGCAGGCGGGCTGGACGCTGGTGGAAAGCCGCGTGTTGCCCGACGACCTGCCCTTGGTGGCGGCCACGGTGCGCGAGTTAAGGCGCAGCAGGCGGAGTTGATCCTCACCACCGGTGGGCTCGGCCCCACGGCCGATGACCTTACCCGCCAGGCGGTCGCCGAAGCGGCCGGGGTCGGCATCGCCGAGGATGCGCAGGCCTGGGAGTGGATCGCCGCCTGGTACAAGGATTCGGGCCGCACGCCGCCCGAGTCGAACCGCCGCCAGGCGCTGGTGCCGGTGGGGGGCGAGCCGTTGTTCAACCCGGCGGGCACCGCGCCCGGACTGCGCATGGAACTGGGCGCGTGCACGGTGTTCTGTTTGCCCGGGCCTCCGCGCGAAGTCGAGCCGATGGTGCGCGCCGAACTCGAACCGTGGCTGCGCGCGCGGGCGGTGGGCGGGCGCGCCTTCGCCACGCGCCGGGTCTACCTGGGCAGCCTGTCGGAGAGCGAATTCGCCGACCGCGCCGGGGCCATGCTCGACCGCCACGACGATTGCCTCGTGGGCGTGACGGCCAAAGCCGGGCGCCTGGCGGTGACGATCCGCGGCAGCGGGGCGGATGCGGCCGAGGCGCAGGCGGTGGCCGGGGCGATGCAGACGCGCTTCACCGAGATGTTCGCCGAGTCGGTCTACTCGCTCGACGAGCCCGAGCTGGAGCGCGTGCTCGGCGCCGAGCTGATCGCCCGCGGCGTGCGCGTGACGGCGGCGGAGTCCTGCACCTTCGGCCTAGTGGCGGCGGCATTGGCCGCCACGCCCGGCATCAGCGCGGTGCTGGGGGAGGCCTACTGCACCTACTCGAACGAAGCCAAGATGCGCACCCTGGGCGTACCGGCGGCGACCCTCGAACGCTTCGGTGCGGTATCCGAGGAGACCGTGCGGGCCATGGCCCTCGGCGCCCTCGAGCGCAGCGGCGCGGACCTTGCGGTCGGCATCAGCGGCCTTGCGGGCCCCGACGGTGGCAGCGAGGAGAAGCCGGTGGGCCTCGTCTGGTTCGCCGTCGCCTGGCGCGGCCAGATCGTGCACGCCGAGTCCCGCCGTTTCCCCCCGGCTGGCCGCGAACGCATCCGAGCCTGGAGCGCGAATCTCGCCCTGCACCTGCTGCTGAAAGCGCTGCGGGCCCATGGGGGCGAAGGGGCTGGCGGCTGACCCGCGGCGGGGACGGCGAGTTCCCGTTTTTCCCCTTGGGTTCCGCGCGCTGCCAGCCGATTTTTTTGGGACGGGGGGTTCACAATCCGCCTTGGATTGCTATCCTCCCCCGCGACGGTACCCCATGGTGTAATGGTAACACTACAGATTTTGGTTCTGTCATTCTAGGTTCGAGTCCTAGTGGGGTAACCAACACCAATGCAGGGTCCATCGGGCCCTGTTTTTTTTTGCCCGACGCCCCGCGTCAGCGGCGGTGCAGGAATGCCGGGTCGGAGTATCCGGGTTCGAGCAAGGAGGCCAATTCCCGCTCGCGCTGGGTGGGGGCGGTGGGCTCGGTTTCCAGACCCAGGTGCTCGGCGAAGGCGGCTAGGAGCAAGGGGATGAAGTCCTCGGGCTGCTCGGGGCCGCCCGAGGCTCCGGTGGTGGCGATGTCGCCTTCGAGCGCCGTGGTGCCGAGTTTGATCGAGCCGTGGTGAAGCACGCGGCCGCCGCTGCGGCGTTGCGCGGAACCGACCCCCTTGCGTCCGCCCCAGACGATGTCGAGGTCGGTGGAGTGGTGGAAGCACATGCCGGTGCCGGTGCGGTCCGAGGCGAGGGTGGAGTCGCCGCGCAATTCGCCTTGGATGCCGGCCGCGGCGAGGGCGGCGATCACGGCCCGGTGCACGCGCGCGTAGGAATCGGCCACTTTGCCCCGGTAGAGCGCATCGTCGAGGCCGGTGGTCAGCGAGAAGGTGAGTTCTCCGGCGTGGTGGATCGCCCCGCCGCCGGTGATGCGGCGCACCACGTGGCCCGCCGTGTCCGTGCCATGCACGTCGGCGAAACGCTGGAAGTAGCCTAGGCTGAGGGTGTCGGGCTGCCAGGTATACAGGCGCAACGTCGGCGCCCCGCCGATATTCAGCAGGGCCTCGTCGAGACCCAGGTTTAAGCTCGGCGGGGCGCCGAGGGTGGTGATCAGGCGCCAGTGCGCGCTCGCCATCGGATCAGTGGTGGTCCTGGGCGATGTGGTCCTCGTAGGCGGCCGAGTCCATCAGCGCGTCGAAGTCGGCGGCGTCCGCCGGCTTGATGCGGATGATCCAGCCCTTGCCCCACGGGTCCCCGGCCATCTCCTCGAGGTGCTCCTCGAGGCTGGTGTTGACCTCCACGATCTCGCCCGAGATGGGGGAGTTGAGGTCGGCGACGGCTTTGACCGATTCGATCTCGCCGAAGGTCTCGCCGACTTCGACCTGGCGGCCGACTTCGGGCAGGTCGAGGTACACCAGGTCCGAGGTGTTGCCGCTGGACAGCTCCTCGATGGCGAAGTCGGTGATGCCGACCAGGATGGTGTCTCCGTCTTTCTTGGCCCACTCGTGGGAGGCCGCGTATTTCCGATCGTCAGGGCGCATGGGTCGTTATTTCTTGCGGGAGTAGAAGGGGAGTTCCGTCACCACGGCCGCTTGACGCTTGCCGCGGATGTCCATTTCGATTTGGGTGCCGGCCTGGGCGAGCGCCACCGGCAGGTAGCAGGTTCCGATGTTCGTATCGAGGGTCGGCGAAATCGCGCCGGAGCAGACGGTACCGACCTCGGCGCCGTCGTGGAAGATGCCGTAGCCCTCGCGGGGTACGCGTTTGCCGTCGGTGGTGAAGCCCATCAGGCGTTTGCCGGGGTTCTGCTGGCAGGCCTCGAGGGCGGCGCGGCCGATCCAGTCGCCTTTTTCGGCGGCGAAGGAAACGGCGAACTTCAGGCCGGCTTGGATCGGATTCTTGCCCTCGCCGAGCTCGTGGCCGTAGAGGGGCATGCCGGCTTCCAGGCGCAGGGTGTCCCGGGCGCCGAGGCCGATGGGGGCCAGGCCCTCGGGGGCGCCGACTTCGAGCAAGGCGTTCCAGACGCGCTCGGACTCGCCGTCGGGGAAGTAGATCTCGAAGCCGTCTTCGCCGGTATAACCGGTGCGGCTGATGCGCATGCCGGGCATGCCGCACAGGGTGGCGAATCCCGACTTGTAGTAGCCCACCGTGCCGAGGTCGAGGCCTTCGACCACCTTCTGCAGCACCGCTTGGCTGCCCGGCCCCTGCAAGGCGAGCATCGCGAGCTCGCTGGTCTGGTCCTCGATCTTCACGTCCATGCCGGCCGCGTGCTGCTGGATCCAGGCCAGGTCGACTTCGGTGTTCGAGGCATTGACCACCATGAACACGTCGTCCTTGCCGCGGTACACCAGCACGTCGTCGATCGGGTCGCCGTCGGTCTTGCAGAGCAGGCCGTAGCGGATCGAGTCGACCGGGATCTTGGCGCAGAAGCAGGTGGCCACGCGGTCCACCAGGGCCACCGCGTCGGGGCCGGTGAAGCGGAAGCGGCCCATGTGGCCCAGGTCGAACAGGCCGACCTGGCTGCGCACCTTGCGCGCCTCGTCGAGGATCGGGCCGTATTGCACCGGCATGTGCCAGCCGCCGAATTCGACCATCTTGGCTCCGGCGGCCACGTGCACGGCGTGCAGGGAGGTTTGTTTCATGCTTGGTTCGGGGGAACTGGGTTCCCGGGTCGCGCGCGGCGCAACACCCCTTCCGATCGGGCGGAAACAAGCAGGGCGGCGCCGGACATGCCATCCGGGTTTCGGGCGCCGCCAGTCCGGCCGAAGCCGTTCAAACAGCCCAGGGGGCCGGGTCCTTGATGCCTGAGAGTTTCGTGGGCCACGGCCCACTTGCCCCTTCGGCGTCCGGCGCGGGCCGGATCTCTCCCCGGGTCTGGTGGGAGGCAGTCTAATGTCTGCGCCCCGAAATACCAGGAGCGCAGGCTGGCCGGAATGGGCCCCGGGGGGGGGGATTCCTGGCCCAAGCGGGGACCCATGCGGAAAGGAGTTCCAGGTCCCCGCGCCAGGGGCGCGCCCGCGCCGCGCCGGGGCTTTGGGCCGGATAGGGTTTCCCATGCGCCGCACCTCCTCCGCCCTGCTCGTCGCGTCCCTTTTGACGGCGGGTCTCTCCGCCCAGAACCTGCCGGAAGTCCGTTGGCAGCATGCCGCCGAAGCGGCGGCGCCCTGGGTACCCCAGGAAGTGCACTGGGTGGGGCGGGACCAGTTCGTCTGGAGCCAGGTGGGCGGGGCGAACCCGGCCCGCGAGCTGTTGGCGGTGGATGGGGCGGTCGCACGATTCGAGGTGGACATCAGCGGCGCGGCGGCCCTGTCGCGCAGCGCGGCGGGCGCGCGACCCGATCGGCTCTATGCGCTGGACGCGGGGGCACCGGGTGGGGGCAGTACCTTGAACGGAGCGGTGCGCGCCTATGACCCCTGGAGCGCGAATGGCGCCCAGTCGATGCCGGCGGTTTGGGTGCATTCGCTGGGCACGGCGTTCGCGGGAGGCGCGCAACTCGTGTGCGATCCGGCGGGGGAACGGGTCGTGGTGGCGATCGGGACCGCGACTGGGGTACAAGTGGATCAATTGGCGGGTCAAGACGGCCTGTTGCTCAGCCGGTGCTTCTTGCCCGGGACTTCGGTGCAGAGCCTCGCGGTCAGCGCGGATGGCAGCACGGTGGCGGTGGGGGCCGGCGCGCATGTGTGGGTGCTCGATGACCAGGGCGTGCTGCGTTTCGGTCAGGCGCTGGCGGCGAGCGCGGCGGAACTCAGCCTTTCTGCCGATGGGGGGCGGCTCGCGCTCGCGACGTTGGGGGGGACCCAGGTGCTGGAGCGCGTGGGCACCGGGTACCAACTCTTGCAGCAGATTGCTTCGCAGGGGGTGTGGCCGGGGGCTTCGCTCTCGGCGCGCCTGCAGCTCAGCGCGGATGGTGCGCGCCTCGCGGTGGCCCATTGGTACTACACCGGCAACAACGTGGCGAGCTTCGAAGTGTGGCAGCTCGATGGGCCGCAGCGGCTCTGGCATGAGGGGCAGTGGGCGCCCGCGGGCAGCCTGCAGAACCTGCCGGTGGCGGCGCGTATCACCGGCGACGGCCAGCGCGCGGCGTTTGCGTCGTGGGGCAACGGCGTGCACGACGAGGTGGTCTGGGTCGACCTGGGGGACAACAACCGCGAGCGGCGGGTGGATCTTGCGGGCAGCGCCATGGGGCTCGATCTGTCGGATGACGGTGGGCAGCTCGCGATCGCGAGCAAAGCCGTCCATGCGCAGGTGGCGTCGGCGCTCGGTTCGGTGCAGGTGTTGCAGATGGCGGATTGGAATCTGCGGCAGCAGTCGGCGGCGCGGCCGGGTCAGGCCTTGAGCGTGCGTGCGCACAACCCTGGGGGGTACTTCGCCCTGTTCCTGGTGGGGCCCGAGGCGCCGGCGGTTACCGTGGGCGGCGTGGCAGGCTTGCTGCAAGTGAACCGCGCACAGCTTTCCGTGTCGGCCGCGGCCTTGAACGCGGCGGGTGAGGCCGATTGGTCGGTGGTTCTGCCCGCAGGGCTCATAGGGCCCGAGCTGCCGTTTGCCCTGCAGGTCGCCTTCCGCGACGGCAGCGGCACTTGGATTGCGCCGGAGCTATTGCGGCCGTTGGTGCTCGCGCAGTAGGCGGCGGGCGGGTTCCAGGTTCGGGCCGGCGGCGGGGTTCGCGGCGCCTGCGGGTCGCATCGAAAGGCGGCGGTACCTAGGTTCGGGGGCCCCCTGGGCAGGGGCCCAGTCCGGGCCTCGGCAGGGCGATTGTTTCAGACACCCTCCCGATCCACGATGCTCCACCGCTTTGCCGGACCCCTTCGCCCGCTTGTTACCGCTTCTGGTACGTCCCTGCTGCTGTTCGCTTGCGCTGGCAGCGGCGATTCGCATCCCGCGCTCGTGGTGGATGCGGGCAGCGATCAAACCGCACTCGAACGGGAGGTGGTGACCCTGCAATCGACCGTCACGCAGAACGTGGGGGTGCTCACCTACCTCTGGAGCCAGGTCTCGGGGCCTGCGGTGACCTTGAGCGATCCGGCCGCGCCGTCGCCCACGTTCACCCTGGGGGAACTCGGGTTTGCGCAGACCCGCGATCTGGTGTTCCAGTTGCAGGTGGGGGATGGGCCGGGGCGCACCGGCGTGGATCAGGTCACCGTGCATGCCGAGGCGGCGGACCGGCTGTACTTCGGCGCGGGGCCCGATCATGACATCCTGAGCGCCTGGAATCCGATCGACGACAGCGTGCTGCCGCTCGCGGACGTGGGCACGTCGGGTTCGTTCTTCACCTTCCTCGAGCGCAATGCGCGCGGGGAGTTCCTCTTCGCCGCGCAGCCGAGCGACAGTGAGATCGATGTGGTTTACCGGGTGGATGGGCCCGGCCAGGCGCCGGTGGCGCTCACGCCGGAGAATCCCGATCGCACCTACATCGAAAGCGTGGCCCTGTCGCCGGATGGCAACTACCTGGCCTACTACTCGGATAGCGATACTCTGTCGGACTTGGGCCTGTGGGTGCTCGATGTGCGCGACGGTACGCGCGTGCAGGCGATTGACTTCAATGTCGATCTGCGCACCTTCGTGCGCATGCAATGGACCGGCGACAGCCAGTATCTGGTGGTGGAACTCGACAGTTCCGGGTCGTCGCTGGTGGGTTACAGCACGGTCAACGAATTGACGTGGGAGCTGGCTGAAAATCCAACGTTCAACGGCATCGACGGTGTGCAGGATTGGCTGCTGCATCCGGAGACGGGCGATCTGTACATCTTGACCGATGAGGAATTGATCACCCAGAACGAGCTGTTTCGGGCAGCTTTGGATGGGTCGGGGCGTACGCGGCTCACGGACACGCCGGTGGGCAGCGGCGAGGCCTTTTCATTCCTCGTTTCGCCCGACGGCAGCCAGGTGGCGTACTCCTCGAACGAGCTGGACGCGGGGGAAGCGCAGTTGTTCGTCGTGGCGAGCGACGGCACCGGCCGCGTGCGGGTGAATCCGGACTTGGAGGTGGGGCGCTCGGTGCGCGACAGTTACGTCTGGACACCCGATGGGGCGCGGCTCGTGTACACGGCGATGCTTTCCGGGAGCTCGGCGGAGAACCTGCACAGCGTGCTCGCCGATGGCACCGATCCGGTCGTGTTGAGTCCGTCGGTGCTGGCGGGCAACTCGTCCTTGATCGTGGAAGTGGAGTACGCCTTCACGGAGGATGGCCGGGTGCTCTTCGGCGCCGAGAACACCGCGGCGGCGATCTACCGTCCGGTCCTCGCGGCGGTGGATGGGACAACGGAGGTGTTGTTGGATGGGGGGCTGCCGGCAACCGAGCAGGTGCATGCGTTCTATGCGGGTGCGCGCCGGCCGGAGATCCTGTACTACACCATCGATTCGGCTGGCAGCGCTCCGGATGGGGTGTATCGGGTCCAGCCCGACGGAACCGGATTGCAGCGGTTGGATCAAGTGCAAGGAACGCCGCGCACCATCGGGAACCTGCAAGCCTCGCCCGATCGCAGCCGTTTGTTCTTCACCCGGGACATCGATGGCCTCGACACGGGGGCCCAGTTCGTGACCGCCGAAGGAACGCAGTTTGCACCCGTGGCTTTGCAGTATCCCACCGGCGGCGCAGCGCAGGCGGAGTGGCACCCCGAATCGGGAGTGTTCGCTTACCGCTGGTCCTCTTCGACGAGCAATGGGCTGGCGGTTGTGGACGGGGAATCCGGCGAGATCACGCCGGTGTTCAGCGATCCTTCCCGCGCGACCGGGCCGGTGCTCTGGACGGAGTAAGCGGACTTCGGAAACCATTCTGGGTGGGCCCCGGGTCGCTTGGCGGCCCGGGGCCCGCTGACTTTGGACCGGATCGGTCTCTGAAGTGGCTCCTGCCTTGGCTCCAGGTCCTGGTCCGCCGCTAAAGGAAACGAAAGCGCCGGCCGAAAGAACCGGTCCCAAGTGCAGCGACCCGGAAGGGCCGAACCTACAGGATTCCCTGTCCCTTCCCCCCTCGGAGTGATTCCGACCCCCTATGAAATCCGCCTTCCTTCGGCGGGGGGGCCTGCATTGGGCCGCCCTCACCACCTCCTGTCTGCTCGCTGGCTGCTCCGGAGGCAGCGATTCCGCTCCCTTGTTGTTGGTGGATGCGGGCTCGGACCAGACGGTCGATGAGCGCACGCAAGTGACCTTGAGCGCGAGCGTGAGCCAGAACCAGGGCACGCCGACCTACCAATGGAGCCAGGTGTCTGGCCAAGCGGTCACTCTGGACGATCCGACCGCAGCGAATCCGACGTTCACGATGACGAGCGTGGGGCTCGGCGCAACCGAAGACCTCGTGTTCCAACTGACGGTGACCGATGGGCCGGGGCGCAGCAGCCAGGATACCGTCACGGTGCATGGTCTAGCGACGGACTTGATGTACTTCTCAGCGGGTTCCGACCATTCCACGCTGAACGCCTGGAATCCGCAGGATGACAGCATCGAGCTGGTTGCCGACGTGGGGATGTCGGGTTCCTTCTATCCGTTCTTGGTGCGCAACGAGCGTGGGCAGTGGATCTTCGCATCGCAGCCCACGGACCTGGACTCAGATGTGATCTACCGCGTGGACGGAATCGGGCAGGCCCCGGTGGCGTTGACCACGGATCTTTCAGGCCAGAACTTCATCGAAGTCGTAGAGCTCTCCCCCGATGGCAACTTCCTGGCGTATGTCCCCGACACCGATGTCACCAGCGAGCAGGCCGTCTGGGTCCTGGATATCCGTGATGGGGCGCGGGTCAAGGTGGTCGACTTCACCACGGAACCGCGTCCCTTCGCTCAAATGCAGTGGGCGAGCGACAGCAGTGCCCTCGTCATCGAACTCAGCTACTCCCCCGGAGGCCGGCTGATCGCCTACGACCCGCTGACGCAGATTTCGTTGAACCTGACCCAGGATCCGACGGGTAGCGCGTTCGTCGGTTCGGCGGCCTGGTATCTCGTCCCCGGGACCCACGACGTCTATGTGTTGACCGATGAAGAACGTTCGGGGCAACGCGAACTCTTCCGCACGAGCCTCGACGGGCTGGTCTGGGAACGATTGACGGCGGACCCCGTGGGCAGCGGGACGTGCAACTGGTTCCAGGTTTCGCCCGATGCAAGCAAAGTCGCCTATTACTCCAGTGAACTGGATGGAACCGTGAATCGCCTGTTTGTAATCGGGGCCGATGGGACCGGGCGCAGTCTGGTGGACCCCGGCTTGGAGCCGAATACACATACGGGTTCGGACTTCTTCTGGACTCCGGACAGCTCGCGCGTGCTCTTGACGGGGCTCGTCGCGGGAACGAGCACGTACAATCTGTTCAGCGCACTGCCCGATGGTACAGGCGCTGCCGTGATCTGCCCGTCGGTACAGGCCAGCGGAGAATGCCAGGTCCAGACGCAGAAGCTGAGTTTCACCGCGGACGGCAAGGTGCTGTTCATGGCGACCATCGACAACGCCTTCGACTTCAGCCCGGTTTTGGCGGCCACGGACGGAAGCCAGGAAGTGCTCCTGGGGGCGGACCTGCCGGTCGACACCGAAGGAATTCGGCTCTATGCCGGCAACCGCCGGCCGGAAATCCTCATGCAGACGGGCAGTCTCACTGGCGGGTATGATGCGGTTTATCGGGTCCAACCGGATGGCACGGGCCTGGAGCGGCTAGATCTGGTCCTGGGGGGCCCCATCGGGATCTTTGATGAGGCGGAGTCCCCGGACCACAGCCGGCTTTTCTTCTGCCGCAACACCGATACCCCCGGTCGCGGCATGCAGGTTGCTTCCTCGGACGGCACGGCGTTTTCGTTGGACGCCCTCGAATTGCCGATGACCTCGGGGGTCACCGTGGATTGGCACCCGGATTCGGACCTGTTTGCGTTCACCTTCTCGCACGCGGGTGGAGTGGGTCTGCGCGTGGTGAATGCTGCGACCGGGGAGATCACCTCGATCTACTCCGACTCCAGTCGCACGCCGGATTTCGTGGTCTGGGTGGACTGATTCCGAATCCTTGCTTGGGTTCCCTGCGGGCTCCAGATCGTGCCATTCGATCTGGAGCCCGCAATCTTGTTCGGCGCGACTTGAGTCCTGACGCCGGGATGTGATGAACGGCATTGCGGGGAGAAGAACCTCAAGCGGCCTTCCGTTTGCGTCGAAAGATGGAATCCCAAGCGCGACGACCCGGAAGGGTACCTACAGCATTCCTGTTCCTTACCCTTCGGACCTGATCCGAACGCCTATGAATACCGTCTCCCTTGGGCGGGGTGGTCTGCTCTGCGCCGCCCTTGCTGCTTCGTGCCTGCTGTCCGCCTGCTCCAGCAGTTCTTCTGTACCTCCCCTGACCGTGGATGCGGGCGACCATCAAGTCTCGGTCGAGCGTTCCGTGCTTTCCTTGGCGCCCTCGGTGGCTGGGGCCCAGGGAACTCCCACGTACCTATGGACCCAGGTTTCCGGGCCGGCGGTCCCCTTGAGCGATGCCACGACGCAGCAGCCGAATCTGACCCTCAGCGAATTGAGCCTGGGGGAGACGGCGGACTACGTGTTCCGCTTGACCGTGAGCGATAGTGCCGGGCGCAGCGCCGAAGACACGGTCACCGTGCATTCGCACGCCTTGGATGGTCTGTACTACACCAACTATACGGACCAGGACACCCTGTACTACTGGGATCCGATCAGCGATACACGCACCGTTGCCGCCGGCTTCGATCGGGTCGGTTCGGAAATCTCCGGGTTGTTCGCGGGAGCGGGGGAGCGGATCTTCTTCTCAGGGTATCCCACCTCCAATTCGGTCGAAGTGCTCTACACGATTGCCCGCCCGGGTCAAGCGCCCGAGGCTTTGACCAACGATCCCCCGGGGACCCGCAGCATCCGGACGTTCACCCTGTCCCCGGACAAACGCTTGGCGGCCTACTGGTGTTTTGCCAGCGATCCAGCCGAGGCGGGGGTTTGGGTCGTCGATCCGGCCCTCGGGACCCGGACGCGGGCCATCGACCCGGCCGTCTATGGCGATGACTGCGACCGGATCGAATGGACGCCGGATGGCAACGCCATCGTGGCGGAGATGCGCAATGCCTCGGGCGGGTATCTGGTGTGTTTTGAACTCGCCACCCAGGTGCTGCGTGCGTTGACTCCGATCGCCGACGGGGTGAACTCCGATGGCCTCTATGCTTGGGATCTGCACCCGGTTTCCGGGGCTTTGGTCGCTACGTACGACGGGGATGTCCATTTGGACAACGAGCTGTATTCGGTTCCGTTGGACGGCAGCGCACCGAGCAAGCTCAATGGCACCCTTGCGGCGGGCGGGGATGCCGGTATATCGAAGTTCTCGCCCGATGGCAGCAAGCTCGCCTACCACTCCTCGGAAAGCACGGGAGCGGAATTGGAACTCTATGTGGTGAACTTGGATGGTTCGGGGCGCACTCGCATCAGTCCGGTTCTGGCGGCCTCGTCCGAAGTGTCCGATGACTTCCTCTGGACCCCGGATGGGAGCCGCGTGATCTTCCGTGCCACGGCGTTGGGTAGTTCTTCGCATAACCTGTACTCCAACCTGCCGGACAACAGCGACCTGGTGCTGCTTTCGCCGGATTTGCAGACCAGCGGCGCGATCGAATTCCCTTCCCCGGAGCGCGCCTTCACCAGTGCAGGCGATTTCCTGTGCCATCAGCAAGTTTCCGCAAGCATCGCACTGAACGCCAGCGTGGTCCGTCCCGACGGCAGCTTCTCGAACTACCTGGATGAGAGCCTGCCTGTGGGATCGAGCAGCAGCTTGTTGTCCGGGAATGTCCGGGGTTCCGAACTCCTGTTCCGCTCGCTCAACTCCACCGAGGAATTCGATGGCATCTTCCGCTGCCTTCCCGATGGAACCACCGCCGAGCGGGTGGATCTCCCTTACGGGATTCAATACATGCTCTGGCATATGTTCTCCGCGCCCGACGGAAGCCGCATGGTGATTGCGCGGGACGTGGATCCTGGAACCATTCGGCATCAGGTCGTGCGATCCGATGGCACCGCCGCGATCTTGATGGACAGCGATGTCGAGGCTTCCGCCTGGGTGTGGGAGTACTGGCACGCGGATTCGGACTACCTTGCGCTTTCGATCGAGGGCCCCGCAGAAACGGGCGTGATGATCATCGATACGAACACGGGGGCGGTTCGGCGCTTGGTCGATGCGCTCGGGAGCACGAACTCCTATTTCGCTTGGGTCCAATAGGATTCCATCGCACGCATACAGGTTCCCAAGGCCCCGTATCTCCGTGTGAGGTGCGGGGCCTCTGCATGGAATTTGCGCGGGGACCCGGTGCACGAATCCTCAAGGAATCCAGGCCAGCTGCCGATCCACAGAGTCCCCCCAAGCGCGCGCCCAGGAAGGGCGTCCCTACAGGATTCCTGTCCCTTCCACCTCGATCCGTACGGATACCCCATGAATTTCGCCTTTTCCGGGCGTGCGCGCGCATTTGTGGCCGCCCTGGCCGTGCCTTGCCTGATTTCCGCCTGCTCCAGCGGTGGAGATTCCGCCCCTGAGCTGTTGGTCGAAGCCGGTCCCGAGCAGACCGTCGCCGAACGCGCGGTCGTCACGCTTACCCCGGTGGTGACGGAAAACCAGGGTACGCCCACCTACCAATGGGTCCAGGTCAGTGGCCCCGCGGTCACCTTGGACGACCCGAGTAGTGCCAGCCCCAGCTTCACCGTGGGGGACATGACGATCGGGCAGGCCGTCGACCTTGTGTTTGCGGTGACGGTCGGGGATGGTCCGGGCCGCACGGCGCAGGACACCGTGACGGTGCATACGCATGCTTCGGATGCCGTCTACTACGCATTGGGGGGGGATCACGAGCTCCTCTACGTCTGGGATCCCTACACCAACACCGCGAGCGTTGCGGCCGATCCGGGGGTGACGAACTCCGTCATCGAATTCCTAGAGGATGTGGGCCATGGTTCCGTGGTGTTCGCCACCCATCCGAACACGGTCGGCAAACCGGTGATCTACCAGATCCCCGGCCCGGGGCAACCGGCCGTGGCGTTGACCGCGGAGAACCCCGATCCGACCGACTTGCGGTCGTGGGGAACTTCTCCCGATGGCAACTACTTCACCTATCAATCCACGAGCGCCACGGCGGGGGAAACGGGCATCTTCTTGATCGACCTACGGGACGGCAGCCGCACCATGGCCTGGGACAACGGTGCCAATGCCCGCCAGGCCCAAGGGATGTACTGGTCCCCGGACAGCGCCGCATTGTTGCTCGCGACTGCGGAGTCCGGATGGATCACCTACGCCGTGCACAATCCGGCCACCGGCCAGACCGTGGACTTGAATGCGGACCCGGTGGCCAATGGCCTCATTGGCGGGGGGGACTTCGCGTTCGACCCCACCGGCGGTGCCGTTTTCTTCTCGGCGGACGATGGGATTCCCCTAACCCAGCAGCTGTTCAAGTGCAACCTCGATGGTACGGGCCGAGTCCTACTGTCGGGCACGCCCGCAGCCGGTGGCAGTGTGGACGTGATCTCCGTCTCTCCCGATGGCAGCAAAGTTGCCTATACCTCCAGTGAACTGGACGGAGGCGCCCGGCAGCTCTTCGTGGTCAATAGCGACGGAACCGGCCGAGTCCGGGTGAACCCGAACCTGGAACCGGGTCACGAAGTCACCGAGCCCTTCTACTGGTCAGAAGATGGCAGTCGCGTGATCTTCATCGCCCGAGAAGCCGCGGCTCCCAGCGAGTGGGCCTATTCGGTGTTGGCCGACGGAACCGATATTCAGATCATCGGGTCCGACGTGATTGCCGGTGGCACCTGCCGACTGGACTATGACGAGGTCCACTACAACAGCGAAGGCAATTTCCTTGTGTATATGGAGCCGCTCCAAATAGGGCAGTTGCTGCCGTGGCTGGTCAGTGCGGACGGGAGCGTCAACGTGTCCCTCGGGGATGATCTGACAGGCGTGGGTTCGGTGTATGAAGGTTTCCTGAGTCGTGTGTGCCCGGATATCCTGTTCCACATCAATCTCAACCCGGGCATGGCGATCTACCGGCTCCAGGCGTCCAACTGGGCACTGCAGCGCCTGGATCAGCAGTTGGGAGCCGAAGTAGACCTCGAGTACATCGTCGAGTCTCCTGACAGGAGTCGGTTGGTGGTGACCCGGGCCGTGGATGCAACGGACAGCAGTGTGCAGTTCCTCTCCGCGGATGGCACCGTGGATATCCCGGTCGAGGCATATGTGCCTGTCAATACCTCCACGACCATCGAATGGCACCCGGATTCCAAGTGGGTGGCCGTGGAATGGAGCAACGTCAGCGGCCGGGGGATGTATGTCTATGACAGCACGAGCCAGTCGGTGATGCCGATCTTCGCGGACGCAGGTGACCAGGTAGGTTTGTACGTCTGGTGCGAATGAGGTTCATCCGGCAGCCGAACGACGGAAGGGTCCTGGAGCGCGTTCGGTGCTTCAGGACCCGATCGCTTTCGGTGGCTGGCTAGCGCCACGCGTGCGGGAGGGGTGGGCAGCCCGGGTTGCGGCAATCCCATGGCAGAGCCCTGTGGGGAACGGCGGCGGATTCGCCGGTATCCGGTCCTGGGGCCGGGAGATTATTCCGATAGAGCCCGAAGGACCGCCCCGCTGATCCCGATCTCCTGGGCGGGCCTCCCCGTTCCTCCTGAGTGCCCCGGTGAGGGTGGAGTTTCACTCCAGCCGACCGATCCTCCCACCCGGCGCCCAACCCCAAGCCAGGAACTATCCCAGGTCGGCCACCGCTCCCCATGGCTTGCAAATCCGGCCTGCCCGGCCGCGCCGCTGCGTACCTATTCCCGACCCTTTTCCTGGCCGCCTGTGGTTCCTCCTCGGACCCCAGCTTTCAAGTGACCGCCGGCGCCGATTCGACGGTGTACGAACGCGGCACCGCGACCCTTTCCGCCTCGGTGCTGAACGAACAAGGCACTCCGACCTGGCAATGGACCCAGGTTTCGGGCCCTGCCGTCACCTTGAGCGATCCAGCAACCGCCAGCCCAACCTTCGAGGTCCCCGAGCTGGGCGCTGGCGAAACCGTGGATCTGGTGTTCCAGGTGACGGCCACCGACGACCGCGGTGCGCCGCAGCAAGCTTCGATGACGGTGCATGCCGAAGCCCTCGACATGTTCGTGTTTGCCTCCGGTGAGGGTCCGGTGAACCTCAAGGGTTGGCGCACCGTCGATGGGACCGTGGTGGACTTGACCCATTTCACCCAGGCTACCGCCTTTATCAGGGAACTGCACGTGGATGCGCTGAACCGCATCTACTTCGTCACCCGGCTGACGGGTACGGACACCGACTTGCTGTACCAGCTGGATCCCGCCGGCGGCGATCCCGTGGCGCTGTTGGCGGATGGAACCGATTGGAGGGAAGTCAACGGACTCCGCTCGTCGCAGAACGGCCGGTACATCTCCTGGTTCATCGAATCCCTCGGCACCGATCGCGGTCTATGGTTGCTCGATACCGAGACCAACCTGCAAACGAAGATCTACGACGGAGCGGGCAACAACTACTGGACCGAGGATTGGAACTTGTCTCCTGATGGTCTCTACCTGGTCATTCTCTTGAACAAGGGGTTGGGGGGCCGCATGCTGCTCAGCTACGACATGGTCGCGGAGACCACCATGGAAATCTCCGAGGATCCCTCCATCAACTCGATCTCAGGCGCCTCGCTTTGGCGTTTCATCGGTCCCGGTCATGATCTGATCTATCGGTCCGATGAGGGCTCGGCAGGCAAACTCCGCCTCCGTGTGGGCTCGGCTTCGAGCGCCACCAGTCAGGTGATCAGTGGCCCCGTGACGGGAATGGGGTATGTGGAGCGGTATGTCATGTCGCCGGATGAGTTGATGGTGGCCTATCGATCCTCGGAGGAAGATGGCACCTCCTTCCAATTGCACTCCGTGCAGATCGATGGCGGCAACCTGCGGCGCTTGAACCCGGATCTGGAATCCAACATGAATGTCGGGCTGACCTACACCTGGCGACCGGACGGGAACTCCGTGATCTATGAAGCCCGGGTGGTGGGCTCAGACGCCTGGGAGGAATTCGAGTCGCGCGTCGATGGCACTCAGGTGACCACGGTGTCTCCCCCGCTGACCACTGACGGGTTTGCCTCCTATGGAAAGCCGCCGTTTGCGACGAACGGCAACCTCGTGTTGACGGCGTACGAGGGGGCCTTCTACATCGGCCAGCCGTACGTCTACGACTCGAACCTTCCCGGACCGGTGCCCTTGTGGAGCGGTATTCCCGCCAGTTACTCCGTGTGGGATCTCTTCCCGAGCGAACAGTCTGCCAATATCCTGATGGTGGTCGAGGACACCAACAATTCTTCGAGCCTCGTCTACCGCGTGCAATCGGACGGCACGGGCCTCGAGTGGTTGGATCAGACTGCCAGCTTGACCGGGTACGTGGAGCAATTCTACAAGCAAGGGGAGTGGCTGGTCCTGATGCGGGACGACGGCGTCGGTGGATATGCGCCGCAGTTGGTCCACACCGACGGTACGGTGGTGACCCCGACGGGCGCCCTGCCCACCGAAAGCATCCAGGGATATCAGGGGTCCCCCGATGGCCACTTTGGGGTCTATCAGGGAGAGACCAACGGTGACTACTTCCAGTACGCCATCGACTTCGATGCCGGCACCTGTTTCGAAGTGGAAGGGGTCCACGAGTCCTTGGTCGGCGACCCCGAGGGAGTCTGGCTGCAATAAGGAGATTCCGGAGCCCTGCGAGGGCGCCGAAGTTCGAACCCGGGGCGTCGCCATCCAGCGGCGCCCCGGGTCGTTTGGGGGGAACGCAGGAAGTCCCAATTTTCGAAGCCGCCCCCGATCTGGGACATGGGAACGGCCTGCACGGGGGGATCCGGGCTTTCCCACCAGGCACCTTCAGGTCGCGGCGGGTCGTCACCGATACGGGATGAGGCATTGGACTCCCACCGACGGCGGGGGCAATGCGCATTCAACCAGAGCGAATACCCGTGAGTGCCAAGACCAAGAGCCAGAACCTGATCGTCGAAGACGTCATCAGCGCGATCTACGCGGGCAGCGTGGAAGGTGGCCCGACGGGCAACCTGAACGCGCAGGTCAAACGCGTGCGGGTGGAACTGGGGCGCCGCAAGGCCACCCAATTCACGCGCGCGTTGCTGGACAGCCTGTCGGAGAACCCCGACGAGCTGGTGCGCCTGGAGGCCCTGGTGGTCCTGGGTTTCGCGCACCCCGACGTGATGCGCAAGCACCAGGTGCCGCTGCACACCGAAGGCCGTCGCCTCGGCGTGTTGCTGGAGAAGGCCGGCCGCCCGGAGCGCGCCCAGGAGGTCTTCGAGCTCCTTTGCTCGCTGGAACCGGAGAACCGCACCTTCGAGATCGAACTCGCCGGTGTCATGCGCCGTAGCGGCAAGGCGAGCGACCTCATCGAGCGGTACATGGAGCGGGCGGACAGCTTAATGACCGCGGGCAAGGGCGAGCAGGCCCTGCCCTGGCTGCAGGAAGTCTTGGCCCTCGATCGCAACCGCCGCGACGTCACCGTGAAGATCCGGGACATCCGTCACGGGGTGGCCAACAAGCGCACGGCCAAACAATCGAACCGCCGCTTCCTGGTGGCGTTTGTCGTGCTCGCCAGCGTGTTCGGCGCCCTCGGCTACCGCGAATGGAGTGTACAGCAGCAGTTCCGCGCGATCGAACTGGCCGACCAAAACAACCTGACTTCGATTGCCCAACGCATCGACGCCCTCGAGGACCTGAAGAGCCGCCACCGCATCTGGCTGGGTCTGGGTCGCCTGGAGCGCGAGGTCGAGGAACTGCGGGCCGCCGACGCCAAGATCAAGAGCGATGCGCTCGAGGCCGTGCAGCGCGAGCAGCAGGCCCTGCGCGAGCAGCTCGACCGCGCTGAGTTCGCACGCCTGGAAGGTCTTCAGGCCGTCGATCGCGGCGAATGGGCCTTGGCCATCGAGAAGTTCGAGAGCGCGCTGGAATCCGCTCCCGCGGGCTGGCAGCACAGCGCGGTACTGCGCAAGGACATCGAAGCCCTGAAGGGCATGGAGCGCAGCCAATGACCTTCTTCTCCAACCTCACCTCCAAGAAGCGCATCCGCGCGGCCCTGCGCCGCCTGAGCCAGGACCCCACCGCCGAGAACTACGTCGCGGTGGCCCGCGAGCACGTGGTGGTCGGCAACTTGCAGGACATCCTGCGCGTCTGTTCGGAAGGCCTGAGCCTGCACCCGGGCAACGCGGAGCTGATGCGCATCGCCGAACGCACCCGCCAACTGCAGCTCGATTCGCGCATCCGCACCCTGCGCCAGGACCTGACCTTGTCGCCGCGTCCCGCCCTGTGGCGGGAACTGTGCGACGTGTTGCTCGAGTGCGGCCGCACCCAGCACGCCGAAGAGACCGCCCAACAGTGGTGGGAGCAGGCGGGCGGCGGTGAGCCGACCTACTACCGTTCCCGCGGTCGCTGCGCGCAGTTCTTCCAAGGCCGCCGCGCCTCCGACGGCAAGGTCGCGTGGGACCTGGCCCTCGAAGCCGTACGCGAGATGCCGGGGGACACCCGTCCGCTCGAAGTGCAGTACGAGATCGCCAAGGCCTGCGGCGCCTGGGCCGACGCCCGCAAGGTGCTCGCGCGCATCCTCGAGATCGCGCCCGGTCACCCGCAACACGAACAGCGCTTCCGCGACGCCTCGCGGCGCGTGCACGGCTCCAAGTCCTTGCGCGCCGCCCTCGCTGAGGTGGAAGCCACCGGTCGTTTCGTGGACACCCCGGAAAACGCCGGTGGTCCCTCGAACGTCGCCATTCGCCCGCTGCTCAAGCGCATGGGCACGGATGTGGACGTCAAGGCGGTGATCTTCCAGCGCGGCGGCACGGCCCTCGTGCAAGGCCTGCACGGCGCCACCGCCGACCGCACCGCCCGCGCGGTGCGCGAGGTGGGGGCGGGTACGCGCTCGAGCGCCCGGCGCATGGGCATCGGTCGCGCGATCGAAGTGACCGTCGAAGGCAGTTTCGGCAGCCTGGCGATCGCCGTCGGCAATGGCGGCACCGCGGCTTGCTGGAGCCGGACGTACATGAAACTGGAACACTACGAAGCCCTGCACTCGATCGTCGGGGCCGGCGCGCAACCCGGGGGGAGTGTCGCGTGATCCACATCCTGCAATACCTGGCCCAGTACGAGGGCATCGAATCGGCTTCCGTCGTTTCCTACGACGGCGTGCTCGTGGCGTCTGCCGTCGGCACCCAAGCGGGTGTGCAGCAGGCGGCGCTCTCCGACCGCGAAGCCCAACCGATCCAGACCCTGGCCGCGCTCGCCTCCGGCTGGCTCGGCGAGGTCAACCGCGCGGTGGGCCCCCTTTCTTGGGGCATGCCGTACCGGTACGTCCTGCGTTCGACGCAGGCGACTTTGGTCACCCATGTGTTCACCGACAGCTTCCTGCTGTTGGTTCTTGACCCTGACGTGGACCCGGAAGAGACCCGCTCTCTGATGGACGAAGCCGTCGGGCAGATCGTGGCCCATATCCAAGCCGGGAACGATGCGGGTTCCGGCATGGAGCAAGCCGCCTACGCGCCCCAAGGGGCGTATCCCACGCAATCCACAACGAACGTCGGCCTCTCCATGCCCGGCGGACCCCTATCCGAATCAGCAGGAGATAGCTGAAACGCCATGGTGCAAATCAACTTCGCGCAAAAGAGTGTCACCGTCAAGATCGTGTACTACGGTCCTGGCATGTCGGGCAAGACGACCAACCTGGAGGTGGTGCACCAGCGCGCCCCTGACGGGAGTCGCGGCGATCTGACCAGCATCTCCACGGACGGGGACCGCACGCTGTTCTTCGACTTCATGCCCCTCGATCTGGGCACGGTCGCGGGCATGCGTACCCAGTTCCAGATCTACACCGTTCCCGGCCAGGTCTACTACAACTCCACCCGCAAGCTCGTGCTGCAAGGTGTGGACGGGGTGATCTTCGTCGCGGACTCGGCGGCCTCCATGATGGAGGAGAACCTGGAGTCCCTGCGCAACCTGGAGGAGAACCTCGCCGAGTACGGTAAGGACATCGCCAGCATCCCGCTGATCATCCAGTACAACAAGCGCGACCTGCCGAACGCCCTGCCGATGGCGGAGCTCGAGAAGCAGCTCAACCCGTGGAAGGTGCCGTCCTACGAAGCGGTGGCGAACACGGGTCAAGGCGTCTTCCCGACCTTGAAGGCCCTCGCCGCGCGCGTGCTGGAGTCGATCCATGATCGCACCGGGGCCGCGGGTGGTGGCAAGGGGGCTGGGCCTGCGGGCGGCGCTCCGATGCCGGCGCCGCCGATGCCCGTCGCGCCGATGCCGCCGATGGCCCCGACCGCGGGTCCCGCTCCGATGCCCAAGGCTCCGCCTGCGCCGGCTCCCATGCCGATGGCGGGTCCCGCGCCGATGGCTCCGGCTGCTCCCGCGTTCCCGCAACCCGGTCCGGCCTTCCCGCAGCCTGCTCCTGCCGCTCCCTTCCCGGCCCCGATGCCGCGTGAAGCCAGCCCCGCGCCCGCGATGGCACAAGGTGGAGCTGCGCCGATGATCGGCCAACCCGCGCCGCACGGAGCGAATCCCGGCTTGACCATCAGCCAGCCGATGCAACGGGGCGCTGTCCCCGGCGCTCCGCGCATGCCGCAAGGAATGCAGCCGGGCATGCAGAACCCTGCCCTCGCGCAGACGGGCATGCACCCGATGGCGATGGGGATGCAACAACCCGCCGCCCCCGCGGCGCCGGGCGCACACCCCGCGCTTTCGCAGACCGGCATCCGCCCGATGCCCGGCTACGGCGCGCCGCAGGCCGGTGGCAGCCCGTTCCCGCAGCACGCGGGCATGGGACAAGGCGCGCACGCGCAACAGCCCGCTGGCATGGGCGGTATGCCCCAGGCCGGTGGCATGCAGCGTCCGCAACCCCAGTCCACGCGTCTCAAGCCGCGCTCCCAGACCGTGACCATCACGCCGACCGCGCCCAAGTCGGGCAAGGGCAAGTGGGTGGTGCTCACCCTCCTCCTTCTGGGCGGCGCCGGCGCGGCCGCTGCGTACTTCCTCGAACTGATTTGACCCCGGAGCGATCCCCATGAACATCTCCGACGAGAAACTGAGGGCGGACCGCCTGGTCTTCTACGCCCAAGACGTGGAGCGCCTGGATGAGGAGTTGGACAGCTTCCTCGAGCTGTCGAATGCCCGCTGCGCGCTGCTGATCGACGTGGAAGGCCACCTGGTCACCCGCCGCGGGGATGCCGCGCAGGATTCCGTGGACGCCTTGTCCGCCCTGACCGCCGGTTCCTTCGCTGCCACGCGCCAGATGGCGCAGATGATGGGGGAGAACCAGTTCAACTCGCTCTTCCACCAGGGTGCGCACCAGTCGATCCAGGTTTCCCTGGTCGGCAGCCGCACGCTGCTCGCGATCATCTGGGACGGGCGCACGAACTTGGGCCTGGTGCGCTTCTATGCCACCGAGACCGTCAAGCGACTTGCGGAAGTGTTCGACGAACTCGGCCGCCGTGCGCCGATGGACCTGGGCGACAACCTGTCCTCGAACTTCGGTTCGGAGGCGGCCGCCGCCCTCGATGATCTGTTCTAGTCCGTCCGCGGGATCCGCGTGAATGTGCCGGGCCGGTGTCCTCTTCGGGATGCCGGCCCGCTGACTTTGGGGCGCACGTGCCGCCTCGCCAGAAGGCGGGGAACACCATGCGGCGCGACGTGCAAGTGTGTGTACTTGGAACGTTGGGGGAGAGGCGAAGGCCGGGAAGGCTTCGTGAGTCCAGGCTCACGAGGATTTTTCGACCCGAAAAATGAGGGAGGCGCAAAATTGGGAGGGGCGCTGTTCCTGGGTGCGCCAGGGCCGATCGTCTCCAGAATGTGTGTGCGCCATTCTTCGAAATTGGATTTGTAAGTTTCGCTCGGCAATGGAGTTGCGGCATTTGCTGCGCGAGGGGAGCGATAAGCGCGCACGAACTTAGCCTTACACCGAAAGCCGACGTTTGATTGACTCGAGCGCACGCTCGAGAAGAAAGCGGAACGAAAGACTGGAAAGTGATCCGCAAAAAGATCCGAATAGAGCCGTGATGTCGTGGATTCCTACTTGAGCCCGCTCAGGGCAACATACCCCGACCCCCCACGGGGTCCATTGGAGATAACTCTCATGGCCAAGAAGAAAGCCACCAAGAAGCGCGCCACCAAGAAGGCGACCAAGAAGACCACCAAGAAAGCCACCAAGAAGGCTGGCAAGAAGCGCGCCACCAAGAAGCGCGCCACCAAGAAGGCGGCCAAGAAGGCCACCAAGAAAGCCGGCAAGAAGCGCGCCACCAAGAAGCGTGCGACCAAGAAGCGCACCACCAAGAAAGCCGCTATGTGAGCCGCTTGGACAAGCGTAGCCCCCTAGGGCTGCGCCTGTTCAATGGATCAGGGAGGGTTTCCCCAGGGAAGCCCTCCCTTCTTTATTGCCCATGGGCGCGACCCCCCCGAAACGGCGGTTTGCGGCCTTCTCCCGCCAAACGCAGCGCGGCGGCCCACCCCGAAGAGAGGACCGCCGCGAGCGGGGTGGGAAGAGGGGTCAGCCCTCGACCCGCGGGAACAGGGCTTCGGGAGTGCCGAGGGGCGCTCCGGGCTGCAGCGAGCGCCACGTGCCGGCCGTGGGCACTCCCGGCCACGCCTCCGCGGCCACGGGCCCTTGGTGTCCGAGCATCGCCCACAGCTCCTGGGCCTTGCCCGGCATGAAGGGCGCCATCCAGCGCGCAACCCAGCCGATCCACTCGCACAGGGTGTTGAGGGCGCTGGCCGCCCGCTCGGGTTCGGTCTTGCGCAGGGCCCAGGGCTCCATGCGTTGCATGAAGACGTTGCCGACTGATGCGTTGGCCAGCAGACTGGCCGCCGCCTGGCGGAAACGGAACTCGCGCACGTCGTTCCCCGGGTCGGCGATGGGGCCACAATCCGTCAGGATCAGGCGGTCCATTTCCTCCTGATGCTCGGCATGAATTGGGGGGATCTGGCCCCCGTAATTCTTGTCCACGAACTTCAAAACCCGGGTCGCCAGGTTGCCGATATTGCCCGCCAGATTGGCGTTGATGGTCTGCACCATCTGCTCGATGCTGAAGACTGAGTCCGCCGTTTCGGGCAGTGTAGTGATAATGTAAAAGCGAACTGCTTCCCGGTCGTACTTGGAGAAGAACTCCTCCAGGTCGAAGGTGCGCCCCTCGCTGGTACTGAACTTGCCCGCCTCCATGTTGTAGAACTCGTTGGCCGGCACCTGCCACGGCAGCACGTAGTCCTGGCGGGTTCCCCACAACATCGAGGGGAAAACCAGGCAGTGGAAGGGGATGTTGTCCTTGCCCAGGAACTGCACGAGGCGGGTCTCCGGATCCTGCCACCACAGCTTCCAGTCCTCCTCCCGGCCCCGCTGGGCCATCAGCTCGCGGGTGAAGGACACGTAGCCGATGGGGGCGTCGAACCAGACGTAGAGCACCTTGCCTTCCTCGTCGCCGGCGATCTCCGGCGGCACGGGCACACCCCACTTCAGGTCGCGGGTGATCGAACGCTCCGGGGCGTCCTTGAGCAGGTTCTGGATGAAGGCCCGCACGTTGGGCTTCCACTCGTGGTTCTGGATCCAGTCGCCGATGTGGTCGTCGCGCAGCTTGGGCAGGTTCAGGTACCAGTGGCGCGTGCCCTTGTGCACCGGGGAGTTGCCGCACTGCTTGCAGACCGGACTCTTCAGCTTGAGCGGATCGATCCAGGTGCCGCAATCGGGGCATTCGTCCCCGCGGGCCTTCTCGCAGCCGCAGACGTAGCAGGTGCCGCCCACGTAGCGATCCGCCAGGAACATCTGGTCGTGTTCGCAGTAGAGCTGCACGCTCTCCTTCTTCTCCAGGTAGCCATTCGCATCGAGCTGGCGGAAGAAGTCCTGGGAGGTCTCCGCGTGCCAGGGGCAGCGGCTGGTGCCCGAGAAGATGTCGAACTCGATGCGCAGCGAGTCGAAGAAGCTTTTGATCTCGCGGTTCCAGCGGGCCACGTACTCGGGGTAGTCGCTGCCCTCCTGTTCGGCTTTGAGCGTGATCGCCACGCCGTATTCGTCGGTGCCGCAGATCGAAAGCACGTCTTCGCCCATCATGCGCAGGCAGCGCACGTAGACATCGGAGGGCAGGTAGACCCCGGCCACATGCCCGAAGTGGATCGGGCCATTGGCATAGGGCAGGGCGCTGGTCACCAGGTAACGGGTCACGGGAATCCTCGGATGGGGTTCGGGGGGCGGCCCGCGGTCGAAACGCCTGCGGGTCCGGGGCAGGCACGGCGGGGGAGGTGCGCACGTCGGGGCAGGCCCCCGCGCCGCCGCGCCCCTCCGACCATGCGGGTGATTCCGCGGGTCCACAGCCGGATCGGGTCGGGATCCGGGCCGCAGGGATTCTGGGCCAGCCGCCGACCGGGCGCCAGGGACCGGAGGGGGGAATTCCGGTGCGTGCGACCGTGCGCGGCGGGTGGGCTTCGGACCGTTCCATCCGGAGATCAGCAAGTTGCCGGGCCCTCCGGCATTCCCCCCGGAGGCGTGCGGGCCTACGATGTTCGCCCGAAGCGCCGCCCCCCAGGGGCGGAACCCCAACCGTTCCCACGCCCTGCGATCATGGATCCCTTCCAGCCCCTCGACTTCTACGAACTTGAAGACCAATACTCCGAAGAGGAGCGCATGGTGCGCGACACCGTGCGGTCCTGGGTCGGGGAGCGCTTCCTGCCCGGCATCATGGAGCACTGGGAGAACGGCACCTTCCCGATGGAGCTCGCCCCCGAGCTCGGCGAGCTGGGTGTGTTCGGTCCGACGATCCCGGAGGAGTACGGCGGCGCGGGCCTGAACGGCGTGTGTTACGGCCTGATCTGCCAGGAACTCGAGCGCGGCGATTCCGGCCTGCGTTCGTTCGTGTCGGTGCAGGGCAGCCTGGTGATGTACCCGATCTTCGCCTACGGCAGCGAAGAGCAGAAGCGCGAGTGGTTGCCCCAACTCGCCAGCGGCAAGGCCATCGGCTGCTTCGGCCTGACCGAGCCGGACTTCGGCTCGAACCCGGGGGGCATGCTGACCACCGCCAAGCGCGATGGGAGCGACTGGATCCTCAACGGCCGCAAGATGTGGATCACCAACGGCACCGTGTCCCAGGTGGCCATCGTCTGGGCGCGCACCGAAGAGGGCATCCGCGGCTTCTGTGTGCCGACCAACCTGAAGGGCTTCAGCGCGCCCGAGCAGAAACACAAGTGGAGTCTGCGGGCTTCGGTCACCAGCGAGCTGGTGCTCGAGGACGTGCGGGTGCCCAACTCGATGCTCATGCCGAACGCGGCCGGCCTCAAGGGGCCCCTGGGCTGCCTGACCCAGGCCCGCTACGGCATTTCCTGGGGCGCCATCGGCGCGGCCATGGCCTGCTTCGACGAGGGCCTGCGTTACAGCCGCGAGCGCATCGTGTTCGACAAGCCCCTGGCTGGCTTCCAATTGCCGCAGAAGAAGCTGGCCGACATCGCGACCGACATCACCCTGGCGCAACTGCTCTGCCTGCGCCTCGGCCGTCTGAAGGACGAAGGCCGCTTCACCCCGCAGCAGGTCTCGATGGCCAAGCGCAACAACGTGGCCATGGCCATGAACGCCGCGCGCACCATCCGCGACATGCTCGGCGCCAACGGCATCAGCCTCGAGTACCACACCGGCCGCCACATGCTCAACCTGGAGTCGGTGTACACCTACGAAGGCACCCACGACATCCACACCCTGGCCCTGGGCCACGAGCTGACCGGGATTCCGGCCTACCGCTGATCGCTTTGGTGATCCGCTTCGCCGCCGGCCGGGCCCCTAGGGGACCGGCCGGCGGCGCTCGTTATTGCCGGCCGGCCGGCGCGCCCGCTGGGTTTCGAGTCAGCCTTTCAACAAGAGCAGGCTCACGACGATGTGCAGCACGGCGGGGGTGAGCATCAGGGGGAGCAGGCGGCTCTTCGGGTGGCCCGACCGCCGCAGGGCACGGAAAACGAGCACGGCACAGACGACGCCGATGGCGATGTGGAACAGGTACTCGGTGCGGGGCATGTGCCATCCGGTGGACTTGCCGTTCCAGTCGTTCACGTACCTCCAGCAGACCATCCAGAAGTAACTCCAGCCGATCAGACCTGAGACCAGAGCGAACCACGCGGCGGAGCTCGTCGGCCGTCCTTCTGCAGCCGGTGAACTGCCCTTGGAATGGGAAAGGGGCTCTTTCATTCGGCCCATGGTAGCACCCCCGGCCCCGCCAGGTCGGCGCTCAATCCAGGGCGAGCTCTACCCGGTCTCCGGCGGTGACCTGGAGTCGCTTCTCCTGGAGCACGCGCGGGGGCAGGCCACCGGCGTAGAGCACCACGCGCAGGCGCACGGGGCCAGGCTCGAGCGATTGCTCGAGCACGAGTTCGGGCGCGGACTGGGAGCCGTATTCGAAGGAGCGCACGAGCACGCCTTCGCGTGGGGGCAGGGGCAGGGCCTCGAGCTTGGGCAGGGCGATGGGCTCGGCGTCCGGGGATTCGAAGATCAGCAGGAGGTGGTTCTTCTCGGTCAGTTGTGCCCGGGGGCGCCGCTTCCACTGCACCTGTACCGCGCCGCTGACGCGGCTGGGAAGGGTGATCTCGGTCTGCGCGGCGTGCACCGGTAGCACCAAGGCGTGCAAGCCGAACTGCACATGCAGTTGGCACGGCTCACCCGGCAGGCCTTCGAAGGTTGCGCAGCCGTCTTTCCAGGAAGTGACATCCACCTGCGTGCCGTCCGCGCATGTTACCGTCAGCGCTTCAGGCGCGGCTTGGTCACTGGGCCACTCGCAGCGCAGGGGATGGCTCGCATCCATGGCGAGCGTTAAAACCTGGTTGCCGGGTACCACCTCGATTTCTCGGACCACTTCCCGGCGCCTATCCGCCTGCATGGTCAACATGTACTTGCCCACTGCCAGGGGCCCCAAGGTGCACGGCAGGCTCATGCGGGCGGTACGAGGTGGAGTCTCGGGCAATGCAAGGCGGACTTGGCAGGAGCCAACCGATTCCCCACGTTCATCCAAACCATCGAGTTGCACGAAACCGTAGGTTGCCGGCGGGGGGGCCAAGGTCAAGGCGAGCTGCGCGGGATCCTGCGGAATCTCCACGATCTGCCGCGCCAATACCGAGTCGAGCCAATCGGTGAGTGCTACCTCTACAGCACCTCCCGGGGGCAGCGGACTCAACACCATCGCTGCCTGGCGCCACTCGATCTGCACTTCGCGGCCGCCGTCCAACAGGAACCGCTGGATCCGGATGCGGGCCAATTGTTGCATCAGCGCGGCGTTGGGCCAGTCGCCTTCAAAGGCGCCCTCCTCGATGCCGAACCAGCCGGCAAGGACGGGCCCGGTGTAGGAAGTGCGCAAGATTGCGGGGGTACTCGATTGGTACCGTTGCGGCTCGACAGGGCTGGTCACCGTCAGGGACGCGGCCGGGCTCAGGGTGACCTTTCGTGCGGGCCCCCCCGGCTCTGGCAACTGCTCGCCCGTCAGGATCTGCACCCCAAGTCCGGGCCCGGCGAACCAAATCGGACCCTTCAATCCGCCGGGAATCTGAACCCGGCCATCGGTATCCAAGTGCGCGGACTTTCCGGGCCAAGCTACCACTCCCCCCGAGACGGGCATGCCGGTCTCGTCCACGACCTCGAAGGCGCGGCCGGGAGCGGGGCGGTGCACGAGCAGGTCACCCCAGTCCAAGGGCAATTGCTCGGGTGTCAGTGCCCGCGCGAATTCCTGCATCACGCCCATCGGCGGATTCGCTTGGAGAACCGCTTGGCCATAGAGCAGTCCCAGGGCAGGGTTCTCCGGGGAGCGCAGCGGTATGCCGAGTTCCACCGTGCCGTCCGGCGCAGGCGTCATGATCTTCCAGCCCATGGTGCCGGAGTGGGCCTCGAGCCGATTCCACGAGATGGGGTGGGGGTACGGTTCGCGGGAGTCCTCCCACAGGAAGCGGGCGCGCACGTAGGGCAGTCGTGTCGATTCGAGCTCCAGCCGCGTGGTTCCTGCGGGAATCAACCCGACATCGGTGCGAAAGGAATCGGGCAGCCGCAACCGGTCCGCATTCCCAGGGTGGAGTCCTTCAAAGTGAAATCGACCATTTGCGTCCGTGGTGGACCAATGTACGGCTTCGACGAACCCATCCATCTGGATGCGTGCGCGCACGGGTTGCCCTGCCCCAGTCTGCAGGACAGCGTCCAGGTGTTCCTGTTGACTCTTGAGTTCGATCGCAACGCCGGCGGGTCCCGGTTGGCCGTCGACGTACAAAGTGCCGCTGAGATCCAGCCGATCGGGCAGCTCCAAGATCGTCTCGGGAGCAAGGGGACCGCTGTTCCACAGGGTGATCGGGGCACTTGTCGCATCGCCCGAACCGAGCAACGTGACGTCAGCGAGGCCTGGAGGCAGGAAAGCACGGCCTCGCGCATCGACGGAAAGCACGTGGTACTCGCCTGCCTGCGTCACATACGAAGCCCTTCCATGCGCCGGCGCGCGGCCCGCCGCGTCGAGCAGTCGCAGCACTGGACCGGTGGGACCGGCGGACACGGGGGCAGCGGCGGATTGGCGCGAGATCGGCGCGGCGGCCGTACCCGCAGGGTCGGCCGCCGCTTCGAATTGGGGACCCGTTTCCTGGGCCAGGGGCGCCAGGGGGCGGCGCGCCGGATCCGGATGGGCGGATGGCCCATCGCGCAGCAGGGGAACGGCCACCAAGGCTGCCCCGGTCAACGCGAGCACGGCGCCGACTTTGGCGATGGGCGCAAGGCCGCTGGGGGAAGGGGTGGGGACCCCGGAGACAGGCCCGCGGGTGACGGGCCAGGGCAGAATGTCTCCGGGGCCTCCAGGGAGGAAACCCACCAGGGAACCGAACCAGATTTCGCGGCCGCCGCCGGTGCGATCCAAGTCCGCACGCAACAGAGCCAGCCCGCGCGCGATCCGCTGACGCGCATTGGCTTCGGAGATACCCAGTCTCCGTGCGATTTCCGGTCCATTCAGTTCATCGAAGTAGCGCAAGACCAACGCCACTCGGTAGGGCTCGGGCAGCCTCTGCATGGCTTCGGCGAGTTGCCGATGCCAATGCAGTCTCTCGTCCGGCTGCAGCTCGACCGCCTCGGGGCGGGCCCCTTGGCGATCGCTCCAGGACTGAAGGTCCTGCCGATCACGTCCGTGGGCCGCCAAGCGGGCGGCCACGGTGCGAACCCAGGCTCGGATCCCTGCAGCCTCCCGGGGACCGGGACCCTTGAGGGCGGCCACCAGGACTTCCTGCGTGAGATCTTCGACCTGGTCCCTACCCACCAAGCCCGCAGCCAAGCGGCGGATCCATCCGGAATCGCGCAGCAAGGCCTGCAGGGTGTGTTCCTGATGGGGGTCGTGAGGTTCCATCGCGCTCCTGGTGTGGGGGGGAAGCCCAGTGTGACAAGGAATCCGGAATTTTACGCGCTTAGGAAAATCGGAGCCCGGTGGACTGGCCAGCATTGATCCGTGCGGCTGCCGTCAGGCGGTCCAGGTCTCGCCTTGGGGCCCGGGCGAGCCGGGCGCCGGAATGGGGTGCGGCGGGCCTTCACGCGCCGCCAAGGCACCCAGCGGGGCCCCCGGTAGGGCGTAGCCACGCGCTCCGCCTCAATCCATCGGAACCCGCAGGGCGTGCCCTGCCAGTACCTCCACGTCGGCTTCCTTAAGCAACCGGGGCGGCGCGTCCGGCTCGTAGAGGTAGACCCGCAAGCGAACGGGTCCCGGCTGCAGCGGGTAGGAGATCTGCAGCGACTGGGCCGCGTTCTTGGTGTACTCGACGAAGACGGGGATCATTCCCTCCTGGGGCCAAAGAGGAAGGTTCTCCGCAGCTGGCGGGGCCATCTTGGGCTGTTGAGGTGACTCCAAAAGCAGCAGCAGGCGGGTGGGCCCGGGGCCAACGCTTTGCGGGCGTTGATTCCAATGCACCTCGACATCGGACCTCGGCCTTGAGGGCAGCTCGATTTGTTGTTGGTCAGCCGTCACTTGCGTGGTCCAGCGTTCCAATCCGAATTGCGCCTCGAGTTGGAAAGCACCTTCCGGCAGTCCGTGGATGGTGGCCGAGTCTTCGGTGAGCAGTTCTGGAGCACGGACGGTGCCATCGGGGAAGTGGGCCAGCAGTACTTCCGGCGCACGTTGCTCCGCGGGCCAGGTGCAATAGACCATCCGGCCCCCGCCAACGGGCAACTCCCATTCCTGTTCGCCTGGATGCAGGTCGAACTCCCGCATCACGGTCGGCAATCCCGGCAGGCCCAGTACGATCGAATACCGTCCCGGCGCGAGCGGCCCCAACAGGAACGGGTGGGTGATGGGGAAGGAACGTTCTGCGGGCACATCCAAACGACGCAACCCGGCGTCGAGGGAGGGGATCGGGAACTGTTCCAGGATCCCACCCGTCAGCCGCACGCGGCCCGTACTGGCCGGAGGCGCTTTCAGCTCCACCCGAACTTCGTCCGCATCTTCGGGCACGGTGACCGATTGCGCGGCCAGCGGGCTTCCCAAGAAGTCGCACAGGGTCAGATCGAGCACGCCGGGGGGCACCGGGGATACCAAGAGCGCGTCCTGTCGCCACTCGACCTTGGCTTGATAGGAACCTCCGGGAAGGAAGTCGTCCGAAAGCACCCAAGGCAATCGTTGCAGTACCACCGGGCTCGGCCACCCCGATTCGAGCGGGGCTCCATACAGGCGTTCGATGTCGGTTGCACGATAGGTCATGCGCAACGCGAGGGGGGTGTCCGCCGCTGCATCTCCGGGGCCAAGGGAGGCGCGGATGAGAAGGCGGGTCCCGCGTTCCAGGTGGACTTCGATCGGTTTGTCATCGACGGGCAACTCGCCGGAGGGCACGCGCGCCACCTGGAAACCGGGGGCTGAGACGAATAGAGGCCCCGGACCGAGGCCAGGCAGAACGGCCCTGCCGGATGCATCGGTGGCCGCCTGCTGGCGATCCTGGCTGACCCATGCATCCGCAACCGGTTTGCCATCCGGTCCCCGGACGATCACGGTGCGCCGGGACTCCGATCGGCGCATCAGCAGGTCCCCCCAATCGAAGGGCAGCGAGGTTCCTTCTAGGTCGAGTTCGAAGCTCTGTTCGGTGGCGCCCTGGGCTTTGCAGGTGAGCCGCAACTGGATGAAGCGGGACCCCGCTGTCGCGCGTTCGGTGGGCGTGACATCCAACCCCAGCTCGACGATTCCCTCTGGATTCGCGCGCACGCTGCGCGAACGAAGTTCGCCGGTCAGCCCCTCGACCAGGCCCAGACTCAAACTACCCAGGACCGGTTCCCGGGTGTCCGCCCACAGGATCCGGGCGCGCACATACGGTACCCGGTACGCCGCGATCGATGCCTGGCGCGTGCCCGGGGCCAGCACTTCGTTCATGCTGAGGAACGAACCGGGCAGGTACAGGGATGCCGAGTTCTCCGGATGCACGCGCGGAAACAAGAACCCGCCAATGGAGTCGGTCTGCACCCAGCTGTCGCGCTCGGAGAATCCATCCCGGATGATCCGGGCGCGTACCGACTGGCTGGCCGCCGTTGCGTCTACCGCCCGCAGATGATCCTGGTGGCTCACCCTCCAGATCTGCGTGCTCGCGTCGGTGGGCAGTCCTTGTGCGTTCAACGTGCCCGTCAGCTCGATCCAGTCGGGAAGCACGAGGGTGGAGTCGGCTGGCAGGGGACCTGGGTTCCACACGGATTGCGGCGCGCTGCGGTTCTCGGCGTGGCCCAGAAGAGCCACGTCGGCCAAGTCCACGGGCAAAGCGGCGCGACCTTTTTCATCGACCTCCAGCGGGTGGTATTCGCCGGTCTGGGTCACGTACGCGGCGTGGGCCTGGGGGAGGGCTTGTCCGCGCGCGTCCACCAAGTGCAACCAGGAGTGGGGCGTGGGGGTCGTGCTGTCCGATGCGATCGGCACGCGCACGCCGCCAAGGTTGGCGGACCCGATTCCGGAGCCCGCGGCTGTCACGGGCCCGGGCTGGGCGTTCTGCGCCCAGCGCAGATCCGGTTCTGCCACCGGCGACCGCTCCGGTGCGGTCCGGATCATGGCGATGGCGACGAGGCCGAGCGCCAACACGGCGAGTAGGACGGTGGTTTGCGCCGTGGACAACAGGCCTGCAGGCGTCGCTAGGGAAGTGGGCGTCCCGGAGACCCGCTCGGACGCGCCGAGCCAAGGCAGGGAGTCTCCGGGACCTCCCGTGAGGAATCCCATCAGGGAGCCGAACCAGTGTTCTCGCCCACCTTCTTCGGAGTCCAGATTCGCCCGCAACTGCGCCAGCCCGCGCGAGATGCGCTGCCGGGCGTTGACTTCGGAAATGCCCAACCGCTCGGCGATCTCTGGACCGTTCAACCCCTCGAAGTAGCGCAGAATCAGCGCCACACGGTAGGGCTCACGCAGCCGCTGCAAGGCATCGACGAGCCGCCGATGCCAATCCAGCCTCTCGTCCGGTTCCAGCTCGATCGCTTCGGGGCGGGCCCCAAGGCGCTCGGTCCGGGATTGCAGCTGCTGGTGAATGCGCCGACGCGCCGCCAACCGTGCGGCGACCGTACGCACCCAGGCACGGGCCCCCGCAGCTTCCCGGGGGCCGGGCCCCTTGAGGGCGGCCACCAGGACTTCCTGCGTAAGGTCCTCGACCTGGTCCCTACCCACCAGTCCTGCAGCCAGGCGGCGGATCCAGCCAGAATCGCGCAGCAGGGCTTCCAGGATGGATTCCTGATGGGGGTCGTGAGGTTCCATCTAAGTCCTGGTGCCAAAAGGGAGGGGGACCGTGACAGGATATCCGGAATTCCGAGCGGCCCCCGGCCGACCGACTCTCCTTGTCACGTCAGGGTTGAGCCGCTAGTTTGGCGGTCTAAAGGGTCCGGCCCCCGCCTGGGGGCCTTCCCAGCCCCAGATCCCCGACCTTCCAGAAATGACCCACACCCTTCCCGACCTGCCGTACGCCACCGACGCCCTGGCCCCCTGGATCACGGCGGAGACGTTCAGCTACCACCACGGCAAGCACCACAACGCCTACGTCACCAACCTGAACAAGCTGATCGAAGGCACGCAGTTCGCGACCATGTCCCTGGAGGACATCGTGCGCAAGTCCGATGGGGGGATCTTCAACAACGCCGCCCAGCACTTCAACCACAGCTTCTACTGGAAGTGTCTGCAGCCGGCGGGTGGCGCGGCGCCGAGCGGCAAGCTCGCGGATGCGATCAACAGCGCCTTTGGTTCGCTGGCCAAGTTCCAGGAGGAGTTCTCCAACGCCGCTGCGACCCTGTTCGGGTCCGGCTGGGCTTGGCTCGTGCAGAAGGCCGACGGCAGCCTGGCGATCACGAAGGAGCCGAACGCCGGTTGCCCGCTGAAGAGCGGTGAGACGCCGCTGCTCACTTGCGATGTCTGGGAGCACGCGTACTACATCGACCACCGCAACGCCCGCCCGAGCTACATCGAAGGGTTCTGGAAACACGTGAACTGGAACTTCGTTGCCAGCAACATGAAGTAGGCATCCGCCTTGCTGGCCGGAATCCCCGGCCCTTCGGGCGCAAAGACGAACCCCACCCGGTCCATCGGACCCGGTGGGGTTCGCTGCTTCTCAAGAATGCAGCCGGACAGCGACTGCAGGTTTGCTCCGAACAAGAAACGGGCGCGATCAGAACACCGCAGTCAGGGTGTAGAGGGCGATACCCGCCACTCCCCATGCGATCAGGGCCTCCAGCAAAACCCTGGCGTATCTGCGATGTTTTTGCGTCATGCCTTGCTTCCGGCGGTTGATATCCGGGGCCGTCGGAGCGGTTTCGCAGCAAATTCCGGCCGGCATTCAGGCGGCCGCCCACCCCTCCGGAATGGCCCGGGAAGGGGGGTGGGTGTTCCAGAGCGGGGCAGAGGGCGCTGGGGGCGGTTGTTTGGCGTCCCGGGAGTCGGCGCGCCCCCGGTTGGGCCCGGGGGCCCCGCGCTGCAGCGGTTCACTCGCCTTCTTCCAAGCGGGCCACGGCGCCCGACATGTCCTCGATCGCCTTGTCGAGGGTCTGCTCTTCGCCGGCTTCGAGGTTGCCGCGGGTCTTGTCGCGCAGCATCTCCAGGTCGGCGAGCACCATGCGCGCGCCCGGGGGATTCACGTCCTTGCGGCCGGTGATGGGGTTTTCGAGCAACCCACAGGCCAGGAACCCCTGGATCGAAAGGCGCGTCAGGAACAGGCGGAAGTCACCCCCGGGCAGGGGCATGTCGGCGGCGGTGCGTTCGGTCACGGGCGTTGGCTCAGCATGCGGGCTTTGGCGGCAGCGACAAAACCACGGAAGATCGGATGGGGGTCCAGCGGGCGGCTCTTGAACTCGGGGTGGTATTGCACGCCCATGAAGAACGGGTGTTCGGGCAGCTCGACGATCTCCACGAGATCGCGGCCCGGGTGCAGGCCCGACAACACCATCGGCGAAGCCTCGAAAGCCGGCCGGTAGGTGTTGTTGAATTCGTAGCGGTGGCGGTGCCGCTCGGAGATGACCGCATTGCCGTACAGCTTGTGCGCCAGGCTGCCCGCCTTGAGGTGGCACTCGTAGGCGCCAAGGCGCATGGTGCCGCCCTTCGGCACGCCGGCCTGATCGTCCATCAGGTTGATCACCGGGTGCGGGCTGTGGGGGCTGTGTTCCAAGGTGTGCGCCCCTTCGAGCCCCAGCACGTTGCGCGCATACTCGATCACTGCGCACTGCATGCCGAGGCAGATGCCGAAGAAGGGCAGGCCGTTCTCCCGGGCGTATTGGATCGCGCGGATCTTGCCCTCCAGGCCGCGCTCGCCGAACCCGCCGGGCACGAGCAGGCCGTGGGCGCCGTACAGCATCGATTCGCCCTTCTCGGCGTATTCCTCGGCGCTGATCTTGCGCAGACGCACTTTGACGTCGCTCGCGATGCCCGCGTGGGCCAGGGACTCGTAGATCGACTTGTACGCGTCGTGCAGCTCGATGTACTTGCCGACGATCGCGATCTCGACTTCGTCGGTGGTGTTCTTGATGCGCTTGAGCATGTCGAGCCAGTCCACCAGGTCGGTGACCGGTTCGCATTCCAGGTCGAGGGCCTGCACGATGATGCGGTCGAGCCCCGAGTGCACCAGGTCCACCGGCACCTCGTAGATCGAAAAGTCCACGTCGCATTCTTCGATGACCCGCTCGGGGCGCACGTTGCAGAACAGGCTGATCTTCTGCGCCATCTCGGGCGCCATCGGCTGTTCCGTGCGGCAGATCAGGATGTCCGGCTGGATGCCGATCTCGCGCAACTTGCCCACGCTCTGCTGGGTGGGTTTGGTCTTGAGTTCACCCGAGGCGCGCAGGTAGGGCAGCAGGGTGAGGTGCACGTAGAGCACCTCGCCGAGGGGCTTCTCGAGGCCGAATTGGCGGATGGCTTCGAGGAAGGGCAAGCTCTCGATGTCGCCCACGGTGCCGCCGATCTCGGTCAGCAGCACGTCCACATCGGGCTCCGGGATGCCAGCGTGGATGGCCTCCTTGATCGCGTCGGTGATGTGGGGGATGACCTGCACGGTGCGGCCGAGATAATCCCCGCGACGCTCCTTGCTGATCACGCTCTGGTAGATCTTGCCGGTGGTGTAGTTGCTCGAACCGGTGAGCTTGGTGTGGGTGAAGCGCTCGTAGTGCCCCAAGTCCAGGTCGGTCTCCGCGCCGTCATCGGTCACGTACACCTCTCCGTGTTGGAACGGGCTCATGGTGCCCGGGTCCACGTTGATGTACGGATCGAGCTTCTGCATCGCGACCTTCAGGCCGCGACGCTCGAGGATCATGCCGATGGCCGCCGACGTCAGGCCCTTGCCCAGGCTCGACACGACGCCGCCGGTGATGAAGATGTGTTTGGTCATTGGGGAGAGTCCTGTGCTCGCGCGGCGCGGGCGGTGAATTCGGCGTAGTCTTCGGGGGTGTCGATGCCGCGCGGCGCCCGGGTGGCCGGCAGCACATACATCGCGTGCCCGTGTTCGAGCCAGCGCAGTTGTTCGAGGTTCTCGATCTGCTCGAGCGGGCTCGGGGGCAGATCGCAGAAGGCGCGCAGGGCGTGGGGGCGGAAGGCGTAGACGCCCAGGTGGCGGCGCGTGGCCAGGGCCGGGGCCCCGGGGCGCACGTGCGCGCGGTTTGGCAGGGGGGAACGCGAGAAGTACAGGGCGCGGCCGTTTTGGTCGCACACCACCTTGACCACGCTCGCCCGCTCGATGTCCGCCGGATCGTCGATCGTCACGCTGAGCGTGGCGGCTTCGCACTGCGGTTCATAGAAGGCTTCGATCAACTTCGCGAGGTCGGCGGGTTCCAGGTCGGGTTCATCCGCCTGCACGTTCAGCACGACCTCCGGCTCGAGTTTCAATTGATCCAGCGCCTCGCGCACCCGGTCGGTGCCGCTCTGGTGGTCGGTGCGGGTCATCACGGCCTGGATGTCGTGGCGGCGGGCCACCTCGAGCACCTCCTCCGAATCCGTGGCGACGATGATGCGATCCACCTCCCGGCAGCGGGCGGTGTTCTGGACTGTATGCACGAACAGAGGCGTGCCGGTGTCCGCCAGGAGCACCTTGCGCGGGAGGCGGGTGGAGCCGAGGCGGGCCGGCAGGATGGCAACGCTGCGGGGGCCCATGGGGTTTTGCCTCAGTGGCTGCCTGGGGCGTCCAGATTCGCGCCGAAGTCGGGCCGTTCGCGCACGCTCTGCATCTGGACCACGTTGTTGTAGAGGTCCATGAACCCGAAGATGCAGGTCCGGAAGGCTTCGCCCTCGTCCTTGTCGATGCCGGCGTACACGCTGAAGTTGCGCACGCCCTTCGGGGTGCTCACCTCAAGGGCCTGTACGACCTTGCCGCCCGCCGCGGGCGCGCTGCCCTCGCGGCCGTACTTGTCGAAGCCGCGGTCCTTGAGGTACCCCCAGAACTCGGTGGCCAGGTCGTCCGGGATCACCTTGACCATGGCGTTCGAGCTGTTCTTGGAGAACCGCTGGGAGTAGAAGAACGCGCGCCGGTGGGAGAAGTCCTCCCCCTCGGCCCCGTTCTCCCGCAGCCACGCGTCGGTCAGCAGGGTCATCCGGGTGTTGTTCCGGTGATCCACCAGCACGATCAGGCTGGGCACCTGCGAGGCGCTGGCCCGGCTGGAGTTCGAGGCGGATTGACAGGCCCCGAGCATGGGGGCCACGAGCAGTGCGAGCAGCACCAGAAGTCGGAGGGAGTTCGGCATTCCGGGGGCCTATCCTACCCACTCGGAGGGGCGCCAGCACCCCCTTTCCCCAGGGCCCTGGAACCGGCGCTAGTGGGGCCGTAGCCCGGGAGGGGCCTGCACTTGCAGCCTCCCGGGCCTGCATCGGGTTCCAGGGTGCGGATCGCCCGGCAGCGCGCCGCAAGGATTGGTGCGCGACGGCACCGGCCCGGCCCGCCCTCCGCGCTTCCCGGATCTTGAACCCCGGAGCCAAAGCCGACGTGGCCCCGGTCGGATTCACGCTTTCCCTTTGACTCACCCTTTGCATCGGCGGATCTTGGGCCCCGGAGGTGGGGAGAGCATCGGTCGCTCTTCACTTTGACCGGTGGTCGTGGGGACCGCCTGACGACCGGAAGGGTTTCGTCGGTACGTTCGGATGGGAAAAGTCGAGAAGGTAGTCTTCCTCAGTGTGCTCCTGTTGATGGTGGTCATCATCGCGGTGTCGATCCCCGATGGGGATGGATCCGACGTGAACCAGGACCGCATCTACACCGCCAGCAAGGACAGCGCCCAGGAGGGCAGCCGCCTGCGCGACAACCTGCAGCCCAAGCTGCCCTCGGTGACCACCGAGAACTGGCGCGCGGCCACGGGGGCCAAACCGGCCCCGGAGGCCCAGCCGGAGGTGCAACCGGTGGTCCAGGAGATCCCCAAGTCGGAGCCGGTGGTGATCGACCCCCTGCCCGCCCCGGCGCCCTCGGGTAGCGGTGGCACGGGCCTGCTCTCGGCCGGCGTGATGACCGCGCCGGTGGTCGCCCCCGAGAAGGTCGCGCCGGTCGCCCTGCCGGTCGAAGCCGGCTGGGACCTGGTCTCCACCCAAGGCCTTGAGCGCACCAACCACCCCGAATTCCTCATCTATGCCTGCGTGGCGGGCGACCGCTATGAAACCCTGGCGGCCCGCTTCTACGGCAGCGCCGATCAAGCCGCCTTCCTGCGCCTCAACAACGAAGGCCTCGATCAGCTCACCCCCGGCGTGGACGTACTCGTGCCGGTCTTCAAGGGCGACACCCTGCAGCGCAGCTACACCGTGCGCCCCGGCGACAGCCTCTGGACCATCGCCCGCGACCTGTACGGCGACGGCGCGAAGTGGCGCGAGCTCTTCGACGCCAACCGCGGCCGCCTCGAGTCCCCCGACGCCCTGCGCGCCGGCCTCGAGCTGCTGATCCCCTGACCGACCACCCGTCTGCCGCCTTCCCGAACGGAGAGTCCGGGGAGGCTGGGAGTATCTCCCGGGGCCCCGCACCGTGCGGGGCCCCTTTGCGTTCTAGCGCCGGGCGGCCTGCAGGCGGGCTTGCCAGTCGGGGAATAGGAGGTTCAGGTCCTTCGGGGTTGCCTCTGGCCTTAGGGTGATTTCGCAGCCGACTGCCCTGATCCCCGAATTCCGCCCGTCGAGGTATGAGCGGAAGCGGTCGGAGATTTCCAACGTGCAGCGATCGAAAACCAGCGACCAGCGTTCTCTCGGGAAATCGAGTTCGGGGCCGAGGATCCGGCAGTTTTCGAAACGCGCGATCAGTCCGTTGTGGCGCACATCGAAGAGCTGAGCAAACTGTGGATGGCGTCCATACCCGGTCTCGAAGGTGCAGTCTCGTGCGAGCAACGCGAGCCCCTCAGTGCTAAAGGCGCAGCTGGATCCGGCACCCATATCGAACCCGATGAGCCGCACTCGGTTCATCGTCAAGCTCAAGCCCTCCAGCCGCAGATCGAACAGGTAGTTGCTGTTGCAGTGCAGGGTGCAGTCTTCGATCTTCAGGTTGCGAATGGGAGCGCTACTGTAGAAGTAGGAGTCTAGCACTAACAACGTGTGCTCCAGCCCTTTGCCCCGGATCGTGATGTCGGTCAGGTTCGCAGTTTTCGGGTCGTTGGCATGCAGGACGTTTTGCAGTGGGAACACACCGGCTGGGAAATCCAGCAAACTGCCTGCAGCAAGCGGTGTTTGCCAATCGGGTCGGTACTCCGGCCCGGACACTACCGCGGGCGCGACCGTCCGGGAAAAAAGTGCCTGCATGTTCTTTGTGGAACCCACCAAGTCGGGGTAAGGCCCGCACTCGGTGTCCTGCAGCAGTTGGACAAGGGCCAGCGCGTCCCCGGCTTTCAAGGCCCTGGTCTCCGCTTCACGCTGGCTCTGGATGGTCGCATTCTGCTCGCCGATGGATGCGGGTAGGGCGAGCGTCGCCGTGCGGAATTCCTCAAGACTCTGCTCAAGCCAGACCGGTGGGATTGCTTCGCCGCGCTGTTCCCGCCAGGCGCGATCGAGTCCCGAGCGGGCATATTCCAAGAGGGCGGGGGAGAAGAGCTCCTCCGCGCCCGGATCGGCGCTCTGGCGTTCTCCCGCCGTTGGTTCTTCGGTCCGTCCCTCCGGGGAAGGCACGGTTTGCCTCGCTGCCTGCGAATGCAGATCGGCTTCACCCGCCGCGCTGGGTCTTGCGTCTCGCGCCAACGCCTCTCCCGGGGCCATGGGCGGTTCGCCCTCCGGCGATGCAGGACTCAGCAGAGGGCGCAACCAAAACCCGAGCACCAAGCCCAGGGGCAACAGAAACCATCGCAACAATAGAAACCTCGTGGGCCATCCGCCCCCGGAATGGGGGCACCGCGCCACGCTACGCCCGGCGCCGCAGGGGCGCAAGGCCGCGTGACGCGGTGCCGCAGGATCCGAGGATTTACTGCCGCTGCAGAACCCCGCGCACCTCGCCGCCGGGGTGATCGCCGGGCATGCCCATCGTCATGTCGTCGCCGTCCGAGGTGCGCACGAGCAGCGCAACCTGTCCCGCCTCCATCGCGTGCACCAAGGCATCGAGCGGATGGCCCGCCAGGGGCCCGGTCAGATCGCGCCCATGGAACATCTGCTCGGTGACCATGGTGGTTGCGGGACCGCCGCCCGGTGCAAACGGACCGGCGAGGGTCAGCACCACGGCTTCGTCGCCACCCGGCTGCGCGAGGCGCAGCTCCATACCGATCACGTTCGCCAGCATGCGGCGCTCGAGGCGCACGACCAACCGGGTGCCGCCATCGCGCAACAGGAACGCCCCGCGCACCGTAGCGGGGGTCCCCACGGTCGGCATGACCATGTCTCCGTTGGCCAAGGTCACGTAGTTGCGGTCTTCGGTCACAGCCAAGGCGCGGCGCACACGCACCATCGCCACCGGATACCCCGGCGCGCCCACGAGCGCATTCTGGAAGCGGAACAGGTCGCGGATGCCACCCGCGCCGGGGGCGAGAAACCCGGGATGGGGCCGCACGGGGGCCATTTCCGGGGTTCCGGTGTTGGGCGCCGCTTGGGCCAGGAACGCGGTGTGTGCGGGCACTTCGTCGTTAACCTCGGTGCCCGCATCCCAGATGCCGCCGACGAACGCATCGTGGAACACGAAGTCCCCCTGCGCGTTGTAGAGGGGATAGGCAGCCGCGTCCGCGTTGCCGAAGAAGGCGTCGTTGGAGGGCAGTACCATCGCGGCCAGGCTCAGGAAACGGCTGTCGAAGGCGGTGGGGGCGACGAGCAAGCTGCCGTAGGCCGTTTCGCCCGGCGCGACCGGGCCCGCCGGGCCGGGCAGGGTCGCGGTGAGCATGCCGTGGCCGGATAGCGTCAACGCCTGGCCGATGCCCGCGCCCATACCGTCTTCGGCCAGGCGCTCGAGCACATCCCCGCCGAGCGGGCTGTTCACGCCGCCAGCCGGCTGACCGGGGTTGAAGAGATCGAAACCGCCGTCGTGCACCCCGACCCACACGGGCGTGTGCCAAGTGCCCGCCATGGGGGCGAGGTTCTCGACGGTGATCGCGATGCGATCCTGGGCGAAGGCGCTGCCGAGCAACGCGGAAGCGAGGGTGAGGGGCGCGAGGGAACGCTTCATAGGAAAGTCAGGGCATACCTCTTCCCTTGCACCGGATGCCGGATGGCGAAGGGCCCGCACCGTGCGGGCATGGGGACCGGGCCGAGCGCGCGGCGTAGGGGCCGCGGCGGCGGGGGAAGTGGGTTCGGCTTCCCGGTTCGGATGCCGCGCCCGGTTGTGACCGGGAACGCGGATGAAATTCCAGCCGCAGCCGCGCCGCGCTCAGCGCAGCCCGTAGCGGTCGAGCTTCTTGTACAGGTGGCTGCGCTGCATGCCGAGCTCCTCCGCGGTGCGCTTCACGTTGCCTTCATTGCGCGCCAGTCGCGCTTCGAAGAAGCGGGCTTCGCTCAGGTTTTTGAAGTCCTCGAACGTGGGCACATCGAACAGGTCCTGCAGTCCACTCGCCACGCCCGCGGTGGGGGTGGCGAGGCCCGGGCTGTCTTCCAGCACCCGTTCCAGGTCGCCGCGCCCGAGGGTCTCCCCGTCGGCGAACACCGTCGCGGCCTGCAGCACGTTGCGCAGTTGCCGCACGTTGCCCGGCCAGGGTTGGGCCTGGAGGAATTCGACCGCTTCCTGGGTGAGCACCGGCGCGCGGCGTCCGCTGCGTTCCGCCATCTGGCCGAGCAGGTGCGCTGCGAGTTCGGCGATGTCGGCGGCATGTTCGCGCAGGGCCGGCGCGCGCAGGGGCACGACGTTGAGCCGGTAGAAGAGGTCCATGCGGAAGGTCTTCTCCTCGACCGCGCGTTGCAGGTCCGCGTTGGTGGCCGCGATCACGCGGATGTCGACCGGCAAGGATTGGGAACCGCCCACCCGCGTGATCTCGAGGGTTTCGAGCGCCCGCAACACCTTGGCCTGGGCCGCGAGCGGCATGTCGCCGATCTCGTCGAGGAACAAGGTGCCGCCGTCGGCGGCTTCGAAGTGGCCGATGCGTCGATCGGTGGCGCCGGTGAAGCTGCCGCGTTCGTGGCCGAACAGCTCCGATTCGATCAGTTCGGACGGAATCGCCGCGCAGTTGACCGTGACGAAAGGCCCATCGCTGCGATCGCTGCACAGGTGCAACGAGCGGGCGATGACCTCCTTGCCCGAACCGTTCTCGCCGGTGATCAGCACCGAGGTGGCGGTGGCACCGAGTTGTTCGATGGTGTTGCGCAGGGCCTCAATCTGCGGGCTCGAACCCACGAGGCGGTGCGCATCGCCGAGCCGCTTGCGCAAGCGCGTGTTCTCGCGTTCGAGTTTGCGCGTGCGCAGCACCGTGTGCAGCGTGACCGTGACGCGCCGCTCATCGAGCGGCTTCTCGAGGAAGTTCGCCGCCCCTTGCTGCATCGCCGCCACCGCCGTCGCCACGTCGCCGTGGCCGCTGATCATCACCGTCGGCGGCGGTTCGTCCAGGGTCTGCACCCGGTTCAGCAGTTCGAGCCCATCGCAGCCCGGCATCTTCAGGTCGCTGAGGATCGCCGCCGGCAGGTTGCCCGCGGAATCGGCCTGCTGCAGGCGCTTCCACGCCTCCTCCCCGTCGCGGGCGGTCCAGACCTCAAAACCCTCGAAACCGAGCAACAGCTCGAGGGAACCGCGGATGTCGCTGTCGTCGTCGACCACAAGCACCACGTTGCGTGCCGATTTCTTGGGTGCGCCCATGGGGCCAAGCTACCTGCCCAGGAAGTCCAGGCAAGGGTGGAACTCCTCGAAGTGCGCTGGCCGTCCCTTCCCGCGGTCCCGCGAATGCAGCGCCTGGCGCCGCGCCGGCTTTCCGCAATTGCCAGCGGCCCAAAGGAAAATCACGATAGCGGCCGTCGTGGGACCCTTCTTTGCGGAAACCGTCCCGGCCCGGCTCAGCGGGCCAGGACTCGTCGTGGCCGGTGTGCTCTCAGGCACCTCGGCCGATGGCATCGACGTCGCACTCGCGCGGTTCTGCGGGTCTGAGCCCCACGCGCCGGAGACCCTCGCGTTTGCGACCCTGCCCTTCGAGACCGGGTTGGCCACCCGCTTGCGCGCGGTGCTCGATGGCCAGGCGGTGGACCTCGCGGGTATCGGTCGTTTGCACCTGGAGTTGGGCCATGCATTCGGAGCCGCCGCGCGGGCTTTGGCCCAGCGCAATGGGGTGGGACTCGACCTCGTCGCCAGCCACGGGCAGACCGTGTGGCACTTCGACGGGGTGGGGGATCCGGGCAGCTTGCAACTTGGGGATGGCAATCAAGTGGCGGAGGCCGCGGGCGCGCCGTGCGTGTGCGACTTCCGCGCGGCGGACGTCGCCGCCGGCGGCCACGGGGCGCCCCTGTCGATCCACGGGGACGAGCGCCTGTTCGGGCACTTGCCGCGGCCCGCGGCGGTGTTGAACCTCGGGGGCATGGGCAACCTCTCGATCCTGCCCGCGCCCGGCGAGCGACCGCTTTCCTTCGACACCGGCCCCGCCGGGGCCCTGCTCGACGGCCTGGCCCGGCGCCTGCTGCACGAGCCCATGGACCGCGATGGCCGCGTGGCCGCCTCCGGCCGCGCGCGAGGAGAGTGGGTCGATGGGCTGTTGCAGCACCCCTTCTTCCAGGAGGAGCCCCCCCGGAGCACCGGCCGGGACACCTTCGGCGAAACCTGGGTGGGGGAGTTCCTGGCCCAGGTCGGCCCCGAAGCCCCGCCCGCAAACGTCCTCGCGACCGCGGTGGAGGCCGTGGCCCGCACGGTTTCCTCGGCTCTCGAGCGTTTTGTCCCTCGGCGCCCGGCCGGGCTCGTCGTGGCCGGCGGCGGGGTGCACAACGGGGCCCTGATGGGCGCCTTGGCCCACGCGACCGGACTCCCGGTGCACTCCAGCGCCGCCTTCGGGGTCGATCCGGACGCCCGCGAGGCCCTGATGTTCGCCTGCCTGGGCCTCGATTTCTGCCTGGGCCGCCGGCCGGACCACCCCGCGGCCACCGGAGCCCGGCGCCGACCTCTGCTCGGCAAGGCCTGCATGCCCTCGGTTCCGCTCGTTTGATCCCCAAGGAAGGCGGGGCCAAGGCCCGCCAGGGGCGGAAATCGGCCGCGCGGCGGTTGCCAAGGGGTGGGGGGGCGCTAGTTACTCGCTCCGAGGACGCCACTTCTTGACCCGGGCCCCCTCCTCGGTATCATTCCCGGACGTTTCACCCCGGGCGACCTGTCTGTGCGGCAGTTCGCCTTGTATGGCTTGCGCAAGCGGCCTGCGGTGTACAACCCCCCAACCCCCCCAGGCGAAGGACCCCCGAACATGACCATTCCGCGCCGGAATCTCGGCCTACTGCTGGCCTTGACCGCCTTTCTCACCCCCCTCTCGTTTGCCCAGGATCTGTCGGGCGACTTCCAGGAAGGCGTTCAGCTTCTGAACCAGGGCCGGCGCTCGGACGCGCTGGTGGTGTTCCAGCGCATCCTGGGCTCCGACCCCACCAACGAAGCCGCTTATGAGCTGTGGAAAGCCACCGATCACGAGATCTGGCTGCAGCTTCTGCTGGAAGGTGGTGAGTTCGAGCTGGTGGCCAACCGGATCATGGACCGGGCGACCCTGGAGCGCACCAAACAACAGAACGACGAGGACGCCATCCGCGCGCTGGTCGCCGAGTACCGCAACGCGGACAACTCGCTCGATCGCCGCCGCGCCCTCGACGCCATGAGCGCCCGTCACGGCGAGTACGTCACCCCGTACCTGCTGCCCGCCCTCGAGGACGAGGCCGATGGGGATTGGCGCGTGCTGGCGATGGCCGGCCTGAGCCGCATGGGTGGGGTCGTGGTGCCGGCGCTGATGGAAGCCCTGGACAGCGACAACCCGATGCTGCGCCGCAACGTGTCCTTCGTGCTCGGCAACATCGGTGATCCGCGCGCCGCCGGCGCCCTCGCCGCCGTGGCCGCGACCGACGCCGATCAGAACGTGGCCGAAGCGGCCGCCGACGGTGCCGCTCGCTGCGGTCTCGCCAACGCCGGTGGTGGCCTGCAGGCCCTACTGCGCGACGGCGACGCCTACTACTTCCGCCGCGACAACGTGCTCGCGCCGTACATGTACAGCGACGTGGTGTGGTCCTTCGAAGGGGGCAAGTTGGTGCCGCACCCGACCCCGCTTTCGATCTACGCCGACGAACTGTCCAAGAAGGCCTACTACCGCGCCATGCGCTTGGCTCCGGATTCCCTGGAAGCCCACGCCGGTGTGGCCCGCGCCAGCCTGGACATCCAGGCCCGCATCAACGCCCTCGTCGAAGCGGGCGAGGACGTTGGTGAGCTCGAGGCCAAAGCCGCCGAAGGCAGCCTGGCCGTCGCCGTGGCCGGTCCCGACGCGCTCGACCTGGCCCTGCAGTGGTCGGTCATGAACGACGACTCCACCACCGGCACCCTGCTGTGCAACCAGCTCGCCTCCACCGCGAAAGGCCCGACCGCGGGTCTGGTGAACGCGCTGGAAGCCGCCGACGGCGCCATGCGTGGCGAAGCCGCCGTGGCCCTGGGCCGCATCGCGATCAACACCAAGCAGAACGCGGACGCCCGCGTGATCGACGCGCTTGGCCAGAACGCCGGCCGTGAAGTCGTGCGCATCGCCGCCATCATCGACAACGACGCGTCCCGCGCCGCTGCCCTGACCCAGGCCCTGACCGGCCGTGGCGTGATGGTCAACCACCGTGGCAACGGTGCGGAAGGCCTCGCGATGCTGCACCGCCTGCCGACAGTCGACGTGATCATCATCGGCGACACCATCGGTGGCATGACCACCGACGCCGTGCTGACCCACATTGCGGGCCAGCCGACCATGGCGGGTAAGCCGATGTTCTTCACCACCGGTTCGGAAGAACTGGGTGAGGCCTACTCCGATCGCGTCACCGGCCTGCTGTCCGACGTCAGCGACCTGACCCCGCTGGACGAAGCCTTCAGCCAGCGCCTCGATGGGGACCGTGCTCAGGCCGACCGCCTGGCCGCGCACTCCGCACAGGCCCTTTCCGAACTGGCCGCCGCCGGCCACAACATCGCCCCGACTCTGAGCGCGCTGGCCAGCACCCTGGCCCACCGCCCGGACGACGTCTGCGTGCCCGCCATGAACGCCCTGGCCCTCGCCGGCACCTCCGATCAGGTCCAGAACCTGCTCGCAGTGCTGACCGAAGGCGGTCGTAGCGACGAAGCTCGCATCGCCGCGGGCAACGCCATCGCCGGCATCCTGGGCCGCCACAACGTCGACGGCGACGCCATCGACGGGCTGCGCAGCGTGTTCGCGTCCGACGCCTCCCTGGCCGTGCGCCAGGCCGCGGGCCGTGCCCTGGGCCGCTTCCCGCTGTCCGCCGAGGAGCGCGCCGAGCTGCTGCGCCGCGTGCGCCAGACGGTCGCCGGTTCCTGATCGGCTCAACGAATTCGCCAGAGTAGCTCAGCGGTAGAGCATCGCTTTCGTAAAGCGAGGGTCGTCGGTTCGAACCCGATCTCTGGCTCCAACCCAAAACGAGTCCAACGCCCCCCGGGGCAACCATGGGCCCGTCGGTTAACAAGGACAGGTGGGGCCTCCCACCTGTCCTTCGTTTTGCATGGCAGGTGGGGCCTCCCACCTGTCCTTCGTTTTGCATGGCAGGTGGGGCCTCCCACCTGTCCTTCGTTTTGCATGGCAGGTGGGGCTCCCCACCTGTCCTTCGTTTTGCCCGGCGTTTTTGCCAGACTATCGCTCGTCCCCTTCGCCGCTTCCCCGCCGCCCCATGCAACTGCTCGACCTCTTTCCGCACTGGCACCGCCGCCGTCTGCTGATCGGAGTGGTGCACTTGCCGGCTTTGCCCGGTTCCCCTGGGTACGGTGGATCGATGGAGCCGCTGCTCAAGTCCGCGCTCGCGGATGCGCGGGCGTTGATGGAAGGTGGGGCCGACGGCATCATCGTGGAGAACTTCGGTGACCGGCCCTTCTTCGCCGAAAGTGTGCCCGCCGAAACCATCGCCGCGCTCACGCGTGCGACCCAGATCGTCTGCGACGCCGTGGGGGAATTGCCCGTGGGCGTCAACGTGCTGCGCAACGATGCGCGTTCGGCCCTCGGCATCGTCGCTGCCACGGACGCCCAGTTCCTGCGCGTCAACGTGCACGTGGGAGCGATGGTCACCGACCAGGGTCTGATCCAAGGCCACGCCGCCCAGACCCTGCGCGCCCGGGACCTGCTGTGCCCGGGGGCGCCGATCCTGGCCGATGTGCACGTGAAACACGCGGTCCCGCTCGGCAGCGAAAGCCTTGAGCAAGCGGCGGAAGACACCTTCCACCGGGGTCTCGCCGACGCGCTCGTGATCAGCGGCGCGGGCACCGGCAAAGCCCCGGATCTCTCGCGCATTGCCCGCGTACGCGCCGCCCTGCCCGAAGCGCCGTTGATGCTCGGTTCCGGTCTGGCGGTCGAACAGGCGGAATCCCTGTGCGCCGGCATCGACGCCGCGATCGTGGCCAGTTCGCTCAAGATCGACGGAGTGCTGCGCAATCCCGTCGACCCGGAGCGGGTGGAACGCCTGCGGCGCGTGTTCGAGGACATGGGCCCGCCGCCCCTCGCGAGGAGAGGCCATGGGGCTGGTTGAGCACCGCGAGGGGGCGCCGAAGCAGCTCGGTTTCGCGGTGATCACGGTCAGCGATACGCGCCGGGGCGCCGAGGACCGCGGCGGAGCCTACCTGGTCGAGAGCATCGAGCAGGCCGGTCACCGGGTGGTGCATCGCGGCAGCGTGCCCGATGAACCCGAGGCGATCGCGCAGGCGCTGCAACAGGCGTTGCAGGCTCCGGAATGCCAGTTGGTGCTGTTCACCGGCGGCACCGGGCTGGCGCCCCGGGACCGCACGGCAGAGGTGCTGCAAGCGGCTTTCGAGGCGGAGATCCCGGGTTTCGGCGAGTTGTTCCGCATGCTTTCGTACCAGGAGATCGGCCCCGCGAGCATGCTCAGCCGAGCCTGCGCGGGGGTTGTGGACCGGCGGGTCATCGTGGCCCTACCCGGTTCGCCGGCGGCCCTACGGCTGGCCATGGAACGGTTGCTGCTGCCCGAGGCGGGGCATCTGGTGCAACAGGTCGCGCCGCCCCCCGGTGCCTGAGGTGGGGGACCGGCGGGGGCCGTGGAGCGCGGCCCTGCGCGCTGGTACACTCGCCGGCGGCCCATGAATACCCCCTCTTCTCCCCAGGCAACGCCCCATCCCGGTGGGGAGTCCACTTCGCTGTTGTTGCGCGGCGCGTCGGTGGCGCCGGGCATGGCGGTTGGGCCCGCGATCATCCGCAATCGCGATCTCGACGCGATTCCCGTACGGCGAGTGCCGCAGGCCGCGGTGGAGAACGAGTTGAACCGATTGCGCCAGGGCCTGGCCGTGTCGACCGCGCAACTCGAAGTGCTGCGCGGAAAACTCTCGTCGGGGGGCGCGCGGGAAGAGGTGGCGCTGGTGGATAGCCAGCTCGATCGCCTCAAGGACTCGGTGTTCCTCGCCGACGTCGAGAACCTGATCCTCGGCGAACAGATGGCCCTCGAAGGGGCCATCGCGAAGGTCATCCTCGACTTCGATCGCATTTCCCGCCTCGTCGAAAACCAGGTGCTGAAGGAGCGCGCGCGCGAACTGCGCGACGTCGGCATGCGCGTGCTGCGCAACCTCGAAAGCACCATCCACGAGGAAGACCCGACGGCGGATGCGGGCGCGGGGCAAGAAGGCGTGCTGATCGCGAAGGAGTTGACGGTTTCCGAGGTGCTCGCCCTGGTGGGCAGTGGCATCAAAGGTGTGGTCACGCAAGAAGGCAGTTTGACCGGCCAGGCTTCGATCGTGCTGCGCAACCTGCGCATCCCCGCGCTGACCGGAGTGAACGAACTGTTCGAGGCCGTGGCGCCGGGCGACATGCTGTTGCTCGATGCGTCCGAGGGGCTGGTGCACGTGCGGCCCGAAACCCTGCTGCTCGAACAGTTCCAGGAGCTCGGAGAAAACCGGCGGCGCGGCGCGCAGGTCCTGGCCCCGGAAACCACCACCCTCGATGGGCAGCCGGTGATGTTGTGCGCCACCTGCGGCAACCTGCCGGAGGTGGAGTTCGCGGTGGAGCAGGGCATGGCGGGCATCGGCATCTACCGCACCGAGATGCTGTTCCTGATGGAACGCCAGGCGCCCGGCGTGTCGACGCTGGAAGCCCACTACCGCAGCGTATTGCACGCCGCGGCGGGCAAGCCGGTGACCTTCCGCCTTGCGGACCTCGACTCGAGCATGGGCCTGCCCTACATGCACGCCGAGCGCGAGACCAACCCGGCCCTCGGTAGCGCGGGTCTGCGCGCCTTGCTCGAGAACCCGGTCGTGCTGCGCCGCCAACTGCTCGGCATCCTACGGGCCGGAAGCGACTACGCGGGCGAGATCGGTGTGGCCCTGCCGCGCGTCGTGGATGTGGCCGAATTGCGCGCCGTGCGCGAGCTGCTCTTCGAAGAGCGTTATGCGCTCAAACGCGACGGAGAACCGTATTGCGAGCGCATTTCGGTGGGGGTGGTGATCGAAACCCCCGCGTCGATCTGGGGGGTGGCCGACCTGGCCGCGGAGGCGGACTTCCTCGCGGTGGGCCTCGATTCCTTGCAGCAGTACCTGCTGGTGGCGGACCGCGACGAACCGCACCTCTCCAGCTACTTTGAACGCCTGCACCCGTTCGTCTTGCGCGCGCTCGAACAGATCGTGCAAGGGGCCCAAGTGCACGCGACGCCGCTGCGGGTGTTCGGCGTGACCACCGCCCAGGAAGAGAACCTACCGCTGCTGCTCGCCGCGGGGTTCCGCCACATCTGCATCATGCCGTCGCAGGCGGCCGCGGTGGACAAGGCGATCCGCAAGCTGCAGTGGAAGAAGGCCCGCGAGATGGCGGCGCGTTGGGCGAAACTCGGTGCGCCCGACACCTGGGACCCGCACTGATCTGCGCGGTCACTCGACGGGGGAAGTGGCCACCACTTCCGCCGCCCGCCAGTGCGCGGGCGCATCGCTCGCTTCGAGCACCGCGCCCATGGCGGCGGCGATCGCGGCGCTCTGGGAGCGCGGGCCGATCGCGAACAATGCCGAGCCGCTGCCGCTGATGGTGGCCATCCAAGCGCCCGCATCATGGGCCGCTTGCAGGGCTTCGCGGCCGCCGCGGATGCGCGGCAAACGCGCGTGCACGTGCAGGTGTTCGCCTTCGGCGAACCGCAGCAGGGCGGGGTCGCCGGTGCGCAGGCCTTCGAACAGGGCCAGGGCGCGGCGCGGTTGATCGACGGCTTCGGTGAACGCGATGTTGGGCGGCAACAGGCCGCGGGCTTCGCGCGTGGGCAGCGAGGTGTGGCCCCAGGCCACGGCGAAACCGAGGCTCGGGTGCAACGGCAGGGGAATCACGCGGAATTCCTCCGTGCCCGGCAGGCTGCACACGCAGCCGCCAGCGAGCGACGCCACGACGTTGTCGGGGTGGCCTTCGATCTCGGTTCCAAGGCGCATCAATGCTTGCATGTGATCCTGGGCTTGCACGCCCGCGAATCGGCACGCGAGCAACAGGCCGGCGGCTACGGCCGCGCCACTCGAACCCAAACCTCGGGCGATAGGAATCTCGCTGTGCACCTGCCAACGCAGGAAGGTGGGTGCGGCGGTGTTCCAAAGCCGCAACCCCGCAAGAAACGCCTCTTGCACCAGATCGTGGGCATCCGCACCGAGTACCGCCGCTTCGCCGCTGCGTTCGACACCGGGTTTGGGCGAATCCCATTCGAGTTCGACCTTGAGGAACAGGTCGAGGCACAACCCGAGCATGTCGAAACCGGGGCCCAGGTTGGACGTGGAGCCGGGAACCTTGATCGTGTGGCGTTGCATGGGGGAGCGTCAGCCTAACGGCAAGGTCGGCAGGGGCCAATGGTCACGCAGATTGCCGATACCCGCCGTTTTCCGGCGGAAAATGGCCTTTCGTCAGCAGGCCAAAAAAAACCTGTGGCGATGCAAACAAGTACTTGCCGGATTACGGAAAGGTGCTACCGTGGGCCCAACAACGGGAGGGAAACCCGGCGGCCTGGGAGGGCCGCTTGGATCTCCGGCCGAATCTCCGGGAGGGTACCAGGGAGGAAGCCGCGGGCGACTTGTCGTCTGTCTCGATCCATAGGCATGGTCAAGGAGGAGACCATATGTTTGACATGGATGGGGAAAAGGACCGGTTCTATTCGAGGCTTGCTTCGATCCCCGGTGTCCACCCGATGCCGTCCGTCGGCGACTGGATTCTGTTGCAGGTGGAAGAGCCTTCCGAACTGGCCCGCAAGGTCGGTCGCAAGCTCGCTCCGGGCCTGATCAGCATCCCGCGCGGGATGGAAGGCGCTGTTCGGGTCCAAGTGGGGGACCCGAAAGACAACGAACTGGTGTTCCGCACCATTCGCGAAGTGGTGGCCTGAGTAGGCGCGCAAACCGGGCTCGGCTCCCCCACGGGTTCGAGCAGTGTTTGCGGCCTCGGCACCCTGCCTGCCAAGGCGAGGCCACCCGGAGTGGTGTGCTGTAGCCCGGAAAAACTTCGGCCCCGTGGCGGACATCGGTCTGCTACGGGGCCTTATCATGGGCGGCGAACCCAATCGAAATCCCATGATTCTCCTGCGCAGTCTTCCGCTCCTGCTCGCCCTGCCGTGCCTGTCCTGGCTGCAGGATTCCACCAAAGCACCCGATGCTCCCGCCAGCCCGTTGGGGCATCCGGGGGAGGTCAGTGAGGCGGACCTGCGCGCGACGGTGGCCTTCCTCGCCTCCGATGAGCTGCAAGGGCGCGAAGCCTACACGCCCGAAGCGCGCAAGGCAGCGGAGTTCCTGGCCGCGCAGTTGAAGGGCATGGGGCTCACGGGCCTCGGCCCGGAAGGCGCGATGCTGCTCGAAGTGCCGTTCGAACGAACGACGTTCGAAGCGGCCCCGGACGTGGTGCTGGTCGACGGCGAAGGCGTGCAACACGCGCTGCGCTATGGCGAGGACTTCCGCTTCGGGCGCGAGTCCACCGCGGTGGATTCCGGGGAATACGCCGTGGTGCACGCCACCGAAGAAACCGATTTGGACAGTCTCGATGGAGGGGGCAAAGTGCTCGTATTCCACGGAGACCACAAATCCTGGCGCCAGGTGCGGCGCGGCCTGGGCGATGCCGGTTGGCTGTTCCTGATCCATGATCCGGGGGTGGCGGAATCCAAGGAGGCCTTGGCCCTACCGCGCCAGATCGTGGTACCCGCCTGGACCGAGCGCAAAGCGGCCAAGGGGGCGCGCACCCTGGAGCTTTCGGGTGATTTCGCCGCCTGGATCGCTTCGGTGAAGAGCCTGCGCTGGGACGAACACCGGGTGGTGAGCCAGATCGAAGAGCCCAACGTCGTGGCCTTCCTGCCCGGCGTGGGCACGGAGGAGCGGCCCGAGCTGGCGGAGGAAGTGATCGTCATCAGCGCGCACTACGACCACATCGGCATCAGCCGGCGGGCGCCCGAGGGTCAGGATCGCATCAACAACGGGGCGGACGACGACGCCAGTGGGGTGGCGGTGCTGCTCGAGCTGGCGGATGGTTTCGTACACGGCCCGAAGCCCGCACGCAGCGTGTTGTTTCTGCTGGCCTGCGCCGAGGAGAAGGGCGTGCTGGGCACCGAGTACTTCGCGGAGCATCCCCCGGTGCCCCTGGAGCGCATCGTCTGCAACCTGAACCTCGAAATGCTGGGTCGTCCCGATGACCTGGCGGGGGGTGTCGGTAAGGTCTGGCTGACCGGCTACGAGCGCAGCACCCTGGGCCCGGCCTTGATCGGGCGCGGCATCGAATTGGTGGCCGATCCGCGGCCCGAACAGTCCTTCTTTACGCGCAGTGACAACATCGTCTTTGTGCGGAAAGGGGTGGTCGGGCAGACCCTTTCCTCGTACAACATGCACACGGACTACCACCGTGTGTCCGACGAAATCAAGACGATCCACTTCGAACACCTGACGAAAGCCGCCCAGGTCTGCCTCGCGGCTGCGCAGGAGCTCGCCTCCGGTCGGGTGGATGCCAAGTGGTTGGAGGGGGAGCCAAAGCTCCGTTGAAGGCGGGCCCCGGCCCGGAACGAACATGGCGAACACCACACGCAACAAGAAGGACAAGAAGAACAAGCCGGACAAGTCCGTGAAGAAGAAGGACCGTCGGTTGAACCGCAAGAGCGCCGATCGCCTGGACCTGTACCAGCGTTCGGTGAACTCGCCGGAGACCGATGTGGACTTCCTCACGGCCCAGTTCGAGCAACTGCGCGGACGTCCCCTGCGGCACCTGCGCGAGGACTTCTGCGGCACGGCCGCGCTGGCGGCTGAATTCCTGCGTCGCGATCCGGCCAACACCGCCGAGGGATTCGATCTGGATCCGGAGCCGGTGGAGTGGGGCAAGCGCCGCAACTTCGAGAAGATCGAAAACGCGGACACGCGCATGGAGTTCCACATCGCCGATGTGCGCAACCCCGCCTCGCGCCGCCCCGATCTGACCTGCGCGCAGAACTTCTCCTACTGGTGTTTCCAGACCCGCGCGGAGATGCTGGGCTACTTCAAGAGCGTGTACGCCGACTTGGGCAGCGACGGCGTCTTCGTGGTCGACCTGTACGGTGGCCCGGAAGCCCTCAACGAGCTCGAAGAGGAGCGCGAAGTCGACGGCGGTGCGTTCACCTACGTGTGGGACCAACGCGAATGGCAACCGGGCACCGGCCTGTACAAAACCGCCATCCACTTCCGCTTCCGTGACGGATCCGAGTGGGAGAACGCCTTCGAGTACACCTGGCGCTTCTGGTTCCTGACCGAACTGCGCGACATCCTGGCCGAAGCCGGTTTCCAGACGATCCGCCCGTACTTCGAGGGCACGGACGAGGAAAACGAGACCGAAGGCAACGGCGTGTTCGAACACGACGAAGTCGGCGAGAACTGCGAAGCGTGGCTCGCGTACCTGATCTGCCTGAAGTAGTTCGGGAAGGCTGAAATCGAACCGGGTCCGTATCCACTGCCTGTAGTGGATACGGACCCGGTGCGTTTCGGGGAGGTTCCCCGCGATCAGTGCTCGAGCTCGGTGACGCCGGAGACCATCATGCCCTCGTCGATGTCGAACGAGGTGGGGGTGTGCACCATGTAGCCGCGCTCCAGGGGGCGCAGCTGCATTTCGAGGGCGGAACCGGGTTTGAGTTCGATCGCGTCGGGCACGTTCTCGTCGTCGATCTCGGGGATGCGGATCAGCACGAATTGGCGCGAACCGTCGTCCTCATTCGCGAGTTGCGCGAGGTGATCGCGGCAGTGTTCGCAGCTCTTGCGGTAGAGCACCACGTGGCTGGGGATCGGGAGTTCGTTGGCCACGCCGGGGTTCTCCGCCCACTGGAACAGGTCGAGGTCGTAGATCAGTTGGCCTTCCCAGGTGCTGGGCTGCAGTTCGGCGAACTGGATGTCCTGGGAGGGCGGGGGCGGGTCGCCGCCGAACGTGGTCGTGTCGACGGGTTTGTCCTTGGGGGTGATGAACTTGGTCCAGGGCATCCAGAACGCGAGCAGGAAGATCGGCACGAGGGCGACGAGGCGCAGGGCCGGGGCTTTGGTTTTGCCGAAGTTCTTCCAGGGCTTCGAGGCGAGCAGCAGCGCCAGCAGGGTGCCGTCGATGGTGGCCATCATCCAGGGCTTGAGCGTGACCGAGCTGCCGAGGCAGCCGCAGCTTTCGGCTCCGGATCGGATGAGCAGGCCCAGGATCCCCAGGAAGACGGCGTAGATCGCCGCAAGCAGGACCCAGCCCACGCGCGGCCAGATCAAGGCCAGGGCCGCGATGCAGAGTTCGACGGCGATGGCGCCGCGGAAGGTGTCGTAGGTGCCAAAGGGGGAGCGCTCGAGCACCACCGGGGGCAGGTCGTTCGGGGAGCCCTTGTACAGCTTGAACAGGGCTCCGGTGGCGAGCCATGCCACGGCCAGGAGGATGGCGCCGTAGGCGAGCAGGGGGCGGCGCTGGGCGGGGGATTGGGTCATGGACGGGAGTACGGAGCGGATTCAGGGTTGTTGGCCGGGATCGGCCAAGCGGGTCAGAACGGGCCAGAGCCGGTCGTCGCGGCCCCAGTCCGGGTCCACCAGGACGAGGTAACGGCCGGCGGTCAGCTCTGCGAAGGCGGCCGGGGGGATCTCGTCCTGGAAGATCTCCAGCTCGACGGGCCCCGCCGCCTGACCGACCCAAAGGTACCGCCTTGGGCCTTGCTCTGCGACGCACAGCTCTTCCCCGCCGGATTCCGTGGCCGCAAAGTCCCGAAACCAGAGTCCAGCCAGCGCGGCCTCCCCGCGCAGGCGTTCGGTCAGCGCCGGGCCGGCAAAGCCGATCAGGAACGCCCTTTGCCGCCAAGGCAGGCCGTCGTGGCTGGTCTCGGGGCAGCCGCCCGGCTGCGAAGCGAGGGGCAGGAAACCCAAGGCGCACGCGGCTTCCAATGCCGGCAGCAATCGGTCCGTTTCTACGTCGGTCTCATCCGCCATCCAGCCTGGAAACTCGGCCAGTTCGCCGCGGAGGAACGCGGCGGCGCAGTGGCAGAGATCCTCGAAGGTCCGCGCGGTGCTCCAGGTGGGGTTCACGGTGATTCAGTGTGCGTTGGCCTGCAGGCTAGCGGCGCAATCGGGCGCCAAGCCGCACGGGGGCAAGTCTAGCGCGCGGTTCTTCACCAGGGAGTTTCGTATGTCGGGAACGCCCCCGCGCGATGGCGACGAGGCGAACCGCGCCCGCCGCAGCCCGCATGTTTCCCTTTCGCAAGATGCCGCACCAGTGGTAGAACCTCTCCTGCGCGGGTCCCTAGCATGGGGCCTGGGGGCGAGTGGCCATTCGAACTCGCCCAAGCCCGTCATTCCGGGCCCAACCGCAATGGGCTCGAGCCGTCTACTGGGTAGGAAACCCAGGCATCCATGACACCGTCCGGACAAGACAACAGGATTCCCGTAACCGTTCTCGGCGCCACCGGGGTGGTGGGGCAAAGGTTCGTGCGCCGCCTCGCTGGCCACCCTTGGTTCCGGATCGAACACCTCGCGGCCTCGGAACGCAGCGTAGGACAGCGGTATGCCGATGCGTGCGCCTGGCGCTTGCAAGGGGAACCCTACGGCGGCCTGCGGGACCTGGAGGTCCGGGCCTGCGACCCCGCGGTCGCACCGGCTCCGATCGTCTTCAGCGCCTTGGACACGGGACCGGCCAAGGAGATCGAACCCGAGTTCGCCAAAGCCGGTGCGTTCGTCTTCAGCAATGCATCCGCCTTCCGGATGGCGGCCGATGTTCCCCTGCTCGTGCCCGAAGTCTGCGCCGAACACCTGGAACTGCTCGATGTGCAACGCGCATCGCGGGGTTGGAGCGGGGGCGTCGTGACCAATCCCAACTGCACCTCCACGGTGCTGGTGATGGCCCTCGCGCCGCTGCATGCGGCTTTCGGCGTCGAGAAGGTGTTTGTCGCCACTATGCAGGCGGTCAGCGGCGCGGGTTACCCCGGTGTGCCCAGCCTCGATGCCCTTTCGAACGTCGTGCCCTATATCTCCGGTGAAGAGGAGAAGGTGGAGAGCGAGACGCAGAAGATGCTGGGCACCCTGCAGCTCAGCGGGGATCGCCGCACGGGCAAGGTCGTCCCGGCCCCTGCCCAGGTCAGCGCCATGTGCCACCGGGTTCCGGTGATCGATGGGCACACGGAAGCGGTCAGCGTCCAGTTGAAGGGCAACCCGGCGCCCGAAGACGTGATGGAAGCCATGCGGACCTGGAAAGCCGTGCCGCAGGAGCTCGGGCTTCCTTCGGCCCCGGCGACGCCGATCCTCCTGCACGACGATCCAACCCGTCCGCAACCGCGCCTCGACGTGGAGTCCGGTACCGGGGCCGCCCAAGGCATGGCGGTGCACGTCGGCCGCGTGCGGCGTTGCCCGATGTTGGGCATCAAGTTCACCGTGCTCGGGCACAACACCGAACGCGGGGCGGCGGGCGCATCCGTACTCAACGCGGAGCTCGCCTACGCACAAGGCCGATTCCACGGGACGGGGAATTCGCGATGAGCCTCGTTATGAAGTTCGGCGGCACCTCGGTGGGGGGGCCGGAGGCGATGGCCCAGGCCGCCGACCTCGTCGAGCGGGCCCTGCCCCACGCGCCGCTGGTGGTGCTCTCCGCCATGTCGGGCACCACCAATGCGCTGTTCGAAGCGGCCAAGCGGGCCGAAGCCGGGGATGCGTCCGGCTCGCGCGCGATCCAGAAGGAGTTGATGGCCAAGCACCACGCTTGTGCCCGCGCCCTGCTGGATGGCGACCTGTCCGGGGGCCTTGCCGCGCAACTGGCGGATCAGTTCGAGGAACTGCGCATCCTGCTCACCGGCGTCTATCTCCTGCGCGAGCTCACGCCGCGCAACATGGACCACATCGCGAGTACCGGCGAACAGCTCTCGACGCGCATCTTCAACGCCTTGCTGACCGCGCGCGGCCTTTCGTCCACTTGGATGGATGCCCGCTCGATCCTGCGCACCGACCGTCGTTTCGGTTCGGCGCGGCCGAGCAAGCAGTCCATCGCAGCCCAGGCCAAGGAGAAGCTGGTGCCCCTGCTTGGGGCCGGTCGTGCCGTGGTCACCCAGGGCTACATCGGCGCGACGGAAGACGGATTGACGACCACCCTCGGTCGCGGCGGCAGCGACCTCTCCGCAGCGCTCTTCGGGGCCGCTTTGGGGTCGAGCGAAGTCCAGATCTGGACGGATGTGGAAGGCATCCTGACCTGCGATCCGCGCGTGGTTCCGGAAGCGGAGACGATTCCGGAGATCGGCTTCTCCGAAGCAGCGGAACTCGCCGCGTTCGGCGCCAAGGTGCTGCACCCCGCGACGATCCAGCCGGCCGTCGAAGCCGACATTCCCGTGACCGTGCGGCACACGGCGCGGCCCGATGGTCGTTTCACCCTCATCCAGTCCTCGGTGAAACGCCAGCGCCCCGTTACTGCCCTCGCCTCGCGCGGCCCCGTCACGGTGCTCACGGTGCAGAGCACGCGCATGCTCGCCCAAAGCGGATTCCTCGCGCGCCTCTTCGAGGTGTTCGGTCGCCTCGAGATCAGCGTCGATCTGATTGCGACGGCCGAGATCAGCGTTTCGCTGACCATCGAACCGGGGGCGCCGATCCAGGAGCTGGTCGACGAGATCTCGCGGTTCGCCGACGTCAAGGTGGCCACCGATCGCGCCATCGTCGCGCTGGTGGGCGCCTCCTTCCGTGCGACGCCGGGCATCGCCGGACGGGCCTTCACCGCGCTGGGGGCCATCAACGTGGAGATGATTTCGATGGGGGCCAACGAGATCAACCTCAGCCTGGTCGTCAAAATGGACCGCGCCAAAGACGCCTTGCGCCTCTTGCACAAGGAATTCTTCGAAGGCGAGCACCGGGACACCCTCGCATGAAGCTCGGGGTTTTCGGAAAGGGTCGTTTGGGCAGCGCCGTCGCGCGCGCGGTCGGCGCGGAACTCGCGTGGAATGTCACGCGGGACGTTCCCGCCCCCGGGCCCATCGATTGTGCGATCGAAGCCAGCGCCGGCGCGGCGGTCCAAGCCCACCTGACCTGGGCCATCGAAACGCAGACGCCGCTCGTGATCGCTTCGACGGGGTTCCACCTGCCCGACCTGGAGCGGCAGATCGCAGGCCGGGTCTCCGTGCTGCTGGCGCCGAACCTCTCAATCACGGTCGCCCTGTTCGATCGCATGACGGCCGTTTTGGCGCGTTTTGCGGCCCAGGACGCGCGGCGGGACCCCTATCTGGTGGAGCAGCACCATGCGCGCAAGCTGGACGCCCCCGGGGGCACGGCCAAGCTGCTTGCGCGCACGATTCTTGCCTCGTGTCCGCGCAAGACGAGCTTCACCGCCCCGCACGCGGATCGCCCCCTGGCTGCGGACGAACTCTCGGTCAGCGCAATCCGCGCGGGGGCGAGCGGCTCCAGCCACACCGTCGGGTTGTTGGCGCCCGGGGAATCGATCGAGTTCATCCATCGCGCGCACGATTACTCTCCCTACGGGGAAGGGGCGGTCGTTGCGGCCCACTGGCTTGCGCAAAAGCAGGCAGAGGGAGCGCGGCGGGTGTACAGCATGGCCGACGTGACCCGGGATCTGCTCGGGCCGCTTTTCGAAGGACTGGATGGGAGGGCAGCAAATGAACAGGTTTGATCCGGGCGGCCTCTCGGTCGCCCTCGCCACGCCCTTTACCGATCAGGGCGAAATCGACATCGATGGGTTCCGGCGTTTGGTGCAGCACGTGGTCGGTGGCGGTGCCGACACCGTGGTGGTTCTCGGTTCCACGGGCGAGGCGGCCACGGTCGAGCCCCACGAGCGGGCGCCGTTGATCCGCGCGGCACTCGAAGAAGCCCGCAGCGCCCAGGTCGTGGTCGGCACCGGGAGCAACTCGACCCGCATCACCTGCCGGCAGACCGCCGAAGCGCAGGAGCTCGGCGCACACGGCGCGCTGGTGACCATTCCCTTCTACAACAAGCCGATGCCCGATGGGGTGGTCGCGCACTACCGCGTGGTGTGCGAGGCGGCCCCGGGCCTGCCGGTCATCGCGTACAACGTGCCCGGTCGCACGGGCTTGAACCTGGCCCCGCCGACCCTGGCGCGGCTCTGGGAGCTGCCCCAGGTGGTGGCGGTGAAAGAGTCCAGCGGGAACCTGACCCAGATCGGCGAGATCGCCCGCACCCTGCCGGCGGGCAAGGCCCTGCTCGCCGGGGATGACAACCTCGCCCTCGCTACGATTGCGATCGGCGCGGTCGGCCTTGTGTCCGTGGTCGGAAACGTGGCTCCCAAACAAACGAAGGAACTCGTCGAGCGCGCCTTGAACGGCGATCGGGAAGGGGCCCTCCGACTGAACTACACCTTGCTCGAACTCATCGACGCGCTCTTCGTGGAGAGCAACCCGATCCCGGTCAAGGCGGCCCTGGACCTGCTCGGGATTTGCGGCGATACCATGCGGCTGCCGCTGACCCGGGCGACCGAAAACACGCGCACGATCCTGGCGGCCGCGCTGCGCCCGATCGGCCTCACTCCGTACGCTGGATGAAGAATACCATGAGCGAACCCACGATCAACCAAGCCGATCTCGAGGCTTTTTACGCAAGGCCCGACGAGTTGTGCCTGGCGGATCCGGAAGGGGAGCGCATGCACGCGGCCCTGCTTTGCTGGCTCGAATCCGGCGCGATCCGCGCGGCCGAGCCGGATGCCGCGAGCGAAAACGGCTGGCGGGTCAACAGCTGGGTGAAGAGGGCGATCCTGATGGGCTTCAAGCGAAGCCAAGTCGTGCCGATGGATGGCTGCTCGGCTCTGCCGGCTTTCGACAAGGCCGGCTACCCGCCGCGCCGATTTGAGCTGGGCGACGGCGTGCGCGTGGTGCCCGGAGGAACTTCGGTGCGCCGCGGGTCCCACGTGGCCAAGGGCGTCGTCGTCATGCCGCCCGCCTATGTGAACGTCGGCGCTTACGTGGGCGCGGGCACCATGGTGGACAGCCACGCGCTCGTCGGAAGCTGCGCGCAGATCGGGCAGCGGGTGCACTTGTCGGCGGCCGCCCAGATCGGCGGCGTGCTCGAGCCCGCAGGCGCGCGGCCGGTCATCGTCGAAGACGAGGCCTTCATCGGCGGGCTGGTCGGCCTGTTCGAGGGCGTGATCGTGCGGCGCGGGGCGGTGTTGGCCCCCGGGGTGACCCTCACGAGCTCCACGGTGATCTTCGATCTGGTGCACGGCGCGGAACTGCACGGCGAGGTTCCCGCCGGAGCGGTGGTGGTTCCCGGCACGCGTCCGGCGCGGGGCGACTTCGCCGCATCGAAGGGGCTGTCGCTCTCGGCGCCGATGATCGTGAAATACAAAGACGCCAAAACCACCGCGGCGACGGCCCTGGAGGAGGCGCTGCGGTGAGCGGAGTTGTGCCGTCGTCGGAAGAGGGGGTCGTGCGTTTGTATCCGTTGGCCGACGCCACCTATCAGCGCCTAGCCGAAGTGCACGGCACGCCGCTGTTCGTGTACGACGCCGCCACCGCGCGGGCGGGATACCAGCGCCTGCGCGCGGCCCTGCCGGAGCGCGCGACCATCGCGTTTGCGGTCAAGTCGAACCCGTTCCCGCCGCTCCTGGAACTGTTCGCTGGACTCGGCGCGAGTTTTGACTGCGCGTCCATCGGCGAACTCGAACGGGTGGCGGCCCTGGGACTCGCTGGCGGGCGCGTCTACATGACCGGGCCCGGCAAGCGGGCCATCGAACTGCGGCGTGCCTACGAAATGGGCGCGCGTGTCCAGTGCGAGGGGTTCGAGGACCTCGCCCGACTGGATGCCATGGTGACGGGCGAATTGCGCGTCAATCTGCGCGTGCATCCTTCGTCCGGCATCGAAGAGGGCAGCCGCATCATCGGGGGGGCGGGCCCGAGCGTCTTCGGCATCGACGAGGAGTTCTTGCCCGAGACCCTCGAACGGGCGCGGGGTCTGAAGCACGTGCGCATCCGCGGCTTGCACGTGTTTGCCGCCAGCAACGAGCGCCGTGCGGAACGGCTGCTGGCGACCTACGCGGTGGTGTTCGACCTCGCGCGGCGCATGCAAGAGGCATTGGGCGAGCCCCTCGAACACATCGACCTCGGCGGGGGACTCGGGATTCCCTACTCCGCGGGGGAGGCGCCGCTGGACGTGGAGCGCTTGGGGGCAGGGCTTGCCGCTTTGCTCGAGGCGAACCCCTGGTTCACCGGCCGGGCGATTCTGGAGCCGGGCCGGTTCTTGAGTGGGCCGTGCGGGACGTACCTCGCGCGCGTGATCCGCACGAAAGCCAGCCGCGGCACCGACTTCGCCATCCTCGAAGGCGGCGTGAACCACCTCCTCCGGCCGGCGCTCATCGGCCAGCCCTTCCCGACGCATGCGGTGCACAAGAGCGGGCCAGCCCGGCGGTACACCCTCGCGGGGCCGCTCTGCACCTCGCTGGACCGGCTGGGCGAAGTGGATCTCCCGGACCTCGCTTCTGGTGACCTGCTGGCATTCGGTGCCTGCGGGGCCTACGGGGCGACAGAAGCGATGACGGGCTTCCTGTCGCACCCGCCGGCCAAGGAGATCCTGTACTCGGAAGGTTGAGTCGCGCCGATACGAATCCGGCGCGCCCTACTGGAACGTGACCTGCACCGAGCCCGTCGCGTTGGCCGTCGGTACTCCAGCGACGGTGTCGCGGTGCCAGAGCTGGAAGTGCAGGCTGGTTCCCGCTGGCACGGCCACATAGGGAATCTCGTCCGGCGTGAAACCGTGCTGCAGGGTGCCGCCCGCGGTGCTCTGCGCCAGGGTGTCGTGCCAACGATGGATGTTGCCGCCGAGGCACAAGCGACCCATGCCAAGCGGCGCCGCGGTGACGGTGTCGAGCTCGGTGGAGAAGAGGAAGTACCCCCAGACCCCGGCCGGCAGGTTGGACGCATCGAGCACCACGTAGCCGTCGCCTTGCGGAACGCCGAAAGCCTGCAGCGTGCCGAGCTGACCGGTCGAATTGGCTTGGGCCGGGGTGCAATCGGACTGGGCGCCGATCCAGGGCAACTCATAGGTCGTCGTCGCCGTCGAATGGCGCTGGATCACGCTCGCGTTGCTGATGGGGCCCGACCAATAGGTGTACCACTGGTCGATGCGCGACGGCCACGCCGCAAACGTGCCCGAGTGGAAACCATCGGCGATCACGAGGCCCGCGTTGGACGGGTGTACCGGCATGTCCTGGAAGGCGCCGGGAAGATCCAACACACCCGTGAGGTGTCCGGTCTGTTGTGGCGCAACCACCATGGATGCCACCGGCAGCGTTTGCACAGCCGGGTTGCCGAATTGCCAGGCGTAGTCCGGCACGGTGGTCAGCCCACCAGCGATGAAGATTTCCGTCGGGGCCTCGCAAGACACCTGCAAGGGCTGGGCGGTGGTTTGGCTGTTGAACACCTCCAGGTCGTACACGAGCTGCGCGGAGTACGAGAGGGTGGCGAGCAAGTCGGGATCGGCAAGGTACGCCGCCAGGGCCGCGGGGCGCTGGTGGGCATCCCAGGTCAAGTTCAAGGTGTCGGTCGTGGCCTCGGTGGTGATCGACCAGGTCAGGGTCTGGGCGGAGGCGCCGGTGAGCAGCAGGGCGGCGGCGAGGGCGAAGGGGGGGAGGTGTGAGTGCATGGGAATGGGCAATAGGGGGAGGGTTCAGGGTATCCGGGATTGGATGTTTTGTGGGGAGGGAGGGTTTCGCGGATTTGGGGAATATGGGCACAGGGCCATGGGCCCTCTGAATAATGTTACGTACGGAAGCGGGTTTTATAGTCACACATTCGCGCGCGAGCGTGCGCAGCACGCTCGCGCGCGAATTGTGTGACTACTTAAACCCGCTTCCGTACGTAACATTATTCAGAGGGCACCCCCGACCGAACGCTAAGATGCCCCCATGCAATACCCCCTGCACGTGGCCATCTGCGTCCTTTACTTGCTGGCGCTGGTCGCCCTGGGAGCATGGAAAGCGCGGCGGGTGAAGGGCGCGGAGGACTTCTCGTTGGCGGGGCGCGGGCTGGGGGCGTGGGTGCTCGTCGGCACCTTGGTCGCCACGTGGATCGGAACGGGTTCGATCTTCGGCAACGCGGAGAAGACGTATGAGATCGGGCTGCCGGCGTTCTGGATTCCGGTGGCGGGCGGACTCGGCATCCTCGCGCTGATCTTCTTGGCCGGGCGCATCCGCCGCATGGAGGCGGTGACGATCCAGGACATCCTCGAAGCGCGCTTCGGTCCGCTCGTGCGTGTGCTCGCCACCGGGGCGTTGCTCGGTGCGTACTGCATCATCGTGTCGTATCAGTTCCGCGCCGGCGCGGGCATCGTGCACTATCTCGCGCCCGATCTGCCCGAGGTCTGGGCCATCCGGCTCGTGGCGCTGTTCGTGGTGCTCTACACGGTGCTCGCGGGCATGTTGTCCGTGGCGTACACCGATGTCGCGAACGGCGTGTTGATGCTGATCGGAGTGCTTGTTGCCCTGCCGCTGCTGTACGGCAAGGTGGGGGGCTGGCAGGGGTTCGAAGCCCATCTACCCGCCGCGCAGGCCGACTGGTTCGGCTACTGGACGCCGCTCACCCTGCTCGGCGCCCTCCTGCCGCCGTTCCTGCTAATCCTCGGCGACGCGAACATGTACCAGCGTTTCTTCTCGGCGCGCAGCGCGGGTGGGGCGCGGCGGGCGGCGATGGGCATGTTCGTCGGTGTGCTCGCGATGGAAGCCCTCATCATCGCCCTCGCCGCCCTCGGTGCGGGCTTGGTGCGCAGCGGTGCGCTCGAAGCCCCCGCGAAACCCGGCCACATTCTGCTGCACGTGGCGTTCCACGCCCTGCCGCCCTTCGTCGGCGCGTTGCTGGTCGCCACCGCCGTCGCCGTCGTCGTCTCCACCGCCGACAGCTATCTGCTCGCGCCCGCCACCTCGCTCGTGCGCGACATCTACCAGCGGTTCCTGCGCCCCGGGGCCTCCGAACGCAACCTGCTGCGCGCCTCGCGCCTGGCGGTCCTGGCACTCGGCGCCGTAGCCTACGGGCTCGCGTTCACCTCCGACCGCTTCTTCGAAGTCGCCCTGTTCGCCTATTCGATCTACGGCTGTGCGATCACCCCGGTGCTGCTCGCCGCGCTGTTCCTGCCCCAGGCGACCCGCCTCGGGGCCACCCTGGCCCTGGTGCTCGGGGCCGGCGTGGCGCTGGTCTGGCAGATGCTCGGCACCTTCCGCGGCGAGTGGGGCTGGGCCGGCTCCCTTTGCGATCTCCTCACGTTCGGAGGGTTCGACGCGGTGGCGAAGCTCGACCCCGTGCTCGTGGCGTTCCCCCTGAGCGCCCTGGCCCTGCTCACCACGGCCCGCTGGGGCCAGCGCCTTCCCGAGCCCGGCTGAACGGCGCAGAGGGTCCTACAGGTTTCTCCGGGGTCCGCCGAAGAAGGTCGCGTCCCCTGATCGAACCGAAAGGATTCCTCAATTCCATGGCCTGGATCGACTCCCTCTTCAAGCGCATGGTGGATGTTGGCGCGTCCGACCTCCACATGACCTCGACTCTGCAACCCATGTTCCGCCTGCACGGCGACATGGTTCCGGTGGAAGGCTGCCCGGTGATCTCGCCGACGCAGATGAAGCAGATCCTGATGGAGATCTGCCCGCCCACCAACAAGCAGGAGTTCGAACGCGATCACGACACCGACTTCGCCTACGAGCTCAAGGGCCTCGCGCGTTTCCGTGTCAACCTGTTCCAAGACCTGCGCGGCCCCGGCGCCGTCTTCCGGGTGATCCCGGAGGAGATCCTGACCCTCGAGCAGCTCAACCTGCCGAAGTCGGTCAAGGACCTCTGCTACCTGTCCAAAGGCCTGGTGCTCGTCACCGGTCCCACCGGTTCCGGTAAGTCGACCACCCTGGCCGCCATGGTCGACCACATCAACAAGAACCGCGCCGACCACATCATCACGATCGAGGACCCGGTCGAATTCGTGCACCCGGATCAGAAGTGTCTGATCAACCAACGCGAAGTGGGCGGGCATACCAAGAGCTTCAAGCGCGCCCTGCGCGCCGCCCTGCGGGAGGACCCGGACATCGTGCTGGTGGGCGAGATGCGTGACCTCGAAACCATCGAGATCGCCATCGAAACCGCCGAAACCGGTCACCTCGTGTTCGGTACCCTGCACACGACCACGGCGCCGTCGACGGTCGACCGTATCATCGACCAATTCCCCTCCGAGCGTCAGGAGCAGATCCGCACGATGCTGTCGAGCTCGCTGAAGGGCGTGGTGGCGCAGACCCTGTGCAAGAAGAAGCCCAAGGGCCGCGTGGCCGCGCTCGAGATCATGATCGTGAACTCGGCCATCTCGAGCCAGATCCGCGAGGGCAAGACCCACCAGATCCCGTCCACCATGCAGATGGGCTCGAAGCTGGGCATGTGCACGCTCAACGACAGTCTCGAGAAACTCGTGCGCGATGGCCAGGTGGAACCGGAAGAGGCCTACATCAAGGCGGTCGACAAGGAGGGCTTCAACTCGAAGCTCGCCGCGATGGGCCACGTCCTGAACCTCGGCAAGGAAAGCGCCGGCTCCGGCCCCGCGCCCGGCCACGCCCCCGCTGCCCCGGCCCACCAGCCCCAGCCGCAGGCGCCCCACGCGCACCAGGATCTGTCCCTGGCCCGCCCGCACCAGCCCGAACCCCAGGCGCCCCTGCCTAGCGAAGGCGAAGCGAACCACGGCGTGACCCCCCCGGGCATGGCCGATCCGTTCGAGCGCTTCAAGAACCGCCGCAAGAGCTGAGCGCTGCGCTCAACGGCGTGCAACGAACGCGGGCCCGGCACATGCCGGGCCCGCTTGTTTTTTGTTCGATCCGGCGGCGCGTCTCAGCCCGCCAAACGCGCGTGGTGCATTTCGCGCTGCGCCCGGTCGTTGTGGGTCTTGAGCGCGCGGCCGATCAGGAAACGCATCTCGTCCTCGCTGACCGGTTTTTTGGCGGCGTACTCCACGCCGCGGGCGATCAATCGGATCAGGCGCGTGCTCTCCACCGACGACGACAGCACCAGGAAGGGCACTTCGGCGTAGTAGGGGCTCGAGCGCACCGAAGCGAAGAGTTGTTCGAAGGTGCCGTCGGGCAGATCGAGTTCGGACACGATCAGCGCCACCTGGGGGTTGCGCGAGAGTTCCTCGATGCCGCGCATACCCGCGGTCGCGCCGATGGGCTCGTGACCCAGGCTCTTGGCCTGCCCGATGTGCCCGTGCAAGGCCGCGAGATCGGGGTCGATGAAAAGGATTTGAGCCATGGGGGAGCTTCAGGCGTGAATGGGGGTGCTGGTCTATTCGGGTGCGGGACCCGTGGCACCCAACGGCAATTGCGGTTTCCAAGGGGTTCGGCATCATTCTGGGCGGGCGCGGGTTTCATGCTGAGAGCAGGGGGAAGGACTTTCCTACCGGGCCTAGGCTTGTCCCTGGGCCCGCCGCCGGGCTCCAATAGGCCCATGGTCGCGCTGCTGGAGATCACCGGGGAGCCTGGAATCGCCCCGGTTCCCTATTGGAAACGCATGGTCCAGAGCCTGCTGGACCACCTGGACCACTCCCCGGGCCTGGTGGCCATGCTCTCGCTGGCGATCCTGCTCTGGATCCTGGCCCTGTGGTTCGTGCGCCACAGCCTGGGCCGCGAGTCCGGTACGCGGCTGCCGCGCCAATGGGCCGTGATCCTGGCGGTCATCGTGGCCCTGCTCTTCGGCCTGCTGCTGCTCCCCATCGACGCGGACGCCAAGGGCCAGATCGTGCAGGTCTTGGGCATCGCCCTGCCCGCCGCGGTCGGCCTCGCCTCGGCTTCGATCCTGGGCAACGCCATCGGCGGCCTGGTCTTGCAGCGCACCGCGAACTTCCGCCTCGGCGATTTCATCCAGGTGGGGGAACACTTCGGCCGCGTCAGCGAACGCACCCTGTTGCACACCGAGATCCAGACCGCCGACCGCGATTTGACCACCTTGCCGAACCTGATGTTGGTCACCGGTCCCGTCAAGGTCGTGCGGCGCAGCGGCACCGTCGTCTCGGCCACGGTTTCCCTCGGGTACGAGATCCCCTGGTCGAAGATCGAAGCCGCGCTGAAAGAGGCCGCGGGCCGCGCTGGGCTCGACGAGCCGTTTGTGCAGGTGCTCGAACTGGGCGACTATTCGGTGGTCTACCGCGCCGCCGGTATGTGCCAGAACGTGCGCTCGCTACTGACCGTGCGCTCGAACCTTCGCGTGCACATGCTCGATTGCCTGCACGAGGCGGACATCGAGATCCTTTCGCCCCAGTACATCAACATGCGCAGCTTGGCGCAGAACGCGCCGCAGGCGGTGCCCGAGGGCAAATCCGGTGGGGACGAGTCCATGGCCGCTCCGCCGATCGACCGCATCTTCGACAAGGCGGACAAGGCCCAGGCGCTCAACGTGCGCCGCAGCGAACTGGCCGAGTTGGAGGCCGAGCTGATCGGCGCGAAGGGGGACAAGGCCGCGCTCGAGGCCCGGCGCGAGCGACTCTTGGCTCACATCCGTTTCCTCGAACGCCACATCCAGAAGGGGGAGCAGGAGTGAACCTGTTCCCGCCGGATCCGGTCGGGCAGCGCGTGCTCGACCGGGAGGACTGCCGCATGGAGCTCTGGTCCGGATGGCTGGCGCCGGCCGAATGCGCGCGATTGCAGGCGGACCTGGAACGCGAAGTGCCGGTCGAAGGCGGCGCGATCCGCCTGTTCGGCCGCGAGGTGCCTATCCCGCGCCTGCAAGCGTGGCATGGGGACCCGGGCACAGGGTATGCGTACAGCGGGCTGAGACTCGAGCCCAAGCCCTGGACCCCGGTGCTCAGCGAATTGCGCACGCGGCTCGAGTCCCACGTCCAGGCGCGGTTCAACTCGGTGCTCGTCAATCTCTACCGCGATGGCGCGGACAGCGTGGGCTGGCACGCGGACGATGAACCCGAGCTGGGGCCCGAGCCGGTCATCGCGTCGTTGTCTTTCGGCGCCCCGCGCCGGTTCCGGTGGAAGCCCAAAGCGCATGCCTCCGGCGAGGGCTGGACCGGCGGGATCGAACTGGAACACGGCGACCTGCTCGTGATGAGTGGCCGCAGCCAGGCGATGCTGCTGCACGCCCTGCCCCGCACTCGTGCCACCGTCGCAGCCCGCTGGAACCTGACCTTCCGTCTGGTGCGCAGCGCGGGGGCCGCGCAGGGGTCAGCTGGGTAGGGCCAGGCCCTTCCGGTGGAATCTGAGCCAGTCTGGGACCCAGACGCACCTGGCAGCGGAATGGGGGGCGCGAATGCCGTTGGCACGTATAATCCAGTCCGGCGGGCTGGCTTGCGGCAAGTCCACCGCCGGCTTCCCGACACGATGATGCACGCTTCTCCTGCGCTGGCCGGATGGGGCGATCGCCAACCGCGACCGCAACACACACGCCATGGTTGATCCCCCGGAGGGTGCGACCCCGGAGGGGGCGGAGTCGATCACCGCCCTGTTGCGGCGTGCCCGCGAGCAGGACGGTTCCGCCCTGGATGCCCTGTTGCCGCGGGTCTACAGCGAACTGCGGCAATTGGCTCAGTCGATGTTCGCGCGGCAGAATCCGGGGCACACCCTGCAGGCGACCGCCCTACTGCATGAGGCTTGGTTCAAGCTCAACGCGGGCATGGGCCGCATCGAGGATCGGCACCACTTCTTCGCGCTGGCCAGCCGCGCCATGCGCCAGGTGTTGGCCGACCATGCGCGGGCGCGGGCTGCCCTCAAACGCGACCAGCGCCGGGTGACCCTCGCGGCCGGCCTGGCCGCGGACTCCGGTTCCGAGCCGGTGGACCTGCTCGAGTTGAACGATGCCCTTGAGCGGCTCAGCGAGAACAACGCTCGCCTGGGCCGCGTGGCGGAGCTGCGTGTCTTCGGCGGGCTCAGCGTGCCCGAGGTGGCCGAGACCCTGCAGGTCTCCGAGCGCACGGCCTACGCGGATTGGACCATGGCCAAGGCCTGGTTGCGCAAGGAGCTGGGACCGAGCCGTTGAATCCGTCCTTCGATCGGGTTCGGGCGGTCTTCGAGGCGGCCATCGAATTGCCTGCAGGCGAGCGGATGGCGTACTTGGAGCGCACCTGCGCGGAGCAGCCCGACCTGCGCCAGGAGGTGGAAGCCCTGCTCGCGGCCTACACCCAGGACGGAGACGACCTCTTCAGCGAACACCGCATCCATCAGGCCCGCGAACAGTGGCAGCGGTTCCTGCCCGACTTCGAGCAACAGGCCGGGCGGCCTTGGATGCCGAGCCAGGTCGGTCGCTTCCGCATCCTGCGGCAGATCGGCGAAGGGGGCATGGGCACCGTATTCGAAGCCTGGCAGGATTCACCCCAGCGCAAGGTGGCCATCAAACTGCTGCATCCCTTGCATGCCTCGGCCGAACGCCTGCGTCGGTTCCGGCTGGAGGCGGAGCTGTTGGGGCGCTTGCAGCATCCGGGCATCGCCCAGATCTTCGAGGCGGGGCTCTACCACGAAGCCGGCCGTGGCGAGCAACCCTACTTCGCCATGGAGTTGGTCGATGGGGTCGACATCGCAACCTATTGCACCCGCGAGGGCCTGACCGTGGAGCAGCGCTTGGAGCTGCTGGCCAAGGTCTGTGCGGCGGTGCAGCACGCCCATGACCGGGGCATCATTCACCGCGACCTCAAGCCGGACAACGTGCTCGTGCTCGCTGGCGGGCAGCCCAAGGTGCTCGATTTCGGTGTGGCGCGGGCCAGCAACGCAGGGCAGGTGCTGTCCACGGTCTGCACAGAAGAAGGGGCGCTCGTGGGCACCCTGGCCTACATGGCCCCGGAACAACTGTACGGAGAACCGGAGCAGGTCACGCCCGCCGTCGACGTGTTCGCCTTGGGGGTGCTCGCGTTCGAGTTGCTGAGTGGACGCCTGCCCCATCCGATCGAGGGCCTGCCCATTTCGGCCGCCATCGCTCGTTTGAGTTCGGCCCAGGCTCCGGAACTCAGCCGCATCGAAGCCCGCTGGAAGGGGGACGTGTCGACCATCGTGGGCAAGGCCCTCGAGTCCGAACCCGGGAGGCGTTACTCCAGCCCGGCCGCCCTGGGGGACGACCTGCGGCGTTTCCTCGACCGCCTGCCGATCCAGGCGCGCCCGCCGTCCCGGGCCTATCGCCTGCGCAAGTGGGTGGCGCGCAACCGCGGCCTGGCCAGCGGCCTGGCGGTGGCTTTCCTGGCCTTGGCTGCGGGCCTCGTGGCAGCCTTGGTCTTCGCGGCCAAGGAATCTGAGCAACGCAAGCTGGCCTTCGAGAGCGATTCCCGGGCTCGCCAAAGCGAGGCGGGCCTGTTGGAGATGGTGCTGGCCTCCGCGCGACGGGCCCAGGCCAACGGCGACTATGCATCTGCGCGCGAAGTGCTCGACTCGGTCCAGGAAGACCGCCGCGGCTTTGGTTGGCGCTTGTTCGATCAGGTCGTGCCGCAAGTCATGCCCCTGGACGGCCACGCCGAAGGACTGTTCTGGCCGGACCGAGGGGGGGACCAGGCGGTCTGGCAATTCTTGGGGGAGGACCGGCTCTTGTCCCTGCAGCGCGGCCGTGCCGGCCTGCAGGTGTATGACCTCGAGCGTGGCACCCATTCCGTGCTGTTGCCCGCCATGGAGATCGATTCGATCGGCCGCCCCACCCGCAGCGGGCGTCTGGTTGTTCGCCAAGGCCGGCAGGCCCTGGTCCTCGACCTAGTGCGCGCAGTGGTCCTCGAGTGCATTCCCGTGGAGCCACCGGACATGGGCTGGTTGGCGCCCGGCCATTGCAGCGAAGACGGTCGGGTCGTAGTCGTGCGCCAGGGCATGGGCGGATATTCCGTGCGGGTGGACGGGATCGAGCGGTTCCGCTGGCAGCGCGAATTGTCGATCCCGCGCAATGGTTACATGGGGGAGGCCCTGGTTGCGCCGGACGGGCGCAGGGCTTTCCTCAATTGGTGCGATGAGACTTGGGTCTTCGACGTGCCCCTGGGCACGGTGCATGCGTGCTTGCCCGAGCCCGGCTACGAACATGTCTTTGCCACCGGGCTGGACACGGGAGAGTGGGCGGCCTTCAGTTGGAGGGCCCGCCCCGGGGATGAGTCGGGTTGGCATCGCATCCTGCAGGGCTCGGATGGCTCTGGGGGGCTGCCGGGGTTTGCGGTGCCCGGGCGACGTGCGGAATGGTCCGCGGATGGTTCCATCGTCGCCGTGGGGGTCTGGGAGGAGGCGGCCATGCAACTGCGGGATGGGCGCAGCGGTGAGGCCTTGCCGTGGCATCCCGCCCTCCGCCCGGATGGGTCCTTGCCCATTCCGGATGCTTGGTGGTGTGCGCCCCTGTTGTCACCGGCGGGGGAGACGTTGCTCCTGATGACCCAGTCCGGCCCCATGTGGCGCCTGGACCTGATGGAAGATCGTCCGGCGGCGGTGCAACAGCGACTGGGCCTTGCGTATCGGGGCCACCATACCGTGGTCTACCACGCGGCGCTCAGTCCCGACGGTGCCCTGGTGGCGAGCCTGGCTCCCGTAGAGGACTCGGTGCACCTGTGGGATGCCCAGACGGGGGAGCTTCTGGCGCGGCTGGCCCGCACTCCGGTGGATACCGCCTCGCGGGACGCCTTGATGGCTTTCTCGGAGGATGGCCACAGCCTGGTGCTCACTTCGCCTGGCGAGCAGGGTTCTGAAGTGCAGATCTTGCACTGGGACCTGACGAGCGGGCGGCGCAGCGTGCTTGCTGCGCCGGTCGTCGTGCAGGAGGGCAACCACTTGCCGCTGCTGGATGCGTTCATGCAGGTGCTGCAACCCGGACCGCGGCAGCGGCTGGGACTCAAAGCCCAGATGGGCGGCGCCCGGGCCTGGGCCGCCTGGTGGGCCTACGAGGATGTGGAGTTCCGTACCCAGCCGGAGTTCCATGGGGGAGAGCGGTGGTCTTCGGTGCCGGAGCCCGGGGTGGACCTGCGCTGGGAAGCGCGAGCGGTCGCCGTGCATCCCCACAAGGACGAAGTGGCGGTGGTCTCGCGCCACCGGGCCGTGATCGGATCCCACGGCAAGGAAGGTCGGCTGGTGCTGCGTTCGTTGCCTGAGGGCACGGTCCTGCGCACCATCGACCTCAAGCAATCCCCCTATTGCGTGGCCTGGTCACCGGACGGCGCGACCCTGGCCGTGGGCAACCACCAAGGCACGATCACGCTCATCGACGCGCAGCGTGGAACGGTGCAGCACGAGTTCCGGGCCCACGGCAGCTACGTCTACTCGCTGGTCTGGTTCCCCGATGGCCAGCGGCTGCTTTCGGTGTCCGGGGACCACAGCGCGCGCATCTGGGATGCCCGGCCCAGGGCGGAGCGGCGGGCCGACCGTGAGTCCTGGGCGACGCTGCGTGCGGAGGTGCGCGGGCTCGCGGACCTGGGTCGCTGGCCCGACTGGCAAGGGCAGCGCCGGGCGGCGGGCCGCGCGGAGTGGCTGCGCAGGCTCGCCGCGGGCAGCGCAGACGGAACGGTCGGTGAGCGCTAGGTCCGGGACCTGCCAGGTACCCGCGCGAATGCAAGCGCCCGGTCCTTTGGGGGGACCGGGCGCCTGCCTGGGCGGACCGTGGGGTCCGCCCCTGGCAGTGGACCGCCTACTGCAGGTTGACCAGCACCAGAACGAGTCCCGTGCCTTGCTCCAGGGAGGTCATGGCCTTGCCGAGCACGGCGCCATCGCTGCGCGCACCGTCCGTGGCCTTCATGGCGTGGCCGGCCAGGCTGGCCGTGGTGAGGCGGTCCCCGGGAAGGATCGCGCCGTTCTCGGCGCTGCAGCGCACGTACACACGCCCGGTCATGGCCACATGGGTGTCCCCATCCATCAGCGCCTCCTGGCCCATGTGCAGGCCCGGTTCCACACCGCCGGCGCCGCTGACCACCCCGGCGACCTTGACGTCGTAGGCGTCGCGGGACGTGCACAGGGCGCCCGGGGTGCTGGGGTCGATGCTCACCACGGTACCCGGCTCAAGGGGCTTCGTCTCCGAGGTCTGGAATCCCTCCACCAGGTCCGCACCGCCGCGGATCTCCAGCTTGGGCACGCTGACGATGTCCAATCCCGGTCCGTCGAAGCGCATGGTGGAGGAGTTGGGCACGCGCCAAAGGCGCCACGAGCCGGAGACCCCGCTTTGCACGAAGCGCAGTTGTGCACCGCCGTTGTTCGCCGCAACGATGGTGACTCCGGTGTCTTCGAAACCACCGTAGGGGATGCGGCCCAGGTGCACGCCTGCTTCGGTGGCGTCGATGACGTTGCTCACACCGGTCACCGAAAGGGCGCCTTGCGGCAGGCCGCTGGTGCCGACGCCCAAGGACTTGCTCGTGTGCAGGTGGGCCGATGCTTCGAGCAGGGAGGTCGGCAGGGCGACTCCGTTGACCCGCAGGGAGCCGGACGCATTGATGTCCCCGGTCACATCCAGGTCGTAGTTCGGAGCCAGCTTCTTGATGCCCACGCGGCCGCTGCCCCACCAGCTCATGATGCGCACGGGCCCCCCGATGGCCGTGGTCAGGGACATGCCGTTGCTCGTGTTGCTGCCCGCGAACTGGCTCTCGAAGTAGAAGCTGGAATCGGTGGACTCACCGAATCCGAGCATGGCCGTGCCGTCGGTACCTCCGATGTTGGCGATGGCCAGGCGGGCATCGGGGTTGGTGGTGCCCATACCGACACGGCTGTTCGATGCGTTGACGTTGAGTGCGGTGGATTGGGGATAGAGCCGTCCGATCGTGGGGGTGTTCGAGGCTTCGATGCAGGCGCCGGAAAAGGCATCGCGGATCTCGAGGAAGCACTGGTTCGCAACCACCTGGTTGGCGCCGCCGAGAAGTGTGACGGAGGTGGGGGAGGAACCCGCTGTCCCGAGGGCCCAGGTGCCCGGGCCCATACCGCTTAGGGCAGGCGACGCGCCGTGGCCCTGGGTCCAAGCCGGCTGGCCGGCAACGGCGCCGCTCTGCGGGGCCTGGTCTTCGGGGCTGCCGGGCATCGAGGGGCTGATCTGGCCGGCGGCTTGCATGGGCGGCAGGGGGAGGGTCCCGAAGCGGACGCCGTCCAGATTGCGGTGCAGGGTGTGCAGGCCATCGCGCACCAGCTCCAGATCCTGGCGGCCATCCCGGTCGTAGTCGAGCCAACGGCCGAACTGGTCGGCACCCAGACCTTCGAGGCCGCTGCCCAACGTGGCATCGACGAACAGACCCCCTTCGAGGCGCAGCAGATGGCTGGCTCCCTGGTGGGTTCCGACGAACAGGTCGGGCTGGGAGTCCCCGTCGTAGTCGCCCCAGAGGGCGAAGCTGGCGTTCTGGAGATCCTGCAGGCCGACGCTCGAGGTGACGTCGAGGAACGTGCCATCGCCCTGGTTGCGCAGGAGCTGGAGCTGGCCCACCGGAGAGATCGCCAAGGCATCGAGCAGGCCGTCCCCGTCGAAGTCCTGCCAGCCGAATTGGGCCGCGGGCATCTGGGGGCTGGGGAGAGGACCGGGGGTCTGGGCCATGGCCGTGGTGCCGAGCAGGATGAGGCTGGCACCGATCAGGGAGTTGCAGTACATGGGGCGGGGGAGTCGGTTGTGGGGTCTGGGTAGGGTGGACTTCAGGAGGGGATGGACAGGTATCGATTCAGTCGCCGATCAGGGTGGGCCCGCCGGTGGAACTCAGGACCATCGGCTTCGTCAGCAAGCTGACGCCCAAGAGATCGGTCAGCAGGATGGTGCCCGGGTGGAAGTTCAGTTGAGACTCCTCCGGCGTGCGGGCGATGGCGACAATGGTCTCCAATGCGGCCAGGGGACTGTTCTTGCTGCCGGGGTTTCCGGCGGGCAGGCTGCCGGGCTGCACCCAGAGTCCCAAGGAGTTCAGCACGTTGAGGATGCCTTCGGTCTGGACCAGGGTGCCGATGGACGGCGTGGGCGTCGCGCCGCCCAGGATGCGCTCGCGGATCTGTTGCCAGCTCAGCTCCGGGTAGCGATTGAGGACCAAACCCGCCGCACCGGCCACATGGGGTGCCGCCATCGAAGTGCCATTCCAACCGCTCGCCCAGCCGCTCACGATCGTGCTGGTGATGTCCACACCCGGGGCCGACAAATCGACCGAGTTCGGACCGTAGTTGCTGAAGGACCCCAGATCCCCATCGGAATCGTGGGCGGCCACCGCGATGATGTTGCTCAGCGGGTGCGAGGCGGGGAAGACCGGCAGCAGGTCGTTGTTGAATCCATCATTGCCGGCCGCCGCCACGAACACATGGCCGACGCTCTGGCCTGCCAGGATCATGTCGTGCTGGCTCTGGGAGTAGAGGTGGCTGCCGTAGCTATTGTTTGAGACCCGGGCTCCATTGGCCATGGCGTAGTCCAGGGCCTGCACGGTGTTGTAGAGCCCACAGCAGGGGTGGGGACTGATGGTGCCCGTGTTGTCCGGGTCGCAGCTCGCCGGCCCATTGCAGCGCAGGATCATCAGCCGGCAGTTCCAGTTGACGCCGACCACCCCGAGGTTGTCGTTGCCCCGGGCGCCGACGGTACCGGCCACGTGCGTGCCATGGTTTTCACCGCAGGAATCCACGTCGCCGTTGTTCTGCGCCACGTTCCAGCCGTGAACGTCGTCGATGTGACCGTTGAAGTCGTCATCGATGCCGTTCCCGGGGATTTCGCCGGGGTTGGTCCAGATGTTGTCCTGCAGGTCGGGATGGTTCGTCTGGGTGCCGGTGTCGATGATGGCGATCGTGGCGGCCGAACCGCCCGTGAACTCGTCCCAGGCGAGGTAGGCCTTGCTGCCGAAGTTGCCCTGCAGTCCCCAGAGGTTGCCCCCGATGTAGAAGGGGTCATTGGGGTTCTGCGTGGAGTGGGCCAGCCAGGCGGGCTCGGCATACAGGATTTCGCCGTCGTCCAGCAGAGCGTGCAGGCGCCATTCGAGTTGGCCTTCGAAGCGAATGCGATGCAGGTCCGGCACCATCTCCGAGGTCCAGTCGAGCTCCGCAGGGGCGACCAGGGCCAGCAATCGTTCCAGGGCGGATTCGGAATGCCCGGGAACCAGGCGCAGCAGCAGCTGGCCAGGGGCATAGTCGTTCGAGGGCAGAGCCCGGAAGTCGCGCTTGTCGATGCGCGGGGGCGCATCCAGGATGGCCATGGGATCGGGCTGGATCTTGAGGCGGGCATTGTCCCAGCGGACCAAGTCCTCCGGCAGCAACTGGTAGGGCTGCGATTCGAGCCACTGCGCACCTGCGGGGGCTCCCTTGCCGGCAATCGCCCGACTGGCCCAGGTGCGGGGCAGGTCCCGGACCGCATCTGCGGAAAGGACCTGGCAGCGGAAACCTGCGCCGGGTTGAGCGGTCCACAGTTGCCAGGTGTTGGCGTCCTGCAGCACCAGGTCCAAAGCCCCGTCGTCATTGCGGTCCTGCCAGCAGCCGAAGACCAGGGGCTCGCATCCCAGCGTGCCGAGGCCTTCCCTGTGCAGCAGGCCGCTGACATCCTCGAAGGACCAACCCTTGTTGCGCAGCAAGTGCTGCGCGCCGTCAAGTCCCGCCACGAACAGATCGAAGCGCCCGTCGGCATCGTAGTCTCCGACTAGCACGAAGGCGACCTGTGCCAGGGAGTCCAGGCCGGCCTCCGGGCCCGCAGGCTGCACGCGCTGGCCGCCCGCATTCCAGAGCAGGCTCAGGTGCCTGCTGGCCGTGATCTCCAGGCGATCCTGGATGCCGTTGCCGTCGAAGTCGGCCCAATGGAAACGCGGGGCCGCAGGCATGGACTCGGCCGGAATCGGGGTCCGGGAGGCTTCGGAATCCTGGCCGCCGAAACCGGCGGCCAGCAGGAGCAAGGGAACGGGGATCATGGGGACGCTGGGGGGAGGGGCAAGGCAGGTGCCCTTCCCAACGCAATCCCGCCTGGATCCTGCAGAAAAAAAGTTTGGGGACGGCGCGGGGGGCCCGTTGCGACCCCCGCACCGGCGATTCCGGCCCCGCCCCCCGGCCCCGGGCGTCCGTCAGTGCCGGGGCTCGGTGCCGTGCAGGGCGCGCACGAAGAAGTCCTGCCGCCGCCGCTCCAAGTACGGACTCTCCCCAACCCCATGCCCCGCGCCGGGCACCATCACGAAATCGAAGTCCTTGTCCGCGCGGATCAGCGCATCCACTACCTGCAACGTCGACGCCGGGTCCACGTTGCGGTCCATTTCGCCCACGGTGAGCAGCAACTTGCCTTGCATTTGTTCGACGAAGGTCACGTTGGCATTCTGCGCGTAGTGGGGGCCGAGGCGGCCCATCCAGGCTTCGTTCCACCAGCGTTTGTCGACGCGGTTGTCGTGGCAACCGCAGTCGGAGGCGGCGGCTTGGTAGAAGTCCCCGTGCAGCAGCAAAGCCGCGAGGGCGTTCTGGCCGCCCGCGCTGCCGCCGTAGATGCCGACGTGCTCCAGGTCCATACCCGGGTACTTCGCCGCAGCCGCTCGCATCCACGCGATGCGATCGGGCAGACCCGCGTCCTTCAGATTCTGCCAGCAGACATCGTGGAAGGCCTTGTGCCGCCAATTCGTGCCCATGCCATCGATGCGCACCACGATGAAGCCCAGTTCGGCCAGCCGCCGTTCGGTGAGCTGCAGCGCAAAGCCCTTGGGCACGTGCTGGTCGTGCGGTCCCGCGTAGATGGCTTCGATCACGGGATACTCGCGGGTCGGGTCGAAGTCCGTGGGGCGCAGGATCAAACCCCAGATCGGGGTCTGCCCATCGCGGCCGGGGGCCACGAACGGTTCGGCGGGTTGGAAGCCGGCTGCGAAGAGTTCTTGCGCGTCGTCCTGCCCGAGGCGCGCCACCAGGCGGCCATCCGCGCTGCGCCGGATCTCGGTGATGTCCGGGGTGCTCGCGTTCGACCAGCGATCGACGAAGAACTCCCCGGTGGGGGAGAAGGTGATCGAGTGGGTGCCCGCGCCTTCGGTCAGGCGCTTCACTTCGCCAGAATCGATGTCGACGAGGGCCAGGTGCGTGAAGTACGGATCCTCGCCTTCGACCATGCCGTGGGTCAGCATCCACACCCGGCCCGTTGCGTCGTCGACACGCAGCACTTGCCGCACGAGCCAGGGGCCGTGGGTCAGTTGCCCAAGCAGTTCCCCGCTGTGCATGTCATAGCGGTACAAGTGGTTCCAGCCATCGCGCTCGCTGGTCCACAGCACTTCGCCGCGTCCGGGCAGGAAGTAGTTGTCGATCTTGTTCGAGAAGTCGATGAACGTCTCGCTGCGTTCGTCGACGATGGCCCGGGGCGCGCCGCCCGCGCCGTCGAGGCGCCAAAGCACAATGCGCTGGTGGCCGCGTTCGTCCCAGCGCACCCAGGCGGCGGAGGAGTCCTCGGCCCATTTCACGAACCGCACGGACACGGAGTCGGCAAACAGCTCGTCCGGGACGGGCAGAGACTTGCGTTCGGCCACGTTGAACAGCCGCGGACGGCGCTGGGGCAGGGCGTCCCCCGGCTTGACGTAGTCCATCCAATGCAGCTGCGGCTCCACGCTGTCCTTCGGGCTCGATTCGAGCAGTGGAATGCGGCGGACTTCAGCCTGAAGTTCTTGGAAGCACAGCGCCAGGCGGCCATCCGGCGAAAAAAGCAGGGGGCCCACGATCGGATCCTTGGGTTCGCCTGCGAACACCAAGCCCTGCTCATCGATCAGGTTGCCGTTCTCGATGTGCCAATCCGGGTAAGGGGATGTCTCGATGCGCCGCAGGGCTTCGGACGGTTCCTCCTGCGCTTCCTGCGGACTTTCCGGTCCATCGATCTGCGCCGTGCCCGACCATTCTTCCGCCGCAAAGGTCCCGAGCGACGCACCGTCTTCCGTCTGCACGCGCCACACATGGCCGGCGAACGTGTGTTGCTCGCTCGTGGCCCCGTCCGCGATTCGTCCGTACGGCTTGAGTTGCCCCTGGAAGTCGATCCAGAACAGCCGCACCTCTTGCCCGCTGCGATTGACGAAGAAGATCGACGTCTCGCCGCCGCGCGTCACACTGGCCCGCAAGCGCGGCAGGGAATGCAACCGGTCGGGCGCCTCCGAGGCCTGCAAGCGCCGCAGCGTGCCGGTGCTGCAATCCAGCTCGTACAGGCCTCGCTCCTCCCCGCTGCCCTGCCACCACTGGACGCGCCGGTCTCCATCACGCCAGCGCAGGTTGGGCCGGAAGCGTTTCAGCGCGCCAGGCCACTGCTGGCTGAGCGCGGCGGCCCGTTCATATTGCTGCCGGCTGCCCTGGGCGGCGGCGGAGGGGGCGAGCAGGCACAGGGACAGCAGAAAAAACCAGTTGCGCATCCCCCTGGTATACGCGCAGGGCTCCCAGGGTAACAGGGATTCGCCGCGTGGCTCAGGAGCACCCCCTGTGCCGGGATCTACGGCCTAGACGCGCACCTGCACGAACTCGAGCAGGTCCGAGCCGCGCAAGAACGCAACCCCGGTCAGACCGTTCGGGTACGGATCTTCGTTCGCGCCCCGGCCCTCGTAGCGGTACTCGCCGACCGCGCCGCCCTCGAACTCAATCGAGAAGTAGTAGACGGTGTGCCCGGACCACTCCTTGATGCTCGTTTCGCTGCGCCGGTCCACGATCATGCCGTGGCGTTTCGTGAGCGGCTCGGCCAAGGCCCGGCGGCTACGTCCGAGGCCGCGGTACCAGAGGGTGGCGCCGAGGATCAACAGCACGGCGCCGATCCACGTCCAAGGCATGGTGCTGCCGGTCAGGTACCCGGCGCCGAGGGACAATACACCCAGAATGGCCAGGTTGCGGCCGTGCCACACGCCTTGCAGGCCGCGGCGATAGTCGGGCGTCTCCGGCGGCCGGTGCGTCAGCACTTCCTGGTAGGACTTGTTCTCCGGAATGCGCGCGATGCGGCTGGCGTTCGGGCTTTCGGCACCGCCGTGCACCTTCTCCGCCAGCATGACCGGCGAGGCGCAGTACGCGCACAGGGACACCGGGATGTCGGGCAGCTTGACGCCACAGGTCGGGCAGTGGGTGGGGCGGGAAGCTTCGATGGTGTTCGTCACGCGGGGATCATACCCGATGGGCCCCGCCCGCAGCGGGGCGGAGGGGCGGGGAGGGGGCCGGGGGACCCAATCGGGGCACCCCGGGTCGCGTCTTGGGAATCCGCGGGGGCGGACCCGGGGGGAGCAGGGGGCTCAGGCCTCGCGCCCGTGCTGGGCCGCCGCCTCCGCCAGCAGCTTGCGCTGGTAGCGGGACTGCACCACGTCCACCAGCACCAGCGTGGCGATGACGAAGTAGAACGTGGTTTTGCTCATGGCTTCGATCGGCTTGTCGAAGAAGGACAGGTGCGCCAGGTGGCCCCCTTCACTGAGCAGCATGATGCCCACGATGAAGAGGATGAAAAGACCGAGCACTTCGTACATGCGGTTGCGCTGCAGGAAGTTCGCGACGGTGTCGGCCAGGAAGATCATCAGCACGCCGCCGATCACGATCGCCGACGCCATCACCCAGAACACCTTGGTCAGGGCCATGGCCGTCAGGATCGAGTCGAAGGAGAACACGAGGTTCATGACCACGATCCAAGCGATGATCAAACCCACGGAGGCGGGTTTGCGCTCGCTCTCTTGGTGGGCTTCGAGGTTGAGCATGTGGAAGATCTCCTTCGTGGCGGTATAGATCACGAAGATGCCCCCGCCCAGCACGATCAGCGCGTGCAGATTGAACGAACCGGTGCTCAGACCCTCCTTGTGCCAGCTGAATAGCGGCGACTGGAAGGAATCGATCAGGTGCATGAGCACGAACAGCAGCCCGATGCGCAGGAAGATCGCGATGCCGATGCCGAGGCGCCGCACGCGACCCCGTTCGCTTTCCGGCGCGCGTTTCGATTCGAGCGAGATGTACAGGAGGTTGTCGAAGCCGAGCACGCACTGCAGCAGCACGAGCAGGCCCAGGTCCATCAGGTTACTCATGGGCGGGGGTGGGGGCGGGCAGGGGGTGGTTCAGGTATTGGGTCGGGCGCACGGCGGCCACGGGCAGGGCGGCCTGGGAGAGGATCAGTTGGGGCATGTGACAGGCTTCGAGGTCGCGCTCGTCGCGCGCCGCCTGGAGCTTGCCGGGATACTTGATCCACAGCCCGAGTTCGCCGGATTCCCCTGCCGGCTGCAGGGCGGTCAGCACCACCATCGAGCGCTCGAGCAGGCCTTCTTCACCCAGCCGCCGCATCAGCTCTCCGAGGGCGGCATCGAGGGCGGCCAGGTCCGCTGCGCCGCTCGCGAGCGGCAGTTGCACCCAATGGAAAAACGGTTGTTTCTTGTGCGACGCGATCCAAAGGCTCGCCATGCCCGCCACGGCGTCCGGAGTATCCCCTGCGAGCTGGTACTCCCCGAATCCCCGATTCAACCCGACGTCCGGCAGCCATTGGTCCATGCCTGGCATGCTCGCCCCGGTGTTGTAGCCGTGGTCCGCCAGGTAGGCCGCCAAGGGATTCAGCCCCGCCGGCATCGGTGCCCCCTGCGCCACGCCGTGTTCCGTTGCCCGCAACCCGGTCCACATCGAAACCAGGGTGGCGATGGCATCCCCGTCCGGCGCCAGGTGCGCAAGGGTCGTCGATGAACGGCGCCAAGCGTCGAGATTGGGGTACTGGGCCGCATCGAGGCCGTCGAGGCTGTTCGGTCCCAAGGACCCCGCGCTGACCACCAGGATCTGCCAAGCTTTGCCCGGCTCGCCCGATCCGCAGCCGAGCAACCACGGCAGTAGAAGCAGGCCCACAAGAATCGATTTTCCCATGTGGGGCAGTCTAGCGCCGGACCCACGTCGATGCGCGGGCTGAGCCCTGGTCGACGGGGCAAAAGGGTGGCCCCGCGCAATGGGGCTGTCGTGGGAGAGCACGGGTTGTGCCCGGGTGGAATGTGCGGGCTCCCTCGACCTCGAGCCGGCGAAGGATACGGTAGGCACCAGCGGCCCGACCGGGCCGGATTGCATTACCAAGAGCGCCCATTTGGGCCGGTTTCCCGAGGGAGTGGGCATGCCTCTACCCAAACTGATTCTCCAGACGGCAGCGCTTGCCGCGATCACCTGCGGCTTGTTCTTCTTGTTGGAGATCGGGTACTCCCTGGCCGCACCGGATGGCTTCGAGCGCGGTGTGGTACAGGGCGAGAACTGGGGCATTGTCGGGGAGCTTGATGAAGATCTAGGCTGGCGAAATCGGGCCTCGACGGTGGGGCGGATCCGTTGCCCGGAGTTCGAGTGCATGGTGCGCATCAATGCGGAGGGGTTCCGCGATCCCGAGCGCAACGCAAGCGCCGCCTCGGGCCGCAAGAGGGTGGCGGTGCTCGGGGACTCGATCGCCTGGGGTTGGGGAGTCCAGGATGACGAGCGCTTCTCCGCGGTGCTCGAGCACGAGTTCTTCAAGGATGTAGAGTTTCTGAACTTCGCCGTGCCCGGGTATGGCACCGATCAAGAGTTCGTGGTGTTGCGCGACGTGGTGCCCGCGTACGAGCCCGATCTCGTCGTACTTTGCATGTGTATGAACGATCTGGCCGAGTGCCGGTCGGACTCCCTGGGTTCCCTTCCCAAACCCCGCTTTGTCGCTGACGGGGAGGGATCCTGGTACTGGGAAGTGGCCAAACGGCGATCTTTTGGCGACCGACTCGCGACGGCGAAGAATGGGTGGCGGCTCTGGGCGCGGGCGGAAAGCGCGGCGGCCTGGAGTTGGACTGGAGGCAAGCAGGGGCCTACGCCTCCGCACGATCCCGACGCAATCCGGTACCACGCGCAGGATGGACCGATGCGGGCCATGCTGGAGCAGTACATGGCGGGCTTTCTCGATCCGCGCGAGCCGGCGAATCATGCGCTCCATGAGATCGCACGCCTCTGCGAGGCACATGGGTGGCCACTGGTCCTCACTTCCGCTCCCTTCGGCCACGATCAGTACCTGTACGAACCCCGCTTTCCCGTGGGCGATGCGGACCGGGCAAGTTGGGGGGGCGGGACCCTGTCGCCGGTGGTGCGAGAACTCGCGCGGGAGCTCGGAAGTCCGTGGGTGGACGTGGATTTGGCGATGCTGGCAGCCTCCCGTATGGGGATTCGACTGCATTGCGGCGATGGTCATCCCAACGCCGCCGGCCATCGGGTGGTCGCGGAGTGCCTGGCTCCGGTACTCAAGTCGATGTTGGGGCAGACTTGAGCCTGAGAGCGGAGGGGGGGAGTTTGCTTGCCGCGCGATCGGCTAGTATGCAGCTTGCCCTTGGGTGCAAGTCTGTATGGATTTTCCGGGGCAAGGAAAGAGGCACGGAACGATGCGGCGGAAGGATTGGATCATCGGCTTCGGAATCGTCTGTATTGGCCTGCTGCTCTGCGTGCCGCACGTGATGATGTTCTCAAACATGTGACCCTCCCGGTTTTTTCGGACACCGAACTAACGGGATTCAGACAGTAGAGATTGCACAGCCAGGGACTGTCAAGCGCGACTCGCTTGACAGTTCTTGGTTTACGGGGGGAGCCGCGCGAAGCCTGCCCTCAGCAGGCTGAGGCGCCGCGCGGCGATCCGGGGGGCAGAGCCCCCCGATGAGGAGGGGGTCCAGGGGGAGGAGACTCAAAACCTGTTGAAAACTCACTTGGCCGCCTCGTCCACTTCCCTGGGAGTTCGATAGCCGAGCGTAGAGTGGAGTCGTTTGCGGTTGTAGAAGATCTCTATGTACTCCATCGTTGCTGCTCTGGCCTCAGCCAGGTTCTCCCACTTGGCGTGGTGCTGGAGTTCCTGCTTGTAGGTGCCGAAGAAGCTCTCCATCACCGCGTTGTCCCAGCAGTCACCAATGCGGCTCATGCTGCAGCGGATGCCGTGCTTCAGCAGCAGGCTCTGATAGGAGAAGCTCGCATATTGCCTACCACGATCGGAGTGGTGGATCAGATCCTGGGCCGGCTCTCGCCAGGCAAGCGCGTTCTTGAGTGCCGATTCGACGAGGTCCGACCGCATGTAGCTATCCATTTTCCAGCCGACGATCAATCGCGTGGCTAGATCGATGATGGCTGCGAGGTAGACCCAGCCCCTTTTCGTTCGGATCGGAGTGATGTCTGCACACCACACCGAATCCTTGGATTCGACGCTGAACTCGCGGTTTAGGATGTTGTCAGGGATCGCCAGGTCGTGGCGAGACTGGGTCGTGGACTTGTAGGCCCTTCGGGCTTTCCACGTGATCTCGTGGGATCGCATAACCCTGGCAACGCTGTGTTTCCCAGCAGAAATGCCCTCCCTGAGCAGCTGCGCATGTACGCGCGGGCTGCCGTAGGTTCCCCGGCTTTCCTTGTGGATACGCCGGATGTGGGTCAGGAGCACAGAGTCTCGAGCTGCACGCTTGCCATTGGGGTCCGCCTTGAACGAGTAGTACCCGCTTCGCGAGACACCCAGAGCTCGGCACATCACCGCCACCGGGAGCTTTGCCTTCTCCGCCTCGATCAGCGCATAGGCCGATCTTGTTCCTTGGCGAAGAAGGCCGTGGCCTTTTTTAGGATCTCTCGCTCCTGCTCCAGTACCTTGACTTGGCGCCGAAGCTTGCGAAGTTCCTCGCGTTCGGTGGTCGTAAGGTCGCCTTCCCCGCCGCCGCCCTCGTCGATCTCGGCCTGTTTGATCCAGGCGTACAGACAACTCGGGGGGAGGTCGAGGTCTCTGGCCACGCTGGCCACATTGCCGGACGACCGCGCGATGCGCACGGCGTCAGCCTTCTGTTCAGGGGTGAACTTCCTTCGGTTGCGTTTCGGCATTTCGGATATCCTCGCGTATTCCACGCGATCTGTGGTGTCCGAAAAATCCGGGGAAGGTCAATGTATGTCCACCCGGCGATCGAGATGTATGTGGGCTACTTTGCCTTCTTCCTCTCTGCGTTTACCGAGAATATGACGGCGACGGTAGTGATCGGCGTGGCATTCACCTGGTACGTCAAGGGCCAGTGGACCCCCTGGATTGTGGGCACCTTCTTCGCGATGGTCTCCACCCTCCCTCTCGCTACTTCCGGGATTCCCATGCGACTTGGATTTGCCTCGGTGCGATCGGAATTCGAAAGCCTCGTGACTCAGGATCCGCAAATGGACGGGGAGTCCAGGTGGATCGGTTTGTTTCGGGTGCTCAAGGTGACGCGCGAGGCTGGATTTGTGTTTGTGCGTTTGGACGCGTCGCTGACCGGAGGGTTTCCCTCCTACCCCGGAATGCAAGACGAGTTCGGATTTGCCTGGGTCCCGCCTTCCCAACGGCAGCAGGGCAGTCTTCCCTACGAATCCATGCGGCCCCTGACCGGGGACTGGTATACGTACCTGCGGTGGTCGTCGCTTAACCCGTAGGAGGGCGGGCGCGTTGCCGCGAGGCCCTGAAGGCCGGTGAATAGAGCCGGCCCCGGCAGTGCGATGGCTTCGGAGGCCAAGCGCCCGATCCAGGCCGGGAAATCCGGGTCCCGGTCGTAACCGGTTGACGTCCGGGCCCTATGATTCCGCGATGCAATTGCGCTTCCCCCTGGCCCTGTTGGCCCTGATCGCCCTGACCTTGCCGGCCCTTGCCACGGGGCACGGACCGGAACCGGTACGGGTCGTGCAGAACGGCCAACCGGCGCCAAGCCGGGACCAGATCCCGAAGCCGTGGCAGGTGCGGCTCGGGCGGCTGGAGTTGGACTTGGCCGAAGGGGTGGAGTCCAAGAAGCAGCACGAGGCCATCGGTGCGTTGCTGGCGAGCTGGGTGGACCGTCGCGAGTACGCGGAGCGCTTCCGGGGCACCAGTGGGCGCAAGGGGGAGCAGGCGGGCGAGGCGTTGACGACGGCCCGTTACATCGAACAACGGCTGAAAGCCCTGTTGCATCCGCGGCAGGCGCCGTGGGCGCGGGTCTGGATGCTTGGCCATGTGCGCGACGAGCGGGCGGAAGCGCCGGAGCGGGCGGCGGGGTTGGAGTTGCTGCTGGCCGCTTCGGTGCCCGACTTGGATGGCCTGTTGCTCGGATTCGCGGAGAAGGGGGGACACGTATTGCAGAAGCAGTGCGGCGAGGCGTTGAGCCACCGCACCGCCGAAGCGGGGGACCGGTTGCTCTTCTTGCGCCACGTGCAGAAGGACGCGTCGCTCGATTGGAGCGGTCTGTTGCGCCATCGCGTAGCTGACCACGGCCCTTTGCACGAATCCCTGCACGAGGACCTCAGCAAGCACTTGGCGGAGACCCTGGTTTCCGAGGACTGGCGCATCGCCAGCCAGGCCCTGTTGCTGGCCAAGGGCCTGCCGCCCGGGCCGCGCCTGCTGGTGCTCGTGGACGCCTTGCCCACGGTGATGGAATCTTTCGAGGGGGGGCGCCAGCGCTGGCGCGTGCTCGCGGATCTGACCCGCGAACTGCGCACGATCAGCGGTCGCGCGATGGGCAACGATCCGGTGGCGTGGAAGGCCTACGCCAAGGGGTACGCCGAGGGTCGATTCACCCTGGCGGCGGAGGAGAAGGGCAAGGAGAACAAGGACGGCGACGTCTCCCAGGTGGAGTTCTTCGGCATCGGTCGCGTGTCCGACCACGTGGTGTTCGTGATCGACGTCTCCGGTTCGATGCAGGCACCGTATGGCACCTCGGGCATTTCCGCCTACGAAGAGTGCGTCAACCAACTGCTGAAGTACCTCGAACGCATGGGCCCCGAAACCTGGTTCCAGGTGGTGGTCTTCAGCGATCGCGCGGACGTGGTCTACGAGCTCAGCCAGGCGGATGAGAAGACGCTCAAGGACCTGCGTTCGACCATGGATCGCCGCAAACCCGGCGGCGGCACGGCCCTGGGGGAGGGCATCCTCAAGGGCATCGAGATCAACAACAAACTGCCTGCGAAGCTCAAGGGCCACACCGCCGACACCTTCGTCGTGTTGTGCGACGGCGCCACCGCCGAGGGTGAGGCCTGGGTGCGCGAGCTGGTGGAGTCCCCGGACTTCCCCCTGGGCCTGCGTTTCTTCTGCGTGCAGATCGGTCCGGCGGGTGGACCGGTGCTCCAGGCCCTCGCACGCCTGACCGGCGGCAAGTTCGTGCGCGTCTAGGCGGGTCTCAGGCCGCCCAGGCGGCCGCGATCCATGCGACCGCCAGCACCACCAACACGCCGATCTGCGCGCGGCGCTGCACGGCGGGCGTTATACCCACCGGCCACGAGCGCCAGGCCGCCAAGGCGCCGAGCGCCGCGCCGCAGCAGAATCCCGTGAGGTGCGACAACACGTCCACCCGCTCTCCCGCTCCGCCACCACCGGTGCCCAGGAACCCGAGCAGCACCGAACCGCCGAGCAGGGGGGCAATCGCGCGGAAACGCTGCGACGGGGCCAAGGTCAGCCGCAGCTTGCGGCGCCGCACCCACTCGTAGACCGTGAACAGACCCAAGGTGCCGAACACCGCGGTCGATGCACCGATCGCTCGGTGGCCGTCCCCGCTGATCCAGGTCGTAACGAGGTTGCCGAGTACCCCCGAAACCAGGGTGCCCGCCCACGCCAGTCCGCTGCCGAGGCTCTGGGTGAGCAACGCCACGAACAGCCCGCCGAAGAACAGGTTGGCGGCGAGGTGGCCGATGTCGCCGTGCAGGGTGAGCGCCGTGGCCAAACGCCAGATCTCGCCTTTCAGCACGAGGCCGCTGTCCATCAACCCGGCGCGGTAGAAGTTGATGCCGAACAAACCGTCGCGGCCCACGGCGTAGAACAGCGAGAGCACGATCAGGTAGGCGAACAACGGCGCCAGTGCCACCGGAAACGACGGCGGCGGCGCGGGCCGGTTGCGCATGAAGCGGTTCTCCTCCTCGTAGCTGCGCAGTTCCGCCAAGGCGACTCCCGCGTGCACCTCCGGCACCCAGAGATGCCAACCGTTGCCGTCCCCGGTGATCGCGTAGGGCAAACCCATCGCCTGCAACACCAGCGCCCGTTCACTACAGGCTCGCTTGCGTGGTGCTTCGAATACCAGGATGGATTGGGAGTGCATCGGAATGGCGCGGCCGACGGAAACGAGTCGGCGGGAATGGGGGAGCGCAGCCCCCTGCTCAACCGAAGCGCAGACCGCAACCCGGGCAGCGCGTTGCGCCACCGGGGATCGGGCCCAGGCATGCGGGGCAGGAGTTCTGCTCGGCGTCCAGGTCGATTACCGCCTGGGCCGCGGCCAGTTCCTCGGGCGCCATGCGTCGCCGTTCTTCTTCGCGCAGGAGGTGATCCGCTTGGGGTGCTTCGGAGCCCGCGACCGCGAGCCACAGAGTCGCCCCTCAAGCACCGGCATTCACGCCGGGCGGGCAGATCACCTGGGTATCGATGCCCTCGCGGGAGAGCAGCTTCTGCATCGAACGCAGGGCGCCGAAGGAGCCCTGGCGCAGAACGACGTCATTCGGATTCATGGCGGGTCTCGGAGGAGGCCTCGGCGGCCTCCTTTGGGGTATGGGCTTCGATCAGGGAAGCCTGCATCATCAGAAAAACGAAGAATCCGGCGCTGTAGCCGAAGGTCTTCACGGTGGTCCAGGTACCTGTATCGAGCACGCGGCGCAGGATCTCATTGGTCAGCACCAGACCGAGACAGAAGAGGCCCAGACGCAGACTCAGGGCGCGCCAGCCGGCGGCCTCCATGGGCAGGGCCTGGCCCATCACGCTGCGCAGGGGCAGGTGCCCGGTGCGCAGGCTGCCGAGCAATACAGCGGCGAACACCCCGTAGACGAGCGAGGGCTTGAATTTGATGAACCACTCCTCTTCGAGGTAGAGGGTCATGCCGCCCAGGCCGCCGACGATCACCAGGGTGATCAGCGGCACTACCGGCCAACGGCGTTCGAACCAGCGCGAGAGGCCCACCGCAGTCGCCGTGGCGATCATCAGGCCAATCGTGGCCCAATACAGGCCTTCCATGCGCGTCGTCGTGCGTTGCAGCACGAAGAACACGAGCAAAGGCGCGAACTCGATCACCGGCCGCAGCCAGGTCGGGGCGCCAGGCTTAGCGGGATCCGTCATCGAGTTCCTTACGCAAGGTAGCCAACAAACCCGCGTCGTGTCCGGCCCGCATCTCGTCGGTGAGGCCGACCAGGTACTGCGACAGCAGGCGGCGCTGTTTGTGGGTGAGGTGCGCCACCAGGCTGTGCCATTCGGCTTCGCTCAGCTCGGAGGCTTTCAGTTGATCGAACCAGGCCAAAGCCTGCTCGGGTCGGAAGGGATGCACGACCAGGACACCAAGCGGACGCGTGTCGCCGTTCTGTTGCAACGCGGGCACCGTTTCCAGGGCCGACGGCGATCCCCATAGGGGTCGGATGTCGAGGCGCAGTTCCCCATGTTCGAGCGTGAACCCGCCCGGATGCGAAACACAGGGTTGCCAGCCGGCGGCCTGCAAGCGCCCGGCGAGGGCCTTCGCCCCCGCAAACGAATCGCTTTGCCCGTCGACGATCCAGCCGGTCACTTCGGGCACGAGCCAACGCTGCCCGCGATTGAGCAGATGCAGCCGTTCGCCTTCGTCCAGCAGCCCGGGGATTTCGAGTCCTTCGGTCGCCCCGTGCAACCAAGTGGGGGGGAGGTCCGCCAACGCGCCTTCCGCATCCCCGCGCCACGTGCTCAGGGTCTGACGCAACTCGGCCTTTTCCAGCAGATCCGCCGCGAGTGTTTGCCAACGCCCCGCCGCGCTCACCAACCCCGTGCGTTCGCTGTCGTACGACCATTGCTCGACATGCACCGGGGTTTCGCCGAGTTCCTGCGGCGCGGGCAACAGCCACGGCTCCAACCGCACCTCGATGCGCCCCTTGGCCCGGAAGCGCCCAGGCCAGGTCCGCGACTCGCCCTGCATGGCGGCGACCTTGATCCAAAGGTCCGGACAGCGGAACTCCTTGAGCGGCAGGGTCGCGTAGGGAAAAAACCCCACCTCTTCGAGTTCCGGGTCGGCGAGCAGGTCCTGGGTGATGGCGTCGGCCAGGGCGCCGGCCACGGGATCCGGGCTCAACTGCACGACCCAGATGCGGCGCGCCGGCTGGGGGGCGTCGATGCGCGCGGGCCAGCTCACGTGTTGGTACTCGGTGCCGCCGCGGGCCCAGACGGCATGCAGGCCCCGCCAACTGCGCAGGTCCGCCCCGCGCACGCTCCAACTTCCGTCCGCCAGGCGCGAATAGCCCACCGGCGCCCCCTGGACGCGGGTCAGCGGCACGTACGTCAGCAGCAGCACGGCGCCGATGGCCACCAGCAGTAGGCGCAGGGCGGGCCGGCTGGCGGCGGGGTGGGCGGATTGGGGCGTCACGGCAGGCCATGGTAGCCGCGGCCCGGGGCCGCCGCGACCGGCCGCCGGGCTTCCCACGGCGGTCGGTGCGGCCCCGGGACAGGGCCGGATCAGATCTTGCGCGTGCGTTGTTCGAGCGCCTGCCGCAGGCGGTCGCCGAGACTGTTGCCGAGGGGGGACGCCTGGCCGGCGGGCGGATCGGGCGCCGCGCGCCATTCCTCCGCCGCTTCGCACTGCTCGAGGCTCAAGGGCCGCCCGCCGGTGTCGACCATCGAGACCACCAGGGCCTGGTCTTCGACTTCGACCTCGAGCACCCGCAGGGGCACCCGTTGGCCGGCGCGCAGGAACACTCCCAGGCGGCGCTGGCCGAAGGGGGTTTCGCTGCGGGGCAACCAGGCGTCGATGCCGTTCTCCAGGCGCACACGCACCCCGGCGTCCTCGATTTCGTCCACTTCCCCCGCGACCAGGCTGCCCAGGGGGTGCTGGCGGGCGAAGCTGCGCCAGGGGTTGGATTGCAGTTGTTTGAGGCCCAGCGCGATGCGCTTGCCGCCTTGCCCGAGCCGCAGCACCTTGACCTCGATCGTGTCGCCCAGGGTGAGCACCTCCTCCGGGTGATCGATGCGCCCGTGGCTGATGTCGGAGATGTGCAGCAGGCCTTCCTTGCCGCCGTTCAGTCGCACGAACGCACCGTAGTCCTCCAAACGCACCACGCGGCCGCGGGTGACGTCCCCGGGCAGCATGTGCAGAGCCCGCAGGCGTTGTTCGCGCTGTTGCTGCAGCACGCGTTTGCGGGAAAGCACCACGCGCTGGCGTTCGGGGTCCACTTCGAGCACCTCGCAGACGAGGTTCTTGCCGACGAGTCCCTTCAGGCTTTCGCCGGGGGACTTGCCCGTGTGGGCGCGCGGCATGACGGCGTGCAGGCCGTCGATTTTGAGCTGCAGGTGCCCCTGGTGCTCGCGCACCACCCGGGCGGAGATCCACTGCCCTTCTTGCATGCCCTGCCAGGAGGCCAGGGTGCGTTCGCCCACGAGCGACAGGACCCACAGGCTCTCCTCGCGGCCGCGCATGGTGAAACGGTGCACCTCGCCTTCGCGGGGAGGCTCGGGGAAGGAGCGGGCCGAAGCGACGCCCTGTAGGCGCGGGCCCAGATCCACGAAGACGTCGTCGCCGAAAACCCCGACGATCGTGCCTTCGTGCACGCGCAGGGTGTGATCCCCGCGCTCGCTCTCATCCGGTTCCGGGGAAGCGCCGGTCTCCCGGCGGGGGTCGGAGGGGAAACGGGACATGGCAGCCTCCTTTTGAAGCGGACCCTGGGAGCGACAACCCGGGACCCGAGGGCCGGCACTGGACCGACCCCTGCGCCCCGGACAGGCCCTATTCCTAGCACCCCGGCCCGAGACTTTGTAGAAAAGCCCCCCGTCCGTCTCGAAGGGAGCGCGCCTGGTCCCGACCTCGGACCCAGGTGCCCCAAAAGCCGCCGCCGCCATGCCGATTTCCCCCTCCGCCTGGATCCTCCTGCCCCTGCTCGGGGGGCTCATCGGGTACGGCACCAACCTGCTGGCCGTGAAGATGATCTTCCGGCCGATCAGGCCCCGGCGTTTCCTGGGGTTCACCGTCCAGGGCCTGGTGGGGCGCCGCCAGGCCGAAATCGCCCGCTCGATCGGGTCGGTGGTGGGGGATCACCTGCTTTCGCACAAGGACCTGGTGGCGGCCCTCGAGAACGCCGACCTGCACGGGTTGCTCGACGGATTGCTCGAGCAGCGGCTGCCCGAGGTGCTGGCGGGCATCAAAAAAGGCCTCGGGCCCCTGGGCGCCATGCTCGACACGTTCCTGTCGGCCGAGCGGCTGGCCGACCTGCGCGGCAAGCTCGTGGCGAAGATCCTGGAGGACCGGGAGACCCTGGTGGCGCACATGGAGCGGGCGCTGGAGTCGGGCCTGAAAGTGCCGGAGATCGTGGAGCGCAAGGTGGCCGAGTTCCCGGTGGAGCGGCTCGAGCAATTGATCCTGCAGGTGGCGAGCCGCGAGTTGCGGTCGATCGAAATCCTGGGCGGGGTCCTGGGGCTCCTGATCGGGGTGTTGCAAACGGCCCTGCTGGCGCTGTTGTAGCGCCGTTTCGGCCTAGCTGGGCGGGGCCGGGAATTCGGCTGGAACCGCCCGCGCGCGAGGCTGAATCGCAAGGGGGCTTCGCGTAGCATGGAGGCATGTCTGCCCGACGCATCGTCTCCACCCTGATTCTCGGGGCCTGGTTGCTCTCGTCCCTGCCCTCCTGCGGGCGCAAGGAAACGAGCCAACCCACCACGCCGAGCGCCCAGATCGCGAAAGAGGAGCCGCCTTTCGAGATCGCCGCGCCTTTCCCGGCCCTGCGCATCCCGCAGGAGATCGAGCTGCTCAGCGAGAGCCTGACGAACGCCTTCCAGGTTTTCGCGAACAAGGTGTTCATCCGCGATTGGAGCGGCGTGGCGGAGTTCCTGCACCCGGAGTTCCGGGGCCAGGATCCGTTCGGTGCGCCGCGCGGGGAAAGCGCGCCGCTGGCCCTCGGCGCGGTGGAGCGCCACTTCGAAGCGGCCGAAGCACCGGTGGTGGATAAGGCCGGTTTCCTCGCTTCGTTCGAGGGACACATCGGCGGTTGGCGCCGGCTCGAAGAGAGCCTCTGGAAGGTGCGGGCGGCCGAATTCGAACGCGCGGACCGACCCACCTGGGGACGCGTGCAGTTCGCGGCGCACATGGTGGGCATCACCACGGATACCGGCCGGGAACTGATCGAATTGCAGGGGCTCGCGCGGGTTCAACGCGTTGGCAAGGGCTGGCAGGTTTCGGGGTTGCAGCTCACCGGGGTCGCGACGATCAGCGGCGGCCGCGAGCTGTTCACCGATGTGACGCGCGCTGCGGGCGTGCACCACGAGGGTGTGCGCTATGGCCGGCCGGGCAACGACAGCGACGGCTGGAACGGCATCGCCTGCCATGACGTGAACGGGGATGGGATTTGGGACGTGTTCGTGCCGAGCCCCGATCGTTCGTTCCTCTACCTGGGGCAACCCGGCGGCGGCTTCACCGAAGCGGCGGCGGAAGCCGGGCTGGCGACCAGCTATGGGGGCACCACGCCGCTCTTCTTCGACTTCGAGAACGACGGCGACCCGGACCTGCTGGTGGGGCACGTCGGCTGGCGCGACATCCGCAACAAAGGCGGTGGGCAGTCGCTGCGGGCGTACCGCAACGATGGCAGCGGGCACTTCGAGGAGGTCACCGAGCAGTTGGGCCTCGAGGACGTGCGCGTGGCGGCGTTTGGCTTGACCGCGCTCGATGGCGATGGGGACGGCTTCCTCGACGTGTACGTGAGTGCCTACGGCCGCATGGGCTACCTGCGCAACGATTCGTGGATCGAGGCGAGCAACGGCGAGTCGGACTTGTACCTGCGCAACATCGCGGGGGCGCGCTTCCAGGACCAGAGCAAGGCGGCGGGCATTTCCGACCGCGGTTGGAGTTATGGCGGCGTTTCCGGGGACTTCGATGAAGACGGAGATCCTGATGTGTACGTGGTCACCACCTTCGGCAGCAACCTGCTGTGGATCAACCGCGGCGACGGCACGTTCGAGAACCTTGCGACCGACCGTGGCGTGTCCCTGCGCGGCAACTCGATGGGGGTTTCGGTGGGGGATCCCAACCGCGACGGCCACCTCGACCTGTTCCTGACCAACCCTTCGTCGAACACGGGCCGGCGCGTGCTGGCGCGGTTCGAGGAGGACAAGCGCGAGGGGGCCTACGAAAGCCTCGCGCGCATGGCGGGGGGCAACCTGTTGCTCGAGGGCAACGGCAAGGGGGGCTTCCGCGTGGTGGAAAAAGCCGGCGGTGCGGGCAGCGCCGGGTGGGCCTGGGGCCAGGCCGTGGTGGACCTGGATCTGGACGGCAACCAAGACGTGTACTGCGTCAACGGCTTCGTGACGGGCGACATCCCGCGCGACACATGAAGCGCGTTCTGGCGCCACGTGGTGGCGCAAAGCATGGGCCTCGAAGAGGAAGTCCGCGTGCCCGAACATGGGCACAACGACGAGAACCTGGACTTCCAGCACCCTTGGGTGATCGAGATGTTCAAGCAGGGGTTCTCGTTCAACGGGGATGAGCGCAGCCAGCTCTTCCTCGGCAAGGGCGACGGGCAGTTCATCAGCTATTCGGGGCTGTCCGGGGCGGATTCGCCGCTCGACGGACGCGGCCTGCTCGCCGTGGACTTCGACGATGACATGGACCTCGACCTGTTCGCGCACAACATCCAGCGCGAGCGGCACAACCTCTTCCGCAACGAGATCGACGCGCCCGGGCGCGGCGTGAAGGTGCGGTTGCTCACCGACAAGGGCAACCGCGAAGCGGTGGGGGCGACGGTGATCGCGCGTTTCGCCGGGCACGGTCAGGCGCAGGTCATGACGCGCGGTTCGGGCTACGGCTCGTGCCAGCCGCCGGAGTTGATCTTCGGCCTCGGGGATGCCCCGGCTGCGGAACTCGTCGTGCGCTGGCCCTTCGGCGGGGAGGAACGCTTCGGCAGCGTGCCCGCCGGTTCCCGCGTGATTCTGCGCCAGGGCCAAGGCAAACCCGAACCGTTTGCCGCCCGCCCCGCACCCCTGCCCGATCCCTGGCCCGAGGGCCTGCGCATCGCGGTGGGCGAGAAGATCCCGCCTTTCACGCTGGAAGGCGCCGACGGCGCGCGGCTGGCTTATGACCCGGCGAAGATCCCCGCCGGCCAGGTGCTGCATATCAACCTGTGGGCCAGCTATTGCCGGCCCTGCCGCGAGGAACTTCCCCAGCTCGAAGCCCTGCACCGCAAGGACGGCCACCAGGTGCTCGGGGTCAGCCTCGACGGCGGGCCCGGCCGGGCCGAAGCCCAGGATCTGCTGCGCAAGGCGGGGGTGACCTTCCCCAACGCCTTCCTGATCGTCGACGACGACCAGGCGAACCTGCAAGTCGACCAGTTCCTGGACCTGTTCCGACTGGTGCTGCCGACCACCCTCGAAGTGGACAGTACGGGCACGTTGACCGGTGTCTACCAGGGTCGCCTGCGTCCCGAAGAACCGCGCTGATTCCGCTGAATCCCGCTCGGAATTCGGCATTCCTGGTGCACGGAGTCGCGCAAGTGCCTCAAGGCGCGTTCTTGACTCTGACAATCACGCAATACGGGCGGAGATTCGGGAATCCTTGCTTACAGGCCCCCAGGCCACCGGATATACCCTCTTGCCCGGCCGGAAATCCACCGAAACAGAAGGTGGAACCCTGTCCCCAAGATCCCTTATCGCTCCGAACGGAATGAACCTGATCAAAGCCTGTCTGCCGCTGTTCCTGTCCCTGGCCGCCTGCTCCGGGCCCCAGGGCACCGCGCTGCACAAGATTGCCCCCGAGGTCAACAGCTACCGCTACTCGGGAATGGACCGCGTCTCCCCCGGGGACATGCTGAAGGTCTCCTTCCAGACCAACCCCGAGCAGTGGGACCAAGAGGTCAAGGTGCCCGGTGATGGCCAAGTCACCTTCAAAGGTCTGGACCCGATCCACGTGGCCGGTCTGCTGCCCGCCGAGCTCGAAGAGGAGCTGCGCAGCGCCTACGCCCTCGTGATCCAGGGCGGCTTCCCCGAACTGACCGTCGCCATCGCCGAGCAGGCTCCGAAGCAGGTCTACATCATCGGGGAAGTGAACCAACCCGGCCCGCTTCCGATGGGCCCCGACGGCGACCTGACCTTCGCCCAGGCGATCGCCCTCGCCGGCGGCCCGAACAACAACACCAGCTGGCTGGGCAACACCAAGCTCATCCGCTGGGACCCGAACACGAACCAGCAGATCAGCTGGACCGTGGACGCGCGCCAGAAATGGTGGGGCGCCCCGGACACCATCCATCTGCAGGAGTACGACGTGATCTACGTGCCGAACCGGCGCATCGACCGCGTGGCCATCCAGCTCGACAACTGGATCCGCCGCATGATTCCCGTGCCCCGGATCTTCGTGCAATGACCGCCGGTGGGGAGCCGGCCTGGTCGGGCTCCCCACCTGATTTCCATCGCCCGCTGGGGCGGCTCGGATTTCGATTCGCTGGTGAGATCAAATGAGCCAAGACGACTTTGATGACGTAGAAGTCGAAGAGGGAGGTGGGTCCCCCTTCGATCCGAAGGTGCTGCTGCTCTATGGAGCGTGGCGCAGCAAACACTGGATCGGCCTGACGACGGCCCTCGGCACCGTGGCCGGCCTGGTGGTCGCCGCGGCGATGCCCAACGTCTATCGTTCGGAGGGCATGCTCGACTACCGTCCCGGCTTGGCGGAGGCGCTGACCGACCGCCAGATCGTCGCCACCGGCATGGAAGTGCCCGGCTCCGGCGTGCCCGGCATGGACAACGAGCTGACCCTGCTCAATAGCATCGAACCCTACAAGCGGGTGGCCCGCGAGCTGGGGCCGGCGTACGTGCTCGGCAAACCCGATCCCACCGAAGACGATGAGGATTCGGGCATCCTCACGCGCCTTTGGCACGGCTTCCAGAAGACGATGATCGGGCTCGCGTACAAGAGCTACGACGCCGACCAGGAAGTCACCGAGAAGGCCATCCTCGGCGCGGCCCGCAGCCTGCGGGCGCGCACCGAACTGTACGTGCCGCTCAAGAGCCACACCTCGATCATCACCGTTCGCCACGACGGCTTCTCGCCCGAGCGCGCGGAGACCACGGCACAGGCGATCCTGCGCGCCCTGCAGGACTTCCACCTGGAGATCTACGCTTCGCAGACCAAGCGGGATCTGGCGGAAACGTCCTTGGCGGTCATCGAGGACGAGATCAGAACCACGGCGGATGAGCTCAAGGCGCATACGGCCGAATGTGGATTCAAGAACATCACGGCCGAGCGGGATGCGGCTTTGGAGCGTGCCGATGAGGGGCGTTCCCGGGCGATGGGGCTGGAGACCGACATCGCCGGTCTGGAGCGCAAGGTGGCCCAGCTGGAGTCTGCCCTCGCGGACACGGATGAGTTCATGACCGAACGCCGCGAAGCGGAGATGGGTCCCAACCCCGAATACAAGTTCCAGCAGCAGATCTGGTTTGATCTGCGCTTGGAGCGCGAGAACGCGACCGGCCTGACGACCCAGCAGTTGGGCGCTTTGGACAATCGCATCGAAGCGCAGAAGGCGAAACTCGATACCATCCCGGAGTTGGTCGAGGTTTCCCCGGCCATCTTGCGTCAGGTTCCGAACCCGTCGCACTCGAACCTCTTCTCGCAAGCCACCGCGGCCAAGTCCGATCTGGAAGGCAAGCGGGGCGAACTCGAGTCCCTGCGCCGTCAGATCCGCGACGACGAAGACCGCGTGGGCAAGATGGACGAGTGCGTCGAGATCCACAAGACCAAACAAACCTTGCTGGACCTCAAGTACGGCGAGCGTGACATTGCGCGGCGCCGGGTGCAGGCCACCAAGGACCAGGACATCCTCGAGAAAGAGGGCGTGTCCGCGCTGTTGCTGCGTGCCGATGCTTCGCGACCCCTGGAGAAAACCGGTCCCCAGCGCACCAAACCCCTGGGCGCCGGCATCGCGGGCGGCTTGATCCTCGGCCTAATCCTCGCGGTGCTCCGCCAGTTCCTCGATCCCACCGTACGCTACCGCGAGACAGTCGAGAAGGAACTGGATCTGCCGATCCTCGTGGTCGTTCCCGAGTCCCGCGCCTTGCGCCGCATCAAACCCGGTCACGTGAACGTGGCCTGACCCCCGATCCGTCATGGCGAGTTCCTTCTCCGGAGCGGCGAGTCCGCTGCAGCAGGCCATCGAGGCCGTGCAACCCCTGGCCGAAGACCTGTGGACCAAGGTGGCCGCGGCGCACCCGCGCAACGAGGTCAGCCGTATCCTGTTCACCTCCGCCGAACGCGGCGCCGGCACCACGGTGCTGACCGCGTGCTGCGCGATGGGCCTGGCGCGCAACCTGCGCCAGGAGACCACGGTGGTGGAGTGCAACCTGATGCGCCCGGCCCTGTCGACCTACCTTGGACTGCCCGGCATGCCTGGCCTGTCCGACCTGCTGGTGGGCCGCGCGCAGATGTCCGAGTCGCGTTTCCAGGTGCCCGGCACCCCGTCGCTCTACGGCCTGCCCGCCGGCAGCGCCCGCCCCGCCGTGCCCGGTGAATTCGCTGACGAACGCGCGCGCAGCCTGATGGCCGCCATCACCAAGATGGGCCGCCATGTGTTGTTCGACGCCCCGCCGATCACCGAACACAGCGAAGTGCTCAGCCTGCTGACCTACGTGGATTCGGTGGTGCTCGTGGTGCGCGCCGGTTCGACCAAGAAGGCCGCCATCCAGAAGGCCGCGGGCCTGATCCAGGAGTCCGGCGTGCCCCTGCTCGGCACCGTGCTCAACCGCTTCAAGTCGGACGATCCGCTCGGCAAGAACTGAGTCCGATCCCGCGCGCGGAAACCCGCCCTACGCCCCAATCGGCCCCGTATCCGGGCTGGTTGGGGCGTAACACTAGGGCGGCGATGGGGCAGCGGGGCGGGAACCGGTGCGGGGCTACGCCGCAAGCGTGGGGCACGGCCGCACGGGGCTCATTCCCCCAAGGCCTGGATCTCGGGGTGCAGGCCCATGGCGGCGAGATCCGCGGTGATCTCCTTGCGGTAGATCGGGTTCATGATCAGCACGCGCGCGGGTCGCAGATCGCGCAAACGATTCGGTGCCACGATTTCGTGCCCGCTTCCGGCGACGAACTTGCCGTGTTTGTCCGGGTTGATGTCGACGACGGCGGCGATGCGGTCGTGGCTGCCCGCGGCGGACAGGAAGGCGGTGGCTTTCGAGCCGGAGCCCCACAACACGACGCTGCCCGGGGCGCTGCCGGCGAGCCAGTGGTGCCAATGGGAAAGGGCCTGGCGGCAGGACGCGGCGAAGTGCGCCACGGCTTCGGTGGCGGGGTCGCTTTCCAGCGACGCGTGCACGGGCGCGTGGGCTGGTGCGGCCCACAGGTGCAGGTATTGCCCGCCGTACACCAGGCGCAGGTCGTGGATTGCGAATCCGGCGCGCTCGAACAGACCGCGCAGCGAGTGGGCGGTGAAGTACGAACAGTGCTCGTAGTACACGTCCCAGAAGGCCCCCTCGCGCAGGATGCGCAGGGTATCGGGCAGTTCGAGGAAGGCGAAGGCGCCTGGGTTGCGGCGCAGGTGTTCGCCCATGCAATGCGCCTCGCGCGCCACTTGGGGCAGGTGTTCGAGGGTGTGGCGGCTGATGAGCGCGCTGACGGGCTGATCGAAGAACTTCGGTCCGTACTCCTCGTGGCGGAAGCGCAGGCCAGCGCCGGAGTCGAGGTCCACGCGGCCCGCGGTACGGCTCGGATCCACGCCGATGCCAGCGGTGCCGCTCGCCGCGCACAGGGCCGCAAGGAAGTCGCCGCGCCCCGCGCCGATCTCGAGCACCGGCCGCTGTTCCCCCGCGAGGTGCGGGGCGAGCCGCGCCACCGTTTCGCCCAGGAACGTACGGAAGGTGCCTGAGTACCCTTGGGTCTCCTCGTAGTCCTCCGAGTAGTCCATGCAGGCCGGGTCGAAGCGGCCGTTGAAGAGGAAGCCGCAGGTCGGGCAGTGGCACAGATCCAGGTCGCTGGTGGGGAAGGCGCACGCGGCCTCCCGGCTCCCCAGCAGCACGCAGGAGTGGATCGGGATGCCGGCGAGGCGGTAGACCACGGCGGTGGTGGGGTGGGCGCAGGCCGGGCAGGCGGGGCCGGTTTCCCCGGTGGGGAAAGCGATGTGCGGGGGCAGGGGGGCTTCGGGCATGGCTCGGGCGCAGTGTAGTGCACCACCGGCCGGGGCCACGGTTCCGCCGGGCGGGCGGGGCCAGGGGAGGGAACGGAAGGGCGGAAAGCGGGCCGGGGGCCGGGCGGACGGCAAGTTCCGGCCCGCGCGGTCCGATTCCAGAGGGGCGGGGGACTAGAATCCCCGGCCCGCCGCCCGTTTGCCCTCACCGCCGACCCGGGGGCCCGTATGCGGGTAGCCTTTCCCATGCTGCGACTTCTGCCCGACGATGCCTCTGGCCAGCCCCTGCGCGTGCTGTGCCTGGGTGCGCACTGCGACGACATCGAGATCGGCGCGGGCGGAACCCTGCTGCGTTGGGCCCAGGATCGGCCCCTGGAGGTGGCCTGGGTGGTCTGGACCTCGGACGAGGTGCGGGCCCAGGAAGCGCGGGCCAGCGCGCGCTGGTTCCTCGGCCAGGGGCAGATCGCTCCCGCCAGCCTCGAGCGCATCGAGATTCATGGCTACCGGCCGAGTTTCCTGCCCAGCCATTGGGAGGAGCTCAAGCAGGCCTTCTTCGAACTGCGCGGCCGCTTCACCCCCGACGTGGTGCTCAGCCACCGCCGTGGGGACCGGCACCAGGACCACAACCTGGTGGCCGAACTCACCTGGAACACGTTCCGGGATCACCTGATCCTGGAGTATGAAATCGCCAAGTACGAGGGGGATCTGGGGCACCCGAATGCCTTTGTGACCCTCGCCCCGGAAGTGGTGGAGGCCAAGATCGATGCCATCCGCCGCCACTTCGCGTCCCAGGCAGACAAAACCTGGTTCGACCGGGAGGCGTTCGCAGGCCTGATGCGCCTGCGTGGCATCGAATGCAACTCGCCGACGCGTTACGCGGAGGCCTTCCACCTCGCCAAAGCTCTGCTCTAGTTTCCGCCATGCGCGTGCTCATCACCGGCCACAACGGCTACATCGGCCAGGTTCTCGATCCCATGTTGCAGTCCTTCGGGCACGACGTGGTGGGGCTCGATACCTTCTTCTTCGAAGGCTGCCAATTCGACGAGGCGCCTACGGGTTCGCGCACCCTGCGCAAGGACATCCGCGACGTGCAGGCGGCCGACCTGGAGGGGTTCGACGCGATCGTCTTCTTAGCCGCCCTGTCGAACGATGCACTCGGCGACCTGGATCCCGGCCTGACGGTCGAGATCAACCACAGCGCGACCGTGCGTTTCGCGCAGCTTGCCAAGCAGGCGGGCGTGCAGCGGTTCATCTTCTCCTCGTCGTGCAGCCTCTATGGCGCCGCGGAAGGGGACGAGCTGCTCACCGAGGAGTCGCCGATGAACCCGGTGACGGCCTACGGCAAAGCCAAGATCGACGTGGAGCGCGAACTGGTCAAACTGGCGGACGATCACTTCTCGCCGACCTACATGCGCAACGCGACCGCCTACGGCCTTTCGCCGAGCCTGCGCATCGACCTCGTGGTGAACAACCTGACCGGGTATGCCTATACGACCGGTGAGGTGCTGATGAAGTCCGACGGCAGCCCCTGGCGCCCGCTGGTGCACGTGGAGGACATCGCCGCCGCCATGCGCGCCGTGCTCGAATCCCCGCGCGATCCGATCCACAACCAGGCCTTCAACGTGGGCCAGACCGACGAGAACTACCAGATCCGCGACGTGGCCCGCATCGTGCAGGAAGTCGTACCGAACAGCGTGATCAAGTTCGCCGAGGGCGCCGAACCCGACAAGCGCAACTACCGGGTCAGCTTCGACAAGATCTGCGAGGAGATCCCGACGTACCAGCCGCAGTGGAACGTGCGGCAGGGGGTCGAGGAGTTGTACAAGGCGTACCAGGCCCACGGTTTGACCGTGGACGAACTGAACTCGAGCAAGTACCTGCGGATCAAGACGATCCTCGGACACCGCAACGCGGGGCGATTGGATCCGGCGTTGCGTTGGTCTTAGGGGTGGGGGCAACGTCCCCCACCTAAGACAATGGAATAACGTTACATACCGAACCAGGTTCGATCAGTCCCACAATTCGCGGGGCGTGCGCAGCGCGCCCGCCAGGTGTGGGCTGATCGACCTGGTTCGGTGAACGTTATTCCACGAGAGTCACTCGCACTCACGACCAAGGTCCACCACCGAAGCCGCACCCGACGAGTGCACGTCAAGGCGGGGAGATCCCTTGTACCGCACATGCGCCGCGCCACTCGCGTCCGCTTGCAGCGCCCCTTCGACCCACAGCCAGGCCTGGGAAGCGCCGCTCAAAAAGACGTGCGCATCCTGAACCTGCACGGCGGTCATGTTCACCTGGGCCGCCCCGCTGCAGTCGGCGCGTAGATGCCCAAGAGACCCGCCGTTGGCAATGACCCGCCCGGCTCCGCTGGTATCCGCCGTCAGCGACCCCGCACGAATTGCTTCGGCGCGGACTTGTGCGGCGCCTTCGGCTTCCACGTCGAGGGCCCGGGCCTGCAGGGACCCCAGCTCCAGGTGCGAAGCTCCCTCCGTGTGTATGGACATCTGATCACCCACGAGCTCGGCGGCGTTCATGTGCACGGCGCCCGAAAGGTCAATGCGCGTCAGCTCGCCGCAGCGCAATTCCAGGCGTGGCGTCTGGCTAGGGTGGTAGTTCCCCGGTTCCAGATCCAGGTGCAACACGTCGCCGGCAACCACACTCCGGATGAAGGGCAGGAGATTGTCATCGGCTTCGATCGTCAACCCGGTGCCCCCGTCCTGGATCACGTAGATCTCCCCGATGGAGCCTGCGTCGATCGCGTGGAAGTCCCCCAAGGCGCGCTGCTCGGAGGCGATCTGCCCGGAGCCATGCACCACAGGGCCGCCTTGGCAGGCTGCCAGGACAAGGGCAGGGACGAGCAAAGCGGATTTGGGGAATAGGACCATGGCGCTGGGAGGGGAGACGGGGGAAAGGGAGCCCCAGTATGCGCGGCGGCGCCCGGGATATTCCCGTGAAATCCCGCCTGGCCGGCGTGACACGCAGAGGGGGCTTCCCTACGTCATTCGTGCCCCGTTGGAGCAAGCGGAATGCCCAGGGCAGACGTAGGGTGACTCCGTCGGTCCTGGCGGGTGCAGGCGAACAAGGAGCGATGGAAGATGATCAAAGCGTGGCGAGGGAGGAACGGATTGAAACCCGTGTTGCTCTTGGCGGGTGCATTGGTGGCCTTAGGTGCGCGCCCGGTCCAGGCCGGCAAGGCGAAGGAGACAGTGACGCAATTGGTTGCCATCAAGACCGCGCAATGGAAGGCCGCCGCACCGTCTGGCGGCGTTGAGCTCCTGGAACGCGAGATCTGGTGCAAGCTGCCTGCTCCTGTGGATCCGGAGAGCATGGTCCCGCTGGGCGTTACGGGAAGCAGGGGCGTCATCTATTGCGCTGCGGACGAACTTCAGCACAAGTACGTCAACGGAGAGTCCCTACGTGTGTTTGAAGCCCGCCTGGATGGAGGAGTGGGGCGCAGTTGGAAGATTCCGGCTGATGGAGACGGATCTAGATGCCGGGAGTTGTTCAGGAAGGTTGAGCAACTCAATGTCTCTGCCGCTTTCCCTTTGGAGAATGCCACTGAGGATCGGTTCAAGGAGCTGTACGCGCTGATCGACTGGGCGGCAGAGGCCAGCCGGTTTGCGTTCCATGACCCACGCTTCGCCGCCGTGGCGATGGGAGACGGCGTATTGTTTCACTGTGCGAACCTGTTCGACAATCGGTACTGGGTGCTTGGCAGTCGCGGTGTCGAGCGGCTTTCTCTTGGGCAAGGCATCCCGGAGCATGCGCAGGTGATGGGTGTCGAGAGTATTGAAAATGGCGAGCTCTGCGTTTGGGGTCATGATCGAAGGAGAGTGGTGGCCACCGAAGCCTTGGAGTCCGCCAATGCGGTCCACCGCGCGATGGATGCGGCCATTTCGCTCGGCCTCCGAGAGTGGGGTCTTGGTCTTTCAGAGGACGTAGATTTGGAGCTGGAGTGCGCCTGGCGGGATTCCGCTCAGGAGGTAAGCATCGGGGCTTTTGTGGTAAGGCAATACTACGGAGGTCCTTTGAATGGCCCCGATAGCTATGGAGCAAGAGATTTGGGCATGATCGTCGCGCGTGTGGCTCCGAGGGATGGAGGTGAGCTTTCGGGGGAAGCGTACACCCTTGACCCAAGCAGGCACGGGAATGGACGGCTCGCTCACCTTCCCGAAGAAGCTGCGATTTGGCAGGTAGGAGAGCAGCTGTTCGTTTGGCTCGCGGGGGACATCTATTGTCTCCAGCAAGGAGAATTTGAGTTGCAGGGTTCTTTGCGCAGCGCCGGGTGTACGCGTTTCCTTGGAGCGATGGGCAGCGGAGAGTTCCTTTGCTCGGGGGGCACACTTAAGTCCTTGGTTCTGCTGCAAATGCCGTCGCGGTGAGGACCGGGGAAGTGGTCGTCGAAGGCTTGGGTAGCGAATCCAATGGGGATTCTTGCCAATGGCCGCTGGAATAACGTTACATACCGAACCAGGTTCGATCAGTCCCACAATTCGCGGGGCGTGCGCAGCACGCCCGCGAATTGGGATGATCGAACCTGGTTCGGATGTCGCAGCGAGTCCTTCGCGGACTTCGGGGATCGGCACGAGGAAACGGCCGCCGCGGTCGCGGTAGAGGCTGCGTTGGGCGAGGACTTGGGGTTCGAAGTTCCAGGCGAGCAGCAGCGCGTAGTCGGGTACGTCTTCGTCGAGGCGATCGGGGGGGAAGATCTGCAACCGGTAGCCGCTGGTCCAACGGCCGAGTTTGTGCGGGGAGAGGTCGACCGCGTATTCGAGCACGCCTTCCGGCAGGTCGAGGAAGGCGAGCAGGGTGGTCGCCATGCCGCCGGCGGCGCCGTAGGCGGCGATGCGTTTGCCGGCGGCGTGCAGTTCGATCAGGCGGGCGCGCAGGGATTCGCGGATGGCGCGGGAGCGTTCGCCGAAAGCTTCGTAGAACTCGAATTGGTCGGCGCCGCGGGCGATCTCTTCGGCCAGCAGGGCTTCGACCGAATGGCCGGGGCGCGAGCCGCGGCGGAATGAGGCGCGCAGGCTGCCCCCGAAGGTGGGGATGCGCTTCACGTCGACCAGTTCCAGGCCGACGTCTTCAAAGAGGCGCTGCAGGCTGGTGACTGTCCAGTAGGTGACGTTCTGATGGTAGACGTTGTCGAAGGCCACCATGTCGATCGTGTCGACCAGGTAGGGCACCTCGAGCACCAGCAGGCCGTCGGGCTTCAGCAAGCGGGCGCAGTCGTCGGCGAACTCGCGCGGATCGGGGATCAGGTTGAGCACGTTGTTGCCCACCAGGATGTCAGCGCGGTGGCCCTCGGCCAGCAGGGCGTCGACCGTGTGCCGGTCGAACAGGGCGCAGCGGGTTTCGATGCCCTTGTCGTTCGCCACCTGGGCCGGGCCGGAGGCGGGGTCGATGCCGAGCACGCGCGCGCCGGAGCGTCGGAACACGTCGAGCTGGTAGCCATCGTTGCTGGCGGCTTCGATCACGAGGCTGCCAGGGCCCACCGGCTGGGCGGCCATGATCTCTTCCGCCGCTTCGGTGAAGTGCTGCACCAGGGTCGGGTTGACCGAGGTGTAGTAGGGGTAGTTGCCGCCCCAGAGGATGTCCGGGGGCACGTCGCCGATGAGCTGCACCAGGGCGGAATCGGGGCAGAAGACCAGCCGCAGGGGGAAGGTCTGGTCAAGCACCGCCGGATCGTTGCGATCGAGCAGTACGTCGGCGAGGGGCACATCGCCGAAGTCCAGGATGGTCCTGAGATCGGGGCTCCCGGAGGCGCGGCAACGCTGGGCTTCCATCGTGTTGGAAATCATTTGTGGTTCCAGATCTGCCAGGGGGCGTTGCCTTCCGTGTGCATCTCGTGGAGCAGGGTACGGTCCTTGAAGGTATCCATGTTTTGCCAGAAACCCTCGTACCGGATGGCCATCAATTGGTTTTTTTCGATCAAACGCGAAAACGGCTCGACCACCAGCTCTTCACCGGGGTTCATGTGATCGAAGATCTCCTGCTTTAGCACGAAATAGCCCCCGTTGACCCAGAGGTCCGAGTGGCGGGTTTCGCGCAGGGCGCGGACGTGGTGGTCCTGGTCGACTTCGACCACGTGGAAGGAGTGGGGGGGCTTGACCCCGAGGAAACCCGCCACGGCGTCCGATTCGCCCACCGCCTGGATCAGGTCCGGCATGTGGAAGTCGGTCAGGTTGTCCGAGTAGTTGGCCAGGAACATCTCCTCGCCGGCCAGGTGCTGTTTGACCTTCAGCAGGCGCTCGCCGATGCAGGTCGAGATGCCGGTGTCGCAGAAGGTGATGTTCCAGTCCTTGATGTCCGTGTTCAGAAGCTGCATGTCGCCCTTCTGAAGCATGAAGTCGTTGGAGATGTACTCGTCGTAGTTGACGAAGTAATCCTTGATGTAGTCGGCTTTGTAGCCCAGGCAGAGGATGAAGTCCGTGTGCCCGTAGGCCGCATAGTACTTCATGATGTGCCACAGGATCGGCCGGTAGCCGATCTCGACCATCGGCTTGGGGATCTTGTCGGAGTAGTCTCGCAGGCGCATGCCGAGACCACCGCAGAAGAGCACGACTTTCATGGTTTCAGTCCAGGACCAGGGCGGTCGGGATCGGGATCACGAACTTCGCGCCCCATTCTCGAGCATAGGAGAGCTGCGCCCGGATTTCCTTTTCGAGGTTCCAGGGCAGGATGAAGATGTAGTCAGGTCGGGCCTGATCGAGCGCAGCCGGCGGGTAGATCGGGATCTGGGTACCCGGGGTGAAGCGCCCGTGTTTGTAGGGGTTGCGATCGACCGCAAACTCGATCAGATCTTCGCGCACGCCGCAGTAGTTGAGCAGGGTGTTGCCCTTGCCCGGGGCGCCGTAGGCCACGACCTTCTTACCCTGTTTGCGGGCTTCGATCAGGAAGCGTAGGGTCGATCGTTTGCTGGCTTCGACCTTGGCGGTGAAGTCCAAGTAGGTCTCGATGCGCTCGAATCCCGCCGCCCGTTCGCGCTCGAGCAGTGCCGCCACCGCCGGGGTCTCCGGGTGGTGGTTCGCGTCGCTGCGCTGGGCGAAAACCCGCAGGCTGCCGCCGTGGCTGGAAAGCTCCTGCACGTCGAAGGGGCTCAGGCCCTGGGCGTTCAAGATGCGCTTGATCGTGCCGAACGACAGGTACGAGAAGTGCTCGTGGTAGATCGTGTCGTACTGCACCTGGTCCATCAGCCGCGCCAGGTGGGGGAACTCGAGGGTCATCACGCCGCTGGGGCTGAGCAGCTCCTCGAAACCTCCGACGAAGTCGTTGATGTCCGGCACGTGGGCGACCACGTTGTTGGCGGTCATCAGGTCGGCGCGGCCGTATTGCTTGCGCACCTTGCGGGCGGTTTCGCGGCCGAAAAACGCCTCGAGGGTCTCGACGCCCTTGTCGCGCGCGGCTTTGGCCACGGTCCACGAGGGCTCGATGCCGAGGCAAGGGATGCGCTTCTTCACGAAGTTCTGCAGCAGGTAGCCGTCGTTCGAGGCCACTTCGACGCAGAAACTCTTCGCACCCAGTCCGAACCGCGCGATCATCGCGTCGCAGTAATCCGAGGCGTGTTTCAGCCACGAATCGGAGAAGGAGCTGAAGTACGCGTAGTCGCTGAAGATGTCCCCCGCAGCCACGTAGTCGCGCAATTGCACGAGGAAACACTGGTCACAGACCAGCGCGTGCAGGGGGTAGAACATCTCGCCCTGGTCGAGCTGCTCGGCGGTCAGGAACGACTCGCAAAGCGGCGATTTGCCCAGGTTGACGAAGGTGTGCTGCAGGGGGGCCGAGCAGAAGCGGCAGCGCGCGAGGCCTTTCGAGGTAGGGGATTCCATGGTCTCAGGCGATGCGGATTTCGGGGTGCAGGCCCATCTCGGCCAGGCTGGCGCGGATCTCGTTTTCGTAGATCCCGTTCATGATGATCACCACGTCCGGGCGCAGCTCGCGCAAGGAATCGGGCGGGGTGATGCACTGGCCCGTGCCGGCGGCGAACAGGCCATGTTTGCGCGGATTGATGTCGATCGCCGCCGTGATGACACGCTCGCGGTCGACGAGGTTCAGGAAGTTGATGCCGCGGGCGCCGGTGCCCCAGATGGCCACGCTGCGGCCCGCGTCGCGGTACTGCGCCAGTCGCGCCTGCCAATCGGCCAGGCGCTTGTTCCACGCCTCATCGAAATGGTGCGCGGCGGCGTGCAGCCCATCGTGATCGTCCATCTCGGCGCTGCGATCCGCCACCCGTTCGTCGGTGGTCGCTTCGACGGTGATGAATTGGCGTTCGTAGGTCTCGTGCGCGGAGGTCACACGGAACCCCGCCTGGGCGAGCAAACGCGCCAGGCTGCCCACGGTGAAGTAGGTGCAGTGTTCGTAGATGATGTCCCACGAGGTCTGTTCCTCGAGGGTCGGCAGCAGGTTCGGCACTTCGAACGCCACCGCGGTGGGGCGGCCGGCGGGCAGGCCGCGGCGGATGGTCTGCAGGAAACCCAGGGGATCCGGCACGTGTTCGAGCACCTGACGGCAGACGAGCAAGTCCGCATCGCCGTGCCACGGGCCGCCGGCGGGCGGGAAGGCCTCGCGGTGGATCTGGATGCGCCCTTCGGCCCGTTCGGTGGGCAGGCCGGGCGGGTACGAAGGATCAAAGCCGACGCCAGACGCGGCGCCTTCGGCGACCATCAGTTCCAGGAACTCGCCGTCGCCGCAACCCACTTCGATCACGTGTTTGCCCACCAGGTGGTGGCGCGCGACCAGGTCCCGGGCGAAACCCTGGATGTAGCCCTGGAAGAACTCGGAGAAGCCCAGGGAGTTCTCGTAACCCTCCCCATAGGCCAGCAGGCTCTCGTCGAACTGCCGGTTGCGGGCCATGTCGGTGCCCGGTTCGAGCACCATCTGGATGTCTCCCCGTGGGGCAGCCAATGCGGCCTCGCGGGTCGGCCACATCACGCAGACGTGCACGGGGATATCGGGCAGGTCCAGGAACGGTTTGGGGTCGGTGATGGGGGACATGGGCAAACGGGCGGGCATCCTACGGCACGGCTTCGGGGCACCGAAGGCGCTCCGCATCGAAATCGGCATCGACCAGCCTTCTGGCGCCCTTGAGCGGCGTTTTTGGCCGGCGCCCCTCGCCTACCTCCGGATCCTGGTTTTGGGCAGGATTCGGAGCATGGGACGCCGACTCCAGAAGTGTGAGGTCTCAGTTTGGGTTTCCGCGCCTTGTAGGGGGTCCGGAGGCCAAACCGTGACAATCTGTTCCCCTGGCGGAATTGAGCAGGATTCCCCAATTGCTTGCCCCAAGCGGGGTACACTTGCTCGGATTTCCTGTGTGGCTCGCACTCCATCCGCGGGCGCGAACACCCCGTTTTGGGCCCGGAAACCCCGTGCGAACGCCTGTGCGCGTGGGGAGACCGTCCCAATCGGGGGAAGTGCGCTGCGGCTGCCCTCCACCGGCACGGGGAATCCAGGCTTCCGCCCACTTCCGAAATCCCAAAACCCTTCGGGCTCTCCAACGTGCTTCGTCTGCCTCTTCGTCCCGCTCGTTTTCTCGCGGCCCTGTGCCTGCCCCTGCTGACTGCGGCTTTGGCCCGGCCCCAGGGCGCTATCGTATCCGATGACTTCGATACCTGCGGCGGCCTGCAGTCGCTGTGGACCCTCGAAGACCCGTTGCTCGATGGCACGGCGCAGACCCAGGGAGTCGGCAGCGGCCAGGCGCACCTGCACATGACCGCGCCGGCGGGGGTCGAACACCAGGCCTGGAACAGCCTTTACGCGCCGCACGTGACCCAAGAATTGGGGCTGGGCGACTTCGAGGTCGAGCTGAAGTTCGAGGATTCGCCCGCGGAAGGGGAGATCTACGGACTGCTGATCAAGCAGAACGACAGCAAGTGGCTGCGCTTCGACTACTACACCTCGGGCGGCAGCACCTACGTGTACGCGGGTCGTACGCACAACGGCCGCACGTCCAACCGCGGCAACTGGCTGATGGCCGGCAGCGGTGGAGCCCTTTGGCTGCGCGTGGCGCGTTCGGGCAACAGCTACACCCTGCGGACCTCGGCGGATGGCAGCAACTGGCTGACCCGCACGTCCTTCGCCTACACCTTCAGCCCGGTCGCCATCGGGCCCTACGTCGGCAACTTCGGTGCAATGCCCGCGGCGACGATGGACGTGGACTACGTCTTCGACACCGCCAACCCGATCGAGCCGGAAGACCAGTCGAGCCCGGGTCTGTACCCGGTGCAGCTCGCGGTGACGGGATCGGGCCAGGTGCAACTGAACCCGCCCGGCGGCAACTACGCCTGCGGCACGAACGTCACGCTGACCGCGGTTCCCGACGCCGGCTGGGCCTTCCAGGGCTGGGCCGGGGATCTGACCGGCGCGAGCAACCCGCAGACGATCACCGTCTTCGGCCCGGTGGATGTGCAGGCGCAGTTCCTAAGCGGCGGCAGCGCGGATCCGGTGATCTCGGGCGTTTCGATCGCCCCGGGCACCAGCACCGCCGCCGTGCAGTGGACCACCGACGTGCCCTCCGACAGTCAGGTCGACTACGGTTTGACCGCGGGCCTCGGCAGCACGGTGTTCTCGCCGACTTTCGTCACGCAACACGCGCTGCTGCTTTCGTCGCTGCTGCCCGGCAGCACCTACTTCCTGCAGATCAGCTCGACTACGCCGGTGGGGACGCGCGGCCAGGCGGGCAACCTGACCCTTTCGACCAACCCGGCCGGTCCGGCGATCCTGTCCGACGACTTCAACACCTGCGGCGGCCCGAGCCTTTGGTGGACCGCGCAGGACACCCTTTCGCAGGCGCAGTTTGCGACCACCGGCATGGGCACCGCTGATGCGGTGCTCGAGATCGGCCTGCCCGCGGGAAGCGCCTTCGAGGCGAACGGAGCGCTCAGCGTGCCCTACCTCGGCCAGCCGCTCGTGAACGGGGACTTTGAGATCGCCGCACGCGTGCAGGACCTGCCGCTGAACGACACCGGTCTGGGCCTGCTCGCCATCGAAGACGCGAACCACTGGGTCGGACTGGAGCTGTACCGCAGCGCCGGTGCCCTGCGCGTGACGGGCCGCGCCACGAACGCCGGGGTGAGCACGACGGTGTTCGACTTGGCGTCGACCCTGTCCGGCAGCCCCTTCCTGCAGCTACGCCGCACCGGCAATACCTTTGCGTTCCGCGCTTCGAACGACGGCGTCAACTGGACGACCCTCGGCACGACCTCCGCGGCGCACACCGGGGTCGAATTCGGCCTGTACGCTGCGAGCCGCGGCACCCTGCCGGGGGCCCAAGCGCGCTTCGACTTCGTGCAGGACAGCGAAGATCTGCTCGTGGTCGAAGACGGCCCGGTGGGGGGGCAGGCGGCCAAAACCCTGACGATCAGCCCCGCCCCGGCGAACGGCACGATCGTGGTGGATCCGGTGCTCTCCGGGTACTCGTGCGGCGAGACCGTGACAGTGGAGGCGATTCCGGCCCCCGGCTACCTGTTCCAGGGCTGGGGTGGTGACCTTTCGGGTTCCACCAACCCGACGAGCCTGGTCATGGACCAGGATCGGGTGATCAGCGCCACCTTCAACCTGGATCTGACCCCGCCGGTGATCGCGAACCTGACGGTGGTGCCCGGCCAGACCGATGCGGTCGTGAGCTGGACGACCGATGTGCCCGCCAGCTCGCGCGTGGACTTCGGTCCGGACGCGTTGTACGGCAGCCAGGTCGATACGCCGGACCTGGTTACGAACCACACCATGCTGCTCAGCGGCCTGGCGGTCTCCAGCGTCTACCACTTCCAGGTGACCAGCACCGGCGCCAACGGGGTTACCGCCCAGAGCGCCGACAGCACCTTCACGACCCTCGATCCGGTGCAGTCCGTCGTGGCTTCCGACGACTTCAACGGTTGCGGGGGATTGGGTTCGGCCTGGGTGTTCCAGGACAGCCCCGCCTTCGACGGCAGCTACAGCATCGAAGGGGTGGGTACCGATGACGCGCAGCTCTGGATCTCGGTGCCTTCGGGCGTCGAGCGCCAGGCGTACCACACGCTCAACGCGCCGCGCGTCATGCAGACCGTGGCGGATACGGACTTCATCGTCGAAGCCAAGTTCGACAGCGAAGTTACGCAGCCGTATCAGATCCAGGGTCTGATCGTCGAACAGGACGCCAACAACTGGGTGCGCTTCGACGTGTACATGGGGGCGAGTGGCGTGCACTACTACGCCGGCTCGACCGTGGCGGGCACGACGCACTACAAGGGCGATGCGGCGGTGGCGTTCTCCGCCCCGTACTACCTGCGCGTGCAGCGGGCCGGTTCGCAGATCGTCTGCTCGCTCTCCCATGACGGCGCGAGCTGGACCCAGGTGGTCAGCTTCTTCCGCTCGATGGTCGTGAACCACGTGGGCCCCTACGCGGGCAACGCGTTCCTGAACGGCAACTCGCCGGCGTTCACCGCCAAGGTCGACTACGTGTTCGATACCGCCGCGCCGATCGTGCCCGAGGACGGGCCACGCGGTGGGGCGGGCCCCTTCGCCGTGACGGCGGGGGTCCAGGGACAAGGTTCGGTGGCGGTAAACCCGGTGCTCAGCCAATACAACTGCGGAGATCCCGTCACCTTGACCGCCACGCCGGCGGTGGGATGGCTGTTCTCCGGTTGGGCCGGGGACGCGAATGGGTCCCAGAACCCCCTGACCCTGCCGGTGACCCAGGACCTGGTGATCGACGCGGTTTTCGTGGCCGACACCGGCGCGCCGGTGATCACGAACCTGGCGGTGGATCCGGCGGCGACTACGGCGACGGTGACCTGGGACACGATCGATCCGGCTGACAGCCTGGTCGAGTTCGGCCCGACGCCGGCCCTCGGCTTCGTCGCGTCCTCAGCGGTCATGACCACCAGCCACGCGGTGGTGCTGACCGGGCTCGATCCGCTTACCACGTACTACTACCAGGTCACCTCGGTCGACGCCGAGAGCGATGCGACCACCTCGGCGGTGGACAGCTTCATGACCCTGGCGGCGGGTTCGGTGACCTCGGACGACTTCCACACGGTCAACCTGAACCGCAACCTGTGGACCTTCACCGACCCCGCGGGTTCGGCGTCGGTGCGCATGGTGGGTTCGGGCACGGCGGATGCGCGGGTCGAGATCTCGATCCCGCACAACGTGGTCTACGAGCCGTATCAGACCAACGGTGCGGCGCGCCTGTCGCAGGAGATCGAAGACGAGGACTTCACCTTCCAGGTGAAGTTCGAGAACCCGATCACGGCGGTCAACACCTCGACGGGCATCTACGTCGAGAAGGACTCCGACGACTGGATCCGCCTCGACTACTACTTCGACGGCACCAACCTGAACGTCTTCTCGTCGCGCTTCACGAACGGCACGCCGGGCAGCATGGGGCAGAAGCTCGTGCAGAGCGGGCCCTGGGCCGATGAAACGCCGCTGTACTTGCGCGTGACCCGGGTGGGCACCGCTTGGGTGACTTCGTACAGCCTCGACGGCTCGGTCTACACCACGGTCAAGAGCTTCTCCAGCAACATGGTGCCCGCGCGCATCGGGGTGATGGCCGGCAACTCGTCCCTCGATCCCCAGGCCCAGACCGTGGTGGTGGATTGGTTCGAGAGCACCAACCTGCCGATCCTGAACGAGGATCCGGTGCCCGGACCCGACACCACGGCGCCGTTCGTGTACGGCGTGGACGCGGTTTCCCTGTCCGACAGCGCGGTGCGCATCCGTTGGTTCACCGATGAACCGAGCACCGGTCGCGTGTTGTGGGGTACCACGGCTGCCTATGGCCAGGCTCCCGTGCTCAGCACCGGGTCCGGGTACCAGCACGCGGTGACCCTGACGGGCCTGGCGGCGGACACGGTCTACCACTTCCAAGTGGAGGGCCAGGACGGCCTCGCGCAGATCGCCACCAGCAACGATGGGACCGTGCGCACCAAGGGCACGGCTGATCCGGCCGCGCCATCGATCGAGTTCTGGTACGGCGACACCGACGTGGCCACCGGCGCGCATCGCTTGCACTTCGGACACCTGGGCAACGCCCAGCCGCAGTTCAACGTGCTCGGCCGACTGCACGACGACGACCAGGATCGCATCGCGCTCGAGTGCACCCTTGAGTACCGCTTCAACTCGGGTCCTTGGCGCGCCATCGCGATCGGCGACGACCGCACCATCAACTACGCCCCGTGGCGACTGGCGAACGAAGGCGACTTCAACGTCGAGGTCTACGTGGACGAGCTGATGGGGGGGCCGCTGGTGGGCGGCGAGCACCGCAACACGCTCGAACTGCGCGCCATCGACAACGGGGGCCACGAGACGATCACGGCCACCCTGATCGACTACAAGCCGAACGTCACCTGGAGCACCCAGACCCTGACCTTCGACTGGGCCCAGATCGCGAACGGCGGTACCGCCCTCGAAGACGTGGTGCAGATCGTCGACGGCAAGTGGGAGATTCACAACGATCCCGTGCTGGGCCACGTGCTGCGTCCGAACCCCTCGAACCTGGGTTACGACCGCTTGGTGGCGATCGGGGAAGGCCAGGGGCCGAACGGTTGGCGCAACTACGAGGCGCTCTTGCCGGTCACCGTGAACAGTCTGGATCCGCAGGGATACACCACGGGTACGAGCTCGTACGCGATGGGCTTCCTATTGCGCTGGACCGGCCACGTGAAAGAAGGCACCTACTACCCCCAGCCCAACCACGGTCTGTACCCGCTGGGTGGCCTCTGGATCTTCCGTTGGTTCGACCTGGCCGAGCGCTGGGAACTGTGGATCAACGAGAACCAAGCGATCCTGCCCCAGCCCGGGAATGACATCTCACTGGGAGTCACGTACTGGTACCGCGTTCGCTGCGAAGACGCACCGGGCGGTGGAACCCACTATGCTTTCAAGACGTGGCCCGTCGGCCAGGTGGAACCCACCCCCTGGACGTATGAATACACCACCAACCCCGGCGACCCTTCCATGGGCTCGTTCCTCCTGGTGGCGCACCACTCCAACTCCTCCTTCGGAAACATCGTCGTCACCCAACTCCCGTAACCTCCCGCCCCGCGCGGGACTGCCTCCTGCTCCCATGTCCATGTTGCACCTCAACAGCCCTGCCAAGGCCCTGCGGCCCATCTCCCTGGTGCTCCTCGGCGCGTTGGTCCCTGCCTGCCACCACGGCAGCCACTCGACCGCCGGTGGCGGCTCCGGTGGTTCCACCCCGCTCACCATCTCGAACCTGGCCGTGCAACCCGGCCCGAACTTCGCGGTGGTGACCTGGGACACCAACCTCGCCTCGGACAGCCGGGTGGACTACGGTCTCACCAGCGCCTACGGGAATGGCACCAGCGCTGCTTCGGCGGTGACGAGCCACTCGATCCTGCTGACCGGCCTCACCCCCGGCACCGAGTACCACTTCAAGGCCTCGTCGAACACCGCGACCGGTACCCATGCGGAGACCGCGGACGGCACGTTCCTGACGGGTGTCCCCGGGGCGCTGCTCAGCGATGACTTCAACCGGTTCAACCTGAACCGCGCCGTCTGGAACTTCGAGGATCCGCACAACCGCGGCGTGCTCAAGATGCAGGGTGCCGGCACCGACATGGCCCGCGTGGCCCTGACCGTGCCCGACAACTTCGGCTACAACGCCGGAACCAGCCCGCTGCGCTTGATGCAGAACATGAACGACCAGAGCCCGATGGGCCTGGAAGCGAAGTTCCTCAACCGCTGGGCGACCCCCGGCGGCCAGGGCGGCATAGTGGTGGAGAGTGGCTCCGGCAACTTCGCCACCTTCGGTTTCCGTTATGACGGCACCGACCTGCTGCTCGACGCCTCCGAGTACTGGGGCGGCAGCCAGGTGAACAACCAGACCGGCTACGTGCAGTCCGGCGCCTGGGACAGCAACGCGCCCCTGTGGCTGCGCGTGAACCGCGAAGGCACCGTGTACCAGACGAGCTGGTCCTCCGACGGCGCGATCTGGTTCAGCGGCCCGACCATGCAGTACGGCGGCACCCCGGCGCGCGGCGGCCTGTTCGTGGCCAACGGCGACGGCGGCCAAGGCGAGATGCACCTGGTCACCGACTACCTGTTCGACACTGCGGCTCCGCTACCCTTCGAAGACGCCGGCCTGCCGGACGACAACGATCCGCCCTACATCTACCGTTGGGACTCGATGGCCCTCAACGATGCCACCGCGCGCGTGCGCTGGTGGAGCGATGAGGCCACCGATGGCATGCTGCGTTACGGCTTCACCAGCTCGTACGGTGGCGGCACCGAGTTCCTGGGCGAGCCCGGCTGGGTCAACGAGCTGCTGATGACCGGCCTCGATCCGGCCAGCACCTACCAGTTCCAACTGACCACCGACGACCAGCGCGGCCAGACCGAAGTGCTGACCGGCAGTGTCACGACCTCGGGCCTCGGCGGCGGGCAACCGGCCATCCGCGTGTGGAACGGCTGGAACCACCCGACCCTGCACATGAACTACCAGGTGTTCGGCGCCGTGGGCAACGCCCAGGACCGCGTCAACGTGGTGGGCCGCATCCTCGACACCGATGAGGATCGCGTCGACCTGAACGACACCCTGGTGTGGACCTTCAACGACGGTCCGGAGCACACTGCCCTGCTGGGCGACCCCGATTGGATCAGCGGCCCGGGCGAAGCCCCGTGGCGTCTGACCGACGAGGGGGACTACAACATCGTGCTGCCCGTGGCCGACCTGGCCGGCGGACCGCTGGTCGACGGATACCACCGCAACGAGTTGCGCCTGGTGGCCACCGACAACGATGGGCATGTGGGCATCGAGACGGTGTACGTGCTGTGGAAGCCGAACACCTCTTGGCCGCACAACTACTCCACCAACTTCGAGCACTCGGCGATGACCGACAAGGAAGGCCCGCAGTTCCAGGTGCAGACCATCGATGGCGACTGGTTCATCGACTACGACACCGAGATGGGCTTTGCGGTGCGCACCACCCCGAAGCACCTGGGTTACGACCGCCTGTTCGCCTTGGGCGAAGCCCTGGGCAACAGCCCCTGGGCCAACTACGAGGCGCTGATCCCGGTGCGCGTGATGGGTCTGGACCCGAACGGCTTCACCCCGGGCACCGGTTCCTACGCCTTCGGCGTGGTCAACCGCTGGAACGGGCACCAGGACGGCGGTCCCTTCGCCGAGCCGAAGCACGGTCTGTACCCCCTGTCGAGCCTGTGGACCTACCGCTGGTGGGATGCCTCCGGCAGCAACGCGAACTGGCAACTCTGGGTCAACGAGAACCAGGGCATCAGCAACGTCGCCGGTCCGGCGGTCACCCTGGGTGACTCCTACTGGATGAAGATCCGCGTACAGAGCCAGTCGAATGGTTCGACCAACCACGACATCAAGGTCTGGCGTCGCAACGAAGTCGAGCCGGCTGCCTGGATGCACTCGGTGAACACGCCCGCCGGCAGCGGCCCGAACTCCGGTTCGCTGGCGATCTTCGCCCACCACGTCGACCTGGTGGTGGGGGACATCACCGTGACCGGTCTCTAAGATCCGGCCCTAGCGAAGCGCGCGGGGGAGCCCTTTCGGGGGCTCCCCCGCGCGCATTTCCAGGAAAGGATTGGGCTGCCCCGGTCCCGAAGGATTTCGGGCTCCGGACTGCTTGGAATGCGGGTTCCAAGCGGCGTTGCATTGGGACCGGAAAACATTTCCGGATCGCGGATCCGGGACGGGATTGGCGCGATGCACGCGGCGGCGCTTTTGCCGCAGGGGCTCACCTTTTGACCGCCTGGGCCCCGATGTATCCTGCTGTGCCTTTCCGGCAGGAGTGACCTTGAGCGCTGCGCCCCCTCCCCAATCCCCGGGGGTGGATCCCGACCCGGACCACCACCCCGAAGTCCCCAAGAAGACCGTCTTTTCGGGGGCCCGCTGGCATTCCATCGGTGCTGGCTCGGTGCAGGCGTCGCGGCTCCTGATCGCCGTCGTGCTGGCGAACAAGCTCGGCATCGAGCTGTTCGGCTTGATGGCGGCCGTCCAGGTGATCGTCAGCTTCGCCGACTACTTCAAGGACGCGGGCATCGGCCAGGCGATCGTGCGGGCGCCCAAGCTCGAGCGGGGTTTCCTGAGCACGCTCTTCTACGCCAACCTCTTGTTGGGGGCGTCGATCAGCCTGTTCTTGTGGCTCTCGGCCCATTCCCTGGCCGAGCTGATCAACGAGCCGCTCGCCGAGGACGTGCTGCCGGTGCTGGGCCTGTCGGTGTTCATCACCGCCACCGGGGTGGTGCAGCGCAACCTGTACGCGCGTTCGATGCGCTTCGACCGTCTGGCGCTCGCGAACATGCTGAACGCGATCGTGTACGGCGTTTCGGCCATCGCCCTCGCGTACATGGGCTACGGCATTTGGTCGATGGTCTGGGGCACCTTGGCGGGCCACGTGATCGGCAACGCGATCCTCTGGAAGGACACTTCGTGGCGCCCGCACCTGCGTTTCGAGTGGCGTTTCCTCAAGGACATCTGGGTCTTCTGCTTCGGTGTGCTCGGGTCCAACCTGACCAACCACTTCCTGAGTAACGTGGACCGCATCGTGGTGCAGGTCTACCTCGGTACCGGCGTGCTCGGGGCCTATGCCATCGCCGCCCGCCTGGTGACCTTCCCCGCCCAGAACCTGGGGCGCATGCTCACGTCGGTGATGCTGCCGGCCTTCTCGCAGCTGCAGGACGACCTGCCGTCGTATCGCGACAACTTCCTGCGTTCGTGCGCCGGCATCGCCCTGCTCACGTGCCCCATGATGGCCGGATTGATGGCAGTGGCCCCGGTCCTGGTGCGCGCCCTGTTCCACGATCCCGATTGGGAGGCGGCGGTGCCGCTGATGATCTGGATGGGACCGCTTGGCGTGGTGCTGGCGGTGTCCCTGCCCTTGCATGCTATTTACGTTTCGCTGGGACGCAGCCTGGAACTGTTTGTGTACGGCCTGCTCTTCGGGGTAATCTCCTCCGAAGCCTATCTGCTGGGTTCGCTGTATGGCGGGGTCCTTGGTGTGGCCATCGCCGGTACGGTGACCCATTGCATCATGGCCTACTTCTACTTCGCCGTGCCGTTCCGCTTCATCCATCTCAAGGTGCGCACCCTGGTCGCGGCGTTGATGCCCTACTTCGTGGCCAGCTCCGTGATGGGGGGGCTGGTGTATGGGGCGCGGCGGGCGTTCTTCCACTGGGGCATGGATCCGCGGTTCAGCCTGGCCCTGTGCGTGATGTTGGGCGTGGTGATCTACGGGGCGGCCATGTTCGTCCTGCGCCCGCCGGCCCTGGATGACTTCCGCCGGTTCCTCGGAATCAAAGCCGGCCGCCTGCGCGGGGCAAGCAAGGAGGCGGTCTGATGAGGATCCTCGTTGCCCTCGCGAACTACGGTGTCAAGAACCGCAAGTTCCTCGACAAGCTGCTGGCGGCCTATCGCTCCATGCCGCACGAGGTGCACATCGTCGTGCTGTCCGATCGCCCCAAGGACGATCTAGGGGACGACGTGGAGGTGCTCGTGGGGACGCCCACCGAGGATCCCTGGTCCTTGCCCTTCGCCCACCGGCCGTTGTTCCGCGACCGGATCGAGGACTACGACCTGTTCATCTACAGCGAAGACGACACCCTGCTGACGCCCGAGAACCTCGAAGCGTGGCTGCAGGTGCAACCTTTGCTGCCCGCCGACCGCATCGCCGGGTTCCTGCGGTACGAGGTCTTCCAGGACGGATCCCTTTCGTACTGTGGTGTGCACTACCACTATCACTTCGATCCCAAATCGGTCGAGGTGCATGGGGGCGAGGTCTTCGTCTCGTTCACGAACGAACACTCGGCGCTGTACATCCTCACGCGGGATCAGTTGCGGCGCTGCCTGGAGAGCGGTGGTTTCGACATGCTGCCGCACCAAGGCCGCTACGACATGCTCGTGTCGGCGGCGTCCGACCCCTATACGCAGTGCGGCCTGCAGCGCCGTATCTGCGTCTCGCGCGGCCGCGATTTCCTGCTCAAGCACCTGCCCAACGTCTACCTGGATCGCATCGGCGTGCCCGAGCGATTCATCCAGCCGCAGCTCGATGCCATCCTGCGCATCGCGGCGGGGGAGGAGAGCCGCGACGAGCTCTTCGACCCGAAGGTGCGGGTCGATGTGCACCGCGAGGCGTGGAACAAGGACTACCACCCGGTCCAGGAACCGCGGTACCTGCCGCTCGTGGCGCAACCCGGCCAGCGCGTGCTCGCCGTCGGCGTCGGCAGCGGGTTGCTCGAGATGCCGTGGCTGGAAGCGGGGGCGAAGGTGACCGTAATCCCGATGGATTCGATCGTCGCCGCCGGGCTCAAGGCCCGCGGCTTCGAGGTGCTCGCGCCGAATCTCGAGCGCGCCATCGCCGAGCTGAATGGCCGTCGTTTCGAGCGCATCGTGCTGCACCACATCCTCGAACACGTCGCGGAGCCCGTGGCCTGGTTGCGGCGACTGGCGGAGTTGCTCGAGCCCGGCGGCCGCCTGCTCGTGACCAGCGCCAACCAGACCGGTCGCGCCCTGCGCATGCGCAAGCGCCGCGAACCGTATCCGCTGCGGCGCGGCATGCCCTTCGCCGAGAGCCACTACCACTACACGACCGCGAAGATCGTCGCTGGCTGGATTCAAGCCGCCGGCCTGGTCCCTGGTCGCCCGCACTTCCTGCTGCGCAACAAGGCGCAACGCCTCGCCCGCTATGGGTTGGGCCTGCTCGATTCCCGCCTCGCCGATGCCTTCCTCTTCGAAGCCCACCGGGCCTGAAGCCCAAAGCACCGTGCGCTTTTCGGTGGTGATCCCGGCCTACAACCGGGAGGGCACCGTGGGGCGTGCGATCGAGAGCGCGCTCGCCCAGACCTACGCGCCCTTCGAAGTGATCGTGGTGGACGACGGGTCCAAGGACGGCACCGCGGCGGTCATCGAAAACTTCGGCTCGCCCGTGACCCTCATCCGCCAGCCGAACGGCGGGGCGCCGGTGGCGCGCAACACGGGCGTGCGGGCGGCCAAGGGCGACTGGATCGCGTTCCTCGACTCCGATGACTACTGGACTCCGGGGCACCTGGAGCGGGTGGCGGCGGCAATCGAGGGCACCGGCGGCGCGGCGCACTACTACTTCACCAACATCGACATGGCCGAGAACGAAGGCGGCCGGCCCCAGTGGGAACGGGCGCAGTTTTCGATCGAGGGGCCGTACCAGATGCTCGCGGATGGCACGCCGTGGGTGCTGCGGCCGCGCATCCCGATGATGCTGCAGGCGGCGGTCTTCCACCGCGAGCGGCTGCTGGCGGAGGGGGGCCTGTGGCAGGATCTGCCGATGCGCGACGATACGCACGTGTTCCTGCGCCACGGCATTGCGCGGCCGATTTGCGCGGTGGCGGGCATCGGCACGATCCAGACCTCGGACGACCAGAGTGGTGGACGCTTGACGACCACCATCAGCAACCGCACGCTGCGGTACTGGCGTTGCTCGGTGCGCATGTGGAAGGACCTGCTCGACCGCATCCCGGCCGGCGACGCCGCTTCCCGACGACTCGTGCGCCAGCGCCTCTCCACCTCCTACCTGCGCCGCGGCTTCCTCGCCACCCGCGAGGGCGCCCGCTTGGCCTGGATCGGTGGTTTGGCCCAGTCCGCCTGGTCCCACCCGCCGACCTTCCTGCGCAGCGTGGCCAAAAAACTCGGAATCGGGCCCCGCGAGGACCTGACCGCCTGAGCGATGGATTCCAGCCGCCCCCAGATCACCTTTGCCATCCCGGTCTACAACGGCCTGCCGTACCTGCGGGCTGCGGTGGAGTCGGTGCTCGGGCAAAGCATGGGGGACTTGGAGCTGATCCTCGCGGACAACGCGTCCACCGACGCCACCGAAGAGGTTTGCCGCGAATACCAGGCCCAGGATAGCCGCGTGCGGTACTACCGGCACAGCACCAACATGGGCGCGGCGCCGAACTTCAACTACGCGCTCGAGCGGGCGCGGGCGCCGCTCTTCAAGTGGGCCGCCGCGGACGACGTGTGCGGGCCGGATTGGGCGCGCGAGGGGATCGAGAAGTTGAACGCGGCTGGCGACGAAACGGTGCTCGCTTTCTGTCCAGTGCAATGGATCGATTGCGACGGTGCCCCGCTCGAACGGTACGGCGACGGCCTGCCCTGGACCGATGGGCCGGTGCACGAGCGACTGCGTTGCCTGCTGGCGGATCCGGTCAAGAGCCACCTGTTCAAGTGCAGCCCGATCTGCGGCATCATGCGCACGCAGGTCTTACGCACCACCGACGGCATCGGTTCGTTCAACGGGTCGGACAAGGTGACCCTGGTCGAGATGGCCCTGCGCGGGCGCTGGGTCGGGCTCGACGGGGTGCACTTCCTCCGTCGCCGGCACAAGGATTCCTCGCTCGAGGCGAACAAGAAGCCGGAGGACCTGGCGCGCTGGTTCGACGCCAAGGCCAAGGGCGGCTACCCCATGCCGCGCGTGACCCTCTTCAAGCACTACCTGCGCGCCATCCGGCGGGCGCCGCTGCCCCCGGGCGAGCGGGTGCGTTGCGCGAGGGTGCTCGCGAGCTTCTTCCGCCAGGAATGGCGCGTGCTCGGCGGCGAGTACAAGATCAAGCTGAAGGAACGCCTGCGCCGCCCGTGAGCGGGCGGCCTACAGCGTCGAAGCCTTCAAGATGCCCGCGCGCTGTTCCGCGACCTGCTGGCGTACCGTGACCAAAGCCTGGGCCAGGGCCTGTTTGCGCGCGGCACGGGCCTCGAAGCTCGCCACGAGGTGCGCGAGGGTTTCGGCCGTGTCGAGCGAACGCGGATCCGCCACCCCGGCGGCCTGGTCGCAGGTCTCGAACACGCCCTGGAACTTGAGCGAGTAGGCCACCGCCGCCGTGGGCACGCCCGAAGAGAGCGAACCGATCGTGCTGTGCATGCGCGTGCCGCAGAACCATTCGAGGCCCGCGAGCACGTGTTTGACCTCGGCGGCGCTGTAGGGCGGGGCGAGCACGGCCACGCGGTTGCGCACTTCCGGCGACAGGTCGTGCACGAGTTGGCGACAGGCCTCGGGGTCGGATTCGACGTTGCCCGCAGGCTCGAGCACGTGGGGCACGAGCACCACGCGCTGGTCGCGTTCCACCAGGGCCTGCACCAACCCGCGCATCACCGCGCCGTAGTCCGCGCGGAACCCGTAACGCTCCTGGGCGGCGCGCGGATCCAGGTAGATGAGTCCGCTGACGTTGAGTCCGACGATCGAAGCCCCGGCTTCGCGCCACTCCTGCACGGCGGCGGGCACCACGCCAGCGCGCGGCGGGGTGGTGGGCAGGCCGAAGGCCATGTCGACGCCGCAGCGGTGACGCGCGGGATCGAACTCGGAACCGAGCAGCTCGCGCAGGGCCTCGAAGCTGCGTTCATCGCGGGCCCACGCGCTCGCGGCCTTGCGCGTCACCTCTTCGGCGATCTTGCGCAGGCCCGGGTCCTGGAAGGGGCCGTAGGTCTGGGGCAAGAGCACCAGCGGCCGGCCCGCCTCGATCGCCAGGAACTTCGGGTGCGTGGTGGTCCAGAAACGTTTGACGCCGTAGAGATCGGTGAAGCTGTCGCCGCCGGACACGTCCCACACCGCGCGGCTCGCGCGGATCGCCGCCACGCCGGGGTTGCCCAGACCTCCGAGGCGGTTCAACAGCCGCATGTTCGCCAAGCTGTCCGAACGCCAGTAGCGCTTCGAGTTGTTCGCGCCGCGCCGCTCGACCTGATAGTGCGCGTCGCCCAGGCGCACCTCGAGCGGGCCCGCGCTGCGGCCGAAGTCGAAGGCCGTCACCCGGGCAGCGGGGTACCGCTCGAACAGGCCCGCGAGGGCGGAGTGGAAGAGGGCCGAAACGCCCAGGTTGCCGGTGGAGGGGGCGGCGCCGAACAGGCACAGGCGCGGGTCTTGGGCGGTGGATTGCACGGAATGATTTTTTGGGGGATCCTGGCGCGGAACAAGCGCGAGTGGGGCCTTTCCTCGCAAGATCGGGAAGCGGGACCGGGCAAGGGCCCTATCGGCAGCGCGCGGGGCCGGGCTTTGGGAAGAGCGGGGTAAGGGCCGGACCCTCCTTGGAGTTATGCTCCTGCCGCCGGCGGCGCTGGCCGACAATACCGTTCCGCCCCTTCCCGCCCCTCCATCCGCTCGCCTATGGGTCCCGTCCGCAACATCCGGGATGTCGCCGAAAAACACCTGTGCACCGGTTGCGGTGTTTGCGCTTTCCTGGAGCCCCAGGGCGTGCGCATGGTGGACGACCTCGAGCAGGGCCGGCGACCCGTGGTCGCGCCGGGCGCTGGCACGGGTGAGGCCTGGCAGGCCTGCCCGGGCAAGGGGCTCGAACTGCCCCCGTATCGCCCCGGCCAGGGCCATATCGAGGAGCTGTGGAAAGGCTGGGGCCCCGTGCTCGAGGTCTGGGAGGGGTTTGCGAGCGACCCGCAAATCCGCTTCGCCGGTTCGAGCGGCGGTGCGGCCACGGCCCTGAGCCTGTTCGCCGTCGAGCACCGCAAGAGCGGCGGCGTGCTGCACATCGGCGCCCGGTCCGATGTCCCGTACCTCAACGAGACCCGCCTGAGCACCAGCCGCGAAGAGCTCCTGGCCCACAGCGGCTCGCGGTACGCGCCCGCCAGCCCCTGCGACGGGCTGGAACGCATCGAACGGGCGCAGGATCCCTGCGTCTTCGTCGGCAAACCCTGCGACGTGGCCGCTACCCAGGCCGCCGCGCGCCTGCGCCCGGCCCTGGCCGAGAAGCTCGACGTGACCATCGCGATCTTCTGCGCCGGCGCCCCGTCCACGCGCGGTACCCTCGAGATGGCGCGCCAACTCGGCGTGGAAACGCCGGAAGCGATCGAATCGGTGCGCTACCGCGGCGAGGGCTGGCCCGGCCATGCGGTGGTGCGCGGCACGGGCAAGGACGGGCAGCCGAAAGAAGGCCGCCTGACCTACGCCGCTTCCTGGGGCAACATCCTGCAGAAGTTCCGCCCCTGGCGCTGTTACGTCTGCGTGGACCACACGGGCGAGTTCGCGGACCTCGCCGTGGGGGACCCCTGGTACCGGGAGATCCCAGAAGGCGAACCCGGCCGCTCGATGATTCTGGTGCGCACCGAAAAGGGACGGCGCTTCCTCGAAGCCGCCCGGGCGGCCGGGGCGCTGACCATCGAACCCGCCCCCGCGTCGATCCTGCCGGGGAGCCAACTCAACCTGCTGCACACCCGTGGTGCGGTCTTTGGTCGGATCTGGGCCTGCCGATTGCTGGGGGTGGCCGCCCCGAGCTATCGCCGCATGTCGGTGGGGCGGACCTGGCTTACGGCCTTGTCACTGAAGCAGCGCGCCCAGGCCTTTTACGGTACCTTCAAGCGCGTGTTCACCAAGAAGCTGTACAAGCGGCGCCCCGTGGTCCCCATGACCGGCGGAGAGCGCCCCCCGGAGCCGTGATGCAGTTGCCCTTGGCGTTCCAGGCGTGGGAGAAGGAGGGTTTCGGTACCCAGGCCTTCCACGGCCACACGACCCTGCACCCGTTGGCACTGCTCGTGCTGATGGGGTTGGTCGGCGCCATTTTCGCGGTCAAACGCCAGAAGGCGGTGTATCCGCTGCTCGTGGCCGCCCTGTTCCTGCCCGGTGCCCAGCGTGTCGTGATCGCGGGCGCGGACTTCTCGATGATGCGCCTCATGGTGCTCGCGGGCATGGCGCGGGTGTTCATGAAGGGCGAACACACGGCTCTGCGCTGGCGCAAGCTCGACAAGTTGGTCGCTTCGTGGTGCCTGTGGAGCACCTTCGCTTTCATCGTGTTGTGGGCGAGCTTCGGGAAGTTCATCTTCCGCATGGGCATGCTCTACGACATGCTCGGCATGTACCTGTTCTTCCGGTACGTGATCCGCAGTTGGGCGGATGTGGAGGGCATCGTGCGCTTTGCGGTGCGGTTGATGCCGCTGCTCGTGTTCCTGTTCTTCATCGAGAAGAGCACCCAGCGCAACCCCTTCGGTTTCCTCGGCGCTCAGGAGTGGGCGACGATCCGCGAAGGCCGGGTGCGCTGCCAGGGCGCTTTCCCGCACGCCATCCTGGCGGGCACCTTCTTCGCCTCATGGCTGCCCTTGGTGGGGGCGCGCTACTGGCGGCCCAAGGGGCGCATGGATGCCTACTTCGGCGGCGCGATGATCATGGCCCTGGTGTACCTGTGCGCCTCGAGCACGCCCATCGTGGGGGTCATGGCTTGCGGCGTCGGGCTCTTCGGCTGGTTGCTGCGGCGCAAGATGCAGCTCGTGCGCTGGTCCACGGTTGCGGTGCTTTTCGCCCTGCACCTGGTGATGAAAGCGCCGGTCTGGCACCTGATCTCTCGCATGAGCTTCTCGGCGGGCAGCACCAGCTACCACCGTTTCCTGCTGATCGACAACGCGATCCGCTACTGGACCGACTGGTTCCTGATCGGGGTCAAGGACACGGGCTACTGGGGCCACGCCCAGGGCGACGTGACCAACCAGTTTGTGCTCGAGGGCGTGCGCGGCGGCTTCCTCGGCATGGTGCTGTTCATTTGGGTTCTGTCCGAGGCCTTCCGCCAAGTGGGCCGCCTGTGGCGCACGGTCGAGCGCAACCGGGCCAAACGCGCCCTGGGCTGGGCCCTCGGCGTTTCGCTCTTCGCCCAGGCGCTGATGTTCCTGTCGATCTCGATCTCCCACAGCCAGCAGAACATGTCGGTGTTCTTCCTGGTGCTGGCCTGCATCGCCGCCATCGCGCCGCCGGACCGGGCGCCCCTGCGCCGCAAGTCGAAGAGTAGTGGGAAGCGCCGGCCCCAGAGCCAGCGTCAGGTGGCGCTGGGTGAAGCCAAAGCCGCATGAGCGCCGCCGCCCCCGAGCTTTCGGTGCTGGTGGTCAGCTACCAGACCCGCGAATTGACCCTCGAAGCCGTGCGTTCGCTGCTGGCGGAGACGCGTGAGGTGTCGATCGAGGTGCTGGTGCTCGACAACGCGTCCAGCGATGGCAGCGCAGAGGCGATCGCAGGCGAGTTCCCCGGGGTGACGTTGTTCGCCCTGAAGGAGAACCTCGGCTTCGGGGCGGCGAACAACTTCCTCGCCGAGCGCGCGCGCGGCCGGCGCCTGTTGCTGCTGAACCCCGATACCGTGGTGCTCGATGGGGCGGTGGACAAGCTGTGGGCCTTCGCCGAAGCACGTCCCGCGGCGCGGCTGTGGGGCGGGCGTACGTTGTACGGGGACCGCAGCCTGAACCCTTCGTCGTGTTGGGGCGCACCGACGCCTTGGAGCGCCTTCTGTCTGGGCCTGGGCATCGCGCGGGCGTTTCCGCGCAGCGCCTTCTGGAACCCCGAGGCCCTGGGCCCGTGGCAGCGCGACAGCGAACGCGAGGTGCCGATTGTCTCGGGCTGTTTCCTGATGATCGACACGGATCTGTGGCGCACGCTGGAGGGATTCCACCCGGACTTTTTCATGTACGGGGAAGACGCCGACCTGTGCCTGCGCGCCGCCCGCCACGGGGCGCGGCCGCGCATCGCGCCCATGGCTGCGATCGTGCACTACGGCGGCGCTAGCGAACGCGCCGTGCGCGCGGGCAAGATGGTGCGCCTGTTCACCGCCAAAGCCCAGCTCTACAAGAAGTTCTGGGGTCCGGGGGCCGCGCGTTTTGGTCTCTTCACCCTCGACCTGTGGGCTTTCGTGCGCCGCAGCGCGTTTGGCCTCTTGGGGCTCGTCGGCAAGGGCTCGCCCGCCTCGCGCGAGGTCTGGCGCGAAATCTGGTCCCGCCGCGGCGAATGGCACCAGGCCTTCCGTGCGACCGGCCGCTACGGGAAATAGACTCTTGCCATGGTCCCCGCGCGCAAAAAGATCCTGGCCGTGGCCTCCGGTGGGGGGCACTGGGTGCAGTTGATGCGCCTGCGCCCTGCGTGGCAGGGCTACGACGTGGTCTATTGCAGCGTGCACCCCGAGTACCAGCAGCAGATCGGCGACGCGCGCCTCTACGTGGTGCCCGATTCCAACGCCAAGAGCAAACTCGCCGTGTTGCGCACCGCCTTCGCCATCCTGCGCGTGCTGCGCAAGGAGCGCCCCGACGTGGTGATCTCCACCGGCGCCGCCCCCGGCGGGCTGGCGCTCTTCTTCGCCAAGAAAATGGGCGCCAAGACGATCTGGATCGATTCGATCGCCAACGCCGAGGTGCTCTCGATGTCGGGCCAAAAGGCCGGCAAACACGCCGATCTGTGGCTGACCCAGTGGCCCGAACTCGCCCGGCCGGAAGGCCCCGAATACCACGGGAGCGTGCTGTGATCCTCGTCACCGTAGGCACCCAGGGCCCCTTCGACCGCCTGGTGAAAACCGTCGACGCCTGGGCCGCCACCCAACCCGGCCGCCGCATCTTCGCCCAGATCGGCCCCAGCGACTACCGGCCGACCGCCATGGAGTTCGCCGCCGACCTCGACCCGGCCACCTTCGAGCAGTACCTCACCGAAGCCGAACTCATCATCGCCCACGCCGGCATGGGCACGATCCTCAAGGCCCTCGAACTGGGCAAACCCGTGCTGATCATGCCCCGCCGCGCCTCCCTCGGCGAACAGCGCAACGAACACCAACTCGCCACCGCCGAACGTTTCGAACGCCTCGGCATCGTGCAGGTCGCCCAGGACGAGATCGACCTCGCCCGACGCCTCGAGTCCCTCGACTCCGTGCAGCCGAGCAAGCGCATCTCCGACTCCGCTTCACCCGAGCTGATCTCTCACCTGCGCACGTTCCTAGCGCGGCATTTGGGGGCGGTGTAGCGGTGTTCGCGCGGGCGTTGTATGCCGATCTCTTCTCGGCCACCCGCCGGGTGCGGCCTAGTGTGCACCCATCGATGGGGTCTGGTCGGCATGTCGCCTCCGTCCCAATGTGCGAACTATAGGAGTTCCTCGGGAGGAGAGTGACCAGGGCGGTAGCCACTCAAAGCGGCAGCTAGGCCAATCCCCAGCGGTCGGCCAGCCGTGGGGAGGGGAGCCTGATTGGGAAGGAACGACCAATGCCGCGTGAGGCGCTACCGAGGAGCCGCTGTAGGAGCATCCTTCCCCCCGGAAATCATGATGAGCTAGTAATTTCCCTGATACCTCACGATCTTTGCGGGCTACCCCGTGTGAGTAGTCGCCTATTGTGATCGAGCCAGGGGGCATCGCCCAGCAATTTCGAGTAAGAGCATGGAAATCAATTGCAGCCAGGGGAGTTCACCTCGATCGGTAGAAAGCAAAGGTGGTGGACCCAGGTTTCTTGGTCAAAATCACCCCGGAGTATTGTGGGGAGTTTTCCTTGCTGCAATTCTGGTCGGAGTTGCGGCAGCACAAGGGTACACAGGCAAAGTGGTCACGGAAGACGTTCGGGTAGAGGGCTGGGATTCGCCGTTCCAGAATTTCTTCGGAACCCGGGTGGCGGTCAGTGGTGAATGGATGGCCACAACAACCCAGAATCAAGATGTGAATGGATTGCTGGATGCGGGCGAGCTGACCATCTACCGGCGCACCGGTTCGGGTTGGGTCGAAACCCAGCGGTACACGCCGCTGGATATCACACCATCCTCCTGGTTTGGAAATGTGCTCTGCCTCGACGGGAGCACCTTGGCCGTTCACGCGGCAGTTGCAGGGGAAAACGTGATTTATGTACTTGAAGAATCAGGCGGTACATGGAGTCAGGTGGCCCGACTTTCCCATCGGCCCGGGTCCCAATCTGCATTTGGGCATAGTCTCGCCATCGATGGCGACACGATGCTGATTGGTGCGCCTGGGGACAATCTGGCGGGTCCACAACGTGGTGCCTTTTACGCATTCGAGCGCCTAGCCAGCGGTGAGTGGCACCTGGGACAAATCATCCTGCCGCCGCCCGATCCGCCCGGAGTGAGTGGGTGGCCGACTAAGTTCGGGAGTTCAATTGCTGTCGATGGAAATCATGCAGTCGTTGGCATGGGCGGCATTCAGGTTCAGGTTCTTCCTGGTGGCGGCTGGGTCACACTTTGTCAACGGGCGTTCACGTATGAGCGAATCGCCGGGCAGTGGCAATGGATCCAGACGATTGAGAACCCTGATTTGGTGGGGAGTTCTGCAGGCGCAACCAACTTCGGTTACTCGCTGGCCATGGAGGGGAACACCATGGCCATTGGCACTCCACGCAATTCGGATTATTGGATGGTGCACGGTGGTCAAGTGATGATGTTCAACTGGACTGCGGGCCAGTGGCAATACACCGAGACCCTTACTGCTAGCCAGGCGTATATCTCCACTTCTACGGGTGCGGCGACCGATGGGTTTGGAGGTTCCATTGCTCTCGAAGGGAACCACCTCTTGGTGGGTGCCGACAGAGCAAAAACCTCGTCGACGTCAACAACCAGAGGTCAAGCCTACTTGTTTGAACGACAGTCAAACGGCCAGTGGTTGGAAACGAGGGTAATGCAGGCAGATGAAGACCCGTCTGAAGCTGGGCAGATGGGTCGTTCGGTCGGCCTTTCCACAGGATATGCCGTCGCTGGAGACAAGCTCGGGATCGACTCCAATGGCGTTCGTTCCGGCATCGCGCTCATCTTTGAGCTCGACCACGGTTCGAGTGTCTGCGATGGAGTGGCCAATTCTACCGGTGAGGCAGCCCACCTGCGCGTCAACGGTAGCACCACGGCTGGGGACGGCTTGCTGACGTGCCGCATCGAGAACGCGGTTCCCGGCCAGGCGGGTCTGCTGATCGCCTCCCCGGCCCCCGGTTTCGTAGCGAACCCGGGTGGCAGCCTGGGCAACCTTTGCCTTTCCGGCGCTTTGGCCCGGGTCGGCGTCGCGGTGGCAGGCGTGGACGGTCGCATGCTCTTCCACCTCGATACTACTGCGATCCCGCTGAACCCTACGGTGGCAATCCAAGCCGGCGACACGTGGTGCTTCCAGCTCTACTACAGAGACCACCTCGCTGGCACGACATCGAACTTCAGTAACGCGGTTCAGGTGCAATTCGATTGAGTTCGCCGGTCCGTCCGATCGCTACCTGCCCGCGATCGGATGGACCACCGCGATTTCTTTGGCAGTCGCCCACGCTGGCATGGGCACGATTCTCAAGGCCCTCGAAATGGGCAAACCCGTGCTGATCATGCCCCGCCGAGCCTCCCCCGGCGAACAGCGCAACGAACACCAACTCGCCACCGCCGAACGTTTCGAACGCCTCGGCATCGTGCAGGTCGCCCAGGACGAGATCGACCTCGCCCGGCGCCTCGAGTCCCTGGACTCGGTGCAGGCGAGCAAGCGCATCTCCGACTCCGCTTCACCCGAGCTGATTTCCCACCTGCGCGCGTTTCTCGCGCGGCATCTGGGGGAGGTGTAGGAGCGCCCGGTGGCATCCGGCGCAGGGATCGATACCGAGGCGGTAAAGGTGCCCACTGCGGGCGGGGAAATGCGGCCCTGGTACCCGGTCCCAACGGAGGTTTAAGGCTGTAACGCGGCCTCCTGCGGGCGGGGGGGTCGGCAATCTTTCGGGGTCATCTTGCTGCGGTCGGTGATGCTCCACGGAGCGGAGCTGAATTGCGTGATTGCAACGGGCGGCTGCAGGGGAGATCTCCTAGGATTCAGCGGGCCAAGGATCATCAGCCACGGATGGCTTGCCATTGCCGCGGCGACCCGATGCGCCTTTGAATTCGAAACCGACTTGCTTGCCAGGCACCATTTGCCATGAAGAAACCTGTTGTTGTTCTCGCTGTTGGACTCGCGCTGATTGGCACTATCTTCTGGTTGAGTCGTGATTCCCGTCCCGATTCGATTGGTGACGGCATGATTCCGGACGATGGTTCTTGGAGATCGGAAGAGACGGTAGGGGAAGGCTCCCTCATGGGTGGAAAAGAGGACGGGCATCCCCGGACTCCACCGGTCGCGCAGGTCGATTCGGAATCCCCCGCCCTGGAGGAGGGATCGGCTGGGGATTCCTTCAAAAGCGTGGATAGGCGCCGCCGGGAGTTACTTGTGCAGAGCGGGGACCTGAACAGAAAGGCTCGGGATGCGTGGTTGGCGAGTCCGGATCCCTGGTCCCAGTGGTTGGGATTGGACGAGCTTGATGATCGGGGAGAGGATCCAGAGACGATTTATCTCTTCCACCGCCGCGTGTACGAGGATGGCAGCAAAGTGCCCGGCGTGTTCGTGGTGGATGCCGCCGAGAACCCGGAGCTCTATCGGATTCGTGCCGAGGTGCGTGCCCTGCAGGCGATGCCGGCCTGGAAGCAAGCCGCGGAAGCTCGGGTACAGAAGGCCGTGGATGACGTCACCTCCCAGCAACCTGGACTCCAGGTCCGAGTCGAGTGGGGGCCATACCGGGAGCAGGCGGACATCTGGGTGGCGGGGATGGAGTACGCTGCCCAAAGCTTGTCCTTTTGCTCAGTTCAAGCGATGTCGTTTTCTTCGGAGTCCCTTCGACGGTTCTTGCTTACCGAGTGATGCTCTGCGAACGGGCCCCAGGGGCTGGCGGCGATCGCTGGCCGCGCCTGACCTGCGCCTCCAAGAAACTCATCCCGCACGGGCACCTGCGATCGGATCGACCAGAAAGACCCGTGCGGGACAAGCCCGGACATTCACTCAAACGGAACCGCGACGGCTTCGCTGAAGATCGAAGTCGGGGCGGGGAGCAGGTCCCGGTACCAGAGTTGGAAGTGCCAGGTTTCGCCGGCCAGGATCGGCGCGGTGGTGGAGCCCTGGGGCAGGTTGGAGGTGTCGATGACTAGGGTGACGATTCCGGTGGTGGCGGTCGTCAGGATTTCGCCGGGGCGATTCAGGCGCCCGATCGCTCCGCCGAGGCAGATGTTGCCCATTCCGCCGCCGGGGCTCGTGATCATGCCGGGCAAACGTGCGGCGAGGTAGTAGGCGGCGCGGTTGCCCGGGAGGCCGTAGGTCGTCAGGCGCAGGTCGTCGTCGCTGGCGAGGTAGCTGCCTTTGGCTTCGATGCGCGCGACCGTGCCGGCCGAGTTCTGCACCGGATTCGCGCAGTAGACGTTTCCGACGAGGTCGGTTTCGTAGCGCGCCAGGAAGATCTCCGAGTGGGAGACCCCCGGTCCTGCCACGATGTGCTTGACGCCACCGACGAGCACATCTTGGGTTCCGATGGGCATGACCGTGACCCATTGGTCCGAAGAGACGCCGCCTTGTTGCAGGCTCCAGGTCCGGTGGCCGGCGGAATCGAAGCGCGCGAGCCAGCCGTCCGTTGCTCCCGTGTGGACACCGAACAACGCATCTTCGGTGTCCCCGGCGGCATAGACCCCGCCGTGGTTGTCCGGGATGAGCGACATGACCCGCTCGTCTTCGGGGGTTCCGAATTGTTCGAGCCAGTGGATGGTGCCCGTCGGGCTCACGCGCGCGACCCAGGCGTCTTTTCCGCCGGCGTAGGTGGTGCCGAGGAAGCCCAGGGTTCCCCCGCCCACAAACACATCGCCGCCTGCGGCAGGAGCGATCTGCACGTGATCCCATTCCGTACCCGGGGGCAGGTCCAACTCCCAAACGAGGTTGCCGCTCGCGTCGATCAAACCCATGAAACCATGGTCTGGTCCGATGCCCTGGAACGAAGTGCCCGCGTAGTAGACGCCTCCCCCGGGTGCGGTCGCCAAGGAGGTGACTTCGTCACGGCCCGTGGTGCCCATCCCTCGCAACCAAAGGCGATTGCCCTGGCCATCGTAGCGGGCGACCCAACCGTCTCTTCCGCCGAACGACTGGGGGGCGAAACCCGCGTACCCGAGGCCACCGGCGTAGATGCCACCGGCCCCGTCGCTCACTCCGGCGCGGGGATAGTTGAAGATGATGCCGGCCGTGTTCGATTGCCACAGGATCTGGCCCGTGGCATCCAAGCGAACGACCCAGGTGTGGTTGTCGTACACGCTGCCCACCGCGAGCACGCCACCGGCTCCGTCACTGGCAACCCCGTACACTGCATCGACGTTCGAGTAGTCCAGCTGGGTCAACCAAAGGGGGGCGCCGTTGCTGTCGAAGTGGCCCACCCAACCGTCCAGACCCGCGCCCGCGGGTCCTGCCAGCGCACCCATGGTCATGCCCCCGGCAAAAAAGCCGGTGCCCATATCTGGACAGGCGCAAATGGCCGTTTCGATGGAGGGGGTCCCGAAGACCTGGGACCACACTTCCGACTGCGCCAGGGCTTGTCCGCCAAGGCCAAAGGAAAGCGTGAGGGGGAGAATCAGAGATCGTGAAATCATGATCGTGGATCGGGAGAAGGGTGCCCGGCAAGAACAGAAAGGGAGAAGGAATCCGGGTCATTCTCCTGTATAGCCCAAGCTCGCTCCCGTTGCCGCTTTCTCGGAATTTTGAGTTCCGAAGGCGCGCAGGGACCCCGTGGGGCGGGGAAACTTGGGATCCAACGCCCCGATCTGGACGGTCGGTCCGGGCGAATGTCCGCAGATACAGCCGCAAACGGCCGCGCGCCGCCCGTGGCAAGGGCAATGCCCGCTGGCGGATTCCCGCAGGTTGCGTTACTGATTGTTGATACTCATCAACTCGCCGGTGTCTTCCCAGCGGTTGCCTTCGATGCGTTGGTAGCCGAAGGAGTCGAGCACGCCGTAGCGGTAGTCGCGACCGAACCAGTTGTCCTTGATGCGGACGTTGGTGGGGGGGCCGTAGCCCGTGCCCTTGTCGGTGACGTACAGGGTAAAGTTGCCGCCGTTGAGCCAATTGCCTTCGATGAGCACGTCGTCGATGGGGCCGAGGCCGGTCTGGATGATGAGGGCGGCGTTGGATTTGTAGGGCGCGCCGATGTCGATCGGCATGTCGAAGAAGTTGCCGCGGAAGACCAGGCCCTTGCCGTCGCGGGTTTGGTTGCCATCGGCGTGGGCGCCGGGGGCCATGCCCATGTGGTGGATCCAACAGCCTTCGACGATCGAACCGCTGGCGGTCTTGAAGCCGTCGCTGCCGCTCTCGTGCAGATTGAGCGCACGCGCGGTGAAGCCGGCGCCGTAGACGCACGCGCTGGCCACGTTGTAGATCTCGCCGTTCTCAAAGCGCAGGCCGGTGTTGCCGAAGCTGCAGCGGATGCCGTAGGCGGTGCCGCCGCCGTCGATGACGAAGTTGCGCACGACCACGTCGTCGGCGCGGATGATCAGGGCACCTTCGATGTGCACGTTCTCGAGCACGGTGCCTTTTTTGGTCACGGTGATCGAGCCGACCTTCTTGAGCGCGCTCGGGTCGCTCGGGCCGGTGTTGTGGGGGCCGGGTTTGACGCCGCGGCCGTCGCCGGTGCCCGGGGCGAGGTGCTGCAGGATCACCTCGCGCACGGCGTTGCCCAGGTTCGAACCGGCGTTGTCGAAGCGGATTTCGGCGCTGTGGTTGCCGAGGGGCAATTCGGCGAGCGCGCTTTCGATCACGGACAGGTTCAGCGTGACCTGGGCGCCCGGGGCCAGGGTGCCGGAGGCGGGCGCCAGCTCGAGCCACGCGCAGTCCTCCTGGGCAGACCATTCGAGCGGCCGGTTGCCGATGTTCGACAGTACCCAGCCGCGGTCGGAGTGCACGAGGCCCTGGCCTTGCACCGCGATCACCGAAGCGCTGGCGAGGGGCGCCACGGATAGGTGCCCGAGGTTCGACGCCCCGCTCTGGGCGGCGAAGTTGCGACCGATCTCCTCGCGAGCGAGGGCGCGGTCGTAGATCGCAAGCAGGTACAGGTCGCCGAGCCAAGGGGACTTCGCCCCGGCTTCGTTCGCCACGAGCAGTTGGTATCCCGAGTCCCAGTTGTCGAAGGTGCCGGCCAAGGTGGACTCCGCCTGCACTTCGCCGTCGACGAACAAGCTCGTCGCGCCGTCGCGGTCGCGGGTGAACACGACGTGCTGGATCGCCCCGGTGACCGCGCCTTCGGCGGTCACGAGACCGGGCAAGCCGTTCAGGTCGGTTTCGGTGCTGCGCGCGCGGGCCTGGAACACGTTGCTCGGTTGGTCTTGGTACTCGCCCTGACCGAGGGTGAAGTTGCGCAAGGTGTCTCCGCCGGACACTCCGATCAGGCGCGCCATGCCCGCCTGGCGGCGCGCGGCCGGGCGGATCCACGCTTCGATCGTCAGCGCCTGGCTCTTGCGCAGGGCTTCGGTCAGGCGCAGGGCCGGACCGGGGGTGCTGAGCATGGTGGGAGCGTGCAAGGTGAGGCCACCCGAGATCCAGCGCGCGGCGGCGCTGTTTTCGATCGAGAGGTCGAGCGCCGGTTGCAGGCCGCTGCGATCATGAACCTTGATTCCGGTGCCTTCGTCGAAGCGGTATTCGACCTGCAGGCCCGCGCGTACGCGGCCTTCGGATCCGGGGCCGGCCGCGGGCTCCTGAACGGCGAGTACGGGGGTCAGCAGGCAGGAGAACAGGGCGAGCAGGCGGGGGAGCAACATGGCAGCAACGATCATCCCCGATCGGGCCGGGGGCCTCAAGCGCGCGGCGGTGGATCGGACGCGGCGCACCCGGCCTGGGGACTCCAGCGTGCCCGAGGACGCCAAGAAACCGGCCAACGGATGGGAATCGGCCGCGGTCCCGGAACCCGACATGGGGGCTCAGGCGATGGGGCGTGCGAGCATGCCCGGGTCCGCCTGCCAGTTCCATTGCGCCCATGCGCCTCGAGAGTCTGACCATTGCCCGTTTCGTTGCCGCCATCGTGGTGGTGCTGTTCCACTTCGCCCGCGAGGCGATGGGGTGGAGCGGCGCGATCGTGGCGGGGCCGCAGATGGTCACGTTCTTCTTCGTGCTTTCGGGCTTCGTGATGGCGGTGACCTATGCGCTGCGGCCCGCGTGTTCCGCAGGGCCGTACCTCTGGGCGCGGCTAGCGCGCATCGGGCCGTTGTACTTCGTGTCCCTGGCGTTGATGTTGGCGTCGTTCCTGGCCCGGGGGCGGCAGCCGGCGCCCGTGGACCTGGCGCTCGGGGCCGCGTTCCTGCAGGCGTGGGTGCCCGGTCATGCCTTGGCGATCAACCCGCCCGCGTGGTCCCTGTCGGTCGAGGCGTTTTTCTACGCCCTGTTCCCGCTGCTGTGGATTGGCTGGCGGCGTGGGCAGTTCGGCACGCCGCGGCGTGCCATCGGGCTGGCTCTGTTGTTCTGGCTCGCGACGCAAGGGGTGCTCGGCTTCGCGTTGCGCTCGGAGACCTTTGGCGCGCGCAAATGGGAGCTTCTGCACTACTTCCCCCCGGTGCACCTGTGCAGCTTCGTGCTCGGCATCGCGGGCGGGCACCTGTGGCTCGCACGGCGCGGCTCCGGACCGAAAGCCCTGCAGGCCTGGTTCCAAACGGCGCTCGCCGCAACCGCCGTTGTGCTCGCGTTGCAGTTCCCGCACCACTTGCAGGCCCTGAGCCCCTTGCCGCTCGCCCTCGGCGCGAGTTTCCATGCGCCGCTGTTCCTGCTGTTGATCCTCGCCCTGGCGGACCTGCCCCAAGCCGCGTTCCGGACCCGCGGCTGGCGGCCTTTCGTGGTGCTCGGCGAGGCGAGTTACGCGGTCTACATCCTGCAGATCCCGGTGCACCACCTGTACGGTCACCTCATCGAACCACGCCTGGCGCTGGGGGAGACCGTCCACCTCGGGCTGTACCTCCTGACCCTCGTGACGGTCTCGGTGCTCGCCTGGCGCTTCATCGAGCGCCCCGTCGGCCGGTGGCTGAAATCAAAAGGTCCGCAGCCCAAGGCCGCGGACCCGAAGACCGCCCCGGCACCCGCCGGAGCCCCAATGTATCCGGCCAAGAACCGGAACTGAGCGTCACTGGTTGTTGATGTCCATCAGCGTGCCGTCGTCATCCCACACGTTGCCGGAGATCTCGACGTAGCCGGAAGTGTTCAGCACCCCGTAGCGATAGTCGCGCATGAAGCGGTTGCCGATCAGGCGACAGTTGGTCGGGTCGCCGTAGTTCGGCAGGCTCGAGCCCGGCGTCCACTTGTTGACGATGTAGACCGTGAAGTTGCCGCCGTTGAGCCAGTTGTCCTCGATCAGCACGTTGTCCACCGGACCTTCGCCGGTCTGCATGATGAAGGCCGCGTTCTGCTTGTAGGGCTCGCCGATGTCGATCGGCAGGTCCATGTAGTTGCCGCGGAAGATGAAGTTCGAACCGCCGCGGGTCTGGTTGCAGTCCGCGTGGGCGCCGGGCGCGGTGCCCAGGTGGTGCACCCAGCAGCCTTCCACGAGCACGTCGTTCGTGCACTTCATGCCGTCCCCGCCGGACTCGTGGATGTTGAGGCGGCTCGCGTGGAAGCCGCCGCCGTAGACCCCGGCGCTGGCCACGTTGAGCACCTCACCGTCTTCGATGACGATGCCGTAGTTGCCGCCGGTGGCGCGGATGCCGTAGGAGCTGCCGCCCCCGTCCACGATGAAGTTGCGGATCGTGACGTTGTTGGCCTGGATGTCGATGGTGCCCGACACGCGCACGTTCTCGAGCACATAGCCGTCCTGCGTGATCGTCATGCCGCTCACGTTGCTCAGGATGCTGGGGTTGGTGGGGCCGGTGTTCGACGGACCCGGGCGATCCCCGGTGGAGGGTTGGCCCGCCTGCTGCACCGTCAGACGGATGCTGCGGTCGGTGCTGCCGTACTCGCTGGTCGTGTTCTCGAAGTGCGCGGTGGCGAAGTAGACGCCCACGGGCAGGTTCGCGATCGCCGAGGGGTTCATGTTGATGCCCACCGAGCCGGACTGGCCGGAAGCCAGGCTGCCGGAGGATTGCCCCAAGGAAACCCAGTTCTGGTCGACGCTGGCGGTCCAATCGAGGCCCACTTGGCCGATGTTGGCGACCTGGTACGCGTTGGTGTTGATCGTCGGGGTCTGGCCGACCACCGCGGTGATCTGCACCTCGTTCGAGGGGCTGACCGAGAGTTGGCCGACCGCTTGGGCGCCGCTGCCCGCCAGCAGGTTCTGCTGGATCTCGCTGGCTTCCAAGGCGCGCTGATAGACCGCGACCAGGTGCAGTTCGCCGAGCCACGGGCGGGAGGCGCCGATCTCGCCGGCTAGGGCCATACGATAGGAGCTGTCCCAGTTGCCGAGGTTGCCGCCCACGTTGGTCTCACAGACCACCTGGCCGTCGACGAACAGGCGCGCCTGGCCGTCGGTGCGGCGCGTGTAGACCACGTGCTGCAGGCCGGTGGTGGCCACGCCCGCTCCGCTGGTCAGCATCGGCATGCCGTCGAGGTCGGTCTGCGTGCTGCGCAGGCGCATGTTGTAGGTGTCGCGCGCCTGGCTGCCCCACAGGCCTTGGCCCAGGGTGAAGTTGCGCAGGCTCGGGCCGTTCGAGATCGTCACGATGCGCGCCGGACCGTCCTGGTTCAGGTTGTCGGGCCGGATCCACGCTTCGACGGTCATTTCGCCCGCGGCCTGCAACGCGCTGTTGATGCGCGTGGCGGCGCCCGGGCTCGCGATCAGGGTCGGGCTGGTGACCGACAGGCCGCTCGGCAGCCACTGCACGCCGGCGGGGTTTTCGATCACCAGGTCCATGGCCGGGCTCTGGCCCGACACATCGTGCACAGTGGTGCCCGCGCCTTCGTCGAAGTGGTATTCCGCCACCAGACCGGCCGTCACGCGACCCGAGTCGCCGCCGGTGAGGGTGACGTGAACGGTGATGTCGTGGCTGGAGGTGGGATCCCCGACGGGGCTCAGGGTCACGGCGGTGGTAGCGCTGGTCAGGCCGTCGGACTGCAGCAGGTTCTCGTCGACGAACAGACCGAGGGTCTGCTGTTCGCCCGGGGCGAGCCACGTGTTGGCCGGGGCTTCGACGGTGAGCCAGCTCGCCTGGGACCAGGCTTCCCACTCGATGCCGGCGGCGCCGCTGTTGTTCACCGTGATGCTGCCGTCCTGGGCCGTGGTGCCGGTGGAGGGCAGGTTCAGGAACAGTTCATCATCGGGCGAGAAGGACAACGCGCCGCTGGGGGCGGGATCGACCGAGAGCTGGAACGCCAGCGAGATCTCGCCCTCTTCGTTCGAGCGGCTGCGCAGGATCAGGTTCGCGGGGTAACTTCCCACGGCGAGTTGGCTGGCCTGGGACTGGTCGATCTCGACGGTCACATCCGTGGACGCGCCCGCGGCCAGGTAGCCGCTCACCGGGTTGGAAATGAGCCACGGGTAGACCGTGTCGAGCTGCCACACGAGAAGCTCGTCGCCCACGTTGGTCAGCGAGTACGTGCGCGTTCCCTGGGGGAAGGGACCGCCCACCGGACCGTGGATATCGAACACGCCGCTGTTCGCCACCGAGGCACCCGAGGTGGAGTACTCCACATCGGTATCGACGCTCATGGAGCTGCCGCACGCCGACACGGCGGCGTACAGCAGGGACACAGCGATCGCTCCGCGCAGGCGCGCGGTGAATTCGGTATTGCTCATGACTTCCCTGGGCCGGAGCCCGTGGCGCACCCCACCAGCCCCCGTGAGGGGGTTGCGAGAGGTGGAAGCGCACCCGTTTGCTTGGATTGGCAGGCACCCGGCCCCGCTGGGTAGCGGGAGAGCGGTCTACCGGTTCGCCCAGGCCCAGAGGCCCAAGGCTTTGCCGACCCATCGGCCACCCCTACAAAGTCGCTTTACCCCACCTGGACTTTCTCCTCGGCAGGGCATCAGGGTGAGGCAAGGGGCGGGCCAGGGCCCCGGGAAAGGGGGTAGGGTCCCGATCCGGGCCCAGGGTAGGGCCCCGCGCCGAGGGGGCCTGAAAACGAACGGAGGGGGCGGTCTTGGGACCGCCCCCTCCGGGAATCCATCGCTTGTCCGGCTCAGCCGTTGTTGATGTCCATCAACGTGCCATCGTCGTCCCAGACGTTGCCGCTGATCAGCACGTACCCGGTGGTCGTGATCGGGCCGAAGCGATAGGCCCGGCCGAACCGGTTGTTGATGACGCGGCAGTTCGTCGGGTCCCCGTAGTTGGGCAGGTTCGAGCCCGCGGTGTACTTGTTGACGATGAACAGCGAGTAGTTGCCGCCTTCGATCCAGTTGCCTTCGATCAGCACGTTGTCGACCGGGCCCTCGCCCGTCTGGACGATCCAGCAGGCGTTCTGCTTGTAGGGGGCGCCGATGTCGATGGGGAGGTCGAAGTAGTTGCCGCGGAAGATCAGGTTGCCGCCTTGGCGCGTCTGGTTGCAGTCGGCGTGCGCGCCCGGGTTCATGCCCAGGTGGTGCACCCAGCAGGCTTCGACCAGGGCGTTGGACACGGTTTTGATGCCGTCGCCACCGCTCTCGTGGATGTTCAGGCGGAACGCGCTGAAGTTGCTCCCGTACACCCCGGCGCTATCCACGTTGTAGATCTCGCCGTCTTCGATCACCAGGCCGGTGTTGCCGTTGATCGACTTGATGCCGTAGGGCGCAAAACCCGCGTCCAGGATGAAGTTGCGGATGGTGACGTTGTTCGCCTGGACCACCACGGTGCCGAAGATGCGCACGTTCTCCAGGACGTAACCGTCCTGGGTGATGGTCATGCCACCGACGTTGCTCAGGTTCGACGGGTTGTTCGGGCCGGTGTTGGTCGGACCCGGGCGGTTGCCGCCGGAGTTCGAGCCGGACACCAGAACGTTTACGTCGCAAGGAACCAGTACCGTGCCGTGGCCGGTGGTGGTGTTGCGGAACAGCAAGTTGGCGCGGTGCGTGCCGAGGGGCAGGGACGCGATCATGCTGGCGTTCAGACTGGCGCTCACCGTCGAGCTTCCGAGGGGCTGCAGGCTGCCGGAGGTGGCGCTCACGTTGACCCAGGGACGGTCGATGAAGAGGGTCCAATCGAGGGCCTCACCCCCGACGTTGCTCAGGTTGAACGTCGGCAAGGTTGCCGTCGGAGCCTGGCCTTGCACCACGTTGACCACGATGGGGGAGGCCGGGGTCACGCCCAGGTGACCGGCGTTGGAGACCCCGCAGCCGGCAGTGAAGTTCTGCTGCACCTCGCCGCTGCTCAGGGCGCGGTCGTAGACGGCCATCAAGAACATCTCACCGAGCCAAGGGCGGTACGAACCGATCTCCCCGGCCACCGCCAGGCGGAAGCTGGAGTCCCAGTTCGACGTATCGCCACCACGCCAGGCTTGGGCCACTTGCGCGCCGTTCAGGAAGAGGCGTTCGGTGCCGTCGGCAGAACGGGCGTAGACCACGTGCTGCAGGGCGGTGCTGATGCTGTTCGGCCCAGTGGTGAACAGCGGCATGCCGTCCATGTCGGTCTGGGTCGTGCGGCAGCGGATGTTGAAGTTCTCGCTGGGGTTACCCGTCCACAGGCCTTGGGCCAGGGTGAAGTTGCGCAGGCTCTGGCCGTTGGAGAGGCCCAGGATGCGGGCGGGGCCGTCCTGCGTGGTGTTCGCCGGGCGCACCCAGGCTTCCGCCGTGAACTCACCCGAGGGCGCACCGCATCGGTGATGCGCGAGGCCGCACCGGGGGTGGACAGCAGGGTCGGGCTGTTGATGGTCATGCCGCCCGGCTGCCAGGTCACGTTGCCCGGGTTCTCGATGTTCAAGTCCATCGCCGGCAGCACGCCGGAGACGTCGTGCACCACGCTACCGGCACCCTCTTCGAAGGTGTACTCGGCCTGCAGACCAGCGGTGACGCGGTTCGAGGCGGCGGCGGACAGGTTCACCGTCACCGGCACGACGACAAACATCGTGCGATCGGCGGCGTCGAACACGTGCACGGTGGCGGTGTGGGTGCCGTAGCCGAAGGCGGCCAGTTGGCTTTCGTCCACGCGCAGACCCATCGTGTCGGTCTCGCCGGGTGTGAAGTGGGTCTCCGAGGGGAAGACGGGGGTCAGCCAGGGCTCGCTGCTCAGGGCGGTCCAGTCGAAGTCGATCGACCCGGTGTTGGTCACATGGACTTCCCCGTCGATGTTGCCCGCGGGGCTGCCCACCGACGTCTGGATCGAGAGCCCGTTCGCCGGATCGACGCTCAGGGCCGACTGGGTGGGCGGGGTGACGTGCAGGTTGAACGACATCACCACTTCCCCGTCGAGGTTGTTGACGGTGCGCACCGCCAGCTCGCAGGGGTAGAGCCCAACGGGCAGGGCGTTGGCATAGTTGTGGTCGATCTCGACCACGACCGGGGTGGATTCTCCCGGAGCGAGCACCCCGGCGACGGGGCTGCTGGTCAACCAGGGGTTGCTCGAGTCGATGCGCCAGACCGCCAGGCCGGGACCGTGGTTGACCACGTGGTAGGTCCGGGTGCCCTGGGGGAAGGGGCCGCCCTGGTGACCGTAGATGTTGAGGGTGCCACCCGCGATGCCGGTGACGACCAGGCCGCCGACGGAGCTTCCGACGGCATCGTCAGAAGTTCGGGAAATGGGGGCTTGAGAGCAGGCGGTTGCGCCGATTAGCAGGAGAGAGCCGACGAGGGATAGGAGTCGTCGGCGTTTGTTCTGATCTTCAGTCATGCCTTCCTGAGGTGGGGGGCGGACCAGACCTGGGGAGAGCCCCATTTCCGAATGGCAACAACGGATTCCTCCCCAAGGGGGGGCGGGAGAGAGCCGGTTGCCTTCCGTTTGGCAGGGACGTGCGGTCTGGAAGCGTAAGGGTTGCGGAAGACGGCCGTGCCGGGAGTGGCTGGAGAGCCGGGACGAGAAGCTGGCCACCGTCTGGTGAGCTTTTGCCGGTGCTCGGCAAAGCGCTGGCGCCTTTTCTATAGAAGCGACACTTCCGAGCCAAGCATCCAGACCCTGGACCGGATTAGGAGTCTGCAATACCCCCCTTCTTGGGCTGAAAATGGCACCCGGGGGCCTGGAATGTCCCGAAAAATGTCACACCTCCAGGCCCCGGCCTTTGCCCGGAAATCGGCCGGGGAAGTGTCCCGAAATGGGCCCAAAGGGCTGGACCCCAAGTGACGATGCCGTCAGTCTCGGCCTAGTGGGCCGAGCACGGAGCTCAGTACGCCCCGCGGCCGCTCACCACCGCTCCGATGGTCTTGAACAGCAGTTTCAGGTCGAACCAAAGGGAGCGCTTCTGCTGGTACTGGATGTCCATGCGCACCCAGTCGTCGAACTTGATCTCGCTGCGCCCGGAGACCTGCCAGATGCAGGTGATGCCGCCGGTCATGTCGAGGCGCTTGCGCTGCCAGAGGTCGTACTTCTCGACCTCGCTGAGCATCGGCGGGCGCGGCCCGATCAGGGTCATGTCGCCCTTGAGCACGTTGAAGAGCTGCGGCAGCTCGTCGATGCTCGTCTTGCGCAGGAACTTGCCCACGGGCGTGATGCGCGGGTCGTTCTTCATCTTGAAGATCGGCCCGTTGTCGTGCTGGTTCTGGTCCGCCAAAGCCGCCCGGCGCGCCTCCGCGTCGATGTACATCGAGCGGAACTTGTAGAAGGCGAAGGGCTTTCCGCCGCGGCCTGCGCGCATCTGGCGGAAGATGATCGGTCCCGGGGTGGTGAGCTTTACCGCCAGGCCAGCCAGGATGTAGACCGGGGAAAGCAGCAGGATCGCGCTGCCGGAGACCAGGATGTCCACCAGGCGGCGAAAGGGGCTCACGGGCACGAGAAAGGCCTCGGACAGATCGCTGGCCAAAGCCGGTTCCGCCTGGGGTTCGTGGCTTTCGACGGGCAGTTCCTCGCCATCCCCCGGGCCCTGGCCGGGATCGTTCTGGCCGAGCGGATAGGTGCAGATCTCGTGGCGGATCGTGCTGGATCCCGCATCGAACGCGTCGCGCACGTTCTGCGCGAACTGTTCGGCCCCTTCGGGCGGCGTCTCCGGCAACAGCACCGCCAGGTGCTCCTGATCCAGATGCCCGAGTAGGTCATACAGGCGCATCTGGCCGCGCAGGAATTCCGCCAGCGGGCGCAGGTCGTACTGGGGCTCGTCCTTGGCCCAGAAGATGACCATGCAGAACGGCCGACCGTTGCGATCGGTGCGCGAGCGTTCCTGCTGGAACGCACGGGCCAGATCCTCCGCGTTCAGCGCCCCGGGCACGAGCGGGGGGCGCCGGAACAGGGTCCGGATCGAGGACCATGCCTTCGGGCGGGACTTGGTCGTTCGGGTAGACATGGAAGCTAGGGGGGCAGACCGCCTGGACGGCTCTGCTTTCATCGGCACAAAGGTCGACCCGGATCCAGTTTCCTATTGGCAGGCTGGAGGAATCGGTGCGGAATCGGGCAGTTCCCAGCGGGAGACTACCACCCGTTTCAGCGGCGAAAATGGTCCTTGGCGAGCACCATTTCCATAGGAAGTATAGCCCTGCCCCAAAGACGGGGACGTTAAGAAGGATTTAGCATTCGAAGGCATGCCTCGAGCGTGCCCGAACTTGAGACCGACTCCATCGATGCGCTCGGCAGGGGTCCGGTCGCCGGAGCCGGAGGATCGCGCAGGATCACGTTTCCCGGGCCAAACGGGCCCGTGCGGCAGGGATCGGCCGGACCGAAGAGCGCAACCACGGGGCAGCCGACGGCGGCCGCCATGTGCATCGGTCCGGTATCGCACGAGACATACAGCCGTGCGCGCCGCAGCAGGGTCAGCAGTTGCAGCAGGTCGGTTTGCCCCACCAGGCTCCGGAAGCGGTTGTTGCCACGAGCAATGGCTTCGGCGGGAGCGGCGTCGGCCCGGTCACCCGGACCCCCGGTCAGCAGCACGGGACCCGAGTCCCTTTCGAGCAGACCCTGCACCAACTCCGCATACCGCTCGGGATTCCAACGGTTCTCGGGTTTGCTGGCTCCGATGTGCACGATGGTCGGTGCATGGCCCGACCAGGGGGCGAGCCATTCCTCGCACCACGCGCGCTCCGCGGGGCGGTCGGGGGGCAGGCTGTGCCGGATGGGGGCGTCGCAACCCAGGTATTCCCCGAATCGCCGATATTGCAGCACCATGTGCTCGCGACGCGGTCCGGTGGCGATGTGTTCGCGGTACCACACCCAGGCGCCTTCTTTGCAGCGCGCGCGGTCGTAACCCAAGTAGCGCGGCGCGCCGGCTAGGCGCCCGAGCACGGCGCTCTTCTGCATGCGCTGCAGGTCGATGGTCAGCCCGTACCCTTCGGCGCGCAGCTCCCGGCGCAGGGGCCCCAGGTTCTTCCAGAGCCCTTGCCGCGGCACGACGTGCACGCGATCGACCACGGGGTTGTTCTCCACGAGGGGGCGGGCCAAGGGATGCACCAGCCAGCCGATGCGCACCGCCGGATCGCGATCTTTCAACGCGGCCGCCACCGTCAGCGCGTTGACCACATCGCCGATGGCGCCGAGGCGCACGATCAGGATGCGGTCGGGTAGGGGCGGCGGTTGCATGCAGGCCAAGATAGCCTGTGGCGCCGCGCCCCTGCCCGTTGGAATCCCGTCCGCTCGGCTCAGCGGTCGCGCTCGGGAATGCCGGCGCCGCTGCGGTTGGGACCGGCCGGCCGGACCACCGGGGTCGCCGGCGCGTCTTCGAGGGCCTTCAACAACACCTCGATGGCCCGGTCGATCTGCGGGTCGCGGCCGTCTTGCATCAACGCGGGGTCATCGAGCACCTCGATGTCCGGATCCACACCGTGGTTCTCGATGCCCCAGGTGCCGTCGAGCTCGAAGAAGCCGAAGGTGGGCACGGTGACCGACGCGCCGTCGATCAGTCCGGGGTTGCCCGAGATGCCGACCAGGCCGCCCCAGGTGCGGGTTCCGATCAGCGGACCGAGGCCCGCCTGGCGGAAGTAGTAGGGGAAGCAGTCACCGCCCGAACCCGACGGGCCGTTGATCAGCATCGCCTTGGGGCCTTCGTGGCGCATCTCGGGGTACTCCCACGCGTCGCGCCCGCGCGTCGCCCAGTAGTTCAGCGTCGGCCGGTTGAGCAGCTCCGTGAAACGCCACGGGATCTGCCCGCCGCCGTTCCAACGCTCATCGACGAGCAGCGCCGGGGCGTGGTGTTCGGCGACAAACTGGCGCATCAATTCGTTCTGCCCGTTCTGGCCGGTGTCCGGCACGTGCACGTAGCCGATGCGCCCGCCCGAGCGCTGCGCCACGTAGGCGCGCATGTCGCTGACCCAAGTCCGGTAGCGCAGGGCGGTCTCGCTGGCGATCGGTTCGACGACCACCTCGCGGGCCCCCTCGCGCTCCGGCGTGGAGTTCACGAGCAGGCGCACGGGACGACCCGCGGTGCCCACGAAGGCGGCGTAGACCGCGCGGTCGGTGCGCACGGGCGTGCCATCGACGGCGAGCAGATAGTCACCCTCCGCCACCCCCGCGCCGGGGGCGCGCAGTGGGCTCGGCTCATCCACGTCGTAGTCGTTGCCGAGCACGCGCCCGATGCGCCAGAACCCGTTCTCCAGGTTCCAGTCGCAGCCGAGCAGGCCCACGCCGGGGTTGTGCGTCCCGTTGCCATACCCCACGTCGCGGTTGCCGCGGTTGTAGGCATGGCCCACGTTCAGCTCGCCGATGAACTCGCCGATCACGTAGTGCAGATCTTCCCGGTGCACCGCCCGGTCGAGCATGTGGTCATACCGCGCGAACTCCGCGCCCCAATCGACCCCGTGCATGCCCGGGTCGTAGAAGAAGTCGCGGTACAGGCGATAGACCTCGCGCAACATCTGGTGCCATTCGGCGCGCGGGTCGTACTCGCCCTGCAGTCCAGCCAGGTCCAGGGTTTCGTCGGCCTTCTGGTCGGGGGCGACTTCGATCACCACCCAGCCCTTCGTCAGTTCCACCAAGGCGTGACTGCGGTCGCCCGTCAGCGTGGCGTGGCGCACGCCCGTGAGGATCGTCTTCGGTTTCGCTTCCCGTTTCCAGTCGATCATGCGGAAGTCCATGCCGCCGCGCCGATCGCCGCCTTCCGCCCGCTCAAACCAGGTCAGCCCGCCCTTGCGGCCCGCCAGCACCAGTAGTTCGCCGTGGGGGAAGTCCATCACTTGCGCGCGGGCTTCGAAGCCCTGCACGAGGATCGGTTTGTCGGAGGATTCGACTTCTTCGGTGGTTTCCCCCGCATCGGCCGTCTCCACCGCGCCGTCCGCCGCCTTGGTTTCGGCGTCGTCCGCCTTGGCTCCGGGTTTCGACTTGCCTTTGTCCTTGTCCTTGTTCGCGATCCAATCGTCCCGCCCATCGAGCGGGGCCAGGGGCGATTCCACATCGCCTCGCAAGGGCACCGCCATCGCTTCGCGCGTGCCGCGGTAGATCCACGTGCCATCCAGGTCCGCATAGGTGGGCCGGAAGGTGCGCGACGAAAGGTAGTAGAGCCAGTCGCCGTTCGCATCGAAGGTCGGGCTGCTGTCTTCGAACATGCCCGAGGTCAACACGTCGAGGCGCTCTTCGTCGAAGTCGTACAGGTAGATCGCCGACGTGCGGCGTTCGGGGTGGCGCATGTCCCACGCCAGATACCGACCGCCGGGGCTGAAGGTGGCGCCGATGCGCCCCACGTTCGAAGCCTGCGCCAGGTGGGTCACCGTTCCACTCGCCACATCCACAGCCTCCAGGTTGCCGTCGTAACTCGAATACACGACGCGCGCGCTGTCCGGGGACCAGCTTACATCGTAACGCCAGCCCGCACCGGGGCTGCAAAGCGTGCGCACCTGATCGTCGGCAAGCGACCAAAGCTTCAACGCGTACTCGCCGTCCGCGTCGCTCCACCAGGCGATGTGCGCGCCGTCGGGGGACCACTGCGGGGAGCGATCCGCGACCCCGGCCGAGGCGGTGAGGTTGCGCCAGGGACCGCCTTCGACCGAACCGAGGAACAGGTCGCCGCGGGCTTCGAGCACGACGCCCTTGCCCGTGGGGGACAAGCTGCCGCCTTCGACCGCGTCGGCCAGATCGCGGTGGATCGGGCGCAGGGCGGGACGATCGCCGCCGAGCGTGATCGGCACGGCGCCGAGTTCTTGGCTCTCCAGGTCATAACGCCAGATTTCGCCCTGGTACTCGAACACGATGTCGCGCGGCCCGATCGAAGGGAAACGCACCCCCGACTCGCGGAAGTCCGTGATGCGCTGCGTGCTGCCGTCGAGCAGGGACCAGCGGTACAGGTTGGAGATGCCCGCGGGGCCGCGATCGGACAGGAAGTACAGGTCGTTGCCGTGCCACATCGGCAATTGGTCGCTGCCGGGGTCGTCGGTGACGCGGCGTGAGCTGTGGTCGTTCAAGTTGAACAGCCACACGTCTTGGGCGAGGCCGCCGCGATAGCGCTTCCAGGTGCGGAATTCGCGCGTGGTGGGGGTGTAGGCCAGCCACTCGCCGCCGCTGTGCAAGCTCGCGAAGTTGCCGTAGGGGACCGGCAGGACTTCGGGCTGGCCGCCTGCCTTGGGCACGCGGAAGAGGCGGGCGGCGCGCGCCTGGCCGGAGATCTGGTTCGATTGGAACAACAAAGCACTGCCGTCGGGGGTCCAATCGCAGAGGGTCTCGTCCGCGGGGTGCCACGTCAGCCGCGTGGGCACGCCGCCGGTCACCGGCAACGTGTAGAGCTCGCTGCCCCCGTCGTAACCCGCCATGAACGCAACGGTCTGACCGTCGGGACTGAACTTCGGCAGGCTCTCGGCGCCGTCGCCGGAGGTGAGGCGCTCGGCGTGGCCGCCCTCGCGCGGCACGAGGTACAGGTCGCCGCCCGAGCGGAAGACGATCTGGTCGTGGCTGACGTCGGGGTAACGCAGGAACTGCGGCGGCGGATCGCCGGCGAAGGGCAGCGCGGCGAGCAAGAGCGGAAGCATCGGCATAGGGACTCCTCGAAGGGGACGGTCCCCAGGGTAGCGGGTTCAACGCTGCCGATCTCGGTCGCCAGGTACCGGTTGTGTAGAAGCTCTGCGAGCATCCCGTTCGGCTGCACGCCTTTCCATGCCGCACGCAGGAGTGCTCCCCGGGCACTACATACCGAATGCAAACGCGCGCGGCCCGCCACCCCGAATCCGGGGCGGCGGGCCGCGCGTGCAAGGCCGTGCGGCTCAGGCCGCGTCGAGGTCCTGCGCGATGCCGTCGACTTCCGGCTCGTCGTCGAAGCTGTGCTCGAACTCCTCGGAGGCCAGGCGGCGCTGGGCGATGAAGTCGAGGATCACCGGCCGCGACTTGTCGAATTGATCATCGAGCTTGGCGCCGACGAACCCGTACTCGCCGAGCATGCGGCGTTGTTGAACGGTGATCACACCTTGTACCGGTTTGGTGCTGTTGGGCAGGCGGAACTTGACCTGCAGCTCGTCGCCGGGGGCCAGGCTCAGGCCCTGCACGAAGGGCACCGCGATGCCGATGCCCTGCTCGGAGATGTCGTAGATGCGGCCCAGGATCTGGTCGGATCCGTGGGAGATGTGCACGTCGATGGTCTGGTTCTCATCCGGGTGCACGCGGCCCAGGCGGCGGCGGTTGAAGTACCGGCCCATCGCGTCATCGAGCTGGGCGTACAGGTTGCCCGTGTTGATGAACTGCATGCCGAGCATGTGGCTGCCGTGGCTGTGCGGCACGTTGCGCACGACCCGCGCGGGGGTCTGCACGGTCCAGCCGTTGATCGGGTGGGCCAAGGTGAACTGCAGCACATCGTCGGTCACCAGACCCATGACGAATTCCTCGGGCACGAGCACGCCGCTGCCTTCGATCGTGAGGTCGTACAGCTCGGCGGGCACGGTCATGCCATCGGGCAAATCGAGTTCGACGACGAGGGAATCGGCGTCCGGCAGGGCAGCGCGCTCTTGTTCACGACGGCAGGTGAACTTGGCGACGCGTTTTTTGTGGAAGAACATAGGGCTCTCTCTTGGGGGCAAAAGGCAGGGGCGATATCGACCTCCCCAAGTGCTGGTCCTGAGCCGATGTGGGGGAAATCGCAAAGCGCCACCGGGGCCCCTGTCCCTATCTGGTCCAGGAGAGGTCCAGATCAGCCGGCAGGCGCTGCATGTCGAACAGCACCGCCACCAGCTCCCGCTGCCGGCCCGTGCGGTGGGGGCTGTGGAACTCCCAAACGGTCTGGCCCCCGGGATCGATCTCGCGGGCGTACCCCGCGCAGGAGACCGCCGCCAGCCAGTTGCCGTTCGGCAGGCGGTGCACGTTGCCCGAGAAGATCGAGACGAACGCCGCGGGCGGCGTGCCGCGGTAGACCCGCCCCAGGGCCTGCGTCACCGGATCCCACTCCACGAGCCGCGTGAAGCCGCCTTCCCCCTGGTTGTCGAACAAGAGCAGGTTGCCCCCGGGTAGGGGGGAGAGCGAGTGGGGCCCTCCCCAGGGCCCCTCCTGCATCCACACGATGGTGCCCTGGGATTCGCTCAGGATCGCGAGGGCGTTCACGTCGCGGAAGACGAGCAGCCAGTCTTCGGGCTTGACCCCTTTGAGTCGTGCCGCGAGTTCGGGCCCAACTTCTTCGAGGGAGTTGTTGTGCAAGACGTCGCCACCGCCCTTCGCGTGCACGGCGAGGAAGTCGCTCCAACGCGAGGTGAACAGCGCTTCGTAGATCGAAACCCGGCGCAGCTCGGCGCCGGTTTCCACGTCGAGGGTGCACAGCGAATCCTCGACGACCCCCTCGGAAATGCGCAGATACGGCAGATAACGCGCTTCCCGGGCGAGGGTGTAGACCTTGCCATTGCGCAGTTCGAAGTCGTGGTGGGCCGCTCCGTCCCAGTACCACTTGAGCTTCGAATCGCGATCGATGCGCGCGAGGCCGAGGCCTTCGTAACACACGAGCAGGTCGCCGCCGGGGAGCAGCAGAACCTTGCGCCAGGTGAGCTGGGTGCGCAGCAGGGGCGTGCGACGGGAGGGGACCTGGTCGAAGGGCAGGGCCCAGCGATGCAGCTCCTTGCCCTGCATGTCGATCAGGACCGCCTCGGGCGCGTGGCCCGAGCAGTAGAGGTTGAAGCCGGGCCAGGCGGCGGCTGGGTCGTGCACGGTCACGCCTTCGCCCGGGGCCGGGGGCACGTAGCCGGGGGCGTACCCTGCCTGGGACAGCCGCTCGAGCGCCCGGCGCGAATCCTCGTCGAGCACCCCCGTGCCTTGGGGGAAACGCACGTCCTGCCAGTATCCGTCCGGGTGCTCCTCGACGCTGGCCAGGGGCGGGCGTTCGGGCTTCGAACAGGCCCCGAGGGCCAGGGGCAGGGCCAGTAGGACGGGCCCCAAGAGGGCTCTCTTCGGGGCCTGGTGCAGGCGGGAAAACCGATTTCCTGTGCGCATGGGACCGGCGGGGGCGGGGCGGGGTGCCAGCCACGATCGGTTGGGGAGAGGCTGGCCTTGGCCACAAGCAGTGGTATGCTGAGCCCCATGACCCAGCCCATCCGCGTGTACCTAGTCGGCGCCCACGCCACCGGCAAGACCACACTAGCCCGCATGATCCGGGACCGGTACGACCTTCCGATGATTTCCGAGGTCGCGCGCGGGGTGCTGGCGGAGATGGAGGCCAGCGTGGATGCCCTGCGCACCGACGTGGACCTGGTGGACCGCTACCAGCTCGAGGTCTTCGACCGCCAGATTGCCGCGGAGGCCCTGTACGAAGGCAGCTTCGTCTCGGATCGGGCCTTCTGCAACCTGGCCTACGCCGCCCAGCATTCGACCATCCTGCCGCAGATCTTCCACGACAAGCGGCTGGCCCACTACATGGATACCGTGCGCCAGGGGGTGGTCTTCTTCCTGCGCCCGCACCGCCGTCTCTTGGTCCAGGACGGCGTGCGCGAGACCCTCGAGTGGGAGGAGGTCGTGCGCATCGACGGCATGGTCAAGCTGATGCTCGAGATGTTCGCCGTGCCCTACATCCCCGTGGAATCCCTCTCGATGCAGGAGCGCCTGCGCACCGTCGCCCAGGTCCTGCGCCTCGCCGGCCTGCCCACGGCGGACGAACGCCGCACCCAGCGCGAAGAGCGCGAGGAAGCCCAACGCCCCGCTGCGCGGGGGTTCACCCTCACCTGAGCGGGAATAACGTTACATACCGAACCTGGTTCGGTATGTAACGTTTTACACCGCACTATGGCCCCTGATGGGTTGAACCGGCGAGGCTCGGGAGGCAGCATGGCTCACCGATGGCGCCCCACTCCCAGGACCCCCCCGCATCCTCCGTGCCCGCGGAGTGGTTGCAGCGGCCGCTGACGCCGGATCCCGATGTGGTGTATCCGGTGGAGCGGGTCGAGGTGCGCGATCCCCATCGCGGGCCGCTTCCGTGGCTTGGGTACATCGCGCTGCGGGTGTTGCAGGGCACGGTGGGGCGTCTGCCGCGCGCCTTGCGCAACGGACTGGGCCGCGTGCTCGTGACGATCATCGCGCCGCTCGATCGGCGCCATACCCGTGCGGCGCTCGACTTCGTGCGCAGCGCGTTCCCTGGGTACAGCGAGCGGGAGGCGAAGGCCCTCGTGCGCAGCGCCTGGTTGCACCTGTGGGATCTCACCCTGCGCGCCCCTTATGCAGCGGGCGAGATCCTGCACAAGCCCCTGGGCGATGCCTTCCGCGTGTCGATGGATCCACGCGCCCAGGAACTCGCGGCGGCGGGCAGTCCGGTGGTGTTTGTCGGTTGCCACGTGGGCCACTGGGAGCTGGCCGGCATTGCCCTGGCCACCCTGGGTTTCCAGCCGATCTACGCCGTGGGCAAGGCACCGCGGAACGACTACCTCTCGCGTTCAATGCAAAAGGCGCGCGAGGCCCAGGGCGGACGCATGCTGCCGCGCAAGGACGCGATGAAGAGTGTGCCCGGCGTGTTGCGCGGCGGGGGATCGGTGATCTTCCTGCTCGACCACCGCGCGCGCAGCAAACCGGTCTACGCGCCCTTCTTCGGCCGCCCCGCCGCCTGCGAACGCAGCGCCTCGGTGCTCTTCCGTCGCCTCGGCGTGCCGATCGTCTTCTACGCGTGTTACGGCGGCGAAGGCCCTGAACCCTACGAGATCGTGGTAGGGCCGGTGCTCGAACCCGCAGACCTCGCGGGTCTCGGCCCCGAAGCCATCTCGGCGCGGGTCAACGCCGAGTTCGAAACCCAGATCCGCCGGCGCCCGAAGCAGTACTTCTGGCTGCACGACCGTTACCAGCACACCCCGCGCACCTTCGAAGAGCTCGCCGCTCAGGAATCCGGCGCCAACACCGCCGATGCCGCGCCGTAGAGCGGTGCATGCTGCGCTTCCTTCTTTGTGTTCTGGCCCTCGCTGCGGCCCTGCCTGGCTGCCACGCGCCCCGGCCTTCCGCGGATCCGGAAGCGCTGCCCGTCTATCGGGTCGTGCTGTCGCCCGATACCCATTGCGCCGAGGTGATCTGGACCCTGCCTCCGGCGGATCAGGCCCAAGTACTGAAGCTCAGCCTGCCCCAGGGCCACTCCTTCGTGCGCCTCGCCGAACCCTTGCTGCGCGAGGTGCGGCTGGTGGACGCGGCGCCTGGCGAACGACTCGAGCGCCAGGGGCAGGGCTGGAGCTGGTTCCGGACGGCGGGTCGCACGGGGCAACTGCGGTGGACCGTGCCGCTCGAGCATCGAGACTTGCCCGATGTCCAGGCCTCCGGCAGCGCCGTAGATTGGCCGTACAGCGATGAGAATCACGCGTTGCTGAGCGGCGCGACCCTGTTCTTGATGCCGGAGGGGGACTCGGGCCCATCTCTCGTGCAGTTCGAGACGCCGGACGGTTGGGCGCGGTGGACCCCGTGGGCCGAGCAGGCGGATGGCCGCTACTTCGTCGCGGATTCTGCGGACTTGGCTAGCGCGTATCTCTGCGCGGGCCAGTGGACGGAAACGCGGTTGTCGCACGGGGACTTTCAGGCTTCCCTGCTGATCTGGCCCGGCCAAGCCGAAGCGCTGGCCCCGCTTGCGGAGGACTTGCAGCCGTTGCTCGAAGAACTCGCTGCGTATCGCGAGTGGAATCCGGACAAGCGCCACCTGCTGATCCTGTCGCGCCCCGACCTGATGGGGCTTGGCGGATCGCTCGTCGGGCGTTGCCTGCCGATGGGCGTGCAAGCGGGGCTCGAAGGAGCTCGCAAGGAGATCTGCCACCTACCCGCCCACGAGTGTCTGCACCTGCTGGGGGCCCCACGGGTCCCGCTCGGCGCGGACCTGCGGTGGTTGGTGGAAGGCGGTACGGAGTTTCTTGCGTGGCGGATGCTCGGCAAGGCGGGACAAGCCGGCGCGCTGGAGCGTTTCCTGGCCGAGGTGGACCTGTGGGCCCAGGGACAGGCGCCGGTGTGGGATCGCAGCCTGGCCGACATGGGCGGCGCGGTGTTCTTCGAGGGCGGGGCCGAGTACGACGCGATCTACCGCGCGGGCGCGATGGTGTCGGCCTGGTTGCACATGGCGCTGCAGGGGGCGGGTTGGGAAGGAGGTCTGGTGGACCTCTGGCGCCGTCTACCGCCGTCGTCGGAGGGGGAACTGGGGTTCGACGGGCTGTTGGCGCGGCTCGGCCCGGTGCTCGGGCCGGAGCGCTGCGCCCAGCTCGAACACCTTGTGCGCAGGCCTTGGGCCCCGGTCGCCTGGTTGCCCGCCCTGCAAAGCCTCGCACCCGGGCCCACCGAGCACCCTCAGGCCGAAGAGTTTCTCGTGCGGGCGAACTGGCAGGGGAACCGCATCGCTGCATTGGACCCGAGCAGCACCCTGGCCGGGCTGGGGCTCGTGGAGGGGGACGTGGTGCTGGCTGTGGGGGACATCCCCGTGGCGGGGCCCGAGGATCTGCGGCGGGCGCTGGGGGCCGCGGGCAAGGGACCTTTGGAGCTCACCTGCGTGCACGAAGGGCGGGAAGTGGTGCTGCGCTGGCAGCCCGTCATGCGGCGCGTGATCGATTGGCCGCAGGGGTATTGGCGCTGAGCGGAGGCCCGGAAGCGGCCCTCCGCGGCCCGATCCGGGAAGGGCTCCCGGGATCGGCTGCAATTCGGGGCAGGCGCCCTGGCGCCGGGTGAATCCGGCCCGGAGAGCCCGTATCCTGGCGGCTCGAAACCGTGCCTCCAAGGCCCCGCCTGCCCATGAGCTCCGACAAGACTCCGCACCCCTTCGAAGCCATGCGCGGGGTGCGCCTGTATCCCCTGGCCGAGCGCGAAAGCCTGGTCACCACCAAGGACTTCTGCCAGGTTCCGCCGCCCCTGCCGGGTTTCTCGGAATTCGTCGATGCCCTGCCCGACATCTACGCGGGCACACACTTCAAGCAGCTCGTGGCGCGCATCGTCGCCGCGCGTCAGGCGGGCAAGCCGGTGGTCATGGCCATGGGCGCGCACGTGTTGAAGGTGGGCCTCGCGCCGCTCGTCATCGACCTGATGGAAAAGGGCGTTGTGACCCACGTGGCGCTCAACTCCGCCGGCGCGATCCACGACTACGAGATCGCGACGGTGGGGCGCACTTCGGAAAAGGTCGATACGCAGTTGCCCGCGGGTCTATTCGGATTTGCGGACGAAACCGGCCGCGCCATCGCGCGCGCGGCCCAGCGCGGCGCCCATCCCGGGCCGGGCGAGACGGTGGGTTTCGGCCGCGCCCTCGGCCGCTGCCTGATCGACGATCAGGCCCCGAACCTGCACCTGTCGGTGCCCGCCGCCGCCGTGCGCCTGGGCCTCGGCGTCACTTGCCACGTATCGATCGGCGCGGACATCGTGCACATGCACCCCGCCTGCGACGGCGCGGATCTCGGGGCTGCGGCCCTCGCTGATTTCCAGCACGTCTGCGAAGTGGTGAGCCGGCTCGATGGCGGCGTGTGGATCAACGTCGGTTGCGCGGTGATCCTGCCGGAGATCTTCCTCAAGGCGGTCAGCGTGGCGCTGAACTTGGGCCACACCCTCGACCACATGACGACGGCGAATCTGGACATGATCCGCCAATATCGCGCCGAAACCAACGTCGTGCGGCGCCCGCCCGGCCTGGGCATCACCCTGGTCGGCCAGCACGAACTGCTGTTGCCCCTGCTGCGCATGGCAGTGCTCTCCAAGCTCGCAAGCCAATGAAAGACACTCCCATCTCCACCCGCCACCTCGAAAGCCTGCTGGCCGAACTCGGCCGTCCGCGCATGGCGATCATCGGGGACCTGATCATGGACCGCTACATGATCGGCGATGTGTCGCGCATCTCGCCCGAGGCGCCGATTCCGGTGCTGGCGGTCAAGTCGAACACCCTGCGCCTGGGCGGCGCGGGCAACGTGGTTGCGAACCTCGTTGCGATGGAAGCCCAGGTGGAAGTCGTCGGCGTGGTCGGCGACGACGGCCTGGGCCGCGCCATGCGCGAGATCTTCGAAGAGCAGGGCGTGGGGGTCGAGGGCCTGGTCATCGAC
>JAWKUI010000001.1:0-805039 GCA_041398705.1 Planctomycetota bacterium | reverse complement strand
GGCGGCGCCGCCGCTCACCCATTCCGCGTTTCCGAGCCATGGTTCGTCGCCCCATGGTAGCCCGGAGCCCGCCCCCTTTCCGCCCGAAGCCCCCTCGGTTCCCAGGCGCCCAATGAGTTTCCAGGGCATCCAAGGCTAAGATGGGCGCGAAGGAATCCCCGTGATCTCTGCCGTCCTGCTCGCCCTACACTGGGCCCTCGCGATCGCGCTGACCCTGCGGCTCATGTTCCGCAAGAAGCCCCTGGGCGAGTCCCTGGCCTGGCTGTTCGTGATCTACGCCCTGCCCCTGGCCGGGGCCGCGTTCTATTACGCGTTCGGCGAGCGGCGCCAGGGGGACCGGCGGGTGCGGCGCCTCGAAACCCTGTCCGACCGCGTCGGGGGTTTCCAACAGGCCCTTTCGGAATCGCCGTCGGGGCTGGAGCTCCCCGAAGATGCCCTGGCCGTGCCCCTCGCACGTTACGTGACCCGCACGACCGGCTTCCCGGTGGTGATGGTCAAGGATTGCACCCTGCTCGAGACCTACGACAAGGTGTTTGCCGAACTCGTCGAGCGCATCGACGCCGCAAAGCACACCTGTCACCTGGAGTTCTACATCTGGGAGTCCGAAGGCGGGGTGGCGGCCATCGAGCAGGCCTTGTTGCGCGCCGCCCAACGCGGCGTGACCGTGCGCATCCTGGTGGATTCGATCGGCAGCGATGGGTTCATCTCGAGCACCACCCGAGAGGAGCTCGAAGCCGCCGGCTGCCAATTCCAGGTCTCGATGCGCATGCACTTGTTCGGCGGTCGCTGGGACCTGCGCAACCACCGCAAACTGGTGGTGATCGACGACGATTGGGGCCTTTCCGGCTCGATGAACCTGGTCGATCCCGAGCTGTTCAAGTCCGACGCCGGCGTGGGTCACTGGATCGATGCCATGGTGCGCGTCGATGGCGCCGGCGCCCAATCCCTGAACGCCGTGTTCCTGCAGGACTGGTGCGTCGAACTCAGTTCGAGCGAAGACCACGCCGATCTCTGGCAGGTTCCCGAATTGCCCGCCCCCACGGAGAATCGGGTCGCCTTGCAGGTCCTGCCTTCCGGTCCGGGCATCTATTCGGAAGCCATCCATCAAGTGCTGATGATGGCGATCTACGCCGCCGACGAAGAGATCCTGATCTCGACGCCCTACTTCGTACCCGGCGAAGCCATCCTGCAGGCGCTGATCGCCGCCGCCATGCGCGGGGTGAAGGTCACGATCATCGTGCCCGAAACCAGCGACTTCCGCATCGCCTGTTACGCGGGCGCCTCCAACTACACGGCTCTCATGGAAGCCGGCGCCACCATCGCCCGCTTCCAAAAGGACCTGCTGCACACCAAAAGCATCACGATCGACGGCCGCGTGAGCTTCTTCGGCACCGTCAACATCGACATGCGCAGCCTGTGGCTAAACTCCGAAGTCACCCTGCTCGTCTACGACCGCGGCTTCACCGCCGAATTGCGCCGCGTCCTGATGGGCTACCTCGACCGCTCCATCCAGCTCGACCTGGACCGCTGGCTCGAACGCCCGGCCCTCAAACGCTTCCTCGAAAGCGCCGCCCGTTTCCTGGGTCCGGTGCTCTGAACACCACCGGAATTGGGGGATCAAGCGCAACGCCCCGACCGGAACCTCAGGGGTCCGATCGGGGCGTTGCCGCGAGGAGGGGCCGTCTTGGGCCGCACACCAGCGGTTAGACCGTCGTCAGGATCTCGACGCCGTCTTCGCCGATGTACATCGAGTGCTCGGTTTGTGCGACCATGGTGCCGGGTTGTTCGACCAGCGGGGGGTAGCGCATCAGGGCTCCCTGGCGGGCGAGTTTGGCGAAGGTCGCTTCGAGTACGTCGGTGGGGATGTCCTGGAAGTAACGGCGCGCGATCGGCAGGCCGCGCCAGTCTTGGATGGCGCGCAGGGCGTCTTTGTCGATGCCCTTCGCTTTGCGCGGGGGGCCGACCATCATGAAGACTTCGGCTTTGCCAGCTTCGTGGATGATGCCGCGACCGTTGCAGGAGAAGGGTTCGATCGCGATGACCTGGCCGGCTTGCAGGCGACCGCCGCCGCGTTCGGCGTAGTTCGGGATCTGCGGCGCGCAATGCACCTTCCAACGGGCGAGGCCGTGGCCGGTGAGGTTACGGATCGGTTGGAAGCCGGCGGCTTCGATCGCGCGCTCGATGGCTCCGCCGACTTCACCCACCGGGCGACCGGGTTCGACGCTGGCGATGGCGGCAGCCAGCGCGTCTTCGGAAGCGCGGATCAGCGGCGTCCAGCGTCCGTCTTCGGACAGGTCGACGGTGCAGGCGGTGTCAGCGATGTACCCATCCACGTGCACACCGATATCGACCTTGACGCAGTCGCCGACTTCGTAGACCTGGGTGTCGTCCGGGGCGGAGCAATAGTGGGCCGCCACGTGGTTGCGTGAAGATTGTGCCGGAAAGGCGGGTTCAGCCCCTTCCTCCCGGATCTTGGTTTCTATGGTTTCGAGGATGTGCCGGATCGTAATACCGGGGCGGATGTTCTCGCGGGCCCATTCCCGGCACCTGGCCGCGATTTTGCCCGCCTTTCGATGACATTCGAGTGCTGTTTGGTCCACAGGCGTATCTTAGCCCTCAAAGGTGTACCGGTAGAGCCCCGCCCAGCCGAAAGCATGGGTCAGGAGCCCCAGAGCCCGAATCCCGCCTGCCCCACGCACGTCGCCATGCAGATCCTCCCCAAGCACCTGCTGTCCTGCCTGCTCGTGGTGGTCGCCACTCCCGGCTGTATTTCCGAAACGAAGCAGTTCGAGAACTTCGGCGAAGCGAAAGCCCACCAGAGCTGGCCCACCGAGGCCTGGCGCGTGGTCGAAGCCGGCCATGTGCGCGGGTACGCGGTGCGTTTTGACGACCCCATCGACCCCCAACTGGGCCTGATCAGCGTGCGCAATGCCTTGAATCAGGACATGGGCTGGATCGACAGCCAGGGTCGCGCTTGGCGCTTCGTGCTGCACGGAGAGGCCGAGTGGCTGGGCACCGGATCGGTGCTGCACGGCACGTCGGCGATCCTCGGCCTGGCCCAGGATGCGCTGCTCGAGAGCATCGGCATCGACCAGTTGCCCCGCGGCAGCGCGCGCCAGGGCCGCTAGAGGGGCTTTGGGGGCCGCCAGCGCCCCCCATCCGTGGGAACGGGTCCGGCCGACATTCCGGCCCGGGGCAATCGTCCTATCCTGTTATTTTTCGGGACATTACATCCGCTCCGGCGCGTAGCCGTGGGGCCCAGCCGGGGGATTTCCTTCTCCCATTTGCACCCAAACCCGCCCCCCCTTTCGGAACTCATGTGTCGGGACGCGGATTCCCTCAATCCCGGCGGGCCAGAACTCGATGAAGGAAGTGCAAGCGCACGGTCCCTGCGCAGCCTTTCACCCAGGACCGCCTCCCCCTTGACCCATGATCAAACTCGAAGCAGGCGAACAAATCGGAGCCTACCGCGTGGTGGATTTCATTGCGCGCGGCGGGTTCTCCCTCGTCTATCTCGCTGAGAACGACGAAGGCCAGCGTTTCGCCCTGAAAGTCGGTGATGTGGCCGGCGGTGGGCGTTACGTGACCCGCTTCCTGGAGATCACCGACGTGCGGCAGCCCGAGGGCATCAGCCCCGACGAAACGCCGGCCGAAGCGATCTTCTTCCGCCACGATGGTGTGCGTATCGACTTCCTCGACGTGCACGAGATCGACGACCTGATCCTGAGCGAGAACGCCCTGCTCAAGACGTCGCGCTCCCCCAACCTCGTCGAGGTGCACGAGTGCTTCCAGCACGAGGGTCGCCCGATCATGGTGATGGACTACGTGCGCGGCAAAACCCTGCGCGAGAAGATCCGCGCGTTGGAAGGCATCCGCCTCAACTGGTTCCTGACCATCGTGCGCGCCCTGCAGGCCCTGCGCGAGAGCGGCACCCTCGAGTTCCACGGCGACCTGAAGCCCGAGAACATCATCGTCAAGCCCTCCGGTGGCGTCGTGATGATCGACCCTGCCATGCGCGCCGACGAGCGTGGTGTGATCACCACCACCCCGCACTACAACCCGCTGCTGCTGCGCGATTCCCGCGCGGACGTGATGGGTATCGGCATCATGCTCTACGAGATCCTGACGGGCGTGCTGCCCTTCGACGAGGTCCCGTGGAAGTTTGCCGGCCGCGAACAAGGTGGCGAAGTGGAGCGCCTGAGCCTCTCCTACTTCCTCTCCTATCCCCCGCCCCGCAGCCTGAACCCGAACACCCCCGAGCCCCTCGCTCGCATCGTGTTCCGGTGCCTCGCGGACAACGACTATGGCCTGGCCGATCTTGAAGACGACCTGGTCGACTTCCTCCGAAAGGGTTGATTCCAAAGCACACTCCACCGAGCGGGGGCGCTGTACCCTGCGAAGTGATCGGAGCGTCAAGGCCCCGCTTGTCCCCAGGACACGCGGGGCCTTTTCTTTGCGCCCGGGGCCGGCCGTGGGCCGATTGGCCCGCGCTTCGGGCGCATGGGGCGGTGTGAGGGGAGCCGTTACCGGCTTGTAACCCCTGGCCAAGTGCTCCCTCACAGAATTGGGGTGGAGCCCACCTGCCCCAGGATCCCCATGCATCACATCCCCTCTGCCCTGCTCTTTGCCGGAGCCCTGCTCATCCCCACCGCCGCCGCCCAGACCTGGGAGTTGTCGGTGCCCTTCCCCGATGCCAGCACCGGCCGCACCGAAGCCGTCGGCCTGCAGGTCGCAGGCCGAGTCTACGCCATCGGCGGTCGCCCGCTGCGGTATGAGAACGACGTGGTTGTCGGTACGCCGGAACGTGGCGCGGCGGACTACCTGACCCTCGGCAGTGGTGCATGGACGCACTGCAAGGAACTCGACGGTGAGATCGGCAGCATGGGCGCGGGCATCGACAGCCTCGGCCGCATCGTGATTTTCGGAGGCACGCAGTTCGGCGATACCGTGGCCGATACGCGCACCCAGGTCTACAGCCCGACCCTCGGCACGGAGGTCGGCCCGACCCTGCCGGATCGATCGAGCGACCTGCCCTATTTTGCCCACGCGACCGATGACCTTGGGCGTATCTACTCGCTCGGCGGAGGGCCCGGCGATCGCAGCGGCGTGCTGGGAGCGGGTTCAAACAACTCCGACCTGTGCGAACGCTTCGATGCCGCCGCGAACGGTTGGTTCGGCATCATGCCGATGCCCGCGCCGCGCGCCGGAGCCGCCGCGTGCTGGGACGGACAAGGCCATATCCTCGTCTTCGGCGGCTACAACGCGGATGCGACGCAACGCACCGATACGGTGTTCTCCTTCGACGTGGTGGCTGGCACCTGGTCCACCGTGGCGACGATGCCCGTCGGCCCCGCCGGCGATGCGGGATACAGCGATCAGGCGGCGGTGCTCGGCTCGGACGGCAAGATCTACGTGATGGGCGGCATCAACGGCGCCGACACGAACGGCGGCATGCCCGTGGCCACGGTGCACGTGTTCCACCCCGGCAGCCTCACTTTCACCGCCGGCCCCGACATGGCTTTCGCCCGCTACGACTTCGCGGCGGCCATGGGCGAAGACGACTACATCTATGCGATGGGCGGATCCGATGGCAGTGCGAACGGCCTCCCGTGGACCGAGCGCTTGCTTACCCTCGCGGATTGTGACGGCGATGGCATCTACGACGCCACCGAGCCCGACACCGACGGCGATGGCATCATCGACGATTGCGACAACTGCCCGTCGGTGGCCAACCCGGACCAGGCCGACGGCGATGGGGATGGCGCGGGGGATGCGTGCGACGTGTGCGTGTACCTCTACAACCCGCTGCAGTTGGACTCGGACCACGATGGGCAGGGCGACGCCTGCGATAGCACGCCCTATCCGGAGTACCGGGTGATCGACCTTGGTGACGCGACGGGCCAACCTTCCGCCGTTCCGTACGGCATCAACGGCAAGGGGGTGATTGTGGGCCGCTACTTCCCCATCAGCACATCGGATCCCCACGCCTTCCGCTGGGATGGGCAGCAGTTCACCGATCTGGGGCAAGGTTGGGCTACGGCAATCAGCGACACGGGATTCGTTTCCGGACACCACTACACCGCCTGGGTCTGGAGCCCGATCAGCGGCGTGCGCACCGACCTGGGCACCTTGGGCGGCAACGGTAGCCAAGGCCTCGGCATCAACAACCAAGGTGTCGTGGTGGGTCAGTCCGACGTGGCGACCGGCCAGCCGGTGCACGGCATGTGGGCGGATGCGACCGGTATGCACGACATGGGGCTGATCATGGACTACACGAAAGCCCATGGAATCAACGATGCCGGCATGGCCGTGGGTGAAGCCCTGGTGGGCGCCTTCGGCGATCTCTGGGCTGTTCCCTTCCGCTATGACACCACGGTGGCGGGCGCGACCCCGACGCAACTGACGGGCACGTACGCCTCCGGCAGCGCGCGGGCAATCAACGCGCTCGGACACATCACCGGATGGGTGTCGGGCAACGAGGACTTCTGGGGCGATGCGTTCTTGCACGATGGCATCAACCTGTATGACCTGGGATCGCCGATCGGCAAGTCGTACAGCATCGGAACCGCGCTCAACAACAACGACGTCGCCGTCGGGTACGCCTTTGGCGAATGGGTCTACCTGCCGTGCTGCGGTTCGGTCTGGAGCAATGCGATCCACACAGCCGTGGTCACGCGCAACATGCACATGGTGCGACTGAACGACCTGATCGACGCGGCGGAGGGATGGAACCTGCAGCAGGCGGTCGGCATCAACGATCGCGGCCGCATCATCGGCTACGGTGCGCACAACGGAACAAGCCGCGGCTGCCTGTTGGTGCCGATTCCTGTGGTCAAGCAGGTCACGCGCCGCGGCGCGGCCACCGACCAGCAACTGTAGGTCCGGCGTCCCGTTCCCACCCAGGCACCCACCCGGCAGCGTCCCTGCCGGGTGGGTGCTTGGCTATCGGAGCCCAGGTTTTACGCGTTTGAAAACACGCGCTGGGCCCGGTTCCCGGCAGGGGGCGTATGCTGCACAAGCCATGGAACCTGCCCCGTCCCGCCCGGAAGCCATCGAAACCGATGTGGCCATCGCCGGGGGTGGGCCTGCGGGAATCGTGCTGGGCTATTTGCTGGCGCGCGCGGGATTGCAGGTGGTGGTGCTCGAGAAGCACAGGGACTTCTTCCGGGATTTCCGCGGCGACACGATCCATCCCTCCACCATGGAGCTGCTGGCGGAGTTGGGTTTGCTCGAGGAATTCCTCAAACTTCCCCACAACGTCATGGAACGCATGACGCTGCACTTCGGGGACAAAGCTGCGACCTTGGCCGATTTCCGGCACCTGCCCGTTCGCTGCCCGTACATCGCGTTCGTGCCCCAGTGGGATTTCCTCGACCTGCTCGCGCGCGAGGGGGCCCGCCTGCCGGGATTCGATTTGCGCATGCAAGCCGAAGTCACTTCATTGATCCGTTCCGGCAACCGCGTGGTGGGATTGCGCGCAGCGACACCGCAGGGGGACTTGGCCGTTCGGGCTTCGGTGGTGATCGGAGCCGACGGCCGCCATTCCATCGTGCGGGAAAAGGGCGGCTTTGCGGTCCAGGACCTCGGCGCGCCCATGGATGTGCTCTGGTTCCGCATTCCGCAGAGCGGACCCGATCGACAAGAGTCCTTTGGGTTCTTCGAGCGTGGAGAGGCGCTCATTCTGCTCGACCGCGATGAGTATTGGCAGTGCGGCTATCTCATCCCGAAGGGTTCGTGGGACGCGTTGCGGGCGGGCGACCTGACGGACTTCCGCCGCCGGGTGGAGCGGCTCGGCCGATTGCCGGAGGGCAGCGCCGCGGCCATAGGCTCCTGGGAGGATGTCAAGTTGCTCACCGTGCGCGTGGATCGCGTGCAGGATTGGGCGCAGGAGGGCTTGGTCTTGATCGGCGACGCTGCCCACGCGATGTCGCCGATCGGAGGAGTAGGCATCAACTACGCGATCCAGGACGCCGTGGCCGCAGCCAATGTCCTCGTGCCCGCATTGAAAGCGGGACGGCCAGACGCAGCGACCCTGCAGGCGATCCAAGCCCGTCGCGAACGGGCTACGGCGCGCATGCAGCGATTGCAGGTCTATCTGCAGGACAAAGTTCTGCGGCCCGCCCTCGCCGGCGACAAACCCGTGCGCGCCCCGTGGTTCTTGCCTTGGCTGCAACGCCTGCCGATCTTGCGCCGCATTCCGTCGCGGGTGATCGGCATGGGCTTCCAGCCCGAACATGTGCAATTCGAGCTCAAAGCGCCGCCGAGTTGTACACGTGCCACGTGAACAGAGCCACCGAACTGCGCCAAGGGGACCAGGCTTCGGCCAAAGCGCGGGTCTCTTTCTCGGTGGGTTTGTCGGCAAGGCCCAGGATGCGCCCAAGGCCGACCTGAACCGCCAAGTCGCCGGCGGGCCAGACATCCGGGCGGCCCTCGGCAAACAGGAGGTAGATCTCCGCCGACCAGCGGCCAATGCCCTTGACCTGCGTGAGCTGGGCGATGGCTGCTTCGTCTTCGGAGGGCAGGTCCATCAAGTCCAGGGAGCCATCGAGCACGTGCTGCGCCAGGGACCGGGCGTACCCTTGTTTCTGCCGGGACAAGCCCAAACTACGTAGTTCGTCCTCGCTGGCTTTCAGGAGCTTTTTCGCCGGGCATCCTTCGCCCAACGCCCCTTCCAGCTTGGCCCAGATCGAACTGGCTGCCGCCACGCTCACCTGCTGCCCGACGATCGTGCGCAGCAAGGTGCCGTACCCGCGATCGCGCACCCGGGGCGCGGGGTATCCGGCCACGGCCAGGGCCTTGGCGATCGCCGGATCCACACCAGCCACGCGGTCCAATCCCCGTTTCAGTTTTCGTCGATCTAGCGCCATGGCCCCATTCTGCCATGGCTTCCACTGAATTGTGTTACGTACGGAAGCGGGTTTAAGTTGTCACGTTATTCGCGGGGTGCGCGGTCGGAACGACCGCGCACCCCGCGAATAACGTGACAACTTAAAACCGCTTCCGTACGTGCCTACAATTCAGTGGAAGGTGATCGCCACCCCCGTGGTGAAGTTCGAAGTGGCCGCGGGGATGTGGTCGCGGAACCACGTCTGGAAGTACCAGGTGCTACCCGCGAGGATCGGGGCGCTGCCGGTGGCCAAGGGGATGACCGCGTCGTTCACGGCGAAGTGGGCGAGTTGATCCGACCCCACCTGCACCACGCTTCCGTTGAATCGCGCGAGGTTTCCACCGAGGCAAAGGAAACCCTGGGCTCCAGGGGGCGTCACGATCGCGCCGTGGGCTGTGCCGGCCACCAGCATCGCGAATTCGCCGGGGGGCAACGAGCTGGCCACGAACCCGAGCTCATGGGCATGGACCGCCGCATGGCCCACGCAGGCGAGTTGCGCCGCGCTGCCCGTAGAGTTGGTCACCGAAGGTGCACAGAAGGTGAGTCCAACCGGCGTGATCGGATAAACGTCGAGGGTCAGGATCTCCATTTCCACGCGACCGGTGGTCAGTTGGTTGTCGATCACCAGCGAACCATGGGGCACGGCAACCGTGTTGCCTGCCGCAACGAGCAGCTCGGTGCTGGACAACATCGCCCCACCGGCATCCTCCAGCAGCAGCGTGTGCTGATTCCACTGCTGCAAGGTGAACTGGGTATTCAAGTAGTCGACTTGGGGGAAACTCGGGAACGCCACGTCATTGCCAACCACCAGCGACACCCCGACGATCGTTTCCGCCTCCACCGCGCTGCCCACCTCGATTCGCAGGGATTCGGGAAGAATGTTGTAGATGGCCGTGCCGACCAGCGGCCCCGTCACAAGTTCGACCTCCAACTCCGCCCGCACCAACTCTCCCACCTGCGCCCCGGCCAGGGGCCCGGAAAGCAGCCCGCCGCCTTGAACCAGGTCCACCTGGCCCTCCATGACCAGCTTGAGCACATCCGCTTTCGCCGTCGCAGAAAAGATCGAACCCAACACCGCTCCCATCAAACCGATTCGGAACCACATGGCTATCACTCCGTTGTCCTGAGGCAGGGTACCGGTTTACGCAGCAAGTCCCATGCCGCCCCCAGGCAACGCCTGGCGGGCATCGAATGGCAACTTCGTGGGAAATGGCACGCTAGCGCAAGTGCGAATGCGCACACGGGGTGGGATCGGGCACAAGACCTTGGCTCATCGAAGCCGATTGCGGATCCGACCCGTCCCATGGCAGCGCGCGCCCGTGCAACAACGTGACCACCAGCCGTATCCTCTCCTACATCCGCAGCTCACACCGCCTCCCGTCGCTAGGCTCCCGCGACCTCGACCTTGGGCATCCAGGCCTGCGCGAGGAACCGTTGCAGGGACTTCCAGAACCACCTACGAACAGCGCGAGGAATCGCCAGCGGCCCTCGCCGCTATCCTTCGAACAGCTACGGTTTGCGCGGATCCCCTGAGCCTTTTGTTCGTGGTGGATGGCTCTGGGAGGGCAGCGGATCGGCCCAAGCCAGCGGATCTGGAAGGCAAGCTCGTTCCCGCTGCTAGGGAAGGGCAGCCACCACCTTCAAAACCGTGTGGATGTTCCGGGCAGGGTACCGGAACGCATTGTTTTTCTCGTACCAGAGCATGCCCTTGACCCGGATCATCAGCTTCGGGATCGCGTTGCGCAGGCCGCGGCGGAAGGTCAGCTCGGTCGACACGTGTTCGAAGCCGGTGAGCTGGGCGCCGAGGTACGAATCCCCTTGGGTGAAGGTCTCGTGCCAGCCGCAAGCTAGGTGCCAGCGGTGGGTGGGGTCGGTCCAGGAGTCGATGGACGTGTAGTGCGGCGTGGTGATGCGCACCAGGGCCCCGGGGGCGGCAATCCGGCGGATCTCGCGCATGAAGGCGGGAATCGAGGCCACGTGCTCGATCACGTGGCTCGCGTGGATCTCGCTGAAGTGCCCCGCCGGAAGGGGCCAGTCCACGCTGTCCAGGTCCAGGACCTGGTCCACCCCGGGATAGGGGTGATGGTCGACCCCCCAGGCCCCGGCGGTCTTGTTCGGGCCGCAGCCCAAATCCAGAACCGGACCCGGAACCTGGGGGGATTGGTTCATCGCTCAGGAAACCGACTTGCGACCGGCTTCGAGGCGACGCTCGGCCAGCAGGTCCGCGGCCTCGGCGGTCGGGATGTCCTGCTCGCGGGCGATCTGGTAGACCTGACGCAGGGCTTCGCCGATGCGGTTGATGCGGCGCATGGCTTCGACTTCGTCATAACCACCGGGCAGCAGCTCGACGGAGACGTTGATGATGCCGCCCGCGTTGATCACGTAGTCGGGCGCGTACAGGATGCCGCGGTCCTTCAGTTCGAAGCCGTGGCGCTCCTCGGCCAGCACGTTGTTCGCGCAGCCGGCGATCACCTTGCACTTGAGGCGCGGAATGGTCTGGTCGTTGATGCCGGCACCACGGGCGCAGGGCGCGTAGATGTCGCACTCGACGTCCAGGTGGTCCTTGTCCGCCACAACTTGGAAGCCGTGTTCTTTGGCCAGGGTCTCGGCGCGCTCCTGGTTGATGTCGCACACGGTGACCTCGGCGCCCTGCTCCTTGAGCAGCACGGCCAGGCGACCGCCAACCGCGCCAACGCCTTGCAGCACGACGCGCTTGCCGGTCAGGTCGGCGGTGCCAAAGGCCTCTTCGGCGCTGGCCTGGATGCCGACGAGGCAGCCGTGCGCGGTGTACGGGCTGGGGTTGCCCGACGAACCCGAGGCGCGGCTGAGGCCGGTGACGTACTTGGTCTCACGCCCGACGATCTCCAGGTCGGGGATCGAGATGTTCATGTCCTCGGCGGTGATGTACAAGCCGCCCAGGCTGTTCACGAAACGACCCATGGCGAGGAACAGCGCCTCGGACTTCAGGGTGTTCGGATCACCGATGATCACGCTCTTGCCGCCGCCGAGACCGGTTTCGGCCACCGCGGACTTGTAGCTCATGCCGCGCGACAGACGCAGCACGTCGGTCATCGCCTCCGCCTCCGAAGCGTAGGGCAGCATGCGCATGCCCCCCAGCGCCGGCCCCAGGGTGGTGTTGTGCACGGCGATGATGGCGTGCAAGCCCGAAGCTTCGTCCTTGCAAACAACGACCTTCTCGTAGTCCGGGACGGGGATCTCAGTGATTTTCATGAGCTCTGGGGATCAGGGGGGATCCGCAAACGGAAGGCCGCGCAAGGGGCCGGTTCCGGGGGAAAATTGCGGCGTAGTAGGTTAGTCTGATCCGGGCCCGATGTCGAGCCCCGCAGGCCCTCTGCAACCCCATCTCAGGGGCCTTCCCGGCCGCATTTCCCCGCCCCTGGCAGCCCCCGCATGAAGCGAACCGACGATTCCGGGCCCCCGCTTGCCGTCCCGGGGGCAAGTCGGCCCGCATGGGTCGTGCTGGAGGCGAGCGGCCTGGACGTGCGGCTCGACCATTTGACCGCCCTGCGCGCACGCAAATGGTCCGAAGACGGCCTGCAGCAGCACGACTTCGCGTGGCAACTGGAAGCCGACGCGCACACGCCCGCGGAATGCACCGCCCTTGCGGCTGCGGCACTTACCGAACTCGCCGGTTTCCTTGGAGATGTCGCAATCGTCACCGTGGACGCGCGGCTGATGCTGTCGTGGGTCGATGGATTGCTCGGCAGCGGGCGGCGCGGCGCGCTGGGCGCGGTGATCGGACTTTTCGAAGCCGAACGGCTGGTCTACGGCCGGGCCGTCAGCGTGATGCGTCCGCCGACGGAGCCCGAAGACCTGGAGGCCCGGGTGGAACGGCTCGGCGCCTGGCTCGACGCCAACGACCAAACGTACGTGGGACTTTGGACCCACGGCCTCCTGCAGGCCCGGCACCAATTCCAGGCCAGCGACCGCGAGGCGGCGGCGCGGCTGGGACTGCTGCTCGGCCTGCTCGACCGGGGTGAGGACCGCAACGCCGGCCCCCTGACCCGCGGCCTCGGCCAGATTCTCGATCCGGAGCACTCGATCCTCGCCCTGCAGCCGCGCGGCGCCCTACTCGCCGAACACCGCCGGGGTGAAGACAGCCTGCCGACCGCCTCCCCCGGCATCAGCCCCTTCTTCCAGGAGGACAAGGTCTTGCTGCGCGAGATCTTCGGCAAACACCTGCCCGCGGCGATGGCGGAGACCATGGGCGGCGACCCCGCCGATTACCTGCGCCCCTCGCAATTGCAGGTGGCCGAACAAGTCGCCGACAACCTCGGCAAGGGCGGTCTGCTGCTCGTGCACGCCCCCACCGGCACCGGCAAGACCCTGGCCTACATCGTGCCCGCGCTGCTTTGGTCCCTGCGCCACGGCATCCGCGTCGGAGTGGCGACGTACACGCGCGCGCTGCAGGAACAGGCGATGAACGGCGAAGTGCCGCGCGCACTCAACGCCCTGCGCCGGGCGGGCATCGAGACGCAACCGAAAGTGGCGCTGCTCAAGGGCCGCGAAAACTACCTCTGTTGGCGCGCCTTCACCCCGCTCGTGCCCGAACCGAGCGATGACGGGGAGACGTGGCTTGCGTGGACGAGCCTGCTGACCTTTGCGTGGTGCGACGAAGCGGGCGACCTCGACCACCTCGACACTTCGCCGCCGCTCGTGTTGACGACTTCTGCGCCGTACCGCGACGCGATGGCACGCCTGGTGCGCGCGGCGCGGGCCCGCAAGGGTTGCTGCACGAAGGGCCGGGACCGGGCATCGTGCCTGGCAGACCTGGCCCGCGGGCGGGCCGAGCAGAGCCACCTGGTCATCACGAACCAGTCCCTCGTGCTCGCGCGGCAGGAATTCCTGCGGCACGTGATCTTCGACGAGTGCGAACACCTGCATACCGGCGCGATTTCGGCCTGGAGCCACCATTTCGAGTTCCAGGAGGTGCGCCGCAGCCTGATGCGCCTGGGCCGACCCGATCGTTCCGCCTCGCGCACTCCCATCGCGCGACTGCGGGCCGCGTTGCCTCTCGGCGCCCCGTCGCGGGACATCATCGACTCGCTCGGCAGCGCGTGGCAACGCTGCCTGGCCGCGCTCGATGCCCTCGAAGAAGCCGCGATCGGCGTCGAGCAGCAACGGCTGCGCGAATTCGCCACCCGCGATGAGCGGGATCTGCACGGATACCTGCGGGAGGCGGCTCAGCAGGGCGCTTTGGAGGATCTGCTGCACGCGCGGCGCCTGCTCGGCAAGGATCTGTCGCAGGTGAACCGCGAGGTCGAACGTTCGCTCGAAGTTCTCGAACAGACTCCGATGCGCGGCAAGGGTCGCATCCAACGCGCCCTCGAACTAGCTCGCACCGAACTGGTCGAATGGGGAGAAGCCCTCGAACAATGCCTGCCCCTCGGCGAGGAGGGCCCTGGCTTCGCCCGCGAGGTGTTCTACGACGTCGAACAGAGCGGATTCGGCGAGATCCGCCTCGTCGCGCGCGTGCTGCTGCCCTACGAAAGCCTAGGCCGCTTCTACTACCCCGACCTGGCGAGTGGGACCTTCCTCTCCGCCACCACTTGGCTCGGCGGGGACTTCCGCGCGGCCAAACGCTACCTCGGCCTGCAACGGGCAGAAGAACCCGGCGAAAGCGAGGAACGCGCGCCCCGCCCCGTGCAGACGTATCGTGTGCCGGAGGCCTTCGACTATTCGCGCGTGCTCGTGGGCGTTCCGCGCGACACTCCCCCGCCTTCGGATCGCGCCCAGCATCGCGCGTACACGGCGAATTTCATCGCCGAACTCGCCGAACGCACCGGCGGTCGCCTGCTGGCCCTCTTCACCAGTCTCGAAGATGTGCGCGCGGTGTCGGAGGCGATCGAGGCCCGCTTGGTGCAACGGGGCCTGCTGCTGCTCGCCCAAGGCCAGGGCAACCTTTCGAAGGAAGAACTCAGCCGCCGCTTCCGCGAACGCCGCGATTCGGTGTTGCTCGGGGTCGATACCTTTTGGTTCGGCGCGGACTTCCCCGGAGACACCCTCGAATACCTCGTCATCGCTCGCCTGCCCTACGGGGTGCCCGATCGCTACCACTTCGCCCAATGCGCCGCCCTCGGCGATGGTGGACAACGGCAGACGATCTACATGCCGCGCGCCCTGGCGAAGTTCCGCCAGGGATTCGGTCGTTTGATGCGTCGGCAGAGCGATCGCGGCTGCATCTTCATCCTCGATCCGCGCATCCTCGAGCCACGCCACCGCGTGTTCCTGCGCGAATTACCCTTGGCGGGCACGCTCTACGACACCCGCGATGCCCGCGGCGCGCGGTTCGTGCGTGGACCCCGCGATCGCGTGTTGCGCGAAGGCCTGACGCACATGGGCCTGGTGACACCCGCTGAAGCCGCGGGCATCGGACTCGAACAATTCGCATTGCCCGTCGATTCCCCGCGCGACGTGATCACGCCGCAAGCGCCACCGAAGAAGGAAACCCCGCCGGTGATCGACGTGGACCTGGACGACGTGCCCTACTGAGGACCCGACCTCAGCGTCCGGTCAATCGCAGGCGCAGTTTCGGCAATTCGGACCGCACGGCTCCGCCGGTTTGGTCCCCGTCGAAGAGCCGTACGCGCAGGTGCAGCGTGGCACCACCCGAGTCGTGGCTATCGACGAACCACTTGCCGTTCCAGCCCAGGGGCGCTGCCACTTCCTCCGGCATTTCGATGCCCGCATCCGGGTCGTGGACGTCGAGCTGCACGTGTACCAACGGGATCTCGGCATCGCGCTTTTCCGGCCCGAACCAGCTGCGTTCGTAGACACAACCGGGGGCATTCCAGACGTACAAGGTCTCGAAGGCGCACTTCCAGTCGGAAACGGGGGCAAAGGGGATGCGTTGCCATTCTTCAGGGGCCAAAACCTCGACCCGGGGGCCAGTGCGCGCGACGTGGGCGCCGGTTTGCTGGGGTCGTCCAGGTGCCGCAAAGGTCAAGGCGGGATCGCCATAGGCCGATTGGTGGCCGAGTTGATAGAAGTAGCTGCCTCCGCGTTGCTCGCCGCGCTCCAACACGGCGACCAGCACGCCATTGCTGGCCGCGCGATGGGCTTGGCCGAGATTGGCCCCTTCCGCAATGGCGTTCCAAAGCTCGCTCTCATAGAGCCGCTGTTGTGCGATGCCCCTGCGTGCATTGCCGACAAACGCCACGGCTCCGTTGCGCAGCAGCCGCGCCGCCACCGATCGCCGCTCGCCGTCCTGGTCGAGGGACGCGGTGCTGCAGCCCGAAGACTGCACGATGGCGGGCGCAAGCAGCGTCTCTGAGTTCCAAGGATAGGTGGCCCCCATGCCCAACCAAGACGCGTGCGACGCGTGCAGCAGCACCTCGCACCCGGTCAGCGGCGACGGCGCACCGATACCCGCGGGCCCATCGTGATGGCCGGCATACGTCCACCCTTGGGCCTCGAAGGGAAGACGCAGCGGCGCGCCCCACTCGGCCGTGGCGAAACGACCTCGCCATTTTTGGTCGGGGAATCGATCGCGCACCAGCCCGCGACAGGCCTGCAGGGTCGCGCTAGGCAGATCCTCCGCCAGGAAACGGGCCAAACCCAGCTCGAGAAAGGCATCCTCGTCGGTTTGTCCGTACGGCAGGTCCGACACCAGGTCGGTATCGATGCCCTGGCCGTTGCTGATCACCGCCATCGGAACGGCGGTGGGCCAGCCAACCAAGCACAGGGTCTGCACTGCGTCACCCGCGGTCTTGCGGTGCCGATCGAGCCGTTCGCGAACGGTTTCGGCGGCGGGGAAACACAACCAAAGGGCTTGGCCGCGTTGTTTGTCCTCGGCGTCGAGGTCCAGGGCGCACAAACGGTCCCCCAGCCGCACCGACGCACCGGTCTTGAGCGGCCCTTCCCCCTCCCCGTCGAAGCGCCCGTCGCCATTGCCATCCACTTGCGCAAAGAACTGCCCATCCGCCGGATCCTTGCCGATCACGAAACTCTGCCCGTCCAGGGACCCGAGCCGTTGAGCCCCTTGCGCAGCGCCCGCGGGAGGGTCCGCGCTCCACTCTTCCGCCGCAAACCGCTGCTTCCAGCGCGTTTCGTATGGAAGATCGACCACCAACCCTTGATGGGCCGCGGCCAACAGCGGCGCCACCATGGCAAGGTGATTCGCACGCCCCGCCACTTCCTCGCGGGAATTGACGGCCACTAGATACGGCACCGCCTCCCGTTCGCGTCGCATCCAGGCCGCCACTTCCTCGCCATTGCGCAGGGTCTGCACGCGCAGCCCCAGGACGGCGGGCGGAGAACCGCCGCCAATGTACAGCGCACGCCGCACGGCCAACGGCCCGAGCACTTGCAGCCGATCCGCGGGCCCCTTCTCGCTTGGAAACGCGAGCAGAGGCACGCTCAGCCGCCCCGCCAATCCCGCGGCCAACAGGGCCGCGCCCGGATCCGCATCGTCGTACAACACCACGCGCTTGCACGCCGTCCATGCAAGCCGCGCCAATTCGGTCTGCGCCGTGAACGCATCGCGGCATTCGAGCCACTGCCACCCCTTGGCCACCGGCGGAATCGCGTCCGGCTCCCGGTCGCCGACCCAGATGCACCGCTCGGGTTCGTAGCGGGCCAGGAAGTCCACGAGTTCGGGCCGCCAGGGGGCTTCTGCATCCACCGCCAGGGCCACAGGAATCCCATCGCAGATCTGCATCGACGCCGCAATCGCCGCCAGGTACGCGTCGTCGCGCCAGGAGGGTTGCTCTCCGACCGGCACGAGCAGAATCGTGCGGGCCTTCTCTGCGCGGGCAGCAGCGGACCCGACGAAACACAAGATCACGAGCAGGAGTCCGCGGATACCCATGGGCCTATGGTAGCGCTCGGCTGCGATCCCGGCCGGCGAGCCCGGAAATCGCCGCCTGCGATTGGCAGGCCCCCCGGCCCCCTGCTACAACCGCCGCCATGAGCCAGGCGATGGGTTGGACGGAGATCAAGGTGGCGGTGCCGCTCGGGTGGCAGGAGCTGGTGGCCGAAGCCATGGGCCACACCCTGTGCACGACGGTGCAGATCGGGGACCATTCGGTGGCCCACGATCCGCCGCCCGCGGGCTGTGTGCATCTGCGCAGTTACGTGCCCACCACCCAGGACAATCCGGCATTGCGTACGCAGATCGCCGAACAACTGCAGGAACTGGCGCAACGCAGCGGCATCGAGGAATTGCAGGGCCTCTGCCCCGCGTACAAACCCTTGCCCCCCGAGGACTACGCCACCTCGTGGAAGAAGAGCTGGAAACCCTTCCGGCTGCGGCGCAAGGGGCGCGAAATCGTGCTCAACGCGCCTTGGAACGAGCTACCCGGGGGTGAACGCCTGGTGATGGAGCTCGAACCCGGTGGCGCCTTCGGCAGCGGCCGCCACGCCACCACGCGCACGTGCCTCGGCGTGGCCCTCGAGCGCATCCGCGGCGGCGAACGCGTGCTCGACGCGGGTAGCGGCAGCGGCATCCTCGCCGTGGCAGCCGTGCAGCTCGGCGCAGACAGCGCCTATGGTTTCGACATCGATCCGGTCGCCACCGACAGCGCGCGCGATCTGGCCGCGCGCAATCAGGTCGAAGACCGCGTGCAATTCGAGACGGGCACCCTCGAACGCATGCCGGAAGGCCGTTTCGACGTGCTCTTCGCCAACATCTACTCGGATGTGATCATCGCCTTCTCCACCGCGCTGCGCAGCTCGTTGACCGAAGACGGTTGGTTCGCCTTCAGCGGCTGCCCCATGCACCGGTTGGTGGATACGCGCAAAGCGATCCTCGACGAGGGTTTCCGCATCGAAGAGGAACGGCGGCGCGGCCGCTGGGTCACCTTCGTCGGCCGCTACGCCTAGGTTCAGGCCGGCGGATCGACTACGCCGCCGACCGAGTTGTTCACGCGGAACCAACCCGTCAGGCTGAAGCGCGCCCGCGTGGTCGGCAGGACCTCGTGCGGGATGCGTTCGCTGAGGAACAGGACCAGGCGGCCATAAAAGGGTTCGAGCGTGGCGATCTCCGCCTGCCCCGCATCATCGAAAATGCGCAGCTCCCCACCCGCGTCGGGGGTCCAGTGCGGGTTGAGGTACAACACGCTCGACAACACCCGGTTGGTTCCCGAACCCGCAAACGAATCGCGGTGTTTCTGGTAGAAGGCCCCCGGCGCATACCGCGCGTAGTGGGCTTCGAGATCGAACAAGCCGAGGAACAATCGGCGATTGAGCGCCAACCGCAGGGTCTCCATCCATTCGAAATACCCCCGCAATTCGATCTGATCGGGCTGCACCCACATGGTCTCATCCCGGCGGATGAAGAGGTTCGTGTGGTGTTCCCCCTCGCGCCCGATGCCCGCCCGTTGCCAACTCTCGTCGGGCAACGCCGTGATGTGCACGAACAGCTCCTCCACCATCCGGTCGGGCAGAACCCCGTCGAGCACGCTCCAACCCTGTTCGGCGAGTTCGCGACTGACCCGATCAAAAACATCGCCGCCATCGCGGGTATCGGTGGAGTGCAGGGCGGCCATGGCGTGGGCGGTGCTTATAGCCGTGGGCCGGGAAACACGCGAGGGGGGCCTCGCAATTCGCCCGCTTTCCCTGCAAAACGTCGGTATCCGGCCATTGGTGGGGTCCACCGGCAGGAAATCCGGCACGGGCCGGGCGCGAAAGGCCTCCCCCGCGGCACTTCCCGCTAGGATGCGGGCATGGTTCGGGGGAACGGGGCAGGCAACGGCGCGGTCCAGCGCCGCCGAGCGGGCATCTGGCTCGCCCTGCTCCTATGCGCGTGCCAGGCCCCCGGCCCGCGCGCAAAGCAACCCGTAGGCCTCGCCGAGGTGCGCCAGAGCCTGGGCATGAGCGCCACCGACACGGTGCTCTTCACCCACCGCGTGTTGATCTTGGGCACCTATGACGGCGCCGAGGGCAGCGGCACCTTCGAGCGCAGCTACGAGCCCGATGGCCGCTTTGCCACGCGCGTGCAACCCGATCGCGGCGATGGTTGGACCGAACGCTTCGACGGGGAACAACTCTGGATCGAGGCAGATGGCCAGAAGGCCTACGCCCTGCCGCCCACGCGCGCGCACCTCGCGCGTTCGGTGGAATGGACCCTCGCCAGCCGTTGGCTATGGAGCGACGGTTCGCCGTTCGAACGCAACTTCTCCCGCGCTCCCGAACGCATTCCCACGGTGCAGCTCGCCCTGGGCGACAACCCGGTGCGCCCCGAGATCGAATTGGATCCCGGCACTTTGCAGCCCTCTGCCCTGCGCGTGCCGGGCAACCCGGCCGTGCAGTGGCAATTCGAGGATTGGCGCACGCGGCGCGGCTTCCCCTGGCCCTATCGCATGCAACGGCTCGAAGGCAGCGGGGCCGCCACCACCTTCGAAACCATCGAAGTCCGGTTCGAGCCTTCCATGCAGCCCGTCTCGGGGTTCCGCAGCACGCGCACCCTGTCGGGCACAACGACCTTCGTCTCCGGTGCGGTGAACTCGTTCCCCATCCGCCGCACGAACTCCGGCCACATCCTCGTGCTGCCGCGACTCGATGGTCGTGAAGTGGGTTGGTTCCTGGTGGACACCGGCACCGGCGTGAATTGCATCGATGCGGCGCGGCTGGAGGAGTCCGGCGGTTTCCTCGGCCCGGACCTTCCCGACCGCGCGATCACCATCGTCGGGCTCGGCGGCAGCGTGCCGGCGGCGCTGCATCGCGGCGGGACCTTCGAGCTGGGCGCCCTGCGGGCCACGGGTACGGAGTGGGTGCAGATGGACCTGCACGGGCTGACGGAGGTCGTCGGCGCGCAACTCGCGGGTGTACTCGGCGGGGACTTCTTCGACCGCGCAGTGGTCGAGATCGACTTCTCGCGGCAATTGATGAGCCTGCACGATCCGGAGGCCTTCGACGGATCGCGCGTGACGTGGCGCCCCCTGCGTTTCGACGGCAGCACGCCCTGTGTCTACTGCGAATTCGCGCCCCAGGAAGGCGGCTGGTTCCGACTGGATTCCGGGTCTGACGACACCGTCACCTTCCACGCCCCGTGGGTGCGCCGCCTTTCGCTGCTGCGCCACATGCACAACACCGTGCAGACCCGTCTGCGGGGGATCGGCGGCGAAGTGCGCGGTGTGCAGGGTCGGTTCCCCTGGTTCGAATTTCTCGGCCAACGCTTCTCGGATCCGCGGGTAACCATGGTGGAAGAAGCCACCGGCCCCCTCGCCAACCCAGACCTGGTGGGCAATGTCGGAGTTGGCTTCCTGGAAAACCAACGCCTGATCCTCGACTATCGTCAGCACCGCCTCGCCTTGATTCCGCGCTAGCCGCCCGCAAACGAATCCGTTCGGAACCACGGAGGCTCATCCAGCGTGGCAAGAGATGCGGATTTTCTTCGAGCTCCCTGCCGCCCTCGTTGCCTATCCGGAATGCACGCAGCGCCTTCGGGTTTCCACGCGGCACCGCGGGCTCGCGGCGAATCTCGGATCCAGGACACCCCCGGGACTCAACCCGGGAGGAATCTCAAGGCTGCCTCACATCGCGACGATGGATCGTGGAGGATACGCCCCCGCCTGACCGAGAGCCTGCCTTGAAGATCCTGTTCCTCGCCCAGCGTGTCCCCTACCCGCCCAATCGGGGGGACAAGATCACCTCTTGGAGGCTGGTCGAGCGCCTGTCCCGCGCACACGAGGTGACCGTGATCGCCTTCGCCCACGACGAGGCCGACCGCAAGGCCGCCCAGGTCCTGCGCGAGGAGAAGGGCATCGAGACGATCGCCATCGACCACGACGAGCGTTCCAAGAAACTGCGGTCGATGCCGCTGCTTCTGACCGGCAAACCCCTGACCCTGGGTTTCTACGGTTCCAAGGAACTGCAGCGCGAAGTCGATCAGCGCATCGGGCAGACCGACTTCGCCTACGCCTTCTCGTCGTCCATGGGCGCGTTCCTGCTGCCGCACCGCCTGCCCTGGGTGATGCACATCGCCGAGCTCGATTCGGACAAGTGGCGGCAGTACAGCGAACGCACGGGCTTCCCGATGAACATGGTCTACCGCCGCGAGTGGAAGACCCTGCACCGCTTCGAGCGCAAACTGGCGGCCGCCGCGGTCACCAACGTGCTCTGCACCCCGCTCGAGAAGGAGATCTTCGACCGCGAGATCCCCGGGGAGCCCTCGATCGTGATCCAGAACGGCGTGGACCTGGAGTTCTTTCACCCCGCGCCCGAGAAGGCCGAAACCGCCCGCCTCGTGTTCACCGGCGTGATGGACTACCTGCCCAACATCGACGCCTGCGTGCACTTCACACACGAGATCCTGCCGCGGATCCGCGAGCAGGTGCCCGATGTGCGCTTCGACATCGTCGGTTCCAAGCCGACCCCCGAAGTCCAGGCCTTGGCCGAACAACCCGGCGTGACCGTGACCGGTTTCGTCGACGACATCCGCGACTGGGCCCACCGCGCCAGCGTCGCGGTCGCCCCCTTGCGCATCGCCCGCGGCATCCAGAACAAGGTGCTCGAAGCCCTCGCCATGGGCCTGCCCGTGGTCGGATCGACTTCGGCGACGCAAGGCGTGCAAGGCAAACCCGGCGAGCACTACTGGGTCACCGACGATCCCGCAGAGCATGCGCGCATGGTGGTCGAGCTGCTCCAGAACCCCGCCAAAGCCCGCGCCCTCGGCCAGGCCGGCCGCCGTTTCGTCGAGGACCACTACGACTGGGAAGTCACGCTGGCTCCCCTCGACGGCCTGCTGCACCTGCCGGCGCGCCGCTGAGCCCGTCCGCATTCGAGATTTCACAGCCGATTCACGGGGGGCCGCTACCATGCGGGCATGCTGCGCTTCCCCTTGCTGATCCTGCTGCTTCCCGGACTGACCTTCGCCGCCCCCCAGGAGACCGACAACATCGGTCACCGGCGCCACGAGCACCGCTGGGGCGAGCCGGACCTGCGCACCCCCGGCAGCAGCCGCTTCCATACCAACCGCGACGGGCTGAGCCTGCTGCTGCCCCTGGAGGAAGACGCCTTCCAGTTCGTGGTTTTCGGCGACCGCACCGGTGGACCCGCGGAAGGCGTGGCCGTGTTGGCCGATGCCGTGCGCGATACGAACCTGCTGCACCCTGACTTGGTGATGACCGTCGGGGACCTCGTGCAGGGGTACAACCAGACCGACGCCTGGATGCCGCAGATGCGCGAGTTCAAGGGCATCATGGACAGGCTCCTGTGCCCCTGGTTCCCCGTCGCTGGCAATCACGATGTGTATTGGCGCGGCGAAGGCCGGCCCGCCGGGGAACACGAAGCGAGTTACGAGATGCACTTCGGGCCGCTCTGGTACGCCTTCGAACACAAGAATTCCTGGTTCATCGCGCTCTATTCGGATGAAGGCGATCCTGCCACCGGCAAGAAGGACTTCACCAAACCCGAATGCCAGAAGATGAGCGAAGCCCAGTTCGAGTGGCTGCGCGGCATCCTCGAAAAGGCCAAGGGCGCCGAACACGTGTTCCTGTTCTTGCACCATCCGCGCTGGCTCGGGGGCAACTACGGCAAGGACTGGGATCGGGTGCATGAACTGCTGCGCGCCGCCGGCAACGTGACCGCGGTGTTCGCCGGGCACATCCACTACATGCGCCACGACCAGCGCGACAACATCGAGTACATCACCCTGGCGACGGTCGGCGGCGGCCAGGATGGCCTAGTCCCTTCGATGGGCTGGTTGCACCAATTCCACGTGGTGACCGTGCGCAAGGGCCGTATCGACCTGTCGTGCCTGCCCGTCGGCGGCGTGATGGATGTGCGCGAATTGAAGGGCAATCTGGTCGAAGAGGCCGAAGAACTCGCCCGGCATCCGATCGACGTGAGCTCGACCCTTTCGGTCCAAGGCGCCGGTGAAGTGCGCGGCCGCACCTCGGTGACCTTCGAGAACCCCACCCAGCAATCGCTCGAAGTCAGCCTGGCCCTCGAAAGCGCCGATTCGCGCTGGCGCTTCTCGCCCGACCACGTGCACGGCAGCCTCGCGCCCGGCCAGCGCCTCGTGCTCGAAGCCGCGGTGCAGCGCGACGGCGCCCCGCTCGACGACACCTTCCGCATGCCCCAGGCACGCGTGGCCGTCGACCTGCTGCAACCCGGCGCGCGGTATCCCCTGCCCGATCGCACCCTCGACCTGCCGCTCGGCGTGGTCCTCGACGCGCCGAACATCCCCGGCCGCGAGATGGCCCTCGACGTGCGCAAGCGCGACGCCTTCGTGGCGATCCCCGACGCCGACCTGGCCCTGCCCGACGGGCCCCTGTCGGTCGAATGCTGGCTGCGCGCGGAGAACATCGGCAAACAGCACGGCCTGGTGGCCAAAACCGAATCCTCCGAATTCGCCCTGAGCCTCGACGAAGGCCGCCCTGGCTTTTTCGTGCACCTCGACGGCAAGTACGCCATCGCCCAGGCGAAGGACGTCACTCTGGAACGCAACCGCTGGTACCACTTGGCGGGGGTTTTCGACGGCCAGGAAATGCGCCTGTACCTGGACGGCCGCAAGATCGCGTCCCAAGCCGCCCATGGCGTGCGCACCAGCAACCGCTTGCCGCTCATCATCGGCGGCGATGTGAACAACTCCGGCGGGCTCACATCGCCGTTTGCCGGGTATCTCGACGCGGTGCACGTGGCCAGCGGCGCCCTCTACACCGGCGATTCGTTCACGCCGCCCGCCCGCGCCGCCCGCGCCCCGGGCACGGTGCTGCTGCTCAACATGGATGCGCTGCAGGGCCCCTGGCTCTTCGACGAAGCCGCGTTGCCGCACCACCCCCGGCTCGGCGGCGGAGCGAAACTCGCGGAAACCCCCGGGCACGGCACCCTGGTCGAATCGGCGCGCTGAGCGCCGGACCTCAGACCTCGCAGAAGTCGGTCCAGACCGAACGCGCCACGTCGAGCAGCTCGTGGTCCAAGGGCACGAGGCGCTGCTTGCCGGCGCACTCGTCGATGCCGATGTCCGTCATCTGGTTGCCTTGGATCGCCACCATGCGGTTGTGGCGCCCGCGCGCCCACAGGTGCCCGGCGTAATCACCGAAACGCGTCGAAAGCACCCGGTCGAAGGCCACCGGCGTTCCCCCGCGCTGCAAGTGCCCGAGCACCACGCTGCGCGCTTCGATCGTCGAGTTCTTGCCGATCTCGTCGGCGAGCCAGGCCGCCACGCCGCCTAGCTTGATCGGGTCGGGCGACGTGGGATCCGTGGCCCGCACGATCTGCCCCACGCCGTCGGGCCGCGCCCCTTCGGACACCACGATGATGGTCGAACGCCGACCCCGTTGGCGGCGTCGTTCGACCTTGTGGATCACGCGCTCGACCGAAAACGGCAGTTCGGGCAGCAGGATCACATCGGCACCGCCAGCGAGACCCCCGTGCAACGCGATCCATCCCGCGTTGCGGCCCATGACCTCGACCACCAGCGCCCGGTGGTGGCTGTCGGCGGTGGTGCGCACCCGGTCCAGGGCGTCCGCCACCACCTGCACGGCGGTGGAGAAGCCGAAAGAGATCTCCGTGCCGACCACGTCGTTGTCGATGGTTTTCGGCACGCCGATGCACGGGATGCCCGCTTCGACGAAGGGCATGGCGCAGGCCATCGTGCCATCACCGCCGATGACAACCAGGCCTTGCAGCCCCCACTCTTCGAGGTGTTTGAGGCACACCTGGGTCTTGTCCTCCCAGATCGGCTGCCCCTGGGCATCCAGGCGCGTCGCGTACCGCGCGGGGTTGGCCTTGTTCGATGTACCGAGGATCGTGCCGCCTTCGCCGAGGATCGACGAGACGTCCTCGTAGGTGAGGTTGCGCTTGCGCCCCTCGATCAGCCCGAGGAAACCGTCGGCAATGCCGTAGACCTCGAATCCGACCCGCAGGAAATCCTTGGTGACCGCGCGAATGACCGCGTTCAATCCGGGGCAATCGCCGCCCCCCGTCAATACACCGATACGCTTGCCATGTGAAGACATGCGGGGGATGGTAGCCGAGGAAGGGGGGCGATCCGGTCGCAAGGAACGGCGGTCCCCAAGCGACTTCCCAATTTGGATCCGGCGATTGCGGGCGCGCTGCTGAAAGCGAGAATGGGGACGATCCGCTCCGCCGCGTCCACCCCGATCCGATGTCCTCCGCCCCCCAAGAGTACGCCCCCGGCTGGGTCCTCACCGGGGACGGCAGTTACACCCTGCGCTCGCGCGCGACGGGCGAGTTGTTCCACAACGAAGCCGGGGCCTGGACCGAAGCGCGGCAGCACTATGCCGGGCCGGCCTTGGCGGGAATCGCGGGCGAAGTGGGCCCGCATTGGAGCTGGCTCGACTCCTGCTTCGGCCTCGGGTACGGCAGCCTGGCCCTGTTGCACGGGCTGCTGCAACTGCGGCAACCTCCGGAACGGGTGCAGATCGTCGCCATCGAGAGGGACCGCGGACTCGCCCCCCTCTGGCCGGAGATCCTCGCCCAACCGGCTTTGGAATCGGCAGGACTGCCTGCCTTGCAAACGGTGCGTGAAGACCCGGATCAGGCGCACTACCAGCTGGTTTCCGCCGCCACCCAAATCGATCTGCACCTGCACTTCGATGACCTGCGAAGGGTCCTCCCGCGGCTCGCCCCCAAGCGCCCTTTCGACCGCGTGCTGCACGATCCGTTCTCGCCGCGCGGCCATGCGGAACTCTGGTCGCTCGAGGTGTTCCAGCACTTCCACCGCCTGCTGCATCCCGAACACGGGCGCTTGTGCACCTACAGCACGGCGATCGCGGTGCTGGGCGGCCTGCGCGCGGCGGGTTTCACCCCGTACCGCACCCCCGGACTCGGCATCAAACGGGGCGGGACCTGCGCCCTAACCGCACCTCGGCCGGGTCCCCTGCCCGCGGGCCTAGCCGAGCTCGACCCCGAGGACGTGCGCCAACTCGCCTGCCGCAGCGGCCTACCCTTCCGCGATCCGGCTTTCGACCGGGACCACCTCACCGTGATGCGGGAACGCAACGAAGAACAACGCCGCAGCCCGTTGCCAAGCCGCAAGGCCGGGCCACAATCGGACCCGCCCCCCGCGACCTTTCCATGATGCGCACCCTCGTCCGATACTTCCTGCGCGGCCTGCTCGTCGTCGCCCCCCTGGCCGCCACGGTCTGGATCCTGTCCACGGTCTTCAACTGGATGGACGGGCTGATGAAGCGCATCTTCGGCCAGGACCTGACCGTCACCATCCCGGTCATCGATCGGCAGTGGTCCTACGGCGTCGGGGTGCTGGTCACCTTTGCGCTGATCACGCTGGTCGGGGTGCTGACTTCGAACGTGATGGTGCGCTGGATCGTGCGGCGCATCGATCATCTCTTCGCGCGCCTACCCGTCGTCAAACAGATCTACACCTCGATCAAGGACATGGTCGAGGCCTTCGTCAGCGAGCGCAAGAAGTTCGACAAACCGGTGCTGCTGCGTTTCAGCCAGTCGCCCGAGGTCGAAGTGATCGGATTCGTCACGCGCGACGATCTGCAGGAATTCGGCCGTTCGGGCAAGGTCGCGGTGTACGTGCCCCAGTCCTACAACTTCGCCGCCAACCTGATCCTCGTGCCGCGCGACCACGTGCAAGCCATCGATCTTCCGGCCGCCGACGTGATGGCGTTCGTCGTGTCCGGCGGGGTCTCCGAAGCCACCCGCCCGCGCATCGAGCGCGAGGACGAAGGCAAACGGACCTGAGCGTTCAGTCCCCGCGGCGCGCCAGCTTCGAGCTGAGAATGCTGACGAGGCCGCCGAGCATGACGTACCCCGTGCTCACCTGGACCATCGCGATGATCTGCGCGCCGGTGGACGCGGGCATCACGTCCCCGTACCCAAGCGTCGTCATCGTCACCACGCTGAAATAGAGGGTCGAAAGCGGCCCCGCATGGGGTCCGAAGTCGAGTTCGGTCCAGTGGTAGGTGAACGCGAAACCGAGGATCAGCACCACGGTGAACAGACTCCAGCGCGTCAGGCTGCGCCCGCAATCGCTGGTGAGCCACCACAGGTGATAGACGAGCTCATGCCACTTTGATTGTTTGCGGAACTCGTCGAGGTAGTTTTGATCCTGCACAAAACGCCGGAACAGGTAGGCGCCGGTGAAGTCCACCTCGCGCAGGTCGACGCTCAGCCAGTTGCTGCTGCGGTACCCCTGCATGTTTCGTAGCGAAGCCCCGCGCAGATCCGCCCAGCTGAAATCGCAGCGCACGAGCCGCGCCCGGTCCAAGTGTGCATTGCGCAGGTCCGCCTTGGAGAAGGCACAGTTCTCGAGCTGCGCTTCTTGCATGCGCGTGCCGCGCAGATCGGCCAGGGGAAACCGCGCGCCGCTCGCGTGCACGCGCAACAAACTTGCCCCTTCGAAATCGGTGCTTTCGAAGTGCGCCCCCGTCAGGTCGCATTGGGAAAGGCTCGCCCCGCGCAGGCGCGCCCGCAGCCATTCGGTGTTGCGCAGGTTGGCCCCGCCGAATTCGGCCCGGGTGCAGTTCGCCTCGCGCAGCACGGCCCCCTCCAGGTTGGCACCGATCAACATGGCGCCCTCGAGGTTGCAGTGCGAGAGGTCGGCCCCGGTCAGGTCCACGCCGTTCCAGCGCACCGCGCCCAGGTCCAAACCGACCAGGCGCGCATGGCGCAGGGCCGGAAGGGGTCCTTCCCCGCGTTTCCACGCCAATACGGCCTCCGCGACCGGGTCCAGGCGGACCGGTTCGCTGGGGGCGAGGAGCGGGGTCTCGGGGGTGGGGGCCGGCGTTTCGGGTCTCATATTGGGACGAAAAGACCCCACCGAATGGGCCTTTCCACCCCTTGGATCGGCCTTGGAGCTCCCAATTCCGTAGCCCGGCATGCCTGGATTCGGCTTCCGGGAGAAACCCGGCCCCGGTTCCGCCGGTCTATCGGGGCGTGCAAATCGATGAATCCCGTTCGCCAGGGGGCCAGCGCCCCCGCCTGCCCTGGATCCCCGCCCTCGCCCTGGCCCTGGGCGCTTGGATCTGGCTCTCCTTGGGCTTGCCAGAGACGGCAGAGTGGGGCTCTGTCCCGGGCGCGGGATGGATCCGAGCCCTCCAAGGCCATCGCCTGGGGGCTTCGGTGGGCCTGTTTTTCGGGATCCTCGCCGCGACCCCCTGGAGCTGGCCCGACTTTGACCTCAGCGATACGGCCTGTGGGCCCCAAAACGGCCCCAATTGGGCTACATTGGGGGGTCCAGGGCCTCCCCGATTCGCCGGAGGCCCTGGATTTTCGGACCCATGACCCAGACCACGACACCGACCCTGTTGCACGGCCCGGTCGACAGCAAGCGCCTTGGGCGCACCCTGTCGATCGACATCACCACCCCCCACAACAGCCTGGTGGTGGAACGCGGCAGCGAGCTGCCCCGGGCCTCGCTGATCGTCACCACCTGCGCGCGCAACCTCATCGAGATGTCGCGCAACGGCGACAAGCTCGATCACATCCTGATCGTGGGGACTGGTGTGGATCCCGCCGAGCACCCCGACCTGCGCAACATCGTCGAAAACGTGCGTGCGCTGCGCGACAAGTGGTTTTCCCGCGCCAAGTTGGGGCTGGTGAGCCAGGTCACCGACCTGGAGGACTACAACCTGCGCGCGACCCTCGCGATGTTCAACCGGGTCTTCTTGCCCATGCACTGGGGCAACACCAAGCTCTTCGCCACCTGGACCGGCCGCAAACCCACTGAGTTGGCCACGTACATCAAGTACGTCTCCGGCATGGAGAACGTCACCCTCGAGGCCCAGTTCACCCCGGGCACCACCGGCAACATGGCCGGCACTTCGCTGACCCATTGGTTCAAGAAGGTCCAGGAGGCCGCTCCGGCGGAGATCCACCTGCTGGGTGGCTCGCCGCCGACCGCCAAGAAGACCAAGATGAAGGCCGCCACCAAGCCCCAGCGCGCGAAGATCCTCGAGGAGCTGATCGAGAAGACCGGCCTGGTCGCCAGCGACTACGACGAGGAAGTGCTCTACACGGCGAGCTGAACGATCGGACGGAACACGGTGGGCCGAACCCTGACGGCCCGCCGATCACGCGGCCCGGTGCACCTCGCGCACCGGGCCGCTTCCTTTTCCGCCGTTGCCACCGGGGACTTGTTCCGCGCGGCATCACCTGGAACACTGACCGCATGCCCGAGCCCATCCTGCAATTCGAGGCGGTGAACCGCCGCTTCGGCGACCTGCTCGCCGTGCAGGACCTATCGTTCACGGTTCAGCCGGGCGAGGTGGTGGGACTGCTCGGCCCCAACGGCGCGGGCAAAACCACAAGCGTGCGCATGTTGGTGGGCCTACTCGCCCCCACCTCGGGTCACATCCGCATCGCGGGTGTTTCCGTAGCCGAAGACGCCATCGCCGCGAAGAAGCACATCGGCTACGTGCCCGATGGAGCGCCGCTCTATCCAAACATGAGCCCGGTGCAACTGCTGCGGCTGGTGGGCGGTCTGTACGGCGTCGCGGCCGAGACCCTCGAGCGTCGATCGGAACACCTGTTGCGCAGTTTCGACCTGTGGGGTCGGCGCGACGATCCCGTGGGCCAATTCTCGCGGGGCATGCGTCAGAAGGCCGCGCTCGCGTGCGCCCTGGTGCACGATCCGAAGCTGCTTGTGCTCGACGAACCCCTCTCTGGCCTCGATGCGCCTTCGGCTTCGCTCATCAAAGAGCTGCTGCGCGGCTGGGCCGATCGCGGCGGCGCCGTGTTGTACACCTCGCACCTGCTCGAGATCGTCGAACGCATCTGCGATCGCATGGTGATCCTGAGCGAAGGCCGCTGCGTCGGCCAGGGCACCCTCGACTCGCTGCGCAACCAGGCCGGCTCCTCGGGCACCCTCGAACAGGTCTTCCTACACCTGTCGCACGCCGAAGATCCCGCCGTGAAGGCGCGCGACCTGCTCGCAGGCCTTCAGTCGCGCTGAACGGTGACGATATCGCCGAGGCGGATCGTGCCCGGCTGGATCACCGTACACAAGACACCGCGGCCGCGGTGCCCTTTCTGGTTCGCACGCGCCACCTTGCGCGCCGCCGCCTTGCCGAACCGCTGGTGGAACTTCGCGCAAGGCCGGTGCAATTCCGGCGAGACCTCGAGCAGCGCATCACCCACCGACAAGCGCGTGCCCACCGGCAAGTTCGCTTCGGACAGGTCCAGGTCCACCACGAGGTTGTCCCCCGCGAGCGGCATCTGCGCCTCGTCCTCACAGATCGACCGCAACACGTGCACATTCATCAGGCTGACCTGATCGCCGCCGAGGGCATCCCCCGGCCGCCACCGATCCCCAACCACTCCGACGTGCGGCTGCACCTCGATCTGCGCGGGCGTCGCGCGGTCCCCCGAAGCCCCGTCCGCGGGACGCACCACCAGGAGTTCCACCCGCCCCGCATCCGCCGGCGACTTGGGCAGACGCGCATACCAGAGGTCGTAGCGGAACGAGAAGTCCATGGTGGAACCCTACTGCGGCACCGAACCCACGGGAATCGGATGGAAGTCGGTGTCCACCGCGACCATGGTGACTTGGGCTTCGGTCACGTGCGCGTGTTGCCCGCCGCCGAAACGACGCTGGGCCCAGACGGACACCTGCACCTGGATCGAACTGCGGCCGATGCGCACGGTGCGCGTGAAGAACGAAACCAGGTCGCCCACGTAAACCGGCGCTTTGAAGTCGATCTTGTCCATCGAAACCGTGACCACCATGCCCGCGTGGTGCTTGTGGGCTTCGGTGGCGGCTGCAAGGTCGATCTCGGCGAGGATCGTACCTCCGAAGATCGTGCCGACGGCGTTGGTGTCCCGCGGCATCATCACCCGCCGGATCGACGGGGCCTGATCGGTGGGGTACGCGGAATCGTCTTCGGTGGGGATCTCAGCCATGTTGGGTCTCGTTCAGGCTGCGCAGCGCCCAATCGGCGATGCGCTCGCGCACTTGTTCCAGTTCACCGGTGAAGAAGTGCCCAACACCGGGCACTTCTTGCACCTCGAAGCGCTCTATCAGCTCCGGGAAGCGTTCCTGCAAGGTCTCACGGGTGCCGAATTCGTCCTTTTCCGCCATCAGGATCATTCCGGGCTGGCGGATGTCGCGGGCATACTCGACCTTGTAGAAACCCACGGGCAGGGCCACGAGGCAGACGCGCTGGATGCGCTCGTCCCGCGGCGCCAGGCGCGCCACCGTGCGGGCCCCGAAGGAGAACCCGGCGGCCCACAGGGGCAGCCCCGGAAAACGATGGGCCAGGAAATCGAGCGCGGCGGCCAGATCGAAGTCCTCCGCACCATTCCCGTCATGCTCCCCGCCGCTGCGCCCCACGCCGCGGAAGTTGAAGCGCAGCACGACGCATCCCGCGTCCTGAAAACCCCGCGCAATGCGGTGCACCACGTTGTTGCGCATGGTGCCGCCGGCGGTGGGCGGCGGGGGTTTGGGATGCGGATGACAGACCACCACCGCCGCCTTGGGCGGGGTTTCCGGCTCCCACAGGATGCCCTCCAGGATCCCGACCGGACCGTCGAAGGTGATGTTCATCGCGAACAGGGTAGCGCAAGGCTGCCCCCGGTTCGCGGCTGGGGGCAAGGAAAGCCCCGATCAGAGGCCTTGGGCAGCGGTTGCCCGGCCCCGCGCTCCGGCCTGTCCGCCCGGATGCCCGGACACCGGCTGGGCGCATTGCCGGCTTGCTCCATCGTTTCCGCTGCGCCGGTGCGCTATCGTCTCCCCCATGTGGCAGCGCATCCGATGGCTGGTCCGCGGACGGCTCGAAGGCGAGTGGTTCGGCGAGCGCGGTAGCCGTGTGCCCGCGGCGCCGCTGCTCTTCCAGGCCCTGGTCGCCAGCGCCCTGCTGTTCGTCGTGCGCGGCGACCTCGACGCCCACGGTCACTCCGTGTTCGTGCTGACCCTGCTCGCCGCCCTCAATCTGCTCTCGCTCTTGGGGGAGCTCGCCCCCTTGCTCGCGAGCGATCCCGCCGAAGAGTGGGTCGGCGGCCTGCCGGTCACCGCGCGCGAGGTGCGCCTGTCGAAGATCGCCGTCTGCCTGCTGGTGACCTTCGGCATGTCGCTCGGCGTACTGCTCCCCGCGATCCTGCTCGCCCCCCCGGACATGACCTGGCCCGCGCGATTGGCCCTTGCGGGGCTCGGCCTCGTGCAATCGGTGTTCTTGACCGCGCTCGGCCTGTTGCTGCACCGTGCGTTCCAAGGCACCCGCGGCGGCGCTTTGATTCTGCTGCAGGCCGCGCTCTTCGTCGGATTGTTCGTCGGTTTCGTCGCCGGACTGGGCCGCGCCAACCTGCTCGCCGGCTGGACGCAGACCGGCGGTTGGTGGCTGCTGCTACCGAGCACTTGGTACGCCGCGCCCCTGGCCCCCGAACCGCTCGGCCCAGCCACCGCGCTGCTCGTCGCCAGCGTATTGCTGGCCCTCGCGATCCTCTGGTTCGCCCCATTCCCGAGCAAGTCCGCCTCGCTCGGCACCTCGAGCCTCACCGGCACCCTGCTGCGCCCCCTCGCCGCGTTGCTGCGCCGCATCTGGGTGCGTCCCGCCGAACGCCCCGTGTTCGACTGGATCTACACGGCGTTGCCTGCGGAAAAGGACTATGGCCTGCGCACCTACCCGCTGCTCGCCATCCCCCTCGCTTTCCTGTTCCTCGGCGCAGAAGGCACGAAACCCGAAGGCCAAGGCCTGCTCGCCATCCTGAGTTTCGCGCCACTCACCTACCTGCCGATCCTCTTGATGTTCGTGCCGGCCACGGCCACGCCCGCCGCACGCGTCCTGATCGACAGCGCGCCGCTGGAGCCCGCGGTCGAACGGGAAGGCGCGCGCAAGGCCCTCGCCGTACGGGTGATTCTGCCCCTGTACCTGCTGCTGCTCGGAGTCCTCTGGGTCGTCGCCGGTTGGAAGCTGGCCGTGCAACTCGTGCCGCCCGCCGCGGCGCTCACGGTGCTGCTCCTGCGCACGCTTTGGCCGCGGTACGTGGATCCGAGCCCCCTCGCCAGCCCCGCCCAGGAACTCGGCGGTGCGTGGCGCGACGACCTGACCGGCGGCATGTTCGTGATGGCCCTGATCTCCGTGGTCGCGGCTTTGGCCACGTGGAAGTACGTGCCGGGACCGCTCGGTGGCTGCACGGTCGCAGTTGGCCTGCTGCTGCTCGAAGCGGTGTTGTGCCGCTTGCCCGTCGCCACGCCCCGTCGCGAGTCCGTCTAGCTCCGAACCTGCCCGGCAGAACGTTCGACGAAGGCAGCGCGGTCAGGCAACCAGCGCACGGAACACGTCGCTTGAGCCTCCCGCGGATCTAGTAGACCGCGGTGCCGAAGAGTTTGCCGACCGCCGCGGTGGCGGTCATCGCAAGCGCGCCGAGGATCGTCACGCGCAACGCGGCTTTGACGATCGGCGCCCCCCCCGCGCGCGCAGCAACACCGCCGAGGATGGCGAGGAAGAACAGGGTCGAAAGGGCGATGACCGTCAGTTGGTGCGGCATCGGGCCGAGGTAGACCACAACCAACGGCAGGGCCGCGCCTACGGCGAACGCCAAGGCGGAGGAAACCGCCGCCTGCAGTGGATTGCCCGAGCTCCAATCGACGATTCCAAGCTCGTCGCGCGCGTGCGCGTCGAGGGCATCGTGGGCCATCAACTGCTCGGCCACCTTGGCCGCCAGATCGGGGTCCAGACCCCGTTCGGTGTAGATCTGCGCGAGTTCCGCCCGCTCGAACTCCTCGTTGGTTTCGATGGCAATGCGCTCGGTCTCGAGGTCGGCTTTGACCATGTCGGTCTGGGAAGAGACCGATACGTACTCCCCCGCCGCCATCGACATGGCACCGGCCACCATGCCCGCAAGTCCGGCCAGCAGCACCGCCGACTGTTCGACTTCGGCCGCCGCCACGCCCATCACGAGCGAAGCGGTCGAAACCAGGCCGTCGTTCGCACCGAGCACGGCGGCGCGCAGCCAACCGCTGCGGTGCACGCGGTGGGTGTGCGGGTGATCGTCGAAGTCGTACTCCATCAGCTGAGGGGTTCGAGGCCTTGCAGGAACGTGCGGATGTCGGCGGCCAAGGGGCTTTCCACGCGCACCGGTTCGTCGCGGCCGGGGCTCGCGAAGATCAAGCAGTGGTGGTGCAGGGCCTGGCGGGGAAATTCTAGCCGCGCGCGGTCGGATTCGCTCAGGGTTCCTTCGGCGGAGCGCAGGAAGAGTTGCTCATCCACGCCGTACAGCTTGTCCCCCACGATCGGATGACCCATGGCGGCCAGGTGCACGCGGATCTGGTGTTGGCGGCCGGTGAACAGCTCGCATTGCACGAGGGTATAGCCGACGAAACGTTGCAGAACTTGCCAATCCGTGCGGCATTCGAGGCCGTCGGGGCTGACGGTCATCTTCAGGTGCACCGCGCTGTGGCGATCCGGGCCGATGGGCCAGCGCAGCGACCCCTGGTCCCCCTGCACCTCGCCCCATACGAGGGCCTGATAGAACTTGCGCACCTCGTGGCGCTCGAACTGCCGCCGCAAGTTGCGATGCTGTCTCGGTCGCAACCCGACGAGAAGCACGCCGCTGGTTTCGCGGTCGAGCCGGTGGCACAGGCGCGGCGCTTCCCCCTCAGCGGCGATCGCCCCCGCGCAGTGCGCGTGCACGCGTTGGATCATCGTGTCGAGCACGTGGCGGCCGGACGGGTGCACCGGCACCATCGGCGGCTTGTCGACCGCGAGCACGCCGGGCTCTTCGTAGAGCACCTCGACCGGAGTGACTTCCCCCTCAGGCTCCGGCAAGCGTAGCTCCTCGGGGATCATCACCGTGACCCGGCTGCCGTGGCGCAGCTTGCGGCCCGCGCGGGTTTCGGGGGTGAAGTCCCCGGAGCCTTGCGGCTGGTCGGGCGTGGCCGCATCGACCAGCACCTGCCCATCGCGGATCAGCTTCTGGATCGAAGTGCGCGAACGCCAATGCAGATGCGCGAGCAGGAACTGATCGAGGCGCACCTGGACCTCGTGGCTCTTCTGCTGGAAGAAACTGCCATCGACCGTGAGCACGATGCGATCGGGCGCACGGTTGAGGTCGCGTTCCTTCTCGAAGAGGCCCATGGATTCGTGGATTGGCGCACCAAAGCGGGCGGGAAACGAAACGAGGCCAGCAGGGCTGGCCTCGTGAACGGCTTGCGGGCATTCGCAACGGGCGCTGGAACCCGGATCCCCAGACGTGTTGGGATTCCGGCCCGGCACAGCCCGCCGGGTTGCCGCGCTAATCGCGGTTGTTCATGCCGGAGTCGAAGCTCGAGGAGTTGCCACCCGGGCCGCCACGCGGCGAGGACTTGGCCGACTGACGGCGACGACGAACGCGGTACTTGCGGTTCGGGTCGTTCTTGCGCGTGGCTTTCTGGATCATGCGCAGGCGCTCGCGACGCTCGCGGCGGCGACGATCGGAACGCTTCTCATGCCAGGTGCGAGCCTTGGCCATGCGGAAGATGCCGCTGTAGTTGCACTGACGCTTGAAGCGGCGCAGGGCGGCTTCGAGGGACTCGTTGGAACGGACGGAGACCTTGATCACAGGTTTGTACGTGGGTGTCTGGGGTGTGGATTGCCGCGCGGGGGAAGCTTTCCCATCGGCGGCCATACGGGGCCGAACAGATTAGCGACAATCGGCGCCCTCTGACCAGTCCCGGAGCTGGAAAATCGGGTCTTTCCCATGTCATCCTTGGGGGGTGCCTGCAGAACCCCACTCCGGCCCGGGCGAACCCGGGGAGCTCCTGAGCCTGCAAGGCCTGGTGGACCTCGTCACCTACCACGAGGAACGCACCCTCTATACCGTCCTAAAACTTGTACCCGAAAAGGGTTACGAGATCCCCGCCAGCGACGGCCTGTTCGGCCCGACGCGGGTGACGGTGGTGGGCAAGACCAGCGAGCCCCAGGAGGGCATGCGGGTGCGGCTCTGGGGGCAGTGGGGCCGGCACCCCACCCACGGGGTGCAATTCGAGTTCGAGCGGCTGGAGCCCCTGCTGCCCGTCGACCGCAAGGGCCTGATCCGGTACCTGTCGTCCAAGGCCTTCCATGGCATCGGGGAGGTGCTCGCCGGGCGCATCGTGGACGCCCTCGGGGAGAACGCCCTGGAGCGCATCCAGGCCGATGCGAGCTGCCTGGAGGGCATCCAAGGGCTGCGGCCGGAGGTGGCGGACGGGCTGGTGGAGACCCTGGCCCAGCAGCAGGAGCTGCACCGGTGCCTGAGTTACCTGCTGGGGCTGGGGCTGGGGCCGATGCAGGCGCGGCGGGTGCTCGAGCGCTTCAAGGCGGACACCGAGAAGATCATCCGGGCCGACCCGTACCGGCTGGCGGAGGTGCAGGGCATCGGGTTCGCGACGGCGGACCGAATGGCTTTGGCGTCCGGCATCGGCATCACCGACCCGCGGCGGCTGCAGGCGGGGCTTCTGCACGTGCTGCAGGAGTCGGCGGACCAGGGGCATAGTTGCCTGGCCCTGGGCGTGCTGACCATGGAGGCGGAGCAGCGCCTGGAGCTGGTCGGGCAGGTGGACTGGAACGATCTGCTGGAGGCCTTGCGGCGCAGCGATCGCATGCGCTTCGAGCACGAGCTATTGGGGCTCGAGAACCCGCTGGATCCGGGTGCCTACGCCTACCTGCCGTGGCTCTACCACGTCGAACGGGGCTTGGCGCGCAGCCTGACCGCCATGTTGCGCCGCGAGGTGGCGCCGCTGGCCACGGCGGAGCAGCTCGCCAAGGCCGAAGCGGCGGGCCAACTCGAACTAGCCCCGCAGCAGCGCCAAGCGGTGCTCGATCTGCTCGCCACCCCGCTGGGCCTGCTGACTGGCGGTCCCGGCGTGGGCAAGACGACCACCTTGCGCACCTTGGTGGCCCTGGCGGAGAGCGTCGGCACCAAGGTCGAACTCGCATCACCCACCGGCCGCGCGGCGAAACGCCTGTCCGAAGCGACCGGCCACGCCGCCGCCACCGTGCACCGCCTGCTCGGCTTCAACCCCGGCGGCACCGGCGCGCAGTTCAACCACGGCGAGGAGGATCCGATTGAAGCCGATCTGGTCATCGTCGACGAGATCTCGATGCTCGACGTGGCCCTCGCCTATCACCTGCTGAATGCGATCGGTCCGCGCACGCGCCTGATCCTGGTGGGCGACCCGGATCAATTGCCATCGGTGGCGGCTGGCAATGTGCTCGCGGACATGCTGCGCAGCCGCCTAGTGCCCACGGCGCGCCTGACCCAGATCTTCCGCCAGAGCGCGCATAGCCTGATCGTGCAGAACGCGCACCGGATTCTGGCGGGGCAGGCCCTCGAATTCCCCGCCAAGGGCGACCTCGACGCCGACTTCTACTTCTTCCCGAGCGAAGTGCCCGCCAAGACCGCGGACCTCTTGATCGACGTGGTCACCCGCCGCATCCCGCGCACCTTCGGCTTCGATTGGGCCGAAGACGTGCAGGTCATCGCGCCGATGTACAAGGGCGATTGCGGGGTCGACAACCTCAACGACCGATTGCGCGAAGCCCTAGGCGCCGGCGGCCGTGAGGTCGAGATGGGCAACCGCCGCTGGCGCACCGGCGACCGGGTGATCCACACGCGCAACGACTACGAGCGCGAGGTGTTCAACGGCGACATGGGGCGCATCGTGATGATCTCGACCGATGGGGTCGTCACCGTGCGATTCCCGGACCAGGACGTGGTCTATTCGGGCGCGCAGCTCGGCGACCTGCAGCCGGCCTTCGCCATCACCGTGCACCGCAGCCAAGGCGGCGAGTTCCCCGTGGTCGTGATCCCGCTCACGCAGCAACACTGGATGATGCTACGCCGCAACCTGCTCTACACCGCGATCACGCGGGCGAAGAAGCTGCTGATCCTGGTGGGCCATCCCCAATCGCTCGAGTCCGCGCTGGCGAACGCCGAAGATCTCGATCGGCGCAGCCTGTTGACGGAGCGATTGCTGGCCCTGCATGCCTTGCCCACGCCGGGCCCCGCTCCCGCACCTTCCGACGAAGTCCAATGAGCCTCTCCCCCTTTCACCTCGCTATCCCCGTCGACGACCTCGATGCCGCGCGGGGTTTCTACGTCGATGTCCTGGGTTGTGGCGTGGGCCGCAGCAGCGATCGCTGGATCGACTTCGATTTGCTCGGGCACCAGGTGGTGGTGCATAAGGTCGATGGGGCCGGTGCGCGGGGGCAGAATCCGGTCGATGGCCATGGTGTGCCGGTGCCGCACTTCGGGGTCGTGTTGCCTTGGGAGGAGTGGCATGCGTTGGCGGAGCGGTTGAAGGCGCGTGGCACGCGCTTTGTGATCACGCCGATGATCCGATTTGCCGGGCAGGTCGGGGAGCAGGCGACGATGTTCTTCGAGGATCCGGCGGGCAATGCGTTGGAGTTCAAGTCGTTCAGGGATCCGGGGCAGTTGTTTGCGCATTGAGGGGAATCCGTTCAGGGCTTGGCCGTCGTTGGAATAACGTTACATACCGAACCAGGTTCGATCAGTCCCACAATTCGCGGCGTGCGAAGCACGCTCGCGGGGCTGTGGGACTCGACCTGGTTCCGGTATGTAACGGTGATGGCGACGCATCGGCCAATGGCGCCGGAATTGTGTGACGTACGGAAGCGGGTTTAAGTTGTCACGTTATTCGCGCGTACGTCGGTCGGAACCGACCGACGTACGCGCGAATGCGTCCCTTCCGTACGTCACACAACTTCCGGCGGTCAATCGCTCATACACCGCCCGATACCCCCTCGCGCTCGCCAACCAATTGCGCTCCGTCTCCACGAACCGCCGCGCGCGCTTGCGCAACTCCGGCCAATCCCGCACGGCCGCAAACGCCCGCTCGACCCCCTGAGCCAACCGCGGCGCATCCGCGGCATCGCACAAGTACCCCGTCTCCCCATCTCGAATCAATTCCCGGTGCCCCCCTACATTGGACGCGAGGCACACGATGCCCTGCGCCATCGCCTCGAGCGGTTTGAGTGGGGTCACCAACTCCGTCAGGCGGATCGACCGGCGCGGGAACACGACGAGATCGAACAGGCTGTAGTACCGCGCCACCTGGCTATGGGGCACACGCCCCGTGAAGATCACGCGGTTCTCGAGCCCCGAGCTTGCGACGAGTTCCTGCAAGGCCTGCAGCTGCGGCCCACCGCCCACGAGCAAAAGCCGTGTCGAGGGTTCCGAACGCAACAACGCCGGCATGGCCTGGATCAGCAGATCGAGGCCTTCGTACTGGTAGAACGAGCCGGCAAACCCGAGCACCCGGGCCCCTTCGAGCCCCAGCTCCGCGCGCAGCGCCTTGTCCGGCCCGCGCAACAGCGGAAAGCGCTCGATGTCCACGGCATTAGGAATCAAACCGACCTTCTCCGCGGCGATGCCCCGCGCAAGCAAGTCCTGCCGCAACCCATCGCAGATCGTGAACACCGCATCCGCCTGCCGCACTACCTTGGTCTCTACGCTGCGGCTGACCCGATACCGCAGACTCTTCTCGCCCGTCTTGCCGAGGTCCACCGCGCCGTCCTCCCAGAAGGCCCGGATCTCGTACACCACCGGCACCCCCAACTTGCGCCCCGCCCAAACCGCCGGCAAACCGTTCAACATCGGCGAATGGGCATGCACCAGATCCGGCTGCACCTCTTCGATCACCTCGAGCAATCGCTTGTGCGTACTGAGCATGCTCGACAAGTTGCCCCGCCCCGCCAATCGCCCGGTGCTGCCATACCGCTGCGGCGTACGGAAGAAGTGCCAGCCCTCCTCCATCTCCTGCAGACACTGGCCGTCCGCATCGGGCCGGCCATACTGCCCTTGCTTGGGCGACGTCAGATGGAAGGTCCGCCACCCCATCGCCCGCTGCGCCCCCAGGATTCCCAGGGTGCGATAGACGTACCCGCTCTGCAGGGGTAGGGAATGGTCCAGAACGTGCAGGATCTTCATGGGCAGGCGGCGCGCAAGATCGTAGGGGCCGGGAAGCCGAGCGCGGGCGAAGAAGATGCTGCGTAGCTTACCGCACCATCGCTCACGGAGGGAACACCCGGCAGTCGCACTTCCGCCAGCCCCCCCCGCGCGCGGGCGGGCGCCTCATTCCGAACCGAGCAGGCGGCGCACTAGCGCGATGCGCGAGCGGCTGACCGGCAGGCACTGACCGCCGCGCAGGGTGACGTGCCCCGTGCCCCCGGCCTGGGTTTCGATGCTAACGATGCGGACCTTCGGCACGATGTAGGAACGGTGGATGCGCAGGAAACGTTCCGCCGGCAGGTTCGCTTCCAGCTCGCGCAGGGAGATACGGGCCACCACCTCGCCCCGTTCAAGGAACAGCCGTGAATACTGCGCGGCCGCTTCGATGTAGACGAGGTCCTCCGGCTGCACGAACTCCGTGCGCCCACGGGTGGGGATCGCGAGCCGGAACGGTTCGGGGGCCGTGCCCGCAACCGCACGACCCTGGATCCGCTGCTTGGCGCGAGTCAACGCCTCTTCGAGACGAGCGTCGCTGAAGGGTTTGAGCAGATAGTCCACCGCTTCCAGGTCGAACGCCTCCAGAGCAAAGTCCCGAAAGGCGGTAGTGAAGATCACCGCGGGTCGTTCGGACCGGGGCACCGCGTGCAGGACTTCGAGCCCCGTGGCACCCGGCATACGGATGTCGAGCAGGGCGATCTGCGGCTTGCATTCCTGCAAAGCCCGCAAGGCCCCCGGGCCATCGTGGCAACAGGCGACGATCGAAACGTCGCTACGCCCTTCAAGCGTGGCCCGCAAGCCCAATAGGGAATTGGGCTCGTCGTCCGCAATCAACACGGTGAACGGGTGCGTCATGCCGGGCTCCCCCCATCAATCGGCAGCACGAGGGTCACCCGCGCACCGCCCGCATTCTCCAGGCGCAACTGCGCACGATCTCCGTACAGCAGCTTCAACCGATCGCGCGTGCTCGGCAACCCGATGTTGGTGGTACCGGGGTTCGCGCCACCGGATTGCAGAACCTGCGGCGTAAGTCCGGGGCCGTTGTCGGCCACCTCGAGCTCCAGGGAATCGCCTACCCTGCGGGCGGAAACCGAAACCGTGCCCCCCGCGGATTGGCTGGCGACAGCGTGTTTGACCGCATTCTCGACGAGAGGCAGCAAGATCAGGTTCGGCACCTTCAACCCCGCGACATCGGCGCCCATCCGGGTTTCGAGCCGCATTCGATCGCCAAACCGCACTTGCTCCACTCCAGCGTACCGGTCGACGATCTCGAACTCCGCCGCCAGGGGAACCCAGGCGTGGTTGCGTTCCTCCAGCAGGGTGCGCAGCAGGCTGCCCAAGCCTTCGAGGGCCTCCAGCGCAGGTTGCGGCCGGCCTTGCCGGATCAAACCGCCCACCGAGTTGAGCGCGTTGAACAAGAAATGCGGGTTGAGCTGCGCCCGTAGGTTGTCGAGCTGCGCCTGGGCCAGATCGGCTTGCAGTTGCGAGCGATGCAAGGCCTCTTCCGCCCGTTGCCGCTCCCGTTCACGGCGCAGTTGGTCGTTGGAAAGACCCCACGCACCCGCCACCAGCGCCCAGTACATGCCGATCCCGAATGCCATGCGGAACGGGCGGGTGGGATCCCCGGGCGTGTGCGGACCATCACCCGGCGGCGCGGGCCGAGGCTGCGACCCAGGCCGGGCTCCCGCGGATTGGGGCGCAGACGGGGTCTGCCCCAACCAACCGAGCACCGTCCAATGCGCACTGCTCAGCACCCAGGCAAACCCAAGCGAAAGCGCGGCGTGGACCAGCAGCGGCAAAACGGGACCGGGCAGGCGTCGCGGCAGCCAGCGCACGAGCTGGTAGAGGGGCTCGAACGCCAGGGCCCAGATGCCGAGGGTCGCAAAGCTGCGCAGGAAGTGGCTGAGGAAACTCGTGCCCCGACTCGCGGCCGATTCGGTCATGCCGTTGAGCCCCGCCGCCAAGAGGCTGATGGCCACTGCGACCACCGCAGAAATGGCAATACGCCCGGCCACGGACCGGGTCCAGGTTTCGCCGCGGGAGAGGGCCGGGTGGGGGGTCGTCATCGGGGTCGCGGGCCAGAAGCCACGCCAGCATACCCCGCTCGCCGCCATCGCCCCTCCGTTCGCAACAGGGAAACCACCACCCGCAACATCCCGCGCGACCCCGGGGATGGAACGGGGTTTTCTCAACCGTGCGGTCCTCAGCCTTCCGTCCCGTTCCGAAACCCACCCCATCGACCACCATGCGCGAACAAGAAAACACCACGGATTCCAGGCGCCGGCGCGCCCTGGCAGCGTTCGGCCTCTTCGGCCTGGGCTCCCTAGCGGCCTGTAGCGGCACGGCGCGCAGCCAGAGCTCCGCCAGCGAAAGCCCCACCCTCGACGGATTGGGCTTGTCCAGCGGGGACCTGTCCCCCGCCTTCGACCCGAATGTGCGCACCTACAGCGTGCAGGTGAACTACGCGACCGAAAGCCTGACGATCACGCCTGTTGCAGGCAGCGCCGTGACGTCCGTCACCATCCAGGGCACCGAAGCCGGGGCTTCCGCCGCCGTGCCGCTGGTGGTCGGGCTCAACACGATCCAGATCGTCGTGACCGGCACCAACGGCGCCACCGACGCCTACAACCTTCTGGTGGTGCGTCCGACTAGCACCTGCGCCTTGATTCCGAGCGAAACCCAGGGTCCTTTCCCGCTTTCTTCGGTCCTGAACGATCCCTCGATGGTGCGCCAGGACATCACCGAAGGCAAAACCGGTGTTCCGCTCACCGTGCACCTGAGCCTGGTGGACATCAACACCGGCTGCGCCGCCATCGCGGGAGCGGCGGTGTACATCTGGCATTGCGACAAGGACGGCGCGTACTCCGGCTACAGCAGCGGCCAGAACGGCAACCACTCCGGCGAGACCTTCTGCCGCGGCATCCAGGTCAGCGACGCGAACGGCAACGTGACGTTCCAGACGATCTATCCGGGTTGGTACACCGGGCGCATCACGCATATCCACATGCAGGTGTTCCTGAACAACGCCACGGGGGCTCCGGCGGAGGTGACTTCGCAGCTGGCCTTCCCCCCGGCGGTCACCCAAGCGGTCTACAACTCAAGCCTGTATTCCGCCCACGGCCAGAACACCTCGGTCGCGGACTTCGCGCACGACAACGTATTCAGTGACGGTGTGGACCTGCAACTCGGTACCGTCACTGGAGACCTCACGAGTGGCTACCATGTTTCTCTGACCATGGGAATCGCTGTGTGAGACGGGAGCTGTGTGGTACCCAACGACTTCAGGCTGTATTGAGCCTGGGGGCGTTGGGTGCCCTTTTCCTGCTTGGTTTCGGGCGTTGGCGCAATGGAGAGAGTGCGCCCCCGCGGGCGTTGAAACCGTCCCTGGATCGCGAGTTGCCGTCGTCGCCCGTTTCCGCAGTGCCGGCCGACTCGGATTCACTTCCATTCGTCCTAGCCCGGACGACGCCAGTACCAAGGGCTACAGCCCCTTCCCCGGCCGGAATGCGGGTCCCATCGATCCGTGGCTTGCTGCGCAGCGAGATCTCGGGATTCCCCCTGCTCGGCTGCGAAGTCCGATTGCAGAACCAAGCGGGAGAAACGCTCGCAATTTCCCATTGCGACGCGGAGGGCACATTCGAACTGGGTTGGCCGGAGAATGGACCCCAGGCACTGGAACTCCGCACACGCATCGTCGGACACGCGGACCTAATCGCGCGTCTGCAACGCACAGGCGGCGACCGGGACTTCGGCGAGTTCCGGGTGCCGGCGGGAATCACCTTGACGGGCCAGGCCCAGGACGAACACGGGGGATTCCATGCCTTGCCCGCCCTGCGGCTGGCCCGACCGGTGTCGGGAAGCGAAGGTCCCTTGCACCCCCTGCGCGTCCTCGACCTGCCGGCCGATGCGGAGGGCATCGTACAGGCCAGCGCGCAGCTGGTCACCGGACTGTGGCGAGTGCATGCCGCTCCGGGGGCTTCCATCCGAAGCCAGGAGTTGCATCTGCCCGCCGGTGAGCTGGTGTTCGATTGGGCTCCGGAATTCGCGAACCCCGTGGGCGCGATCGGCGGATCGATGCACACGCGCGAGGGCGCTCCGGTCGCCGGCCAAGTGGTGGCGCTGGACGGACAAGGCGCGACCTTGGGCACCGCCGAGGGGGATGCCGATGGGCGTTTCGTGCTTGAACCCCGCGTACCCTCCGCAGAACCCGCTTGGCTCGAAGTGCGCGCGCCTAGCATGGTCCCTTGGCGCTCCATGGACTGGGTGGCCTGGGGCACGCAGGAAATGGATATCCAGCTCGAGCCGGTGCGCGGCGCCCGAATCGTCGTGATGGCAGGGGACTTGCCGCTCCAACACGGAGTCCTTCGCTGGGCCCAAGCCGAGGAATCGCGAGGCGCTGCTTCGGGTGAACTCTCCTTCGCTTCGCAAACAGAGCAAGGAATCCACCTGCCCATGATCCCAGAGGGTCCGATTCGCTTGACCCTTGAGCCAAGCGACCCCAACTGGGGTCCGCTCGGCCCCGTCACTCTGTTCAACTCCGGCCCCATCACTCCCCTCATCGTGCAACTCGCCCCACGCCGCACCCTGACCCTGCAGATCGAAGAGGCTTCGGGCCAACCGGTCACCGGCGCGATCATCGAGTGTTTCGCCTCCGACGGCACCTGCGTGGCGCAACAGAAATCAGATGGCGAGGGCCGAGTCCAGATCGCACTGGGCTCGCCCACCCCCGCCTTGGTGCGCTGCCTGGCCCGCGGGCTGCCGCCGATCGAAAGGACCATCCCCGCCCCCCTGCCCGATCCCTGGCAATGGACCTTGCCCACGGGCAGCACCCTTCACGGACGCTGCGAAGGTTGGCCCCGCTGGCGCCTCAACTCGCCGCGCACCCGAGCCGCCTGGATCCTCGCCCAACCAGCAGCGGGCAAGCAAACACCCCTGCGCGCCGACCTGGACCCCACCGGCGACTTCCTCCTCGCACCCCTGGCATCCGGCCGGTGGCAGCTGGAGCTGCACACCCTCATCGACACGCCCGAAGGCGCCGCCGAATCCACCCACCTCCTGGACACCCTGGAAATCGGGGAAACGCCGCAATTCGTGGACTGGCACCAAAGCATCACGCACCTGCAGCCCGCCGAAGTCACCCTGCAACTGATCCCGCCCGCCACCCCCGGTGCGCGCTATCAACTCACCCGGCCCGCAGCCGCAACCTTCGGCCCCATCCTCACAGCAAACGCAAACGGCAACCTGTTCCACCCAGCGGTGCCCCCGGGAACCTGGACCCTGCAGCCGTTGGACGGTTCCGGGGCAACAGGACCGACGACCGAATTGCTCCGGTTTCCTCCGGGCCAGCACGTGTTCCAGATCATTGCCAACCCTTCCGACTGAAAGTCGCGCCTACTTCGGCTTCTTGCGCGGGAAGTACTCGCGGCCTTCAAGACCCGGCGGCAGACACGTCATCTCGTCCTTGGCAGCCGGATCATCGTGCGCGTAGCGATAGCCTTCGCCATACCCCGCTTGGCGCATGAGGGCGGTAGGCGCGTTGCGCAGGTGCTTGGGGACCGGTTCGGCGCTCGTTTGCCGCACGTCCTGGATCGCCTGGCCGAGGGCGGTGTAGAGGGCGTTGCTCTTGGGGGCGCGGGAGAGGTAGACGGCGGCTTGCACGAGGGCGAGTTTGCCCTCGGGGTAGCCGAGTTGGTGGAAGGCTTCGGCGGCGTCGAGGGTGATGCGTAGGGCGAAGGGGTCGGCGAGGCCGATGTCTTCGCTGGCCATGCGGATCAGGCGGCGGGCGAGGTACATGCCGTCTTCGCCGGCTTCCATCATGCGCGTCAGCCAGTAGAGGCTGGCGTTGGGATCGGAGTTGCGGATCGACTTGTGAAGGGCGGAGATGAGGTTGTAGTGCTCTTCGCCGTTTTTGTCGTAGTGCAGGACCTTGCCCTGCAGGGCCTCTTTGAGGTGATCCGAGTGCAGGGTGGCGTCGGGGCCTGCGATGACGGCGCAAGTCTCGAGCAGGGTCAGAGCCCGGCGTGCGTCGCCGTCGCTGGCGTGGGCCATGGCGACCAATAGGGTCTCGGGCACCTTGAGGTTCTGGTCGGCAAGGCCTTGTTCGTCGTCCAGGGCCCGTTGCAAGAGCTCGACCAGGTCGCCGGGCGTCAGCGGTTCGAGCATCAACACGCGGCAGCGGGACAAGAGCGCGCTGTTGACCTCGAACGAGGGGTTTTCAGTGGTTGCGCCCACCAGCAGGATGTCCCCGCGCTCGACGAAGGGCAGGAACGCGTCCTGTTGGGCCTTGTTGAAGCGGTGGATCTCGTCGACGAACACCACCGACCCCTTGCCGCGTTGCGCGCGCCAGTCGGCGGCTTCGGACATGACCTGGCGGATTTCCTTGATGCCCGAAAGCACGGCGGAATAGGCCACGAAGCGCAGGCCGCTGCGCGCGGCGATCAGGCGGGCGAGGGTGGTTTTGCCCACGCCGGGCGGACCCCAGAGGATGAAGCTCTGGGCATTCCACGCATCGCGCCCCGGATCGAGCACCTTGCCCGCTCCGATCAGGTGCCGCTGGCCCACGTACTGGTCCAGCGTGCGCGGTCGCATGCGGTCGGCGAGGGGCGCGCCGGCGGAGGTGGCGGGCAGGGCGCCGGGGTCCTCGGTTCCGAACAGGTAGCTCATACCTTGCCTCCGGGCACGCGGCCGGCGGCAAAGAGCAGCAGCGATGCGGCGACCGTGGCGTTGAGGGATTCGACCGGTGCGGCGAGCGGAATCGTGATCGGGATCAGCCGGTCCATCACCGCCGGGGCCACGCCCGTTTCGCCGGTGATCCAGAGGGCGCAGGGTCCGGACCAGTCGGTTCGCGCGGGGGTCTTGCCGCCGCGGGTGGCGGCGCCGAGTTGGCGATACCCGAGGCGGTCGAGCTCTTGCCACGCGTCTTGCGCATCGGCCACCGGCGCCACCGGCAGGCGCAGCAGGCTGCCCATCGAACCACGCAAGGCTTTGGGATTGCCGGTCGATACGCCGCCGCCCACATGCACCAAAAGGCGCGCGCCGGCGGCTTCGGCCGAACGCGCGAGGGCACCGAGGTTGCCGGGGTCGGCGATGCCGGCGACCACGAGCACGAGCGGAGCGTTCGAGGTGGGCAGGTCCCCGATACGCGCAGGCGCAGGGGGCGCGGCGAGGGCGAGCACCGGCGGGGCTTGCTTGAGGGTCGAAAGGCGGTCGTGCAGGGCCGGGGCTACGGCGAAACAGGGGACCTGGGCCTGGGGCAAGGTCAGCAGCAGGTCTTGGCGGTCTTCGCGCACGAAGATCGCCTCGACCTGGCAACGCGCGGAGAGGGCATCCCCCACAAGGCGGCTGCCTTCGAGCAGGATCAACGAACGATCTTTGCCCTGGGCCACCGCGCGCAGGGCGCGGATGCGGGTGTTCGAGGCGGATCGCAGGACTTCCGGATGGCAGCGCACGGATGGATTTATAGGTTCTTGCGCGGCCGGCGGCATAGGCCAGCGCGGAAATTTGCATCGGCCATGTCCGACTCGAATTCCAGGTCCGCGCACTGCCCCCGGCCTCGATCCGGGCTATCCTGCCCGTGCCCATGACCTCCCGAATCGGACGAGTGCTGCAAGTGGACGCCAAGGTCGTTCACGTGGACCTGGACGGAAAATCCGTGCAGGCTTCCCCCCGTGGTTCGCTTTTTGGCCAGCGGGGCGAGCAGAAGAACCCGATCGCGGTTGGCGATTTCGTCGAGCTCGGCGCCGATGGCGATCCCCTGCCGGTAGAACGCGTGCTCGAACGGCGCAACTACCTGGGCCGCATCGCCTCCGCCCATGACCCGCGCGAGCAGGTGCTGGTGGCCAACGTAGACCAGCTTTTCCTGATCAGCTCGCTTTCGCGGCCGGGCTTTTCCTCGAACCGGACCGATCGCATCCTGGCCGCGTGCTTCTGGCACGAGATCGAACCGGTGCTGGTGCTCAACAAGATCGACTTGGCCGCCGAAGGCGAGGTCGAGGCGATCACGAAGACCTATGAGGCGATCCCGATCCGTGTGCTGCACACCTGCGCCACCGATGGACGCGGACTCGACGAACTCGCGGCGCTGATGAAGGACAAGGTCTCGGTCTTCTACGGCCCTTCCGGCGCTGGCAAGTCGACCCTGTTGAACCGCATCCAGCCCGACCTGAACATCAAGGAAGGCCGTGTCAGCAAGTACTGGAAGCAGGGCAAACACACGACGACTTATTCGCGCCTGCACCGTTTGGCGATGGGCGGCTTCGCCATCGACACCCCCGGCATCCGCGCCTTCCGGCTCTACGACATCAACGCCGCCCGTCTGCGCGATTTATTCCCGGATTTCGCCAAATACGCCGAGCGCTGCCGTTATCCCGACTGCTCGCACGATCACGAACCCGATTGCGGCGTGGCGGATGCAGTGGAGGACTTGAAGCTCGCCGCTTCGCGCTACGCGAGTTACCTCGACCTGCTCGACGAGATCCGCCCGGAAACCGCCTACGACCCCGACGCGGCTGGCGAGATCGAGTGATGGACAAACTCGACCTCAAGAAAGCCGACCGCGCCTACTACGGGGCCAAAGCCGGCTCGTGGCAACGCCTGCGCCTGCCCGCCTGCCGCTACCTCGCCGTTCTTGGCCAAGGCGCCCCCGAAAGCCCCGCCTACGCCGCCGCCCTGCACGCCCTCTACCCCACCGCCTACGCGATCAAATTCGCCAGCAAAGCCGCCGGCCGCGACTTCACCGTGCCGCCCCAGAGCACCCAGTGGTGGTCGGAGGATCTCGCCGCCTTCACCGCCGGCCGCCGCGATCTCTGGCAGTGGCGCGCCATGCTGCGCATGCCCGATTGGGTCGACTCGGCCATGCTGAAAGAAGCCATGGCCAAGAAGGGCACCCAAGGCGTCGAACTCATGGAGATCGACGAAGGCGATGTCTTCCAGACCCTGCACATCGGCCCCTACGCCGACGAAGGCCCCACCCTCGCCGAACTGCACGACCGCGTGATGCCCGAGGCCGGAGTGACCTTCGGTCTGCCGCACCACGAGATCTACCTCTCGGACCCGCGGCGCACGGCGCCGGAGAAGCTCAAGACGATCCTCCGGCAGCCGGTGGTTGCGGGCTAGGGGGGACTTGGGTACAGGGCGGACCGCCCGCCGGCTTTTGCCACCCTGCCCGGTCGCGAAATCGGCGATCCTGGGCTAGGGTCCAGCGATCCTCCGCTTGTTTCGCTTCGGCAAGAAACTGCGATACCCGCGCGAAGCGAGCGGATATGGCATTGCATTCCGCCCATGTATTTTCGCTCCGTATTCATTTCGTGGATCCTTGGGATCCTGGTCGGTGCCGCCACCGTTTTCCTACTCCGGCCGCCTTCCTCCGAAGTGCAGGCCCTGCAGCCGGATATGCACGGCTCATCCAAGCCACGGGATTCCCGCGCCACGCAGGACCCCTTGAAGGAAGCTCCTCCGACTGCCAGCCCCGGCCTCCGTGCAAGCGCGGAGGCGACGGACCTTGTGCCCATTTCCTTGCCATCCGCTTCGCACCCGACTGGATCCGCTCCAATCGATGATTCCCGACGAGGGCGAGATGCCATCACTGGCATTGTCGTGAATGACCGGGGCATGCCAATTGAAGGCGCCCTGCTCGAGCTCTACTACGCGGATTCGAGTAACCCTATACCTCGGTTCGCGGCGGCCGCCCGCGCCAAGGGCGAGCCGGATCGGCAGGCCGAGAAGCAGCGATTGCAGCAATGGGCGGCGGAGTATGCGAATACTGTGATCCCCTACGCGACGGCGAGATCCGCGGCCGACGGTAGCTACGCATTCGAGGGCATTGGCAGCGGCCCTTGGCGCGTGTTGGCGTGCAAGCAGGATTGGCTCTTCTTTGGCGCCCTGGGCATGTTCAGCACTCCGCCCAGGCGCAACGTGGACTTCCTCGGGTTCGAAGCCCTTTGGACTCTCGTCGACGTGCGCCTGCCGGATGGTCTGCAGCCGCCCCACGCCTCCGTGCGCCTGGCCGAACCCGCTCTTGAGATCTTCGAGTCCATGGATTGGTCCCCCGAAGAACCGGTATTGCCAATGCTGCGGGGCACCCTCGCCCTGGAAGCGACCTACAATCCGACATCTTCGCTCACGGGGGAGATGAAGAGCCCGGAACGCACCTTCAACTCAAACTCGCCCGAGTTCCAGCCGCCCATCGTGCTGCAACTGGAACAGCGAACCTCCCTGGATGTGATTGTAATCGCCGACCCGGCGACCCGCCTCAAGAGTGCCGTCATCGACATGGCTCCCATTGTGCAAGGTAAGCCGGTCAACCTTGCCGCATTGGCGGAAAGCAACCTGCGCGAGTACACGTCGTACCAGAGCACCGCCCGCTTCACGGAACTCCTGCCCGGCCGCTACGCGTTGGGCGTCCGCGTGCACGAGGACTTGCCCTTGACGGGGTATCAGGAGATTGAGGTTCAGGACGGGTACAACCGCATCGAAGTAGCTCTGCCCCCGGTCGACCCGGAGCGATCGCTACGCATCCATTGTCTAGGGCCCGATGGCGAGAAACTTCGTGATGTGGAGTTCCACCTGGAGTGCCAGTCCTCCAGGTCCTCCTCATCGAGAATGTTGGCCCGACGCTGGAGTCGTGAAGGCTGCTACTTGGCAGAGTTCGACTCGGAGACCAGTGATTCCTACTTTGACCCGGGCAGTGCGCAATTCACTTTCTTGCTCAGCGCCACCAGCAAACGCTTCGGAACCCTACAGGCAAATCTGACTCCGGGCCAACGCGAGTTGACTCTACAGTTCCAAGCAGCTGGTTCGTTGGAACTGCGGCTGACCGGCTTCTCCGAAGATTCACCGGAGCGGGTTTTTGGTGTGCGATTGGAACCCGGCGAAGGGATCCCCAGCGATGCGATTCCCTTCATCCGCTCGGAGGATTATGTCGATGCGAATGGTGTGCGCACGTTGGAACGACTCGCTCCGGGTTCGTACCAACTGACGGTCCTTGCCTCCAATGCGGACGCATCCGGATACATGGATCAAGCCATTGCGGTGCATGTGCAATCCTTGCGCATTCAATCCGGCAGCCAATCCCTAGCTATCCCCGTGCCCCAGCTCTACCCGCTGGAGGTGCACTGGGGCGGTGGGAAATCGGGCTCGGAGTTCCTCCTGGAAACCGACGCGCTGGCCAAGTACACCGATTTGCTCGGCTACTTCTTCCTCGATGAGCAGCTCCGAGGATCCCTCCCGCGGGTGCCCGCGGGACGGTACTTCCTCGCTTGTGGGGGCGTGCGGATGCCCATCTCCGTGCCATGTGGGCCCGTAGAGTTCCGTCCCGACAAGGCGAATGCACTCCTGGTGCAGGTCTATCATCCCGCTGGCTTTGTGCGAGCAGGACTCCAGCAAGGGGACTTCATCGTAGCGGCCGATGGTCAGGCCCTCGGGGAAAACCCGCCTCCGGGCCTGCTGGAACCCCTGCTCCAGTTCCAGGGTAAGGCGATGACCGTAACCGTGATCCGCAACGGGGTGCGGCTCGAGGTTCCGCTGACTAGCGAATCCCTTGCTGGCGAAACCGGGGGATTCCTGAGCCGGTGGTATTGCCCGGATTTGGCGGATTGAAAGGTCGCCCGCTTCCTCTGCGGGTATCGCCATTTGTGTCCCGCAGACCGTGCCTCGCGGTGTCAGCGGGTCGATTGCCTGGGATCCGCTCGGCAGCCAGCCGCAGGAAAGCCCCGCCAGTTTTTTTGTAGCGCGTGGTCCCTCGGTACGTGTTTGGGTCAATCCCCAACATCGCGCCATGAGAATCGCCTTGATCAATCCCTATGTGGAGAAGATGCATAGGGAGCTCTCCTATGCCGAGAACTTCCGCCCTCCGCTTGGGCTGCTGTATGTGGCAGCCGTATTGGAGGCTGCCGGGTACGAAGTGAAGGTGCTCGATGCCCTGCAGCAACGCGTGGGAGACGGGGCGCTCCGGGATTGGCTGATGCGCGAACGGCCCGATGTGGTGGGTCTGGGCATCTACACGCCCACTCGCTTTGAGTCGTTCCGGACGGCGCAATGGGTGCGCGACACCCTCGGGCCGGACGTGCACATTATCGCCGGGGGTCCCCACCCTTCGGCTGTGCCCGAAGACACGCTGCTGCACGTGCCGGCCATTGATCACCTGGTGGCCGGGGAAGGCGAGTACCCGATGCGGGATCTGGTCGCAGCCTTGGAGGAGGGGCGGCCCGTCGATGGCATCGGCGGGGTCTGGACCCGCAAGGATGGTATTCCGGTTTCGTGCGGGACGCAGGGCAACATCCAGCACGTGGATGAGTTGCCGTTTCCTGCACGTCACCTGGTCCACCTGCGCAGCTACGGGACCCGGATGCCATCCACCATGTCCCGCTGTACCACGATGCTGACTTCCCGCGGATGCCCCGCGCGCTGCATCTTCTGCACCCGGGACTGGTTCTCGCGCAAGACGCGCATGCATTCGCCGGAGTACATGCTCGAGGAGATCCAGCGCATCTTCGCGGACCACGGTAAGCAGGGCATCATTTTCCAGGATGACACCTTCACCCTCAGCAAGAAGCGCATCCACGCCCTGTGCGATTTGATCCGGGCGCGGGGACTGAAGTTCCAGTGGCTCGCGACCACCCGGGTCGATTGCCTAGACAAGGAATTGATGCGGTCCATGAAGTCCGCCGGCTGCAGAGTATTGACCTTTGGTGCCGAATCGATGAATCAAGAAACCCTGGATTGGCTGCGCAAGGGTTTCACGGTCGAGCAAGTCCGCCAGGCGGTGCAGTGGGCTGATGAAATCGGACTGACCGTGCGCTGCACCTACCTGATCGGCATCGGGAACGAGACCGAGCAGGACTTGGTGCATTCGATTGCCGAAGCGCGCAAGTTGAAGGTCAGCAAGTTGAAAGCCAATGTGGGCCTGTCGCTGTACCCGGGCACCCCGGTCTGGCCGATGGCAATCGAACAAGGCATCCTGACTCCGGATTATTCGTACGCAGCGGGCTGGCAGGATCCCGAGAAACGGTATGGGAACGGCGAGACTCCACGCTGGTACACGCCACACGTGCCCCTCGCGCGAATCATGGAGCTGCGCAAGCAGACCGAGGTGAACGCCTTCTTTACCCGGCTTTCACCGCGCATGGTGCAACATCGCGCGCTCAAGGTATGCCGCAGACTTGCTAAGCACCCCATCGAAACGGCCAAGCACGTCGCCCAGGCTGCGCGCTTATCGGTGTTCGATACCAACCTGCATAGGAAAGCACGCAAGCTGGACGCGGACCTGGAGACTGCGGAGCCCCACTGAATCGTTCAGAGGCCGTACCCCAGACTACAGTTCTTGCAGAGCTCCATCTCCCCTCCCCGGAATCGATCGAGCAACTCCTGGCGCCCGGCACCTCGCCAGACTTCGCGCAGATCTTGGCTGCCAAGATCGCCGTAGGCATAGTCGCCATCGGCATCCATACCGCATGGAACGGCACGCCCGTCGCACAGAACATAGAGCTTGGCCAATTGGGGACATAGGCGACTCTCACGGAAGAGCTGCCCCGGTAGTACCGCCTTACGCCGCGAATACTCGAGCCCATCCTCTGCGGCTCCCACCTCGTGCAGGAACTGCTCCGCCTCCGCCTCGTGCCTTCGCATGCGCGCCTCTCCCACTCGGCGCGACACCTTGGCACGTTGCTCCTCGGGAAGCTTGTAGAAGTAGCTGGGCACCTTGAGGCACTGCAAATCGGCCTTAAGGTCGCGGAGCATCGCTTCGATCGCCTCCGATCCGCGTTCATTGTAGGGAAACATGATCACTTGAACCTGAACTTGAGGCCGGTCCAAGCCTCGCGCGGCCCTTTGCTTGAGCAGGTGGTCCACACCCGCCAATACGGTTGCCAGCTTTCCATTCCGGCGATACCGCTGGTAGCTCGGTTCGTCGAATCCGTCGATGGCCACGGAGAGCACAGACAGGCCACTCTCCAGGATCCCATCCACGTCCCCGGCGAGCCGCATTCCGTTGCTACCGTACCGTGTGCGGATGCCCGCTTCCTCACAAGTCCGCACCATCCTGTGCAATTCCGGGTGCAAGCTCGGCTCCCCCATGATGTGGAACCCCACATCTTTCAGTGCACCGGCTCCGGATTGCACGAGGCGCTGCACGAGGGATGGGTCAAGGAACCGGCGCTTGCGCTCCACCAAATGGGTTGGACAAAGTGGACAGCGGAGGTTGCAAGCCGTGGTGGCTTCGACGATGGCGGCCGATGGTAGCCGGCGCAGCGCCAGGCGTTTCAATAGCGGCCAGGGCAGGTATCTCAGGAGGGCGGTTCGAAACCTTGCCCAGACCCTGCCAAACCCAATGCCTTGGGTACGCCGCAACTTTCCTGAAGCCCTCATGGTTCTGGGTCCAGCGTATCTGGACCGGTTCGGCGACAGGCACGTGCCTTGGCATCGCTTGTCCCGCCCAATTCACGGACTTTCGACAGGCCGAGCAAGGGCCCAAGAAATGCAGAAGCCGGCCCCATTCAGGACCGGCTTCTGCAGGATCTTGGCCCCATAGGGCAGGCGGGCCTACAGGCAGAGCATGTACGCCACCAGGTCGGACTTCTCCTGTTCGGTGAGTCCGAGCTCGAGCACGAGGTTGAAGAATTCGACCGTGTCGTGCAGGGTCGGCAGGCGGCCGTCGTGCAGGTAGGGCGGGGTGTCTTTGATGCCGCGCAGGGGGAAGGTTTTGATCGGGCCTTCGGGACGACCGACGTAGAAGCGTTCGACTTGTAGGTCGTGCATGTAGTCGTCGACGAACGCGGGGCCGTAGTGGCATTGGGCGCATTGGCCGCGGCCGCGGAAGACGGCTTCGCCGCGCAGTTCGGCTTCGGTGGCGAGTTCCGGGCGCAGGCGGCCGAGGGGAGAGAGTTTGGGCGCGGGCGGGTAGTCGAGGATGGCGTTGAAGTCGCCCATGCGGTTGCTGACCTGGCGTTGCACGGAACGCGGGCCGATGGCCTGCATCATGCCCGGATCGCCGTCGAAGTACTCTTCGATTTCGGCGAAGTGGTCCATGCTGCGCACCGAGCGTTTGCTGGCGAGTTGCATCAGGTTGTAGTTGCCGCGCATGGTCGGGGTGTCGACCCGCAGGCGCGCCAGGTTCGGGCGGGAGTCGGGGGCGAGTTCGATCGCGCCGTTCGTGTGGCCGTTGGTGTGGCAGTCGAAACAAGCAACGCCTTTGCTCGGCATTTCCGTGACCCGGTGGGTCGTCTGGTTGAACCAGGTGGTCGGAGTCGGGCGCAGCAATTCCTTGAGGCCTTCCATCTGCTCGGGGGTGAGCAGTCCGTCGAAGATCTCGTAGTAATTGTCGATGGTGACCTCTTGGCCGCCAGTCACGTCGCCGAGCTCCTTGTGCGTCGTCAGGTACATCGGCGCAGGGAATTCCGGCAGGTAGTCCTGGGGAATGTCCATGTCCACGTCGATGCGCGCGTGGGTCGGGTGCACGCGGTTCCAGGCCGGCGGGAAGACCATGTGCGCGCTCGAATGCAGCGGGTGCGCCAGGGGTTTGTAGGGAAACAGGTCCTTTGCCCGGATTTCGCCCGCGCTCAATGAGGCCAGGGCCTGCCAGGTTCCCACGGACTCATCGATGCGCGCCACGGGACCCGCTTTGACCGGTTTGCCGCCGGACATGAACGCGCCGGAGATGTTGCGGCCGTGGAAGTCGAACCGCGTGGCCATGTAGGCGTTCACGTCCGCCATCAACTCGGGCTTCTGCTTGTTGTGGAAGGCGAGCCAATCGTCCCAGGACATCGGCAGGGTCGGCGAGGTGAAGGAAGTCCCGCCCTTGCCTGCATAGCGCCAGATGTCGAGCGGCACGCGCACACCCTTGTCCCAGGCGGGGTAGGGCAGCAGCTCGTCCATATAGGGAGAAGGAGCGGCACCGCGAGTGGTCGATGCGGGCAGGGGCGCGGTGCCGCCATTGCTCGTCATCGCGGCGGATGGCACGGACCGGCGCTGGGCGCCTTCGACGGAATCACGCGAACCAGCGCAGGCGGCCCAGAACACACCGCCCATCATCAGGGCGGGAACGAAGACGGACTTGGCGGAGAGCATTTCAGGCTTCCTTCGTCGCGCGGAGCCGGGAGGGGCCCAGGGGCGGGACGAGAAATGGGTGGGGTTGGTATGCGATGCGGTAGGGCTTCCGGGGCGCTCAAGCGGCCCTCAGGCGCCAAAAAGGCTATCCCAAAGGCCAGCGGCCGTGGGCCATGGACACGGAGATTCCCCGGCCCCGGTGACCCCGGTGCGGTTTCCCCCTAGCCATCGGCCCGGTCCCTCAAGGGATGCCCGCTACCTGTCGATTTTTCAGGGGTCACCCCTTTGGAGGGCCATTTTCTATGCAGATCTCTCAATCCACCTGGAGCGACCCTTCTGGTTGGCAAGGCGCGGCCCTCAACGGGGTGGCGCAGCCGGACCTGGTGCTGGTATTTGGCGGCCGCTCCGCCCTGGCCGACCCAGTTCGCATCGCGGAAATCCGCGCGGCCTACCCGCAAACGAATCTCATCGGCTGCTCGACCGCAGGCGAAATCGAAGGGGTTCGTGTGCACGACGATACGCTCGTTGCAACGGCGATCCGGTTCGAACGCACCCAGGTGCAAGTGGCTTCGTTGTCGCTCGAGGAGGTGGGCGGGGACAGCCGCGAGGCCGGCCGGCAATTGGCCGCACGCCTGCCCCAAGGGGGCCTTCGCCACGTTTTTGTGCTATCGGACGGCCTGCAGGTCAATGGCAGTGAGCTGGTTGAGGGCATGGTGCAGTCCCTGCCGGCGGGCACCACCTTGACCGGCGGCCTCTCCGGCGACGGCGCGCTCTTCGAACAAACTCTCGTGCTGGTGGGCGAGCAGGCCGCAGGCGCGCGCATCGCGGCCCTCGGCCTCTACGGCGACCATATCCGCGTCGGCTCCGCATCGCTCGGCGGCTGGGATCCCTTCGGCCCGGAGCGCGTGGTGACCCGCTCGGAAGGCAACGTGCTCTACGAGCTCGACGGCACCTCGGCGTTGACCCTCTACAAGAAGTACCTCGGCGAACACGCCTCGGGCCTGCCGGCCACGGGCTTGCTGTTCCCGATGACCGTGCGCAGCGGCGACGACGACGAACCCGTGATGCGCACCATTCTGGGCGTCGATGAAGCCACCGGCTCCATGACCTTTGCCGGCGATGTGCCGCAGGGGTCGCTGGCACGCCTGATGAAAGCCAACTTCGAGCGACTGGTGGATGGTGCGGGCGATGCAGCCCGCAGCAGCTACTCCCCGCTCGGGGATACCCCGGCCGAACTGGCCATTCTGATCAGTTGCGTGGGCCGCAAGATGGTGCTCAAGCAGCGTGTGGAGGAGGAAGTCGAAGCGGTGCGTGAGGCCTTGGGGGCCCAGGCCGTGCTGACCGGCTTCTATTCCTACGGCGAAATCTCGCCCTTCACGCCCGATGCACGTTGCCGCCTGCACAACCAGACGATGACCGTGACCACCCTGTCCGAACAATGAGCCAAGACCGCCACCGCCTCCTGGATCGTCAAATTCGTCGGCATCTGGCCCCTGATGGCCAGATACCGCCGGAATGGACCGCATTTGTGGACGCGGTGGACGCGGCCTATCGTTCTGCGGATGAGGACCGCTTGATGCTCGAACGCAGCCTCGATCTCAGTTCGAAAGAGCTGATGGAGGCCAACGTCGAACTGCGCGATGCAAGCCAAGCCGCGCAGGCGGCCACGGTGGCCAAGAGCGAGTTCCTCGCCACGATGAGCCACGAGATCCGCACTCCGATCAACGGCATCGTGGGCATGACGGGCCTGTTGCTCGACACCGAACTCGACGAGGAGCAGGCGGACTTCGCCCGCACGGTGCAGCGCTCGGCGGACAGCTTGCTGGCGATCATCAACGACATCCTCGACTTCTCGAAGATCGAAGCTGGCGGCATGGAGATCGAGCGCGTTGAGTGCGACTTGGCCCAGCTGGTCGACGACACGATCGACATGGTGTCGCAGATGGCGGAGGCACGCAGCCTCGAACTCTGCCACCTGGTGCGCTCTCGCATCCCGCACGCCGTGATGTGCGACCCGGCGCGCCTGCGTCAGGTCCTGCTGAACCTGCTTTCGAACGCGATCAAGTTCACCCACGCCGGTGAGGTCACACTGGTCGTTTCGCGCATCGACGAACACGATGGCGTGCCGGCGCAAATGCGGTTCGAGGTGCGCGACACCGGCATCGGCATCCCGGCGGACCGCCTGCAACGACTCTTCCAACCCTTCTCGCAGGTCGATGCTTCGACCACCCGCCGCTACGGCGGCACGGGCCTCGGCCTCGCCATCTGCAAACGCCTGGTGGAAGCCATGCGCGGCGAGATGGGTGTGCAGAGTATCGAAGGCAAGGGTTCGACCTTCTGGTTCACCCTGCCGCTCGAGATCATCGCCGAACAGGAGATTCCGCTCGAAACCATGCTCTCTGGGCGCCGGATTCTGATCGTCGACGACAACGAGACGAACCGCAAGTTCCTGCGCCACCGGGTTGAGGCCTGGGGCGGGGTGGCGGACGAGGCGCGCACCGGGCATGAGGCCCTGGGCATGCTCGAGAACGAACCTTCCAACTGGGATCTCGTGTACCTCGACTATCAGATGCCGGGCATGGACGGCGAGCAAGTCGTGCATTCGCTGCTCGCCAGCCCAAGCCTGCAGCGCTTGCCTGTGATCCTGCTGACCTCGATCGCCGACGCTTCTTTGGCGCGCCGACTGACGGCGGTTGGCCTAGCTGGGTATCTCACCAAGCCGGTCAAGCACACGTCCTTGGCCAAAATGACCCAGAAGGCCCTTCGGCCCCTGGACGCCGAAAACCTGGCGCGCACGGCGATTCGACCGCAATCTACCGCAACGACCCGAATTCAAGCCAATGTCCTGGTCGCTGAAGACGACCCGGCGAACCAGAAGTTCGTCACGACTTTGCTCGGCAAACTCGGGCACTCCTACGAACTCGTCGAGAACGGTCGCGATGCGGTCGTTTCGCATTCGGAGCGGCACTTCGACCTGATTCTGATGGACATCATGATGCCGCTGATGGATGGCCTTGAGGCCACCGAGCGCATCCGCTTGCACGAGCGCACCACCGGCAACCATGTGCCGATCGTCGCGTTGACGGCGAACACGCGGACCCAGGACCGCGATCTCTGCTTGGCGGCCGGAGCGGACGAGTATTGCCCCAAGCCGGTTACGCTGCAAAGCCTGACGGAGCTGATCACTCGTTATGTGGGTGGCAAGGGTGCGAAGGTTGCAGCGCCTGCTCCGGCCCTGCACCAGACCGCCGCACATCTAGTCGTGCCCGCGGCTCCCGCGCCTGCGCCGACGCCCGCCTCCGCTCCTACCAAACCTCCGACGATCCTGATCGTCGACGACAACGAGACCAACCGAATCGTGCTGCAGAAGCAGCTCGAACGCCGGGGATACTGTTGCCTGTTGGCCGCTGACGGCGTCCAGGCACTCGAGATCTATGCCCAAGGGGGCATCCACCTCGTGCTGATGGACTTGCGCATGCCGCGACTCGATGGCATCGGAGCGACCCTGCGTATGCGGCAATTCACGCGTCGCGACACGGACCGCCCGACTCCGATCATCGGCCTGACGGCGGGCATGGCCTCCGGCGAGCAGGAACAGTTCGAAGAAGCGGGCGCGGACGGGGTCCTGCTCAAGCCCGTGTCGCTGAGCGACCTCGAAGCCATCCTGGATCGCTACTGCCCGCTCGCCGCCGCGCCCCCGCCGGCGAGTTCGAACCCCCTGGACGAGCTGCGCTCGGCCTTCCTCAGCGAAGGCCCCGTCGCGGCTACCCCGGCCCCAGCCCCTGCCTCATCCGCGCCCGCAACGGCCGCTCCACGCGTGGTCCTCCTCGTCGAGGGCAATGCGATCGGGGCTCGCATGCTGCAGCGCACGATCCAAACCGGCGGCTTGGAGTGCGAGGTGGTGGACTCCGCCGACGACGCCACCGCGGCCCTCGATCAAATCGCCTTCGGGCTCGTGGTGCTCGACCTCGGCCTGCCCTGCGCCGCCGAAACCGTGCTGCCCGCAATCATGCAGCGCGGCCTGGCCGTCGTGACCCTGGGCCCGGAAGCGGCTCCCGGCAGCGGCGCCCTCGCGCACCTGGCCAAACCCGTGAACCCGGTGGAACTGCAAGCCGTATTGCAGCAGCAGTTCGCCAGCGGTGAACGCCGCGAGTCGGCCTGAGGCGCGGACAACGCGGGGCGGCGCCCCGCCTGAAAACACTCCGGGGGGCCTGAGGGCCCCCCGGTTCGTTCGGCACGCTGCGATTGCCCGCTGGGCAAAGCTCAATTGAAGTCGTAGACGTAGCTCAAACGCTGCTTGTTGAGGATCGCGTAGGGCAAATCCAGCAGCTTCTTGAGGTGGTCATCGTCGTGGTGTTTGAAACCGCGCACTTTGGGGTCGCGCATCACGAAGAATCGGCGCGTAGCCTTGTCCGAGTTCTCGTAGGCCCGCGGACGGATGTCCCCGGCGAGCTCGATGTTCAGCGATCCCGTGAAGAACAGGCGCACCCGCTGCAGGTCCGCCGATTGGTCCCGGGCCAGCTCGCGCCGGGTCTCGTCGCCCGCCTCGTCGAGGAACTCATGGGCCAGGAGGATCTCGCTCACGTTCACGTGCAACTGCGGGGTCGGGATGCGCTCGCGGGAGTTGAGATCCACGAGGATCACATCGCGCAGGGACACGAATTGCCGTTCGTGCTCATCCAGCAGTTTGGAGAGGCGGGTGTACTTGCCATCCACGTTGCCCTTGATGAGGAACGAGGTAGTCAGGATCAGGTCGCTGCGCAGACTAGTCATGGGTGCTTTGGGATCCCGGGGGAGCGACCAGCAGGCCGCGTAGGGCACCCACCAAGTGCAGGGAACCGATCACCAGCACCCAGCCGGAATCGCCTGCGTCGGCCAGGGCCGAGGCGAGGGCGGCGGGGGGAGACCCGGCAGACGCGGCGGAAAGCCCCGCGGCGCGTGCCTGATCGGCCAGTTCTTCGGGATTGCGGTGGAGGCTGCCTTCTACCGAGGTGCAATACACCCTATCGACTGTGCCAACGAGGGTCTTGAGAATGGCCGCTGCATCCTTGTCCTGACCCAGAGCCAGGACGACCCGGGGCAATCCGCGCAATGCGGCATCCTGCTGCAGCTCCTCCAGAGCATCCGCCACGCTGCTCGCCACGTGCGCCCCATCGAGAACCACGGGCACTCCGGATTTGGAAGTCTTTTCCAGCCTGCCGGGAAGCACGGCCCGGGCGATCGCCGCCGGGGTCAGTCGAGCCCCGGACAACCCTTGAACCCCGCGGGCCCCGAGCAGATCGAGTCCGAGCCGCGCCAGAGCCTGATTGCGCGCAGCAAACGGACCGCCGGGCGCGGCTACCTCCCAATAGACCCCGAGATTGCCCGCGATGCGCGCGATCTCGGCGTACGCGTCTTGCTCCATCGGCAGACCGCGCTTGGGTGCCACCCCAAGTGCAAGCACGCTACCCGGCTTCAAGATGCCCGCCTTCTCGCGCGCAATGCTCCGCCGATCGGGTCCTAGGATATCGGTGTGCTCGAGTTCGATGCTCGTGATCACACAAAGTGCGCCGCGCACCACGTTGGTGGAATCGAGCCGCCCTCCGAGGCCCACTTCGACCACTGCCCAATCCACTTGGGTCTCGGCAAACGCCTGCAGCGCGGTCGCGGTAACCAAGTCGAACCAAGTCGCGCCTCCCGCGGGAGTTCCTTCGGCTTCCGCCGCGTCGCGCAGGGCCAGCACCCGCTCGAGGCACCGGCCCAAGAGCCCATCATCGATCCAGACCCCATCGATCGCGATGCGTTCGTGGATACGCTCGACGTGCGGCGAGGCATAGACGCCGACACGCTGCCCGGCTTCGCGCAGCCCTTCGCCGATCAAACGCGAGACCGATCCCTTGCCCTTGGAGCCGGCCACATGCACGACGCGATACCGCCGTTCCGGGTGCCCCAATCGCTCGCAAAGGTCGAGCATCGGCGCTAGGTCGACCCGCATCGCACCACTGCGCAGCTTCTTTTCCCAGTTGATGCGCGCGTTGAGCCGGTCGAGCGCGGACTGCAATTCGGGCGTAGCCATGGGGGTTGATGTACCGATTTTGGACGGAACGTCCAGTCCCGGGGCCCGGAAAGCCTCACCGATTTGAGTCAACCTGGGAAATCGGGTGCAACCGATCGTCCGGCTACCGATACCAAAGAGTCAGGGTGCTCGCACCACCAGGTCCCGGCGCGAGGCCCTCAATGGAAAGCCATGGGTGACCTGCAACATCGCCTCCGGATCTTCTTCTATCGGTTCGAAGAACAGCAGTTCCGCTATCTGCTGTTGAAGCCTAGTCAAGGGATCGAGTCCCTTTGGGGCCCCCTGCATAGTGCGTTGGGTTTGGGCGAGAAACTCGAAGGCGCCATCCGCCGCCATGCCCGCGCCGACCTAGGCGTCACGACACCGGGCAAGGTCATCGACCTGCAGCAGCCGGAATTGTGGGTGCTCGGCGATGAGGAGATCGTCGAGTGGAACTTCGGCTACGAGTGCAACGCGTCCATCGACCGCGGCCTGCTGCGCCGCCATTGGGCGGACTTCCGCTGGTTGGATTTCGCCCAGGCCTACCCGAGCCTGGGGCTGGAAGTCGATCGGCAGGCGATCCTACGGCTGCATGCGGGCCTTTCTGCCGCCTGAGCGGCATTCACGCGAGGAACGGTACGATCGCGTGTTTGCCGCCGAGGACCTTGGCGCTATCGCGCTGGAAGATCCCCTCTATGAGCGTGGCGTAGATCGAGCGGAAGTCGCAGGTCACGCGCACATCCCCTTCGTCGAGGTTCTCAAGGTCCGGCGCCTGGCCGTAGAAGCCGCCCTGGACCTGGTGGCCAAGCACGAACACCGGCCCGGCTTTGCCATGGTCCGTACCTTGGCTGCCGTTCTCTGCGGCCCGCCGCCCGAATTCGGAGTAAACGACAACCACCGCCTGTTGCCCCAGTTCGCTGCGGCCAAGATCCGCCATCAGCGCCGCGAGCGCTTGGTCCAACTCGACCTGCGGACGGGACAACCCCGCCTCCTGGCGCGCGTGGGTATCGAATCCGCCATGTGCCGTAGACAACACGTAGGCAGGCTGGTCGTCTGGCAGAAAAAGCAGGGCAGCGATATCCCGCAAGTTGCTGGCAATCCGGGACAGCGGATACTCCACCGGAGTCCTGTAACCTGCGGTGGCTGCGCGCACCCGTAGAGATTGCCGGTCCGCCCGCTCCGCGACGACGCGGATTCGATCGATTGCCTCCTGACGCGGGTCGGGTTTCGCCTTACGCCGGGGTGATTTGCTCGGCTCATCGGCCGGGCCCTTGCCGAGGCTTGCGAAGTGTGCGGGATTCTCCACAACCAGTGCGGTACGCGTCGAAGAGAAGTGGGCGCGGCTCGGATCCGATCCGAAGTGCACAACCGCATCGCTGCCCCGTTCGGCCCAGGCGAGGTCTCCGAGGCGGGCGATCCAACCGCCATTGACTAGCCCACGTTCCGGGTCGGCGCTGTACCAGATGTCGGCCGCCCGGAAGTGAGAACGGGCCGATCCCGGGATGCCGACGCCTTCTACGATCGCAAGCTTGCCCGCCTGGAACGTCCGTGCCAGTGCCCCGAGACTCTTGCCCATCCAGTGCTCAGCATCCAGTTGCAACCCATCTCCCGCGGAGCGCGACAGGGTGGGGCGCAAGCGCTTCAACATCGGCTGGGAAGCCGGCACGACAGCGGCCAGGCCGTCATGTCCACCCCGCACCTCGATGAGGATCAAGGGGCGGTAGGCGCGCTGCAACTTGTCCTCTGGGAGCCCCGCGGCCCAGGCGCGCGTCCCGAACAAGGCCCCCATCGCGGCGGTGGACTTGAGCAGTTCGCGCCGCGTCAAACCACCGGACATGTGCGAATCAACCAAGGTGCGCCTCCGGGAGCGAGAGGATCCAGTGCACCATGCGCCGGATCAAGATTTCGGACTTCTCCAGCTGATTGCGGTACTTGCCGGGGGGAATGCCCAGCTCCTTGCGCCCTTCGGCCAGAATCTCTCGCAGGCGACGCTCCGTGTTTTCCGGCACAGGAATCGCAAGGATTTCCTCCAGTAGGAACGAGGCGAGGGTCGCGTCCGTGCGTCCCGCCGGGCCCTCGATCCAGGCCTGGATGGGCAGCTTGACGAACAAATCCTCCTTGCTGGCATCGGCGAGGAAACGCGCCAGCGGCCCACCCCGGGAGCGTTCTCTGCCTTCCGCCCCCATTGGGTTGTCTCCCATCATCGTGTCCATCATCTCGATGGCTTCATCAATGCTGGCCTTCAGCGCAACCATATCGACCTCACGCAAAGCTACGCCCCAGATGTTCGAACGCATCATCAAAGAGGACTCGGTGATCCAGGCCATGCCGTCATCCCATCCCTTAACGCTGGGTGGATGCAGCAGATTCTGGCCGAGGCTTCCGCTGGCCAGTTCGAGGAGCCTGGGTGAGGCATTGGATTGGATACGCCGGGCCCCGCCAACCAGATACTCAATCGGACTCAGGACCTTCGTGCCGAGTACCTCTTCGCGGTAGAAGGCCTCATCGAGGAACAGCCGGCGCAGGAAGGGGCGGAACTCATAGCCGTTTTCCCTGAGGAAACGCGCGTATTCCTGCAATCGGGCTTCCGCAGGCTCCAAGCCTTCAAACTCCATGATCAGGCGGCCGGCCACGTAGCGGGCGCAGGCCTCCTGATCGAGCAGCACACCGACCAATTCATCCGCGGCCATGCGATTGCTTACGCCGAGTACGGACTTGAACTCCGAGTCGTGCATGTCAACGGCAAAGTAGAACGCCTCATGGCGCACCGTGAATCCGGTCAACGCACGGGCCGCCTGCTGGATGTCCTTCTCCGAGTAGTTCCCCTCGCCAAGCGCAAAGAGCTCCAGAAGTTCCCTCGCCAGGTTCTCATTGGGTTTGCGCTTATGGTTGCTGATGTTGTCGAGGTAGACCAGCATCGCCGGATCGCGCAGCACTTGGCGCAGTAACTCGCCGTAGTTGCCCAAAGCATGGGCACGGAACAGCTTGGACTGGTTGATGCAGTAGTCCGATGCATCCACCTTATCGAAGGAGCTCACCAACCAATCGTGCAGGATCAGCGTCATGCGCTCGCGCAGTGGATCAGGTCCCGTGAGCATCTCCTGGATCCACCACTGCACATAGGCGGAGATGTACCCCTTGTGAATGTGAACCGCGGTGCGGTTCATTTCGATCTGCTCGTCGTTGGTCGAGCGGTTCCAGAGGTCCCGGTCCACCCGATAGACCTTGACCTCGAACTCGGAATCCGGACCCGCTCCGCCGAGCAGTCGATCCACCAGGGCCTCCGGTCCCAGGGGAACCCAGCGCTCGATCTCTTGGGTGGTCGCACCGAATGCAGCGCGGTTCCAAAGGTGCTCGACCTTGGCCGCGTCCCAGCTTCCGGGGCGCCGAGGTTCGGGAAGTTGGACGGGCGTTTCCTGGGCGAGACCCGGGATGGCAAACCAGAAAAGCAGGGCTGCGAGCAATTTCATGGCGCGTTCCCCGCGCGGCCTGCGTGCGTCCGGCGGGGACTCCATTGTAGGCCATGGCCCGAACATGCGGGACCCAGCTCGGCAACACTGGCCATTCCAGGTCACTTTTACCTGGATCTTCACCCCTTGACCGCATCCAACCCGCCCCAGACGCGAAGCAGGATTGCCCGGCCCCAGCTCGAACCGCAGACTGGGGGCCGCCGATGCCGCCGGCCCACCCCATGCGAAACGCCCCTGCCGACCTGCGCGCCTTCCTCAATCAGCTCGAGCGCGAGGGAGAGTTGATCCGCATCTCCGCCGAGGTCGACTGGGACCTGGAGGTGGCCGAAATCCACCGGCGCGTGATCGCGGCGAACGGACCGGCCCTGCTGTTCGAAAACGTCCGCGGCTGCGGGTTTCCGCTGGTCACCAACCTCTTCGGCACCCAGCGGCGCGTCGAGCTGGCGTTCGGCTCCCGGCCGGGTGATCTGGTGCGCGATGTGGCTCGCCTGCCGGAGGAGTTGATGCCGCCGAGCTTGGGCAAACTCTGGGGCAAACGTTCGCTGTTCACCCAATTGGCCCGCGTCGGCACGAAAACCAAGGCCAGCGGCCCGGTGCTCGAGGTCCAGGAGTCCCGGCCCGCCCTCGACCGCCTGCCCGCCCTGCGCACGTGGGCCCGGGACGGCGGGCCCTTCCTGACCCTGCCCCTGGTGCTGACACACGACCCCGAGACGGGGGTGCCGAACCTCGGCATGTACCGCATCCAGGTCTTCGGGCCGGACGAGGTCGGCGTGCACATGCAAATCGGCAAGGGCGGCGGATTCCATCTGGCCCGGGCGGAGGAGCTCGGCAAGGCGCTGCCCGTGCGCATTCACCTGGGCGGACCGCCGGCTTTGATCCTCTCGGCGATCGCGCCCCTACCCGAAAACGTGCCCGAGCTACTGCTCGCGAGTATGTGCCTGGGTGGCAAGCTGCCCATGGCCCGCGATCCCTACGGCGAGCACCCGATCGTCGCGCCCGCCGAGTTCGTGCTCTGCGGCTCGATCCAGCCCGGCGCGCGGCGCCCCGAGGGGCCTTTCGGCGACCACTACGGGTACTACTCGGAAGTTCACGACTATCCGTGGATGAAGGTCGATCGCTTGCTGCGCCGCAAGGATGCGATTTTCCCGGCGACCGTCGTGGGCAAGCCGCGCCAGGAGGACTTCTACATCGGGGATTTCCTGCAGGAGCTACTGAGCCCATTGTTCCCGCTGGTCATGCCCTCGGTGCGCGACCTCTGGTCGTACGGGGAAACCGGCTACCACGCGCTTTCGGCGGCGCGGGTCCGCGAGCGCTATCGACGCGAGGCGATGATGAGCGCCTTCCGCATCCTCGGCGAAGGCCAGCTCTCGCTGACCAAGTTCCTGCTGCTCACCGACGGCGCGGTGGACCTGCGCGACTTTCCCGCGACCCTCGAATACGTGCTGCGGCGCGCCGATTTCCGCCGCGACTTGTTCCTGCTGCCGAACCTGTCGATGGACAGCCTCGACTATGCGGGGCCGGAGATCGATCTCGGTTCCAAAGGCATCCTGCTGGGCATCGGCGAGCCGATCCGCGATTTGCCGCGCGACTTCCAGGGCGCCACGGGCCAAGGCATCGGCCGCGTGATGGTCTTCTGCCCCGGTTGCCTCGTGGTTGAACCCGCTGCACCGAACCTCGATCCAAAGGCCGTCGCCCAGGATCCCGCGTTCGCCGATTGGCCCCTCGTCGTGATCTCCGACGACGCCCGCCGCGCCACGCGGTCGAGCGCGAACTTCCTGTGGACCACCTTCACGCGCTTTGACCCCGCCCGCGACATGCACGCGCGCGAAACGCGGCTGGTGCACCACCACGCCAGCCTGCATGCACCGATCGTGATCGACGCGCGCATGAAGCCCGGGTATCCCGAGGAGCTTTTCTGCGATCCGGATACCAGCGCACTCGTGGCTCGACGCTGGAAGGAATACTTCCCCGGGGGCAACGTCGAGATGGGCGATTCGGACCGCGGACACCTGGATTGAGGCGGGGGCGCGGTCCCCTTTGGGATTGCGCCATGGAAGACAACAAACTGCTTCCCGACCGGGAAGATTTTCGGGATTGGCCGTATCGGCCGCATTTGCGCCCCCTGCCGGCCGAACTTTGGCCTGCCCCTGCGCATCTGCACCTGCGGCATCAAGGCATCGAGGGCTCGTGTGTAGGGTTTGCCCTCGCGGCGGTGATCGACCACATCCGTGCGGCGGCGGAAGAAGGGCACGGCGCGGTCAGCGCACGCATGCTGTACGAAATGGGCAAACGCCACGATCGCTGGCCGGGCCAAGCGTACGAAGGCAGCAGCGTGCGCGGCGCGATCAAGGGTTGGCACAAACACGGGGTCTGCCAGGAGACCGAATGGCCGTATCGGCCGGGGGAAAGTGGGCGTCTGACGCGGCAACGCGTCGAGGCGGCCCGCCGTTGTCCATTGGGCGCCTACTTTCGCATCGAAAAGCGCGTCAGCGATGTGATGTGCGCCCTGCTCGAGGGCCGCGCGGTGCTCGCGAGCGCCGCCACCCATGCGGGTTGGGATCATCCACGCGCAGGGCGCATCCGGTTCGACGGGGCGATCGATGGTGAACAAGGCCACGCCTTTGCCATCGTCGGCTACAACGCCGAGGGTTTCCTCGTGCAGAATTCCTGGGGCCGGACCTGGGCCCATGTGCAGGGACCGGACCATTCGTACCCGGGCACGGCGATCTGGACCTTCGAGGACTTCGAGGCCAACGTCTGGGACCTGTGGGTTTGTCAGGCCGACCCCGCAGATCCAGGGCAGCCGATTGCAGGGTCTGACCAGCCAGAAACCACCGCGCTGACCGGAGACTTCCTGCACTTCGACGATGGCGATTGGGTCCGCACGGGTCGTTATGCCAATGATGGCGCGGAATGGCAGCAGTGTCTGGAGGAACGGCTCGGCGAGGGGGATCTTCAACACCTGTACCTCTACGCGCACGGTGGGTTGAACACCGCGACCGAAGCCGTGCGGCGGGCCCGGGCCTGGCACGCGGAGTTCGAAGGGCATGGGATCTGGTGCGTGCACTTCGTCTGGGAAACGGGGTTCCTGGAGGAATGCGGCGATCTCCTGCTCGGCCGACTCCCCCGGTTGTCGCTGGGCCGCGCAGGCGGTCTGCTTCCCGACCACTGGGTCGAACGTTCCACCGCCTGGCCGGGTCGCGCCCTGTGGCGCGAAATGCAACGCGACGCGAGCCGTCCCTTCCGCCGGGGCCGCGCCGGGCACGAGGCGATGCAGATCCTCGAACGCAGCCTGGCGCGTTTGGCGCCCGATCAGCGGCCGCGACTGCACTTGGGCGGGCACAGCGCTGGCGCGATTTTCCTGGCGCATTTGCTCGCAGACCTGGATCCGGAGAGCCCGCTGCTCTTCGACAATCTCTTCCTGCTGGGCGCCGCGTGCACGCATGCGCTCTATTCGACGTCGATCCTGCCCGCGGTGAACCAAGGCCGGGTCACGCGGCTGTGCAACGTGATGCTCGACGATGGAGCCGAGCGTCGCGACGGGGTGGCCGGGGTCTATGGCAAGTCCCTGCTCTACCTGGTTTCCCGCTGTTACCAGTCGCGCAAGGGACCGGTTCCGCTGCTCGGCCTCGCCCGGGACCTGCACCGGCTACCGCTCGCCGCGCGGCCTGGAGCGGTCGAGCATCTCACGCCGCTCACGCACCCCGCGCAATGCCGCGCGCGCAGCCACGGGGAACTCGACGACGACCCGGCTACCCGTGCCGCCCTCATCGCGCGCATGTTGAGCGGGGCCTCCCTCGCCGATGCGGGCTGAAACGACGCCGGGCCCCGATTGCGCGGGGCCCGGCGTCACCATCCTGCTGCCCTACGCTCAGGGGTTGCGCTGGTGCCGCACGATCTCGCCGTCGGCCAGGTAGATCACGTCTTCGGCGATGTTCGTGGTGTGGTCGGCGATGCGCTCGAGATGACGGGAGATCGAGATGTAGAGCATCGATTCCGCGATGGTATCGGGCTGCGCCTGCATCTTGTCGATCATCGAGGTCAGGCAGATCTTGTGCAACTCGTCGATGCGATCGTCTTCGCGCATCACGCTGCGGGCTTTGCTGCCGTCCTCGCGCACGAAGGCGTCGAGGGCGTTGCGCAGCATGTGCGTAATGCTCTCGGCCATCTCCATCAACTGCTGGGGATCGCCGCCGCTCTTGCGGCTGTCGCACAGGGCGATCGAGCGCTTGCTGATGTTCACCGCCAGGTCGCCGATGCGCTCCAGGTCGTTGGTGATCTTCATGCAGGCGGTCACGAAACGCAGGTCGCCGGCCACGGGTTGGTGCAGGGCCAGGACCTTGAGGCAGTCCTCCTCAAGGGCGACTTCCGCCATGTCGATCTCCCGGTCGCCTTGGATGACCTCCTCGGCGATGTCGGGCCGGCGCATCGTCAGCGCGGTAATCGAACGGCGGACCGCTTCCTCCACGTGGGCGCCGAGCGCCAGGAGGTTGCGCTCCAGGGATTGCAGGTCGGTGTGCAGGTGTTTCGTCATGGCGGTTGGGATCAGCCGAAGCGACCGGTCACGTAGTCTTCGGTCTCGGTCAACTTGGGATTCATGAAGATGCCTTCGGTCGGGCCATACTCGACGAGGCGGCCCAGGTACATGAAGGCGGTGTAGGCGCTGACCCGCGATGCTTGTTGCATGTTGTGGGTCACCATCAGGATCGAGTAGTCGCCCTGCAGTTCGTCGATCAGGTCTTCGATGCGGCCGGTGGCGATCGGGTCGAGGGCCGAGCAGGGTTCGTCGAGCAGCAACACCTCGGGCTGCGCCGCGATGGCGCGGGCGATGCACAGACGTTGCTGCTGACCGCCGGACATCTGCAGGGCGCTCGACTTCAGGCGGTCCTTGACCTCTTCCCAGAGGCCAGCCCGCTGCAGACTCTGCTCGCAGGCCTCCTGCAGGATGCTGGCTTTGCGGATGCCCGCGATGCGCAGCGAGTAAACCACGTTCTCGAAGATGCTCATCGGGAAGGGGTTCGGCTTTTGGAACACCATGCCGATGCGCTTGCGCAGCTCGATCACATCCGCGCCCGGCGCGTAGATCGGCTCGCCGTTCAGGGTCATGGACCCCTCGGTGCGCACGCCGTCCACCAGGTCGTTCATGCGGTTGACGCTGCGCAGCAAGGTCGACTTGCCGCAGCCCGACGGGCCGATCAGAGCGGTGACCTTGCCCACCGGCAGGGTCAGGCTGATGTCGTGCAGGGCCTGCGACTTGCCGTACCACAGTTTGAAGTTCTGGACCTCGACCACACTCTGGAGCTTGTTCATCTCCTTGTGCAGCGCGGTCTGGAACGGGATGCCCTGTTCGATGGCTTGGAACAGGTTGCCCGGTTTGGCGCGGCCGGCGTTTTGGGGATTCGAGGTGGGCTCGGGCATGGTCGGGGTGCTTTCGGAAGCTTCGCGGGGAACCATGGTCGTGGGAATCAGGGTACTAGCGGGCGGCCCGGAATTTGCGGCGCAAGCGCGCGCGGATCCAGATCGCACCCAGGTTGAGACCGACCACGATGCCGATCAGGAGCAGGGTGGTGGCGAACACCATGGGACGGGCGGCTTCGGAGTCCTGGCTTTGGAACCCGAGGTCGTAGATGTGGAAGCCCAGGTGCATGAAACTGCGCTGGGGGAACAGGAAGGGAGCTTCCGAGAGGTCGATCGGCAGGTCCTGGGTCATCTTGACCGCGCCGACCAGCATCAAGGGAGCCACTTCGCCCGCTCCCCGCGCGATGGCGAGGATCATGCCGGTCATGATGCCCGGCATGGCGCGCGGAAGCACGACCCGGCGGATGGTCTGCCAGCGGGTGGCGCCGCAGCCGTAGCTGCCTTCGCGCATGGATTGGGGCACGGCCGACAGGGCTTCTTCGGTGGCCACGATCACGACAGGCAGGGTCAGCAGGGCCAAGGTCAGCGAGGCCCACAGGATGCCGCCCTTGCCGAAGGTCGGGTTGGGCAGGCTGGCCGAGAAGAACCAGTCGTCGATCTTGGCGCCGACGATGTAGCAGAAGAAGCTGAGGCCGAAGACGCCGAACACGATCGAAGGCACGCCGGCCAGGTTGTTGACGGCGATGCGCACGAGCGAGACGAATAGGCCGGGTTTGGCGTATTCCTTGAGGTACAAGGCCGCGAGCACGCCGAAGGGCACCACCATGATCGACATGATCATCGTCATGACCACCGTGCCGAATAGCGCCGGCCAGATGCCGCCTTGGCTGTTGGCGTGGCGCGGCTTGTCGGTCAGGAACTCCCGCCAGCGGTCCCAGTAGACGCCGAGTTTGCCCATCAGGCCCAATCGGTTGACCGGCACCATGCGCACGATTTCGGCCATCGGCCGGTAGACCTCGGTGCCGTCCTGGAAGGTGAAGCCCACCTCGTAACGCCCGTTGATCTCGTTCAGCTCAGCGATGCGGGTTTCCGACTCCCGCTGGCGCTGGTGCAAGGTCTCGAGCGTTTTCTCGTAGTCCGCCTGGGCCGCCTTATGCTCGGCGGAATCGGTGCCGTGGGCCAGTTCGACTTTGCGCACGGCCAGGCGGGCTTTCTCTTCCTGCCGGCTACCCTTGGCGATGGCACCCGACTTAATGTGCTCGATCTCCATGTGGCGGTCGTGCACCTGATCCCGATGTTCGAGGAACCGGTCCCAGACCTGCGCCGAGTCGGAGGCGAGCACCTTGCCATCCACGCGGAAACTCGTGGGAACGCCGACGATGCGCCCCTCTTCGAGCAACTCCACGAGAACCGCCCACTCGGGGGTCTCGATGGCTTTGTTTTCATCCGGCAGCACCCACTCCGAGTGCTTACCGCTCCAGCGGAAGTTCTCCGTGCGCATCAGCACGCGGCGGCGCGCGGGTTGATCTTCGGTCGCGGGCGCGAGCCCCTCTTCCTGCACCTCACCCAGGTGCTGCTTGCCGTCGACATCGGTGACCGTCACCAGCGCATCGGGCCAGAAGGCCCGCCCACCCTGGTACACGATCAATCCGACCATGCCGACGATGATCAGAACGGCCAAGGAAAGGGCGCCACCCGCCAACCAGACCGCCAGCTCCCCGTGGGCCACCTGCGGCACGCGCCGCATGGCCTCCCGGATCTCCTGGCGTTCCGCCTCGGACAGATTCTTGATGTCCTTGCTCATAGCGCACGCACCTTGCCCCGGAAGTGACGGCGAACCAGCTCCGCCAGGGTGTTGATCACAAAGGTCATCGCAAACAGCAGCAGCGCGGTGAAGAACAGCGCGCGGTAGTGGGCGCTGCCGACCACGGCCTCCGGAATCTCCGTCGCGATGTTCGCCGCCAGGGTCCGGAAACCGTTGAACACGTTCCACTCGGTGAGCGGCGTGTTGCCCGCCGCCATCAACACGATCATCGTCTCACCCACCGCCCGGCCCAAGCCGACCATCAGGGCGGAGAAGATGCCGCTGGTGGCAAAGGGCAGCACCACCCGCACGGCGGTCTGCCACGGGGTCGCACCCGCGCCCAGCGACGCTTCGCGCAGGTTCTGCGGCACTTCGCCAAGGGCGTCTTCGGTCAGGGTGTACACGAGCGGCAGCACGACCAGGCCGACGGCGATGCCGACCACGAGTGCGTTGCGCTGCTCGTAGGTATCGATGATGCCGCCGCGGGGATCGAAACCGATGGCTTGCAGCAGGAATGCCAGGCCGGCGGCCACGACCAAGGTCAGCGCAACGCCCGCGAAGAACCGCAGCAGCGAGGTCATCGGGCTCGGATCGAGCGAGCGGCGCAGGGTGAAGAGGATCAACACCAGGGCGGCGGACAGGGGCAGCATCAGGAAGAACCAGCCCGAAGCGGCGGTGCCCACGCGGTGGTCCAGCCAGGCGAGGGAATCGCCGGCGAACAGGAGCTTCTCCACCACCGGACCGACTCCGACCGCCAGCAGGCCGACGAGGGGGATGCAGGCCAGAATCGACAGGGTGCGCACCAGGCCCGAACGCTTGCGGCGCTTGACCGTGGGCTGCAACTGCCACAGGTGCGCGCCGAGCAGCAGCACCAGCGGAGTCAGGAAGAAGCCCGACAGCACGACGCTCAGGTGTTGTTGCACGTAGGGGGCGACCACCAGGGCGGCCAGGAAGCCGAGCACCACCGAGGGCAGGCCGGCGAGCAGTTCGACCAGGGTCTTGGTGCTGGCCCGCAACCGGGCGTGCATGTATTCGCTGGTGAACAGGGCGGCGAGCACGGCGATCGGAGCGCCGAAGAGCATCGCGAACAGGGTCGCCTTGAGCGTGCCGAAGACCAGGGGCCACATGCCCATCTTCGGCTCGAAGTCATCGCTGCTCGCGGAGGACTGCCAGACGTGCGACGGCTGGGAGTACCCTTCGTACCAGATCGGCGCGAACATCGACTTCAGGGTCGACTCGGGATAACCGAAGTCCACGCGCCAATTGTGCAGTCCCTTGTCCGTCAGGGCGACCACGCCGTCTTGGCGCGGGTGGAAGGCCAGGGCGCGGTAGCTCTCGCCTGCGGGCACGTCGAGCCGGTGCACCACGCTGCCGAGGGTGCTTTGCCACACGGTCAGGGAGGCGTCGGCGCGGCCGGTCAGGAACATGCGCGAGCGGCTGGAGAAGGCCAAAGCCTGCAGCGCAGGGCCATCGGTCACGTACTCGAGCACCCGGGTCAAGCCGACGGTGCCCGCCTCTTCGTTGCGCACGCTGAACCAAGAGGACAGCCCGCCCTCGGTGTCGGCCACGAGCAGGGTGGTGCGGCCCGGCAGGAATTGGACCCCGTGCAGGGCGCGACCAGGCTTCACCAGTTCGAGTTCCTGCACCAACTCGGGCTTCGAGAAGATCGAAAGCGAGAGGAAGACGCAGTGCCCGTCGGGATAGACCACGTAGGCCTGGCTGGCGCCGGCGCCGAGGAATACCCAATGGGGGGCCACGTCGCGGGCGGGCAACGCGGCGTTGAGGGCCGAGGTCTTGATCTCCCGGTCCACCTCGCCGGTGAGCATGTTCTCCTCTTCGCGCACGCGCAGGATCTGCACCTCACCGCCCGCGCCGACCAATCCGAAGAACTCGCCCGTCGGAGCCTCAAGCCGGTCCACGAACTGCACGGGGGCCCCGAGTTCGGTTTCGAAAGGCTCGTCCAGATCGTGGTGGAACGTCGTGCGGCGCAGGCCAGCGGCCTCGGCGCGCTCGAAGAACGTCTCACCGATGCGGCGGGACTCGCCCGGTTTCAGCGGCGTTTCCCCCGCCGGCCAGGCGTCCTCGAACACCCCTTCGGTCTTGTATCCGATCTTGCCCTTGCGCAAGGAACCGTCGGACAGACCAAAGGTGAAGGTCTCCCCCACGAACGGCGTCGCCAGGGCGGTGACTTCCGCGTCGGGGAACGCATCCAGGTTCAGGAATGTCTCCCCCGAGTCCAGGTCGAGGCAGCGCAGGCGCCCTTCGCCTTCGATCATCCACGCCAGGTGACCTTCTTCGTCGACGCCCAAGTGGTGCACTTCGGGCAGTCCGGGCGGCACGGCGGCGGTCTGCTCCTCGATGGTCTCGGCCGACCGGAACAACGGCCAGGCCACCGAGAACAGGAACACCATCATCAAACCGACGGCGAAGATCGTTCCGAAGCCACCGGCGCGGATGGCGAATTCGGCCAGCCGTTCGGCCACCTTCACGCTACGCGGGGTGGTCCGGCGGATCTGGGATTTGGGGTTCATTCGGAGACAGGGAGGGGGCTGGGATGACTCCAGGGAGAAGCCGGCACGAAGCCAACTTCTCCCTGTCCTTGATCAGGTTGGAAAACCCGGAGATCGATCAGTGCTCGGAGGCGGCCTCGACCACCTTCGGCATCTCGATACCGACGCTCTTCAGCGAGGCTTCGGCGATGTTGGCGGGCACCGGGAAGTAGCCGTCCTCGATCACCTTCTCCTGGCCTTGCTTGCTGAAGACGAACTTGATGAATTCAGCGCGCAGGGGGTCCAGATCCTTCTTGGGATCCTTGTTCACGTACATGAACAGGTAGCGGGCCAGCGGGTACTTGCCGGAGTAGGCGTTGTCCGGCTCGGCGGCGATCACGTCGGCCTCGGCGTCCTTGGCCAGGGGCACGGCGCGCACTTCGGCGGTCTTGTAGCCGATGCCCGAGTAGCCGATCGCGTACTTGTCGTTGGCCACACCCTGCACCACCGAGGCGGAGCCGGGTTGCTCGATCACGGAGTCCTTGTAGTCGCCCTTGAAGAGCGCCTTCTCCTTGAAGTAGCCGTAGGTGCCGGAGGCCGAGTTGCGGCCGTAGATGGCGATCGGCTTGTCGGCCCACTCACCGGTCAGGCCGAGCTGGCCCCAGGTGGTGATGTCTGCGGCGGCGCCACCCTTGCGGGTCTTGGAGAAGATCGCGTCGACCTGCTGCAGGGTCAGCCCCTTGATCGGGTTGTCCTTGTGCACGTAGACGGCGAGCATGTCGATGCCGGTCTTGAGGGCGGTGGGCTCGTAGCCGAATTCCTTCTTGAACTCGTCCACTTCCTCGCTCTTCATCATGCGGCTCATCGGACCGAAGGTCGACTGGCCTTTGATCAGCGCGGGCGGGGCGGTGGAGGACCCCTTGCCGGTCACTTCGACTTTGACCTGGCTGTAGTGCTTCTTGAACCCTTCGGCCCACAGGGCCATCAGGTTGTTCATGGTGTCCGAGCCGATCGAGTTGATGTTGCCCGACACGCCCGTGGTGGGCTTGTATTCCGGCAGCTTCTTGTCGACTTTGACTTGCGCCGAGGCGCCGGACAGGAGCAGGGTGGTACCGAGCAGGGTGAGCCCGATGTTCTTGAGGACTTGCATGGGTATCGCAGGGTTTGGGTTGGATCGCGAGCCGGGCCCGGGCCGCTGTGCGGCACAACCTCCGACCGTTCGTGAGCCATACTCACCCCGCGGGCTCAACAGTTTGTGAGGCAAAGATCAAGGCCGTGTTAAGCGGGCGGCCCCATTCCGACTTTGGTCACAAACTGCACAACAGCAAGCACTTACGCCTTGCCAGAAGTTCCAGCGGCGCACTCCAACCACACGTGGAAGGTGCTTCCAGCCCCCTCCTTGCTCTCCACCCCGACCCGCCCCTGCATGGCCTGGACCTGGTGCTTAACGATGGAGAGGCCCAGCCCGGTGCCCCCCAGGTCCTGGCTGCGCGCCTTGTCGACCCGGTAGAAGCGCTCGAAGATCCGATCCTGGTCGGCTTTGGGGATGCCGACTCCGGTATCCCGCACCCAGAGGTGGGCTTCGCCGTCCTTCGTCCGGTCGAGGCCGACGAGCACGCGCCCCCCCGCCTGGGTGTACTTGATCGCGTTGGTGAGCAGGTTCTCGAGCACCTGCCCAAGGCCGCGCTCTTCCCCCCAAACCACGCAGCAGCCCGTCGGAACCTGGGTTTCGAGGGTGAGTTCGCGCTTCTTCGCCTGCTCTTCGAAACCGACCACCGACGTGCGGATCAAAGCGCCCAGATCGACCTGGTTGCGCACCAACCGGCCTTCCTGGTTCTCGATGCGCGCGAGGCTCAACAGGTCCGAGACCAGGGCGTTCAACCGCGTCACGTTGCTGTCGATCTTCTGCAAGAAGCGCACGTTGTTTTCGGGATCGTGCACGGCGCCTTCGAGCAGGGTTTCCACGTACCCCCGGATCGAAGTCAGCGGGGTCTTGAGCTCGTGGCTCACGTTGGCGACGAAATCCCGCCGTACGCGCTCCAAAGCGCGCAATTCGGTCACATCCTCGAACACCACCACGGCGCCGATCGAGCGATCGATCTGGAAGCGGTGCGCCTTGGCCACCAACCGCCGTTCGCCGCCCTGGGCCGCGTAGACCAGCGACATCTGCTTCACATCGTCGCTCGAGCGGGCAGCCGTGATGAGTTCGACTAGGCCCGGCAACTGCACGACGTCCCACAGCTTGCGCCCCTTGGCCCCGTCCGTTTCCATGCGGAAGAGGCGCTCGGCGGCGCGGTTCGAAAAGGAGATGCGGTCGTCCTCCCCCACCGCGAGCACCGCTTCGGCCATACCCGCCAGAATCGCGCTCAAACGGCCCCGTTCGAGCGAAATGCCCTCGAGACGCGCACGCACCTCCTGGCCCATCTGGTTGAAGGCCGTGCCCAGAACGCCCAATTCGTCTTCGGGCAGATCGACAATGCGCTGATCGTAGTCCCCGGCCTGCATGGCTCGTGCAGCCTCCGTCATTTCGGTAATCGGTGCGGTGATCCGGCGTGCCCCCAGATACCCGAGAATCAAGGCCACCAACGCGGCCAACGATCCCCCCGTGGCCGTGCGGGCCAGGATCGTGCCCAGGCTCGCTGCGTTGTCCTTGGCGCGCACCGAAGTGCGCACGATGCCGTGTTGTTCATCGGCGACATTCGCCACGTAGAGGGCGTCCGCGCCCAGGGTGCGGCCAAAACGCTGGGACGTGCCGATATGCCGCACGAGGGCTTCCTGGACTTCAGGCCGGCCCAAGTGGTTTTCCATGCCAGCGGCTTCTTCAGCCGTATCCAACACGACTTTGCCGTCGCGCCGGATGAAGGTCACCCGGATGCCGTTTTCCCCGGCCATGCGCCGCACGTCGGCTTCGGCCTCCGCAGGCGGGTTTGCCTCCCAGCCTGCGAAGTCGCCGCGCGCATAGGGCGCAAGCAGCACGCACTGGCTGCGCAGGGACTCCACCTTGGCGTCCCAACGTGCGGTCTCCATGTAGCGACCGACGAAGTAGGACACCACCAGGGTGGTGATCAGGACGAGGATGGCGTAGGAGCCGAAAAGCTTCCAGAAGAACCGAGAGCGCAGCAAAACAGGTACTCCTCGGGGCAAAGCCCGATTCAGTCCCTGATCTTATAGCCGACGCCGCGCACTGTCTTGATCAAGTCCGCGTAGGGTTCCAGTTTCTTGCGAACCGCGCTGATGTGTACGTCCACGTTGCGGTCGGAGATGTGCGCCTCGCCCCCGGTGATGTACTCGACCAGCTCGTCCCGGGCGAACACCCGGCCGGGCTGGGAGCCCAGGGCCCAGAGCAGGCGGAACTCGGCCCGGGTGAACTCGACTAGGCTGCCGTCGACGGTGACCTCGTGGCGGACTTTGTCCAGGATGACCCCAGGGAACTCCATGCGGGAGACCTCGTGGTCCTTGGCGTTCAGGCCCCGGCGCAGCACGGCCCGCACCCGGGCGAGCAGCTCCCGCGGGCTGAAGGGTTTGGCCAGGTAGTCGTCCGCGCCCATTTCCAGGCCGCTGACCACGTCGCTCTCTTCCGACTTGGCGGTCACCATGACCACCGGGGTGGTGGCCAGTTCCTGGTCGCGCTTCAGCCGGCGGCAGACCTCGAGGCCATCGACCCCGGGCAGCATCAGGTCGAGCAGGATCAGGTCCGGCCGGTAGCGGCGGGCCTCATGCAGACCGGCGTCTCCATCCCGCGCCACCCGGACCTTGAAGCCCTCTTTCGCCAGGTTGTACTGCAACAACTCGACGATGTCGGCGTCGTCCTCGATGATCAGGATGGTCGCTTGTTTCATCACCACGCCCTTCGGAACCTTCGGCATCACGTCCATGGCCGAAAAAATCCCTCGTGAATGTCAAGGCAGGATCAAGATAGTGTGACTTCCTGGTGGGAGTGCACAAAGGCTTAGGAAAGGCTCAACCGGAATCCCGCTGAATCCAAAAACGGAGCAGGAACAGGAGGCCGGTCGTGCAGGCCGTCATGCCCGCCGCGGCCCCCAGGCCCACTGCGAGAACCCGCGGCCCCACCCGCACGAGGGTCGGCAGGTGCAACCCCATGCCGACCCCAGCCAGCACGGCGGTCAGAACGAACTTGCCAATCGCCTGCAATTCGCGCCAGATCGGCACCGAATCGGCTCCAAAACCCCAATCGGCGAGCCCCAGACTGCGCACGATCACCGCGGCGGTGAACCACCACAGGAAGCGCGGCATGCGTCCCGCGGCCTGACCGGCCTGGCCCCCGCGCCGGGCCCACCATAGGGCCAGGATCAGGCAGACCGGCATCAGAAGCGCCACGCGGACCAGCTTGTACAGGGTGGCGAGCTGCATCGCCTCGTCGCCGAAGGTCTGCCCGGTGGCCAGGGCCTGGGGCACCGCGTGCACGGTGAGCCCCGCCAGCATTCCCCCTTCCTGCGCGGTCAAGCCGGTCGCGTGGGCCAGGGGGGGCAACACGAAGAGCATCACCAGCCCAAGCAGGTTGATCACGCCGAGGGTCAAGCCCAGATCTTCGTCCTCGGGCTTCACGATCGGCGCCACCGCCATGATTGCGCTGTTGCCGCAGACGGCGGTGCCGCTGCCGATCAAAAGCGAAGTGCGCAGATCGAGGCCCGCCAGGCGCCCGAGTCCCAGCGAAAAGGCGAACGCTGATACCATCGCCAGCAGCACCACCACGAGCCCCGGACCCAACACCTGCGCACCGAGGCCGCCCAGATCCAACCCGAACCCGATCAGCACGATCGCCAGCGGAATGCCCGATTGCACCACGAATCGAGCTCCTCCGGCCAGTCGCGCGCGCATGCCCGGCAGGTGCGCCAGGATCAAACCCGCCACGAGCGCCAGGATCGACGCCCCCGGGATCCAGGGCGAATCCCCGAGGCGCGGGCGCAGCGCATCCATGGCCCAGGCGAGGGCGATGCACAGGCCCCAGGCCAGGAAACGGGCGGAACGGGTGCCCATGCGCTCAGCTTTCGGCGCGCAGGCCGAAGAAATCGGCCCCTTCGAGCGCCGGCGCGATGTGCGGGTTGATCAGCATCGAACGCACGGCCCACAGTTCGGGGAAGATGCGGTACTTGAGCGCGGTGGCGTCGAGGTACTCCACGCCGGCCGTGCCGCCGGTGCCGGTACGGCGACCGATGATGCGCTCCACCATGCGCGCGTGGCGCTGGCGGAAAACCACGAAGAGTTGTTCGAATTGCAGGATGCCCTCGAGCACCCGGTGCGGCATGGCGAGCAGCGGTTCTTCGGGATAGGTCTCGATGAACAGGATCGCCGCGCGGATCTTCGCCAGGCGTTCGTCCTTCGGGCACAGGAACTCGCGCACGCTGGCGCGTTCCTTGTCGTAGAGCGCCTCCAAACGGCCGCCATCCCCCGCGTCGCCCGCGACCTGCTTCGCGTGGGCCAGGCTCAGATCGAGTTCCTTGCTGTGCGCCGCCAGGTACTGCTCGATGAATTCGCGGTGGCTGCCCGCGTGGTGCGTCGCCCCGCCGATCGGCGTGCGCTCGAGCCAATCCGCCACCACCTGCTTCAACGTCGGCATGTCCGCCATTTGGTGGGCGACGCGACGGGAAGCTTCGGTTTCGACGCCGCCTTGTCCGCGCAGGGCCGCCAGGTGGCTGCCTTCGCGACCGAAGGGAATGCGGTCCGATTCCTCGAGGCCGAGCAGGATCTCCACTTGTCGGAGCTGCGCACTCTGGAAACCCGACGCGGGCATGAGTTTGCCCCGGAACTTCAGGTATTCGCGCGGCGGCAGGGTCTCCATCACCTCCCAGTGCTGGTTGCCGACCCGCAGGATCGTGGTGCAGCGCTCGAGGCGCGTGACCACATCGAGCATGTCCGCGTTCTCCAGCACCTGCCCCTTGAACCGATCCCGGATCGTGCCGAGCTCGCGCAGGATCACCTTGAACCACAGCTCGAAGACCTGGTGCACGGTGATGAACATCACCTCCTCGCCCGAGATCGCCTTGTCGTCCCCCTCGAGCCCGCCCTGCAGTTTCAGAAGCGCATCGACCTGAATGTAGTCCCAGTAGTAGGTGGGTTTTGCGGCAGTCATGGCGCCCAGAATATCACGAAAAAAGGCCCCTGAAAGCCTGGGCCGGGGGTCCCCGCGCCCCCCTCCGCCGGGCTAGAATCCGCCCCCATGACCCCGTCCGCGACCCCGACCCGCCTGCGCGCCGTGCCGAGCGCCGCTGAGATCCGTTCGCTGCTCGAGCGCCCCCTGCTCGACCTCGTCTTCGAAGCCGCCCGCGTGCACCGCGAGCACAACGATCCGAACAAGATCCAGTGCAGCCAGCTCCTGTCGATCAAGACCGGCGCGTGCCCCGAGGATTGCGGCTATTGCCCGCAGAGCGCGCACCACAACGCCGGGGTCGAACGCGAGCGCCTGCTCGACGTGGACCTGGTGCTTTCCGAGGCCCAGAAGGCCAAGCAGGGCGGAGCGGACCGCTTCTGCATGGGGGCGGCCTGGCGCGAGGTACGCGACGGCAAGGAGTTCGACGCCGTGCTGGCGATGGTGCGCGGGGTCAAGGACATGGGCCTCGAAGCCTGTGTGACCCTCGGCATGCTGAACGATGATCAGGCCGGCCGACTCAAGGAAGCGGGCCTGGACTACTACAACCACAACCTGGACAGCGGTCCGGCGTACTACGATCGCGTGGTGAGCACGCGTTGTTACCAGGATCGCCTCGATACCCTGGCTTCCGTGCGCAACGCGGGCATCTCCGTCTGCTGCGGCGGCATCCTGGGTATGGGCGAAACCGTGCAAGACCGCGCCGAACTCCTGCACGAGCTGGTCAAACTCGATCCGACCCCCGAAAGTGTGCCCGTCAACCGCCTGGTGGCTGTGGAAGGCACGCCGATGGGTGAGAACACCGAATTGCCGTGGCAGGAGTGGGTGGCCTTCATCGCCGCCGCGCGCATTCTGCTGCCGGAAACCACGATCCGCCTGTCCGCCGGTCGCCGCGAACTGCACGAAGCCGCCCAGGCCATGGCGTTCCTCGCCGGTGCGAACTCGATCTTCGTGGGCGACAAGCTGTTAACCACGCCGAACCCCGCCCCGGGCAGCGACGCGGCCCTGCTGCGCTCCCTCGGCCTCAACCCGGTCGGGGAGTAACACCGATGCCCGCGCCCGTCGAGCAACGCTGGCAGGCGACGCTCGAGCGCCTGGCCGAGCGCGGCCTGGGCCGCACGTTGATTGCACAGGTCGAAGGTCCGGACTACCTGAGCAACGACCTATTCGGGCTTTCGCAGCACCCTGAAGTGGTGCAAGCGGCGGCCCAAGCGGCGCGGCTCTACGGCGTGGGCAGCCGGGCTTCGCGGCTATTGGGCGGGGACCATGGACTCGTGCTGCAGGCGGAAGCCGCGGCGGCCGCGTGGATCGGCACCGAGAGCGCACTGCTGTTCCCGTCCGGGTATCAGGCGAATGTGGGCTTGCTGCAGGCCCTGTGCGAACGGGGCGACGTGATCTTTTCGGATGCCCTGAACCACGCGTCGATCATCGATGGCGCGCGGCTCGCGGGGGCGGCGTGCAAGGTCTACGCGCACGGGGATTGCGCGGAACTGCGACGGCTCATCGAGCGCACGCCGTGCACCGGGCAGCGCTGGATCGTGACCGAGAGTCTGTTCAGCATGGATGGGGATCTGGCGCCCCTGGCCGAATTGGCGGAGGTATGCCGCGAGACCGGCGCGCGGTTGCTCATCGACGAAGCGCACGCGGCGGGGCTGCTCGGGGAACGCGGCCGCGGCGCCTGCAGCGAAGTGCCCGGCATCGAAGACGTGGTCGCCGCGCGGGTCGTGACGGGTGGCAAGACCCTGGGCGTGGCCGGAGCCTTTGTGCTCGGCAGCGGATTGTTGCGGCGGTATCTGCTGCACCGCGCCCGTTCCTTCGTCTTCACCACCGGCATTGCATTGCCCCTCGCTGCGGCCCTGACTCGCGCGATTGGTCTTGTGCAAGACATGGATGCCGCCCGCGATACTGTGCGCGAGGGGGCGCGGCATCTGGCAAGGCTGTTGGAGCTGCCCGAACCCGCGGGTGCGGTCGTGCCGATTCCCGTGGGCAGCGAAGTGCGCGCCCTCGAGCTCGCCGCCTTGCTGCGCGACCAGGATCTGACCCTGCATGCCGTGCGGCCGCCGACCGTGCCGCGCGGGGGTTCCCGCCTGCGCGTGGTGGTGCACAGCGGGCACAAACCCGAGGATCTCGAACGCATCGCCAAAACGGCGCGGCCGTACCTCGCCCCCCTCGCCGCACCGATGGCAACGATCGGGCGGCCCTGGGTGGTGATCGGCACCGACACCGATGCGGGCAAAACCGTGGCCTGCGCGCTTTTGCTGCACAGCGCCGCGCGCAATGGGGCTTGCGCCTACTGGAAGGCCATGCAGAGCGGCCTACCTGCGGACAGCGATACCATTCGCCGACTGACCGCGGATCTGCCGGTCACGGTGCACAACGCGGGCATGACGTTCGCCCTGCCGTTGAGCCCCGACCAGGCGGCGGCCGCAGAAGGGCGGCGCATCCACGAAGGCGCGATCGATGCGGAGTTGCGACGGCACCTGGTGGGCGGCCCCCATCCCCTCATCGTCGAAACCGCTGGGGGCCTGTGCGTGCCCTGGAACGATCATTTCCAGACCCTCGACTGGCTGCGCACGTTAGATGCGCACATCGTGCTGGTCGCCCGCTCGGGCCTGGGAACGTTGAACCACACACAACTCACCTTGGCCGCCCTCGCCAGCGCGGGACTGCGGCCTTCGGCGTTGCTCCTCATGGGCCCGCCCCATCGCGCGAATCAGGCGTTCCTTTCGAGTCGAGTCGATTGCCCGGTGTTCGCCGTGCCGAACCTCGACCCGCTTGACGCGGCGAGCCTCGCCGCATGCGCCGCAAGCCTCGATTTCCCTTGGTCCCCGGATGCGTGAACTCCATGGGGCAGAATTGCGCAGGTGCGCAACTCCCCCGATGCGTGACACCTTCGCCGTCCGAGTCCTCGCCTCCTCCCGTTCTCTCCGGTCTCCGGCTCTTGGAGTGCCCAACCCTTCGAGTGGTTCGCACTCTGGATGCCTGAATCCGTGGTTGCCCGAATCTCCGAGCCCCGAACACGACCATGCCTGAACCCATCGCTGATTGGCTCGCCCGGGACCGCGCGGTCTTGTGGCACCCCTACACTCAACACGGGCTGGAAGTGCCGCCGCTGCCCGTCGCGGGGGCGCGGGGCGCGGAATTGCATCTCGAAGGCGGCGAAGTGCTGATCGACGGCATTTCGTCGTGGTGGGCCACCCTGCACGGACACGGCGAACCGCGACTCGTGGAGGCGGCTCGCCGGCAGATGCAGCAACTCGACCACGTGTTGTTCGCGGGCACCACCCACGAACCGGCGATCCGCCTTGCCGAACGTTTGTGCGCCCTGGCCCCCGGGGACGGTTGGCGCGTGTTCTACTCCGACAACGGGTCCACGGCGGTGGAAGTGGCACTCAAGATGGTGCTGCAGCGGCACGTGCTCGAAGGCCGGCCCGAGCGACGCGTTTTCGTCGCGCTGGAAGGCGGCTACCACGGCGACACCTTCGGTTCGATGTCGGTGGGCGATCCCGACCCTTTCTTCGAACCGTTCCGACCGCTGCTGTTCGAGACGCGCCGCATCGCGCCCGATGCGGGTGCCTTGCGGCGTGCCTTGGAGGAACTTGGCGACCGTGCTGCGGGCATGATCGTGGAACCGATGCTGCAAGGCGCCGCCGGCATGCAATTGCATTCGGCCCAATTCCTGGGCGACGCCCGCGCGATGCTCGACGAAGCGGACCTGCCCCTGATCGCCGACGAGGTGATGACCGGCTTCGGCCGCACCGGCCGGCTCTTCGCCTGCGAACACGCGGGCATCGAACCGGACCTGATCTGCCTGGCCAAGGGCCTGACGGGCGGCACCTTCCCCCTCTCGGCCACCTTGGCTAATACGCCGATCTTTGACGCGTTCTACAGCCAAGACCGCGCCCGCACCTTCTTCCACGGACACACCTTCACCGCGCACCCGGTCGGGTGTGCCCTGGCGCTGGAATCGCTGGACATGATCGAAGAACGCGACGTGCCGAGCCGCCTCGCCGCCATCGGCACCCGCATCCACGCCGCCCTCGCGCCCCTACAGCAAAGCCCCAAGGTCCGCCGCCTGCGCCACCTCGGCGGCATGGTCGCCTACGACCTCGTCAGCCCGAGCCAAGGGTATCTCTCGACCCGCGGCGCCCAAATCGCCCGCATTGCGCGCGCCGAAGGTGTTCTGCTGCGCCCGCTCGGCAACGTGGTTTATACCCTGCCCCCCGCCTGCACCTCCGACTCCCAAGCCGATCGCATCGCCCGCGCGATGCTGCGCATCGCGGCCGAGGTAAGCCGTTGCCGAAGCGGTTCATGTTGTCACGTTATTCGCGCCCTCGCGCGAAAAACGTGACAACATGAACCGGCTTCGGTATGTAATGTTATTCCAACGCACAATGGCCCCATGCACAGCGACCGAATCCTCCTACACCTGCCCCGAATGCGGAGCAATATCATCGTAATCCCCGTCGACATCAGTGCGGGACGCAGTCAGGAGTACGTGGAAGACTGCCCCGTCTGCTGCCACCCGATCGTCTTGCGGCTCGAGTTCGACCGGGACGGCAACGCCTACCTCAACGCGACCTCAGAGTGACGCCGTCCGGCGGCCCGCAACCCCAATCACCGTCGCGGCCAGGCTCGAACCCACCAAGTTCGACACAAGGTCCCAACCGGTGTTGATGTACCCGCCCACATTGGTGTTCGGGATCGTGAGCACCGCGAGAAACTCGATCACCTCGTTCGCCGCGCCGTAGCCCATGCCCCCCACGGCGCACAGCAGGCACAAGCCGAAACTCGGCTGCGGCCGCCGGCCCAATTGCCGCTCAATCACCGCCGCCAGCACCTGCCAGCACAGCCACGTGGCCACCGCAAAGCCGTAGCCGTGCACGAGCTGGTCGAACTTGAAGCGCCCCGGGATCAGCCAGACCGAGTAGAGCACCGCCTGCACATCGGCATCGACCCAGGCGCGCGGCACCTGCACCAAGCCGCCGGCCATGTGCAGGGCGCCCCAAGCGCTGAGGCACCAGAGCAACCCCGGGCTCAGGTTCACCCGCCGATGCACCACCGCCAGCGTGGCGATCAAGAGCCCCATCACCACGAGGTACAACACGAATTCTCGGTTGCCCTGCAGCGCCGACGCGCCGACGGCGGCGGCCATGTACAGGCCGGTGAACAAGAGCAAAGCGCGGGGCAGGCGCGGGGGCAGGGCATTGTTGGACATGGTCGGCTCCAGGACCCCATTCGACCGGAGAGGGCGGTTGTTTGCCCCTCGCTCGAGGAATCCGCTTCCGTGCCCCCGGGGACCCGCCGCGGCCCAGCCTTGCCCCGGTTTGCGATTCCCACCCGCCGTTTTAATCCGACCTGCGAACGGTATGCCCCAGGCCGGTCGCATCCGGTTCTTGACTGTACCGCGGCCGATTTTGCGTTAGGGTGACGGCCCAACCCACTCGCCTACCATGCGCCCCTCGCAACTGCTTCCCCTGCTCTTCCTGTCCGTGTCCCTGGTCGCCTGCTGCGAACGCCACAAGGAGGCGGTCGTAGTCGCCCCCACCGGCGACGAGATGTTCCTCGAGCACGACAAGAGTTTCCTCGCCGACTACGCGCCCCTTTACCGCAACGGCGACGTCAACGTGGTAGTCGTCGAGATCCCGGTCGGCACCGTGGCGAAGTGGGAGGTCACTAAACCCGAAGGCGAGCTGCGTTGGGAGATCAAGGACGGTAAGCCGCGCAAGGTGCAGTACCTCGGCTATCCCGCCAACTACGGCATGATCCCGTGCACGCTGCTGCCCAAGGAATTGGGCGGCGACGGGGATCCGCTGGACGTGGTGGTGCTCGGTGACGCCCTGCCGCGCGGCACCGTGGTGCGCGCCCGCATCGTCGGCGTGATGCGCATGCTCGACGGCGGCGAACAAGACGACAAACTGATCGCCGTTCGCCCGGAAACGGCCTTCGCCGACGTGCACTCCATGCCCGAACTGCGCGAGCACTTCACCGGCATCGAAGAGATCCTGAAGGCCTGGTTCAGCGGCTACAAGGGCCCGGGCAAGATCCAGGTCACCGGTTTCTCCGACTCAGAAGAAGCCCGCAGATCCTCGGCGCCGCCATCGACGCCTACGCATCCGAGCACAAGTACGCGGGACTGAAGCGAAATGCGCGCTATGGCGGACGGCCGCGTGTGCGGTCGGTACCGACCGCACACGCCGCGAATAACGTGACAACTTAAACCCGCTTCCGTACGTAACACAATTCGCTTCAACGGGTGGGTCGCGAACACCCCGCGCGGGCGAAAGCCAACCAGCCCAGGATCAGCGCCGTGCCACCGATCGGCGTGATCGCCCCAAACCAGCGCGGGGCACCGAGTGCCATCGCATAGAGGGTGCCGCTGAAGATCGCGCTGCCCACGAGCAGCAGGCGGCCAGTCCACGGACCCGTGCCCTCGCGCAGCTCCGCGAGCAGGCCGAAGGCGATCAGCCCCAGGGCATGCCACAGGTGATAGCTGGCCGCGGTCTTCCACCAATCGATGGCTTCGGGGCCGGGATCCAGGGACTTGAGGCCGTGGGCGCCGAACGCCCCCAGGCCGACGGCGAGTGCGGCCCAGACCGCACCGATCGAAATCCAACTCGGGCGCATGGGAGCAGTCTCCCTGATCGCCGGGGCTGCGGGCAAGGGCGGACAGGCAACCTGGCAATCAACCGGACTTGTCAGGGGCCCCCGCAATCCGGGTCGGAATTGCGGCACCAGCCCAGCAATCCGGCGGCAACGGGCATGGGGCCCCCAGAACGACGCAGGCTGCTCAAAGGGCGACCCTGGCCCTCCGCCTGCCCCAAAACAGGGCGCCCAGGGGTCCCCGCCCGAGACAGGAAATCGGATTTCGAGTCCGGCTGCGGATGCACCCACGGCTTGTCCGATGGGAACGCGATGGGAGGGGTTCTCGCCTTCCCGTATTCCCATGAAACAGAAGCGCCTCCCCCTGATCTTCGCCACCGGCTTGGTGCTGGCCCTCAGCGCCGTGGTGGTTCCGACCCAGAAGCACAACCCCTATAGCTCGCGCGACCTGAACCGCGCGTTCCAGGTGGGCCCGCGATTGACGGGCCTGTACGGGGATGACCTGGGAGAAGAGAGTTTCGGGGCCCTCGGCGGCTCCCCGTCCAACCTCTTCCCGAGCTTCCCGCAATTGCGGCCGATCGAGCCGGGTCTGTACGAGATCACCTTCCCGTTCACCGGGACAGATTGGCAGGAAACCTTCCTGTTCGGCCTGCCTTCCGGCCCCTTGCAACCCGCGCCCCTGCTGACCGTGTTCCACGGCTACGGCGAACGGCCCGAAGACGTGCTGGCGAACACGGACTACGTGCAACTGGCCCGCAGTCGCGGCTGGTACGTGCTCGTGCCCCTCGCCGCGCACGAATACAACTTCGGCATCGAGTACGCCCAGCGCAACGTGGAGCTGGCCCTGAACTGGGTCGCCCGCGCCGTGCCGCTCGACGTGCGGCGCCTGTACGCGGTGGGCTTTTCCATGGGCGGCGCCCTCAGCATGAACTACCCGGCGCGCCACCAAGACCTCTACGGCGGCCGTTTCGCCGCCGTGATCAACCACACCGGCGTCACCTCGCTGCAACACAGCTTCGCCACCGCCATCGACGATCGCCTGTTCCTGAGCCCGTTGATGTTCGGCGCCACCCCCGAGCAGGCGCCGTTCGCCTACTCCTCCGTGACGAGCATGGACCTGTCCTTCGACACGGGCCAGGTGAACCAGAACACCGACATGCTGCGCAACCTGGTCGGCACCCCGGTTTACAGCTTCGCCGCCTTCCAGGACCCCGTCACCACCCTGCTCGAGCAAACCGACGCCTTCGAAGTCCAATTCGGCAATCGCGGCGGCGCCCTGACCACCAACCGAGGCTCCAACGCCATCCACGACTGGACCACCCTCGACGAAAACGCCGCCCTCAACTGGCTCGCCCAGTTCGAACTCCAGGACCCCGCCGCCTACACCACCCACAACCTCCTGGCCGACCGCAGCGCCCGCTGGCACGCCTTCTACCTGGCCCAAACCGAACCCGGCCGCTTCACCCCCTTCAGCTACCAATTCCAACCCGGCCAAAACCGCGTCTACACCATCGCCCAGGGCAACCTCAGCCGCATCTCGTTCTACCCCTCGACCCTCGCCCTGCGCACCAGCGACCCCCTCGAATGGGTCATCGCCAACACCGAAGTCGAACCGATCGACATGGTGCTCTACGGCGTCAACGCCATGCCCATCGACGTGGAACGCAACGGACAGAGCGTGGTCAATTGGGCTTATGACCCCGTTTTGCGCCAGTTGACTCTCAAAGAAAACGACGCCACGAGCGTGCCGACCTGGCGTATCTACTTCTAGTCAGTCCTTGAATCGCTGCCGTGGTAGCATGGGCCTGTGCTCGTACTGCTGCGTTACCTGTGGGCTTCGCCGAATTCGGCGATCGGGTTGTTGGCTGCCCTCGCTGCCTGGTTGTCCGGGGGCAAGGTCTCGGTGCACTCGGGTGTGGTGGAAGTGCGCGGGGGTTTGCCTGCGTGGTGTTTGCAGCACCTTTCGGTCTTGCCGCGCGGCATTGCGGCGATGACGTTAGGGCACGTGGTCATCGGCCAGGATCAACATTGCCTGGATACGACGCGCTTCCATGAACGCGTGCATGTGCGGCAATACGGCGTTTGGGGGCCCTTTTTTCTGCCGGCGTACTTGGGTACCAGCCTGATGGCGCGGATGCGCGGGCGGGATGGGTACCGCGAGAATCCGTTCGAGCGCGAGGCGTTTGCGCTCGAGGCGGAGGAGGAGCGGCGGCTCTTGGCCGAGGCGCGCGGCGAAGGCTCAGGCGGGGGAGGGCTCGCGTAGGTCCTGGGTTTGCAGGGCGAGGGCGGGGTCGGTGGCGCGCAGGACTTTGCCGCGGGAGGTCCAGCGGCAGATCAGGTCGCGCTGCATGACGGCGGCGTCGGGGATCGAGGTGCCGGCGGGGAAGGCGGCGCCGGTAAAGAGCGAAGAATGGGCGCGGCCGACGGAGAGCGGCGTGATGTGTTCGGGTTGGGCGTCGAGCTCGACGAGGGAACCGTGGCCTTGTTCGTCGAAGCCGAGGAAGCCGCCGGAGCGGTTGCCGAGCATGCGGATCAGGTAGGGCGGGCCAACGAAAAGGTCCTGGTGTTCCCAGTGATCGGTCACGCGGGCGTCGAGGTCGAGTTGGCAGTGGCCGTCGTTGCTCGCGAGGGCGAAACGTAGGCCGTGGGCTTCATCGTCGAGCCGGACCTTGGCGGGGTACGGGTGGCCGGGGAGTAGCAAGCCGGCGGCGCGGCCGAGCCGGCGCACTTGCACATCGCGGCGCATGACGTAGAGCACGTTGCGCAGTTGGCCTTGGTCCATCCATTCGGCCACGATCAAGTGCGAGGCGATTTCCATCGTCAGGCCAAGGGGCCGCGGCATCAGGCGCGGGCGCAAGCCGACGATGCGCATGCAATCCACGACGCCGACCGCGTGGCCGCGGATGACCTTGGGCCGCAAGGGAGCCGGGATCACGCGGCGGCAAGCCGTCGGATCGAGCTTCCAGGTGAAGAGGGCGCGCAGCGGGCAGCGTCCTCGGAGCGGCGGATGGTGCATGGTCGGGCCGGGTTGCGGAGCCCCGGGGACCGGCGCACGTGGCTTTGGCGCCGGGGGCCGCGGGGCGTTCTCAAGGCCCTGGAGCCGCGGGCTGGGCGGCGGCGGACCTTGGGATCTAGATTCGGGCGCATGCGCCCAATCGGCAAGGAAAATCGGCCCCGTCTGCATCATTTCGGTTACGGCGCGGCGCGTCTACCCTAAGCCCAAGGCCTGCGGGTGGGCCCTTCCGCAGCTCGGATCGCCTAAACCGATCCCCGTCCCAATTGGACCGTGTCTATGCTCCTATCGCTTTTGTTCGCCCTCGCGTGCCCCCCTGCCCAGGCCCTTTCCGCATCCGGACTGCAGGAAAACGAGTCCTTGCAAGTGTTGGCTCCGACCGCCGCGATCGAAGAAGGCCTCTATTGGACCGGCCGCGTGCATGACGCGATCACGGGATTGCCCATCGCGGGCGCGCAGGTGGAAACCTGGTCGGAAGAGATCGACTTCCACTATGCGGGCCACCACCGATTTGCAGCCAGCACGACCGGTCGCGATGGCCGCTTCGTCGTTTTGGCGCAGGAAGGCGAGCGTCGCGCCGACAAGCTGCGCATTGCCGCCCCGGGCTATGTCACGTGGACCGAAGCGGCGCCCTCCGGCCCGATCGCGTTGTTCCCCGCCCCCGCGACCCCGCTGCGCCTCGCGTTCGAGGACATGCAAGGCCGGCCGATTGAAGGCGTTCGCGTCACCAGCACGTACACCTGCGCCCACGACATCACCGCCATCGACGTGCGCTCGGACGCCTCGGGCATTGCCACGCTGGAAAGCTGGCATTGGCAGGAATCGCTGCCCGAATTGCGGTTCCAGGCCGCGGGCTTCCGTGCCGTCAAGTACGCAGAAATCGATCCCCTGCTGGATCAAGGCCGCCCGCTGCCGGTGGTGCTTCAGCGCCAAGCGCCGTGTGCCTTCCGCCTGCTCGACGACGATGGAATCCCCCGGCCGGGCATTCCGCTCCTGGTGCAGGAGGGGGATGGGCACCATGTGCTGCGGACCGACGAGCAGGGCGAATTCGTGGTGACCAGTCCGTATGGGGGCGATGAGTTCAACATCGAGGAGATGACGCCGGCGGGCACGGTTTGGATTGACCTGGTAGCGCCGATTCCGGGGCGGGTGACGCCGGTGCGGAGGAACGGCGAAGACTTTAACGAAGTCGAAAGCAAATCCCCGATTGCCATTGAGGGCACCGGGGTGCCTTGGTCTGGCCGGTTGCATCACGAAGCAGGCTGGCACTGGGAGGGCGAATGGAAACCCTTCCCGACGGGAAAGGCCATTCTCGTCACTGGCGGCCCATTTGATGTTTTCGCCCCCCGCTCCATGGAGCTGGAGACAGTACCAGGCGAGGACGTTATGCACAGCTTCGGCTATCCACTGGTCGAAAACCCCGTCCTCGAGTTGCCAGCCATGGAATCAAAGGCCCTGGAAACCCGGGTAGAAGCCGGCGGATCAAGCCGCTCCGTAGACGCGGAAGCAGGGCCGATCTCCGTCGCCGCGGGACCGGTCGCCGTAATGCGGCGCACCGAAGACGCAATCCTGCGCTGGACCAGCCCCGACTTCCCGGCCACCCCCCTGACCGCACTGCCGCCCATCTCCCTCAAAGCCCCCTCGGCAGAAACCACGTCCATCCTCGTCGACATCCCCGGCACCTCCACCGACTTCCAAGTGTCCTGCGCCGGCGAAACCACCTTGCTGCCCCCCGACTCGGGCACCACGTCCGTGCTGCTCGGCCCCGGTGGCTCCCTCGCTTGGGGCCGCGCCTCGGCCCCCGGTCACCTCGCGCGCTGGTATCCGTTGCAGTTCCCCCTCGTACAAACCGGCAAACCCCACCGCCCGATCGACCTGACCGCCGCCCCGATCCCCTTCGCCCAACTGCAACTGCAGCTCCCCGAGGGTTGGACCCCGGAGTTTGCCGAGGAACTCGATTTCGCAGCCCTGGTCCCGGGCCCGCTGGATCTCGTGCTTCGCAACGAAGCGGGAGAACGTTTCGCCCTGCATTTGGAGTTGGCGTCTGGAAGCCACCGGAGCATCCGGGTGGAATAGCCTTCAGACAGGGCAGGTCAGACCGTTTGGGCTGGAGGGAACGCCCTCGCGGAGAACTCAAGTATTCTCTGAACGGCCCGGCCGGCTGGCCGTTATCGCTGACCGGCGTACTCCTTCGATGTTGCGAACGGCTTGGCTCCCTGGCCTAGGTCCATTCACTTTCGTTTCATCATCCCCTTTCGCCTTGCCATGACGCTGCCCCGACGCCAGACCCTGCGCACGATCCTGTTGATCGGGGCCTTGTTCGTGACGGGCCTGCTGGGTTGGAGGGGCGCGCGCTTTGGCTCGGATTCCGAGCGGATGGGGCTGACTCCTGAGCAGAGTGTGGCCCAAGGCACAGCGGAAGGGCCGGGTTCGGTGACGTTGCAGGGACCGGTCGATGCTTCCAGGCAAGTTGCCCCCGTTCGGCCCGTCGAGGTGGCGAGGGATTCGAACGTTCGGTCTAAACCGGCACCGAGTTACCTGGTGGAGATTCCGGACGAATGGGATGTGACCTGGGTGGATGGCGAGGTCCGGTTCCCCGAGGGCATGCCGCTCGACGAAGAGCTTTGGGTGCAGGCCAAGGTGCCCATGTTCGATGAAGACGAACTCAAGCGGAGATTCGTACGTGCGAGGGTATTGCCGGATGGGCGCTTCCGATTGCCCATTTCGCGCTTGACCCTATCGCTGCGGATTTCCGTACTCGGCCGCTATTGCTACCTGTCCGAGCCAAAGCGGTGGAAGCGCAAAGAGCCGGAGCCACTCGTCCTTGAGCCCAAACTCGGCTTCCTGCTGGAAGTGCAATGCATCGCGCCAGCGGATTGGCAATGGAAGCTGCAAGATCTGATGGCCAGCGTCGAGAGCGAACTGGAAGACCGCGAAAAGCAGACGGTGGAAGTCGACGCGAGCGGGTACGCGGAATTCCGCGCATTGCCTGCCCGGAAGCCCGACGAGGGCTTCTACTTCGAACCCGATGACGGGCCCGAGGTTGAAACTCACATCGCCGAGCTCACTACATCCGGCCAAGATATCGGGGATGCCACCGTGACCCTCACCGGCAGGGGAATTCAAACCTGCGAGGCGAAGATCTTCAACGCGTTGCCTGGGGAGCGGCGGAAAATCACCATCACTCCGGAACTCGGAGGCACCCTCGAGGGAACCTTGATCGAGTCGAATGGCCGGCCCTTTGACAACGCGCTCGTATCCGTCACACTCAAGGAAGGTTCCAATGACGCGCAAGTTTTCGGGGGAGCGGCAGAACCCTATGTGAGTCGGACGATCGGCACTACCGTGCGCAACAATCGGTTCACCCTGCACGGATTGCCGCCCAATGCGCTTGAACTGCAAGTCCGTGCCAAGGGCTACTCGCGTGAAACCATCGCGATCTCCCCAGTGGCCCCAGGGGAAGTCCGCACGATCACCATAACGCCAAACCCCAGCCCATCGTTGAGTGGCCGGCTTCGCTGGCCTTCGGGCGAACCCGCTGCCAATGCCCGTGTACAGGTGCTCTACAACAGCTTCGGACGCTCCTCTAGGGCGCGCACCAACAGTGAAGGTAGGTTTGAAGTCCTTGATATATCCACGAACCACCCGGAGATCTTGGTGCTTTCGACAGTACTGGGTAAGGACATTCCTGCCCGTTACTTGCCGCCTGATGGGGAGAGCCGACCCAAGCTTCTCCGGACATCGCATGGCTTCGCTTTGGCGGGCGGTGAACCATTGGAGCTGACCATCGATCCGGCCCCGTGCTTCCTGGAGGTGCAAGCTGTGCATTCGAACCACCAAACCCCCGAGCGTTTCAGCGTGACAGCGAGAATGTTGCTACCCGACTTTTCCGGTGCATCCCAGGTGAGTCAATCCGAAACCGCGAGACAAAAGCGCGAATCTGTGCTTCTGCAAGGACTGTTCCCGGAACCTGGTCCGTGGAAGTGACCTCGCCTGGTTGCGTTTCCTCCCGATCCATCCCGGTCACCCTTCCGAGATCGGAACCGTTGATTGTCGAGCTGGAGCAGTTCGCCTCCCTGCAAGAGTGAACGTCCACAAGCCGGACGGAAGCCGGGGCCCGGTATACGTCACCGTGCATCGTCCTGAAGAGCCGCAAGAGAACTATGGGCGATCCTCCCGCCGTCGAATGATGCCCTCTGCGGAGGAACCGTGTATGAAGCAACGGGCTTGGAGCCCGGTGCCTGGACCGTCGAAGTAGGCTGGCTGCAGAATACCCTGCGGTCTCCCAGACCTTGTTCCTCGAATCGGGCCAGAACCTCACCGGAATCGACATCTGGCTGCCGGAGCCGGAAGTGCAGGCCACTCCGCGCTGAGAAAGTTGCGCAGGCAGCCCCACCGGGCGCTGAACTGGCGGGCCGTGAGCACGCCACCTACAATCGGGGCATGCGCTCACTATTGGCAATCCTCCTCGTTGCATTCGCGATGGCCGGCTGGTTCATGTGGAGCCACCGGCAAACCCCGAAAACAGCCGAGCAGGGCGGTTTGGCTCGCACGGAACAGCCCCGGACACCCGAAGACGAACCTGTCCGTGCCGATTCGGAGCTGCTGGCCCCCCAGGCCGACGCCGTCGCTCCTGTGGTGCGCGAGAAGCCGGTGGTCGCCCCGAGTGAGCCGGTCAGCAAGGAACTCGAAAAGGTTCCCGCGCAATGGAAAGCCACCTGGATCACGGGCCACGTCGCGTTTGCCGACAACACGCCGCTCGATGAAGAGGCGCGGGTGGAAGTGCGCGGCCGCGCCTTCGAATTGGACCCGCTCGTTCGCGATACCTTCGTGGCCAAGGTTTCTCCCGACGGCTCGTTCCGCGTGGCTGTCTCCAAGGACACCACGGTGGCGCAGATCCAACTGTACGCGCGGTACAACTTCCTGCGCAAGCCGACGGTGTGGAAGACCGACGACACCGAACCGCTCGTGCTCAAACCGACTCTTGGGGCCATCGCGGCCGGCCGGATCGTTCCGCCGGTGGGCTGGCAGGGAGATTTGACTAAGAGCCACACCAGAGCGTACCTGCGCAGAAACTATGCCTACGCGGCATTGGGCAAAATCGAAGCCGACGGCAGTTTCGAGTGGCCGGCGGTCGACGCGGAATCCGGTCTCAGCACGTTGCTCCACGTCGAAGGATTGGCGGATCACATCCATCGCTTCGACAATCTGGAACCTGGCAAGCGAGCCTTCGAAGAAGTGCACATGGACCTGACCGCCACGATCCGTGGCACCGTTGTGGACGAGAATGGAGAGCCGATCTCCACGGGCCAGGTCTTCATCGATGAGCGCGGCCCCTACCAGGTTCACTACATCGGACCCCGCGCGGACGGATCTAAGGTCGAGAAGGGCGCCTTCGTGAACCCCAACGTCGGACCTGGGGACTACGTGGTGCTGTTCTCGGAACCCGGGTACCTCAGCGACCCGGTGGACGTCGACGGCGTTCGCCAAGGGGACGAACGGGAGGTCAAGCTCATCGCGCGCAAGGGGCACGCCATCGAGGGCGTGGTGCAATGGCAGGATGGCACACCTGCAGCGAACGTGACGGTTCGGCTGATCGTCGACCTGGAATCGGCCATGGAGTCGAGCACTCGCCCCGAGATGAGCACGGAGACCGACGAAAACGGTCGCTTCCAGCTCTCCGGTTTCGAGAACGCCGCCACGCGGTATGGACTCTTGGCCACGGGGATTCCGCCCGATCGCAAACCCGCAGAAGGCCTCAGCAAACTCAAGCGGCGGCGGTGGGAGCGGGAAAACACGTTGGAGACGCGCCACGACCCGGTCGCACCGGGCACGCCGCCGATCACAATGGTGCTGGGCGGCGACGCGGGCCTGTTGGCCGGCCTGGTGGTCAATGACGCTGGCGAGCCCATTCCCCGCTTCCGCGTGTCCATCATGCCACGCGTGGGCAATACGAACGAAGTCTCGGCCTCCGGCCAACGTCACGAGCGTTTCGACTCCGAAGACGGCACGTTTGAGCTACCAGGCGTGGCGGAGGGCCAGTGGGGCGTGCGCGCCAGCGCCTCAGGCCACGAAGATGCGGACTGGGTCTGGACGGAAGTGCCGAGGAGCGGCCCGATCCGCCTGGTGCTTCCGCGCTCCGCATCGATCGCCGGTCGCCTGGAAACGTCCGACGGCAAACCAGTAGAGGGCTGGGTGCGTCTCGAGCGCACCGATCCGCAGGTCTATGAGCCGAGCCTCGTCGATTCGCGTGCGTTCATGAATCACAGCTACAGCGAGTCTGCGGACTCCGACGGGCACTTCGAATTCAGTCGGGTCTCCCCTGGCGCCTACACGATCACGGCGTTCTTCGGAGACTTGGGATCTTCGGACCCCATGGAGCTCACCGTAACGCCCGGCAGCGCGCGCGAGGACATCGTCCTGCGCCTGCCACCTTCCGGTCGCCTCTATGGGCGCGTTCCGGCCGGGTGGCTGGGCGCTCCCCTCTCCGTCACGGCAACGGGAGACCGCCGGCATGTCCAGCTCGATGCCCAGGTCGAGCAAGATGGCCGCTTCGAGTTCCCCATCGTGCCCGCGGACCACTATCAGGTCAGGCTGGTTCCGCGCGAATCGGTCCACAGGAGCTACGGGGGCAGCCATGACGGTGAAGCGTTCGAGCTCGGGAGTTTCTTGGCGAGTACGGGTAGTTCCCAGGAAATCACCGCCTCCTTCCACTCCAACATGTGCGCAACCGAAGTCGAAGTGGGCCCCGGGCAGTCCGTGTCGGTGCAATTCCCCGATCCGCCGGAAACCTCGGTGATCGTCACCGGCCGTGTGCTGGATGGCGGCAAACCTGCGCCCAATTGGCGGGTGGAGTTCACGAGTACGGATTCTTCCGGAATGCCGCCGAGTGGGCGCTCCGACGAATCCGGCACCTATCGCACCATCCTCCCCAAGGGAGGCACCTGGCAGGTCCGCCTCAAGGCCGATCGGATGGAATCCGGAAGCCAACCAGCCCGCGCGATCGAAATTCCCGATGTGCGTACCCACACGTTGGATTTTGAACTGCCTTCCGCCGCCCTGATCGTCAAGCTGCGCGCCCCTTCCGGCAAGCCGCTGGACAGCCTCAACCGCAGCATCTACCTGAACGCGGTTTGCCAAAGCCCCGCCGTCTACACGTCGAGCGGCCCGCTGGGCCAGGACGGAATCCGGTTCTCCCACCTTTCCGCGGGCACCTACACCGTGATTCCCAAGGTCTGCGGCTTTCCGGGCGGCATCACCTACGCCGTTCCGGCGACGGAGGTCACCGTGGGCACGGGTGAACAACGGGAGATCACGATCACCCTCGAACCCACCGGCAGCCTGCGGGGCACCATCACCGGCCTCCCCGAAGAAGCCAACCAAGTGCTCGTCATGGCCTACCCCGATTCCAAGAGCCACAACTCCGTGGCCACCACTTGGTGCGAATCCGGCGAGTTCTACTTCCATGCCCTGCCCGGCCCGGAAGTCTGGATCGAAATCCAGCGCGATGGCTCAAACGGTCCCCGAACCCGGGTCCCCGTCGCCCTCGAACAGGCCAACACGACCGAATTGACCTACACGCCCGACGATTCGTCGTCGCATCGCTAGCCAGCCGCGTAGGACAGCCCCGGCGCCCGTTTTCCGTGGGTGCTGGGATTGCAGTTTTTTTCCTGCCCAATGAAACGACTGCTATTCCTTGTGCTTCTCGCCTCTGCGGCCGTAGCCGCGTGGACACTGGTGGGGCGTGAGCCCGATGCCCCCCCGTGGCAATCCAAAGCCCAGTCCACTCCGGAAAACCACGATCCATTGGTCGACTCCGAAGCCACTGGAGATTCCACTCGGGTCGACCCCGGTTTGTCGATCGAAGGCCGAGTGACGTGGAACGATGGCTCCCCCGCCGCCGATGCCGAAGTGAGGGTGGTGCCGGCCCCCAGCCAATCGACGTGGAATCCCCACGACTCGACCGCATCCACCGATGCGTCTGGGAGTTTCCGCTTGCGTGGTTTCCGCAACCAAATCCCCGTAGCCTTGCATGTGCGCGCGGTCGAACCTGGGCAGCCGGAGCCCGGCGAGCAAAGCAGCTTGCAAGCCCGCCGCTGGCGCCGGGAACACACCTGGGTCGCCAATCCCGCGGCCATCCGCCCCGGGAGCGATCCCGTCCAGATCTGCATGAATCCGGACAAGGGCACCGTACGCGGCCTTGTGCAGGATTCGACCGGAAAACCCCTCGCCCACGCTTCGGTCACCCTGCGCATTGCGATGCCTAAGGGTTCGCTCCCAATGGATCAAGAAGCGCTCAAACTGCGCACCAAACGGGATGGCCGCTTCGAATTCGAGCGGGTCGGCGGCGGCGATTGGGTGCTTTCGGTGACAGCCGACGAACACCAGGACGCGGCCCCCATACCCGTAACTGGCTCGTCCGACGCCCTCACAATCACACTCATCCCCTACGGAAAGATCGGCGGCCAGATCACCCAAGCCGGACTTCCACTGGCAGGGGCCTTGGCCATGCTCCATGGGCCCGAGAACGGGGGCACGCAGAACGAAAATCGCTTGGAGTTTGGCGACAGCCAGGGACGATTCGAATTCAAGGACTTGCTGCCCGGGCAATATCGCCTCGAGATCTCCACTCGATCGACAGGAATTCTGGATCGCCGCGAGTTCACGTTGAGCCCTGGCGAGATCCTTACCGACCTGCGAATCGAGCTCTGAACGGCGCTCCGCCCGACGGGCGGACGCCCCGTTCGATTGCTGGAGCCAGATTCGATCGGCGCATGCCTGGGCAGTGCCTCGGGATCCGGCTACGATCGGCCCCATGAGATCCCTGCTATTGATTCTCTTGCTCGCGGCGGCGATGGCCGGCGGATTTTGGTTTTTGCACCGTTCGACGGATTCGACCGCTTCCCATTCGGGTCTGGGGCGAGTGGATTCGGGGCCGTCCAGCGGACCTTCGACTCCTGCAAACGGGTCCGCGGAACTCGCTGAAGTGACCGTTGTGGAGCCGACTCCAGTCGAACGCAGGGTGGTGGAGGTTCAGGCGAAGCCCGTATCGGCTCAGGAGCCGGAACTGCGGGAGATCCCGGACAAGTGGAAGGTGATCTGGCTCGACGGTCGTGTGCGATTCCAGGAGGGCACTCCGGCGGATGATCACGCCACCATCGAGGCCCAGGGATTGACCTTCGGGCTCGATTCCATGAAGCGCAATCGGCATGTGGTCGACGTGGCGCCTGATGGGCGGTTTCGCGTAGCGGTGGCGCAAGGCACCAAGGTCGTGAACTTCGCGCTGGAGGCGCGGTACAGTTTCCTGTGGGAGGACTTCCGGTACGAGCTGGATTCTGGGGAACCTCTCGAGATTGCGGCAGAGTTCGGTGCGGCGCAGACCTTGCGCGTTCTGCCGCCTACTGGCTGGAAGGGCAAGATGGACGATCTGGAGGTCATTGCAGCCAAAGGCTGGCCCCGATTCGGCCCGCCACACCATCCCCTTCCCCTTTCGCCGGCAGGCGAATTGCCATTGACCGGTTTGAGCCCCGCGAAGGGATTGGTTCTGTTCATCCAGGGGCCGGGGATTGCGACATTTGAAGAAACGATTGAGGTCCCAGCCCCAGGGCTCCTTCCTCCGCTCGAGGTGCAATTGACACTCGGCTGCATTGTTTCTGGCACCGTCCGGGACGAAGAAGGCAACCCAATCGACGGGGCTCGCCTGACATTCGATCAAATCAACCACGAGACCCGTCCGCTCGACTCTGGCTTGAAATGGTTTCCCCGCAGCGGATACACCTTCGAAGTGCCCGTGACGAAGGGCAGCTTCCACGCGGATACCCTGCAACCGGCTTACTACAGCGTGCGCTGTTCGAAACCCGGCTACTTGCATGATCCCGAAGAGATCGGCCCCTTGGAGCCTGGCCGAACCACAACCATCGATCTGCAGGTCGGAAAGGGACAGTGCATCGAAGGAATTGTCTTCTGGCCTTCGGGCGAGCCCGCCGCTGGGGTTTCCGTACGCTTGATCCTGAGTGAAGACTCTGCTCAGGTTCTGAATGGTGAAATCAACTCCAAGACCGAAACCGACGCAGCGGGGCACTTCCGGATCTCCGGTTTTGAAGAGTCCGAATGGGCGTTTGGCCTTCTGTTCGAAGGGGTCCCCCCCGACCGAGTCATGCCCGAAGGACTCTCGCGCCTCAAAGCACGCCGTTGGCTGCGAGAGAACCAGATCGAATGCATGCACCCGCCTGTGCCCCTGGATGCTCCGCCGATCCGGTTTGTCATGCAGGCAAGCGGCCAATCGGTGACCGGCCGAGTCATTGACCATGCCGGAAATCCGGTCGACCGGTTCCGCGTGGACCTGTTTCCGAACCTTGACCCAGACGGAGCGGTCCCGCTGGTCGGCAAGGTGAGCGAGCGCTTCACCGATGCGGACGGGCGATTTTCGCTTGCATCGGTGGCGGACGGGGCTTGGTACATCCGCGCCAATGCGCCCGGATACGACACGGGCAAACTGGTTCCCATCCAGATTCCAGGGCCGGGAGATCTTCAGCTGCAATTGCTAGGCCTTGGATCGCTCGCAGGAGTGGTACGAACGCACGACGGCCGCCCCACGCTCGGCATGGTCACAGGAGAACGGGTTCAGTGCCTCGATGGAACGGAACCCTCCGAAGGGAACAACAGTTTCGCATTGGATACTGACGAATCGGGCCGGTTCGCTCAGGAGCAATTGCCTCCAGGGACCTGGACGGTATCCGCTTTCGGTGAGAATGACCTTCAATCGGAAGCGATTCAGGTGGAACTGCTGCCCGGTGGCGAAGCCCGTTCGATTGTACTGGCGCTCGAAGGTACAGGCCGGATTGCGGGCATGATCCATCCGGGTTGGCTTTCGGGCCCGGCTATCGCCCGCATCTGGCGAATCGGTCAGTGGAGCATCCGAGAAAGTCCTATCGCCACCGACGGGAGTTTCCTGATCGAGGAGTTACCGCAAGGCGAGTACCAATTGCAACTGATCGCAACCCCATCAATTGAGAATCCAGAGCTGGACCCCGGGGATCTTCGAGAAACAGAACTCGGATTCGATAGGACCATCACCGTGGAATCCGGGCACACAACCACAGTCGTGTTCGACAGCCCTGGAAAGGAAGCGGTGCTGGTCCAAGGCACCGTGCGCGAAGGAGAGACGGCCGTGCCTATGGCAATCGTTTCCCTGCAACTCAAGGAATCCCCTGACTCGCCTGCGCGCCAGACTGTGACCGATGCCATGGGGAACTATTCCCTTCTCCTGTCCAAGCCTGGCGACTACGCCGTTACGGTTTACAATGAACAGGGGTATCACGCCTGCATGCGCAAGGATCCGATTCGGGTTCCGGCTTCGAGTTCCTTCAAGCTCGACTTGGATGTCCCTACCGGAGTACTCACGATCGAGGTTGTGCTTTCCGCGGACATGGACCTGGATCTCAGTTCACTGAGTGGAAATCTCACCCTGATTCAATCAACGGGGAGATCCTTTCAAGTAGAAGACCAGGAAGACGGCACATACCGCTTTGTGAACTTGGAACCTGGCCACTACACCTTGATGCCGGGAATCCTGAACGAATGGGGTACCCGCACTTTCACGTTCCAGGAGCAGGCTGTTCACTTCCTAGGTGGTGATACGCAAATCGTCCGCGTCACCGCATGCGAATCCGGGAGTCTGGTGGCCACAGTAGACTCCCCTCAGGAGTACATGCCCTTGTACGCGTTCCACACCGAAACTGGGGGCACAGTACTCAGCATGGAGTTTAGAAGATCGGGAGAGTTCCACTTTGAGGCCCTTCCGCCAGGGGACATCTGGCTGGCCTTGGATCCAGAAGGTCCCCGCACAAAAGCGACGATTCGGGCGGGTCAAGAAAGTCGTGTGCACATCACCAGCCCTGAGCAGGAGTAGGCACGAGGAAACACGCCAACTCGACACAAGGGGGCGGGGCAGCAGGTTTTCACCTGCTGCCCCGCCCTTATTGCTGGTACCGGCTGTGTCTAGCGGCCCTGGCGCGCCTCTTCAAGGCACAGGTCGCGGATGCGGGCCTCGAGTTCGCGGTTGATGCGCTCGATTTCGTTCAAGCGTTGCTGCTCGAGTTGGCCGCGCAGTTGGCGCTCGGTTTCGACGAGGTAGCGGTGGCGCTTGTAGACGTCGACGGTTTGGTCGAGCTCGCTCAGGCGCGGGCGTTCGCCGAGGCCGAGGCTGCCGGCGCGTTCGATCATGCCGCGCAGTTCGCGGGTGTCGTTGTCGCCGGCGAATTCGGGCAGGTCGGCCACTCGGGTGGCGGCGGCCAGCAGGGCACCGAAGTCGTCGGTTTGGGCGTGGCTTGAGCGACGCAGGACTTCGGCGAACTGGGCGGCCACCAGGCTGCGTTGCATGCCGGGGGTGGCGGCTTCCATCGGCTGGCCCGGCTGCTCGCTGCTCACTGCGAACTCGGATTCGGTCACCGTTTCGTCGGCGCCGGTGGCCACCGACTTGTAGCGCAGGCGCACCGTGCCGAGGCGCAGGGCCTCTTCCAGCTTGCCGGCGGGCAGGTCGACGCAATCGAGCTCGAAGAGCGCGGTCACCTGGTGCCCGGAACCCACTTCACCACCGTCCACCGCATCGTTGCGGAAGTCCTTGTCGGCCACGGCGCGGTTTTCGTACCCGAGTTGGCGATAGCGCAGCACGTGTTTGCCGTCGAACTCGACCTGGATCTTCAGATCGCGGGCGATCGGGATGAAGCCGCCGGAGAAGCGCTCGACCATGGCCTTGCGGGCCTGCTGCTCGTCATCCACGTAGTCGCAGATGCCATCACCGCGGTCGGCCAGGCGCTCGAGCAGGGCGTCGTTGTGGTTGCCCATGCCCACGCCGATGGTCGACAGCAGGATGCCGTTCTTGCGGTGGTCCTGGACCTGGGCGAGGATCGTTTCCGCGGTGGTGTTGCCCGTGTTGGCGACACCATCGGAGATCAGCACGACGCGGCGCAGACGGCCTTCGCCGGGAACCCGCGACAGGAGCTCGTATCCGAGGCGCATGCCGTCTTCGACGTTCGTGCTGCCATCGGGGCTGAGTCCCTGCAGGGCGCTTTCCAAGGTGGCGCGCTCGTCCATCGAGGTCATCGGCAGCACCAGGTGGGCCTGCGAGTTGAAGGCCACGATGCCGACCTGATCGCGGCCGTCGAGTTCGGTGCCGAGCAGGCGCAGGGAGTGTTTGACCAGCTCCATGCGGTTGCCTTCGCGCATCGAACCCGAGGTATCGACCACGTAGACCAGCGACATCGGCGGGCGTTCATTCTTCGGCACGACCTTGCCGCGCACGCCGACCCGCAGCATGTAGCGGTTGGCACCGCCGCCGAAGGGACTTTGCACGACCTGACTTTCGACCGCGAAGGTCTGCGCATCGGTCGGCGGAGCCACGTCACCATCGAAGTAGTTGACGAATTCCTCCGTGCGGATTTGTTCTTTGGTGGGCAAGTAGCCGTCCACCAGGTAGCGACGCGCCAGGGTGTAACTCGCCGTGTCCACGTCGGCCGCAAAGGTGGCCAGCGGATCGCTCGAGGTGTAGACGAACGGGTTGTCGCCCCACCAGCGGAAGTACATGTCGCGCAGGGATTCCTTGGGCCGCGGCGTGCAGGTCACCACGATCTCCTGGCAGCGGGCGGCGGCCCGGGCTTCCATGGCGGCGCGCAGGTCCCGTTCGATCTCCTCGCGGGTGCGGGGATCGGGGGTTTTGGTTTTGCGATCGAAGCGACCGCGGGTTTCGGCGGCGGGGGCTTCTTGGTCGGTTTCGAAGTGGTCGGAGATCTCGAAGTCCTGGATCACGGCTTCGACTTCCGCGAGTTCAGCGACCTCTTCTTCGGTCACGGGCAACCCCGCAACAACTGCAGGGAGCTCCGCACTGGCTTTCGCTTCAGAGCCAGAACTGAGTGGGTGCCACTTGAGTGCATTCGTATCCTCTTTCGACGCAGCGTCTTTTTCGCTCGGGGCGTTTCCAGATGCACCCGAGTCTTCTCTGGCCATAACTTCCTGATATCGAGCAAGGTCGAAGCGCATTGCTTCAGTAGCAATCGGCTGGCCCGTGGGCGCGCCGGGGCCAGGAGCCCCAGGAGTACCCGGGGCAGACCCCGGAGTTCCGGGCCCACCGCCGGGAGCACCACCACCGCCCGCTGCGACCGAATCTCCAGGACCACGGTAGTGCCCGCCGTGGCCCGTAGCGGGTCCACGCGCTGCGTCCTGGAGCTTGGCGGAACCGGCGGTTCCTTTGCCGAGCAGCCAATCCCCTTCCCCCGTTACCACGCCGCCGGGGACGATCTCCTGCGGACTCGCTGACGGGGGAAGAATACCATCGAGGTCGGTCACCTCTGCTCCGGGGGCAGCACCACTGCGGAGTAGATAGACATTGGCTTCCGGTTGCGGAGCATCTTCTTGCATCTCAATCCCTCCGGACGGGATAACGCGAAACTCCGGCAACCCCGAGCGACTGGTCCCTGAGGAGTCAGCGCCAGCCGACCTGACTGGCACGGCCGATTTCGCGTCCCGTCCATCTGGTCTCGCCCCACCGTCCGAACCTTCGTCGAAGTAGAACCCAGCGCTGGGACCCCCTGGCTTGGATTCGGTGTTCTCAAGCCCGCGGCTCGCCATGCCTTCCAATTCTCCAGCGGGTTCCCCCCAGGACGACTCGTCTTTGAGCTCTCCGGCGCTTTTCTTCGCGACCGGTTCTGCTTGCCGGCGGAACTCCACGACTTCGGCCATCAGGCTCGTGCGGTCATTAGCCACGAGTTGCCCGAGGGCATCATCGCGGGCGTCGACTGCGGCCAGTTCGTCGGAGTCGGGTGCGAAGGTGGATGCTTCTGGACGACTGGCGACAACGTTCTCGCCGGAGATCCCGTCCGCGCCGGTGCGCTGGAATTGCTCACCGGCCATCCAGACGCCACCCAGGACGACGATCAGCCCCGCGGCTACGGGCATGAAGCGGCGCATGAACAGCACCGATCCGCCCTTGCTGGCGTTGGTCTGCTTGCGTGCCACCGCTTGAAGGTTGTCCATGGCGGCGGCGGAGAGGGTGTTCTTGGCGCTGGGCAGGTCGGTCATCGCGCCCTGCACCAGGGAAATCGTGCCGGCGAGGCGCTCGTGTTCGGCGCGCCAGGCGGCGGATTCGGCGAGGCGGCTTTCGACGTGGGCGCGCTCGGCGGCGTCCAATTCGCCGAACAGGTAGGCGCAGAGCTTTTCCTGCATCTCGAGTTCGGCCGGGGTCGGGTCTTGGTTCGGTTCGTGCTTCATGTCGCAGCTCCTCAGGCCAGGTTCAGGCCGTCGTTGTTCGGTTGGGTGGCGGCGGACGCGCCCTCGGCGCTGTCCACGAGGGACCCCAATTCACGGCTCAGGGTCGAGAGGCCGCGGCTGACGAGCCAGCCGATGGTGCCGAGCTTCTTGCCCGTGATCTCCGCGATCTCGCGGTAGGACTTGTCGCCCAAAAGACGCAAGACCAGCACCTCGCGCTGTTCGGCGGGGAGCTGGTCCAGGCTGCGCTCGACGGCGGCGCGGGTGTCGGAGGCTTCGACTTGGGCAATGCCGCCCGAGACCGCCTCGGTGGCGGCCACATGTTGTTCACGCTCGCGGCGCTTGGCTTCGGATCTCATCATGTCCACACACAGGTTGCGGGTGACGCGGTGCAACCACGCGGAGAGGTGCGCCGCGGCCTGTTCCGGATGCAACCCGATGTCGGCGATCTCGGGTGGCTTGCGGGCCAGGCGTAGGAAGGCCTCCTGGACGACGTCTTCGATGGGTCCGGTGCTGCCGAGCATGCCCCGGGCAAACGCCAGGAGCTGGGCCTGGTAGCGCTGGACGAGGGGGGTGAACGCCTGGGCGTCACCACCTCGATAGCGCTGAAGGAGCTGCGGCACGGAGGGGTCGTTCATGGCCTTGTGCGGGACAAACGGAGCAAGGGGCGTGGGGCTTGGTGTTTTTTACAATTCTTGCTGCCCGCGGCCCGCCACCCCACCCCCTTCCGACCGGTCTTCCCCCTTGAGGGGGGCCCATAGGGTCTCCTGGGGGCACTTGTGGGCCCTTCCGGCGGGCCAAAGCGGCCGGCGCACCCGCGCCCCGAAGTCGGGCCCGCCGCCCCCATCCGCTAAGATCCCCAGGCCCCCATCGCTCGCCAAAACCGCCGCCCCTCCCCCCAAAGCCAGCCCCCTCCCCCCGATGAAATCCCCGGCGCTGCTCTTCCTCACCCTCGCCCTGCCCCTCGCCGCCCACGACGATCACGGCAAACCGCCCGCGGGCAAGGTCGTCACCAGCGTGCAGCTCACCGGCAACGGCCGGTACCGCTTCGAAACCGTGCCCGGCTGGGGCGCCCTGCCCGAAAACGCCAATCTCGGCCCGACCCACGGCGGCATCGCGGTCGACGGGCAAGGACGCGTCTACGTCAGCACCGACGCCGAACACGGCATCGTTCGTTTCTCCGCCGACGGCCACTTCCAGAAGAGCTTCGGCCCCACGACCCAAACCATCCACTGCCTGAACCTCGCGCAAGAGGGCGATACCGAAGTCCTCTGGGGCGCGGCCCTGGGCACGGAAAAAGTCCACAAGCTCTCCCTGGAGGGCGAAATCCTGCTGACCATCCCGAACGCATCCACGGGAGAGATCCCCGGCGGGCTCAAAGGCGTCACCGCCGTCGTCAGCGCGCCCGACGGCTCGGTGTTCATCGCCTGCGGCTACGGCTCGAACCGGATCCACAAACTCGACGCCACCGGCAAGCTGCTCAAAACCGTCGGTGGCCAGGGCCAAGAAAACGGCCTCTTCCGCACGTGCCACGGCTTGGCGCTCGACACGCGCTTCGAAAGCCCCCGCCTGCTCGTCTGCGACCGCGAGAACCGCCGCCTCGTGCATCTCGACCTCGAACTCGGCTTCGTCGAAGTCCACGCCGTGCACCTGCGGCGCCCGTGCGCGGTGTCCTTGCGCGGCGATCTCTGCGCCGTCGCCGAGCTCGAAGGCCGGGTAACCCTCCTCGGCAAACACGGCTACCCGCTCGCTTTCCTCGGCGACCAGCCGGACGAGCACCTCTGGGCCCAGCACCCCGTGCCCGAAAGCCAGCTCTACGACGGCCTGTTCACCTCCCCCCACGGCTTGAGCTGGGACCGCGAAGGCAACCTCATCGTGCAGGACTGGAATGCGATCGGCCGCGTGACCATGCTCAAACGCCTGCAGAATTGAGCGGGACGGCACGGACTTGGCTCCCCAGCGGATCCTTCTGAGCCCACCAAGACCCTCACTTCCCGACCCCGGAGCGCCCCCCGCCGGACCGCCTCGCCGCCGTCGAAGACCCAAGGCCCTCGACTTCACCTTTCCTTCATCCGCCCTGCGTCCGATAGGGAGAACCTGCCCGCGCGCCCTTCACCCCGGCGCCGGCCGGGCTAGGATGCCGCACCTGCGGCGGCGTACCCGCCCACCACTGCCCCCGACCGCCCCCCGACTCCCGTGAGCCAGTCCTTCGACCCCGATGCCGCCGCTGCCCCCGGCAGCGGCCTCTTCGGCCTCTCCACCCCCGCCGAGCAGTGCCAGATCCAGATCCTGGCGGTGCCTTTCGACGCCACGACCTCCTACCGGCCGGGCACGCGCCGGGGTCCGCGCGCCGTCTACTCCGCGAGCCACCAAATCGACCTGTTCGACCGCCAATTCGGTCGCCCGTACCAGGCCGGCATCGCGTGGCACACCGATGTGCGCTTCAAGAAGTGGAACCGCGAGGCGCGTAAGCTCACCGAACCGATCATCGAGATGGGCGGGCACGTCGATCCGGCGGACACCGAAGCCAGCGCCGCCCTCGCCCGCATCGAGGAACTCGGCGAACGCGTCAACGACGCGGTGCGCCTCTTCGCCCAACGCGCCCTGACCCAGGGCCGCATCCCTGCGATCCTCGGCGGCGACCACTCGGTGCCCCTTGGCGCCATGCAAGCCTGCGCCGCCGCCTACCCCGGCCTCGGCATCCTGCACATCGACGCGCACGCCGACCTGCGCGTGGCGTTCGAGGGCTTCCGCTACTCCCACGCCTCGATCCTGCACAACGTGCTCGAAAGCGCACCCGGCGTGTCGCGCCTCGTACAGATCGGCCTGCGCGATGTCGGCGAGCGCGAAATCGAACGCATCCAGTCCGACGACCGCATCCTCGCGATTTTCGACGACCAATGGAGCGCCGCGCGCCTCGACGGCTCGGCCCTGCGCTCGCTGATCCAGAACGCGGTCCAACAGCTGCCCGATCGCATCTACGTCACCTTCGACGTCGATGGCCTCGATCCGTCGCTGTGCCCCGGCACCGGCACCCCGGTTCCCGGTGGCCTGCTTTGGGGCGAAGCCCTGGCCCTGCTCGGCGCCCTGGCCGAAGCCGGCAAGCAGGTCGTCGGGTTCGACCTGTGCGAAGTCAGCCCCGGCGCCGTCGCCGATCCCGAAGGCAACGGTTGGGACGCGATCGTCGGAGCGCGCCTGCTCTACAAACTCTGCGGTCTCTCCCTGCAAAACCGGCGCTGAGTCCTAGGCCCGCCGATCACGTCGGCGGGTCGTAGTGCACCACGCCGACGTGCATCAGGTACGCGGTGTACAAGGCGTAGCCGCCGAGCACGGCAACACCTTTCATGCGCCCCCATTCCCGGGGCAAGAAGGGCAAGGCCAGCAGCATCACGCTGAAGCCCAAGGCCACCGGGATGTCGCGGGTGAGCACCTTGTGCACCTCACCGCCAGCATCGGCGATCGGGCTCGTCACCACCGCGATTCCGAGGGCGGCGAGCACGTTGAACACGTTGCTGCCGAGCACGTTGCCCAGCCCCATTTCCGCCTGCCCGCGCCGCGCGCTGGCGATGCCGGCGAAGAGTTCGGGCAGGGAGGTGCCGAGGGCGAACACGGTGAGACCCACTACCGTCGGTGCCATGCCCACGCGCAGGGCGAGCATCTCGCCGCCCCACATTGCGGTACGCGCCCCGACGCCGATGGCCAGACTGCCAAGCAGCACCTTGATCAGGTCGCGCTTCAAGGTCGACTCGCCGATCGGTGCCGGTTCGTCGGACTCGGATTTTGCATCCATCGCCCGCGCGGCGATGCCCTCGGCACGGCCCGCGCGCAGCAGTCCCCACTGGTAATACAGGAACGCACCGACGAGGATCAGGCCGTCCCAACGGGTCAGCACGCCGTCCTTGAGGGTCAGGACGAGCAACAAAAGCGACGCGATCAGCCAGATGCCGTCGCGCAGGCGCACTTTCGATTCGATGGTGGCCGGGAGGATCACGGCGCAGGCACCGAGCACCAGGCCGAGGTTCACGACGTTGGAGCCCACGACGGTACCGAGCGATTCCCCGGCTTTGCCGTGGATCGCCGACCAAGTCGAGATGACCAGCTCCGGCAGCGAAGTGCCCCAGGCCACCACGGTCAAGCCGATCGTGAGCGGGCTCACGCGGAAGTGGTTTGCAATGTCCTCGCCGCCCTCGACCAGGGCGTCGGAGCCCTTCGAAAGCAGCGCAAAACCGGCCAGCAGGGCCAGGAGCTCGAGCAGTACGTTGTCCATGGAGGGCAATCCGTTGCGCAAGCGAGGGGATTCGGTCGCCCCGTGCGCAGGTCGGGTTCGCAGCCTACCATAGGGCCATGCCCGACCAAAACCGCCCCGTGATCGCCTTGAACGGCTTTCTGTTGGTAGATGAACGCGAACGACTGACCCTCGACATGCGCTACGCACGAGCGGTTTGGAACGCAGGAGGGCTGCCGGTTCCGATTACACCGTTGGCGGATGGCGCGTACCTCGACGACCTATTGGATCGTGTGCAGGGACTGGTTCTGAGTGGGGGCGATGACTTCGACACCGAACGGCTGGGGCTGGGACCGATGCACCCCAGCGCCGTGGCCACCGACCCCGGCAAACAGGATTTCGACCTCGACCTGGTCCAGCGTGCCTTGGAACGGGATCTGCCGGTGCTCGGGATCTGCTACGGCATGCAGCTCATGGGGCTGGCGGGCGGCTGTGGGCTGCTCCAGCACCTGCCGGAGGACCGCCCGGGCTGCCAGGAGCATTCCGGGGGGGCGGAGCACCCGGTCCAGCTCGAAAGAGGAACGAAACTGTCCCATACAATGGGGATAGACGAGGTACCTGTGGTCTCCCGACACCATCAAGCCCTGCATGCCGTGCCCGCCCCCTGGGTGGTTTCGGCCCGTGATGGTGAGGGGCTGGTTGAAGCCATCGAGCGCCCCGACCGGGCATTTGCGGTCGGCGTGCAATGGCATCCGGAGGCTTCCGAGCAAGACGGCCCCCACGGCCGCCTTTTTGCCGGACTGATCGCCGCCGCGCGGGCCTACAATCCTTCCCCCCTTCCCCGCTGAAGCCCATGAAACACGTACCCGGCAACGCCAAAAAAGGTCGCATGACCCCCGAAGAGGCCGCGAAACTGGCCCGGCAGGACAAGCGCAAGCTGATCGGCCTGAGCCTGCTCTTCTTCATGGTCTTGGTGGCCTTCATCACGTCGATCCTCTCCGCCAAGAACAAGCGCGAGCAGGAATCCGCCGCGATGCGCGACAAGATGGTGGTGCAGGCGCCGGAGAGCCAGGTGTACGTGCCTGAGTTCACCGAGAAAGCGGTGTTCGACAACCTGGGCGACGTGGACCCGACGCAACGCACGATCCTGCGGGAACCGGCGGTGTTGGCCACGCTCAAGTACTCGATGCAACTGACGCCCGCGCACCTGGATGCCTTGGGCATCCAGGAGCTGACGCCGGAGCTGAGCTCCGAACTCGATGCGGCTCCTGGCGAGCACCGGACCCAGCCCTATCGTTTCCGCGGCGAGATCCTGAGCGCGCAGCACAACCTCGGCGACGAGAACGCACCGGAGACGTTCCTCGGAACCCTGCGCGGCGAAGACGGCCAATACGCACACTTCTTCGTGTCCGACAACGGCAAGGACGCAACGCTGCACGACAACATGGCGCGCATCGACGGACTCTTCGCGCAGATGTACAAGCGCGAAGTGGAAGGCGAGTGGATCAATGCGCCGCTCTTGGTGTCGCGGCGCCTGATGCCGACCTACAAGCCGTTGGTGCTCGGCCCCGACCTGGCCACCCCTTCGCTGGCGGACGTCACCGATGACGTGCTCGATTCCACTTCGGGCATCCCCGACCAGGCCAAGTGGGAATTGATGGCCAAAGCCCTGCAGGACAAGGGGCAGATCAACTGGGACGAGGCGCCGGTCCTGAGCGACGAGTACCTGGAGCGCATGCTGCAGGGCGACGACAGCCTGCGCGGTATGCCGTTCCAGATCCCGATCCTCAACAACATGGACGCGCGCACGGTCACGGTGGGGGAAAACCCGCTGGGGCTGAAGACCGTCATGACGGGCTGGATGGGCAACTACCTGTCCAAGAAGGCCAACGGCCTGATCCATTGGATGGCCCCGATCGACAACCCGGCTCTGCATGACTTCGCCACGAGCGGCAAACTCGTGACCGGCCGCGGTTTCTACATGAAGGTCTGGGCCTACCAGGCTTCGAACGGCAGCCTCGGTCGTGTTCCGGTGTTCGTGATGGAATCGGTGGATGTTCACACCCCCGCGCCGGACAAGTCGCACACCGTGACCCTCTGGCTGATGCTGGGCTTGACCGTGTTCTTCCTCGGTCTGTTCAGCTGGCTGCTCGCGAGCGACCGCCGGCGGACCGATGCGCTGCATAAGCGCCTGCTCGAGCGGCGCCGTGCTCGTCGCGACGCTGGCAAACAAGGTCAGCCCACCGCCTGATGCATCCCGCCTGCGAGCTGCCGACGTTCGAGGACGCCGAACAGGTGCCGTCGTATCCGATCCTCGTCGGGGATCGGGCGCGCCTCGCTTGGAAGGAATTGGCCGCCCCGTTCCGCGGGGTGGCCCTGCTCGCGGATGCGACCGTCTGGGATCTGCACGGCGCCGAAGTTCCGGGGCTCGCGGACCTGCCGCGTTTCCTGTTGCCCTCCGGGGAATCCAGCAAGGATTGGCAGCACCTGGGCGAAGTGCTCGGTTTCTTGGCCGACGCGGACCTCGGGCCGGGATCGCTGCTGCTGACCCTGGGCGGCGGGGTGGTCAGCGACCTGGGTGGATTGGCCGCTTCGATCTATAAACGCGGCATGGCGGTGGCGCACATGCCCAGCACGCTGTTGGCGCAGGTGGACGCGTCCGTCGGCGGCAAAACCGCGGTCAACCTGCCCCAGGGCAAGAACCTCGTCGGCACGTACCACATGCCCGCCTTCGTGCTGATGGATCCCGAGGTGCTGCGCACCCTGCCCATCGAAGAATGGCGCTCGGGCCTCGGCGAGGTCTGCAAGACCGCCCTGCTCGCCCGCCGGCCGGTGCTGCACCAGCTCGAGGACACGGCGGCCAGCCTTTCGGACCCCACCAAAGCCGGCTCCCGCGCCATCGAGTCGATCGTGCGCGCCAGCGTGCGGACCAAGGCCCAGTGGGTCGAAGCCGATCCGACCGAAAAGGGCTGCCGCAAGGCCCTCAACCTCGGCCACACCTTCGCCCACGCCATCGAACACGCGGCAGGCTTCGGCACGGTGCCCCATGGCATCGCCGTCGCCTTCGGCCTGCAACTGGCCCTGCGAGCCAGCGCCGACCGCGACATGCTGTTCGACCAAAGCCTGACCGAACGCATCCCTGCGCTGCTGGGTGCCCTCGGCCTGCCCCGCAGCTGGCGCACCTATTCGTCCAGGCTCGGCATCGATTTGACCGTCGAGGACCTCATGCAAGGCCTCGCCCACGACAAGAAGGGCGACGTGCGCAAGCCGCGTTTTGTCCTGCCCCTCGAAGCCGGGCGCGTGGTCTGGGACATCGAACTGGAACCGGACCACATCGAGCAGCTGTGGCGCGGGTTCCTGTCAGTATGAGAAGCCGAGGATGACCGAGACCTGGGTGGAATCGAAATCCGAGTCCCCCAGCCCGAGATCGAGCTCCGCCCCCGTCATCGCGCGGTAGTCGAGGGCGATGAACTGCCCCTTGAACATGTACACGCGCAGACCCGCGTGGGCATAGAGACCCGAAGTCGTGTCGGTGTAGTCCTTCCAGCCGCCGACTTCCGCCACGTCGCCGCGGCCGAAGAGCAAAGCGACCCCCGCCCCCGCATAGGGCTCGAGGATTCCGCGCTGTTCGTCCCCGAGGCGCTTGCTGATCGCGGCCCCGAGCGACACCTCGTAGTAACGCAGGCGACGTTCCGCTCCTAGCCCGCCACTTTCGTGGTCATAGCCGAATCCGAACCCCATCTCGACCTCCAGCGGTTCGATGTTGGTGCGGCTGCGATACCGGATGCCCGCGTTCAACGGGTTGTCCAGAGTTTGCGACGTATCGATGTCGGCAAATCCCACGATGTAGTCGAAGCCGGCCATGCTGTTCGGATACGGCGAGATGGGATGCGGATCGCCGGTCACGACGACTTCGCCATTGCCGACCGGTTGCTCCACGTGCATCGGCAGACAGGCGGGCAACAGGCACAATCCGATCAGGGCGAGAATGGTGTTCTTCATTGGGGTTGTGTCCAACCGTGTTGACCCGGATTGTACGCCACTTTGCCCGCGGGAAAATCCCCGAGCAGGGTCCGGGCCCGTTCGATCAGCGTATCCTTGCCGGCGATCAGGTCGGCCACCTCGAACGCGACGATTTCGTGGGGTTCGACGCCCAAGCCTTCGATTCCGCGTCCCCCCTGCCAGCGCGCCTTGTTGCTCTGCACGGCCACGTACAGGCGGAAACGGCCCGATGGCAGTTCGATGGTCTCTTTGACCGCGGACATGCCCGCCGTGGGGCTTTCCCCGATCATGTAGCCGCGGCCCTCCTCCTTGAACATGCCCGAACCCGTTTCCGCCGCGCTGCGCACGGTGCCGTCGACGATCACGACGATGGGCCCCCCGTAGGGGGTTTCGCCGGTGGAGGCGAAGTCCTTGTTCGAATGGAAGACCTGGCCCTTCGGTACGAATCGCCCGAGCAGCGCGTCGTGGTCGAAACCGCCGCCCGGGTTGCCGCGAAAGTCGATGATCAATCCGCGCAGATTGCCCAACGCGGCCAACGCCTCGTCGAAACCTTCGAGGATACCGCCCTTGCAACGCCGCACGTGGATGTATCCAAGGCTTCCCTCCAGCGCGCAGTAGTAGACGTCGTTGTCGCCCGCCATCTTCGCGGGGTAGGCCATGGGGCCATTCGGCGTGAAACTCTTCTGCACGCAGGCCACCGTGCGTTTGATGCCCTTGCCTTCGTGGTCCTTCAGCTCGAGTTTCAGACGCGTGTTGCGTTCGTGGGCGAGCCCCCAGTTGCGGGCAAAGAAGTCCGCTTGATGATCGGTAGAGAAACACTCCCGGTCGCTGAGCACTGCGATCCTGGCGGCGAGCCACTTCTCGACCTTCTCGCCGTCTACCTTGAGCACCTCCATTCCCGGCAGGATGCCCAGTTCCTTCGCTTCCCCAAAGCTTTCGCGCACATAGACCTTCTTGCCGATGCGGCACCAGAACATGCCGGGCCCCGCGAGTTCGGGAAACAGCTCTTTCGGCAGGGTCAGGTCCCCTGTGAGTTCGGTGCGCTGCACCTCCGCATGCCCATCGCGCACGCGGGCCAGCAACCGAATCAGCAACAGCCATTCGTCCGCATCGGTCTTGACCGTCTTGACCTCCTTGCGGAAGTCCTTTTCAACCTTGCGCCAATCGATGCCCTTGGTCTGGAAGAACGGCCCGCAGCGCTTTTGCAGCTCCGCCAAGGCGAACTCCACATCGGCCGCGTAGTCCACTTCCCCCTCCGGCCGCAGCAGGGCCCCCCGGGAAAACGGGGCGAGCGGGAGCAATGCCAAGAGGATCCAGAGGAGCAGCTTCATGGGAAAATTGCCTTGGGCCAAAGCAGCGTGGGTGCTGCCGAATTGAACTATGATACGGGCTGACCGGAAAACGACCGGCCCCCCCGCGCCCTATGCCCCCGAGCGACCCGCACCGCCACACCCACCCCGAACCCGGGGGCCACGGCGAGGTCTTTCCGCGGTTGGAGGTGGCCCAGGCGGTCGCCGCGAGCCAGCGGGGCGAAGAACGGCGCGAGCAATGGGCGGGGGGCCTCTGGGGCCTGGGCGCGGCCCTGTTGGTCCTGGGCCTGCCCAGCGCCTACTACGTGCGGCCGATGGGGGAACTGCTGGCCCTCGATGGCCTCGGGCGCACGCCGATCGGCCTCTACTCGCTCGCGGTGCAGTTCGTCCGGTTTGCCGGTGGCCTTGGGCTGGAGGACGCGGCGTTTGCCGTGAGCGCGATCTTCTACGGCGGCTCGTGGATGGCCATGTTGGCGCTGCTGGCGCAATTGGGCCTGCCCCGGCGCCTGGCGCTGATCGTCACCGCGGTGGTGCTGTCGAGCCCACTCGCCTGGATGGGCGCCAGCCTGCCCCTGGACTTCACCGCCGGGCTCTTCGGTGCTACTTGGCTCGCCACCCAATTGCTGCGCCCCTCGCCCGGCAAGGGGTACCAGTTCCTCTGGCGCGTGGGCAGCGGCGTGCTGCTCGCGTTCCTGCTGTGCCCACGCAACCTCTGGCTCGTGCTGCCCGCCTGCTGGGCGGTGGCGCGCGAAGGCCGCCGGCGGGGCCAGCCCGTCCTGGCCCCGCTCGCCCTGCTGCTGGTGATCGCGGTCTGCGTGGCGATCACCCTGGCCCCCCAGCCCGAGCCGTGGGCTTTCCTGGGCAGCCTGCTCGTACCCACCACGCTGGGTTCTGAGTCTTGGGCCGAGCACCTTCTGTATTGGGTCGTTGCCCTCGCCGCCCTGTTGCCTGCGTTGCTGTCGCTCGTGGCCTCCCGCCGCGAACCCGAAGAGGCCCCGCCGCCGACTTGGATGCTCGCTTGGTTGGCCCTGGCCCCGTTGGCCCTGGTCGGCGGGGGCATCGAAACCGGCCCGCGCGGCGCGTTCTTGTTGCCCTTGGCGGCCCTCGGCCTCGGCGACCTGCTGCACCGCCGTTTGCCCCAGCCGCGCTGGCTGCTCATCGGCGCGGCGTTGGTGACCGGCCACGCCCTGCTCGCAATGGCCACCACCATGTCGCTCGAACGCCGCGACCCGCACGCACCCTGGCTGTCGACGGCGCACCGTGCCCTCGAAGCCGAAGACGGAATCGTCACGACTTCGCTGCCGCACGCCTGGCTCGCGAGCCAGCGCGACTCGAAAGCCGTGCGACTGGTCGACGCCGCCGGCAACCCACTCTGGATCACCCAGCAGGCCGAGGCCACGCAACGGCGCTGGGTGCGCGATGCCGCGGGAGGCGCGCTGGCCCCCGAAGGAACCGACAGCGCCTGGCTGCTCGAAGACGGCGGGCTGCGTTCGACCGCGCCCTGAACCACGCAAATCCCGCGCCGAATTGGCCATCTGGAGGCCATCGGCTATCGACTTTTGCCGGTCGATTTGCTCTACTTGGGCGCTCTACCAGGAATACCTGATTCCGGTACGGCATATCCGTCCGAACCTCCTTCCGGATCGCCCTCCCCAATGCCGCGCCGCGACGACATCGAGTCGATTCTGATCCTTGGCAGTGGCCCGATTGTTATCGGGCAAGCCTGCGAATTCGACTACTCCGGAACCCAAGCCTGCAAGGCACTCAAAGAAGAGGGGTACCGTGTCATTCTGGTCAACTCGAACCCTGCCACGATCATGACCGATCCGGGCATGGCCGATGCGACCTACATCGAGCCGCTGACCCCGGAGTACCTCGAACGCATCCTGGAGAAGGAGCGTCCGGACGCGCTGTTGCCCACCCTGGGTGGCCAAACCGCGCTGAACCTGGCTCTGATGGTGCACGACAAGGGCGTGCTCGACCGCCTCGGCATCGAGATGCTTGGCGCCAAGGCCGACGTGATCCGCAAGGCGGAAGACCGCGACCTGTTCCGCGCCGCGATGGCCTCCGCCGGACTGGAATGCGCCCGCTCGGGCATCGCGCACAACCTCGAGGACGCCCAGCGCGTGCTTTCGCAGATCGGCCTGCCCTGCGTGATCCGCCCCGCCTTCACGATGGGCGGCGCGGGCGGCGGCATCGCCTACAACGTCGAGGAATTCGAGACGATCGTCGCCCGCGGCCTTTCGCTCTCGCTCAACAGCGAGGTGCTGATCGAGGAGAGCCTCGTTGGCTGGAAGGAATTCGAGATGGAAGTGATGCGCGACCACGCCGACAACGTGGTCATCATCTGCTCGATCGAGAACCTCGACCCGATGGGCGTGCATACCGGCGATTCGATCACCGTGGCGCCGGCCCAGACGCTCACCGACCGCGAGTACCAGCGCCTGCGCAACGCCTCGCTGCGCATCATGCGCGAGATCGGCGTGGAGACCGGCGGTTCGAACTGCCAGTTCGCCATCGACCCCAAAACCGGCCGCCTGATCGTCATCGAGATGAACCCGCGCGTGTCGCGGTCCTCGGCCCTGGCCTCCAAGGCCACCGGTTTCCCGATCGCCAAGTTCGCCGCGAAACTGGCCGTGGGGTACACCCTCGACGAGATCCAGAACGACATCACGCGCGAGACGCCGGCCTGTTTCGAACCGTCGATCGACTACTGCGTGGTCAAGATCCCGCGTTTCGCCTTCGAGAAGTTCCCCGGCGCCAACACCACGCTCACCACGCAGATGAAGAGCGTGGGCGAGACCCTGGCCCTGGGCCGTACCTTCAAAGAGGCGCTGCAGAAGGCCCTGCGCGGCCTCGAAACCGGTGAAGCGGGCTTCGGTCTGAACCCGCGTTCGTCATTGGCGCCGGTCGACGCGGAGTCCCGGGCGCAGATTGCGGCGCGCCTGCACACGCCTACCGCCGGCCGCCTCCTGTACCTGCGCGATGCCTACCGCGCCGGCTGGAGCACCGAGGAGATCTACCAGGCGACCTACATCGACCCGTGGTTCCTCGAGAACATGCGCCAACTGGTGGAGTTCGAAGGCGAACTCGCCGGAGCGCTGCTCGATGAGGACCTGCTGCGCAACGCCAAGAAGTTGGGGTACTCGGACGCGCAGATCGCGCTGGCCGCCGGCACCACCGCCGCCGCCGTGCGCCAACTGCGCACCGAGATGGGCATCGAGCCGGTCTTCAAACTCGTCGATACGTGCGCCGCGGAGTTCAACGCCGTGACGCCGTACTACTACTCCACCTGGGAGGACGAGACCGAGCTGCGCCCGTCGGAGAACGACCGCATCATGATCCTGGGCGGTGGCCCGAACCGCATCGGCCAGGGCATCGAGTTCGACTACTGCTGCGTGCACGCCGCCATGGCCGTGCAGGAGCTGGGCGCGCGAGCGGTGATGGTCAACTCGAACCCCGAGACCGTGTCCACCGACTACGACACCTCGGACGACCTGTTCTTCGAGCCCCTGACCCACGAGGATGTGATGCACATCGTCGATGCCCTGAATCCCAAGGGCATCATCGTGCAGTTCGGCGGCCAGACCCCGCTCAACCTCGCCACCGGGCTGCGGGCCGCCGGCGCCCCGCTGATCGGCACCTCGACCGAGTCGATCGACCGGGCGGAAGACCGCGAGCAATTCGCCGCCTTCCTGGAGAAGCTCGGCCTGCTTCAACCCAAGTCCGGCATCGCCACCACCGTGGGCCAGGCCTTCGCGATCGCGCGCGAGATCGGCTACCCGGTGCTCGTGCGCCCCAGCTACGTGCTTGGCGGCCGCGCGATGGAAATCGTGTACGACGACGAAGCCCTCGACCGCTACATGCAGAACGCGGTGCAGGCGTCGCCTGACAAGCCGATCCTGGTGGACAAGTTCCTCGAGGACGCCATCGAAGTCGACGTGGACGCCATCAGCGACGGCCACACGGTCGTGGTCGGCGGCATCATGGAGCACATCGAAGAGGCCGGTATCCACTCCGGAGACTCGACTTGCATCCTGCCGGCGCCGACCCTCGACGGAAGCATCCTCGAGCAGATCGCCGATGCGACCAAACTCATGGCGCGCGAGCTGAACGTCATCGGCTTGATGAACGTGCAGTACGCGGTCAAGGCGAACCAAGTCTACGTGATCGAGGTCAACCCGCGCGCCTCGCGCACGGTGCCTTTCGTCTCTAAGGCCATCGGCGTGCCCCTGGCGAAACTCGCGGCGAAGGTGATGACGGGCAAGACCCTCGAGGAGCTCGGCTTCACCCAGGAAGTCGTGCCGCCCTACTGGTGCGTCAAAGCCCCGGTTTTCCCCTTCAACAAGTTCCCCGGCACCGACATGCTGCTGTCCCCCGAGATGCGCTCCACCGGCGAGGTGATGGGCATCGACGAGGACTTGGGGCTGGCCCTCGCCAAGGCCTACACCGCCGCGGGCATGGCCCTGCCGCGCAAGGGCCGCGTCCTGTGGACCGTGAAGAGCGCCGACAAACGCGCCATCATCGCCGAAGCCCGCACGCTGGTTTCGCTCGGTTATGAGTTGGTCGCCACCGATGGCACCTGGAAAGCCCTGCGCGCCAACGGCATCCCCTGCGAGCGCATCCACAAGATCCAGGAAGGCCGCCCGCACATCGTCGACGCGATCAAGAACCGCGAGATCGACCTGATCCTCAACACCCCCTTCGGCAAGCAGCAGCGCACGGACGACAGCCACATTCGCTCGTCTGCCGTGCAAGCCGGCATCCCCTGCATCACCACCCTCGCCGGCATCCGCGCCGTGGTCAGCGCCCTCAGCGCCCTGCACCGCACCCCGCCGATCGCCAGCAGCCTGCAGGAATACCACTCGCGCCTGCCGCAATCCGCGCCCGTCCCCGAACGCACGCGCGTCTGAGCCCGGGAGCGCCGATTGCTCGGCGCTCCGGCAGCCCGCCGGGCGATGGGATCCAGCCGAAAGACCCCGAATTCGCCCCTTTCCCCCGCCCCGGTGTTTCCCCCTCGGACACCCGGGGCGGGCTTTTTGGGGTGCCCCCTTGGCGGCGCGGGCCGGGGGCAATAGGGTGCTGGCATGATCACGCAACTGAAGCCCGGTGTTGTCACCGGCGAGGACTACCAGGCGATGGTGGCCGCTGCCAAGGCAGGGGGATACGCCCTGCCCGCGGTCAACGTCACGAGCACCAACACCATCAACGCCGTCATGGAGGCGGCCGCCAAGGCGGGTTCGGATGTCGTTATCCAGCTATCCAACGGCGGGGGCCAGTTCTACGCGGGCAAGGGCCTGAAGGACGACTTCAAGGCGAAGGTGCTGGGGTCGGTTTCTGCCGCCCTGCACGTGCACCTGCTGGCCGAGCACTACGGCATCTGCGTGGCGATGCACACCGACCACGCCGACAAGAGCCTGATCCCCTGGGTCGAGGCGCTGATCGGCGAGAGCGAAAAGCATCACAAGGCCCACGGCAAGCCGCTCTTCAGCTCGCACATGCTCGACCTGTCGGCCGAGAACATCGACTTCAACCTCTCGGAGTGCGCGCGCATCCTGCAGCGCATGGCGCCGATGGGCATGAGCATCGAGATCGAGCTCGGCGTGACCGGCGGTGAAGAGGACGGCGTCGGCCACGACATGGTCGAGGGCGCCGACAACTCCAAGCTGTACACCCAGCCCGAGGACGTGCTGCAGGCCTACAACAAGCTGAACCACCTCGGCCACTTCTCGGTCGCGGCGTCCTTCGGCAACGTGCACGGCGTGTACAAGCCCGGCAACGTCAAACTGCGCCCGGAGATCCTGAAGAACAGCCAGGACCTCGTGCAGAAGACCCACAAGACCGGCCACAACCCGCTGCACCTGGTGTTCCACGGTGGCTCCGGTTCCGAGAAGGCCAAGATCACCGAAGCGGTCGGTTACGGCGTGTTCAAGATGAACATCGACACCGACACCCAGTTCGCGTTCTCCGAGCCGATCGGCAAGTTCGTCAGCGAGAACCCGAAAGCCTTCCAGTACCAGATCGACCCCGTCGACGGCACGCCGTACAAGAAGCTCTACGACCCGCGCGTCTACCTGCGCAAGGGCGAGCAGGGCATGGTCGAGCGTCTGCAGGAGGCGTTCGCGGACCTCGGCTCGAAGGGCAAATCGGTCGCCAAATAGGCGCATCCCGCCCGTATTCGGCATTTTTCAACCGCCCTCGGCCCTTGGCCGGGGGCGGTTGATTCTTTTTGCAACAGGAGCGCGCCGCTCGCCCGTTCACCCAACGCGGAACCTACTCAGGCGGCTCACCAGCCCTTGCTCCATGCGCGTTGCGCGCTGCACGGCGGTACCCGTGTTCGCCGGAGCTCCATCGATGTGGCGCGAATTGCAACAGTCCTTGCGGCGCACCACTTCCGTACAAGGCAATCCCTGCTGCGACCGAACCATGGCCTGTTTCTTCACCCCGCGCGCCTCGCTATCCTCTTCGCCCCACGCCGTTCCGCACCCAATCGCGGACGCGTTCCTGCCCTCTGAACCCATGAAACTCAACTCGCTCCTCAGCCTGCCGCTGCTCGCGGCCAGCTCGCTTTTCGCCGTCTCCTGCCAATCCATCTGTAGCCAGCCCAACGCGCCGCACGCGCTCATGACCCACGGCGATCTGCCGGGTCACGCGCAGGTCACCGACGCCCTGCGCGCCGTGGTCGCCGAAGCCAACGGCGGCTTCGGCCTTCAGATGTGGGCCTCCGTGGTCGACCGCTCCGGCAACGTCGTGGTCGTCACGCGCTCCGGCGAGAACCCCGGCGACCAATGGCCTGGCAGCCGCGTGATCTCGGCCCAGAAAGCCAACACCGCCAACGCCTTCAGCCTGCCCGGTCTGGCCCTCTCCACCGCCAACCTCTTCACCGCGGTGCAGCCGGGCAACAGCCTCTACGGCCTGCAGGCCAGCAACCCGGTCGACACCACCGTTGCCTACGCCGGTGACTTCGCCGACTTCGGCACCAGCCACGACCCGATGCTCGGCCACCGCATCGGCGGCGTGAACGTCTTCGGCGGCGGCCTGCCCCTCTACAACGCTTCCGGCGAACTGATCGGCGCCCTCGGCGTCAGCGGCGACAGCTCCGTCGCCGACCACGTCATCGCCTGGAAACTGCGCGACCGCCTCGGCCTCGACCACATCCCCGGCGGCGTCAGCCCCACCGGCGACGACAACATGGTGCTCGACATCACCGCCGGCACCAGCGCCAGCGGCTGGGGCCACGCCGCCACCACCCCCGAAGCCACCGCGATCGTGAACAACCTGCCCCAAAGCCACCCGATCGCCCGCTGATCCCGATCCCCGCGGGTCCCAAATCCCAGCGCGCCGCAGCCCCCGACTCCGAGGGGTTGCGGCGCGCTCTTTTTCCGCCTGCGGAAGCTGCGGGAACGACCGCTAGGCAATGTCCCCTGTCACCCACCCCGTGAGTTCGCGGCATTGGTGGAGCCAGCGCGAGAGTTGCTTGGCGTCGAGGTCTTGCGCTTCGGTGACGTGCCAATAACGCACGCCGGGCTGCTTGGCTTCGATCGGTGGCGCGGGGTCGAGCTGGTCGCCGGCGAAGAAGGTGACTTTGATGTAGCGGGTCAGGCAGTGGAAGGCGACGAGCCACCCTTGGCCGGGCAGGCCGTAGAAGGGGGTGTTCCACTTGACGGCCATCTGGATGCCGGGGAGCTCGCGCACGATGGCGGAGTGGATCTGCTCACCGGTAGCGTGTTTCCAGCCGGGCATGGCGTCGATGTACGCGCGCACGGCATCGGGGCCTTCGCCCTTCGCGATCTGTGGATTGCCGCCCGCGAGCAGGCGGGGCTCCGCTTTCGAGGCGGACGCGGGCCCGCGCTTGCTGCTGGACTTCTTACCCATGGGTGGCAGTGTACAAAACGGCCCGGCCCCTGCCTGCGCCGGACCGCTGCAAGTGCATCAGAATTGCACGGTCAGGCCGTTCGAGAAGTTCGAACCGCCATTCGACTCGCGGTGCCACGTCTGGAAGTGCCAGGCGGACGAAGCGACCAGGCCGATGAACGGGTTGTCGAGGCCGAGGATCGGGATGTCGATTGGAACGTCGAAGCCAGTGCCAATGGCCGACGTTCCTACCAGGTTCTGAAAGATGCCGGCTGCATTGAAGATGCCGATCGAGTTCATCGGGGTGCCGGCCCAGTTGTAGCGGCCGTATTGGTTGCCCGCGTCGAGCGCGAGGCAGAAGCGTCCTCCGCTGATCGGCAGGCCCGGATCGCTGATGCCGGTGCCGACGACCAGATAGCCGAATTGCGTCGGCGGGCCTTGGGTGATCTCCAGGTGCAGGCCAGAACCGGAACCGGCGACTTGCGTGGCGCCGAGCAGGGTCGGCTGGCCCGTCGAGTTCGGATCCATGGGATCGCAGAAGGGACCAGCCACGAATCCGCAGCCTCCGGCCCCCGCGATTTGCAGGGTGTAGTCGACGCAGTGGTCGGGGCCCAGGTGGTGCGCGGCGATGACCCGCACGTCCCGGTCAAAGCCGGTGTTGTTGGTCCAGGCCATCGTCTCGTTGTCGGTCGTGCTGGAGCCGAAGGCAACGGGTTGCTCGCTGAAGCCCGGCCCGGAGGGAATCCGCTGGTAAGCGAACAGCTCGATGTTCCCCTGGGCATGGCTGAAGAAGGCGTCGACCTGCAGGGTGCTGCCGGCTCCAACACAAACCAAGAAGCTGTCGAGGTCCCGATAGCGCAGTTTCAGGTTGGAGTAGGTGCCATTCCCGATCGGAACCTGGTCGTCGTAGCGGCCCGGATTTTCGAGCGCGTCGTCCTCAGAAAAGAGACAGCCAGGTTCGACCTCCCTGATCCGTAGACCTCCGTACGGGGGAAGCGGATCATCCTGGACCGCGGATCGGATCAGGTACACATGACCGGCCTGCACGTTCTCGATCTGGATGGCACTGAACATGCCGAGAATGCCGTCATCGAACGCGAGGCAAGCGGCCGAGCAATCGCTGCCATCGTAAATGGAGAGTTCGGTGTTCCAGGTGGCACCCAACGTATCGAACTGATAGTTGCCGCCCGCGGGCGCCGTCCAAAAGAAGTAGCGGTCATCGAAACCCAGCGAAATCTCGCAAGGGCCCCCGGGATTCAATGGGTTGTGGTGATAGTTGGCCGTATTCCAGGTCAGGCTGGGCAATCCGGTGATGGGCGTGGCGTTGGAGCAAGAATCCCCGTTCTGTCCTACCGCGCTGCCCACACTGCAGAGCAATGCGGACACCAGGGATACCGTTCGCGCGCAGTTCAATCGCTTCATGGCAAGTTGGCTTGACGGTTCCGGCAGGGACTTCCATTGTAGTCAGGAACCAGAAACGGGCCGGAAATCGCCCTGGAGCGCCGCCCAATGCCCTCGAGTCGGTCAAAACGAAGGAATGCCCACCGGGCTCTTCCCCGTGGGCATTCCGGCCATAGGTTCGATTCAGGCCCCGGGCCCAACCGCCTAGAACTGCACAGTGAGGCCGTTCGAGAGGTTCGAGCCTCCATTCGACTCGCGGTGCCACATCTGGAAGTGCCAGGCGGAGGAACCGATCAGGCCGATGTACGTGCTGTCGATGCCGAGAATCGGAATGTCCACGGGAACGTCGAAACCGGTGCCGATCGTCGATGTCCCGACAAGGTTCTGGAACACCCCTGCGGCGTCAAAGATGCCGACCGAGTTCATGGGAGTACCCGCCCAGTTGTAGCGGCCGTAGCGGTTGGCGGCATCGATGGCCAAGCAGAAGCGGCCCCCGCCTATCGGCAAGCCCGGATCACTGATTCCAGTGCCCACGTGCATGTAGCCGAATTGGTTCGGCGGGCCTTGGGTGATCTCCAGGTGCAGCCCGGCCCCCCCGCTTGCCGATGGGCTCGCACTGAGCAACGTGGATTGGCCCGTCGTGTTCGGATCCATGGGATCGCAGAAGGTGGTGGAAGTGAAACCACATCCACCGGCGCCCGCCACGATCAGTGAGTAGTCGACACAGGTCTCCGGCCCAACGGTAAACGACAAGGTGATCCAGACATTGCGGTCGAATCCCGTGTCGTTGGTCCAAGCCAGCGTTTCATTGTCATCGTTGCTGTTGGCGTAGCCGACGTATTGGTCTGAGTATCCGCCGCCCGGCAGAGGAATCCGCTCCAACAGCCCCAACGCCAGGTTTCCCTCGGCATTGCTGAACAATGCGTCCACCTGCAAAGTGTCCCCCGCCCCGACGCAAACCAGATAGCCGTCAAAGTCGAGGGTGCGCAGCTTCAGGTTGGTGTACGTGCCATTTCCGATGGGAACCTGCTCGTGAAACAGGTTCGGATCCTCGAAACGATCATCCTCGGTGACCAGGCAACCGGGCTCAACCAGGGTGATGCGCAAACCACCAAACGGCGGATGCGAGACATCTTGCACAGCCGACCGGATCAGGTAGACGTGGCCGGCCTGCACGTTTTCCAACTGGATGCCGCTGTAGAACCCGAACGAACTATCGTCGAATGCTAGGCAGGTGGCCGAGCAATCCATGCCATCGTAAATGGCGATCTGTGAGTCCCACGTCGCGCCGTAGGTGTCGAACTGGTAGTTGCCGTCGACCGGAGCCGTCCAGCGGTAGTAATGGTCGTCGTAGTCCAGCGAAACCTCGCACGGGCTGCCCGGCGACATGGCATTGTGGTGGTAGTAGCCGGAATCCCAGTACACGGATGGAAATCCGGTGATGATCGTGGGGCTCGAACAGGTATCGCCGCCCTGGCCAGATAACGGGGCCGCGCTGAGAAGGAGGGCGGAAATCAGGGAAGCCGAACTGGAAATCTGCATAGGCCACATTGGGAGGGAATCGGGTCTGTCAGGCCGGGAGATTGGAGTAATCTACCGTGGGGCTCGGAATCGGTGTTGTGAATCGACTGCCGGCCCCCCCAATCCATCAGCCCCTGGGCCACCAGCCCTCCATGGGCTTGCGCAGGTGCTTGTCGACGGTTTCCTCGAGGCCCGAGCGCAGTTCCTCGAAGGTGTAAAAGCGCACGTGGTTGACGCGGCGGCGCTTGTCCTTTTCGTCGTGGAAGTTGATGGCGCGGCCGAGGGCGGCGGGACCGAGTTCGTCGTGGGCTTTGAGCAGGAAGGCCTGCACGGCGTCTTTGGAGTCGAAGCCCGGGGCAGTTGTTTTGACCTCTTCGCGCAGGCTGTCGAGCGAACGCCACTTCTTGTCGCCCAGGTCCTTGAACTCCGGATTCTCCTCCCAGTCTGGCCGTTTGCTCAGGCGTTCGACGATCACGCAACCCGTGTAGTGGGCCCAGGCGTGATGATCTTCTTCGAAGTCCGGGCGACCCCACATGGCGATCACATGGCCGAGTTCATGGCACAGGCCGTAGAGCAGGAACTTGCCATCGGCGGTGGGACTGCGCAGGCGATCGGTGTCCACCACGGGGAAGTCGATCTCGGAGTGGAACGGGAACTCTGGGGCGAAGTGCGGCGGCCGCATGATGCGTTCGACCACGTGGATGCGCACTCGCAGGAGTTTGCCGGGCACCTTGCTCCATTCGGTGAAGCCGAAGACTTCGCGATAGGTGTCCAGGATGGCATCGAGGACCGCGCCAAAGTGCCGCAGGTAGTCCTCGTCGAGGCCGCCGAGGCCACGCAACAGGTAGCGGTCGGTGGCATAGGCGCTGCCCAAGGCGTCCGAGGAATCCGGTTGCAGGTCCTCCATGCGGGCGCAGATCGCCTGGAACGACTCGACCAGGGCAAGGTCGAGCGCAGCCTCGCCCGCCTGCTGCAGCAGCGGCACTGCCACCGCCGGATCCTCGAGGGCGAGCAGGGCTTCAAGGGCCTTCTTGGCCTTGAACGAAAGCTTGTCCGCCAGATCCTTCTCGCGCAGCTTGCCCGGACTCTTCTGGTGCTTCTGATTGATCGCTTCGATGTTGTCGCACCAGGTCGCGCAGTCCTTCTTGGGGTCGCTGACGGAGCGCACCGGGCTCCAGGAGACCCAGGCGAACATCAAGGGGATCAGCAGCAGCACTTTCATGGTGGTTCGGGTGCGCGCCAGCCGGCGCGGGGTCCATCGTAACACCTGCGATCGGTCCCGCCGGGTCCAGCAGATCTGTCGCCGTTCGGCCTGCACGGATCCAAGCCCGGGCCTACAATGCCGCCATGTCCGCCCCCCCCGTGCGCATTGCCCTCTGGTCCGGCCCGCGCAACATCTCCACCGCCCTGATGCGCTCCTTCGGGGCCCGCGCGGACACCTGGGTGAGCGACGAGCCGCTGTACGCCTACTACCTGGCCGAAACCGGCCTGCCGCACCCTGGCCGCGAAGAAATCCTGCAGAAGCACGAACCGGATTGGCGCAAGGTGGCGGCCGAATTGACCGGGCCCGTGCCCCACGGCCGCGCCATCTGGTACCAAAAGCACATGTGCCACCATCTGCTCGAGCCCATCGAACTCGATTGGCTGCGCGGATTCCGGCACGGATTCCTGATCCGCGATCCCGGCCCGATGTTGGCCTCGCTCACCGATCGCCTTGGGCCCGAGGTGACAGCTATGGACACCGGACTGCCGCAGGAGGTGCGCATCCTGCGTTGGGTGCGGGAAGAACTTGGGCAAGACCCGCCCGTCGTCGACGCCCGCGACATCCAGAACCATCCGGAGTCCATGCTGCCCAAGCTGTGCGAACGCCTCGGCATCCCTGCCGATCCCGCGATGCTGCGCTGGGAAGCGGGGCCGCGCGCGACCGACGGATGCTGGGGCGAGCACTGGTACGCCAACACGAACCGCTCGACCCACTTCGAACCCTATCGCGAGCGCGCGATCGACCTGCCCAAACACCTGCAGCCCGTTCTCGACACGTGCCAGGCCCTGTACGACGAACTCGCGACCCACGCCCTGAAACCCTGACCCTCCATGCAGCAGAGCTTCAATCCGAAGAACCAGGACATCCTCGTCAACATCGACGGCGAACTGCTGCCCCGGGGGCAAGCGAAGGTCAGCGTCTTTGATTCGCTGGTGCAGGGCGGCGATGGTTGCTGGGAAGGTTTGCGGGTCTATGACGGCAAGATCTTCCGTCTCCAGCAACACCTCGATCGCCTGGTTCATTCGGCCAAAGCCATGGCCTTCGCGTCGATTCCCAGCCAGGAATCGATCCGCGCGGAGATCCGGCGCACGCTCGAAGCCAACGGCATGCACGACGGCGTGCACATCCGACTCACCCTGTCGCGCGGGCTCAAGGTCACGTCGGGCATGGATCCGCGCCTCAACCAGGCCGGCCCGACGCTGATCGTGCTGGCGGAACACAAGGCGCCGGTCTACGACAAGAAGGGCTTGCGGCTCGCCACCAGCTCGCTGCGGCGTTTCTCGCCCGATTGCCTGGATCCCAAGATCCACCACAACAACCTGCTGCAGTCGATCTTGGCCAAGGTCGAAGCCAACGCCGCCGGCGTCGACGATGCGCTCATGCTCGATACCCGCGGGTTCGTGGCCGAAACCAATGCTACGCACCTGTTCCTGGTGCACGGCGGGCAATTGGCGACCTCGCGCACGGTGGCTTGCCCAGAAGGCGTCACGCGTTCGGTGGTCCTTGAGTTGTGCCAAAAGGAAGGCACCGTTTGCCGCGTGGAGGATCTCTCCCTCACAGAATTCCACCGCGCCGACGAAGTCTTCTGCACGGGCACGATGGGCGAGCTCGCCGGCGTGGTCGAGATCGACGGCCGGCGCATCGGCGATGGGCAGATCGGGCCCGTCACGAAGCGGCTGTCCGAAGCCTACGGGCGCTGCACGGCGGAGATGAGCGAAACGATCTGAACGCGGGGTCTAGCGCACCTGCAGGGGCCGGATCTCCACGAGAACCCGCTCCGCGAACAAATCGCGCGCATTGCCTGGATCCACGAGGAAACGGGTCGCCGGGCCGCTGCGCAGCACCACTTCGGTGGTTTCGTTGCGCAGCACCACCGGTGTGGCGGGATCCCACGAGAGCCGCAAGATCGCCTTGCGCAGGCGCTCTTCTTGCCACGGATCACCCAGCCGCTCGGGGATCGCCATCGGCCCACTCGCCTGGGGCGCCGCCACGCGTCCTGCGCGCGGTTCGAAGCGTTCCTCTTTCGGGTACCAGCGATCGCCGCTGCCGAGCAGCGACCACTCGAGCCCATAACTTCCCCCATCCTTGCGGATCGGTGCGTGGGTGAGCTCGAGCAGACTCACCCCCATCACCCCCACCGCTTCGCAAACCGGCTCCAAGGCCAAATCCACGAGCCACGCACTGTCCTCATCGATGCCCACGCCGAAACGTTTGCCAGAAGCCGCGAGGGCCACGGTCAAGCGTCCCATGCGGCCGCGCATGAGAAAGTGCTGATCGACGAGGCCGAAAGGATAGAACCCCATGCCCGGCGCCATTTCGACTCCTTCGGGCCCCACGCCGTGGGTCAGGGCGTCGTCCGACGAGCCTCCCGCTATCATCGGATCGCTCATCATCGCGGCGCCCGCCGAGCTGCCGCCGATCACGCAACCCGCGCGCAGGTTGGCCGCCAGGGCCTGATCGATGGGTTGCTGGCCGCCGCCCTGGGGCCGGAACAAGGCGAGGATGCGCGATTGGTTACCGCCGGTGAACCACACTCCGGCCGCGTCGCTGAGGGTGCGTACGGCGGCGGCGTCCGACGACCCAGCCGGCTGATTGCTGTCCAAACGCAGTCCGCGCACTTCGAGATCCGGGCCGAACCAATTCAGCATGGTCTCGTTCGCCTGGATCGAGGCGGTGATGTCCGCGCTGGCGGTGGGCACGACGGCGAGCAGCGGGCGATCTTGATCGCGCAATTCTGCCGCCTGTCGAGCGGCCCGCACGAACGCGGGCAGGATCGGGCCACCGTCTTGCACCGCTCCACCGGCGATCACCAGGCGCCCGGTGGGTTCGGCCTGGGGCGCTGCGGCGGTGCTGCGGCAGGCAGGAGCAAGCCACAGGAGCAAAGCGGACAGTGAGACCAAGGACAGGCGCAAGGCGTTCATGGGCGCAGCATACCACGCAGGCCCACGCGCCGGTTCACGCGGCAGTAGCCCGGCGGCGGTTCGCCAACACGAACACGGCGGGAATCAGCAGCAACGTGATCAGGGTCGAACCGGTCAAGCCGCCCACCACCGCGCGGGCCAGGGGCGCCTGCGCATCCGCACCTTCGCCAAGCCCCAGGGCAAGGGGCACCAGAGCCAGCACCGTCGTCAGGGTAGTCATCAGGATCGGACGCAGGCGCCGGCGTCCGGCTTCGGAAACCGCCGTGCGCGGACTTTGACCTTCGGCCACGAGTCGCGCAGCTTGGTCCACCAGCAGAATGGCGTTGTTCACCACCACTCCGCCCAACACGACGCAGCCGATGGCGCTTTGCACGTTGAAGGTGGTGCCCGTGAGGAACAGGGTGAGCAACACGCCCACCGCAGCGAAGGGCACGGACAGCATCACCACGAGCGGGTCGCGCAGGGATTCGTATTGGCAGGCAAGCACCATGTACACGAGGGCGATCGCCAGCAAGAACGCGAGGATCAGCTCGCGGGTGGCTTTGGCCTGCTCTTCGAAGGCACCGGCGACCACGATGTCATGGCCCCGGGGCCGCGCCATCTGGTCGAGGCGGCCCTGCAAGTCGCGGGCAATGTCGCCGTCCGCGCGCCCCGCCGTGTTCGCCGTGACTTTGATCACGCGCTGTTGGTTGCGCCGTTCGATGATGAGCGGCCCTTCGCTCGGCCGGTTGTCGACCAGGTTGCGCAGGGCGACCATGTTGCCCGCGGGGGTGCTGAGCGCCAGGTCGAGCACTTCGTCGATCGAACGCTGCTGGGCGTCTTCGAGTTGCACGAGGATGCGATAGGAGTTGCCTTCGGTGCGGTATTCGCCGGCCGTGGACCCGGCGAATCCGACCTCGAGCACCCGCGTCACATCGCGGACGGAAAGGCCGACGTCCGCCACTTTATCGCGATTGATGTGGATCTCCTGTTGCGGCACGCCGGCCTTGCGGCTGACTTCGACGTCCGTGACGCCGGGCACCTCGGCGGCGATGGCAGCGGCGCGTTCCGCCAGGCCTTGCAGCACATCCATATCATGGCCGCGCACCTCGATGGTGATGCCCTCGGAGTCGCCCAGGATGCGCTGCAGGAGGAACTGCCCCTGCGGCGCGCGGGTCCGCACCACCATGCCAGCCACCTTGCCGTCGAGTTTCGAGCGCAGATCCGCAGCGATGGCCGCGTTGCTGCGGCTGCGTTCGCGCGCGGGCTTCAGCGAGAGTTGGATCTCGCCGCGGGCCGACACGGCGCTGCGGAAACTCGGGCCAACGGTGACGACGGAGGCTGCGGCTTCGGGAACGGCGGGCAGAACCAGGTCCTCCAGCCGGCGGGTCTGGGCATCCACCAACTCGAGTTTGGTGCCGTTCTCCATTTCGCCGGTGACCATCACCTCGCCTTCGTCGCTGGGCGGCAGGAACTCGCTGCCGATCCACGGATACAGCAGCAGACTCGCGCCGAGCAGGAGCAGGGCGGAAACCACCAGCAACAGCGGATGGCTGACGGCACGGTCGAGCAGGGACTTGTAGCCGTTGTCCAGGCGATCGAGGGAACGCTCGGCGACCCTCAAGAGGGACCCCAGGGGCCCACCGGCCTGCTGCTGGCGCTCCATGCGCGCGAGCAAACGCGAAGCGAGCACGGGTACTAGGCTGAGCGAAACGAGCAACGAACAGATCAGGCTGAAGACCACCACGATCGCCAGTTCGCCGAACAAGATGCCCGAAACGCCTTTGATGAAGACCAGCGGCAAGAAGATCACCAGGGTGGTAATCGTGCTGGCGACGATGGCGCTGGCCACTTCGGACGCGCCTTCGGCGGAGGCCGTGCGAGCGTCCTCGCCGAGTTCTCGGCGGCGGCGGAAGATGTTCTCGAGCACCACAACGGAACTGTCGACCATCATGCCCACGCCGAGGGCGAGGCCGCCGAGGGTCATCAGGTTCAGGGTCAGGCCACCGAGCTGCAACAGGGCAAAGGTCGCGATGATCGAGATCGGGATCGCGATGGCGATCACGAGGGTGCTGCGCAGGCTGCGGAGGAAGAACAGCAGCACGAGAACGGCGAACAACGACCCGAACAGCACGGAATTCGCCACGTTGGCGATCGAGCGTTCGATGAAGTTGCCTTGGTTCGAGATCACCATCACCCGCAGCTGCGGGAAGGCGGCGTCCACGCGTTCGACTTCCTCGAGCACGGCGCGGGAGACTTCGACCGTGTTGGCGGAGGATTGCTTGCGGATGGCGACGCGCAAGCCGAGGTCTCCGTTGACCCGGACATTGCGGGTCAGGCGTTGCCAGGTGTCCTTGACCTTGGCGATCTGCCCGAGGGTCACGACCCCGTCCCCCTGTTCGAGCACGATCGTATCGCGGATCTCGTCCAGGCTGCCGAACTCCGCCGGCGCCCGCAGGGTGACTTCAAAACGGCCTTCCTCGAGTTTGCCCGCCGGCCGGTCGAGGTTCGCGTTGCGCAGGGCGGTCAGGATGGCGTCGATCGGAATGCCCAAAGCCTGGATGCGGGTTGGATCGAGCTCCACGCGCACTTCGCGTTCGTAGCTGCCCCACGGGTCGACTTGGGCCACGCCGGGAATGCGCGCGAACCGCAACCGGATCTGGTCTTCGACGAGTTCGGTGAGTTCGACCGGGTCGAGTTTGCTCGAAACGCCGAGGATGACGATCGGGAAACTCGCCACATCGAACTTCGAAACCCGCGGCCGTCCGATTTCCTCGGGCAGTTCGTCGATCTCCTGTTCGATGCGCCCCTGCAGGTCGATCGCCGCCGCGTCGAGGTCGGTACCGAAGCCGAACCGCACGGTGACACGGCTCTGGCCTTCGGACGACTGCGATTCGATTTCCTCGACCCCGGGCACCGTGGCGACGATCTCTTCGAGGATCTGCGTCACGAGGCGTTCGACCACTTCGGGGCTGGCGCCTTCGTATTCCGTGCGGATCGTGCACGTGGGCAGCTCGACTTCGGGCAGCAGGTCCGTGCGCAGGTGCGTCAGCGAAACCAGACCCAAGGCCACCACCATCAAGGTGACCATGGTGGCGAAGATCGGTCGCCGGATGCTGATGGCGGGCAGATTCATCACTCGGCGCTTTCCTGCACCACCTGGACCGGCGCACCGTCGTCGCAGAGCTCCTGGCCGAGGGTGACCACGGGCTCGCGCGTGGTGAGCCCCGAAACTTCCACCGCGTCCCCCTCGCGGATGCCGATCTCGAGGGGTTTCCAATGGGCCGTGCCGTCCTGGACCTGGAACACCCCGGGTTTGCCGTCGCGTTGCGTGAGCGCCGCGAAGGGCACGGTGCGCGCCGATTCCTTGCGGGCCAATTCGAGGTTCGCGCGCACGAACATGCCGGGTTTGAGGCGCAGGTCGATGTTGTCGACCTCGATCTCGGCGCGGGCCTGGCGGGTGGATCGGTTGAAGCTAGGGGCGATGCGGCGCACCTTGCCCGCAAAGACCTCGCCGGGCCAGGCGTCGGTGGTCAGGGAGGCCGGCATACCGACCTTGAGGTTGGCGTAGTCGCGCTCGGGCACCGTGACCACGGCGGTGATCGGGTGCAGCGCGAGCACGGTGATCAGCGGCGTGCCTGCGGTGACCGTCGTGCCTTCGTCGACGTGACGCGCGGAAACCACGCGCACCGGGGCTTGGCTTTGGCCCTCGTCGTTCCACTCCGCAACCACGCGGGCCTGTTGGAGGCGCAGTCGGGCGGTTTCCACAGCGGCGTGGGCGCGCTGCACCCGCGCTTCGGCCACGGTTTGATTCGCCTGGGCGGCCAGGGTCTCCGCGCGCACCGAATCCAGTTCGGATTGGGAGGTGACGCCTTGCGCCCCCAGGGTCTCGCGGCGCTGCAGGGTGCGTGCGGCGTGCTCGGCTCCGGCCTGGGCTTCGCGCAAGGTGGCTTCCGCCACGGCGAGATCCGCTTCCGCCTGCAGGCTGGCCTGCACCAGCTCGTCGTCGTCGATCCAGGCGATGACTTCGCCCGATTTCACCGCGTCGCCGAGATCCACGGCGATGCGCTCGACCGGACCGCTCACGCGCGCCGCGATCTGCACTTCCGCCGCGGCCTCCAAGGTGCCGCTGAAGACCCGACGCAAGGTGATCGGACCCTGTTCAACCGACCCCACAGCCACAGGCGCGGGAGGCCGCGTCGCGGTCTTCTTGCCGGCCGCCGAGTCGCCGGAGCAAGCCGTGAGGGCCAGGGCCAGAAGCAGGGGAGAGAGCAGGATTCGGAGTTCGGGCACGCGCAGGAGGGGCAGGGGACGGCCCTACTCTACTGGCCAGCCTTGGCCCCGGTGGACCAAGCCCGAGAGAAACCCATCCAGGGGCATGCCGCCGCACGTGCCTGTTTGCCAAGGGTAAGGATCAGCCCTGGGCCTGCCTCCTGCCGTCCCTTCCGGTGAAGTGTCGAGACACGGCGCCCCCAGCCTCCCACAGCAACCAAAGCAATCCAAAACAGAAGGCCATCACCAGATATTTGTCCAGGACCGATTCCTCTGGCGCGGGAACGGTTTCCCCCGGACGTACCAGATACGCCGCGACGTGCTCGGTTTGGATCAAGGCGGGGCTGGGCTGCGAGTCTTCGGTAGCAGGGGAACGGAACCCTGCACTCACTAGCAAAGTGCCGGACTTTCCTGCCCATTCCGGCCGGTCGGGGATCTCGACTCGTACCTTCGCGAGGCGATGCGATGTGCCCCGAGAATTCGGGCCCCCATCCAATTGCGGCGCGGCTTCGCTTGGCGATGGGGAAAGCAAATGGGCGTCGAGCTCGACATCTTGTAGCTCGATGCCTTGGAGCCAAGCGGAAACGCCCTGGCAGGCCCAAGCTCCGCTTTCCGCTTTGGCTGGAATTCGCACGGGAACGGTGCACGTGCCAGGCTCAAGAGCGACGAATTGCGGTCGCTCTTCCCTACTCCTGCGAAGACCCAAGGAATGCGGGGTAAGGGGATCAAACGAGATCAACCCCATCGGCATCACGATCAGGCTTGTGAAGATCCAAAAAACCTTCCATCCCGTGAACGCGACGAAGACCAGTGCCAAGGCGCATGCAGCCGTTACGAACATCATGAATCCCTGCCAGGCTGGAACACCTTCGGCGGCCCGCGCGCCTGCATGAACCACTGTGCCTCGCTCAAATTCAACGGGAACAGTAGTGGTCTTGACCGCACTGGGGTCATCGGGGTCGATCACTGGAATCTTGACTTCGCCGGTGATCCTTAGGATTCCGAACTGCCCATCCTGGAAGCCCTGCTCAGGCAATTGCAGATCGATGCGGGCGACTACGTCTTCGAGTGGCGCGCGGCTCCAATCTTTGCCACCTGTGGAACTCCAAAGTCGCTCTTGCGCTGGCCAGGCCTTGAGCTCCACTCCGGTGGCCATAGACGAGGTGACGCCCGCCTTGAATCGCGTCCACTGGTGATAGCCATTCGGGGACAAACAACCGAGTCGGATTTCAATACGCTCGACCGATCCGCTGTACACCCCCGGCGAATCGCCGCCCTTCTCGTTGTTGTAGCGCAGATACAAAGCGCCGCAGATGAACGCCACCAAGAGGAAGGCAAAAAGGGAGAGCCAAATCTGGATGATCTTCTGCATGCAAGGGGCCCCGAAGAGTCCAATCGAATCGATTCGGATACTCTACAAACCCGCTCTCACCGGGCTCCACTGAACTTCCGGAAGAGACCCGCAGCCAAGGACCCCAAGAACAAGAGGATCCCCAATCCCATCGGTAGGGTGAGTGCCCAGGTCGGCATGGCGCCATCGGATTCGGCGGCGGGATCCTCATCCGACCCGGGGAAACGCACCTGCCTGCGGAAATCCCAGCGTTTGCTCGCGATGCCGAACTTCGTCAGGATCGGGTTGAGGGCATCGACTGCGCCGATGTCGGGGAAGTCGACGGCTCCCGAGATGAGCAACGTGCCCGTACGGCCTGCCCAGGATGGGTTCGCCGGCAGATCCAGCTCCACGCGCCCATCGATGCCCGTGCGGTTGGTTTTGAAGACCGGTCCGACGCGCACCGACTGCACTTCGATCTGGTTGGGCCAGGGTTTGTTGGAAATGGAGCGCACCGGCACTTCGATCTGGTGGTCTTCGAATCCCTTGAGCCAGGCGGAAAGGCTGGTGAGTTGGCAATAGCCGCTGACCGAAGCCTGATCGACGTCCACGGCAAAACTCCGCTTGCCCGCCTGCAGCTCGGGCCGATTCTCGACGGCCCGTTCGCTCTTCACCCCGTCGAAGAACGTCTCCATGACTGCGATCGGCGTGAAGATCAGGAACAGGCAGAGGATCAACATCTTGGCGCCGATCAGCGAGGCGCACAGGAGCCCCGCACCGAGCAGGAAGCCCCCGACAAACCCGGCTTGTAGGGGGGAAAGGGACTTCTCGCCCGACTTGGGCGCGGATTGCCCGGCCCCATCCCGGATGCGCACGGTCTTGTCGAAGACCACGTCGCGAGTCACGGGTTCCGTCCGGAATTCGCCCTTCTCCTCATCCACGCGCACGGAGACGGACTCGAGGATGCCCTGCACATGCAATGTGCCCGCCTTGCCCTCCAAGGACAGGCGCGCGGGTACGGAGACTTTGGCCCACGGCAGCACCTCTTCGGTCAGCCCTTCGCTCGACGGGGAGGCGGGCTCGAGGTCCAGCATCCCCGGCCAGCGCCGTTCGTGCACACCGCGCACCTCAACGGGAACCGTCTCGCCCCCTTCCGCCCGGAGCTCTCCCTGCAGGCTCAGCCAGCGGTGATACCCCTTGGCCGCTCGGCCCTGCGCGGGCATCTCCAGCTCGAACGACTGCCCCAGGAACAGGGTACCTTCCGGATCCTCCGCCCCGGCCTTCCGGGCCCGGTTGCCTTCGATTCCGGCCCCAATGAAACAGCCGATCAATAGCAACCAGCCCAACTTGCTCGTTCCGCGCATGACCATACCCTACCGCAAACCCCCTGGCGCATTCACCCCGGAGGGCCCCCCACCACCTGCGCTTCGGAGCTCTATACTGCCAGGATGCTGCCCCGCCGCACCTGGGGGCCGATTGCGGCCCTTTCTCTGCTAACCGCCGCATGCCAGGCAACGGTCGCGCCAAGCAATGGCCCGTCCGGCATGGTTTGGGTCGAAGGCGGTTGGCTGCAGATGGGCTCCGACCGGATCGAAGCATTGCCCGAAGAGCGTCCTTCCCATGCGGTGAAGGTCTCCGGCTTCTGGATCGACCGCACCGAAGTGACGAATGCGCAGTTCGCCGCGTTCGTCGAAGCCACCGGCTACCGCACCACCGCCGAGTTGCCGGTGCCAGCCGAAGTATTCACTTCCCAACTCGAACCCGGCGCCCCCCCGCCCAGCGCCGAAGACCTGCAGCCCGGCTCGACCGTATTCGTGTTCCCGACCCAAGAGGAAGTGGGTCATTGGGAGTGGGTCCACGGCGCTGACTGGAGACATCCCGAAGGGCCGGGCAGTTCGATTGCAGAGCGGATGGACCATCCCGTGGTGCAAGTCAGTTGCCAAGATGCGGAAGCCTACGCGCGATGGGCGGACAAACAATTGCCGAGCGAAGCCCAGTGGGAGTGGGCCGCCCGGGGCGGACTGCTCGACGCGCCCTATTCGTGGGGCGAAGCCTCTCCCGATTCAGAACCCGCGTTGCTGAACAAGTGGCAGGGCAGCTTCCCTGTATTCAATACGCAACGTGACGGATTCTTGGCGAGCGCACCCGTAGGCCAATTCCCCCCCAACGGCTACGGCCTGAGCGATATGTCGGGCAACGTCTGGGAGTGGTGCGCGGATGGATGGAATGCACGCCTGTACCAAACGCGGGCAGGCGAACGCCCACAGACCGATCCGGTGAATCCGCCCGAACCCACGGCTGCTTCTGCATTTCGGTCACTGCGGGGGGGATCGTTCCTGTGCAGCGACGACTATTGCACGCGTTATCGCGTTTCGGCCCGCACAGGCACAACTGCCGATTCCGCTACGAATCATATCGGATTCCGTTGCGTGCGCTTCGCGCGCGATTGAAAGCACTTCGCCGTAACAATCGCAACGCAACGAACGCAATTTGATTTGCGTGCGTGGCGAAAATTAACCGCGTCACCTGAGGGAATCGGTGACAACTCCGTCAAGCGGCGCATTGCGTGGGTCGACCTAGGGGAAGTTCCCCCGCCCCACTAAGCAATGGTACCCATCACACCTTCCGGTAAAGAAGTCTTGTTCACCCGCGACGAGATCATCGTCAGCAAGACAGACCTCAAAGGCCGCATCACGTACGCCAACCGTGTTTTCCAACGGGTTTCAGGCTTCACTGAAGCGGAGCTGATCGGCAAACCGCACAACATGATCCGGCATCCCGACATGCCGCGTTGTGTCTTCCAATTGCTGTGGGACACCGTGCAATCCGGCACGGAACTCTTTGCATACGTGGTCAACCTGGCTCGCAACGGGGATCACTACTGGGTGCTTGCCCACGTGACGCCTACCTTCGACAACAGCGGCAACATTATCGGGTACCACTCGAATCGCCGCGTTCCGGAACGCGACGCCATCGCCAAGATCGAGCCGCTCTACAAGGCTCTGCTGGCCGAAGAGGCCGCACACGCGGACCGCAAGGAGGCGATTGCCGCCTCCACCGCAATGTTGACCAGCAGCCTGGCGTCGCTGGGCATGGAATACGACGAATTCGCCTTTTCCCTCTGATTCCCATGTCCACCGAAACTGCCACCCTTGATCTCGCCCAGCGCGTCGCGCAATACGAGAAATGGATCCAGGAATCCGCGCGCATTTGCCGCGAAGCCGCCCGAGGCAACCTGGAACCCCGCATCCTGAACATCGACTGCGACGGCGAACTGGCCGAGCTGTTGCACAGCATCAACCACCTTCTGGACATGACCGACGCGTTCCTGCGCGAGTCCGGAGCGGCCCTGTCGTATGCCAGCCAGAACAAGTTCTTCCGCCGGGTGCTGGAGCACGGCCTGCTGGGCTCGTTCAGCTCTGCCTCGGCGACGATCAATCGCGCTTCGGACACGATGGCGGAGAAGAACGCCGCACTGCTCGAAGCCCGGCAGAACCAATTGAAACTCGCGGATGTGTTTGAGGAGAGCATCCAAGCGGTGGTGGACGCCGTGGCTTCTGCATCCACCGAGGTGCAGGCCACGGCCGAAACCTTGACCTCCTCCGCCGCTCGCACCACCCGCGAGGTGGCCCGCGCCGGCGATTCCGCCCGCGAGACGTCTTCGCGCATGGACAGCATCGCCGCCTCGACGTCTGAACTGTCCCAGGCCGTACGTGAGATCGCCGAACAGGTCACAACTTCCAACGCCGTGTCGCACACGGCTCTGGGAGAGGCGGGCAGCGCCACCGATCGGGTGCAAAGCCTCGCAGAATCCTCCGACCGCATCGGCCTGGTCATCAACATGATCAAACGCGTGGCGGACCAGACCAACCTGTTGGCCCTCAACGCCACGATCGAAGCGGCTCGCGCCGGGGAAGCCGGAAAGGGCTTCGCCGTAGTCGCTTCCGAGGTGAAAAACCTGTCGAAGCAAACCGGCCAGGCCACCGAGGATATCCAAGAGCAGATTACGGAAATCCAGGGCGCGACCGGCAAGGTGGTCGAGTCCATCGGCGTCGTCGGTTCCACCCTGACCCGCATGTCGGAGATCGCTTCGACCATTGCAGCCGCGGTCGAACAGCAGGATGCCGTGACCAAAGAGGTCAGCCGCAACACCGCGGAGGCCTCCGATGGCGCCCGCACGGTCTCCGAGAGCATTGAAGGAGTGGCCCGCTCCGCCGAGGAGTCCAGCCACGCCGCCGAACAACTTCTGATCGCTTCCACCGAACTCTCGCAGATGGCGGAACGCCTGCGCGAAGAGGTCACTGTCTTCCTTTCCGCCATTCGTTCCTGAACCCGGAGTTCTCCCCATGGGCGCCAACGACGACCTGATCAAGGACTTTCTGATCGAGAGCTACGAGGGCCTGGAGCTGCTCAATGAAAAGCTGGTGGCACTCGAGGAGAACCCCGATTCCCACGAGACCCTGTCGAGCATCTTCCGCACCTTCCACTCGATCAAAGGCAGCTGTGGATTCCTCGAGCTACACAAGCTCGAAGCGCTCACCCATGCGGGCGAGAACCTGTTGAGCGACCTGCGCGAAGGCAAGTTCGGCGTCAACGATGAGATCGCGACGGCCCTCCTGTCGCTTGTCGATGCGGTCAACGAGATGCTCGCCATCCTGGAATCCACTGGGGTGGAAGGCGAGGAAGAGTATCAGGACCTGATTACCGAGTTGAAGGCCCTGCGCGAGGGTGGCGGCACCCCTACCCACGCCGCCCCGAAAGCAGGCAAGAAGTCCGCTCCGGTTGATGCCGGCGATGCCGGCGGTGCAGCGGGGGCTTCCCTCTCAACCAACAGCATCCGCATCCAGGTCGGGCAACTCGACTCGCTGATGAACCTCGCCAGCGAGCTGGTGCTCGCCCGCAATCGCATCCTCCAGTTGGCGGCCAAAACCCAGGACGCCGACATGACGGTGACGAGCCAGCGCTTGAATCTGATCACCAGCGAGCTGCAGGAAGGGATCATGAAGATCCGTATGCAGCCGATCGGCGGTCTGTGGCGCAGCTTCCCGCGCTTGGTCCGCGACCTGGCGAAGTCCTGCGGCAAGTCCATCAACCTGCACATGGAAGGGCAGGAAACCGAACTCGACAAGACGGTGCTCGAGGCGGTCAAAGACCCCCTCAACCACATCCTGCGCAATTCGGTCGACCACGGCCTCGAGACCCCCGCCGAGCGCGAAGCCGCGGGCAAGTCGCCGGAAGGCAAACTGCAACTGCGTGCCTACCACGAAAGCGGCCAGGTCATCATCGAGGTGCGCGACGATGGTCGCGGCATGGATCCGGCCAAACTCAAGGAGAAGGCCATCCAGAAAGGTCTGCTCACCCCCGAACAGGCTTCCGAGCTCGGCGATCGCCAGGCCCTCAACCTCATCTTCCACGCGGGCTTCTCCACCGCCGCCGCCGTCACGAACCTTTCGGGCCGGGGCGTGGGTATGGACGTGGTCCGGACCAACATCGAAGCCATCGGCGGTAGCGTCGAGGTCATCAGCGAAGTCGGTCGCGGGACCCTGATCCGCGTGCGCACCCCCCTGACCCTGGCGATCATCCCTGCATTGATCGTCACCGGCTCCGGAGATCGATACGCGATTCCCCAGGTCAATCTTGTCGAGTTGGTTCGCCTGGAAGGCGGCGAGACCACCGAGAAGATCGAACACCTGCATGACAGCCCGGTGTTCCATTTGCGCGGGGAATTGCTCCCCCTGGTGTTCCTCGACTCCGAACTCGGAGTCGAGGAAAACCCGGACCCCAACATCCAGGTCCGCAACATCGTCGTGGTTCGCGCCGATGACAACCAGTTTGGCCTGGTGGTTGACGAGATCAACGACACGGAAGAGATCGTGGTCAAGCCCCTCGATCGTCAGCTCAAGAACGTCAACGTCTACGCCGGCACCACGATCCTTGGCGATGGCCGGGTCTCTCTGATCCTGGACCTCATGGGGCTCGCTGAGCGGGCCCAAGTCATCGACCACGAGAAGTCCGATTCCCGGGTCGAGGATGACGAAGACGAAGCGGGTACGGTCAACGACCGCGAGGTCCTGCTGGTCTTCCGCGCTGGCGACGACCAGAGAATGGCCGTGCCGCTCGAACAGGTCAGCCGCCTTGAAGAGTTCCCCTGCACCCGCATCGAGCGCGTACGGGACATGGAATTCGTGCAATACCGCGATGGCATCCTGCCGCTTGTGCGGGTCGCCAGTGCTTTGCACATGCGCGAGCAGCCTGCCGATTGCCTACAGGTCATCGTGCACGAGCGCGAAGGGTTCAGCGTGGGCCTGGTGGTGCAATCCATCGAGGACATCTGCGAGGTGTCCGGTGCCCCGACCCAGACGATCTCCGGATCCAAGCCTGTACGCGCGATGGTGATCGAAGATCAGGTCACCGATGTGCTCGACATGTCGCAATTGATCGATCCTTCGAAGTATCAGCACTCGCACACCGGATCCACTGGTGGCCAGAACAAGTCTGGACAAAGCGGCAACCTCACGGGGCAGCAATTCTGCACCTTCTGGCTGGGTGACCTCTACTTCGGAGTCGACGTCGAACGCGTGCAAGAAGTTCTGCGCTGGCAACGCGCCACCCGCGCACCGCTCTCCGACCCGACGGTCATGGGTCTCATCAACCTGCGCGGCCAGACCGTGACGGTGCTCGATGCCCGCAAGCGTCTGCATGTGACCCGCTTCGCTCCCGCCGAGGACGCGCCGCAGTCCTGCATGAACGTGGTGCTGCGCACCGAAGACGGAGTGGTCAGCGTGCTCGTCGACCGCGTCGGCGACGTGCTCACCATCGACGGCAACGCCCGCTTCCCGGTCCCCGGCACCGTGGACCCCGAAGTCCGACAAGTCATCCAAGGCGTCTATCGCCTGGAGAACGAACTGATGCTGCACCTGGACGTGGAACGTCTGGTCAGCGCCCGAGATCCCCACAGCGGGCGTCGCAGCCTCGCTGCCCATTCCAACTGAGAATCCAACCCTCCTTATCCTGATATGTCTACCACCACCGACAATCTGCCCTTCATCGAGAACACCAGCGCCCTGCTTTCCATCCTGGAGAGCGCGCCGATCAACATCATGTGCGCAGACAAGGAGGGTCGCATTCTCTATGCGAACAAGCGCTCCCTCGAAACCCTGCGTTCGATCCAGCACGCGCTGCCGATCCCGGTGGACAAGCTGATCGGCTCCTCGATGGACGTGTTCCACAAGAACCCGGCCCACCAGCGCGGACTGATCGCCGACGGCTCCCGTCTGCCGGCCCAGGCCAAGATCCAGGTGGGCACCGATACCCTCGATTTGCTCGCTTCGCCCATGTACGGCGGTTCGGGTGAATACCTGGGCCCGATGGTGACCTGGGCCGTGATCACCGATCAACTCCGTCAGGAGAAGGAACTTGCGAACGCGCACGAGCGTGAGCGCGCGCAGTCGGAGGAACTCAACAACAAGGTCGGCGCCATCCTGAAGGTGGTGGAGGCCGCCGCCGATGGCGACCTGACGCTCAAAGTTCCGGTTTCCGGAAGCGACACGATCGGTCGCATGGGCGAAGGTCTCACCCGCTTGCTTTCCTCGCTGCGCGAAAGCATGACCAGCATCTCGACCAACTCGCATACGCTGGCCGGTGCCGCGGAGGAACTGACGGTCGTCAGCCAGCAGATGACCGCCAACTCCGAGGCCACCAGCAAGCAGGCTCAGGAAGTGACCGAGATCAGCAAGAAGGTCAGCACCAACGTGCAGTCCCTTGCGACCGGCACCGAAGAGATGAACGCCAGCATCTCGGAGATCGCGAAGAACGCCACCCGGGCGGCCCAGGTCGCCAGCGAAGGCGTGCGCGTTGCGGACGAGACCAACAAGACCGTCGGCAAACTCGGCGAGAGCAGCGCGGAGATCGGCCAGGTGATCAAGGTCATCACCTCGATCGCCCAGCAGACCAACCTGCTGGCCCTCAACGCGACCATCGAAGCCGCTCGCGCCGGTGAGGCCGGCAAGGGCTTCGCGGTGGTAGCCAACGAGGTCAAGGAACTCGCCAAAGAGACCGCCAAGGCCACGGAGGACATCAGCCGCAAGATCGAAGCGATCCAGTCCGACACCGACGCGTCGGTTCAGGCCATCGCCCGCATCAGCGGCATCATCGGCCAGATCAACGAGACCCAGGGCACGATCGCCAGCGCCGTCGAACAACAGACGGCCACGACGAACGAGATGGCGCGCAGCGTCTCCTTGGCCAACAACGGAACGGACGACATCGTCGACAGCATCGGCAGTGTGAGCCAGGCGGCCGAGGACACCACGCGTGGTGCCGAGGACGTCGAGACCTCCGCGGCCAGCCTGGCACAGATGGCCAGCGAGCTTTCGAACCTGGTCGGCAAGTTCCGCCTGTAGGCAACACTCCTAGACCCTGTCATCTGTGAGTATCCAACCCACACGAGTCCTCGTACTGGACGGAGCGACGATGGATCGCCTGGTCACGTGCCGGGAGCTGGCGAAAGATGCGGCCATTGAAGTGGTCGGATCCGCCAGCGACTGGCGACTGGGCGCCAAGTTGCTGCGCAACTCCAGCCCGGACGTGGTCGTCATCGACCCGTCCGTGGCCGGGGATTCCAGTCCGGTCGACCTCCTGCGGGAGCTCGCCGAGCACGCGGCAACGGTCCCACGCATACTCTTCTGCGGAAGCGAAGCGGACTTTGCCGCCCTCGCTACGGAGTGGAAAGAGGCCTCCACCGCCCATGTGCCCAAATCCGTGCCGGGTGAATCGCTGGTCCAGGCCATCGATCGTCTGCACACGGCCATCGTGCACGGACCGGAGGCCCTCGCTCCGACGGCTGCCCCCCCGCCCAAGCCCAAAAGGGCCGAGCAGGGCCCGATCGACATCATCGCCGTGGGATCTTCCACCGGCGGACCCGATGCCCTCGAGCAACTGCTGCGGGACCTGGATCCCGGCCTCGGCTGTCCTCTGGTGCTGACCCAGCACATGCCGGAGAACTTCACCGCCCAGCTCGCCAAACGACTGGACACCAACACCGAATGGAAGGTGGTCGAAGCCACCCATGGCCAAGTCGTGCAGGCCAAACACGCCTACCTGGCGCCCGGTGGCCACCACATGCTGGTGCACCGCAAGCCCACGGGAACCGTGCTCGAGCTCAACGACGACCCCAAGGAGAACTTCTGCCGTCCCGCCGTCGACCCGATGTTCCGTTCCGTCGCCGAGCACTTCGGAGGAGGAGTGCTAGCGATCATCCTGACGGGAATGGGGTCTGATGGCACCAAGGGCGCCCGCGTCATCCACGAGCATGGCGGACGCATTCTGGTGCAGGACAAGGAAACCTCGGTGGTCTGGGGCATGCCCCGCTTCGCCTTCGAAGCGGGAGTGACCGAGGCCGCCCTGCCCCTCACGGAACTGGGCTCCCACGCCAACGAACTCGTCCGCAAAAGCCGTTGCGGAGCCACTAAAAAATCGCCCTTTGCCGCATAACCATGAAAGCACTGATTGTTGATGACTCCCGAGCCATGCGCCACCTCTTGCGCAAGATGCTCGTGGACCTTGGGTTCGACGTTTCCGAGGCGGAGGATGGCCTGCAGGCGCTCGAGAGAGTGCAAGAAGGCGAAGCCCCGGATATCGCCCTGCTCGACTGGAACATGCCGAACATGGATGGTCTCAGCTTCCTGCGGGAAATCCGTCGGCAAGCGATCTGCAACACCATGCGAATCATGATGGTCACCAGCGTGACCGAAATGGAACGCGTCCGCGAAGCCCTGGAGTCCGGCGCGGACGAGTACGTCATGAAGCCCTTCACCAAGGACGCCCTCATCGAACGCCTTCAAGGAATGGGTCTGCTACCGTAATGTCGGCATCACAGAACACCCCCCCGTCGGACCAGGCGTACGCCCGCATTCGCGATCTTGTGTATCGCAAGGCTGGCATCGTCTTGAGCCCCGACAAGGATTACCTCATTCAGAGCCGGTTGGCCCCGGTCGCACGGAATCACGGATTCGATTCCATTGAGAAGATGGCCCTCGGCATTCAAAAGGGGTCTTCGGCCCTCGATGAAGCCGTGATCGACGCATTGACTACCAATGAAACTTCATTCTTTCGGGACGTGCGCCCGTTCGACGCCCTGCGCGAAACGGTCCTTCCGGATCTGATCGCGAAGCGAAGCACCGAACGTCGCCTCAATATTTGGTGTGGCGCGAGCTCCAGCGGGCAGGAACCTTATAGTTTTCTCATCCTGCTCGCGGAGCACTTCCCCGAAGTCCTTGGTTGGGATGTCACCTTCCTCGCCACGGATATCTCCGACACGATGCTCGCCCGCTGCCGCGAGGGCGTGTACTCCCAACTCGAAGTCTCCCGCGGCTTGGCGGCCAAGCTCCTCGTCAAGCATTTCGACAAGGAAGGCACCCGCTGGCGCGTGAAACCCGAGCTCCGCTCCATGGTCGAATTCCGACACCAGAACCTGCTTGATCCTCTGCCCAACGTACCACCACTGGACCTGGTCATGATGCGCAACGTCCTGATCTACTTCGACGATGCCACCAAGGAGGACATCCTGCGCCGCACCCGGCGCAAGATGGCTCCCGATGGCTACCTGTTCCTCGGAAGCGGCGAATTCACCCGGGGTGCCGACTACTCCCGGGAGTCCGCCGGAAACGTCAACTACTACCGCCCCGCAGCATGAATACTCTCCACGACAGCGAATTGATCGAGGTGACGACCGCAGCCTGGTCGACCATCGTCGGTATCGCCATCGAGCCGACGAATGCTTGCCTGGCTTTGCCCGATGACTCCGGCTACGTGGCCAAGATCGCCTTGGCCCGGGAGGATGGCTACATCCTGCGCCTGGATTGCTCCGATGCCGCCGCCCGCCTCGCAGCCAGCAAGTTCTTCTTCGTGGAAGAACACCTGCTGTCCACCGAGGACATCCAGGACACCCTGGGCGAGATCGTGAACATCATCGCCGGCAACATCGCAGGCCTGTACCACCCCGATGGCCGCGTGGGTCTCCCCGAGATTCACGAACGGCACGGCCAGGAACCGCTCAAGCCCGAAGACGAGGTGCAAAGCCTGCTCTTCGCGTGCCTGGGCTCGGCCCTGCGCCTCAGCATCCTTTGGCCGCAGTCCGAGCGCACCCAGGCGGCTTGATCCCTCGACGCGTGTGGGCCCCGCAATCGCGTGCGTGGCTCACACGCGTCGACGGATTTCATCGAGGGGTTTGCGCTCCAGCGCAGGCACCTCGCAATCCTCCGCCGGATAGCCCACCGGAATCAGGAGGAAGGGACGTTCATTCTCCGGACGGCCCAGGATCCTGCTCAGGAACGCCATCGGGCTGGGCGTGTGGGTGAGAGCTGCCAATCCCACCTGATGCAGGGCCATCAACAGGAAGCCCGCGGCGATGCCGGCCGACTCCTGAGAGTAGTAACACTGGCTGCGACCCCCGTTCTCCGCCTCCTGCCAAGCGTGGCGGAACAACACGATCAGCCCGGGCGCCGACTCGAGGAAGGGTTTGTCGGCATCGGTTCCGAGCGGCGCCAGATCGCGCAGCCACTCCTCGTTCATGCGGCCCGCGTAGTTCTCGCGCTCCTCCGCCTCGGCCGCCTCTCGGATCGCGGCCCGCACGCCGGCATCCTCGACCACAACGAAGGTCCAGGGCTGCTTGTGCGCCCCGGACGGCGCGCTGCCAGCGATCCGGATGCAGTCGTCGAGCACTCCCGCGGGTATGGGATCGGAAGAGAAGTGCCGGATGCTGCGCCGGCGGCCCATTTCCCCTAAAAGCGCACGCGCCCGGTCCTGCATCGCCGCAGGGCCCAGGCGCGTGAATTCCAGTCGCTGGAATCCGGGGCGGTCCATGTCACTCGCCCTTCTGTTCCTTCTCGCGCACGGTGATCTCGCACTGGAAGGACCACTGGTCGGTCGGAATCTCTTCCGGCTTCAGGGTCTTCGGCGGCTCGATGCGGAAGCTGGTCACCTTGACCCGCTTGTAGCGCTCCTCGAGCCGGTACATGAAGTTTGCGATCTTGGTGCGGGGGAAGTAGGTCTTGTTCTTGCTCGCGCCGCCCGGGGCCGCAGGCTTGATCAGGTACTTGCTGTCGGTGTACCCACGTCCCTGCTTGGAGCTGGGGTTGATGTCCAGGCCACCGAGCGCGATCTTCGGAAGCGTGGCGATCTTGCGGATCTCCGACTGCGGGCTCGATTCGCCTCGCATGATGTCGTTGTCCAGCTCGCCGACCAGGTCGCTGTACTCAAGTCCCATCAACTGCAGGTCGGTGGCCAGTTTCTGCGCGCGCGATTCACGCCCTGCGAGCAAGTGGTCCTGCTTGTCCAGGCCGAGGAACGACTGCAGGCTCACCACCCGCTCGTGCTTCTTCCAGCCCATCCATCCGAGCACACCGCCCGCGATCAGGCAGCACAGGATCATCGCCTTCATGGCGGTCATCGATTTCAGGATTCCCATGGCTTGCTCCGGGTCAGTTCTTCGCCGCGTTGTCCATGGCGTCCACGTTGACCTTGACGGTCAAACCTTCGATGTAGATACCCGCATCCCCGGGCAGCACCTTGGTCGGCTTCTCATCGACGCCGACGAACAGCTCGCTGTTCTGGGACAGGGCATCGCGGAAGCGTTCGTAGTCGCGCGTCGCCTCGGCCGCATTCTCACCCCAGAAGGTGACCGTCATGCGAACCTCGACCTGCGAGCTCTTGCCGTCGTTGCTCTCGAGCCAATCGCCTTGGATCTTGTGCAGACTGACGCGCCACTCGGCATCGTGTTTCTCGAGCACGCCGAGCACCAGAGTCGCCGCCACGAAGGCCGACTGGGGCTGCTGCAGTCCGACGGTGTCGCCCAAGCTCTCCCGCAGCCCCTTGAGGTTGCGCTCGACCAGTTTGGACAGTTCGGGCAGGGCACCCTCGATCGGATCGGTGTACTTGAGCGGCTGGCCCGGCTTGGTCGGGAAAAGGCCCACGAAACGCACCACGTTCTCGGGCGCGGGCACCATGTTCGCCTTGGCGGGATCGTTGTCCTCGCCCACCAGGTAGTTGTTGGTGCTGTCGACCCAGAAGCGCACCGAGTTCTCGAGTTTGGCGACGTGTTGCGACTCCATGAAGAAGTACGCCGCCCCGAGCATCGCCAGCAGCATCGCCGCTACGGCGAGGGGGAACTCCATGCGTTCCCAAGCACCGGTGAACGCCAGATCCTCGCGCCGCAACCGCGGCTGCATGGCCCCGCCACCGAGCTGGGTGATCGCGGCGCCATAGGCGGCCACGAGTTGTCCGAAGCCATCGACCGGTTGGCCGCCGTCTTCCTCGAAGCAATCCAGCACGTAGACCGGCACGTCCATGATCGGCTCACCGATCAGGCCAGGCAGCTCCACACCGCAGACATAGATCGCTTCGATCGGACGGTTGGCGCTGGCCGCGGCGAGGGTCCGGCCCAACTCCCGGCGGATCCGCTGCAGGGCCTGCTCGACCCGGCGATGCACCTCGACCGGATCGGGCTTCTTGACCTCGGCTTCCCCCTCTTCGCCCTCACCCTCGGCGTTGTTCTCCGCAACCAGGGCGAGTTCATGGGTCAGGGCGCCGATGTGGATCACGCGCATCTCGCGCACCACACCACCATCGACCACCACCACCGTCGTGGCCAGGTCGCCGACGTGTACGAGCAGTTGCGCGTCTTCGGGCCCACAGATGTTCGCGCTGGTCGCCGCGTTGAAGATCGCGGACGACTCCAATTGCACTTCGAGCGGCTCAAGGCCGGCCCGTTCGCACATCTTGATCGCCGCACCGACGTCCGCCTTGGGCACCGCCGTCACGAGCAATTCGGAACCGCCATCGACCTCCTGCAGCACGTGGAAGTCCACCACCACCTCGTCGATGTTCCACTGGGGAAGATCGCTCTCCACCTCGAACTTCAGCACCTGCTCGAGTTTGGATTTCTCGGCGAACGGCAGTTCGATCTTACGGAAGGCCGCGCTGCCGCTGTCGATCACGAGCCCCAGGTTCTCCTTGGGGATCCGGTGGGCTTTGGCCGCGTCTTTGAGCAGCTCCACCGCGTGGGCCACGGGATCCTCCACATCGGTGTCGAACTCACCGGCGTAGTACGCGGAGATCTTGTGTTTCTTGGCGCTGCCATCCAGGACCACCAGCTCGAAGCGTCGGGGTCCCAGACGCAAACCACAGGAGCGTGCCATGGGTCAGCGGGGAATGGGGTTGGGTTGGAACTCGGGAAGCATGGCGTCGTAGCGCTCCCGTTGCTCGGGCGGTAAGACTGTATCACGGATGAGGGTGCGGAATCTCTCGGCCTCCGCATCCAATTCCCGGCCCACGGCCGGGTCCAGGTCGGGTTGGTACCGGTCCCGGATCGCCTGGCGCTTCTGGTCGTGAATGCGCAGCAGATCCCGGAACAAACGGGCCCGCTTCGGGGACAGTTGGAATTCCTGTTCGAAGCGGGCAGCGTAGGCCTCGTAGGGCGCGCCGGGCGCAGGAGGTCCCCCCTGCAACAACCAGGCGAACGCCATGCCGGCCAGGAACATCGTCCCGGCCAGCAGCAAGACCAAGATCCGGTACTTCAAGATCAGCGGTCGGTCGACTTCGGAACCGCCTCCTGGTTCGCGGCCGGCGCGCCTTGGTTGAGTTCGCGCAACTCCTCCAGGACCTGCTCAAGGGTCTGGGTTTCGTCCGCGTTCAGGTTGTGGTTGCTGTTGCCGCGCTGCATGTAGAGCGCAAGGCCCAGGGCCAGCAGTAGCGCCGCGGCCAAGGCCATCAGCTGCATCGCAAACCGCTCGGGGGTGCTGCCCGCCCGCGGACGACCGCCGGAGACGTGTTGCAGGATCGGCGCGGCCGCCTGTCCATCAAACGCCATCGCCGCGATGCGCTGCGCGAAGCCCGCCGGTACGGCCACCGCCTCTTCGGCGGGGAACCACGCTTTCATCGCGAGCATGTCCTCTTCGAACTCGCGGCACTCGCCGCATTGCTCCAGATGCTGCCGAAGCTGGCCGACTTCTTTCACCGCCAGCACACCATCGACCTTCTTCGAGATCCACTCCTGAGCCTGCTCACAACGCATGTTCACATTCCCTCCACGATTTCGGGATGCATCTGCATCAGCTTGTCCTTGAACTTCGCCCGGGCACGGAAGATGCGGGATTCCACCGTTCCAATCGAGATTTCGAGGGTCTCCGCGATCTCCTGATAGCTTTGGCCCTCGAGTTCGCGCAGCACCAACACTTCACGGAAGATGTCGGGCAGGGTTTCGAGGACCGATCGGGTGACCCGCGTGATCTCGCTCTTCATCATGCGGGCATCGGGCATGGGAACGCGGCCTGAACGCCCTTCGGCCACCCTGCCAAGCGAATCCTCGGGGTCCTCCATCGCGCGAACCGGCGAACGGCCCTTGCGCTTGAGGTTGTCGAGGATCGTGTTCTTGGCGATGCGGTAGACCCAGGTGAAGAAGCTCGAGTTGCTCTGGAAGGTGTCCAGTTTGGAGAAGGCCTTCAGGAACGTGTCCTGGACCATGTCCTCGACTTCCGCGTTGGAGCGCAGGTAGTGACGGGCAAGCCGGAAAATCCGGTGCTGGTGGCGTTCCACCAGCACCTGGAAGGCACTCCGGTCGCCAGCCAGGGTCAGCTGGACCAGCTCCTCGTCGCTGCGCTCGTTTTCTTGCATACGGACCACGCCCATGGTTCCGCCGTGGACGCCCTTGCCCAGGGCCTATTCCGCCCTATTCCCGGCGGGATCCCAAAAATCAGCCCTTGCGGGGCTGCCGCGCCACCAGGGTATGCCCTAGCTTCTCGCGTTTCGTCTCTAAATACTTGGCATTATTGGAGTTAGGCTCAATCTCCAGGGGCACCTGGTCGATCACCTCCATGCCGTACCCCGCCATGCCGTGGATCTTTTTGGGGTTGTTGGTCAGGAGGCGCATCTTGCGCACCCCGAGGTAATGGAGGATCTGGGCCCCGATCCCGTATTCCCGGAGATCCGCGGAGAAGCCCAGGGCCTTGTTCGCTTCGACCGTATCCAGGCCCTGATCCTGCAGTTTGTAGGCCTTGAGCTTGTTGGCCAGGCCGATGCCCCGGCCCTCCTGGCGCAGGTACAGCAGCACCCCGTGGGGGGTCTTGCCGAGCATGCTCAGGGCCGTGTCGAGCTGGGGGCCGCAGTCGCAGCGCAGGCTGTGCAACACGTCACCGGTCAGGCACTCGGAGTGCACGCGGACGTGCACCGGTTCCTCGATCGCGGCGGGGGCCACGCCTTCCGCGGTTTCCTGCACGCCGCGCGTGAGCGCCACGTGCTCTTTGCCGTCCACCTTGCTCCGGAACAGGTGCATGCGGAATTCGCCGAAGGGCGTGGGCAGGGGCACATCCTGCTCGATGCGCTGCACCAGCATTTCCGTGTGCCGGCGGTAGGCGATGATGTCCGCGATGGTGCAGATCTTCAGATCGTGTTTGGCCGCAAACACCTCCAATTCGGGCATCCGCGCCATGCTGCCGTCGTCGTTCATGATCTCGCAGATCACGCCCGCTTCGCGGCTGCCTGCCAGGCGCGCCAGGTCGACGATGCCTTCCGTCTGGCCACCGCGCACCAGGACCCCACCGTCTTTGGCCCGCAGCGGGAAGATGTGGCCGGGTCGGGCCAGATCCGCCGGCAGCGCGTCCGGGTGGGCCGCGACGCGGATGGTGTGCGCGCGGTCGGCAGCGCTGATTCCGGTCGTCACCCCGCTGGCCGCCTCGATCGACACGGTGAACGCCGTGGTGAAGCTCGAGGTGTTCTCGCGGGTCTGCGGCTCGAGTTTGAGCTGATCGCAGATCGGACCGGAGAGGGGCATGCAGATCAGCCCGCGGCCCTCGCGGGCCATGAAGTTGACCGCCTCCGGGGTGATGAACTCGGCCAGCATGGCCAGATCCCCCTCGTTTTCGCGGCTCGGGTCATCCACCAGGATGATCATCTTTCCCTTGCGCAGATCTTCGATGGCTTCGGGGACGGTGGAAATGGCCATGGTGCGCGGTTTTGGGGGCTTTTGGGACGGGCGCGGCAACCCTCATAATACGCCAATGCAGGTCCCCCTTCCCTACTCCAGACCCACCCTTTTTGCCCTGCTCGCCCTGCTGCCTGCGGGCTGCGCCCATATCGAGTCTTGGCAGCCCGATCCCATGAGGATCCCCCGCAGCCAAACCGGGTCCCGGGAGCTCAGCACGGGTCTGGTGGGCCCCACCGCGGTCGAACCGCCCGACCCTGGGCGGGAGGCCTTGAGCAGTGTGGCCCGGTTGGAAGCCGGCCGGCATACCGGCGGGGGGTACCTGCAGGTCCTGGCCCGCCATCCCGATGCCCGCGTGCGTGAACGGGCGGTGCGCGCCCTCGGCCGCCTCTCGGTCGAGCGCTATGGCGCCAACGTCACCGAAGTGCTGAACCTGTCCTTGCGCGACGGGGAAAGCCACGTGCGGCGCGCCGCCGCTTTCGCCCTCGGCCTGCGCAAAGACCCGGCCGCCCTCGCTGCCCTCGACGCCGCCACCCAGGACCCCGAAGCCGACGTACGCGCCCAGGCGTTCCTGGCCCTCGGCCGGCTCGACAACGAAGCGGCGCTGAAGGCCCTGCTCGCCCGCGCCCAGGACGAAACCCACCCCGCGGCCCGCGCCGGCGCCTGCCAGGCCCTTTCCCTACCCTCGGCCGAAGTGCTCACGGCACACCTGGCCGAAGCGAAGGGCCTGCTTGGGATCTGCGCCGCCGAGGCCTCCAGCGAAGTGGCTGGTTATGCCCTGTTCACCCTGGCCCGCGTCAAGGCGCTGCGCAGCACCGCGCTCGACACCCTGCTCATCGGGGCCGAACGCGAAGGCAATCCGGAACCGCGCATCTTCGCCACCCTGGGCCTGGCCCGGCTGGCCCTGGACCGGGCCGCGGACAAGGACGCCGTGGATGCGGAATCCGCCGCGCGCCTGCAGCTTGGCCTGGAGAAACGCTGCGCGGATGGGGACTACCGCGTCGTGGTGGAAGCCCTGCGCGGCCTGAATACCTTGGCCTGTGGTCTCGCGGAAGGTGCACCGCGCGCGTGCCTGAAACACGCTTCTGCCCACGTGCGCGCCGCCGCCGTGACCGCCCTCGGCAAGGGGTATCTCGGCACCGAACCCGAAGACCTGATGGTGCACGACCCGTCCGGCATGGTGCGCCGCGCGGCCTTCCAGGCCTACATTCAAAGGCCGCCGAAGGACGCGGTGGCGCGCGTGCGCGAATGGGGCCGTTCGCGCGATGCCCTGCAGCGTCGCGCTGCGGCCCAGGCCGCACGCACCCTTGGCGGCGAGGAAGCCCGCGGCATTCTCATGGGGCTCGCCGGCGACCGCGAAGTGCTCGTTGCGATCGAAGCCATCGACCAATTGCAGCACTTCCCTGGCGAAGAGACGCGCGCGGCCCTGCGCACGTATTGCGGTTCCGAGGACAACGGACTGGCTCTGGCCGCGGTGGACTCCCTCTCCGCCGGTGAGCTGGACGCCGGCGACTACCCGAGCCTGGCGGCCGCGTTCTATCGCGCCGAAGGCGATGGTGCCGCCGAACTCTGCGCGGCGGTGGTCAAGTCGATCGCTCGCATCCAGGGTTCCGATGCCGAAGAGTTCCTGCGCCAAGCAGGCCTGCACCCCGAACCCTACGTCGCGGACCTGGCGCGCCGCAGCCTCGCGGAACGGGGCATCGAGTGGCAGGACTCCGAAGAGCCGGCCCAAGCACGCCCCGCCCCCGATCCCGCGCCGGTACGCGCCCCCGACCTGCCCAACCCCCGGATCGCGATCGAAACGAACCGGGGCACGATGGTCTTCGAGCTCTACCCCGACGTCGCCCCCGTGCATGTGCACAACATCCTCGTCCTGGCGGGCCAGGGCTACTACGACCGGCTCACCTGGCACCGGGTCGTGTCGGACTTCGTGATCCAAGGCGGCTGCTACCGGGGCGACGGCAATGGTGGCGGTACCTGGCGCGGCAGCGACGACTCCCTCGGGCAGGAGTTCAACGAGCTGCGATATGAGGAAGGCTCCCTGGGTATGCCCCGCAATGCGAACCCCGATTCGGGCGGCAGCCAGATCTTCATCACCAACCGGCCCACGCCCCACTTGGACGGGCAGTACACCCTGTTCGGGGGCCTGGTAAGCGGCAAGGAGCCCCTGCACACCCTGGAGGAAGGGGATCGCATCCTCACGATCCGCCCCATCCCCTGAGCCCCTCCCGGGTGCCCCAATGCGGGGCGCCCGGAAGGAATCCGCATTTCTAGCAAATTGCATTTACCCGCCCGGAGGGGCCGGGCCGATACGGAAGGCACCCTAGGAAGTCGCATCCGACTCCCTGCCCCTGCCGGAAAGGCCCATGCAGAAAGTACTCATCCCCGCCGCGGTGGCCGGCCTACTCGCCACCATGGGTGTTACCCATGTGAACCGCATGCAGCGCGATCTCGACCAGATGGAGACCGCGCGGCGCGAGACCCCGCGCCTGCTGGCGGAGATGCGTGGTGAGCTCGTGACCGCCCAGGGCCAGTGGTCTGAGGCGATCGCCACCCTGGAGGCGGACCTGGCCAATCTGCGCCGCTCCAAGGCCGAGCAGGAATCTGCGCTCGAAAACCAACTGCAGGAAGCGACCGCCCAACTCGAACGGGATCGCACCCACATCGGGGAGCTGCAGGCCGCGCTCGACAACAGCAAGTACGACGCCGAGATCGAGCGTATGACCGAGGAGTTCCACACGCTCAGCGCGTCGATGGACTCGACCCTCAACCTGGTGCGCAGCACCCGCGACGATCTGAGTCGCATCGAAGAAGTAGTCGAGCCGGTGGAAGGCCAGGTCGAGTACCGCTGGCGCCGCATCGTCGGCCCCACCGTGCAGCTCGCCGGGGATACGACCGTGGGCAGCGGCGTGGTGCTGCGCTCGACCCCGAACCGGGATGGCGAAGGCTACGAAACCCAGGTGCTGACCGCCTGGCACGTGGTGCGCGACATCCTGGCGGACAAGCTCGACCCGGAGGACAAGACCGTGCCCGTCACGATCTACCTCGAAAGCGGCTCGACCCTCTTCCGCACCGCACATCTCGTCGCCCACAACGCGACCATCGACGCGGCTCTGCTGCTGCTCGACGACGACAAGCCGGTGGCCAACGGCGCCACCCTCGCCTCGCGCAGCTACCTCGCGAGCCGCCACATCTTCCACTCGATCTACGCCGTCGGCTGCCCCCTGGGCAACGATCCGATCCCGACCCGCGGCGAGATCTCCGACCTCGATCACTTCATCGACGGCAGCACCTACTGGATGATCAGCGCGCCGACCTACATCGGCAACTCCGGCGGCGGCATCTACGATGGTGAGAAAAACCACCTGATGGGTCTGTTCTCCAAGATCTACACCCACGGGAACCTGCGGCCGACCATCGTGCCGCACATGGGCCTGGTCTCGCCCTTGGCGCTTGTCTACCAGTGGCTCGAGGACGAAGGCATCGCAAAGGTCATTGACGAGGGGGATACGGCTGTGATCCAGCTCATTGGGGAGTGAGCCGGATCCCGCGTAAGCGGTCCGCCGTAATCCGTGCGCGCCTTCGGTTGGGGAGCCGAAGGCGCGCTTTTTTTATTCCCGGATTCCGTCGAATCGCTCGGGTGCGGATTGTGGATCGAAGTCCCGCCGGCCCGCCGATTCTGAAGCGCCTCGCCCCGGCCGGTGAGCGCGCGCCCGCCGGCATTCCGGAATCCCGTCGCCGCAATTCCAGACGCCAAAGGCGCACGCATCCTGCGACGTGCAGCCGCGCACTCCTCGCAATCCTAGTGGCGGAAGTGGCGCACCGAGGTGAAGGCCATTGGCACCCCTTTGGCGTCGCAGGCGGCGATGACTTCGGCGTCGCGCATGGAGCCGCCGGGTTCGACGATGGCAGCCACGCCGCCTTCGATCGCGAGTTCGACACCGTCCGGGAAGGGGAAGAAGGCGTCGGAAGCGAGCACCGAGCCCGGGGCGCGGTCGCCGGCTTTGAGCAGGGCCATGCGAACGCTGTCCACGCGGGACATCTGGCCCGCGCCCACGCCGTAGACGGTGCGGTTGCCGGTGAGCACGATGGCGTTGGACTTGACGTGTTTCGCGATGCGCCAAGCGAACTCGAGTTCCTCGGCCTGACCCGCGGCGAAGTGGGCCTGGGTCACGATCTGCATGGCGCCGGGACCTTCCGCGGTCAGGTCGCGATCCTGCAGGAGCAGGCCGCCGGTGATCTTCTTGACCTCGAAGTCGCTCGCGTTACGGCTCGCAGGACCAAAGGCGCCGCAGGCCAGGAGGCGCACGTTCTTCCCCCACTTGGGGCCGGTGGTCAGGAGTTCGAAAGCGTCCTGATCGAAGGACGGCGCGATGATCGCCTCGACGAAACGCTGGCCATCCACCAGGAAGCGGGCCACCGCTAGGTCGACGGGGCGGTTCATGGCGAGCACCGAACCGAACGCCGAAACCGGGTCGCCGGACCAGGCGGCTTCGATGGCGGCCGCCAGGGTTTTGGCTTCGGCCGCGCCGCAGGGGTTGGTGTGTTTGATGACGCAGCAGAAGGGGTTCTCGAACTCCTTGGCCAAGGCCAGGGCCGCGTCGAGATCCACCAGGTTGTTGTAAGAGAGCGCCTTGCCGTTCAGCACCTGCGCATTGCCAACACCGGGTTCACCCAGGTCGGGCGTGCGGTAGAAGGCCGCTTGCTGGTGCGGGTTCTCGCCGTAACGCAGGGTCATCTCCAGGGTGCCGGTGAGCTCGAACTTCGCGGGGAAGGGGGAATCTCCTTGCGGGTTGAGCTCTCCGCGCAGATAGCGCGCGATGTGGGCGTCGTAGGCGGCGGTGCGTTCGAAGGCCTTGAGCGCCAGATCGGCGCGCAATTCGGCGGTCAGGGCTCCGCCGTGCGCCCGCATCTCTTCGATCACGCGCGCATAGTCGGCGGCGTCGGTGACGATGCCCACCGCGCCGTGGTTCTTCGCGGCCGAACGCACCATCGAAGGGCCGCCGATGTCGATCTGTTCGATGGCTTCGGCGCGGGTGACGCCGGGGCGGGCGACGGTGGCCTCGAACGGGTAGAGGTTGACCACCACCAGGTCGATGGGAGCGATGTCATGCTCTTCCATCGCTGCCACGTGGGTTTCGAGATCGCGGCGGGCGAGGATGCCCCCATGGATCTTCGGGTGCAGGGTCTTCACCCGCCCATCCATCATCTCGGGGAAACCGGTGTGCTCGGAGACCTCTTTGACCTCGAGTCCCGCTTCCAGCAGCGCCTTGTACGTGCCCCCTGTGGAGAGCAATTCGACGCCCATTTCGCGCAGATCGCGAGCGAAGGGCACCAGACCGGACTTGTCGGAAACGCTGAGCAGGGCGCGGCGGACGGGGATTTGCATGGGTCGAGCGGGGTTTGGGGGCCAGCATGATAGGAACCCCGGCGGGACGGGGACACCCCGGGGCCGGGGAAGCTGGAGGCCCCGGCCGCAAGGCCCCACCCCATCACCACTTGCCGTGCGCGGAGCCCTCAGCGCAGGCGCGCAGCCCCGAGCGCCGTCAGCGCCAGGCGCCGGCCTTCGCGCTGGTGGATGAGCCCGGCCTGCATCAGCGGCACCACCAACTGCCGCGTGCGCCGCTCGCCCATGCGCATGGCCTGGGCCAGATCGCGCAGCGATTGCGGCGGCCGGCCGTCGAGCAATTGCAGCACCCGCCGCTCGCGGTCGCCGATGCGCACCCGCCGCGGGGATTGCAGCGCGCGCTGCACGGTGCGGCTCACGGGTTGATTGCTCGATCCTTCGCGGATGTACGCGGTGGCAGGGTGGCCCGGGCGCCGCACGGTGGCGACAGCGCCGTGCAGCGGGAAGACGCGGATGCGCAGCAGGGTGGTCCCGTCGAGGTGCACGGTCTCGAGCACGAGACGCGGAACGGGCTCCACCAGCTCCAATGCCCGCTGCAGCACCTTCTGCTCGGTATCCGTGTCCGCCACCCCGATGCGCTCGCCGTTGTCGCGCACACCGATCCAAAGGAGTCCGCCGGTGCCATTGGCGAAGGCGCTGAGCGTACGCGCCGTGCGCCAAGGGGCGGGCAGGGTCTCCTTCCACTCCGTCTCGGGTCCTTCGGGGGCGGGAAAGGCGTCGTTCATGGGTTCCGGGCCGGATGGGCACCAGCGTACCCATTGTGGGCCCCCGAATGCGGCCGTGCACGCGCCTGCCGGGTGGAAGCCGCCGCCGCCTGGGCTACCATGGGCGCGAGGCCCCGCCCTTGGATATCAAAGCCCACCCGATCCGCTTCTTCCTGGTCGTCTTCGTCGTCCTGGCCCTGCCGGTGATGTTCCTGTGGCGTTTCCTGCTGCCCGGCTCGCGCCTGTTCGCCTGGGCCATCGGCGCCAACGTGGCGGCTTTCGTGCTCTGGGCCTACGACAAGCACCAAGCGCGCAAGGACGGGTGGCGCGTGCCCGAGAAGGTTCTGCATACCATGGCAGTCCTTGGCGCTTCGCCCGCGAGCCTGGCGGCCATGTCGATCCTGCGCCACAAGACGCAGAAGCGCTTCTTCACGACGTTCTACACGATCCTGCTCGTGCTGCAGATCGCGATCGGCCTACTGATCGTCTTTCCGCCCAACTGAGCCGGGACCGGCCTGTTCGAGCGATGCGCGCAGCACCGCGGGATCGGAGGTCGGCGCTTCGCAGGTGAACGCCGTGCAGACGAAGGCCTGGGCGCCGCCGGTCGCACCGTAGGACGCCGTGAACGGTGCGAGTTGATCCAGGGTTTCGGATCCTCCGCTGGGCACGTGCAGCACCGAAACCAGCGGGAACAGCCCCTGGCTGGCGGTACGCAGCAATGCTTCGACATCGGCGGTGCCGCGCGGCCCGGTGACCAGCACCTCCTGGCTCGGACCGAGCAGGTACTCGTAACCCATCAAGAATTGGCTGTGGCCGTGGCCAGTGCGCTGCACCTGCGGCCCCAGCGCGCGCACCAAAGCCGATGCGCGCTCTTCGTACGTGCTCTGCCCGGTGATCCGCGCCAGCCGGACCAGGTTGCAGAGCTGCACGGAATTGCCCGAGGGAAGCGCCCCATCGTAGGGGTCCTTCGAAGCGAGGATGTGCTGCTCCCCATCCGATGGCACGGGCAGGAAGGCGCCACCTTCGGCGTCCCAAAACCACTCGATCGATAGGTCGATCAACGCCTTGGCCCGCTCGAGCCAAACGAGGTCCTGGGTCGCCTGGTGCAGTTCGAGGTACCCCCACGCCAGGAACGCATAATCGTCGAGCAGCCCAGCCAAGCCCGCTTGCCCAGCCCGCGCACGCTTGAACAGGCGCCCCGTTTTGCCATCGCGCAGGCCCGTCCAGGCGAACTCCCCGGCCTTTTGCGCGGCTTCGAGCCAATCGTTGCGCTGCATGGCGCGACCGGCCTTGGCCATCGCGGCGATCATCAGCCCGTTCCAGTCGGTCAGGATCTTGTCGTCCTTGAGCGGATGCACGCGGCCCTCGCGGTGGGCGAAGAGCTGCGCACGCACGCGTTCGAATCGCGCGACGTACCCTGCTGGGTCCGCCGTCGCCTGCGCGTAGAGCTCCAGCCGCTGCGCCAGGTGCGGGATGTTGGAGCCATCGCGGTGGCCGGTGGCCTCCTCCGCGAAGTTGCCCTTCTCCTCGAACCCCATCAATCCGGCGAAGAAACGCGCATCGTCGGCCCCCAGCACCGCTTCCAACTCGCGGGTCGTCCAGACGTAGAACTTGCCTTCGACCCCTTCGCTGTCGGCATCCTCCGCGCTGTAGAACCCGCCGCACGGATCGGTCATGTCCCGCAGCACGTACGTGAAGATCTGCTCGACGGTTTCGGCGTACAAAGGCCGCCCCGTCGCCTGCCAGCCTTCGGTGTACGCCATCGCTTGCAGGGCTTGGTCGTACAGCATCTTCTCGAAGTGCGGCAACAACCATTCCGCGTCGGTCGAGTAGCGGTGGAAGCCGAAACCCACATGGTCCCAGATCCCGCCGCAGCGCATGGCGAGCAGCGTGCGATCGACCATCTCGCGCGAGCGCTCGAAGACCTTGGCATCCCGGGCATGCAGCAGGAAACAGAGTTGATGCGGCACAGGGAACTTCGGCGCATCGCCGAAACCGCCGTGTTCCGCATCGAAAATCGACGCCAAAGCCCTCCGGGAGCGATCGATCACCGCTTCGCTCAAGGCCGTGCCTTCGCTGCCGGGCTGCTGGGCGCGCACGAATTCGATCAATTCGCCGGCCTGCTTGTGTAGCTTCGCCCGGTCCTCGCGCCAGATGCGCGCCACGGCGGGCAGCAGCTCCATCATGCCCGGCATGGCTCCGCGGCCGTGTTTCGGGATGTAGGTCGCCGCGTGGAAAGGACGGCGTTCGCCATCGAGGAACACCGACATAGGCCATCCGCCGCGGCCGAACGCCTGGGCGAACGCCATGTACACCGAATCCACGTCGGGGCGCTCCTCTCGATCGACCTTGATGCACACGAAGTGCTCGTTGAGCAGTCGCGCCACCGCCTCGTCCTCGAAACACTCGTGCTCCATCACGTGGCACCAGTGACAGGTCGAGTACCCGATCGACAGGAACACCGGCCGATCGAGCTGCTTCGCCAGCGCAAACGCTTCATCGCCCCAGGGATGCCAATCCACTGGATTGCGCGCGTGTTGCAGCAGATACGGGCTGGAGGCGAAGATCAGCCGATTGAACTCTGGACCCCCGTCTGGCGGCAGTTTCGCGATGTCGGCGGGGCTGGGAAGCGTCGGTCGCACGGGCGGCGGGGTCTCCTGGGCAGCGAGGGTCAGGGCGGCGGCCAGGATGCAGCGCAGGATTCCCATGGTTTCGTTTCCGGGTTCTCCTGTCGCGGGCCGCGCCCTTCCTATTGGCGCTGGGCGATCAGCTTCTCAAGGGTCTTGATCAGATACGGCGGGGTGCTGGCCCCGGAGTACCCGTCGAGGAACTGCCCTTCGGCATCGGTGAACATCACGAAGGGCAACATCATCGCGTCTTCGAGGTGGCTAGCGATGCGCAGGATCTCCGGATCATCGGCATCCGCATCGGCGGCCAGAGCGACGAAGTGGTTCTGCAGCAGGTCGGAGACGTCGGGCCGCGGCAACACCGCCTCCACGAGGCTCTTGCACTGCGAGCAGGCCTTGCGGCCGAACTCGATGAAGATCATGCGACCGGTGCGCCGGGCCGATTCCTTGGCCCCCTCGAGGGTGACGTGCCAGTCGAGGGTGTCGCGATCGTTGAAGTGGGGATGGGGATTCTTGGAGCTCATGGTCGGGACCGGTGAGAGCGGGGTCCGGCCCCCATCCCACCCCATCGGGGCGGCGGAGGCAAGTCCAGGCAGCCGGCGGCTGGATGGGCACCGAAGAATCGGGCGGAGGGCCGCCGGATTCTGGCGCGACCGGGCCCCCATCGGCCTCAAGACCGGGGATCCCCCAGTCCGCTAGCCTTTGCGGCTCTTCAGGTAGGCCTCGATGAAGCCGTCCAGGTCACCATCCATGACCGCGTTCACGTTGCCCATCTCGAAGTTGGTGCGGTGGTCCTTCACCAACTGGTAGGGGTGCATCACGTACGAACGGATCTGGCTGCCCCAGGCGATTTCGCCCTTCTCGCCGTACAGCGAGGCCAATTCCTTGTCCCGCTTGGCTTCTTCCATCTGGATCAGCTTGGCCTTCAGCAGTTTGAGGGCCATCGCGCGGTTCTTGTGCTGGCTGCGCTCGTTCTGGCAGCGCACGACGATACCGGTCGGAATGTGCGTCATGCGCACCGCCGATTCGGTCTTGTTCACGTGCTGACCCCCGGCGCCGCCGGCGCGCATGGTGTCGACGCGGATATCGGACTCGTTCAGCTCGATATCGATGTCGTCTGAAAGTTCGGGGCCTACGTCGACCGACGCGAACGAGGTCTGGCGCCGGGATTGCGCGTCAAACGGGCTGATCCGCACGAGACGGTGCACGCCGGTTTCGGCCTTCAGGTAACCGAACGCGAAGTCCCCTTTGATCAGCAGGGTCGCACCGCGGATACCGCCTTCGGTCTCCTCCTGGTACTCGACCTCTTCGATCTCGTAACCGTGCCGTTCCGCCCAGCGGGTGTACATGCGCAGGAGCATCGAAGCCCAATCGCACGCGTCGACCCCGCCGGCCCCGGCGCTGATCTGCAGGTAGGCCGCGTTGCGGTCGTTCGGACCGCCCAGCATGAGCTGGAATTCGAGGCCTTCGACCCACTGCACGATGTTCGCGTTCAGCGTGCCGGCTTCCTCGATCACCTCTTCCTCGCCCAACTCCGCCGCCATTTCGGCGAGCACGTCCATGTCCTCGAACGCCTGCTCGGTCTTCCGGATGGGCTCGACGGTCAGACGCAGGCCTTTCAGCTCCTGGATCAGGGCCTGGCTCTTTTCGGTGTCGTTCCAGAAATCCGAGGAGTTCTGCAGTTCCTCGATTTCCGCTGTGCGTTGCGCCTTCTTGGCGTAGTCAAAGACTCTCCTTCAGCTGGGCAAGCCGGCTGCGGAGCTCCTTTTCCTGTTCCCGAAGTTCACTGAGAGAGGCCATGGGGCGGGCATTCTAGGGGCACGGCGCGCGAAAGTCCCGCGCCCGCGTGGGGTTTTTCGCGCCCCCCGCCGCCCCGGAAAGCGGTTCGCATCCCGGCCTTGCGGTGAGCCCCACCGGCCGCCAACATCGGCCCATGCAGATCGAGAACCCCATCGTGACGGGCCGCCTGATCAAGCGCTACAAGCGGTTCCTGGCCGATGTCGAGCTTTCTGACGGGAGTGTTCTGACGGCCCATTGCCCCAATACGGGCTCGCTGAAGGGCTGCCTGGAGCAGGGCTCCGAAGTGGTGTTGCGCGATAGCTGCAATCCCGAGCGCAAACTGCAGTACACGCTGCAGACGATCCGGGTCGGCGAGACGTGGGTCAACGTGGACACCGGCCTGCCCGAGGGCCTGGCGCTGGAAGCCGTGCGCGCGGGCCGCATTCCGTCCCTGGCCGGCTATCCGGTGGTGCGCACCCAGGTGAAGTACGGCAAGAACAGCCGCATCGATCTGTACCTGGAGTGTCCCGAGCGCGGGCGTTGTTACGTCGAGGTGAAGAACACCACCCTCACCGAGGGCTCGCGCGGCCTGTTCCCCGATGCGGTCACCGAGCGGGGTCGCAAACACCTGCTCGAACTCGCCGACGTGGTGGCGGAGGGCCACCGCGGGGTGATGCTGTTCGTGGTCTCCCGGGGGGATGTCACCCAGTTCGCCCCGGCCGACGCCATCGACCCGGAGTACGGCCAGACCCTGCGCGAAGTGGCCGGGCGCGGGGTGGAGATCCTCGCGTATTCGACCGAAGTGCTCCCCGATCGTTTCGAGCTGGGGCACCCGCTCAAGGTTGAACTCTAGCGGGCCCCGCCCCCGTCACTCGGGATCGTCGCCCACCAGGTCCCACAGCAGCACTTCGGCACCCTCACCGGAGTGCAGGCGCAGCGGACCGGCGGTGCGGATCTCGAGGGCATCCTCAGGCCCGAGCGCAACGTCGTTCACCATCACGCTGCCGCGCGCCACGTGCAGGTAGGCCCAGCGGCCTTCCGGCAATTCCCAGGTGCACTGCTGCGCGCCGGAGAAGCGCCCTACCCACAGGCTCGCCTCCTGGTGCATCTCGATCGAGTCCTCGCGGCCATCGGGCGAAACCAGCAATTGCAGGCGGCCCTCGCAGCGTTCGAGGTCAATGCGCTTCTGTGCGTAGGAAGGCGCCAATCGCCGCCGGGGCGGCAGAATCCACATCTGGATGAAGTGCCCGGCCTCGTCCGCCGACGGATTGAATTCGCTGTGCGTGATGCCCGTGCCCGCGCACATGTACTGGATCTCGCCCGGTCGCAACACCGATCCGTTGCCCATGGAATCGCGGTGCTCGAGCGCCCCCTCGAGCACGTACGTCACGATCTCCATGTCGTTGTGTGGATGGGTATCGAACCCCTGATCCGGCGCCACGCGGTCCTGGTTGAGCACCCGCAGGTGGGACATGCCCATGCGCCGCGGGTTGAAGTAGGAACCGAACGAGAACGAATGGGCGCTGTGCAGCCAGCCCATTCGGGTCAAGCCGCGGTCATTGGCGTGGATCACTTGCATGGGGTCACCGGTGGGGTCAACCGCCCCGGCGCTCCGGGTGGGACACCAATAGGTCCTCCAGAATGTCATGCAAGGCTACCAGATCCTTCGGATCCAGGGTTTCGAACTGGCGGCGGTGCAGGGCGTCCACGGGCTCGTCCAACGAATCCACCAGGCGGCGGCCCTTTTCGGTCAGCAGCACCAGGACCACGCGCCGATCCACCTTATCCCGTTCGCGAGAGACCAGGCCCGCGGCCAACATGCGGTCCACCAGGCGGGTCACGTCGGGAACCGCGGAGATCAGGTTCTGACCGATGTACTGGCACGAGGCGCGCTGGTTCTCGGCGCCGCGCAGGATGCGCAACACGTTGAATTGCGCCTGGGTCAGGCCGGATCCACGGAACAACTCGTGGAATCCGGCGAGCAACCGGTCGTGCGCGCGGATCAGATTCAAGTAGGTTTCCCGGGCCAGACGGGTCTGGTCCGGGATCGAACGGTTCTTTGACATGGCAGGTGTACCCCCGTGATGGAACGTGGCTACGCCGGCAGTCACAAGGGTCTTTGCGCTCCCGGCCCCCCCATTTCACCACGGGAACCGGGCCATTCCTCCCCTGCCCGGCAAAATTGCAGCCAGGCTCCGGAGGAATCCGGAGCCTGGCTGCGATTCGATCACAACGCGGTTGGCGAGGCGGTCAGGGCAGACGGGCCTCGATGGCCTGATCGGCGGCCTTTTCGGCGGAGTAGGTCACCGAAAACGCGCCATTGCCTCGCAGGATCCAGGCCAGGGTCACGCGGCCATGGCCGGGCACGCCGCCTTCGAGGCGCACGACCTCGGGCTCCACGACTTCGGCCCGCATTTCCTCCGGCCGGAAGCGGTCGCGCAGGACGCCGGAAGCGAGCACCTGGATCCCTTGCCCACCGAGCCGCACCCGGTCAGGAATGCCCATCTTGTTGTCCGCTGCCATGGCCGAGCGCGACGGCATCGAGCGGGCGTTGACCAAGTCCACGGTCACCCGATAGAGGTTGCCGCCCAGCGAGGTGACCTCGGGTGCGGCCAGCGAAACTTCGGCGATCTCCTCGGCATGCCGCGCGCAGAACAACGCGTTGCGGTGCAGCATCTCCTCGATCATGAAGGAGGGCGCCACACGGCCGTGTTGCCGCTTGAAGCCGCCAATTTCGATCGTCCCATACTGCGGATGCTCGAATTCGTGCCAATCAACGAACAGATCGCCGAGCAGCACCGAGTCGCTGAATTCAAGCTGTTGCTCGGTTTGCGTTGCAAACCAGCTGCCCGTGGCCTCGCGGTCCTTGCCCCAGTATTGCTGGCTCGCCCAAAGCTCGTTGGTGAACGAGAAGATACCCAGCCCTTCGTAGGTCCAGTTCACGAAGCCCCCGTGCACGTTGTACAGATCCTTGTGGATGATCAAGTACTTGTAGAACGGCAGCATCAGCTCGCCTTCTTCGCCGAGGCTGTCATAGACGGCGATATCGGCGCGCGGATACGACACCTCGGAGAAGCCCGGCCCGCGCAGGATCATGCCGCCCGAGTTGTGGAAACTCTGCACCGCGGCCACGTTGGGATGAGCCAACAGGAACCGGCCGATGCACTCGGTTTCGGGGTAGCTGAAGGGGAATTCGCCCGCGCCGTACTGCAGGTGATTCGGCTGCCAATCGCTGGGCCAGTTGCGGTTCATGTCGTACCCGCCCAGGCCGTCTTCGTTGATGCGCCCATCGCCATCGTTGTCGATGCCTTCCTGGCCTAGCACGACCCAATCGCCTTGTTCCTTGCCGCTGACGGGCAAAAGGATGCGCGGGTCATCGCGGTCGAGACGGTGCGTTCCCTGGCCGAGCGGCACGTGTTTGCGCATCAACAGGATGTCGCCATCCCCATCGAGATCGTCCATGGGATCCTCATCCACCTGGCCGTCACGATCGTTGTCGGTGCCGCGCACGCCGGTGCGCGAGGAGTGCGGCGTCGCCGGTCCGTCGAACCAATGGTTGCGGCCATCGGGGTTCACCGAGGGCAACAGATAGAAGGTCCGCGAATCGAGCAGGGCCGCCGCACGGGCATTGCTGTCCTTGTGTTCCAGCAACCACCAGGCGAGGTAGACGACCGCTTCGCCGCCTTGCACCTCGTTGCCGTGCACGTTGCCATCGACCCACATGGCCGGTTTGTCGGCGTGGTCGCCGGTGGCTTTGTTGGTCAGGATCAGCACGCGCATGGGTTTGCCGAGCTCGGACTGGCCGATGTCGACGAGTTCGACGTAACCAGGCCAGGTGTGCTGCAACGTGTCAAAGAAGCCGAGCAGTTCCTCGTACCGGTAGTACCGGTTCCACGGAATCTCGACGCGCGGCTGCCATTGGCCGCCATCCTGTTGCGCGTGGGCGCGGGGACAGGCGAGGCCCAGACTGAGGGCCGCGAAAAGGCTGAAAACAGGCAGTTTCATGGTCATTCGATGGTCTGGGAGGCCTTGCCACAGGTCGGGCCGGCGGCGGTCAGGGACAGGGGAGCGGCACCCGCAGGGCGACGCACGATCCACTCAAGTTCTTCGCTACCGCCACCGGCGGCGAGGGTTCCCACGGTCTGGGTCATACGCCCGGTCAGCAATTCGACGCCTGCGGGCAGTTCGAGTTGCACGCGGATCGGAAGCAGGCGACGGTTCACATCCGCCATCGCCGACTGGCTCGGCAGGGGGCCGACGTTCACCAGCCGCGCGCGCAACTGGTACACCTCTTGGAAATCGAGCGGCTTCAGCTCGACTTCGGCCCATTGCAGGCGCGCGAAGTCATCCGCCATGCCGCTCAACCACCCGTGGTAGCGCTCCACCAACGCGGGCAGTTGATCCGCCGGAGGGTTGACCTGCACCAGCGGAGCCCATCCGCCGACCTGCAACTCACCCACCTCGGGCAAGGTGAAGGGACGCCAGGGCGCGTATCCGGCCCCGCCATACGTCGCCTGGGCCCAAGCCACGCGCTGAACCTCTTCGCTGCCCTTGTCCTCACCCGATTCGACCGGGATCGACCACAGCGAACTCTCCAGCACGAACGCGCCGAGTTGGTAGTAGGCCCAATCGGCAAAGTTGCCGCGGCCGTGATCGGCGCCCTTGGGCTTCTTCAGCTCCTTCTGGTCCTTCGGATACAGGCTCTCGGACCAGCGCTTCAGGTACGGCGCATCGCCCTTGAGCGGGTCTTTGGCGTTGATCGAGAAGGAATCGATTCCACCCGGCACCGAGGCCAGATTGTCCTCATCATCGAGCACGATCACCCAGGCAATCTGCGGACGGGACAGCAGGAATGTGGCCAAAGCGCGGCTTTCGGGCTCGCTCAGGGGGAACGGGCCAGCAACGCTCTGGTGTTCGTGCCAACGGTGCGGGAAGTTGGCATCGACCGCGATTCCGCCGAAATCGTCTTCCGATTCGTGGCGATCCTGGTCGACATCACGGCCTTCCCGCCGCAGGTGGAATTCCCCGGCTTTGGTTTTTGCGGCTTCGACCTTTTCGTTCACTTCGCCATTCGGGCCCGCGGCGAAGTACTCCCCCGCAGCCGAGAATTGACGCACCCAAAGGATGCGGCCATCGCCGTCGATGTCCTCGGGTTGGTCCTCATCCATGCGGCCATCGCGGTCCTCGTCGACCGGTTGGCCCCGGCGCGGATCCAGGCCTTGCATGGCGCGCGCCGCCCCGTCGGGGTTGGCGAGGGCCACGATGTGCAGGTTGCCGGTCTGGCTCCAGGCCCGGTCGGATTGGGCCAAGCGCCGAATCAGGCCGATGGCGACCTCGCTGGCGGCCAGGCGATCCCCTTCGAGGTTGGCGACAATGAGCGCATCGGGCTTGTCGCCGGCGCCTTCGGAGGACCGGAACGTGGCCAGGTGGATCGGGCGGCCCAGGGGCGACGTTCCGAGGGTCGAAAGCTCGAGGCGCGGCGAGGCCGCGGCCAGGGCCTGCAGCTCTTCGCTCAACCGCTCGGGGGTGAGATACCCAGCCGGGGGCAGTTCGGCCGGCGGCGGAGGCGGGGGCGATTCGACCACTTCCTCCACGGGGGGCGCCGGGGGCAGGGGATCCTGGTGGGGCGCCGGCGCGACACTCCACAAGGACAGACTCAGGGCGGGGATCAATGCCAACATGCGCGCATTCTAGGGCGATGCATTTTGAACCGCCCGACTCGGGCCGGAAGTTGCGTGTCTGTTACGTGAAGAAGGGCGCCCAAGCCGTCCTTTGCCCCGGGCCCGCCGGCTTTTCCCTAAGATCATTCAACGGATTCCCGAGCACTCCGTTGGCCTGTTTGAGCCCCTACCCCGCTTCCCTATGAACGCGATCCTGAACCTTGGCCTGGCCCTTTCCCTTTGGACCCCGAGTCTTGCCCTGCCCCAGAACGATGCAGCGGCCGCCCAAGAAAGCCCCTACGAGGTGCTCGGTCCGGCCAGCGAATCGACGCGCAAAGCCTTGCTGCAAGGGGACTTCGATAAAGCCCTCGGGCTCTTGGATGAACTGCGTACGCGCGAGTCCGGGCGCGAAGACCGCTGGATGTTCTACCGCGGCGTGACCCTGCAGGAGGCCGGTCGCCTGGAGGAGGCGAAGCAGGTGTTCGCAGCTTTCCCCAACCAGTATCCCACCAGCGCGTGGAAGCTGCAGGCCCTCTACCGCCTAGCCGAAGTGCATCGCCTGTTGCGGGAGTTCGAGCCGACGGGCGCGATCTACCGGACGGCGTTGTCTGAATTGCGCGGGGAGCAACGCCAAGGGGAACTGGCGCAGATGTACATCGATCTGGCGGACGAAGCGGCTCGGCCCTTCGACGAGCGCAATCGGGAGCGCAAGCCGGATCTGGCGACGGCCACCGCTCTGTACCGCGGGGCCGCCGAACTTCAGGTGGCCTCCGATCTGCAAGCGAAAGCCTGGCTTGGGGCGGCGCGTTGCCAATTCGCGCAGAATCGCCACGCGGAAGCGGCTGTCAGCGCGGGCAAGGCGGAAGAGCTTTCGGTGAACGCACACGGGCCCGTCTGGCGCGAAGCCAGCCTGCTGGCCGCGCAATCCATGCGCCGCGCGGGCCGACCGGCGGAAGGAATCCGCCGTTTGGAGGCCATTCTGGCCCACCGCGTCGCCGACAAGGACCGCGACATCCGCACTTGGCACACCGATGCGGTGTTGGAACTGCACAACGCGTGGAAAGAACTGCGCAATGAGAACGACGCGGCCGACACCTGGCTCATGGCGTTGGACCGGTACCCCGAACTCGCGCAGGAATCGCAGGTGCAGAAGTATCTCGGCGAAATGCTCGGCCGAATGGGACGCACTGACGAAGCGCTTGCAGCCTGGAGACGCCTCGCGGCCCTGCCGTTGCCCGGAGCCGAAGCCAGTGCGAAGGAACGCCAAGAAGCGGCGGAACTGCGGCGTCTGGCTGTGTTCCAGCAGGCGCAGGTATTGACCGCAGCGGAGCAGTACACGCCCGCATTGGAGATCTACCACGAATACGTGCGCCAATTCCCCGACGGTCGCAACTGGGCCGACAGCCAACGCGAAATCGTGAATCTGCGCATGGCGCAAGCGAATCGCTTGATGGAACAGAAGCGCTGGGAGGAAGGACGCGAAGCCCTGCGCGGGTTCCTGCGGGACTACCCCCTCGACAACCGCGTGGACAACGCTTGGTTCGAGCTGGGGCAGTCCTTCTGGAACCAAGGGCATGCCGCGGAGCCGGTCGACAAGGCGCTGATCGCGCAGGCCGTCGAAACCTGGCAGGAGATCGCTCGCGCTGCGGACAATGCCAATCGGCGCAACCGGTGCCTGCTGGCCGCCGCCAGTGCCCTGGAAACGGATCTCGGGCGCGTCCAGGAGGCGATGGAGATCCTGATTTCGATTGCTGACAACGGCCAGGCGGCTGGCCGCATCGCCGCCCTTCAAAGCAAGGAGCTGCACCTGGAAACGCGGCGGGTCTGGTATTCCGACGAACCCGCCCGCATCGAACTGGGGCTGCGCAACTGGCCTTCGGCCAAGGTGCAGATTTTCCACCTCGATTTGGAAACCTGGTTCCGCAAGCACCAGTCCTTCGGGGGCGTGGATGAACTGGATCTGGATCTGATCGCCCCGGGCACTGAATTCGAGTACACGGTGCCCGAGTACGAACCCTATCGCTACTTCGAAACGGCGGTCGACCTGCCGGTCGAGGGCCCCGGCGTATGGGCCGTTGCCGTCGAAACCGAGGAGCAGCGGGCTACGGTGATGGTCGTGCGCTCGGATGTGGACTTCGTCACCAAAGTGACCGACCGCGAACTCTTTGCATACGCGCAGAACATGCGCACGTCCCAGCCCCTGCCGGGCGCACGCCTCCTGCTCTTCACCGATCAGGACGGCGAGAGTCGTCTGAATGAACTGACTACGGATGAACAGGGCATCGCTCGCCTGGCTTTGGCGGGCAACCAGACCTGGAGCGGCGAAGCGCGGGCTTTGCTCGTTGCCGATGGTCACGTCGCCGGCCTCGGACAGGAAATCCAGTCCGGACCGGCCCCCGTCGGGCTGCGCTCGCGTGGATTGATCTACACCGACCGGCCGGCCTACGAACCTGGCGATCGCGTCTTCTGGAAGGCGATCGAGCGCTCAGACTCCCTCACCGGCTGGAACATCCCGCTCGATGGATCGTGCACGGTGGAATGGACCGACCCGCAAGGCACGGTGTATTCCCGAGAAGCCTTCCAGCTGGGGAGCTTTGGCACGGTCTTTGGGCAATGGACCCTGCCGGAGGAAGCGACGGCCGGGAACTGGGCGGTTTCGCTTTTGCGCAACGGGGAACTGATTTCGCGGCAGACGGTCCAGGTCGAACACTTCGTCGTGCCCCGCAGCGAAGTCCTCCTGAGCACGCCGGACGATGTGGTGATGCGCGGGCAGAAAGTTCTCGTGACCGCAACCGCCCAAACCACCTACGGCGCGCCCCTGGCGGATGCCGCTTTGGCTTGGAAACACCCCGATGGTTCGCTGTTGCAGGTCCGCACCGACGCCAATGGCAAAGCCGTGCTCGAAGTCGACACGCAGCTGCTGAAACTTCACTCCGTCGTTAGCGCCGTGCTGGTCGAAGCGACTCTGACCGATGAAAACGTCAGCAACAAACTGGCGATCCGGATCTCCGACCGCGGATTCTCCACCCGACTTTCGGTGGATCACCCCGTTGCGCTGGCCGGCACCCAATTCCCCCTGCACTTCCGGACCCTGAGCGAAAGCGGGGAGCCGGTTTCCAAGGAGCTGCAACTCGAGGCTTCGATCCGCAGCACCGGTCAGGGGTTCGTCTCCCTCTGGAAGCGTACCGTGCACACGGATGAGCAAGGACTGCTGGACCTGCCGTTGGCCTTCCAGGAGGGAGGTCTCGTCATCCTGCGCGCGACGGGGACCGACCGTTTTGGTCAACAGGTCAGCGCACAAACCCAGATCACGATTTCGGGCCAGGAAGACCGCACCCGCTTGCGCCTGTTGGCGGATCGCACCCTGGTGGAGCCGGGGGAGAAACTGGTATTGACCGCCGCCAACCGGGAACCGGCGGGGGTGGCGCTGCTCACCGTGGAAACCAGTCGCGTCGAAGCCGTGCGCATGGTGCGCCTCGAGCAGGGCACCACGGATATCGAATACACCCTCGGTGCCGAGTTCGCCCCTACGGCGCGCCTGGCACTCACGTACCTGCGCCGCGATGGCATGTTGCAGGCCGAAACCAGCATCGAGATCCGACCCCGGCTCAGCATCGTCTTGGAGCTACCGGAAGGGGAGCAGCCCGCGGGCGGCACCAGCAACCTTCGCGTGCGCACCACCGACTCCCTGGGCAACCCCGTCCCTGCGGAGATATCCATGGCCCTCGTCGAGGATGCTCTGTTCCAGATCTACCCCGATCAGGTCCCCGAACTCGCCGCTCATTTCCGGCGGCCCCGAACGGAACTGCCGCCGATGGTGACGATCAGCTCCTGTGGCTGGAGTGACGCGGCCGAGGGATCGCAGATCTCCGAACTGGTCAGGCAGGAGGCCGTGCGACTCGCGCAGGTCGATCGTGAGGTCCAAACCCTGGGCCGCTTGCGCGCGCAATTGGGGCAGGAGCTCGTGCTTGAGGAACCCGAGTGGGACTTCGAAGTGGCCTTCGGCGATCCTGACGAGGATGCGATGAACCCCATGCTGGGCATCGGGGGCGGCGCGGGCGGCAAGTTCGGAGGGCGCGCCGGCGGCAAGAAGAGCCTCTCCGCTCGAGGAGGAAAGGGCGCGGAACAGAGCCGGGATCGTTTGACCCCCACCGTGCTCTGGTTGCCGAATGTGCAGACGGATTCCAAGGGTGAAGCGACCCTTCAAATTCACTGGCCGGAGCGCAGTTCCCGCTGGCGCCTCACCACCCGGGGCGTGAGCGATCGAAACAGCTTTGGCGAAGCCCGCCTGACCCGTAGCACCCGCGAAGATCGCTTTATTCACATCGACCTGCCCGAGCGCATCGTGGCCGGCGACCGCCCCCGGCCGATCATTGAACTCCATGATCGGGAGGCCGCGGGTGGCTCGGCCCACTTCGAACTGCTCGTGGGGGGGTCCGGCGCTGACTTCAATGCGGATCTCGCGCGGAAGTTCCAGTTCGATGCGGACCTCAAGGCGCAAGCTCTGCAGGACGTCTTGGGGCCGTTCCTCGAAGGCTTGGACACTCCAGGAAGCGTGTCGATCCGATTGAATGCGAGCGTGCAGCGCGGAGGCCGTAGTTTCGAGCTTTCCGATGCCTTCGAACTCGCCGTTCTGCCCCAGGGCATCGACTTGCTGACCGGGTGCACCGGCGTGATCCGCGATGGCGAATCGGTGGTGTTCCAAGGGGTGAATCCCGGTGCCGAACTGGAGATCCGCGTCGATCCGACCGGACTCGAAGGTCTCTATGCCGGCCTGCTCGACCCCATGCCCTTCCCTCGGACCTGCATGGTCGGTGGCCGTGCCCGGCAGACGGCGGCCCGCATCCTGGGCGGCCTGGCGCTGCTGGAAGCCACCGAGCAGGACGGGGGCGCGCCGCGCTACGGCGAACTGCAGAACCGCATGCGTACCTGGCTGGGTTCGCTGCAGGCGCTGCAATTGCCCTCCGGGGAATGGGGATGGCAAGCAAACCCGAACCGGGCCGATCTGAACGCGACCGTGCTCGCCATGCTCGCCCTGGGTCGCGCCCAAAAGGTGGGCCTTCCGGTGCGGATGGATTGCATGCAGAAGGGCACGTCGGCCCTGGAGAACCAAGCCCGGCAGAATGCGAGTCTGGATGACAACGACAAGGCCGCCATCCAGATGGCCCTGGCCGCCGTTGGACACGAGGACTTTGCGACCCTCAACCGCCTGCAGCGCAGCCGCGCGGAGCTGAACTTCACCGCCCAGGCGCAACTCGCCCTCGCCTTCCTGCTCTCGGATCACCGCCCCCTGGCCTCCGAGGTTTGCATGGCGCTCGTCTTGCAGATGGCCGATGAAGCTTGGCAGGACCCGGCCATCGCGCCGCGGGACAGCCACCCGGATGAAACCGTGGCTTGGTTGGCGATCGCGCTGCAATCGGTGCTGCCGGACTCGCCGGCCGCTACCACCACTGCGGGTGCGCTCGAAAGCAAGCAGCCGTGGATCCAACCGGAGGTCACGGGCCTTGCCACCTGGGCGCTGGCGCGCCGCGTGCATGGCTTTACCTCGCAAACCGGCTTCCTGGGTCTGACCTGGACGGTCGAAGGGGCCGGCGAATTCCGGTTCGAGCCGAACCAGGTCGAGCGCCGCAGCTTGCGGATCCCGCTGGACGGCAAGGCGATCCAAAACGGCGAGGTGCGCGCGCAGATTCACGTCACCGGCCGGTCGAACGGCACTTGGAAGGCGTGGCTGCGCAACCCTGAGCCCGCGCCGAAGGCCCAAGATGGCTCGACCTTCCGCATCGTCGATCGCCGCATCCTGCCCGACGCCCCGCGCTACCGTGGCCAGGCCATTCCGACCGGCTTCGGGAATACAAACATGCGTTCCGAGAATCGGTGGCGCAACCTGCGCACGCAGGCGCGGCTTGGAGAAGTCGTGATGCTTGAGATTCCGGTGGCGCGGTTCCGGACCTCGCGGACGGATGGTCAAACGACGCCCTATCTCGAACTCGAGGTGCGGCTGCCCGCCGGCCTGCAGCCCCTGGCGAATGCTGCCCGCAGCGTAGACTACCTGCAAGACGGCAGCACCCTGCGCTTTGCCATCGAACCGACCCAGTCGCCGGTATTCCAATTGCCGTTGCTCGCCACGCACCCCGGCTCTTGGCAGATCCCGCCGGCCGTGGTGCGCGATGCCTACCGTCCATACAACATGGCCGTGCTCGCCGGCGCACACTTTGACGTGCTGGCGCCGGGTGCGCCCCTGACGGACGAGTACCGCACCACTCCGGACGAGCTCTACCACCTGGGTAGGGCCCAATACGGAGCGGAGGACCTGGCCGCCGCCCGCGAAACCCTGCTGCAACTCATGCAGCAGTTCCGCGGGGATTTGACGCCCTCCGCGCTCAAGGACGCGGCGCGCATGCTGTTGTTCGCCTCGATCGAACACGGCAGCAACGAGGAGATCGTCGCCTACTTCGAGATCATCAAGGAACGCGACGACACGCTGTTCGTGCCCCTGGACAAAGTGCTGCGCATCGGCGATGCGTACACGGCCCTGGGGGAACACGAGCGGGCGATGTTCATCTACCGCGCCTCCCTGGACGAAACCTTTGGACTGGATCTGAAACTCGCGGCTGCCCTGGACGCTGCTGGCAAGTGGAAGGAATCCATGGGCCTGATGGACCGTTTCGTGGCTGGTTACCCGGCCATTCCCGCCGTCGAAGAAGTGGCGGTCTCCTTGACCGACCGCCTCCTCCAGGCGGCCAAGCTGGCTCAGGATCCCGAGCTTGCGAAGAGGCGAGGCTGGTCCCGGCCGCACCTCTTGGGCAGCGCGGTGCTGCGGCTCCGCACGTTGCTTGCGTTGCGTCCGACCGATCCGCGCGTGCCGTTTGTTGGCCTGAACCTGGTCAGCGCCTACCTGGACCTGGAGATGTACGACGAGGCGGAACAGCTCTGCGACGAGATGATCGCCATCGCCAAAAAGGAGAATACGAAGGACGACTTCGAGTACGCTGGCGCCGTCAGCGATTGGTTCCTGGCCAAGGACGGGGAGGCCCTGAAACGCCTCGCCTCGGTCGCGGAGCGTTTGATCCCCGGTGCGAACGGCTCGAGCGCCCCCTCGAAGAACCGTAGCCTCGCGCTCTTGATGATCGCGCAGATCCATCACGCCGCGCAGCGGGTGCCAGAAGCCCTGGAGGCCTATCACAGGGTGGCCGACGAATTCCCCGATGCCAAACGCAGCATCCGGGACCTCGAAGCCCAAGAGCTCGAGTTCCGCGATCAGGTCGTCTCAACGCGACCGGGCGAACCCGCGACCCTGGCCTACGAGTACCGCAACGTCGACAAGGTCGAATTGATGGTCTACCCGGTCAACCTGATGACTCTCTACCTGCGGGACCGCGATCTTCGCGAGGTGGCTTCGATCAACCTTTCCGGCATCGCCCCGGAGCACATGGAGACGCGCGACCTGCCTAAGACCGCGCGCCTGCACCGCGAGGAGGACTCCTTGAAGCTGAACCTGCCCAAGGCCGGTGCCTACCTAGTGCTGGCCCGGGCGGGCAGCCAACACAGCTCCTGCCTGCTGCTGGTGAGCGAGCTCCGGATGGAAGTGCACGTGTTCGACGGAAACTCCATGCGGGTCCAGATCACCGATCGCGCCAGCGGTGCCTACCGGCGTGGTGTCGATGTGCGGGTGCTCGGATCGGGCAATGCACGCATGGAGAGCGCCGAAACCGACCCCGTGGCTTGGTCACGCTCGGTCCGATCTCCGGGCTGCCTACGGTCATCGCACGAGATGGGGACCACTACGCGTTCCACGTGGGAACGCAGCTCGCCGCCGCGGAGAAAGACGTTCCCGCCCAGCAGGACAAGTTCAAGAACATCGACAGCGTCTTGCTCCTCGAGAACTTCTACTCCGGCAACACCATCAACATCGAAGAGCGCAGCAAGCAGGTCGACGAGCAGATGCGCAAGGACCGCCGCGGGGTACAGGTGCAATCGGTGAAGTAACCACCCCTCGCGGACCGCCAACAAGGGCGCTCCCGGGCCGCATTGCGGTCCGGGGGCGCCCTGCTTCTATCAATTGCAGGGCCCGCGCCGCCCCAGGGGGACGACGCGGGCCTTTTGGATGTGCTTGGCGGGCCCCGATCGGACCCATCAAGCTACGAGCATCACTGGAACGTCACGCTGACCGCGTCGCTGAAGTTCGAGCTGGTGATCGCGGAGTCGCGGTACCAGCACTGGAAGTTCAGGGTCATACCGGCGGTGACCGCGATCGGAGCTCCGGTGGTCGGGGTGTCGTTCAGGTCCAACTGCAGGGAGCCTTGACCGGCAGCGCCACTGTTGAAGATCTCACCCAACCGGTTGTAGCGGCCGATGGTCCCGCCCACGCACAGGTTGCCGGCGCTACCGCCCGGGTTGGTGATCACGTTCTGGTTGGTGCCGTTCAGGAAGAAGCCGAACTCGTTGCTCGGCAGGCCAACCGCGATCAGTTCCACGTCGTTGTCCGCAACGTGGTTGCTACCGACGGCAGAGATCGTCGCCGGGAAGAAGCTGGAGTTGGGGTTGGCCGGGCTGCAGTAGCGGGTGCCCAGGTTGGCATCGCTGGCGGTGAAGAGCACGCCTTCCACATCATCGATCGCCGCTTCGACGATCGAGCCGCTGCCCAGGTCCGACGCGATGAAGCGCAGGCGCATGTTGGCGGTCGGGGTGGTCACGCTCGAGATCTGGAAGTTCTTCTGGAACCAGCCACCGTTGGTCAGACCGCCGGTCGGGCCGACGTTCTCGACGAGGTGCCAGGTCGAACCGCCGTCACCGGACAGTTCCACCGTGAAGATGTCCGCGTTGGGCGCGGAACCGGCACTGTTGGAGTACCAACGCCAGTAGCTGATGGAACCGCCGTTGCTGGCGTTGAAGACCGGGCTGAGCAGGGTGGTCGCCCCGCCGTCCACGTCGTTGGCACCGAGCGCACCACCGACCGCACCTTGGCCCGTGAACCAGCACTGGGTTCCGGTCGCGGTGTGGTCGTTCTCCGGCTGGGCGGCGGTACCGTTCGGATCGCCGCGCTCCCAGATGCCCGTGGTAGCCGTATCACCGGCCACACCACCCGTCCAACCGGCGTTCGAGGCACCCTCGAAGTCCGCCAGCAGGAAGGTGTCCACGGTACCGATGCGGAAGCTCAGAGCTTCGCTGGCGCCACCGGCGGGGAACTCGTTCGGGTTGCCCAGACCGTCCACGCCTTCGAAGTAGTACTGCACCGTGATCGGCGAAATGGCGCCGGGGATGGAGCCGGTCCAGGCGTTGCCGGCGCCCATCGTCATCGGCGCGGTCACCCAAGCCTGGGCGCCGATCTTGTAGTGCAGGTTCGCTGCCGTAATCGGGCCGTTGAAGTTGGCCACCATGTCGATCGCCGGCTCGTACGGGCCGACTTCGTCACGGGTGTCGTCGACTTCGACCAGGTTGGAGAAGAGCACGAAGGGCAGGTCGTAACCCGGGAACCCTTGGTCTTCGAAACCACTGTTGATCGACTGGTAGTTCGGGGTACCGTTGTTGATGTTGCCGTCGTTGTCATCCAGGGTCAGCCATTGGATCTCGATGATCGAGTCGATGGCCGTCTGGTTGTAGGCGTTCATCCAGGTCAGGAAGAGCAGGTCCGAAGCCAAGTCACCGGCCGCGTTGCCCAGGGAGGTGTTCAGGTACTCGCGGATGTTCCACGCAGCCCCCATCCAGGGCTCGCCGTCCGCGTGCACTTCGCCATAGCAACCGGGGTTGCCGTCGCCGCAGTACTGACGGGTGTTGTTGCCCGTGCGCACCGCGCCGCCGCTGGTGAAGAAGAAGCGGCCCATGACCGGGTCGTCGGTCAGGTACAGGGCGAACACGTCGGCGTTGCCCTCACCCATCCCGTCGGAACCGTTGCCGGTGCCGTAACGGCTGTTCAACCAGTGACCCACCTCGTGCGCAACCACCGCCTCGAAAGCGGTGTTGTTGCAGGATCCACCCTTGGCGTAGTAGTTGGTGGAGACGCCGTCGTAGTAGGCGTTGCAGGTCGAGTTCAGGTTGCAGTTGGCCGGGCCCTGGAAATCCGGGGTGGTATCGGTGGGGATACGGCTCTTGATCCAATCCCGCAGGTGCGCCACCGCCGTGTAGGCGTTGGATTGCGCCGTCACGAATTCGGTCGGGGCCGAGTTCATCACCAGGTTGTTGCCGGTGCCCGAAACGCCCGAGAAGGTCACGGTGTAGTCCGCGCCCTGGTCGTTGTTGGCGTTGGTGTACGTACCCAGGTACTCGAGGTTCAGGTTCAGCGAACCGTTCACGCCCGGATAGTTGAAGTTGCCGTTGGCGTCCGTGAAGATCGTGCCCGCAGTGCTGGTGATCCGGATGTAGGGCGCCGGGATCTGCTGCGGCGGGTTGCCCGCGTGGTCGGCCTGGTTGTTGCCCGAGGCCATGGTGTAGATCGTGCCACCCACGTCGAAGAAGTGGATGCTGGCCTCACGCTTGAGCACCGCGCCGGTCCGGGCGTCGATGTGGTACTCGAAACCGACCGGGTCCATACCATCTTCGGCGCTCTGCACATCCACGCGCCAGGCGAGGGTCCAACGCCGCACTTCCTGGTCGTCCACCCACGAGAAGCCGAGTTCGGCTTCATGCACGTCGGTCACCGCAGCTTTTTCGTCGCGCGAGAAAGCCGCAATGGCCAGGTTGGCCGCTTCTTCGGCTCCCAGACCCACCTGAGTGGTGCGGCTGGTGAACTCCGGGGCGGCGGTGACGTGCAGCGAAAGCAGCTCGCCCTGCAGGTTGAACAGCGCGTTGACGCGGCCGTCTTCCACCGGGATGCCGTCGATGACCTGCATCAACGACACCGTCATCTTGTCGGTGGTGTTGCTCTGGCCGAGGGGCAGGAACATCACGCGGCCGTCCACCAGGTCCGCCGTGCGCACGCCGTGCATGCCCATGGTCTGGTTCACCCAGTAGCGGGCCAGACGCAGCCAATCCGCATCGCGGTTGATGTTCGGAACGAAGGGGCCCGCAGCCCGACCGCCGTACAGCATCTCGAGGGTGCCGGTGTGGCGGTTGTTGCGGATGTGCCACTGGTTGCCGAACTGCTCTTGCCAGTCGGTCAGCAGGGAGGACATCTGGTCGGCCTGAGGCCCGCGAGCGGGGACCTGGGCGTGGGCCAGCAGGCCCGAGCACGCCAGCGCGGAGGCGGACAGCCAGGCGAGGTTTCGGATGGGATGGGTCATTTTTGATGAGGGAGAGATTGAGGGGATCCTCGGGGGGATCAGGGATCCCGGATCTATGGTGCCATGGCCACAGTCATCAGGCTGGGGAAGCCTGTGCGTTCGGCCCGGGTTGGGATCCGAGAGCATGCAAGCACGCTCCTGAGCACCGAATTGGGGCTCCAAGAGCGTGCAGGCAATCCAGATCTTGGATGGGGCGACTATCCGATTGGTTCCCCCGGGTTGCATATCCGCTGCCACAGGGGCCACCCCATACACAACAGATACAAAAGCGGGGCCCCACCGGATGATGGGGCCCCGCAGGGTCCAGGAAGCTCACATCAGGACGGAGGCGCTCCTAAAGCCCCCATCCGTGTTGAATCCTCAGGGGAACGTGACGGCGAGGCCGTTGCTCAGGTTGGCCATGCCCACGCCAGCGGGCGTGTCGCGGTACCACAGTTGGAAGTACCAGGTCTCGCCGGACATGATCGCCGGGCTGCCCGTGGTGGGCAGGTTGCTCGGCACGTCGAAGCCGGAACCGACGGTGGAGGTACCCACCAGGTTCTGCAGCACGCCGCTCGCATCGAATTGACCGACCGAGCCACCGGTGCCCGCCAGGTTGTAGCGGCCGATCGGCAGGGCGGTGTCGAGGCAGAGGTGGCCGCCCTGGGGCAGCAGCACGCCCGGATCGACGCTACCGGCGCCGACCAGGATGTAGCCGAATTCACCGGTGGGACCGCCGGTGCCTTCCAGGTGCAGGTCGCTGCCCACGCCGGTGCCGAAGCTGGCGGACAGAACGGCCGGAGCACCGGTCGAGTTCACGTCGGCCGGGTCACAGAAGGTGACGCCAGCGGGCGGGAGGAAGTCAACGCGGTAGAGGGCATCGATGGTGGTGCCGAGAACCACTTCGAAAACAGCGATCTTGCCGTCGTCGCTCATGGCGATCTCGGTGTCACCGTCCGGTACCGAAGTGACCGTCTGGCCGCTGAGCACGGTGGTGTTTTCGCGGCACACCAGAGTGTCGTTGTAGAACACGCCCTGGTCGGTGGTGGTGTCGGTGCTGTCAGTGTCGATGTACCAGAGCACATCGCCCGAATCGCTCATCGGCACGAGTCCACCGAAGCCGAAGCCAGCGGTCAGGTACGGTCCCATGGCAGCCGGGCACGCTTCGCTCTCGTGGGCGATCATGGTGGGCGTGCCGCCGATGCTCTTGAAAATCCAGGAGTCTTCGGCGTTGTCGCCGCTATCGAAGCCCGAGAAGACGAAGTCGCCGGCGTCGTTCAGGTCCACTTCGCAGGTGCTGAAGTGCTCGAACGCATTGACCGGATCCAGCGGAAACGGGTCGGCTTCGTTGTACAGCAGCGTGTTGTTGATGTACATGTTCGAGTCGGTCAGGGTACTGCCCGGCGCGACCGTGTGATCGTCATCGACGTACCAGATGAAGTCGCCGTTGTCGTTAATCGCTTGACGGGCCTTCGAGAAGGAGAAGCCCTGGATCGGGGTCACGTGGTTCGGGCCCGGCAGGGTTTCGCCGACCATCGCGATCTTGGTCTCGGAAACGATGCCACCGGTACCGTTGATGTCCATGCGCACGAGGGCATCGACCGAAGAAGTCGCGCCAGGCACCAGCAAACGGCAGGCAACCAGAAGTTGGTTGTTGTTGTTCATCCACGCTTCGCTGATCGAGTCGTAGATCGTTCCCGCGGGCACGTTCGCAGCTCCGCAAACGGTGGTCTTGGCGTCAATCACGGTCACCCCGTTGACGGTCATCACCGTGATGGAGCCGTTCACAGGGTGGGTCAACGGGAAGACCAGCAGGATATCCCCGTTGTCGTTGATCTGCATCGTGTCCATGAAGCCGCCAGCGATGCCGCCGACGGGCGCGGTGAAACCGAGGTTGCCGCTTTCAACCCAAATCGTGTTTCCGTTGTGCACCACGTAGGTGTTTTGTGCAGTGGCGCCATCGGTGGCGACTTCGGCAAGCCAGTCGCCGTTGCCGTTGACATCCACATCGTCGATGCGGGTGATGAGCTCGCCGGGGAAGCCGGGCATGGCATCGCCTTCGGAGAGCAGCAGGGTGTAGCTAGCCGTCACCTGCGCAGGCGCAAGCTGCAGCAAGGACGTGAACAGTCCGGCCCCCAGGGCCAGGCGGAGAGTCTTCTGAACTTTCATGGTAGGAGTGGAGAGTGCCGTTTTGCCAAGGCCTCGCGTTCGCCACTGGCGACGGTCAGCCTCCGTTGTTTGACTGCGCCGTCACTCGGGTTGCTGGTCCCACTTGGGGCCCAGGCCGCAACCCGGCCGGCGTCGGTCACAGAACTTGGTATATCCGCTTCCGGAAAAAGCGGGGGCTCCTTCCGAGGATTTCTCCCGAAAATTTTCCTGGAAAGAAAATCCCCCCGGAAAGCGCAGGACAGCCTAGAGTGGGGAGTATCTGAAGGAATTGATAGTCTCCAGCCATGCCCAGCCCCACCGAACAGACTGCCACCAAGGTCCACCCTACCGCCGGAGCTGGCCTCCGCAAGCGCGTGGAAACCCTTGGAATGGACCTGGAAACACAATTCAACGAGCTGATCTCGCAACTCCCGCGGCGTATTGCAGGACCCCAGATCCTTGCGAAGACCCTCGGGATCACCACCGTGACGGCTAGTCGATTTCTCAAAGCGATCGCCCAGCCCGACCCCGTGGCCACGATTCAACTGCTGCCCGGGCCGAACCCGCTGCAGCGCATCGTAGATGCCGCCCGGCAGGCCGGAGCATCGGCCGAACTCTGCGACCGCACCACCGCGTCTGTCTCAGAATTCGACAAACTGATCCGCGACGTGGCCGGGGATCGCAGCTCGCTCAAAGCGATGCTGACCGCCTGGCTGCCCGAGGAACGCCGGGAATTCGAGGCGCAGCGACGCCAATCGATCTTCAAGGCGTTTGCCGAACTCAACGGGGTTTCGAGCGACACTGAGATCACGTCCATGGCGCTGCATCCCAGCGCCAAGGGCAAGGGCATCGACATCGTGGCGATCAAGTGCCTGCTGGGCATCGACCGCATCCGCCCCGACGCCATCGTTCATCTCGGCACCCAACGCCTCGAGCCGCAGGGCAAGGAATCGGTGCGTATCCCGAAGACCATTCGCCGCCAGCCGGCGATGGAGGGACTCAACGATGTGCGCCTCGACGAGTTCTGCAACGCGCCGCCCGCCCCCACCCATGCCGACGACCTCGGGAACGGCGTGATCCAATACACCTTGGCCCCCACGGGTTTCGGCCCCGCGTCCAAGGTCGACTTCGTGATCGGCGAGCTCAACGAAAACGAGCTCGAGGGCCGCAAGCCCGGACCCGAGCGTCCGCCGCACTTCTTCGTGATCCCCGAAGCGTCGACCCGCAAGCTGGTTTTCGACCTGCTTGTGCATCGCGACGTCTTCCCCGGTTGCACCCCGCGCGCCATCGCCTACGACACGATGATCCGCGGCGCCGCCCGGGCCGGCGACCCGACCCGCCGCCTGGACCGCAAGGAGCTGCCGGAGGCTCTCATGAGCCTGGGAACCGACCACCGGCGCCTGCGCCTGCTCGAGTTCCCCGCCTACGCGCAACTGCGCGAGCACGTGTTCCACGCCCTGGGCTGGAATGCGGACCACTTCCGCGCCTACCGCGTCGAAGTGACCTATCCGCTGCCCGGCAACCAGGTCGTCATGGCGTTCGAGGACCCCGCCTGATCCGGGTCCTCCCCCACGCGGCAGTGCCGCGAACCCTCCACCTGGATTCATCCATGCAGCGCGCTCTCCTCCTGCTTGCGGCGCTGGTGACCCCGGCTTTCGGCCAGGGCACCAGCGAAGATTTCTCCACCGGCAACCCCCATGGTTGGGCCCGTGACTTCGCCACCCCGGCGACGTACTTCGCGACGGGGGGCAACCCGGGAGGCATGATCCAGACCACCTTCGCCTCGAGCCAGGCGGTCTTGTTCGCCCCCGTGCTCGTGCCCACGACGGCCGGCCACCCCTGGTCGGGGGACTTCATCACGCGCGGTGTCAGCGCCTTCTCGTATGACCGCGAAGTCGTGACGGGATCCTCCAACTTCGGAACCCACATCTTCCTCGTGGTGGGCTTCGACAACGGCACCCCGACCAACCTGCTCGACGATACGTTCCTGCTGACCGCCACGGGCGATGTGTTCCAGTTCGGCTCCTCGCCCTGGCAAACCCACTCCGTGGCCATCCCCAGCGCTTCGCTGGTCGTTCCCCCGGGCTGGAGCGTCGCCCACGCCCCGAACAGCCCGAGCGCGGGGGTTCCCGATGACGACACGTGGCAAACCGTGATGGCCGGCGTCTCCTACGTCGGCATCGCCGCCGACCGCATCTGGGGTGGCACCGCTTGGTTCGGCAACCACATCATCAACTTCGACAACCTCGTGCTGACCGACAACTCGAACACCGTCGGCACGCCGTTCTGCTCGCCCGCGGACAACAACTCCACCGGCTCCCCCGCCGTGCTGACCGGCAGCATGACCGCCCCCGGCGGTTCGACCCTGCACCTCGAAGTGCAAGGCGGCCCCAGCTCCGAGTTCTGCTATGCGCTGGTGGGTGACGGCATCTCGGATCCGGGCATGCCCGTCGGAGCGGGTCACCTCTGCCTCGCGATCGCCCCCTCGGTGATCGGCCGCTACAACGTCATCGGCGGCAGCCTGAACTCTGTCGGCCAATTCGACGGCAGTGGCACCTACGTGAACCTGGTTGGCACTTCGAGCGTCGGCACCGGCTTTGACGTGCCCGCGACCGTGCCCGTACCCGGCTCGCCGACCATCACCGCCGGTTCCACCTGGAACTTCCAGGTCTGGTACCGCGATGGCGCCGCTGGCGTGGGTCAGTCGAACTTGACCAACGGCCTCAGCGTCACCTTCTGATCCTTCGGACTCCGGTCCATACAAGCGCGCAGGCCGCCGGGTCCAAGGGACCGGCGGCCTGCGCGCTTTTCACCCCTTGGGGTCAAACCGAAACGCCGTAGCGCTCGTCGCCGTCCTGTTGCACCGGATACTGGGGCCCACCAGGCGCACCGATGGTCTGCCACGGATCGGGGTGCACGTGGCTGCGGATGTTGGCTTTGGTCACCACCAGCGCCGTGTGGTAGCGCGCCCCGCGGGCGATCTCCCGCAGCACCAGGGCCAGCAGGCCGATCCCCGCGAGAACCCAAACGGTCGTGAGATTGGCCCCGCCAGCCAGGCGCCCGTTGAGCCAGCGCGAAACGGGACCAAGGATCGCGGTCAACACGAACAGTTCCACCAGCAGGATGCCGGTGAGCGGTCCAAGGGTGCGCAGCGGCGCACGCAGGGTCGCGCCGAATGCCCAACCCAACGCCGCCCAGGCGCTGCGTTTGCTCAAGACAGCCATGCGGGCGCGGGCGTAGTAGCCGAGCGCCATCAGGTACAGGAACGAGAGGGCCATGAGCCCATCGCGCAGCCAAAGGACTCGGTCGCGGGTCGCTTCGGAACCGATGGATTCCATCTGGCGGCCCGGCAACAGGTCGGTGGCGGGCAATCCGAGCAGTTTGCGCAGGACAAGCGACTCGAACGGCGGGCCGTACAGCAGCCAGCGCACGAGGCCGAGCGCCACGAGCAGCAGCAGCGAGAGGCGCAGGAACCGCAGGAAATGCCGCGCGCCGCCCGCGCAGAAGCGCCGCAGGACCTGGGTCTGGGCCCGTTCGGCGATGACCTGCAGCCAGCCGCCGGCCACGAAGATGCCGAGCAGCCAGGCGATCAGGGCGAGCACGACCGCGCTTTGGGCGGTGCTTTGACCGAGTTGGGAGAGGGCGGCGCTTTGGTCGTGGCGGAACACCACGTCGAGCGACGCGAACTGCTCGTGGGCTTCGTAGCGATGGCCGTCGATTCCGCCGAAGAACTGACTCCAGGGCCGCGCCAAAGCCAATCCGCCCAAAGCGAACAAACCGGCAATGCCCGCCCAAATCGAAACCCGGGCGGCGGCGACTCGCAGGGAGAGCAGGAACAGGCGTCCCTGGCGAATACGGGAGCGGGGGTGCAACGCGTTCATTGGATCAGCCTCCGAAACCCGAGAAGAACTGGAGAAGGTGGGAATACTGGGTGAAGACGCGTTCGCCCCAGCGCAGCGACCTGGCGGTCGAACCCTTGGCATACCATTGGTTGTCGCCCATGTTCTCGTCGAGGTAGTAGCCGCGATCGGGATCGATCACGACGCTGCTCAACTTGGTTTCGCCCGCCGGCAGGGGCAGGCGCCACCAAGCGCATTGTTCCTGTTGCTCGCGGGTCCAGACGTAGCGCTGCTCTTCCCCGCCCTCGTAGCGCACTGCGATGGTGAGCGGCAGGCGCAGCGAACCGCGGCGGCTGATCACCACCTCCTGGCGCCGCGGACGCGCGGCCTTTTCGGGGGCCGGCGCGGGTGCTTCGGCGGATTCTCCCTCCCCGACCGCCTTTTCGGCTTCGCTCCGCGCCTTGGCATCGACCCACTCCCCGCTCGCGTCGGGGAACATGCCCGCGTCCTTCCAGCCGTCGCGATCGCTCACGGTCACCGACCAGTCGACGGTACCGAGCCCGCGGAAGACCTCGTCGAAGTACCAGCTCACGTCGCTTTCCGCTCCTTCTTGGAAGGCCTGGAAGAAGTCGCCGGGATACGGATGCCGGTAGCGCCAACCATCCGCGTAATGGCGCATGCCGCGCAGGAAGGCGTCTTTGCCCACCACGGCGGACAACGAACGCAAGGCCACCGCCGTGCGCGGATAGCTGTTCGTGCGATAGCTGCCGCTGTCCCGGTGCGCAAACGCGTGGGTGGTCAACGGATCGACCCCCGGGCCCCGCAGGTATCCGCTGCGGTCACCCCAACGGGGATCGGTGTACTGATCGACGAAGGTGAGCAGCGGTTGGTCGCGGTACCAAGCGATGAACGGCGAAACGTCGGTGGGCTCGAGGGTCATCGAGTTCAGCCACTTCCAGTCGAAGGGGTTCGGCACCTTCCAGCGCGCGGCGGTCAACAGTCCCGCGCTGCCCCCCGTTGCGGGCAGCGCGGCAGCCCGGCGACCCCACACGGGCAGATTCGAGTAGCGCGTCTCGTCGCGGGAGGGCCCGTAGTGCCGCCAAAGCACCTCCGAGTCCGTGTACGAGTTGAAGCCTTCGTCCAACCACGCCGCTTCGTACTCGTTGTTGCCCACAAGGCCGTACCAGAACTGGTGGCCGGCTTCGTGCACCGTCACCGATTCGGGGCTGTGCATGGCCGGTTCGGTGTATCGGCGCGTGCCCGCGGTGAACAGAGTCGGATACTCCATGCCGCCGGCGCCACTCGCACCGAAGGCGGGATCGACGACGGTGATTTCCTCGTACGGATACTCGCCCCACCACAAACCGTAGAAGAACAGCGCCGCGCAGGTCGCGTCGAAGTGCCGCTGCCACTGCCCCTCGTGTTCGGGCTGGATCAGCACGTTCACCTGCACGTCGCGCAGGCGCAGTTGTTCGACGGGGCGGCGGAAGGCGATGGCCGCGGCCTGGACTTCGGTCTGGTACTTCGCGGCCCAATCGGCATAGACGAAACGCTGGCGATGCACTCGATAGCCGGGATCGGCGGTCCAGGCGAAGCCGTGTACCAGCGGCGCGCTGCCGGTGATCGGATCGTTGTACGCGCGATCGCCTTCGGAAGGCGCGAGGTAGCGCACCACGAGCCGCCCATCCTGCACGCGCGGCGCTTCGGCCATGGCCCCCGACGCGCCGACTTTCGCCGTCCAACGGCCCTGTTCATCGGGCCCTTCGGCAAACCGCTCGGGCAAGTCGATCGTCACGTCGTAGGTTCCGTAGTCCGCGTAGAACTCAGTGTTCATGTGGAACCGGTGACAGTTCCAACCCTTCTGCCCTTCGAATACCCCGAGCTTCGGGAACCAGTGCGACATCAGCAGGAAGTCGTCTTTGATGCCCGTGCGTCGCCGCACCCGCGGGATCTGCGATTGCCATTCGATCGCCACTTCGACGTCAGCACCGGGCGCCACCGGCTCGGGAAGCGTCACGCGGAAGATCGTGCGATCGCCGATGTCGTCCGGCTCCTGCGCCCCTTCGGGCACCGCCGACACCATCCAATCGATGCCCGCGGTCAGGTCCTGCCCCTGGGCGGAGATCGCCGTGATCTTCTGCCATCCCCAACCGTCGGTCATCTTGACCCCGCGCAACATGCCGTCCGACTCGGACAGGTGCGTGCTGCGGTTGTTGGCGTAGGCATTGTGGTGCAGGTGGAACCAGAGCTCGCTGGCCGCCGTGTCGGTGCCGTTGTGCCAGCGCAGGGTCAGCGAGCCCTGCAGGGCCCGCTCGCCGGGTTCGACCTGGGCGCGGATCACGTAGTGGGCCCGGGACTCGGATTCGGCCTGGGTCTGCCAGGCCAGCACGGGGCTCGCCAGGGCCAGGAGGAGGGTCAGGAAGGCTCGCCGCATGGCCGTATGTTCTCCGGGATGGGGCCGGGGCTCAAGCCGCCCCCGGGCAATCGCCCCCAGGGCCCGCCAGGGCCGACTGTCTCTCATCCTGAGAGATTCACCCCGTTTTCCGGATTCGGCCCTAAGGCCTGGGTCGGTTCAGCCGAAAACCCAGGTGGAAAGCTCCATCAAAGGGGTTCAGCTATGGAAATCCGCAAATCCAACAACCAGCTCCGGACCAACCGGGCGGCCGAGACTCAGGCCCCCGGCCCGAAGCCCCACGCGCAATCCCTGCAAGAAAGCAAGCAGGCCACCGCGCGCGCCATGGAAGCCTTGCAAGATGCCGAGGAGGCGGCCCGTCCCGGACAGCGCGATACGCTCGAGCTCTCCGCTTCGGCCCAACGTCGCATCGATGGCGACCTGCGCGGCGAGAGCCTGCGTGCCAGCCTTGTGCAGGAACTGAAGGACGCCTACCAGAGCGGCTCCCTGAACAGTCAGGAGCGCATGGAACAGGCCGCCCGCCGCCTTCTTGGCGACGCTTCCTGATCTCTCAGGAACCTCACGAAACGGCCCAGCCGCTCACCGCGGCCGGGCCGTTTTTTTCATTTAACTCCCGCGGTGGAGCGGCGCCCTGTGGGGTCAGTCCGGTAGCACCCACGAAAAGACGTGGGAGGGCAGGGGGCGGGAGGGCTCCCGGGTCAGAGAAAAGCCCAGATCCACGGCCGGCTGCTGCACGATGTCCACGAAACACCAAGTGCCGGCTTCGATGTCGTACTCGAGTTTCAGCCGCATGATGCCCCGCGCCTCGACCCGCTCGGCATCCTTCCAAGCCTCGCCCTCCTGCTCCGAGAAAGCCTGGAAGAAGGGAATGGAGCCGTATCCGTCGCCTTCTAGGCGCCTGGGCGAAGGCAGGCTATCGGGGGATTCCAGCACGAAACCGGCCGCTCCGCCCGTCGCCCCGAGAAAACGAACCGGAGCCCCCGCCGCCAACCCGTCCGGCGCGCTCGGCAGGGCTTGCTCCCGGGCGACAATGGCTCGGCGCATGAGCACTCGCACATCCACATCGGCCATCGCGCTCATTCCGGCGCCCGCCGCCTGCTCTTGTACTTCAACGATGCGGGCCCCCTCAAACTGCACCACGCGCTCCTGAAGAACGGAGTACGCGTCCGTCCACTCGATGACCGCGCCACCCAGCCGCCGGACTTCACCCGCAACGGCTTCAAACGGCTCGGGATTACCGTCGCGCACCATGTAGTCCGTCATCGCAAGACCCGGCTGCAATTCACTCGGAACGAAGCACGCGGCCCGGGCAAACGAGGCCCGTTCGATGGCGTAGCTTTGGCCCAGGACCCCCTGCGATAGGCGCTCATTGCCCCGATAGACCGCCTCGGCCAGGAAATGCTCCAGATCCGCATGGATGGCTTCCACCTCCGCATGGCGCTGCTGGAGCAACTCCCTCACCCCTGCTGGCTTCTCGGGGTTTGAGTGGCAGGCGACCGGCAGGGTCAGGAAAACGGCAAGCGGGGCGAAGCGGCCGGGGAAATGGAGGCGCATGGCAGTCGGGGCAATCGGGGAACTCGAATGTTCCGGCATGGTACCCCAGAAGCGCCCGGGGATTCACCGCAAATGAAACTGGGCCCGCTGCACCCCTCCCGGTGCAGCGGGCCCAGGCCGCTAGACGGCTGTCGAACCGCTCAGGGCAGCGGGTTCGGGTTCTCGTTGGGCTGGAAGCGAGCCAGGAGCTGGTGGCACACGAAGCGGTAGAAGCGCTTCGGCGAGAGCAGCACGACCTGCCAGTCGCAGCCCCGCTCGCCATTCTCGGATTCCACCCAGTATTCGACGGCTTCCTGGGTGCGTCCTTCGCCGGCATCGGCTTGGACCTGGCCGAACCAGAGGCTCATGCCGGTTTCGGTGGACACCAGGTCGACCTGCAGGGTGAGGCGCTGCGGCGGGTAGCCGCGGCGTTCGATGAGCGAGGGCACCAGCAACGCGTCGAGGCGGTGGCGGCGGCCCAGTTCGATGACGGTGGCGATCTCGAAGCGCCCCAGGCGGTGCGGTTCGAGGTGCGTGACCTCGGTCAGGTCGCTCGGTTGCATGACCAGGACTTCGAGGCCCGTGCGTGCAGCGAATTCCGCGCCGAGCACCATCGCCATCTCGCGGCTCTCGGCGAGCGTCGGATCCATGCCCTCCAGGGGCAGCAATCCGATGCGCCGCAGCGAGTACGAATCGATGTCCGAAACCACCCGGGCCGAACCCAGCACGGGGGGCGGGCCGGCCGTCGTCGCGCAGGCGGCGGGCAGGCAGGCCAGGATCAGAAGAGCACTGCGCAACCTGTTCATTCGGCGCTCTCCGCCAGTTTGCGGCGTTCGGCGAGGGTTTTCTCGAGCAGCATCTTCTCGGCTTCGAGGCGGCGCATCTGCGCCACGGCCAGGCGGCGGCCCAGGTCGGCCGATTGGGCCAGGGCTTCTTCCTTGGCGGCATCGGCGCTGGTGCGCGCTTCGATCTCGGCCTGCATGCGCTGTTCGAGGTCGAGGATGCGATCTTCGCAGGACTTCAGCGCGTCCTGGGTCACTTCGAGCTGCAACGCCAGGTTCTCGCGCTCGCTGACCACTTCCTGGTACAGCTCGAGCAGAACCGGACGGCTGCCAGAAGCTTCTTCGGGACGGTGCGGCATGCCCTCGGTCGCGGTGACCGCGGGCTGCGGAGCCTGCTGCTGGGGCGCGGCGGAATAGACCGGTTGCGGCGCGCGACCGGCGCCAACCGGGCTGCCATCGCGGCCGTAGAGCACCGCGCCGGGCTGCCCCACCGAGTTCTCCCAGCCCGCGGTGGACAGGGGAGGCATCGATTGGTGGGTCGGCGCCATGGCGCAGGCGCCGAGGGCGAACAACGGGAGCGCGTTCAGAAGTCGGGACGGGAACTTCATGGGATCAGGGGGTTCAGGCTTTTCCGCCGGGATACTCGAGTTCGATGACGGTGACCTCACCGCAGGAACAATGCACTTCGATGCCGCGCACCTCGCCGCCGACGCGCAGCACTTCGAGGCGGGTTTCACAGCGATCCTGGGAGCTCTTGCCGGGTTTGCTAGCGGCTTTCGGGCCCCCGGAGACCAGGTCGTTGACGGCCAGGGACTGCACGCGGCCGTCGTTGCCCTTGAGGATGATCGATTGCATGGTTCAGGCGGTGGTGTCCAATCGGCGCCCGCTCTCATCGAAGCGCGCGTGGCCGACCGGAAGGTCTTTGTGGTTTTCGGGGTGCGTGTCTTTGCTCGGCTCACCTTCCGGGTCGGTTTCGGATTCCTCCGATTCGAGGCGGAAGGCCTGTTTGTTCTTGCGTTGGTTGGTTCCGCTCGGAGTCCCTGTGACCCGGATCGAGGGGTGGATTGGGCCTATCTGTCCGTCCATTACGCTTCTCCTTCGCCATCTACGATGGCGCCCATTTTCTTGACGAGTTGACCATTCAGGCGGAACAAGGCCCTGCTATGGATCTGGGAGACGCGCGACTCGGTAACGTCGAGAATGGTCGCGATCTCCCGCAGCAGGAGCTCTTCCGCGTAATACAAGGTGATGACGCTGCGCTCGGGTTCCGGCAACTCGGAGATGACGGTCACGAGCAGGTCTTTCAATTCATTCCACTCCGCGCTCTCCACCGGATCGGGGGATTGCGGATCCCGCAGCAAGCTGGCCAGGCTTTCGCCGGGCGCCTCCTGCAGATTGGCCTCCGAGGCACTGGAGGCGGCTGCGATGATCTCGTCGAGTTCATCGAGCGAAATGCCCATTTCTTGGGCCAGAGCTTCCGGCGCCGGGGGAGCCCCGGTCGCCTGCTCGATGCGCGCCACGGCGGCATCCATGTCCCGCACCTTCTCCCGGCGACCGCGCGGCAGGAAATCACTGCGCCGCAATTCGTCGAGGATCGCCCCGCGAATGCGCGGATAGGCGTAGGTCGAGAACTTCAGACCTCGGTCCGGGTCCCAGGAATCGGCGGCGGCAATCAGGCCGAGCATGCCGAATCCGTACAGATCGTCGCGGTCCATGCCCCCCGGAAGGTCCAGGGTCATGCGGCCCGCGATGTGCTTGAGCAGCGGGATGTGATCCAGGATCAATTGATCCCGCATGGAGCTGTCGCCCCCCATGTTGCTGGCGTAGGCATCAACCATCGATGCCTCCCATGGTCACAGGACTCATTGCCCCTCCTCCTGCGCCGCGGCCCGGGCCGCAGCCTCGGCCGCCGCCCGCTCGGCGTCGGATTGCTCGACCCGCTCGAGCAGGGCGGAAACCAGTCGTCCCACGAGGGTGACCGCCAGCCAGGCGCCGGCACCGCGCAAGCAGGCGATGTGCACCGGGGCCTTCTGGAGAAGCGCCAATAGAGCCGCAGCCGAACCGGCAAAGACGGCCATTTGCGACTTCCAGGCGTTCCAAACGATCAGGGGAGACATGGGTTCGATCGGGATATCGACCCCATCCGGGGACCCCTTGAGGTCCCGGACGGGTCAGCGTTTCAGGGTTGCACCGCCGGGGTCCGGGGGGTCACCAGGGGCAGGAAACGGCCCGCGATCTGGCGCAGGCAGAGCTGCTCGAGGCCCCGCTTGCCCCGGTTGGCGAAGGGGCCGGCGCCTTGGCCCGACTGGGCCACGGTGCGCGAGCGCGGGATCCATCCCGCCTGGCGCGGGGCGCGGGCCAGGAAGCGTTCGCAGACCTGGCGCAGCTTGCGCGCGATGTCCTGGCCTTCTTCGACCCCGCTGCAGAGGTTGACCACCAGTTCGGGGGTCGGGATGTCGGCCCCGGAGCGGTTGCCGAATTGGTCGAGGGCTTTGATCACGCCGTAGGCGTCGGCCAGCGCTGCGACTTCGGGGGTGGTGACCACGAGTACGCGGTCGGCCATGGCGGCGAACGTCAGGACATCGGGGCCGATACCCGCAGCGCTGTCGCCGAGCACCAGGTCGAACTGGCGCGAGAGTTCGGCGAGGCCGGCGATCAGGCGGCTGCGCTGCAACGCATTCAACCGGCCCATGGATTCGGAGCCGTTCGCGGCGGTCAGCACGCGCACGCCGGAGGGGCCTTCGCGCAGACACTCCTGGAACGAGCATTTGCCTTCGATCGCGTCCTCGAGTGTCGGGCCGCCCTGCATGCCGAGGAACAAACCGAGGTTGGAAAGGCCCAGGTCGAGGTCCACCAGCAGCACGCTGTGGCCTTCGGCGGCCATCTGCACGCCGAGGTTGGCGCAGACGGTGGTTTTGCCCACCCCGCCCTTGCCGCCGGTGACGAGCACGAAGGGGGACTGCAGACGACGGGGACCGGAGGCGGGGATGTTCACTTGCATATCCATGGAATCAGTTGACCTTGCCTTTCAGCAGCAGATTGGCGAAGCGATCCCCGCTCGCCCGGTAGAAGTCCTGGTCGATGTCACGTCCGTTGCAAAGGAACGCGATGCCGAAGCCCTTGCGGGCGAGGTACTCGAGAACGGGCGCGGGGCGCCGGGTCTCGTCGGTTTTGGTAAGCACGCAGCCGGCGTACGGCAGCGGGCCCAATCGCACGATCTCCTCTTCGAGCGCGATCGGGCGCATGGTCGCTTCCGCGATCAGGTAGACGCTGAGTTGCGCCGGCCAGCCCTGACCCTGGATCAGGCGGTGGAACTTGCGCAAGGCCGCGCCGTCTTGGTCGGGGCGCCCGGTGGCGTCGATCAGGATCACGTCGGGACGCTGGGACATCGCGAGCAGACTGCCGATTTGCTGGATCTCGCGGGCCGCATGGGTTTTGCAGCCCACCTTGCGGCCGAGGGCGCGCACCTGTTCGACCGCGCCCACGCGGTAGACGTCGAGGGTCACCATGGCGACGCGGCGACCCGCGCGGGTCAGGCGCGCGGCGAGTTTGGCGATCGAAGTGGTTTTGCCCGCACCGGAAGCGCCGACGAAGGCGAGCACCGCGGTGGTGCCGCGTTCGATGCGCGCTTGGGCCACGGGGAACAGCTTGCCGATCTCGTCGCCGGCCAGGTCGAGCGGGTGCGCGGCCTTGTCGCTGCGGGAGCGCACGGCTTCGCACACCCGGCGGGTCAGGCTGGCGGACGCACCGCGGGCGGACAGGCACCGTTCGATGGCGTCGGTCGGCACGGCGGTCGGGCGGCGGCGGGGGCGCAGCAAATTGCGCGCCTCCTGGCGCATGTTCAGCAGGTCCATCGGGTCCCGCGGAGCGGCACTGGAGACCGCCAGGACCACGCGGTCCTTGCCCCGGCGCCGGGTGATGACCACCGCGCCTTCTCCGACCTCATCGCGGGCCCGTTCGAGCGCCTCGCGCAGACTGCGTCCTTCGATCTTGACTACCGTCATCTCAATCCTCCATCGTCACGATGGACGTGGTTTCAATCGCCTTGGCAGGCACGACTTCGTTGTAGGAAAGCACCGCCACCTTGGGCAGCGAGGTGCGCACGAGTTCGCCGAGGAAACGGCGCACGTTCGAACGCACGAGCACGACCGCATCGCGGCCGTTCTGACTGGCGGAGGCCACGGCCCCCGCGACCCGTTCGATCACCTTCTGCAACCAGGCCGGGTTGACCCCGCCGTCGCCGCCGCTGACCGCCTGGGCCAGCTTGGATTCGAGGATCGGATCGAGGGTCACCGCGTACAGGGTTCCGTTGCGATCCGCGTGCATGTCGCAGATCGAACGGCCGAGGCGCTGGCGCACCATTTCGGTCAAGGCTTCCGAATCCCGCGTGACTTCGCCATTGTCGGCGAGGACTTCGAGGATTGCGGGAATATTGCGGATCGGCACCCCTTCCTTGAGCAGGTTGCGCAGCACCTTCTGCACCTCGCCGAAACCCATCTTCTTGGGAATCAGCTCGTCGACCACGGTCGGCGCGGTGTTCTTGGCGTTTTCGACCAGCTCCTTGACGTCGTCGCGGCTGAGCAGTTCGGACAGGTGCGAACGCAGGACTTCGCCCAGGTGCGTCACGAGCACGCTGGTGGCGTCGATGACGGTGTAACCATGCACCTCCGCCTCGTCCCGTTGGCCTTCGCGTACCCATTGCGCGGGCAGGCCGAAGGCCGGATCGGTGGTCGGCGTGCCGCGGATGCGGCCGGTAGCCGTGCCGGGGTCCATCGCCATGAATTGGCCGGGTTCTACGCTGGCGCGCGCCACTTCCTGGCCGCCGATGCACAGCGAATAGGTGTTCGGCGGCAGTTTGATGTTGTCCTTGATGCGGATAGGCGGCAGCACGACGCCTTCGCGCATGGCGAAGCGGCGACGCAGTTGCGCGACGTGGTCCAGGAGGCTCGAGCCGGAGGAGTCCTGCACCAGCGGAATCAGGCGGTAGCCGATCTCGAGGCACACGCGATCGACCTTGAGCAGGTCCCCCACCGCGTCCTCTTCGGACTTCGCGGGTTCCGCGCCAGCATCCGCCGCACCGGGCGCGGCCGAACGGCCGGCGGCGCGCGCTTCTTCTTCCTCTTCGGCGCTCGCGAGGTGACGCGTGCTCTGGAAGACCACCAGCAGCGCGATCGCCAAAGCCCAGAAGGGCAGGGTCGGCATGCCGGGCAGGAAACCGATGGCGAACATGGCGCCGGCGGCGATGGCGGTGGCGCGGGGACGGGCGCTGACCTGGCCGAGCAAGCTCGGGCCGAGGCTGCGTTCGGAGTTGTCCTTGGTGACGAGCACACCGGCGGCCACCGAGATGAACAGCGCGGGGATCTGGCTGACGAGGCCGTCGCCGATGGTCAGCATCGAGTAGGTCGTGCCGGCCTCGGAGAGGGACATGCCGCCGATCGTGGCGATCGTCACGCCGCCGATCAGGTTGAGGGCGGTGATGATCAAACCGGCGATCGCATCGCCACGCACGAACTTGGAGGCACCATCCATGGCCCCGTAGAACTCCGCTTCGCCGGCCACGTTCTTGCGGCGGCGTTTGGCTTCGTCCGAATCGATCAGGCCGGCGTTGAGGTCGGCGTCGATGGCCATCTGCTTGCCGGGCATGGCGTCCAGCACGAAGCGGGCCGCCACTTCGGAAATCCGGCCGGAACCCTTGGTGATGACCACGAACTGGATGATCACCAAGATCAGGAAGACCACGAGACCCACGGCCAAGTTGTCCCCCGCGACGTAACTGCCGAACGCTTCGATCACGTGGCCAGCCTTGCCCTCGCTCAGAATCGAGCGGGTGGAGGCCACGTTGAGACCCAGGCGGAACAGGGTCGAGAACAGCAGGATGCTGGGGAAGGTCGACAACTCGACCGCGTTCTTGGCGTTCATCGTGACCATCAGCAGCAGCACTGCGGTGGTCATGTTCAGGGCCAGAAGCAGGTCCAGGATCGGGCCCGGCATGGGGGTCACCATGACCACCAAGAGGCCCAGCACCAGGATGCCGAGCACCCAGTCGCCATAGCGGCCTAGCGCCGTGCCGAATCGACGGGCTTTTGCGTCGCTCACAGGACACCTCCAACGGGCTCATAGGTGCTGCCCGGGTTGAGCACGAAGGCCAGCACGCGCGCCACGGCCTCGAAGAGTTCGACGGGGATCTCGTCGCCGATCTCGACCATGCGATGCAGACCGCGGGCGAGGGGCGGATCTTCGACGATCGGCACCCCGTTCTCGGTGGCCACGCGCCGGATGTTGAGCGCGACCTGGTCCATACCCTTGGCGACCACGTAGGGCGCGCGATCGGCGCCGTTCTGCTCGTAGCGCAGGGCCACGGCAAAGTGGGTCGGGTTGGTGATGACCACCGTCGCTTTGGGGACATCGTCCATCATGCGGCGGCGCGCCACCTCGCGTTGGATCGAGCGGATGCGGGCTTTGACGTGCGGGTCACCTTCGGTCTGCTTGGCTTCGTCTTTGACCTCTTTCTTGGTCATGCGCAATTCCTTGGCGTGCTGGTAGCGTTGCCAGGCGAGGTCGATCAGCCCGAGCAGAACCGCGGCGGCGATGCCAGCCAAAGCGGCCTTCAGCATGATGTCGCCGGTGCGGCCGAGGGCAGACGTCAGGTCTTGGCTGACGAGGCTGCCAAGGGTCAAACGTTCGCTGTAGACCGCCGAGACCACCGCGATCGAGATGGCCGCGATCTTGAGGGTCGACAGCAGCGTGCGCATCCAGGCCTTGGCGCCGATGACCTTCTTGATGCCCTTCGCCGGGTTGAGTTTGCCCCAATCGGGGGTGATGGCTTTGGGCGTGAGGCGGAAGCCGATCTGGCCGTAACCCACCAGCAGGCTCAGCGCGTAGATCGGCAGCACGAAGAGCAACATGCCAGGCAGCACAACCGTGCCCATGTTGCGCATCAGGTCGCTGAAGACGCCGGATTCGGCGTGCAATTGGCCCACGAGGCCGATTTCGAGCATCGTATCGCGCACGATGTCCGAACTCTGACGCCAGAGCAGAGGCCCAGTCATGGTCAGCGACAGGGTCGCGGCCAAAAGACCGGCGGCCACGACGATCTCATTCGACATCGCGACCTGGCCCTTCTCGCGGGCATCCTCGAGCCTCTTTGGGGTGGCGTCTTCCGTCTTTTCGCCCTGTTCGGCATTGTCAGCCACGGGTCACCTCCAAAGCGTCGAGGCCGCTGGACAGATGCACCATGAGCAGATCGAGCAGGTGCTCGCTGGCGGGCGCGATCCAGGGCGAGAAAAGCAGCATCGCGAGCAATCCGCCCACAACCCGCAGGCTGAAGCCGAATTCGATCACGTTGATCTGGGGCACGACCCGGATGAGCAGGCCCATCAGCACGCTGACCATGCTGAGCAGCACCATCACCGGGGCGGCGAAGGTCAGCCCGGCCTTGAAAAGCTGGGTGAAGATGTTCACCAGGCTCTCGGAGGCGCCTTGGGACCAGTCGAGCCGTCCCACCGGGGCGCGTTCGTAGGAGGCGAACAGGGCACGCACGAGCCACAGGTGGGCGTCGGCGGACAGCAGCGCCAGCATGAACAGGGTTTCGTAGAGGAACGCGACGACCGGCGCGCTTTCGCCGGTGCTCGGCGAAACCAGGCTGGACATGTTGAAGGACATCTCGTGGCCGATCATCACGCCCGCGACGCGTACGGCGAGCACGACCATGTGCATGATCAAGGCGAGGAACAGGCCGATGGCGACCTCGCGGCCCGCCAGCAGGGCGAATTCCATGGGGCCGGGGGAGTAGCCCAGGGGCGCGCCGCCGGCGAAGAACAACACGAGCGACAAGACACCAATGAGACCCACCTTGGCCGACGACACGGAGGTCGAAAGGCCAAGCAACGGCGCAGCGAGCACCAGAGCACTGGTGCGCACCAAGTAGAGGCCGAATGCCTCCAGCGTGCCGTCCGGGATCCAGTACATCAGGCCAATCCAAAGTCGACGAGTTGGTGCAGGATGCGCTCGGTGAAGTTGCGCAGGAATTCGAGGGCCGGGGCGAGCAGCAGCAGGACCACCACCATCACGGCCAGCATCTTGGGCACGAGGCTCATGGTCTGTTCCTGGATCGAGGTCAGTGCCTGGAACAGACTGACGAGGACACCGACGAACAGACCGATCACGAGCGCCGGCCCGGCCACGATGATCGTGGTCCAGAGCAAGTCGCGCGCCAGGTCGACAATGCGGAGATCGAAGCCTTCCATGATTCGGGGTCAGCTCGCGATGAAGGAGGTAACGACGGACTCGGTGATCAGGTGCCAGCCGTCGACCAGCACGAACACCAGAATCTTGATCGGGGTGCTGATCATCACGGGCGGCAGCATGAACATGCCCATCGAGAGCAGCACGCTGGAGACCACCAGGTCGATGACCAGGAACGGCAGGAAGAGCAGGAAGCCCATCTGGAAGGCGGTCTTCAGCTCGCTCAGCACGAAGGCGGGGATGACCACGCGCATCGGCAGTTTGCTTCCGGCCTGGTCCTCGGCGCTCTGTTCGTCCACCGGCAGGTCGGTCGCGGCGTGCACCACGTCGGTCTGGTGACCGTTGGCGATCTCTTGGAACAGTTCGAGTTCGCTGGGGCGCGTGTTGTTGACCAGGAAGGCCGAAAGCTCATCCCAGGTCTTGTCCATCGCCTCGCTGGCGTTCATTTGGCCCGCCTTGTAGGGAACCCAGGCGCTTTCGTGCACTTGGGTCGCCACCGGGGCCATGATGAACATGGTCAAGAAGAGCGCGAGGCCGATCAGCACCGGGTTGGGTGGCAGTTCGTTGACCGACAGGGCGCGGCGCACGAACGAAAGCACGATCACGATGCGGGTAAAACTCGTGATCGTCACCAGCACGGCGGGCAGCAGCGACAAGATCGTCAGCAGCAGCGCGATCTCGACGGCGGTCGAAAGGCGTTCGGTGCCGAAACCCGGCAGCTTGCTGATGTCGGAAGGATCGACGGCCCCCTGGGCCAAAGCCCCGGGAGCCAGCAGCAGCAGCGCGAAGAGCGCGATCATCAGGCGTCGGGCCATCAGCAAAGCTCCTCGAGGCCACCGGCCTGGGCCGTCTGCGCGGCTCGCGCCTGCGCCTCCTGGGCCCGCGCCCGCTGCAGGCGGGCCTGGGCCTGTTCGAACAGGGCTTCAAAGGGATCGGCCTCAGCCGGCATGGCCGCCACCGGCTCCATGCGCCGCGCCGAGCGCAGGTTGTTGCGCGCATCCCGCGCCGCCGCCAAAGCCGCAGCTGCCGCCGGAGTCACCTCGACCTCACCCACCACGGGCGCCGCATCGGGCTCGTGGATCTGGCGCACCATCTCGGCATCGAGCTCCGCGATCAGCGAAACATCCTTCTCGCCGAGCCCCAAAGCAAACGTGCGGTCAAAACACCGCACCACCGCCACCTGACGGCGCGCCCCCAGGGGCAACACCTCCACGATGCGCATGTTGCGCTTGCTGGCGCGCAGCCCGAATTGCGACTTCCCAATCAGCCGCCGCAATCCAAAGGCCACCGCCACCAGCACCAAGGCCACGCCCCCCAGCACCATGAAGTACTGGGTGAGATCAGGCCCCTTGGCCTGCACATCCGCGAGCGCGACCGGAAGTAGAAGGAGGTTCTGCATGATGGGTCCGGAAACAATCTGAACCCCTTACGCAAAGCCCGTGCCAACCCACTTCGCCCCTCCCGACGCCCCCCTGCGTGGCGTTTGCCGTCACCCCTGTTGAGTTTCTCGACACCCGTTCAAGGACTGCACAGTTGGGGGTCCCGGCGCGCTCCCGTGTTATCGGCAGGGCGCACCAAGTGCTCGAACCTCACTCGAGCTCAACATCCAAGCGTTGCAGGTGCTTGGAATCGTATTGGAATTCCCTTTCGCCGCCGGAGCCGGGCAGTACCAGGCGATAAGGGCCATCTTTGTCGAAGGTCAGGTAGATGTGGCGATCGTCCGCTTCCCCCGTGATCTTCAGGGAGTCCAACTTTCCGTCGTGCCCGATCGGTTGGATGTGGATCAGGGTCATCAGGGAATCCTGGTCGAGCACTCGCTGGCCAGCCTTGGTCGCGCGAATCTCCAGCCCGATTTCATCGGCGATGCGCCGGATGCGCGCGACGATGGGTTTGCTGATGTCGCGAGGAAACTCGACGACATCGGAGATGCATTCGAGTTCCGGGCCGGTCGTGGACAAGCGGAATGCCTGCGGCCGGAATCGACTTTTGGTGGGCTGCCCGCCTTGAATATGGAGTAGAGATCCCCCCGCCGGATTGGGGCCAGGCTCCTCGGAGTCCAAGTAGTGGATGCGCAAGTAGATGGGTTCCGCACCCAGCTCGAACCCGTCCACACCTTCCCCAACCAGGGTCAATTCAACCATTCCGCTACAATCAAGCAGGACGTCCTGCCGCTGACCTGCGACAACCTCAACGGCTTTGAGAAGGTCAATGGGAAGCAGTTGCAACTGATAGGAACCCGGCTGGAGGTCATTCAGTTCGACGGTCGCCGCTTCACAGGACAATCCACGATCTTGCGTCACTTCCCATTCCTTGGCGGCGGCGAACCGGGACTCCTTGCCTGGTGATTCCAGCATGATGAGCCATGGACTGCCATTCGATTGATCCGTGCCTTGCTCACGATCACGCAGGATTCTGACGACGATCCGACCGGTCTCTTGGCGCAACAACAGGTCCGGCGTCAGGATCACCCTCAACTCTTGCCCAGCTTGTAACTCCAGGGTTTCTGTGAGGAGATTCTGGGAGCCAACGGCACCGAATGGGGCGACTACATTCACCCAGAGGTTGCCCGCCGGTAGGGGCTCGAAGCGGGTCTCGCCTACCGCCTCGATCTGGCGAACGAGGTCAAGATTGGCCGTTGACAGGGACACCTCCAGGAATCGACCAGCAAGTTCATCAAGGCGTGATTCCACAACCAAGCTTCCCGCCGGCATCAGCGCGACCTGGCACGGTGTTGCAGCATCAGACACCTCGAACCGTTTCCAAGCGTAGCCAGGCGAGCCCGCCACGTAGTGTTCATCCCCATACTCCAGGGAAAATGCAAGTGGGCTGGCTCCCTGCGCGATTGCCCTTTGAACCTGGCTTTCGGTCGGAAGCGCCAAAGCGGTCAAGGGCCTTCCAAGTACGCCCCCTGGAGCGCCCATCTCGGAATGCAAGGGCGACAACACCGTGCCTGACGGTATGGGCGCTCCGGTCATGGCATCGATCAGGATCACCGAGGCAATTCTCTCTTTGGCGGCGACCTCCACATGGATCAAGGTCTGGCCTTCCGACGCTGGCGAAGGAGATGTTACTCGGAACGAAACGCTGTTCTCCCCGAGCTTGACCGCATCCACCACGTAACGACCCGGTTGCACTTCGTGGATAGACTTCGGGGTTGCGCAAGCCACAGTCTGCTTCGCTTCCGAGTCGAGATCCCTGAGGACCAGGGTTACCCCCCTGCGGTACTCCGAGGCAGGAACTCCATCGATCACGATGCTCAACGTCAATGCGACCGCTTCGCGAGCAGCCTTAGCAGATTCAGACGCCTGCACGATAGTCGCTGGCTCGTCCGCGAGCGGCGCGGCCGCGGTCGATTGCTCCGGGGTTGGCCGACTGCCCTCTCCTCCCAGCGGATCCTTGCGCCCGAGCCCCCACCAGGCGCCAACGGCAAGCAAACTCACCACCAATGCAACAACCGCTTTTGATCTCATTCGCACATCCAATGCAGACTCGACCTGGGGTGACCGGATCCCAAGTGCACTCCGGCCCTCCCCAACGTCATCCAATACCCCGCTTCTGGCAAGCCACTACGCGCCAAAATGCAAAAGGCCGGCCCCGGCGAGATCGGGGTCGGCCTTTTGCGGGAGATTGCGGGCGGGGTCAGGCGGAGACGTCGCAGGTGGTGGGCGTCTCGCCGGTGGGGTGCAGGGCGTTCATGCCGGTGAGGGCTTTGCGGCTCTGCACGAGTACGGCGGCGATGCGGGCGCGGTCTTGGCGCACGGCTTCGGAGAGCAGGGAGTTCCAACGCAGGACCTCGGAGAGGCGTTCGCGGAGCTTGTCGTGTTTGGCCTTGGGCACGCGTTGGCCCAGGGTGTCGAGGTCACCGAGGGTGGCCATGGCCTGTTCGACGAGGGAGTAGCTGCGACACACCATGGGGTCCGCCGACGTGCTCTGGCCGAGCTCGTTCAGGCAGTCCCGCAGACCGGCTTGCGCGCGGTCCAGGGCGTCGAAGATCTCCCGCTCGTTCACGCGGCCTGGCTCCCGTCGAGTTCGATCTGGCGCCAGGCGTCCAGCAGGACTTCGAGCACGTTGCGCACGTTCTTGACCGGTTCGAAGGTCTTTTCGAGTTCGGCGCGGAACAGTTCGTCTTCACAGAACAGGTAGAGACGCTCGAGGTTGCTCGGTACGGCTTTGTCTTCGACGGCGTCGAAATCGAGCGCGAGGCGCAGTTCGATCACGATGTCGGCGGCCTGCCGGATGAGTTGGGCGACCGCCGGGCTTCCAATCCCGTCGGGGTGATGTTCCGCTTGGCCCAGGAAGCGCAGGGCGCCCTGGTACAACAGTCGGATGATCTGGATCGGCGGCGCGTTCTCGACCGTGGCGGTCAGATAGGCCTGGCTGGCGTCCTGCGGATTCATTTCGTGCTTAGAAGAGTGCGGTGAGAGGTCAGTTGCGTTGCAGGCTCTGCAGGGCGCTGGTGAGCGCACTGCCTTGCGCGTTGATTCCGCCCATCAGTTCCTCCAGACGGGCGTACCGCAGGATCAGATCTTCGCGGTACTTCTCGAGCGCACGCTCCTTGGCGGAGATGCGATCGTCGATGCGCTTGATGTTGTCCTGCAGGGTGTTCTTGCGGAGATCGAAGATGCCGCGCAGTTCCACATCGGGGTTGCCGTCGGGAATGCTGCCGGAGAGGCGCTCCAGGTTACGGACCAGGGTATTGAACAGGCCGCTGTCGGCCGTCGTATCCTGGTAGTACTCGGGGGTGTTCTCCAACGCCCCGGAGTCCCGCTCGAAGCCGTCCGTATCGACGAACAGGTCGGCAAGGGCCGCCAGGTTCTGGGTCATCTTCTCCTCGAATTTGGTCTCATCCATCGTGAGCCGGCCGTCCCGGTCCTGATTGATGCCCACCAAACTCATGGTCGAGTATCCCTCGGTGTCGTTCATCAACACGCTGATCGGGATGTTGAACAGCGAAGATTGCAGCTCGCGCTTGACGGCCGACAGCGAGTTGTCGCCGAACAGCACGCCGGTGGTGGCCTGCTCATCGTCGTTCTCGGCGGGCGTGAAGGTGTTCTCCGTCTTCATAAAGTCGATGACTTCGTTGTAGGCGTCGATGAACTCCTGGACCTGCTTCTTCATCTCCTCCTTGTCCGGCTCGACGCCGAACTGGGTGGTGCCGAGGCCCACCGCTTCGAGGCTCACGCCTTCCAACACATCGCTGAAGTCGTTGCTGGAACGTTCGATCCACAGGCCATCGATGCGGGCGCGGGCATTGTTGCCCACGGTGATGTTGTTGGCGCTCGTTGCCTCACCCAGGGCATCCGGCCCCGAGCCATCGATGGTGAGGCCATCAATCGTGCTGTTGATGCCGAAGATCCGGCCATCCTCGCCCGATTCCTTCGAGGCGATGACCAGTTGGTAGTTCGGGTTGCTGGCGGTACCGGTGTTCACCACCGAAGCGGTCACGTGCTCGCCGGCGGCGTCATTGATCTCCCCAACCAGATCATTGAGGCTGGAGCCATCGGCGTTGACGGTGATGTCGTACAGGGTGGAACCGACAGTGAATTGGATGCCCTGGCCGTCCAAGGTGGCCAGGTCGGCGTCGGGATCGATCACACCGTCGAAGGCCCAACGATCCACGCTGGCCAGGCGCTGCACTTCCATCTCGTGGGTGCCCTGGATCGCCGTGGACTCCGCGGTGATCTTGGCGATCGATTCATCGCCGCCCTGGATCGCCAGGGAAAGGAACCCGGACAGGCTGCCCATGGCTTCGGCTTTGTCCTTGAGCGCGGTCACCAGGTTCTGGAACTGGCCGAGCTTGTCGATCTTCTTCTGGTACCCGGCGCGCTCCGCCTGCATCTGCTGGATCGGCAGGCGCTCAAGAGCCACCAACTGGGTGATGATCGCGTTGGTATCGAGGCCACTACCGAGGCCGCCGAAGGAGATGCCGGATGAGTTTACCATTGCCTATTTCGCCAAAGGGTTCCTCTGGGTTATCGGAATCCAGGGCCCCGGCTTGATGGCCCATCGCCGTTTCTGTCCGGCGTCCGTGGAGAACGGGAAAGGCCGGAAAAATCTTCCGGCCTTAAATGATGGAAGAAGGCCCCGCCGAAGCGGGGCCTTCCCCAATGGGATGGTGGACACCCCTAGCCGGATCAGCCGAGCAGGCTCAGGGCCAGTTGCGGCTGGGCGTTCGCCTGGGCAAGCACCGAGGTGGCGGCCTGCTGCAGGATCGAGTTGCGGGACAGGTCCGCGGTCTCGAAGGCGACGTCCACGTCGCGGATGCGGCTCTCAGCGGCGGAGAGGTTCTCGGTCACCGACTGGATGGAGCGGATCGAGGACTGGAGGCGGTTTTGGGCCGCACCCTGCTCGCCGCGCACCGTGTTGACGGTGGTCAGCGCAGTGTCGATCAGACCCAGCGCGGTGCCCGCGCCAGCGGCGGTGGACACGTCGACGGCGTTGACACCCAGACCGGTCGCATCCATATCGGTGCTGAAGTCGAGGTCGATCGTCTGGCCGCTGTCAATGCCGACCTGGATGCTGACGGAACCAGCGGTACCGCCCGTGCCGTCCAGCAGTTTGACGTCGTTGAAGGACGTCTCGTCGGAGATGCGGGTGATCTCCGCCTTCAGAGCCGTGATTTCCTCGCCGATCGTGGTGCGGTCATCGGTGGAAAGGGTGCCGTTGGCGGACTGGACGGCCAGTTCGCGCATACGGGAGAGAATGTTGCCCACTTCCGAGAGCGCGCCCTCGGCGGTCTGGCTCATGGACAGGCCGTCCATGGCGTTGCGACCGGCAACCTGGTACGAGCGGATCTGCGAACGCATCTTCTCGGAGATGCCCAGACCGGCCGCGTCATCGGCAGCGGTGCTGATCCGCATGCCCGAAGACAGGCGGGCGTAGTTGCCCTGCAAACGCGAGGTCACGTTGAACAGGTTCCGTTGTGACGTCAGCGAAGCGACGTTGGTGTTGACACGAAGTCCCATTGAGTCTTTTCCTTGGATGGAGTAGAACTGACACGGAGCACGAAATCCGGAACCTCTGTTTCCTCCACGGTCTCTTCTGGCCTTTTCCGTCAGGTCCGTTGCTGACGGCAGGGTCCAGACAAGCAGTGGTTCTGGATGATCTTTGCGCGCTGGTTTCGGCGACGGCAACTAGCCGTGTTCAGCGCATCGGGTTGTCGAGAGAGCGGGCCTGGCTCGATCGGGCGGGGAGATAGGGGGACCACCTTGCGATGGCCCCCCCCTCAGCGATCGGCACTAGAGGCCGTTTACGTTGCCTACCCCTGGAGCAGGGACAGGGCGATTTGCGGTTGGGTGTTCGCCTGCTGCAGGATCGAGGTCGCAGCCTGCTGCATGATCGAGTTCCGGGTAAGGTCGGCGGACTCGGCGGCCACGTCGACGTCACGGATCCGGCTCTCGGCGGCGGACAGGTTTTCGCGGGCGTTCAGGATGCTTCGCAGAGTGGATTCCATCCGGTTCTGCTGGGCACCGATGTCACCGCGGACAGTGTTGGTGAAGGTGATGGCGTCGTCGAGACGCGCCAGGGCCGCTTGAGCGTTGCTCGCGTTGAGCACGTCGACCGCGGTACCGCTGGTCAGCGCCAGGCCGGTGGCGTTGTTGGCCTGCATATCGGCCAGGGTGACGTTGATCACTTCGCCCTGGTTGATACCGATCTGCATGGTCACCGTACCGGTACCCGAGCCGTCCAGCAGATTGATGTCGTTGAACGACGTCTGATCCGCGATGCGATCGATCTCGGTGATCATCGCCTGGAACTCGGAATCCACGGTGACGCGGTCCTCGGTAGAGAGGGTGCCGTTCGACGCCTGCATGGCAAGTTCGCGCATGCGGGAGAGGATGTTGCTCACTTCGCCCAGCGCGCCTTCGGCGGTCTGAGCCAGGGAGATGCCATCCTGGGCGTTGCGGGAAGCCACCGTGAACGAACGGATCTGGGAGCGCATCTTTTCAGAGATGGCGAGACCCGCGGCGTCGTCCGCGGCGGAGGAGATGCGCAGGCCAGAGGCCAGGCGCGAGTAGTTCCCCTGAAGGCGGTTGGTCACGACACTCATGTGTCGTTGCGCAGTCAGGGAAGCGATGTTGGTGTTGACTCGAAGGCCCATGTGAGGCTCCTTGGTATCGGCTCTAGTTTGTTTGCTGAGTTCCCCGCCGAAGCGGAGGTGACTTGGGACCCGGAGGTCTTTCCGTCACGCCGGTTCTCGGTGCCCCAGGCGTTTGGTTGAGTGGCAGGCCACCGATTTCCTCGTTTTCCCGTTCGATTGGCCCCGAAAGCCCCGTTTCGCGCACCAGCTCGGGGCACTGCGGGCCGAAAGGCGGAAAACATTTCCGGGTCGGGCCCCCGCGCTGGAGTCAGGTGGGCTCCGGGCCCTACACTCCCTCGATGGCCGCCCTCGTCCTGATTGCGGATGACGACCCCGGGGTCCGCTTTGCCTTGCTGGCGCTCTGCCGGCAGGCGGGCTATCGCACTCTCGAGGCGGCGAGCGGCCGGGAGACCCTCGAAGCGGTCGCCACCCACCAGGTCGATTTGGTGCTGCTGGACCTCGATATGCCCGAAGGCGGCGGAATGGACATCCTTCCGACCCTGGTGGCCCTCGACGAAGCCCCGGCCGTGGTGATCCTGACCGGCTTTGCCGACGTGCGCACCGCGGTGCAGGCCATGCGCCTGGGTGCGGACAACTTGATCGAGAAGCCGGTCGAGGGACCCGAGTTGGCCGAGGTGATCGATCGCATCCTCGAAGGCCGCTGCGTTCGGGAAGAGCGCGACCGCCTGCGCAAGGAACTCGCAGATCTGCGCCCGGCTGATGTGATCGGCCACAGCCCGGCCATCGCCCGGGTTTTCGAACACGTGGAGCGCGTGGCCCAGGCGCCGCGCTCGACGGTACTGATCACCGGGGAGTCCGGGGTGGGCAAGGAGCTGATCGCCCGGGCGGTGCACGACCGCTCGAGCCGCGCCGGGCACCCGTTCGTGGCGATCAACTGCGCCGCCCTGGCCGAGAACCTGCTCGAAGCGGAGTTGTTCGGATATGAGCAGGGCGCCTTCACCGGGGGCAATCCCAAGGGCAACAAAGGTCTGATCGCCAGCGCGGGCGGCGGCACGATCTTCCTGGACGAGATCGGCGAGCTAGCCCCGGCTTTGCAGGCCAAGCTGCTGCGGGTGTTGCAGGAGCGCAGCTATCGCCGGGTCGGCGGCAACGAGGACCTGGCCATGGAGGCGCGCATCGTGGCGGCCACCAACCGCGACCTGTTCGCGATGGCCGAAGAAGGGGACTTCCGCGAGGACCTCTACTATCGCCTCAACGTGCTCTCGATCATCGTGCCGCCCCTGCGCGAGCGCCCCGAGGACATCGCGCCCATCGCCGTGCACTTCCTCGCCCGCTTCGGCGAGGACCTCGGCCGCACGTTCACCGGCTTCTCCGAAGCTGCCATGGACCGGCTGCGCACCTACCCCTGGCCGGGCAACGTGCGCGAATTGCGCAATACCATCGAACGCGCTGCCCTGTTCGCCACCGGCGGCATGATCCGCCCCGAACAACTGCAGCTCGAGGCCAAACCCGCCCTCGCGGCCAACGGCACCGGTCCCAACCTGCCCCTGCCGAGTTTCAAGCTGAAGGACATGGAGCGCAGCCTGATCGAGCGCGTCATCAACGATTGCGCCGGCAACCGCAGCCTGGCGGCCCGCCAACTCGGCATCAACCGCACGACGCTGTACAACAAGCTGAAGGACTACGGACTCTAGACCCGCCGCTTCCGATCCTCCGGTCCGCCGCGCGCCCCGGGCATCGGCCCTCGCCAGTATTCACCCCGCCGCGCAGCCCCGCCCCCGCCGCCCCTTTGCGCGGGACCCGACTTCCGGCGACAATACGGGCCCACCTCCCCCCCGCATGTCCGCCGAAGCCATCCAACTGCTGATCCTGCTACTCGCAGCGGTCTTCCTGTTCATCTCGCAGTTGGTGCGCATCGAGATCACGTCGATCGCGCTGATCGTCGCGCTGCCCCTGCTGGGCATCCTGGACAGCAACGAAGCCCTCTCCGGCTTCTCCAACCCTGCCACGCTGACGGTCGCGTCGATGTTGATGATGAGCGCGGCCATGGAGCGCGCGGGGCTGGTCGACTACGCCGCGCGCCTGCTCAGCCGCTATTGCCGCAGCGGCCTGGGTTCGGTGCTGCTCGTGCTCGCCGTGCCAACCATCGGGTTCAGCGCGTTCATGAACAACACGCCCGTGGTGGCGTTGATGATCCCGGTGGCGCTGACCCTGGCCCGCCGCGCGAAACAATCCCCGTCGCGCCTGCTGCTGCCGATCTCCTACTTCGCGATCCTCGGCGGCACCTGCACCCTATTCGGTACTTCCACCAACATCCTGGTGGATGCGTTCTATCGCCAAAGCGGCGGCAACGGCTTCGGGGTGTTCGAGTTCATGCCCCTGGGCCTGATCTTCGTCGCCGCCGGCCTCGCCTACGTGCTGCTGGCCGCAAGCCGCCTGTTGCCCGACCGCACCGCCCTGGCCGATCTGCTCGCGATCCAAGCTCCGGGCAACTTCGTCACCGAAGTCCTGCTCAAGCCCGGCAGCCGTTACATCGGCCAGACGCTCGAGAAGGTCTTTCCCGCCGATCGCGAGGTGAAGATCCTGCAACTGGTGCGCGGTGAATCCGCGATGCTCAAGCCCAAGCCCGAGCTGGAGCTGCGCGAAGGCGACACCCTCTACGTGGAATCCACCGCGCGCAACCTGCGGCACATCTTCCAGGATTCCGACCTTGAACAGGGCACCGCCGTCGCCGACGAAGAGCGCGTACCGATCTTCTCGCTGCTTTCCGGCGAGTTCCCCGTCGACCCTGTGGCCCTCGGCCTGCAGGAGGCCGTACCCGCCGAACGCGTCAATCCCGTCGACCTGCGCATCGCGGAGGCGGTGATCACGCCGAACTCGCGCTTCATCGGCCGCCGCGTGCGCAACCTGGGCCTCAACCGCAAGTACGGCGTGCAGGTGCTCGCCGTGCGCCGCCAGGGCAAGCAGCACCAATACCAGCTGCGCGACTTGCAACCCGCGCCGGGCGACGTGTTGCTCGTGCAAGGCGAACCCACCGCCCTGCGCATGATCCACGAGGAAGGCGACTTCCTGCTGATCGAAGGCGTCGAGAAGACCCTGACCTTCCCCGAGCGCGCTCCCGTGGCCCTGTCGATCCTGCTCGGCGTAATCCTGCTCGCTAGCTTCAGCGTTGCCCCGATCGTCTTCCTCGCCCTCGCCGGCGTCGCCGCCATGTGGGCCACGCGCTGCCTCGACGTGCGCTCCGCCATGCGCGCCGTGGATCCGAGCGTGCTGCTGTTGCTGGCCGGCACCATTCCCCTGGGCCTCGCCATGCAGAAGGTCGGCCTGGCCGCCAGCGCCGCCGAACACCTGGTGCACTGGGTCGACACCAGCCGCCCCTGGCTCTTGATCGGTGCGCTTTATCTTGCGACCAGCCTCTGCACCGAACTGCTCTCCAACAACGCCACTGCGGTGCTGCTAGCCCCCGTGGCCCTGGGTCTCTCGACCCAACTCGGCATCGATGCACGCCCGCTGCTGATCGCCATCACTTTCGGCGCCAGCGCGAGCTTCTCGTCCCCCATCGGCTACCAGACCAATACCCTGGTCATGGGCCCGGGCGGGTACCGCTTCGCGGACTACCTCAAGTTCGGCCTGCCCCTGAACCTCATCATGGCCGCGCTGGCGGCATGGTGGATTCCGATTCTGTGGCCGCTGACGGCCAGCGCGAATTGACGGCAGGCCCGCGGTTGCAAGGCGGGCGGCGGCGGCTGAGGATGGGGGTCATGGCCAGTCGCCTGGTGAGTACTTGGAAGGAGCTCGGCACCCTGGGGCCGATTGCGATCTTCATGGTGGCGGGGCCGGGGGTCGGAGCGGCGGTGTTGGCGGCGGTGCACGAGCGCTGGTTGCCGCCGCTGCAGGAGATGGGGTGGCATGGGTTGCCTTGGTTCCTCGGGGTGACCGCGCTGCTCTGCGGGCTGTCTTTGCTCACGAACCATGCAGGATCGCTTCTCGGGGGCATGCTCTACGGCCCCTGGTGGGGCAGCCTCTGGGCCCTGGTCGCTTCGGGCGGCGCTGCGTGGATCGGCTTTCTGGTGTTGCGGCCCCTGTGTCGGTCGAAGGCGCTGGAGGCCCTGTCCCACCGCCCGCGGCTCGAAGCCCTGCACGCCGAATTGACCGCCGGGCACACCACCCGGGCGATCCTCCTGGTGGCGCTGATCCGCATGTCGCCGCTGTTGCCCTTCGCCGCCACGAACCTGCTGATGGCGACCACCACGATCCGGGCCTGGGCCTTCGTGGTGGGTTCGATCCTCGGCATGATCCCGCGGGTGCTGATGGTCGCCTGGATCGGCTCAACCCTGACCGAGCTCGACTGGTCGCGGGCCGAGGACCGCCGCCTCTTCTACATCGGGGTCGCTTCCGCGGTTCTCGTGTTTGCGATGGTGCGCGCCCTGGCGAAGAAGGCCTGGGCCAGCCAGGGCCTCGCCGAGGAATAGGTCTTCCTGGGACCGGGCCCGCCGCAGACGCGGCTGCATATATAGGGTGAGGCGCCGGGGGGCGCGGGTGTCGGAAATCCCGACACGTGCTGATTTTCGCAACCGCGAAAGAAATCCCATGTGGAACGGCCTTCCCACCGGAATGGGAAGTTCTTTCCGCTTTCTGCCCCAAATGCATCAAGCATTTTTTGCAGGGGGACGAAATGCCCGCTTGGCACCGGCCTTGCAAACGCAGGTGGTGAACCAAGACCATGAAAGCGATTCCTCAAAGCGCCCCTGCGGCCCGAAGCGTGAACCGGGAGGTGATCCTGTGAAGCGCAGCCCCTACGTGCTGGTGGTGAGCGCCGATGCCGAGCGCTGTCAGGAGCAGGTGCTGGCCCTGGCCAGCCGCGGCCTGTCGGCTTTCGCCTGTGGCAGCGCCCGTGAGGCCCTGTGCGCGCCGCGCCCGGAGATCCTCGTCACCGACCTGGAACTGCCCGATCACGACGGTCTGGAGCTTTGCGAGGCCCTGATGGCCGGCTCGAGCCCCATCGCGGCCGTCCTGATGGTCGATTGCGCTTCCGTGGACGTCTACCGCCGGGCGATGCACCTGGGCATCAGCGACTTGCTGCCCCAGGACTGCGAGGAATCGGAGCTTGCCGAAGCGGTGGAAGCCGCGAACCAGAACCTGTACCCCGAAGCCGAGCCCTGCGGCTGGCAGCGCAGCGTGCCGTCCACCGCGGCTTCCTGCGAACACGCCTTGCGCGAACTGACCGCCTGGCTGCTCATCCGCGGCGTGTGCCCGTCGACCCGCTGCCGCATCGCCACGGCGGTCGGCGAAGCGTTCGAGAACGCCCGCCGCCACGCCTACGCCGGCGACATCGGCACCATCGAGATCCACGCCGGCCTCGAAGGCGGCACCCTCGAGATCGAAGTGCGCGACCGTGGCGAAGGCATGCTCTCCGGCGTGCCGCGCAGCCGCGCCGGCCGCACCCGCGGTTTCGATCGCATGGCCTCCCTGTGCGAGGAACTGGATGTGCAATCGCATCCGCACCTCGGCACCCGCATCCGCCTGACCTTCTGCGTGCACCACACCTGGTGGGGCGGCACGCAAAACGGTGACTACGAGGACTTCGACTTCCTCGCCCCCGACCACGTGCGCTCGCTGCTGGCCGATCTGACCGGCGCGGAGCTTCCCGAAGGGCTGATCCTTTCCCCCGCGGTAGCCGTCACCGTCGGCCGCCTGCTGGCCGGTCCGCTGACCAGCCAACCCCAGCCCAGCGCCCTGTAACTTCCCATGTCCGATCGCCCCGAATACTTCGCCAGCCCGGAAGACGAGGATCTCTTCGACTTCCCGGTGTCGCCGATCTACGCGGCTGCCGGGGCCGAAGGTCCAGTCTATGACAACGGTCTCGCGCCGACCTCCGCGTCGGTGGTGGAGCCCATCGATCTGAGCGACGACGACACCCCCGCTGCGGCGCAGGCTCCGGCCGCCGCCGCCGCTCCGGCGCCCGCGCCCGCGCCCGCGCCCGCCGCTCCGGCTGGTCCGCGCCCGGGTGGCGGCCTGACCCAGGCCGAAGTCGACTTCGACCTCGACGAAGACCTGTTCGGTTTCGACGTGCTGTTCGAAGCCAACCAACCCCTGTCCAGCGAAGCCGACCTGGTGGCCCTCGATGAAGAGCCCCAGCTCAGCGACGTGATCCCGGCCACGGGCCCCGCTCCCGTGGCTGCCGCGCCGGCGCCCGCGCCGAAACCTGCGCAAGCCGCACCCGCCGCTGCCAAAGCCGCCCCCGCTCCCAAAGCGCCGACCACCAAAGCCCCTTCGCCCGCCGCCGGGGCCCCTGCCCCCGTCGCCCCCGCCCCGATCCCCATGGAATCGGTGCCCGCCGGCGCGTGGTTGCCCCCCGGCATCGACGCCGGCCCCGAGCCGAAACGCGGCCGCCTGCTCGAGATCCTGGCCCTGTCCTTCCTCGTGCTCAACACCGGCCTGATCGCCCTCGCCTGGCAGGCCGGCAGCCACTTCAACGAAACGCTGGCTTCGGTCACGCGTTCGGTCAGCGATGCCGTCGCCGAAGGTCACACGCGCGGCGCGGAGAACTCCGCGACCTACGTGCCGAACATCCCCGTACAGGGATCGGCGCCGGTGGAACCCGAGGTCGCCTCGAGCAAAGTCGAAGAGAACACCGAAGACCTCGAACCCGCGGATCTGCTCGACATGCCGCGCGCGTCGCTGGATCTCGCCCGCGAACGCATCCGCAAGGGGCGTTACGACGATGCTCGCCGCGGCCTGTTCCACTTGCTGGCCAACCGCGATCGCACGGCCCTGGCGGATGAGATGGTGATCGAAGCGGAAACGCTGATCGCCGAATCCTACGCCCAACAGGCCATGGAGGTGCAGAAATGATGCGCACGTTCCTTCTCGCGCTGCTGCTGGCCACCGTGGCCTGGGCCCAGGGCCCGACGGTCTCGGCTCGCCACGACAAAAAAGCCGACCAGACCCTGCTGACCGTGCGCGCCGAAGGGGCTTCGCTGCGCGAACTGTTGCAGGTGATCACATTCGAGCTGTCCTCCGCCACCGATCGCAAGATGGAGTTGGTCGGACTCGATCGCATCGCCCGCAACCCGCGCGTGGATGCCTTCATCATCGAACGCCCCTGGCGCGATGCCCTGCGTTGGATCGCCGGTTCCGCGAACTTCTCGGTGGTCCTGTCCGCCACGCGGATCGAGATCCAGGAAGCCCTGCCGGACTTCCCCCAGACCGACGAGCTGCGCATGCGCGCGCTGCTGACCTATCGCCAACTGCTGCGCAACTATCCCGAGTGCGAGCAGGCGGCCCAACTCTGGCTCGCCTCCGGCAACCTGGCGCTGGGCATGGGAGAGGACTTCCTGACCCCGGCCAAGGACGCCTTCGAGACCATCATGGAGGACTACCCCCAGAGTTCGCATGTCTACGAAGCCATGTACCGTTCTGGCCTGGTGCTCGAACAGCTCGGCGAATACGAGAAAGCCTCGATCCGCCTGCACGAACTCGCGGATTCGCCCTCGAGCCACCCCTACCACATCGACGCGCGCAAGGCCCTTTCGCGCACCCTGTGCGAGGTCGGCGAGCACGAAGTCAACCCGACCGTGCGCGAGGAATACGGCCAGAAGGCCCGTTTGACCCTCGAGAACCTCGAACGCAACTACCACACCGAGAACTTCGCGGAGCGTCGCGAGCGCGCGATCATGATGGCGCGGGCCCTGGCCCTGACCTCCGATCCCGTGCAGGCGCTGCGCGCCCTCGATGTGGCGGAGAAGTACAGCGCGAGCGGTGCGAGCGATCCCGAGGTGCTGGCGGTGCGGGCGAAGGCCCTGAGCGCCACCGGTCGCCACGGCGATGCGTCGTCCGCCTGGCTCGCCGCCTCGCGCAACAGCACCGGCAAGGAACTCGAGCAAACCCTGATCTTCGCGGCCGACGAAGCCCTACTTGGCGGCCACGATCTGGCAGTTCTGGCGATCTATCGCCGCGCGGTGGACCTGGGCTTCGGCCCGCGCCTCGAGCGCCACCGCCTCGAAGCACGCCTGCACCTGGGCATTTCCCAAGACACCAACGGCTTCACGCTGGCGCACCAACTGCGCCGCGCGGTGGAGCTGGTGGAAACCAAACAGTTCGCCGAAGCCGTGCGCTCCTTGCGCCCCGTCTACGTGCGCCGCACGGAACTGACCCCGGCCCAACGCCTCGAACTGGCCCTCAACTTCGCCCAGGCCCTCGATGCCGAAGACCTGTCCCGCGAAGCGATCGAAACCCTGCGCGTCATGGCCGGGGAGACCGAGTCCGCCATGGACAAACGACAGATCTACACCCAGGCCGCCCGCATCCATGAGGCGCACGGCGACTACGACGCGGCCATCGCCGCGCTGGAGGGAACCCTGTGATGATGAAACACCAATGGACCGTGGGATTGGTCGGTGCTGCCGTCTTCGGCATCCCCGCCATCGCTTCCCAGGAATCCGGAGCTTTCAACAGCTTGGAGTCGGCTTTGGCCGCCACCCAGGCCGCGCTGCAGGAACTGGTGGGCCTCGAGCCGAAGGTGGCGGAAGGCGACCGCGAGGCCATGGCGCGCCTGATCCAACTCACCGAAACTCCCGAAGAGGAACCGGCCGAGATCGACGGTCACATCGTGCGTCTGCGCGGTGAGATCGGACGCCTGCAAGGGGCCCTCGACCAGGGACCTTCGGCGAACGGTTCGCAGCTGCCCGTGGCGCCGACCCAGGGCCTCAAGCCCGGCAGCCTGGGCGAAGCGGTGCCGACCAAAACCAACACGGCCTCGAACAACAAGCCGACCCGCGCGGGGAACGGCACGGCGCTGGAGCAGCCGGGTTACTCGGCGGACGAGATGCACCAGGGCAAGTTGCTCGTGCGCACCGGCCGTTATGACGAAGCCGCGACCTTGCTGCGCAAGCAGCAGACCTCGCCCGAAGCCCGCTACTGGCTAGCCCGCGCCCTTTCGGGCACCGGCGAACACGTGGAAGCACGCACCCTGCTCCAGGACCTGGCTGCAGAGGGCGAAGAGACCCACCGCTACGCCCGCTGGGCCGCGCAGGACCTGCGCATGATCGAACTGCGCGAGAAGCTGCAGCAACAAGCCGCGCCTGCGGGCAAGTCCACCGGCAAAGCCTCGGACAAGTCCGCCCCGAAGGCCGCCCCCAAAGCCGCTCCTGCCAAGGACTCGAAATGACCCCCAAGACCTCCAACCCCGTGCAAAACCAGCCGACCGACATGCTGGCCGACCTGCAGCGCTTCCAAGGCGTGTTGGCCGAGCTGCAGGCGAGCCACGCGCGCCTGGAGAGCCAGGCCCGCCGGTTGAGCGCGGAACTGGAGGTCTCGAACCGCGCCCTCGAACTCAAGGTCGCCGAACTCGACCGCACCAACCAGTTCCTGGAAGCGATCCTCTCGAGCCTGCCCACCGGCGTGATCGTGCGCAACGCGGAACACCGCATCGTGCGCACCAACCGAGCCTGCCAGCAGATCCTCGACATGCCCGCGGAAACCCTGCTCGACACCACCGAAGAACTGCCGATCGACGGTAGCCGCGATGGCAAGCAGTGGAACATCTGGATCACCCCCGGCGGCGAACCGCGCACGGTCACCGTGGGCACCTCCGAGGTGCACGACCAAGCGGGCCAGAGCCTGGGCTGCGTCGAGATCCTCTCCGACCAGACCGAACTGGCCGAAACCACCCGCCGCATGCACCAGCAGTCGAAGATGGCTGCCCTGGGCACCATGGCCGGCGGTATCGCCCACGAGATCCGCAACCCGATGAACGCCGTGCGCGGCTTCGCGGGCCTGCTCAACCGCCCCGGCATCACCGAAGAGAACCGCCGCCGCTACGCCGACGCCATCGAACGGGGCGTGGTCGAAGTCGAAGGCATCATCCGCGGTCTGTTGCGCCTGGCGAACCCCTCCGACCTCGACATCGAGACCCTCGATAGCCGCGAACTCTTCGAAAACGCCCTCGAGCGCGTGCAGAGCCAGGAGATGGCCTCCGGCATCGAGTGGTCGAGCGAGATGACCGCCGTCGCCTTCCCCGGCGACCGCGTGCAGCTCCGCCAGGCCCTGCGCAACCTGATCGCCAACGCGGTGCAGGCCCAGAACGGGCAAGGCCGCGTGCACGTCGCCTGCACCGCCTGCGAGGGCGAAGTGCGCTTCGAGATCCACGACGGGGGTCCCGGCTTCACCATCGCCTCGGCGGAGCAATGGGTCGACCCCTTCTTCACCACCCGTGCCGACGGCATGGGCCTCGGCCTCGCCCTGGTCGACCGCATCGCGCGGTTGCACCACGGCCGCCTGCAGATTTCCCCTGCACCCTCCCACCTGGGCGGAGCCTGCGTCCGCCTTTGCCTCCCCACCTCCTGAACCTAGAGCCAGATGAGCCGGAAACTGATTTTCGTGGTCGATGACGACGCCTTGTCCCGGGACTTCCTCACGGAAGCGACCCGCGCCATGGGCCACGAAGTACAAAGCTTCGAGAACGGTGCCACCGCGTTGCAAGCCAGCGATCGCCAGGTCCCCGATCTCGTCCTGAGTGACGTCCGGATGCCGGTCATGGACGGCATCACCTTGACCCGCAACCTGCAAGAGCGTTTCCCCGGCCTGCCGGTGGTGCTCGTGACCGCGCATGCCAGCGTGGACACGGCCGTCGAAGCGCTGCGCCTCGGTGCCTGCGACTTCCTGATCAAGCCGTGCGCCCCGGGCAACCTGGAAGCGGTGATCGAGCGCGTGCTCAAGACCGGTCAACTCGAGCGGGAAAACGCCTATCTGCGTTCGCAGATGAGCGGCGCCAAGCCGGAGACCATCGTGGCCCAGAGCCCGCCGATGGTCCAGCTCCTGCGCACCGCCGCCCGCATCGCCCGTTCGCGCGGTACCGTGCTGATCACCGGCGAAAGCGGAACCGGCAAGGAGAAGGTCGCCCAATACGTGCACCAAGCCAGCCCGCGCGCGGAGTATCCCTTCGTCAAAGTCAACTGCGCGGCCCTGTCCGAGTCGCTGCTCGAATCCGAACTCTTCGGCCACGAGAAGGGGTCGTTCACCGGGGCCCACCAGGCCCGCGTGGGCCGCTTCGAACTGGCGGACGGCGGCACCGTGTTGCTCGACGAGATCGGCGACATCTCCGCGAACATGCAGGCCAAGCTGCTGCGCGTGCTGCAGGAAGGCGAATTCGAGCGCGTCGGCGGCACCACCACACTTTCGGTGGACGTGCGCATCGTCGCGGCCACCAACCGCCGCCTGGCGGACGAAGTCGCTGCCGGTCGGTTCCGCGAGGATCTGTACTACCGCCTGCACGTGCTGCCCCTCGAGGTCGCGCCCCTGCGCGAGCGCCGCGAGGACATCCTGCCCCTGGCCCGCCACTTCGCCGAAGCGTTCGCCCGCCAGAACGGCACCCCGAACCCGTCGTTCGCCGTCGAAGCCCAGGAGCGCCTGCTGCACTGGAACTGGCCCGGCAACGTGCGCGAACTCGAGAACGTGATCCACCGCGCGGTCATCCTCGGCCGCCCCGGTCAGATCACCGAAGCCGACCTGGTCTTCGGCCCCGCCGCCGACGGCACGCCGATCGCGCGCCCGTCCGGCACCGCCCTGGACCTGTTCCACCCCGAGTGTGCCGATGCGCTGGCCAACCACACGATGGCCAACATCGAACGCGTGGCGATCCTCGCCACCCTCGACTCGACCGGTGGCAACAAGACCGAAGCCGCACGCCGGCTCGGCCTGACCGCCCGCACCCTTTCCAACAAGATGAAGATCTGGCGCCAGACCGGTCTGGTCGCCTGAGGGATTCGCCATGGAACTCTACGGACCCCACAGCGCACTCCTGATGCGCATGATGTCGACGGCGACCGAACGCTCCCGCGTGATCGCCGGCAACATCGCCAACCAGAACACGCCGGGCTTCAAGCGGCAGACGATCGAATTCGAGAGTCTGCTGACGGAGGAACTGCGTCGCAACCGCCCGGAGCTGGAGCGTGTGAAACCCGAACGTCAATCCGACCGGGTCAGCCCGAGCCGTCCCAATGGCAACAACGTGGCCATGGAACGGGAAGTCGCTGCGATGCGTGAGAACCTGCTGCGCTACGAGATGTACTCGACCATCATGCGCGGCAACACCAACATCATCCAATCGGCCATCAACGGAGATCGCTGATCATGAGTGGCATTTCGAGGGTCTTCCAGGGCATGCACCTGTCCGCCAGCGCGCTCAAAGCCGAGCGTGCCCGCGTGGACGTCATCGCCAAGAACATCGCGCACGCCAGCACGACGCGCATGCCCGATACGGGCTTGCCGTACCGCCGCGAGGTGGTGCACTTCGCGCCGGCCTACGAAACCCGCGAAGATGGCACGACCGAGATCAACGGCGTGCGCATCGCCGGCGTTACCCAGGACTTCAACACCCCCTTCGAAGTCGTGCACGACCCGGGTCACCCCGACGCGGGCCCCGACGGCAATGTGCTGTACCCCAACGTCAACACGATCAAGGAGATGGCGGAGCTGATCACGGCCCTGCGCTCCTACGAAGCCAACATCCAGGTCTCCGAGTCCTTTGAGCGCATGGCCCAGAAGGGTCTGCAGCTCGCCGAATAGGAATCCTCGCCGCCATGTCCATGAACTCCATCGGGGGAAACCTCGGCCCCGGAAGGTCCGCCATCGAGCAGGCGCTGCGTGCCATGCAGCAGCGCAGTGCCGAGATGCAGGGCCTGAACGAGCCGAAACCCGGCATGCCCACCTTCGAGGGCGTGCTCGGGAACTCGGTGTTGGGCGTGGACGAAACCGTGCGGGCCACCGAAACCCTGCACCTGGAAGCCCTCAAGGGCGACATGGACTTTCACGAGGTCGCCGCCCGCGTCAAGCAGGCGCAACTCCAGTTCGACTTCGCCATGCAAGTCCGCAACAAGCTCATCGACGCGTATCGGGAAGTGATGCGCATGTCCGTCTGATCCTGCCTGAGCCATGAAAGAAACCCTGGGTCAAATCTGGCAAGTGATGCGCAGCACCAGCGCCTCCGCGCGCATGGTGATGCTCGCCGGCGTCGTGCTCGTGCTGGCCGTCGTCGGTGCATCGATGTACCGCTCGGCCAACCCGCACATGGCCTTTTTCGTGGGCGACCTCGACAACGCGAGTTTCGCCCGCGCCACCCGCGCCCTCAGCCAGGCCGGCATCCGCTTCGAAACCTCGATCGGCGGTGCGCCGTACACGATCTTCGTCGAATCCGGCTCGAAGTACTCCGCGCACAACGCCATCGCCGCGGCCGGCGCCCTCGACAGCGGGGTGCAAGGCATCGACACCGGCGACGCCTCCTCCGCCTTCGACTCGTCGGTGGAGCGCCTGCAGAAGGCCGACGCGCGCTTCTGGCAGGAGGTCGAACAGCAGCTCACCGCACTGCACTGGGTGCGCGCGGCCAAGGTCATCGCCAAAGCCCCCACCAACCGCATCCTCGGCCGCGCCCCGAAACCCACCGTTTCGGTCGTGCTGACCACCTCCGGCATGCGTCCGACCCAGGAACAGGGTCAGAACGTGGGCAACATCGTGCGCACGGCCTTCAACGTGCCCGAAGAGAACATCACCATCGTCGACCAGAACGGCGGCTTGGTGTTCAGCGGCAAAACCCAGGACCGGCTCAACGAGAACCTGACCTACCAGCGCGCCTTCAACCAGGACACCACTCAGAACGCCCAGGAACTGCTGGATTCGATCTACGGTCCGGGTCTCACGCGCGTCTCCGTGCGCGGCGAGTGGTCCTTCGTGAAGACCGAAGTCGTGGGCGAGGCCCTCGACAAGAAGGAGCTGGCGGAGAAGTCCAGCCGCAAGTCGAGCACCCCGACCCCGACGGTCGAGGGCGGACCGGCGGGCCTGGAAGAGAGTTTCTCGTCCGCTCCGGTCACCGGCGCTGCGGTTTCGATGGATCCCGCCACCCGCACCGAAACCGACGAGAAGTACGCCTTCGGCTCCAAGACCACCCACCGCATCGAAGACGCGCCGGTGCTCGAGCACCTGTCGGTCAGCTTGACCCTGGATTCCTCCCTCGCGGAGCAATCCGAAGCCATCGCCGAACAGGTCAAAGCCGCCGTCGGCTTCCAGCTCGATCGCGGCGACTTCATCGCCACCCACACCACCTCGCTGGTGGGCGTCGAGCGCGACGAGAACGGCGCGCCGGTGCAACCGGAGCCGATCGCCGCGCCGGAAGCCCCGAGCGCGATGATGAACCTGCTCCTGGAGCGCGGGATCGAACTCGCGGCGCTGCTCGTCTTCCTCGTGCTGCTCGGCCGTTCGCTGCGCCAGTCGAAGAAGGGCGCCAAGACCGCCGGAAAAGGCGCTGCTTCCATCGGCGGCGGTGGCGCCCCGGGCCGCTCGGCCCAGGTCGACGACGCCGAGATCGATCCGACCCTGCTGGCCCGCCGCCACATCGAGGACATGCTCGACAACGACCCCGACCGCGTCAGCTCGCTGCTGTCCCGGTGGGCTATGGGTGAGGAATTCTACGCCAAGGGCAAGTGATGAGCGATTCCATCCCCGGAGTGCAGAAGGTCGCAGCGTTCCTGCTGAGCCTCGACAAGGACAAGAGCGCCGAATTGCTTCGGCGCCTCGATCCGCGCGTGGTTCCGCTGGTCGCGCAGGCCATGACCTCGCTCAATCCCGACCTCTGCTCGGCGGACTCCGTCGACGAGATCTACGGCGACCTGGCCCGCACCATGTACCGCCGCAGCGGCGTGCGTTCGCAGGACGACTACGAACTGCACGACATGCTGACCCAGAGCTTCGGCCAAGAGGAAGCGGATCGCGTGCTGAAGGACATCGCCACCCGCCGGCGACAGAACCAGCCGCTGGGCTTCCTCGAATCCGTTCAACCCGAGATCGTGGCCCGCGTGCTCAACACCGAGTCCACCGCCGTGGTTTCGCTGGTGCTCGCTCACGTCTCGCCCTCCGTTTCCGCCGCCGTACTCAACACCTTCGACGAGGAACGCGCGCTGGACGTGGTTAAGCGCATGACTTCGATCGTGCCCCCCGGCATCGAGACCATGCTCTCCATCGCCGACAACCTGCACGACCGCATCCGCCTGGCCGCGAGCATGCCCGCGCCGCCCGATCCGGGCGACAGTCTGCGCACCATCGCCGAGCTGCTCAACTTCTCGGCGGGGGGCATGGACAAGACCGTGCTCACTGGCCTCGAGGAGTTCAACGAGGAGATGGCCGATCAGGTGCGCGAGTTCATGTTCACCTGGGCCGACCTGGCGGGCGTCGAAAAGCGTGCCATGCAGAAGATCCTGGCCTCGGTCGACACCCGCACCCTGGCGATCGCCCTCAAGGGATCACCCGCCGATGTCGAAAGCAACATCATGGGCAACCTCTCCAGCCGCGTGAAGGACATCGTGCTGGACGAGCGCGAGCTGGCTGGCCCGATGCCCATGTCCGAGGTCAACACCGCCCGCAGCGAGATCATGGTCGCCGTGCGCGCCCTGATGGACGCGGGCGAGTTCTCCGCGGCGAAGGCCGGCGAGGAGTTGGTGGAGTAACATGGGCCGCAAGACCATGCGTCTGGGCCTTCGTCGGTCCCCCAGCGATGCCAAGATCCGCCCCATTGGGCTGTTGGATCTGGGGGCTTCGTTGCATGAACAGGCCGTGGCCGATGCTCTCGAGCGCGGCCGCGCCGAGGGCGAGGCCCAAGCCATCGAAGGGGCCGCGGGCATCCTCCAGGAAGCCGCGGACCGTCTCGATGCAGCCCGCGAACAGGCCCTCGACCAACTGGCCGGCACCGCCGTCGAACTGGCCGTGGAGATCGCCCGTCAGCTCCTGCAAGTCGAACTGCAGGCCGGCAACTACGACCTGGAGCGCATCGTACGCAGCTCCCTGTCCCACTCCGGCCTCGGCCGCGGCAACGCCGTGGTGCACGTGAGCCCCGAGGACATGGACCGGCTCGCCCACGTGACCTTCCGCAAGGGCACCGAGATCGAAGCCGACGCCAAACTGTCGATGGGCGACGTGCACGTGCAATCCCCGCGCGGCCTGCTGGTGCGCGAAGTGGATGCCTGCCTCGAAACCATCCGCGAACAACTCCTGGAGGACATGGCGTGAGCGGCCTGCTGGACTTCGTACGCTGCCAGCGGGTGATCCAGGACGGGGTGAAACCCCGCTTCCGGGGCGCGGTCGATCGCATTACCGGCATCCTCGTCGAGGCCCTCGGCATCCCCGTGGCCCTCGGCGACATGTGCCGCATCGAACGCAACGCCAACGACAGCGTCGAGGCCGAAGTCGTGGGTTTCCGCGGCAACGTGACCCTGCTCATGCCGCACGGCGACCTGGCCGGCATCGCGCCGGGCCAAGCGGTCTACGCCATGGACCGCCCGTTCCAGATTCCCGTGGGCCCGAGCCTGCTGGGCCGCGTTCTCGACGGTTTCGGCCGCGCGAACGATGGTGGTCCGGACGTGCACGAGCCCACGTGGCGCCGCGTGCACAGTCCCGCCCCTGCCCCCCAGGACCGCGTACCGATCCGCGAACCGCTGCAGACCGGCGTGCGCGTCATCGACGGGCTGCTGCCCCTCGGCCGCGGCCAACGCCTGGGCGTCTTCGCCGGTTCCGGCGTGGGCAAGTCGACCCTGCTCGGCCAAGTCACCCGCGGCACCCAGGCCGACGTAGTCGTCTGTTGCCTGGTGGGCGAACGGGGCCGCGAGGTGCAGGACTTCACGCAGGAAGTGCTGGGCGAAGAGGGCATGCGCCGCGCCGTCATGGTCGTGGCCACCTCCGACCGCCCGCCGATTGAACGTTTGACCGCGCCTTTTGCCGCGGTGACCATCGCCGAAGCCTTCCGTGACCAGGGCAAGAACGTGCTCCTGATCATGGATTCGGTGACCCGCTACGCCCAGGCCTCCCGCGAGGTCGGTCTGGCCGTGGGGGAACCGCCGACCGTGCGCGGCCTGCCGCCCAGCTTCTTCGCCACCGTGCCCCAGCTCGTCGAACGCATGGGGCGCACCTCCGCGGGCAGCATCACGGGCCTTATCAGCGTGCTCGTGGACGGCGACGATCCGAACGAACCGGTGGCGGACACCCTGCGCGGCTTGCTCGACGGACACATCTACCTCAACCGCGAATTGGCGCAGAGTGGGCATTTCCCGGCCGTGGACGTGCTGGCGAGCCTTTCGCGTCTGGCCCCGGTGCTCTCCACGCCCGATCAGAAACGCTTTGCACAGGTGCTGCGCAACGATCTGGCGAGCTATCGCGAGGGTAAGGACCTGGTCGAAATCGGCGCGTACCAACGCGGCTCGAACCCCGGCCTCGACCGCGCCCTGATGCGCATGCCCGTGATCGAGGCTTTCCTGCAACAGGATTCGCACGATTCGACGCCCCTGGCGGAGACCCGCGAGATGCTGCGCATGGTGGCCACCGCCGGTGAGGGAGGTGCGAAGTGAAACGTCACAAGCGCATCGAACGCATCGCGGCGATCTACAAGCGCCGGGAGGAACAGGCGCGGGCCGTTTGGGTCCAAGCCGAGCAGAACCGCCAAGCCGCCGAAGAACAGGCGCAGCAGTCCGCTGCCGCCCTGCGCGACGGCGTTGACACCCTGCGCGGGGGCCCCGGAGCCTGCGACCCGCAGGCCGTGCTGCATGGCCAATGGGCTGTGCAGCAGCTTGAGCGCCTGCACAAGGCGCAATTGGCGAATGCGCGCCGCATGGCGCAGATCGCCGAAGGCCGCCGCAGTCCGTGGATGGACAAGCGTCAAGACCTGCTCACCATGGAGAAGTGGTACGAGCGGGCCAAAGAACAATGGCTGCGGGAGCGGGCGTTGAAAGAGGAAGCCGCCATGGAGAGCACCCTCGAAGCGCACCTGACCCGCAAGTACCAGTTGGAGAGTGAGTGATGAACAAGATCCTGATGATCGTTGCCGGCGTCGTCGCCGCCCTGATGCTGCTGATCGGTACCTTCGTGACCGCCGCGGGCATGATGGGAGCCAATCTGTCGCAATTGCCCCTGGTGGGCGCCCTGTTCCCGGAGCCCACGGAAGCATCGGTGAGCCCCACCGGCGACGAGCCGATGCCGACCATCGAAGAGCAGGTCAGCCGCGACCCGCGCTCGGACGAGCAGGTCATCGACATGTCCGCCACGCCCTTGAAGGCCTTCCTGCTGCCCACGCCGTGGAACGCCACCGAGCTCGAGGCCCTCGAAACCCAGCTCAAGAACCGCCTCGGCGAGCTTCGTGAGCGCGAAAAGGCCATTGAAGCCCGCGAACAGGACCTGGCGGAGAGCCAGCGCCACCTGGCGGAGCTGCAGGCCGAACTCGAGAGCGTGCGCACGGGCCTGATCCAGGAGCGCGACGAGACCGTTTCGATGCAGGAAGAGGCCGCCCGCGAGGAGGACGCCGCCAAGCAGCGCCGCCTGGCCGGTCTCAAGCGCATGTCCTCGCTGTTCTCCGACGGCGACCCGGAGGAGAGCGCCCGCATGCTGGTTGACACCTACTCCGCCGATGAGGCTGGCATCGTGCTCTCCGGCCTGTCCGAGGAGCGCGTGCGCGAGCTGATGCAGGGCATCCGCACTGCGAATCCGGAGGTGCTCACGGACATCGAAAAATCCTACCGCGAGGCGACGAGCCAGCCCTGAAGCGGTCGCGCCCCCCGGCGCACACAGGAAGACGCAAATTTCCGCCCCCGCGGCGCTCCCAATCCCGGGAGTCCGCGGGGGCGGCCGTTTGTCTGAATCGTTCTAACCCCTTTTCCAGCAACTGGTTTCCAAAACCAAACCCCTTACACGGGCCATCAAGGGTCCAGGGGGATGGGTCGATAAGCCCAACGGCTGTTCCCGCAGTCCCGAACTCCTATGGACCTCAACACACTCATCGGCGGCTTCCTGACCTTCGCCATCGTGTTCGTCGCGATGGCGATGGGCCCGGGCGGCGTCGGCATCTTCATTGATGTGCCGTCCCTGGCCATCGTGTTCGGGGGAACCATCGGGGTGACGATGGTGGCCTTCCCCACCAACGACCTGAAGCCCTTCGTCAAGATCTTCCTGGTGACGGCGATGCGCAAGAAGGTCACCCCGACGGAGGAGATCGAGCGCATCGTCACCTACGCCAACCTGGCGCGTAAGGAAGGTCTCTTGGCCCTCGAGAGCAAGTTGCAGTCGGTCGACGACAGCTTCTTCGCCAAGGGCATCCAGCTCGTCATCGACGGCTTCGGCGCGGACACGGTGCGCGACATCATGGAGCTCGAAGCCGAGTGGGAGAAACAACGCCACGAAACCGGGCGCAAGATCATGGACCAGATGGGCGCGTTCGCCCCGGCCTTCGGCATGATCGGAACGCTCGTCGGTCTGGTGCAGATGCTCCAAGACCTTTCGGACCCGAGCTCGATCGGTGTCGGTATGGCCACCGCGCTGCTCACCACCCTGTACGGCGCCGTGGGTGCCAACATGGTGTTCATCCCCGTAGCCGGCAAGCTCGAGATGGTGGCCAAACAATCGGGCTTGCTACGCGCCCTGATGATCGAAGGCATCGTCGCGATCCAATCGGGTGAGAAGCCGCAGCTCATCAAAGAGAAGCTCAAAGGGTTCCTGGCCCCCAGCCAGCGGGAGAAGGTGGGGTCCTAAGCGGTCATGGCCAAGGTCAAGATCAAGATCAACTACATAGACGGGGGCATCGACGGTGCCCCCGGCTGGGTAGCCACGTTCGTGGACATGATCTCGCTGCTCGTGACCTTCTTCATCCTCCTATTCACCTTCGCGGCGATCCAGGACTACGACGCATTCTCCTATCCGCGCAACATCGTGGGCACGCAAGGCATCATGGACAAGTCGAAGGGCGAGGCGATCGAAGCGCCCGACGACGACATCATGTCTTCGATGGACCTGATGCGCGGTTCCTCCAATCCGCACACGCGCCCCGCGAACAAGCTGCCCGACAGCATGGACGAAATGGGGCAGCGACTGACCGACGAACACATCGAGTTCAACGCGGTGGACGTGCAGGACGGCCTGCGCATCCGCTTCGATGACCGCGCGGCGTTTGCCCCTGGCTCGGACAAGGTGAACCCGGTTCTGCGCAAGGCCCTCAAGGAGATGGGCCAGACCCTGCAGAACTACCAGCACCTGATCGTCATCGAGGGCTACACCGATGACCAGTACCAGCCGACGCCGGACCATCCGACGGCCACCGACATGGCAATGGCGCGCGCCTACGCCGCGGCCAAGGTTCTGCTCAAAGAAAGCCAGCTCGCCCCCGAAACCATCCAACTCGCCGGCATCGGCGACGTGCCCCTGCCCGGCCGCGATAGCACCAACCCGCTCGACCGCGCCGCCAACCGGCGCGTGGAGGTCAGAATCCTCGCCATGAGCGAGCACCGCGCCCACCAGATCCACGGAGGCTCGCAATGAAAGCGCCGCCCGAACCGGTGATCGTCAAGGTGGTCGACGAGATCGTCAAGAAGAAAGGCGCGCCCGGCTACATGGTGTCCTTCGGGGACATGATGACGCTGATTCTGTGCTTCTTCATCCTGCTGGTGTCGATGGCCAAAGAACGCAGCTTCGGCATGATGGCGAAGGGCATTGGCTCGTTCGTCGTGCAGCTCAAGTCGCACGGCCTGACTGGCATCATGGATGGCGCCGAGAAGGAAGAGATCTTCGACCAGGTGCGCCGCCGCTTCAACCTGCCCCCGGAGAGCGATCCCGAGCGCCGCGCGCCCCACGACGAAGCCAGCAACCACGAAATGCTGCGCGCGCAAACCCTCGAACTGCTCGAGCCGCATCGCGAAACCGGTATGCCACGCGTCGCCGCCTTTGAGCAGGGTTCCGCGCGCCTCACCGACGCCACCCGGCACTACCTCGACCAATTGGTTCCGAGCTTGTTTCCCCGCCGCGGCCAACTGCTGGTCCTGGAGGGTCATGCGATGGACCCCGGAACCGATTCCACCAAACGCCAACTGGCCTTGGCCCGCGCCCAGGCCGTACGCGACTACCTCGTCGACAACCACGACTTCCCCGCCGCCCGCGTCGAAGCACGCATCTGGCTGCAGGAACTGCTGCAGAGCGGGGAACACAACCGCACCGTCGACGCCCGACTGATCACCCCAACCAAGTAGACTGCCATGGCTGACGAACAACCCGAAAAGAAGGCCGAAGAGGCCGCCGAAGAAGGCAAGAAGAGCAAGCTTCCGATCAAGTTGATCGGAGCGCTCGTGGGCGTGGTCGGTCTGGGGGCTGCCCTGGCGATGATGGCCATCCCGAAGGGCCCCAAGGAGATTCCGCGCTTCACCGGCCCGTACTTCCACCAGCTCTTCGACAAGCAGATCGTGTCCAACACCAAGGACAACGATTTCAAGCGGTTTATCAAGATGAACCCGCAGGTCGAATTCTTCGCCTACGACGGCACGTACCTGACGACCCGCAACGCGGATCCGCTGTACAAGGCCTGGCTTGAGGACAACTTCAACTCGCTGATGTCGGGCAAGCAGCTCGACGAGATCTACAACGGCAGCAACCGCGAGCGGTTCGCCCAGGAGATCCGCGAGTCCATCGAGGCGGCTTTGTTCCCCGTGCACGTCGGCGAGACCCCGACCCCCCTGGAGGCCGACAAGGAAAGCGGCATTCGCCCTGGCGACTCCTACCGGCTGAACACCTTCAGCGGCGCCTTCTGGGAACACACCCTGACGGTCGACAATGAGAATATGACCCTGGCGATCGACGGGGGACCGACCACCGCCTTCGAAGGCAACGAGTTGGACCTCAAGGTCATCGCCAGCAACGGCGAATACATCTATCTGGATGTCTCGAGCCTGAACAAGGAATTCTCCGGCGACCTTCACCTGGGGGTGATGGGTCGCATCCGGCAAGTCTTCATCACCGAGTACCTGGCCCAGTGAGCGACCTGAGCGCGGACGAAACCCAGGCCCTGCAAGCCGTTGCAGGTGCCAAACGGGGACCCGAAAGGGGCCTGGTGAGCGAGCGTAACTTCTCGCAACCCCGGCGTCTGTCCGCACAGCGTCTCCAGCACCTGGCCAAGACGGTCAGCGCGAACCTGCAGGATATCTGCAACCGCATGGCGGCCCCCCTGCGCAGCTTCCACAAGCTGACCATGGGTACCATCGGCGAGGTCAACGCGGTCGGATTGTTCGAGGAGTTGAACTCCCCGTTCGTGATCCTCGGCCTCCAGATCGAGGGCGCCCTCGGCTGGCTCGTCTGGGACGAACGCGCCGCGACCGCGACCATCGAGCAGATCCTCGCCGGCGAATTGGCCAGCGACGAAGAGATCGAAGCGCGCGAGCTCAGCGCCTCCGAGGCCCGCGTACTCGAACGGATGCTTGCGATGGTCGTCGAACCCATCGGCCAATGCCTGGGGCTCAAGATCCAGACCGACGGCATCGCCCAGGACGAAGAAGGACTGAAGACCATCGCGGACGCCGGCCCCGACGCCGACACCCGCCGCCTCATGGTGCACCTCGTGTTCGACGGCCCCGGCGGCCCGAGCGACATGCGCCTCTACCTGCCGAACATCGACGAGGACGACTCCCACAACAAGCGCGAGAAGCGCAAGGTTGTGCCCGCGCACCTCGATCTAGTGAACCTCGAAGTGCGGGTGGAACTGGGTTGCGCCCAGGTCGCCCTGCGGGACCTCTTGGCCCTCGAAGTGGGCGATGTGATCCCCCTGGGTACCGAATTCGGCGGCCCGGTGAACCTGTACGTCGAAGACCGCGCCATCGCCAACGGCCAGTGGGGCCAGGTCGGCGGGGTGCTCTCCATGCAAATCCACGAAATCGACACCGAATCCCTGCGTGTCGACTGAAGCTGACTCCCTACGCAAACCGTCATGTCAGAGAAAAGTGACCTCGAATCGGCCGTCGACCAGGCCGTGCAAACCGTGGCCCAGCAACTCGGCCAGCTCGGTGGGGGCGGCAGTGGTGATCCCATCGGCCTGCAGAACCTGCTCGACGTGCCGGTGCGCGTGACCGTGCAGATCGGCAAGACCTCGATGACCCTGGGCGAACTCGTCGCCCTTGGGCCCGGATCGCTGATTCCCCTGGACCGCGAAGCCCACGAACCGGCCGACATCCTCGTCAACGGCCGCATCATCGCGCGCGGCGAGGTCGTCACGATCGACAACACCTACGGCGTGCGTATCTCGCACCTCGAAAAGGAAGTCTGATTGTCTGCAAAACACAACGCGGCGGGCGAGGCATTCTGGTGCCTCGCCCGCCGCGTGTTTGTTTGGCCTTGCCAGCCCTGAACAATGGCCGATCGGAGCGCCGGAACCCGGCTTCCGCCGAATCGAGGCCTCGCTGCGGCGCCCGCCCGTCCGGGTGGCACGGGCTGGTGGGTGAACTCGGCCCGCCAGCCGCAGTGCCTCCCCGTAGGGCCGCTAGAACCGTTCCGGCGACAGGAACTCGGGATCGAACGCCGTCACCGGAGCGCCGGCGATCATCTGCGCGATGCCTTCGCCGATCGACGGAGCCAGGTGGAAGTCGCTGCCGGAGAAACCGGCCACCACGTAGAGACCGCCAATACCCCCGACGCGGCCGACGATCGGCCGGTTGTCGCTGGTGACGGTGGTGTAGGTGGCCTGGGAACCCATCGCATCCATGTCGGAATAGACCGGCATGCGCTCGCTCAAGGCGCTGCGCGCCCAGGTTTCGAACTCCTTGCTGGCGGTCTTCGGTAGTCCCTCGACGCCCTGGACCTCTTCGAAGGCCTTCAGGCCCAGGCGACCGATGCGCGTGCGGCCCCCGTGGGGTTCGCAGTGCGCCCGGAACTTGCGGGTCAAGTCGAGGATCACCGGGTGCGGCACCGGCATCATTTCCAGCGGATCGGGACGGAAGCGGGTCTCGAGTTCGGACTCCGCCGCCGCCATGTTGAACTCGTCTTCGACCACGTCGACCTGGGGCATGCGCAGCCAGGCCTCTTCGGTACGCGCCACCTTGAGGGGCAGCTCGACACCGAGGGTCGCGAGGATGTTCGCGGTCCAGGAGCCCGTGGCCAGCACGACGTTCGGGCACTCGAAGAAACCATCGGAGGTGTGCACGCCGCGCACCTTGCCCTTATCGACCTCGACTTCCAGGTCGGTGACGCCGAGGCGGGTGGTAGCGCCGCGGAAACGCGCGAGCACGCTGAAGGTCTCGATGGCCTTGGCCGGATCGATGTAGCCGCCATCGGGCTCGAATCGACCGATGGCGTCGTCCTCGACCTCGATGCCGGGGGCCATCTGACGGATCTCGTCCGCGTTCACCAGGTGGGCTTTGATGCCGAGGCCGACCTGCATCTCCAGGTCGCGGTGCAGCTTTCCGATGCCCTGCTTGTCGCTGCCTTCGACCACGGCCAGCACGCCGGTGCGGCGCAAGCCGAGGGAGCGGCCGGTGGTGCTTTGGATGTGGTGATACAGGCGCACCGCGTCGCGCGCCATGCCCGCCAGGGCCCGCTCGGAGTAGGTCTGGTGCACGATGGCACCCGCGCGGCCGGAGGAGCCAGAACCCAGTTGGCCCTTCTCGATGAGGATGACGGGTTCTTCGAGCGGATCGCAGCGCTTGGCGGCCTGCAGGGCGATGCAGGTGCCCATGGCACCGCCGCCGACGATCAGTACTTTGCCTTTCATGGGGGATTGCCGCGCCGGACGCGGCCGATCGGGCTCCAGGTGCCGGGGTCCGCGGGACCCGCAACCTTCGCGGGCCCCAACCGCAAGTCGAGTTCTGCCAGTAGGTTCCGGCAGAATCGATGCACGCACGCCCCCCGGGGCTGGAACGCAACCCAGTGTACGCGGCGGCCCGCAAAAGAGAACAACCGCCGGCCCCGGAAGCTCGGATTCCGGGCACTTTCGCCCCCGGCGCCCCCCTCGAAAGGGAAGCCCCGGGCCCAAGCCGGCGCGAGAGAGGGGATTCCCGCCGCACGGAACTAGATGGACCCGAGGCCTCAGGGTGTTTCCGATGCCGGTGGGCTAGAAGGGGCCGGAAAAACCTGAGAAACTTGCCCTCCCATGAGCATCCAAGCGCGCACCACCCGCCCCATCCAAGTCGGCCGCCTGACCATCGGCGGGGGCGGTATCACCGTGCAGAGCATGGCCGCCACCCGCACCCAGGACCTCGCGGCCACCCGGCGCCAGATCGAGCTGCTCGAAGCCGCCGGCGCCGACCTGATCCGCATCGCGGTGGACAGCAAGGCCGATGTGGATGCCCTCGCCCAGCTGTGCAAGACCACCGAGGTGCCCCTCTCAGTGGACCTGCAGGAGAACTACCGCCTGGCCGAAGCCGTGGCGCCTTACGTGCAAAAGGTCCGCTACAACCCCGGCCACCTGCACCACCACGAAAAGGGCAAAACCGCCCGCGAAAAGGCCCACTGGATCGCCGGCATCGCCCGCCAGCACAACCTCGCCATCCGCGTCGGCTGCAACGCGGGCTCCCTGGCCCCCGAATACGCCGAGCGCTTCGGCGAAAACCACGTCGCCGCCCTCGTCCAGCAAGCCATCGACCACTGCGGCTACCTCGACGAAATCGGCTTCGAGAACTACCTGGTCTCCATCAAGGACTCCGACCCCCGCCTCGTCATCGACGCCAACCGCCGCTTCGCCCAGGCCCGCCCCGACGTGCCGATCCACCTCGGCGTCACCGAAGCCGGCATGCCCCCCGACGGCGTGATCAAGACCCGCATCGCCTTCGAACAGCTCCTACCCATGGGCATCGGCGACACCCTGCGCGTCTCCCTCACCGTGCCCTTCGAGAACAAGGGCATGGAAATCGAAATCGGCCGCCAACTCATCGCCGACATCGACGCCGGCCGCTTCCGTTCAGTGCCCGAAGGCTTCTTCGAAGGCCTCAACATCATCGCCTGCCCCTCCTGCAGCCGCGTCGAGAACGAACGCTTCATCGAACTCGCCCAACACGTCAAAGCCGCCACCGCCTTCGCCGCCAAACACGACATCACCATCGCCGTCATGGGCTGCCGCGTAAACGGCCCCGGCGAAACCGACGATGCCGACCTCGGCCTCTGGTGCGGCCCCAAAACCGTCAACCTCAAACGCGGGCCCGAGACCGTCGGCACCTGGTCCTACGACGAAATCCTGCCCAATCTGCTGGCCGAGCTCGACAAGCTGGTGGCGGCGAAGGGCTGACGACCGGCAGGCCTGTCAAAGCTGCTTGCGCAGGCTTTCGTAACGGCTGATGGAGCGGGCGTGGTGGCCGCGGTCCCAGGCCAGCCCCCACGTGTGCAGGATGATCGGACCTTGGTAGCCGTTCTGATCGAGGGCTCGCAGGAAGGGCAGCAGGTCGAAGTCGCTGCGGTCCAGGGCCCTGATGGCGTCGTCCCAGGGCACGGGTGGGGGGCCGCTGTACGCGTTGTCTTCGGCGCCCGCGATGGTGACCAATTGGGTCGCTGCCACATGCTGCACCACCTCGGCCGGCAGGCTGTACTGATGGCCGCTACGGATCTCGTGGCAGGTGTGCAGCGATAGATGCAGGTTGGGGTGGCCGATCTGTGCGATGCGCGCGGCCGCCTCGTCCGCACTCTCGATGTCAGTGTCCCAATGGGGATAGATCACGACTGGCACGCCGTACGCGCTCGCCGTGTTGGCCATGTTCCATAGCAGCGCGTCGAGTACGGGCACCGATGGGGCATTCCTCACGATCACCCACAGGGGGGCATCGGCTAGGGCAAGCAGCGGCAGCTCGGCCTGCCAGGTCCCGAAGGTGGCCGGGATGGCGTAGTCGTACTCGGTGTAGGCGAGCATCCGGAATCCGGTGAGGCTCTGCACGTGCCGCACATATGCCGCCAGCTTCGGCAGGTCCGAGGGCACGCTGCAGCGGGTTACTAGGCCTGTGAACCCGAGCAACCGCATGCGTTCGACGTTGCTGACCGGTTCCGGCCCCAGGTCGAAGTCGTACACCATCAGCTCGACGTTGGGCACAGGGGCCGGCGCCGGTTGTGGCGCAAAGCTGGATGCAAGCAGCAAGCACAACGCCAGCGCAGCGAATCTCCAAGCAGCCGAAGCCTGGGCGGACAGTACTTTCATGATGGCCCCCGAGCCGGCACTGCGCCGCACTCCAGGTACCTTTGAACTTAGCACCGCTCGCATCTTCCGGCGGACTCAACCCCATGAATTCGCTCCAAAGACCCGCGGTGCCCCTCTATTCCAGGGTCATCCGCAACGCCGTGCTCAGATTCGCAGTCGAACTGCCGTTCTGATCCCGGTACCAGCACTGAAAGGTCCACGTTTCGCCCACCAACGCCGGAATACGCGAAGGCCCGGCCAGGTACAAATCCACCCACGTCTCGAAATCCCCGCTGTGCGTGCCGTTGAACGTCTCGAAGTACCGATTGAATGGTTGGCCCCAAAGGCAGAAGTTGCCCAAGGTCCCGGGCAGGGTGCCCGGCTGCAGGCCCCGCCCTCCAACGATCATCGCGGGGCTTCCGGGCGGAAGGCCTTGAGCATGCAACCAAATGGCATTGCTCTGCCAGAGTTCACTGCCATATCCCACCAGGGTCGCGGCTGCCCCAGAGGAGTTCTGTGAGAACCCTCCGCAAACTGTGTTCCCAACAACCACCATGTCGCGGCAGTTCACGGCACCTTGAACGATCAGATCGTACTGCCCGCAGTCCCCATAGGTTGAGAATAGATAGGCGCGTGGCTCGGGCCCATTGTGAACCCAACTGAGTTGCGCAACGCCGCCCACGGTATCCACACTGACTACAGGGGGTCCGTTGGAGTAGAAGTCGTTGTGAACAAACGCCGGCCCCATTTCGACCAAGCCAAGGCGAATGGAACCCATCGCCGGATCGTGGCGTAGCTCTACATCCAACCTTCCGCCGGGGAACATACAGCAGGAGTAGATCTGACCCGCGGGCAAGTTCCCTGGATGGCCCGCATTGAAGTGATAGAGCCCAAGGTGGGTGCCATCCGTGAGAGGGTAAGGATCCGCGAAGGTTCCTTGGCCAGGGAATGGATTCTCCGGAAGTGCGCAAGGAACATCCACAAGCATCGCCGTGAAGTCATATTCGGAACACCGATCGGGGATCCCGTAATCATTGACGGGCTCAACGACGACCGTTTGCACTTGATTCGTGCGATTCAGATACACCGCCCCAAACTCGTGCTGGCCTAGGAACGTTCCATCCACGGAATACGTAAAGAAATCCATAGACGTAGGAGACGTGAAATCACTGACCTCGAGTCGTTTCTGAGGCGGCACTTGCCGAGCAAACAAGTCGCGATTCAAGGCGTCGGTTTTCAAGCCCGTGAAGGTCCCCAAGGGCAGCAGGTACGCCTGCGAAGGCACGTCGTTGGGCTCCAACGGATCGTTCCCCATGGCTGCGCACGGGTCCGCCACGCTGGCCACCGAGAGATTCATCCCATTGCCATAGTCCCGAAAGTGGAGGAGCTGCAGCAGGTACGTCTCCCCTGGCACCACGTTCACCAGCTCCAAATAGCTGTAGGAACCCGTCTCCAAGGCCAACGACGCTGCGCAGATCTGCGAGCAACCCCCGCCCCAATACAGGCGCATACCCCGTGGGTAGTAGTGCTGCGGGTTCTGTACCGTGAATCGAAAGTTACCAGCCGTAGTGGCTGTCCACTCGAAGTAGTACCAATCGGCTTCCGGCGGGAGATAAACCCAGGCGGCGCAGGACTCATCCCCACCCAAAGGCGGAGACGCCTCCGGTATCGCATCGTACGCCCAAGTCCCTTCTCCAGAAATGACCTGCGGGTTGGAACAAGAATCCCCCTGCCCAAGAACGGGGGCACACAACAACAGAAACGCGGCAATCTTCATGGCGGAACAACACGGAGGGCCGAAAAGCCAGCCCGGCCCATCGGGTAATCCCTCCATTCCGCCCGGTCACAGGCGCGCGGTGGATTCCCCCTCAGGAATCCGTGGCCACCAACGCGCCCAGAACTCCGGTCAGCACCGCAGGGTCGATCTCGACCAAGTACCCTCGCCCGCCGCCGTTGATCCAGATGCGCTCAAACTCGAGCACGGCCGGATGCACGAAGGTCGGCAGGTTGCGGCGGGTGCCGAAGGGGGAGGTGCCGCCGAAGAGGTAGCCGGTCCACTTGTGCGCTTGCTCGGGTTTGGCCATGGCGAGGGTTTTGCGGCCGGTGGTGCGGGCGAGGCCTTTGAGGGAGAGTTCGCGGTCGCCGGGTAGGAGCATCAGCAGGCCTTCGCCGGATTCATCGGTGAGGACCAGGGTTTTGACCACCTGCTCCAGGGGCACGCCGAGTTGCTCGGCGGAGCGCGCGGCGCCGCCGCGGTCGACGTAGTCGTAGCTGTGGGGCTCGAAGGGCACGCCGTGTTTGCGCAGCCAGAGCGTGGCGGGGGTGGACTTGGGTTTGGCGGCCATGGCGTGGCGCAAGTCTAGCCCAACCGGTCGTTCTCAGGCGAGCGGACTCGCGCTACCATGCGCCCATGTCCTTTCGCTTCCTGCACCTTGCCGACCTGCACCTGGATACCGCATTTGGCGGGCGTCCGGAGGCGCGCGAGCGGCTGATGCGGGCGACGCACGAGGCGCTGACCCAGGCGGTCGACCTGTGCATCGAAGAGGCGCTGCATGCGCTGCTGATCGCGGGGGATGCCTTCGACGAGGAGAAGCTCTCGCTGCGCACGGAAGGCTTTTTCCTGGAGGAGATGGCGCGGTTGAATCGCGCGGGGGTGCAGGTGTTCTACTGCACCGGCAACCACGACCCCGGGCGGGCTTCGGGCCGCGCGGCGCAGCTCGGATTCGTGGACGCGCCCGAAACCGTCGGGCCGGAAGCGGGGTTGTGGCAGTTCCGTGGGGCGATTCCGCGGGCGGTGACGGTGCTCGATCGCAAAGGCGCGGCCGTGGGCGTGGTCCTGGGCGCTGGCCACAACACCGATCGGGTCGAGAACAACCTGGCCGAACGATTCCGCCGGCCGGAGACGGAGCTGCCTGTGATCGGCCTGCTCCACACCCAGGTCGAGAACGCGGGCGGTGGTTCGGATCACGCGCGCTACGCCCCCTCAGCGCGCGCGGATTACGAAGCGGCGCGGCTCGACTACTGGGCCCTCGGCCACGTGCACCTGCGGCAACAGGTGTTTGCCGATCTGCCCGTCTGGTACAGCGGCAACCTTCAGGGACGCAACGTGCGCGAAACGGGCCCGAAGGGTGGATTGCTCGTCGAAGCCCACGCGAACGCAGCCGCCGATTGCCGGTTCGTGCCGTTGGCGCCGGTGGAGTGGTACCTCGAAAGCGTGGCCGACCTGGCCGATTGCACCACGACCGACCACCTCTACAAGAAACTCGAACAGGCCCTGCGTCAGGTCGCGCAGCGGGCGAACAAACCCGCCGAGCGCCTGTGCGTGCGGCTCGTGCTCGAAGGCACTTGCCCCCTTTCCGCATTGCTGCACGATGCAACGCAGCGTACGGAGTTGGAAGAAGACCTGCTGCGCGATTGCGGATACCTGGAGGTGCAATTGCGTCCCGGTGCCCTGCGTGCGCCGTGGGACTTGAGCGAGCTCGAAGCGACCCCGTGCGTGCAACGCGAGGCCTTGGACCTCGTGCGCCGGCTGGCCGAAGACGACGCCGCCCTGTTGGAACTGGCGCCGGCGGACCTGCCCGGGGCCAACGCCAGCACCACCTCGGACCGCGAGGCGCGGCTCGCCTACTTGCGCGAACGGCTGGCGGGACTCGAAGAAGAATTGCTCGAGCGTTGCTTCGAAGGGGGCGGTTCGTCGTGAGGTTCCGCAAACTCGAGGTCCAGAACTTTGGCCCGCTCAAGGGGCGCGCTTTTGAGCTCGAATCCGACGTGTTTGTCGTCTACGGCCCGAACGAAGCCGGCAAATCCTCGTTCCATGGCGCCCTGCAGACGATCCTGTATGGGTTCGAACGCGCCAACCGCGATGAACACCCGGTGGCGAACTACCTGCCGGGCAGCGGGGACCTGGAGCTCAGCGCCGAGGTGCAACTCGACACCGGCACCCTGCTGCGGGTGGAACGCACGCTGCAATCGGCGGGCAAACTCGTGCTGAGCGACGCCGAGGGCAACGTGCTCGAGAATTCGCGGCGCAACGAGGCCTTGCCGCAGTTGCAGTCCATTCCGCGCAGCCTGTTCGCGGCGGTCTACTCGCTGACCGCCAACGATACGCGCATGCAGACCGACGAGGTGCGCGAGCACATCCAGGAACTGCTGCTGGGCGAAACCGGTTTGCGCGGCGCGCGGCCCCTGGCGGAGGTCAAACGCCGCCTGCAGGACGATATCCAGTCCTTGTGGCGCAACGACCAACGATCGACGCCGCTCGCGCGCAAGCTCAGCAAGGATATCAACGACCTGAAGGCCGAGTTGCGCAAGGCCATGGAGCACGACCGGGAGATGCTCAAGGCGCGCGAGGAACGCGAGGACTTGCTTCCGAAGATCGCTGCCGCAACTGACGAGATTCGGCGGTTGCGCAGCGAGATCGAAGGCCGGGAGTACGCGGGTGAATGGCGCGCGTGGCATGTGCAAGCGGCGCGGCAAGCCGAGATCGAAGCCCGCATGCAATCGGTGCCTGCCGAAGTCCGCCGGGCCGGGGTTTTCGACCCGCAAGAACTTGAGAGCCAGGCCGCCAAGTTCCGTCAGGACATGGCGCCGCTGGCCGCGACCTTGGAACAGAACGTGCCCGAACCCAGCCCGCTCGATCTGCATTGGACCGAGCACCAGGGGCGCGTGACGCGCGTACTGGAACGCATCGCGGCGCGTCAGGAACTGCTGCGCGACCTGCGCGAAGCGGAGCGAGATCGCAGCCGGGCGGAACAGGAACTGCGCAGCGCGTTGGCGGGTTTGGGCTTGGAGCCCCGCCAAGCCGCGGTGCTCGGCCGCCTGCCCGTGCGCGCGCTGCTGGCCGACTGCGAACAGTGGGACCGCGATCTCGAGGAGTTCAATCGCGTCTCGCAGGAACGCCGGGTCGCGCCGCTGGCCTGGGTATTCGCCGCCCTGGGCCTCGCGTGCTTGGTGGCCATCGCCTGGTTACCCGAGCAGCGTTTCCCGTTGCTCGCCACGGGCCTGGTGCTGATCGCCATCGCCCTGTGGAACGCCCTGCACCCCGGCCAGCGCCGCATGCAGGAAGATCCGCCGGGCGCCCCGGATGCGGTGCGCACCACCCTCGGCGAACTCGGCTGGCAGAACCGCGAATTGCGCTCGCCGAACGCGTTGCAGAGCACCCTGCAGGAGCTTTCGACCGCCCACGCCCGGGTCGGCGAAGCGCGTACGGCGATCGACGCGGCGGCGGAGCTCGAACAGGACCGCGAAGGATTCGATCGCTCCATCTCAGCAGACCTTGCGGCCTTGCGCATCGACGACGACGTCGAGATCGGGCTCGAGCGACTGCGCAAGGAATGGCCGCTGGCCGCGGAACGCGTGCGACGCCACGCCGAGGCCACGCGTGAGCGGGCCCGGGCGCAAAGTCAACTCGACGCGTGGCAACAGCGCGCCGCAGAGGTCGATCAGCGCCTTTCCGCGACTCGCACCATTCTACAGATCGCGTTTCCCCAGGCGGGCAACCTGCGCGATGCGTTTGCCCTGTGGAAACAAGCCGAAAGCGACCGCGCGCAACTCGAGCGCGATCAAGCGCGACTGCGCTCCCATGCACGGTATCGCAGCGACTGGGAACGGGCGGAAGCCGGCGAAAGCAACGAACCGATCGATGAGGCGGAGTTGCGCGAGCGTCTGGAAGCTGCGGAACGCGAGCGTGAGACCTTGCTCGTCACCCAAGGACGCCTCGACCAGACCTTGGCCGGTGATGACGGTTCGCGGGTGGCGCGCCTTTCGGAGCAACTGCTCGATCTGGAGAACCAGCGGCAAGAGACCCTCGAGAATCGCGACCGGTTGGCGCTGCTCGCCCGCATCCTCGAACGGGCCGAAAGCCGCTATCGCCAGGCGCACCAACCGGACGTCTTGCGGCGCGCGGGCGAGTACTTGGCGCGCATCACCGATGGCGAATACACCGCGCTGACCTATCCGCCCGAGGATCCGGAAGCCACCGATGCGCCGGGACTGCTTGTCCAGACCCGCGAACACGGCTGGAAACCCGTGGGTTTGCCCCTCTCGCGCGGTACCCAGGAGCAGATCTACCTCTCCCTGCGCCTCGGCACCCTCGACTACCTGGACCAGGGCCGCGAATCCCTGCCGCTCATCCTCGACGAAGCCCTGGTGCACTGGGACGAAAGCCGTCGCCGCTCGCTCTACGGCGTGTTGCGCGAATTGGCGAAGAAGCGTCAGGTGATCCTGTTCACTTGCCACCCCTCCTTCGCCGAGGAAGTCGAACGCGACATGGGTGCCCGCGTGATCTCGCTGGTTTGACCGCGATCCGCAGCGGTCCGCGGGCTCGCCCGGAACCGATGGACTTGCGGCCGCGACGGACAGCTATCCAAGTGAGGTTGGGAATGGGCCGCTCGCGCTTCGGGTAGAGCCAGCAGCGGGGCGCAATAAGGGCATTCGGCGCTCACGCAAAATCCGCCCAGGCTCGTTGCCGATGGCAGACAAGCTTGGAGCGTGCGCCGCCAAGCGCGCTCAGCAGTCGCTGTATTTCCAATAGCGCCGCTTGCCCTCCGCCAGCCACTCGAGCGTGGTTTCCAGGCGCTGTTGCCGCGTGGCGTCGCGCTTGGCTTCGGTGATCCACTCGATGTATTCCTTGTGGCAACTCGGCGGCAGGGTCTTCCAGAACTTGTCGGCGGCTTTGTTCTGGGTGAGCCCACGCTTGAGCTCGGGGGGCATGTCCGGCACCTTGACCGCCTTGCGAGGTTTGGCCGCCGGCTTGCCTGCGGCATTGAGCGCGACCGCCCGGCGCACGTAGTCGGTGAGCACCTTTTTCGTGGGCAACTGCTTCACGTCGGTCACTTTGATGTTCATCTGGCTGGCTTTGATGTCCTTCGGGAAGATGCCCGCGGGATCTTCGAGCTCCTTGCCGCGCCAGAATCCGAATCCGACGTGCTTGGTGAACGCGGACATGCCGCCGAGCACGCCTTCTTGCTCGAAGAACGGCGCGCCCCACTTGATGGTTTCGCTGCATCCGGGTGCGCCCGCGTGGAAGGCTTCGCGGATGCGCGTCAGGATCGGCTGGGCAAAAGGTGCCGCGTTTTGGATGTATTCGTCGACCCGGGGGTCCACCACCGGTTGGGCTTTGGGGGGCGTCATGCCCCAAATATACGCACCCGTTTTGAGACGAAAGGCCCTTACCTTGTTTCAACAGCCTTTTCGGAAACGGAAAGCCCTGTGCGGGGTATCTTTGCGACCGACTCTCAACTGCGTCTCCCGCGCAGTCCAGAACGGCCCATCGGGCCAAGAAGCTCCTCCCCATGAAACTCACCCACTCCTCTCTATTGGCCGCTTCCCTGCTGGGATGGATGGCCTCCCCCGCCCTCGCGGACGTCGTCACGATCGCTCCGAAGAAGGACAACACCCTGTTCGAATTCGTTTCGGGCACCGTCAGCAACGGCTCCGGCGTGCGCGGCTTCGCCGGCCGTAGCGCCAACGGCATCACCCGCAACTTCGTGGTGCAATTCGACATCGCCGCCAACGTGCCGGCCGGGTCGACCATCAACAGCGTCAGCCTAGCCATGACGGTTGTGCAGATGAACACCGTCAGCCCGAACGGCAACGTGCAGAGCCTGCACACCGTCAGCCAGGCCTGGGGTGAAGGTTCGAGCGACGCTGGTGTCCCCGGTGGTGCCGGTGCCCCCGCCGCCGCGGGCGACGCGACCTGGCTGCATACCTTCTTCAACACTTCGTTCTGGACCAACCCGGGCGGCGATTACAACGCGGCCGCCTCTGCAACCCTGGCGATCAACGCCATCGGAACCTGGTCGGTGTCTTCGTCGACCATGACGGGAGATGTGCAGAACTGGCTCGACAACCCGGGCAACAACTTCGGCTACCTCCTGCGCTACGACACGCCGACGGCGGGCAACGCGCTGGCGCTGACCACCCGGGAAGGCTTGGCTGCGGATGTTCCCACGCTCACCGTGGACTTCACCCCGCCCGGCGCTGCGACCTTCTGCGATCCGGCGGACAACAACTCCACCGGCGTGCCGACCGTGCTTGCGGCGAGCCCGAACCCCGGCGTCGGCTCCGGCTTCCACCTGGAAGCCACCAGCGGCCCGCCCACTCAGTTCGGTTACGTGCTGGTAGGCAGCGGCACCACCAGCCCGGGCGTGGCGATCAGCAACGGCCACTTGTGCCTCGATCAGACCGGCGGCAACGTGCTGGGGCGCTACAACATCGGCAGCACGCCGATGACCTCGATCGGCTCCTTCGACGCCGGCGGCGTGTTCCAGAACCTCGTGGGCACGTCCACCGTGGGTAGCGGCTTCGACATCCCCACCTCCCTGCCGTTGCCGGGCAGCCCGACGATCTCGGCTGGCCAGGTCTGGCACTTCCAGATGTGGCACCGCGACGTCAACACGACCTCGAACTTCTCGAACGGCGTGTCGGTGACGTTCTAGGGACTCGAATTGTCTGCCCGGGATTTCCTGGGCGCGCTTGTCCGGGCCTGGACTCCTTGGAGTCCGGGCCCGGACTGTTTTCGGCGCTTGCTGCCGTCCCTTCAGTGCGAAGTATCGCCCATATCCGATCGGGACGGGACGGGCCGAATTCCGAGCGGAAATCCGCGGCATGCGGAAAATCTTTCGCCTTCGGTAGCACCCGAGGGACCCGCTGACAACTCGGTTAACCCACCCCTCCCAGAGGGCCGATCAAGTCCAGGGACCCCCGCTGTCCGGTCCCGGATTGATACCCGATGAAAACCCTGATCCCGAAGCACCGCCGCAGATCGAACTCCGGTCTGACTCTGATGGAGGTCGCGGTCGCCATGCCCATTGTGGCCATGGCGCTCGAGATGTTGTTGCAGATCCTGACGGCGGGCAACGGCCTGCGCTCGGTGAACCGCGACAACTGGGTGGCAAGCAACGCGGCCCAGGATGCGCTCGAATGGATGCGCAACGCGGACTTCCACGACTTGTTCGTGCTCTACAACGACAATCCGTTGGATGACCCGAATGGCCCGGGAACCGCACCCGGCATGCACTTCGACGTGCCCGGCCTGACTGCGCTTCCCAGCGACGCGGATGGCCACGTGGGCCGCATCCTGATTCCGGCGTTCAACGCGGGCAGCGACATTGCCCCGGATTGGCAGTTGCGCGAGGACATGGAGGCCCCCGAACTGGGCCTGCCGCGGGACTTGAACGGCGACTGCATCATCGATGCGGCCAATCACGGCAACGACTACTCCATCTTCCCCGTGCAGATCGAGCTGCAATGGCGGGGACAGTTCGGGAACCGGCTGATCCGTTTCCACACCATTTTCGCGGAGCTGAAGACCTGACCATGAAGATCACGAAGCGCTCCGGATTCACCCTGCTCGAACTCCTTCTGGCGGCCACGTTGCTCGGCATCGTAGCGTACAAGGCGCACGGCGCCATGAAGTCCGCCTCCAAGAGCCTTTCGGTCGAAACCGAGCGGGCTTTCGTCGAAGACCAGGCGCGCCAGGTGATCAACATGATCGCCTTCGCCATCATGGGTTCGAACCGCGACACCCTCGTGCCCGACGAATTCGCCGGCACCGCGCAGAACACTCTCACCTACCAGATCAACCTCGGCATCGAAGATGGCGCCGTGGTCTGGAGCGACCCGAACCGGGTGGCCCAGGACATGGACATGTCGCAGGTCTACTGGTCGCAGAACCCCGAGGCGGAGAACGAGCGCCGCGTCGCCTGGACCAACCTGGTCGCGCCGTACATGGCGGGCGAGATCCCCAACGGCATGGATGACAACGGCAACGGCCTGATCGACGAGAAGGGCCTGGCGTTTTCGATCCAAGGCAACGCAGTCACGATCCGGCTGACGCTGGAGAAAGTACAGAGCGATGGCAGCATCATCCGCGATCAGGTGTCGCGCACGGTGACCTGCCGCAACCTGGGGAGCGATTCATGAGGGGACGAATCGGACATCGGCGCGAACGGGGAAGCGCGCTGGTACTGGCTTTGATCGCGGTCTCGATGGTGGCGGCGCTCGGCGCGGCCTACCTGCAGCTCACGTCGTCGGTGACCCGGCGTCAGGGGGCCGAGGTCGAGAACACCCAGGCCTTCTACTTGGCTGAAGCGGGCCTGGCGGAGTCCTTCCAGGCGGTGCGCATCGGACGCACTGGACAGATCGGGTCCATCGGTTCGCCGGTGCGCTACGGGCAAGGCCTGCTCTGGGTCGACGCGGTCGATACCGCGGACGACCAGATCCGGTTGACGTCCACCGCCATGTCGGGCACTGGCCGGGCGGCCCTGTCCTACGTGCTCGAGGCCGAGCCGCAGCAGCTGGGTTTCTACTCGGTGGAAGGCATGCTCGTGGACCAGGTGGTGATGGTTGACGGGTACGACTCTGAAAAGGGCACGTACGAGTCGCAGATCCCCGAAAACGACAACATCGAGGGGTACATCCCCAAGGCCTTGGAGCAATACCTGGGACAAGGTTGCTCCTGTGGGGTCACCGTGGGCTGCCACCTCGGATATCACAACTGGTGCAGCGGCAAGTACGATCACGAGAAGCTCTTCGGCAGCGGCCGCTACTACTACAACGAGAACGGTGTTTGGACTTTCCTTGCGGATCCCGAAGTGGCTTTCGTCCAGCGCAACTATGGTGCCGAGTACTTCATTGCCGCCGTTCGCGAGCAGGTCAATGACTACTACGACAAGATCATCCCGCAGGCTTTGGCCTCAGGATCTGAGGAAATCCCACTGCGCCCTGCCAACGGGCTGCACACAGGCCAGTCCGGACTTCTGGGTTCAGCCGACAACATCGCCTTTGAGTTAGCGAATGGCGATTATGCCGAGGTCTATGGCGATGTGACCCCGGGCATCGACAGGGAAGTCGATACCGGATCGAGCGCCATCGTCTCGGGCAGCACCGAGCCGCGCACGATTGAGCCGGACCTACCTGAGGTGCTGGTTCCTCCCATCGCCTTGTCCGAAGCCGTCACCTACGAAGACGTTCTGCCCTGGACGATCGCCAGTGGCGAAAGTGGATTCGCGGGTTTGACCGTCGGCGCCGACAGCGAAGTGGTCATCCGCGGTCCCGCGACCGTTGTGATCGGCGACCTGGTCCTGGCTCCAGGGGCAAACCTGGTGCTCGACACACGGGATGGGGACGTGAATCTGTATGTCACCGGACGCATGGACCTGCAACCCGGATCCAGCACGTCCACTTTGGGTGACCAGCCCAGCGCCATGACCCTCCAAGTGGCGTCCAGCGCCGCTTCGCCGGCCGGGCCGACCATCAACCTGGACGCCACGGGCCGCTTCTTCGGAACCATCTACGCGCCGGACACGGATGTGCATATCGGTTCCGGCTTCGAGATCTTCGGCGGCGCCATCGCGCGCAAGTTGACCTTCGGTCCCGGCGCGCGCATCCACGTGGACCGTTCGGGCAATCGGGGGGATTCGCTGCCCAAGATCGTCGCCTGGCAGGTCGTCGAGTTGCCGAACCAGATCAAGGGCCTGGCCACCAACCCCTATGACATCCTCGGGGTCAACAAGGGGGACCTTTCGTCCCTGGTGGATGGCAACGACCTCGGCAACGTGACGATCTACGTGACGTATACGACGACCGGCGGAGGCACTTCGAGCTACACCGGCCCGGAATCCGGATTCGATTGGGATCAGGTGGCGGGGGTCAGCTCGATCGAGCGCATCGCGGATCGGACGAAGGAGGACGATGCGGTCGCTGCTGCGGCTGCGGATGATGCCGTCGAAGAGATCATCAACGGCATCCGGACGGATGTCCAGGATATCTGGAATGCGTTCGGCTCCGGTCAGCTCAACGCCTCCGAGGCCTACCAGAAACTGGCAACGGGAGGTTACATGCCGCTCTCTGCGGAAGAACGCGACATGATCCTCAACGACCCCGCCACAACCGCAGCCGTCGCCGTCTTGCTCGGCCTCTAGAACCATGCGAACCCCGAAACTGCTCTCAGGACTTGCTTGGATGATGCTGTTCGCGGCGTTTGCCGATACGGCTTGGGCCCAAGACGCCACCCCGCCCGAGTCGCTGCGGCCGGCGACCACCGACAAGCCGATCGGCGCCCTGGCCACGCTGTTGCTGGACAATCGCGCCGGCAGTGTGTCCGAGGAAGCCATGCCCGAGCGCTTGAAGCAGGTTGCCGCCACTTCCCTCGACGAGTGTTTCCAAGCCCTCAAAAGCGGCCATTTCGACGTGCGCACGGCCGATGGCAAGCGCACAGGCCGTCCGCTCCAGGGTTTCGAATTCTCGATGGTGCTCGACACCTTTGCGCACAAACCCCTGCCCGAACTGCGTCGTTTCCTGGCCGAGCAAGGATCGCACGGCATCGACGAAGCCTGCTGCCAGGCCACCCTGCTGGTCCTGGGCCGCTATGGCACCCAATCCGACGTGCCTTCGGTCCTGACCTGGGTTTCGGAAACCGCCCACGGCAAGCGGCCTTCGACCGCGATGCGCGGTGCGTTCGAGAAGTCCCTCGGACAGATCCTCCAGAACGATCCGCAAGCCCTGCGCGCCCTGCCGCAACTGTACGGCGCCGCGCCCCAAGCCCTGCTGCCCGGCATCGTGCAGGCGACCGCTCAATGCGCGCAACCGGAGTCCGTGCCCACCCTACTCAGCCTGTTGCGGCTCGTTCCGCGCATGGACGAGTGGATTCTGACCGAGGTCGGCCACTGTGCGGACAGCCTGCGGGGCCCGATCCCCGAAACCGCCCGGGATCAACTGCACCAGACCCTGCTGCACGCGACCGACGCCGCTCGCATCGCCGCTATCCGCACCACGGCCAAACTCCGCAACAGCCGTTCGATCCCCTACCTAATCGAACTGCTGGCCAGCGGCGAACCCAACATCCGCTCCCAAGCCCTCGAAGCGCTCCAGGAGATCGCCCGCCTGCCGCTGCCGGCCGATGTCGGCCGTTGGCGCACGTGGTATCAGGGCGAACAGCAATGGCTGCAGGCCGAGTCCGCTCGGCAACTGCACCTAGCCGCCAACTCCACCGAAGCCGGGGTGCAAGCCCTGCTGGAAGTCAGCACGCACCACATCTTCGGCGAGGAGTTGGCCCCGAAGGTGCAGCCGCTGCTGGAGTCCATGACCCCCGAGAAGCAGGCCATCGCCTGCGCCGTGCTCGGACACCTGGGCTCCCTCTCCTCGACCCCCGAACTGCTGAAGCGCCTCGACCCGTCGCAGCCCAAATCCGTCCGCAAGGCCGCCTTCGACGCCTTGCATCGCCTGACCCAGAGCAACCACGGCGATGACCCCGCCCAGTGGCGCCAAGCCGGTTGGTGAGAATCCCATGACATCCACCCAGTCCATCCCCAAACACAGGCGCCGTAACAAGCTGCCCAAACCCGCATTCCAGATGCGGCTCGGGGCGTGTTTCATTGGTTTCTGCGCCCTTTCCCTGGTCGTGCAGTCGCTCGTCGTCGCCGCCCAGTTCTCCCAGATCGCACACGAGTTCGCGGAACCGGCGGTCGACCCCATGCACCTGATTCTGGTCACCCTCGGTAAGAGCCTGGCCATTGGCGCCCTGATGATCCTGCCCGCCCTGGGCCTGATCGCTTTGCACTGCACCTTCCGCATGGCTGGGCCGATCTTCCGCATGGAGCGTCACCTGCGGCAGGTGGCCGGCGGAGAGTGGCCCGGCGATTGCCATATCCGCAAGGGGGATGAGCACCAGGAGCTTTGCGACCTGATGAACCGCGCCCTGCGCAGTGCCCGACAGATGGAGCCGGAGGTGCTCGAGGAGCTTCCCGAAGAACAAGCGGCCTGATCCATGTCCCTCCGCCGAAAGGTCGCCCTTGTGCTGTTCCTGGCCGTCGCTTCGTTCGTCGGCCTGGACAACTATCTGCACAAGCAGAACTTCGAGCGTCGTTTCCTCCAGAGCGACGAAGACGAGATCGTGCGCGACCTCGGCATGGCCCGGGCCGAATTGAACAGCCGTGCCGCGCGCCTGGCCAAAATTGCCGCCGCCACCGCCAGCGTTTTGGAGGACCCCGCCCGTGGGCTCCAGGAAACCCTGCCCGTTGTTGCGGGTGCCGAAACCCTCAACCTGCTGATCGCCTACGATTTGCAAGGCTGGGTCAAGTACTACTCGGCCTTGGATTCGGAAGGCAACCCGATGCGCTTGCCGGAAATCCCGAAGGAGCGGCTGTCCGAGCAACATCCACTGCAACTCGCGTGGAGCCCAAGCTCCCCGATCGTGCATCCCAAGGACTATTCGGAGTCGGGTTTCCTGGGAACCCGTCAAGGGGCCATGCTCGTGGGCCACGCGCGAATCGAAGAAGGTCCACTGCAAGGCCTGAATCTGGTTGCGGGGCGCTTCCTCGATCCCGAAACCCTCTCGGACCTGAACCATCGCGAGGGCGCCAAGATGGATGTGACGCTCTCCGCCGCGTTCATGATGCAGCCGGAATCGCAGAAGCTGCTCAGCGATCTGCTGTCCTCGCCCCTCGGGTACGTAATCGAAGCACGCACGGATTCCCTGCGCAACTCGGTCCTGCTGCGCGACGTAGCCGAGGCCCCGGTGATGGCGCTGCACTTGACCTTGCCGCGCATCCACCAAGGGCTTTGGCGCGAGATGCGCGAGTATTCGCTGCTGTCGATGGCCGCCATCTGCATCTTCGGGCCGCTCGTGCTCCTGTTGTTCTTGCAGTGGATTGTGACCGGTCCCCTGAAGATCCTGACGGAGCACTCGGAGATCGTCGGCCGGGAATCGCTCACGGCCAGCCGACTGAACATGGACCGCAAGGACGAAATCGGGGTGCTTGCCAATGCCTTCGACTCCATGCTCGAGCAGCTGGAGGCTTCGCGCCAGGAGACCATCAATGCCGCCCGCCGCGCCGGCCGGCAGGACATGTCAGTGAACGTTCTGCACAACGTGGGCAACATGCTGAACCACGTGTCCGTTTCTGCCACCGTGGCACGGGACAAGGTGCGCGACCTCCCCGTCAGCGACCTGCTGGCGGTAGCAGGCGCGTTGGAAGCCAATTCGGTCGATCTGACGAACTACCTGTTGAACGACCCGCGCGGCAAGCACCTGCCGCGCTTCCTGCGGCAGCTCGCGGACCACATGGAACGGCAATCCAGCTCCCTCTTCGGGGATACGGAGCAGATCACCCGCGGCATCGATGACGTTGTGGCGCTGATCGCGCGCCTGCAGGAAGCCGACTCCTCCAAGGGCGTGATCGAGGCCTTCGACCCCACCCGCCAGATCGACTCCAGCATCGAACTGTGCTCGATGGGCATGCCAGAGGCGATCCACGTGCGCATCGAACGCATGAGCCGCTTCGATGGCCTCGTGCTCGTCGACCGCGTCAAGTTCATCGAGATCCTGCACGCCGTGCTGACCAACGCCTTCGAATCGGTGCTCGACTTCGATCCCCCGGACCCACGGATCGTGGTCAAGCTGCTCCCCGATGGCGCGCGCGGCGTGCTGGTTGAGGTGACCGACAACGGCATGGGCATCGACCCGGCCGACCTGACGCGCATCTTCGCGGCTGGCCACAGTCTGAAGGTCGGTCGGTCGGGCTTGGGGCTGCACATGGCCTCCACCACGGCCAATGAGATGCATGGCAGCTTGACGGTGCAGAGCGATGGGCTCGGCGAGGGGGCCACCTTTGTGTTGCACCTGCCCGATTGCGTGCGCGTGGCCCAGGCGGCGTAAGTCCCGGCGCGCGCGCCGCCTCTGGATTGTCGAAATCCCAAATGGAATGGTCTAATGGGCGTATGGGGTTCCAATGACCCCTTCCGCCATGCGTATCCCCGCCCTCGCCATCCTGCTCGCCCTGACCGCCTGCAAGCGCAGCGATGCCCCGGCCCCTGCGGCCACCGGTTCCGAGTCCTCTGCACAGGCCCCCAAGGAATCCGCCCCTGCAGAATCCACCCCGGCCGTGCAGCCGCCCCCCGTGGTATTGCCGGAGGCCAAACCCGAGCCGCCGCCGCCGCCCGCCGAACCGAGCCCCGAAGACCTCGCCGCCCAGGCCGAAGCCGACCAGGCGCGCAAGGACCGGTCCACCCGCATCTTTGGCAAGGTGATCGTGCCCCTGAACAAGGCCTCGGAAGCCCTCCAGGAACACGACAAACTCGCCGACAGTTCCTGGTTCCACAAGGACAAGGACGACAATCAGGAAGAGATCAACGAACTGATCGATGACGCGATCGGGGCGCTCGGCATCTCGGAGATCGAGAACACGCGTTCCGCGATCCGCTCCCTGGAACAGGAGAACGTGCGCCTGAACGAACAACTGCTCAAGGACCGCGAAGCCCGGCTCGGGGCCCCGAGCAAGGATGAGCTGAACCGGCTGCAGAACACCTACACCACCTCGCGCGAGGAGATCGATGCGCGTATCGCCGAGGCGCTGAAGACCGTGGAGGCCAACCGCGGGGCGATCCTTGAGCACCAGATCGACTTCGTGCGCCGCATGCGGGGCATTGGGGTCGATCTCGACCTGGAAGCGGCCCAGAGCCTGCTCTCGACGGTCACCGGGGACGACTTCGTCAAACTCTGCGTGGTTTTCGACAACGTGCGCGGGATCACTATGCAGCTGCAGGAGCTCACCGAGCAATCGGGCGAGAGCCTGCCCGCCGCCAAGCGCTACTACGGATCCTACGTAGTGTTGATCCGCATCCTCGACCACGTGCAGATGGAGTTCGTGCGCCGCGCCCGTCAGGAGATGATCCCGAAGCTCGCGGTTTTCTCCGACAAAGCCGATGAACTGATCTCCGAAGCCTTCCGCAACATGCAGAACGGCGGCGACCGGGCAATCGGCGAGCAGAACGTGCGCGCGAACCGCCTGACGATCCAAGCCACCGAGCTGTACACCGAGTACCTGGAGCAGCAGGCGGCGGAAATCGAACAGCGCAACCAATCGCTCAAGATCGCCCTGCACGATGCGGAGAACACCTTCGAGACCGTCGTGCTCTCCAGCGAAGTGGCCGAGCTCCTGCGTGAAGGCTCGCGCAACTTCGGTGCTTTGCTGCAACTGGACCTGCCGGAGCTGCGGGGCTTCGACAACGCCGAATTGAAGGCCGAGTTCCAACGCCTGACCGAAAAGATGTCGGCCATCAACTGATGCGCACCCTGCCTGCCCTGATCGCCCTGGCCCTGGTCCTGCCCGCCTGCGCCAAGAAGAAGGAAGTGCACCTGCCCACGAAGCCGCAGGGTTCCGGCTTCATGTCGGCGGTTCCGTTCGACGGCGAGGTGGTAGGCACCGACGTGCGGTTCGACCTCGACAAGAACCAGGTACTGGACCTGATACGCGGCACCAGTCCCAGCGAAGGCAACGCGGTCGGCATTCCGCAGAAGTTTCACTTCGGCGTGGCCGAACGGGTTGCGGAACTATCGTGGGTGCTGAGCAAGAGCACGTCCCAAGGCGACCACTACGAATTCACGCTGCGCTACCCCCTGGGACAGGCCAGCGAACGGGAACAGAAGAAGCAGGTCATCTACTCCGGCGAGCCGCACCAACTGTTCACCTACGCCAATCACGAGATCCTGCTGCGTCCGCCCTCCGCCGAACCGGATGCGGATGAAGAGGGCCGATGAACGCGACCCTGTCGATCCCCGCCTGGTGCGAGCGGTTCCTACGCAGCGAGGATGCGGCGGTGAAACTGGCGCCGGCCCCCACGCTGGACGGCCTGGCGCCGGAGTCCTGGCCGACCGCGCAGGCGCCCCTGCGAGTGACCCTCCCTGGTCGGCCTGCGCAATGGCAGGTGCAGGAACGCAGCGCCAAGACGCCCAAAGCCGGCGCGATGGTGCACCCGGAGAAGCGGGCGCAATTGCTGCATACCTTGGCGCACCACGAGTTGCAGGCGGCAGAGATGTTCGCTTGGGCCCTGCTCGCTTTCCCGGAGACCCCGCTGGCCTTTCGCCAGGGGCTCTGGCGCCTGTTGCGCGAGGAACTCGGGCACCTGGCGTTGTACCTGCAGCGCCTGGCCGCCCTAGGCACCCGCTTCGGCGACGAACCCGTGCGCGACTGGTTCTGGAGCCGCCTGGGTTCGGTGCAGACCCCTGTGGAGTTCGTCGCGTTCCTCGGGCTTGGACTCGAAGGCGCCAACCTGGAGCATGCTCAGCGCTTTTCCCAATGGATGCGCGCGGTCGGGGACGAGGCCACGGCCAGCGTGCTCGATCAGGTCGAGCGGGATGAGATTGGACACGTGCGCTTCGCTCTGCACTGGTATCGCGAATTCAGCGGCGGCGAGCTGCGGTTCGAGGATTGGACTCGGCTCCTGCCCGAGCCCCTGTCCCCGCTCGTCTTCCGCGGCCGGCCCTTGAACCTGGACGCCCGTCGGGCGGCGGGTTACCCCGAGCCCTTTCTCGATCGCCTCGCGGCCGATCAGGAGGCGCCGTGAGTTCCTCCCCGACCCTCGCCTGGATCCTGAACCTCGACGTGGAGCAGGAGTGGATGCAGCCGGGCCCATGGCATCGTCCGCAATCGATCGAGGCCATCGTGGAGGCCCAGTACGTGCGACTGCGCGGCAACCTGGTGCAGCCAGGTCAGGCAATCGTCGGTTCCGAGGATGTGCCCCCCGGCACCCCCTGCCTCGCCTGGAGCCCCACGCCCTGGGCCCACGCCGAGGCCAAACGCCACGGGCTTGTGCTCCCGCCCGCGCCGGCCGCCGAAGTGCTGCGGCGAGTGAACCACAAGCAGTTCGTGGCCGACCATGTGCCTGGTTTTGCCGGCCACCGAATCGACCGCACCCTTTGGCGCGCCGGTGAAGAGATGCCCTGGAATCTGAACGCGGGCGGCAGCTGGCTCCTGCGGCGCGGGTTCGGCGCTGCGGGCCGGGGACGCATCCGTGTGATCGAAACCGTGGGGCAGGCGGAAGCGACTTGGATTGCGGCCAGCCACCGGATGGGCGACCTGTGCCTCGAGCCCTGGGTGCAGGTGGAAGCCGAGTACTCCACCGCCGGCTTCATCGAACGGGACGGCGGCGTCGAAGTGGCCCTGCCGCGCATCCAGGAGGTCGATCGGGCGGGGCAATGGCTCGCGAGCACGGCCATCGAGCGAGGGGATGGGCGGGACATGGAACTCCTGCGCAGCGCCACGCGGGCGGCGGGTACGGCTCTGCACCAGGCGGGGTACTGGGGCCCCTATTCGCTGGACGGATTCCGCTACCTCGCGGCCGACGGCTCCACCGCCTGGCAGCTGCTCGGGGACCTGAACGCACGTTTTACGATGGCCTGGGGGCTGTCGTTCCGGGCAGAGCTGCGCGGGGATCGTTTGGCCGCCGTACGCCTCTAGCGGGCGTCAAAATCACGCAAGCTTTCCGCCGCGGGGCCGATGCGCCTCCTAGAATGCCCGCGCGAAACCCCGCCCCCTCCCCATGCGACACCTCCTGCTCATCGCCGGCCTGCTGCTGACCCCCGCCTGGTCCCAGAAAACCCAGACCGAAGCGCCGAAGAAGTCCGAACAGGCCCTCGAGTTCGAGGCCCTGCTCGACTGCAAAACCGAAAAACCCACCGAACTGTTCCGCGTCACCCGCGTGGTGGACGGGGACACGCTCTGGATCGATCGCTACGGCAAGCAGGAGAAGCTGCGCCTCTTGTCGGTGGACACCGAAGAGAAGTTCGTGCCGGGCAACCAGTACTCCGACACCAAGCCGTACACCTGGTTCGGCAACGAGTGCGCCGCCTGGACCCGCGGTTTCTTTGCGCCGCGCAACCCCGATCAGGAAGAAGTGCTTGTAGGCCTGAGCTTCCCGCAGAACATCGAAGCGCGCGACGTCTATGGCCGCCTTTTGTGCCACGTCGTGACCGAAGAGGGCATCGACTTCAACCTGCTGCTCGTGCGCCGCGGCATGAGCCCGTACTTCAACAAGTACGGCAACAGCCGCATCTGCCACGAGCGTTTCCTTGCGGCCCAGAAGAAAGCCCGCGCCGCCGGCCTCGGCATCTGGAACCCCCAAGCCCACCCCGATGGCAACCACCGGCCCTACGACCGCTTGCTGCCTTGGTGGAACGTGCGTGCACAGGCCGTCGAGGACTTCCGCGTGAAGTCGACCGCGGAGCCCCTGCGTTTCGTCAACTCGGAAGAGCCCGAAGCCCTCGAAGCCGCGTTGAAGAACGGCCCCTCGCGCATCACCACGCTCGGCATCATCGACAAGATCTTCGACGAAGAGGACGGCAGCAAAACCGTGCTCATGCGCAGTGGGGACCGCAAACGATCGCTGCGCATCGTCGTCGCCAAGGGCGACTGGCCCGCCATGGAGAAAGCCGATCTGCTCGGTTCGATGGAGGAGTTCCGCCAGAACTACCTGCTGGTGGACGGCACTCTCGAAACGGGCCCCCGCGGCTTCTACCTGACCGGCACCCACCCTGCCGATTGGCGGCGGGCCGGCCCGGAACCCACTGGGCCGGAAGCCACTGGAAAGTAGGCCGGTTTCACCTCCCTTACAAAGCACTGCCCTCTTCGGCCCCCCGCACCCCGCGGGGGGGCCGTACCATAGGGAAGGGTCTCTCTCCCCTCCCAATCTCCTTCCTCCCGCCAAGACTATGAAGCGTATCCACCTGGCTCTCCCCGCGCTCCTGAGCGCCACCCTTGTCCCCGCCTTCGCGCAAGGCGGCGACGACTGCGCGTCCGCGACCGCCATCAGCGGCCCCGGCATCTTCGCCTTCGACCAAACGACCGCAACCGCGTCCGGTGTGACGCCGATCTGCGGTTCGATCAACTTCGACGTGTGGTTCGCCTGGACCGCGACCCAGACCGCCGACCACGTGCTCACCACCTGCGGCCAGGCGCCGCACGACACCAAGATCGCGGTGTATGACGGCTGCGCCGGCGCCGAGATCGTGTGCAACGACGATGCGTGTGGTCTGCAGAGCTCGGTGACCTTCTCCGCGGTCGCCGGCACGACCTACTACCTGCAAATCGGCACCTACGGCACCGTGGCGGGCAACGTTGGCAACATCGAGCTGATCCCTGACCTGCCCGTCGTGAACCCGGCCACCGGTCACGCCTACAAGCTGTACCAGGAGTACTTGGACTGGGATAGCGCGAACATCGCGGCCCAGAGCAAGATGTTCAACGGCGCCGGCGGACACCTGGCGGCGGTGACGACCCAGGTCGAACTGGATTGGCTGCTGAACAACCTGCCGGGAATGACCGGCTCCCGGCCCTGGATCGGCCTCTATCAGGACACCAACGATCCGAGCTACAGCGAGCCGCTGGGCGGCTGGAAGTGGGTTACCGGCGAGCCCTTCACCTTCTCGAACTGGGCCGCAGGGGAGCCGAACGACATTTCGGCCAGCGGCGGCCCGGAGAACTACGCCGAGATGTTCGGCAGCGGCGAATGGAACGACGCGGAGCTCTTCCACGCGCAGACTACCTGGTACCTGGTGGAGTGGGACGGCGGACCTGGCGGCACGACCTTCTGTGATCCGGCCGACAACAACACCACCGGTGTGCCGACCCGCTTGGTCCCCAGCACCACCACCGTCGGCTCCGGCCTGCACCTGGACGCCCAGGACGGGCCCCCGAGCCAATTCGGCTACTTCATGTTCGGCACCGACTACAGCGAGCCGGGTCTGGTCATCAGCGATGGTCACCTGTGCCTCGCGGTGGCCGGCGGCAACCAGATCGCGCGCTACAACGTCGTGGGTGGCGCGATGAACTCCGTGGGTCAATTCGACTCCAACGGCGACCTGGTGAACTTCGTCGGGACCTCCACCACCGGCTTCGGCTTCGACGTGCCCAACAGCATCCCGCTGGCGAGCCCGAACACGATCATGGCGGGTGATACCTGGGCCTTCCAGCTGTGGCACCGCGAGCCGGCCGGCCACTCGAACTTCTCGAACGGCATCTCCTGGACCTTCTAGGACCAACCCGATTCGAATTGGGCCCAAGGCCCGTACAGCCCGCCGAGGACGCCCCGGCGGGCTTTTCGTACCTAGGCGAGCCCACGGAATCCCGATTGGAGGCATCCCACGGGGGCCCTGGAACTTTCTTCCCGAAATCCCTGCCCGCCGCCAGGCACGGCATCGCGTTGCGCTGTGAACCGGAAAACCCCGACAGCACAACCACCATGAAAGCCTCCATCCTCACCGGCCTGCTGGCCATCACCCTCCCGAGCCTCGCTCTGGCCCAAGGCGCCAATGATTGCGCATCCGCCACTCCCATCAGCGGCGAGGGCATCTTCGCGTTTGACCAGACTTCGGCCACCGCCTCCGGCGTCGTCTCGAGTTGCGGCTCCATCAACGCCGACGTCTGGTTCGCCTGGACTTCGGCCACTGGCGGATTCGCCACCCTTTCCACCTGCGGTCTGGCGTCCCACGACACCAAAGTCGCGGCGTACGATAGCTGCGGTGGGTCCAGCATCGCCTGCAACGATGACGACTGCGCCCTGCAGTCCAAGATGACCTGGTTGGCCAACCCGGGTCAGACCTACTACCTGCAAATCGGTACGTACGGCTCGACGCCGGGCAACACCGGCTCCATTGAAATCACGGTGAGCGCCCCCCAGGTGGATCCGAGCTCGGGCAGCGGCTACATGTGGTTCCCGAACCAGGGTGGTTGGGACGCGTGCCAGGCCTTCGCGCAGAGCATGGTCATCAACGGCGTGGCCGGACACCTGGTCACCCTCACCAGCGACGCGGAGCGCGCTTGGGTGGTCGCCAACGTCGCCGACCTGGCCAACAACCGCTCCTTCATCGGGCTGTACCAGGATTTGAACGACCCGAACTACAGCGAGCCCCTGGGCGGCTGGAAGTGGGTCACCGGGGAACCCGTCACCTACACCAACTGGCTCGCCGGCGAGCCGAACAACGGAAGCGGCGGCATCGAGCACGTCGGCGAGATCTACGGCGCGGGTGGCTGGAACGACGTGCCCAATGCCCACCTGTGGACCACCGGTTGCATCGTCGAGTGGGACTTCGGCACCACGGGCGTTCCCTTCTGCAACCCGGCCATGCCGAACTCCACCGGCTTGCCCACCTACCTTGCGATCGTGCCCTCCGCCGTCAGCGGCAGCGGCTACCACCTGGACGCTACCCAAGGGCCGCCGAACCAGTTCGGGTACTTCCTCGTGGGCTCTGGCTCGAACCCGACCGGCACCCCGATCAGCCAGGGCCTGCTTTGCCTGGCCTTGGGCAGCGGCAACCAGCTGGGTCGTTACAATGTCGGCGGTACCAACCTGAACTCGGTGGGCCTGTTCGATGCGAGCGGAGTTTTCGTCAACGTGGTCGGAACTTCGTCCACCGGCAACGGCTATGACCTGCCGAACACCGTGCCCGTCACCGGCAGCCCGACCTTCCAGACCGGTTCCACCTGGTACTTCCAGCTCTGGCACCGCGAGGACGGCGGCCAGTCGAACTTCTCCAATGGCATCGCCCTCACCTTCTGATCGCCCATGACGCAGATCCTTGTCGAGGTCTGCGTGGATTCCCTGGCCGGTGCGCAGGCCGCCCTCGAGGCGGGTGCGCACCGGCTGGAGCTTTGTTGCGAGTTGTCCGTGGGCGGCTTGACGCCTGGAGCGGGTCTGGTGCACGAAGTCGTGGCCCTCGGGCTGCCGACGATTGTGCTGATCCGGCCGCGGGCGGGGGACTTCCTGTTCGATGCCGCGGACTGGCGCGTGATGGCGCGCGACGTGGCTTGGGTGCGCCAGGCTGGCGCGGCGGGGGTGGCGATCGGGGGATTGACGGCGCGTGGCGGCGTGCCGGTGGAGGAGCTGCGCGGCAGCCTCGCGGGCCTGGACGGGGGCGAGGCGTGTTTCCACCGGGCTTTCGATGGGCTGGCGGATCCGGAAGGGGCGCTTGGTCTCCTGGCGGAGTTGGGCTTTCAACGCATCTTGAGCTCGGGCGGATCCTGCGATGCCCTGGCGGGTTCCACCCACCTAGCCCGCTGGAAAGCCGAAGCTCCGCCAGGCCTCGAGTTCATGCCCGGCGGGGGCATCCGGCCCGAAAACGTCGCCGAGGTCCTCGGCCGCACCGGAGCCCGCAGCGTGCACTTCAGCGCCCGCCGGCCTTGCCCGCCTGCCATGGAGCACCTCAACCCCGCCGTCGACCTGCACCAGCGCGCGGCCCACGCCCGCAGCAGTACCAGCCGCAACGAGATCGAACGGTACCTGGCCGCCATCACCGCCGCCGGCTACCACCTGGCCTGACGCTCAGCTCGCCTGGATGCCCGCGTAGTCCAGGCGTTCGAACGGCCACTCGCGTCGCAGCCAGTCGTAGACGGCGCCCCGTACCACATCGTCCATTTCCGCGCGCGCCGTGGTGACCCAGGAGCGCACCCGCGCGTCGAAAGCCGGATCCTTGCACGGATAGATGTACAGGCAGCCGATCACGTCGTCGCCATCGAGCACCGAATAGGTGAACCCGAGCCGCTCGACGAATTCCTGCGCGTGCTTCTCCAGATCCGCGAGGTTGGCCGCGAGATCCATAGCGTACGGCCAGTTGCCGAAGGGAAAACCAGGGGTCGCGTGGATGTGCTCGATGCTCGACATCCAGGCCTGGTGGTCGCGGGCGTTGTGTTCGGGCCCGAGGGGTTCGAGGCGAAATCCCTCCGCGAAGAACTCTGTAGGCACGGCGAAGTCCGCGGGCACGAAAGGGGCGCTCATCGAGTGGATCCTAGCCCGGCGCCACCGATCCCGCGACCGCAGCCCCACCCGCCTTGCGCCGATCACAGCCCTTGCGTAGGTTCGGGGGCCCATGAAGTCCCTGCTCTCCGCCGTCGCCCTCGCCCTGCTCGCCGCCTGCCAAAGCCCCGCGCCCACCGCATCCGCCTCCGAATGGACGCCGCTCTTCAACGGCCGCGACCTGGACGGTTGGATCCCGAAGATCACGCACTATCCGCTCGGCGAAGACCCCTTGCACACCTTCCGCGTGCAAGACGGCCTTCTGCAGGTTCGCTACGACGGCTACGAGAACTTCGAAGGCCGCTTCGGCCACCTCTTCTTCGAAGCCCCCTTCGAAAACTACGACCTGCGTGTCGTCTACCGCTTCCTCGGCGAACAATGCCCCGGCGGCCCCGGCTGGGCCTGGCGCAACAGTGGCGTCATGGTGCACGGCCAGGACCCCCGCACCATGGGGGAGGACCAAGACTTCCCCGTCAGCGTCGAAGTGCAGACCCTCGGCAGCCTACCGGGCCGCGAACGCTCCACCGGCAACCTCTGCACCCCCGGCACCCACGTCTCCATGGGCGGCCAGCTGCACACCCAACACTGCACCGACTCCACCTCCCCGCCCAAACAAGCCGACGCCTGGGTCGAACTCCGGATCGAAGTCCGCGGCCACGACACCATCCGCCACTACATCGACGGCGAACTCGTGCTCGAGTACCAAAACCCGGTACTCGACCCCAACGACCAAGAAGCCGCCCGCCTACTCGCAAACGGCCACCCCGCCGCCCTCTCCTCCGGCAGCATCTCGCTGCAATCCGAAAGCCACCCGATCGACTACAAAACCGTTGAGATTCGGGTGCACTAGGCACAAACGAAGAAACCCCGGCCAAAACCGGGGTTTCTTGCTACTGGGCCCAAGTCCGATCAACGCGCCGCGTAGAGCAGGCCCTCGATCAGGTGCTTCTTGAAGTCGGGGTTCGTCCACACATCCGGCCGGTGGCCCAGGCTGGTGTAGAAGACGCGGCCCTTGCCCTGTTTGCGGGTCCAGGAAATGGGGTAGTCGGCGTCGGCGCGTTTCATGCCTTCTTTCTGCATGTCCGTGCCCGCGGGGTCGAGCGAGAGCAGGATGTGCTGCTTCTTGCGCGAGTAGGGTTCCTTGAACTGGTAGATCTCGTCGGTGAGCTTCCAGGGGGAAGGGAGGTGGCGGCAGGTGAGGTGGCCGGCGTCTTCGACGCGGATGGAGACCTTGCTGTCGGCGCCCCAGGGGTGGCCGTCGAAGTAGCCGCCGATCATCTCGCCGAACCACGGCCATTCGTAGAAAGTGTCGGTGGCGCAGTGGGACCCAATGAAACCGCCGCCGTTCTCAACGAAATCGTGCAGGGCTTGCCGCCCCGCTGCGTTGAGCGGCAATTCGCCGGTGGTGTAGAAGAAGACCGCATCCACACCGTCCAATCCGCCTTGGTGGAACCAGGCCGGGTCGGTGACGAGCTGCACATCGAAACGGGCGTCCTCCTTGCCCCAGGCCTGCCACAGGGATTCCACCTGGCTCGGCGCGCCTTCCGGCCGTTTGGCCACTTCGTGTTCGTAACCCGCGCTGTGCACGAAGACCGCCAGCCGTTTGACCTTCTTGAGGCTCGCGAGGAACTCGATCAGGTCGCGGACCTCGCCTTGTTTCAGCACCATCGCATAGTGCGGCAGCATGGCGCTGATCGGGGCGAGTTTGCCTTCGCCATCGTACAGCTCGAAACCGGGCGCGATTTCGGCGGCCGGTTCGAGGATCGAACGCAGCAGGTCTTCACGGCTGCGCAGGAGGCCGACGCTCGAAAGGTTCGGACCGACTTCGGGCGGCACTTCGCCCAGGCCGTCGACGGCGTGGCAGCGGGCGCAACTCGCGGTTTCGTTGTGCAAGAAGAAGTCCTTGCCGCGCTGCGCATCGCCGCCGTACAGCGCCACTTGGAATGGCGCATAGCGACCCGCTTCCGCGGTGCGATCCAGGTTCCAGGAGGCCAGGGCCTGGCCGACTTCGGTCGAACCCGCGGCCTGACGGGCTTGCGCGGCTTCGAGCAACTCGAGCAGGGCCGCCGGATCCACCGTGCGCCAATTGCCCAGGCTGCGCACCAGATCCTTGTCGTGTTCGGCGCTCGCGCCCCACTCCGCAAACCGGGCACGCGCCTTTTCCAGGTCGCTGGCACTGCCCGCTTCGCCCATCCAACGCCCGGCCGCTTCGCGCCGCGCCGGCGACTGCGAGTTGCGCATGATGTTGAGCGCCATCACGCGCACGTCCAGCCCGCGCTTCATGAGCCCATCCAAGCAGTCGATCGCCACGGCATCGGGGCACGCCGGCACGAGGCCGAGCATCAGAAGGTTGGCGCAGGTGAGATCGTCCCGCTGCAGGGCCTGCACGACCATCGCACGGCCCCACTCCGCGTTGCCCCCCGTGACCGCCTTCTGGAACCACTTGTTCAGGTTCAACGGCTTGCGGCCTTCGGCAAACACCCGCGATTCGTTGCGCGCGGCGTCGAACTCTTCGGGTGCGTGCCAGTGGGCGACCAGATTCGCCGCCTCCTGGTTCAATTCGGCAGGAATCGCACCGGCGTCCAGAGCCGCCAGGATCCACTCGCCGTGGCCCAAGCGGTTGGCCGCGTGCAGGGCACGGCGCAGGGTGGCGAAGTCGAGCTCCGCCGCGTGGCTCTCCAGCAAGCCCGCCAGCGCCGGCAACCCGCTGTCGACGTTGCGGTCGTAGATCGCCGTGGCGGCCTCGCGGCGCACGCGCGCATCGGACGAGGCCAGGAAGTCCGCCAGCGCAGGGTGATTCTGGTGCCGCAGGGCGAGCACCGCGCCCAGCACCACTTCGCCATTCGGCTCTTCGATCACCCGATCGCGCAGCACCTGCCCATCGACGCAACGCGAAAGGGCGAAGCTAGCGGAGTGACGCAGGAAGCGGTCCGCGCCGTCGTTGTCCGCGAGCAATTTCAAGAGCGGTTCCATCGCACTGGCATCCCCTAGGGCGCCGAGGCTCTGGCTCGCGTGGTAGCGTACCCGCGGCGATTCATCACGCAGCAATGCGGCGACGCTGGAGGCCTTCCACCCCTTGCACTCGGCGAGTCCGCGCACGGCTTGGGCCCGGATCTCCGGATCGGGGTCCCCGAGCAACGCCAGCAGGTCGGAAGTCGCGCCCAGGCGCGCCAGCACCCAAATCGCGTGCATGCGCGCGAAGAGGTTCTGGCCGTGTTTGGCCAACCTCGCCAGGTCCAGGACTTCGCTCGTCCCGCGGCCCATCAGCTCCCAACCCGCTTCCAGACGCACCCGCATGTCCGCATGGGCGAGCAATCCGCGCAACTCCGCCGACGTACGCTCGCGCATGCCCTGCCCGAGCAGCTGGGCCACATTGCGCCCCGCCGCTTGCACGGCCGGATCCTCCGATTGCATGCGGTAGATGCGGCCCTTGCCGGGACCCGTCCACCCTTCGACCCAGTCCGACAGGTACAGCGAGCCATCGGGCCCGAAGGCCACGTCGGTGGCGAGCACCTTCCACCAGTACTGCGACTGGGAATCGAGGACAAAACCCGCGCCTTCCGGCCGCACTTCAAAGTCAAGCACGCCGCTGTAGCCCGCTCCGCCGCGGAAGTCGACCAGCAGGAAGTGGCCATCGAGTTCGGGCCCCATGCCCACACCCGGGTAGTACACAAGCCCCGACGGCCCCGCCGCCATGTGCGCGATCGGCGCGTTCAAGAACGCGGGTTGGTCCTCGTTCGGCAGTTTCCACCACCCCTCGCTCATCCACGGACCGCGATCGGGAATGTATTGGTAGTTCATGCTCCAGCCGCAATCTCCACCCTCCATCACGTAGACGAGGCGCGCCGAATCGCCGGCATCGCAGTTGTTGTCGCCGGTGAACAGGTTGCCGTAGGCGTCAAACGCCAATTCCTGCGGGTTGCGCAAACCCGTGGCAAACACCTGCAAATCGGATCCATCGAGCTCGCAGCGGAACACCGCGCCGCTGCCCGGGGCCAGCAGATGCCACCCTTCCGCCGTTTCGACGTTGTAGCCGCGGTCGCCGACGGAGAAGTACAGGCGCTTGTCCGGCCCGACCACCAATCCGTGCAGATCGTGCCCGCGCAGGGCCACCCGCACACCGTACCCGTGGTGCAGGGCCGTACGCTGCTCGGCGACCCCATCCCCATCTTCGTCGCGCAACTGCCAGAGCTTCGGGATGCACGTGAACCACACCGTATCGCCGCGGGCCAAAACCCCCGCCCCGGTGCCGTCGAGCAAGTCGTTGAACCCCGTCGCGAACACCGTGCGGCGGTCGGCTTTCCCGTCCCCATCGCTGTCCACCAGCTTCACGATGCGATCGACCTGATCGGTCCACTCGGTGGCGTATTCCGGGTGGTGCTTGAGGTACATCGCGCCCCGGTCCTCCACCGTCTGGCAGCGCAGATCGTCCTGGGTCCAATACCGGTGGCTGCGGTTGTCGGGCACGCCTTCGGTTTCCTGCCGGTAGGTCTCGGCCACGTACACCGCGCCCTTCGCGTCGACGTCGAAGGCCACCGGGTTCGCCAGGTCCGGTTCGGCCGCCCACTGGAACACGCGATAGCCGGCGGGGATCTCGAACCGTTCGATGGCCGCCTGGCCTTCGTCCGACGCCGGCAGGACCTTCGGGGTCTGCCAGGTCTGGGTCTGCGCGGTGGGAACGGAAAGCGAAAGCAGCAGTTGGGCCAGGTTGGCCACGGCAGGGACGGGAAGCATGTCGGGCAGTATAGCCCGCGCGCCGATCTCAGCCGGGCGGCGGAGCCTGCAGGTAGCGAGCAGGCAGGGCAGGTCCGATCGATTCCCCCTGCCAGAGGATCGACAGCACGTACCAACGACCGTCTTCCCAGACCAATTGCAGCGAGTTGATGCCCCGATCGAACACGGGCCCGGTGGCCTCGTGGCGGGTTTCGTAGGTGCTGAACACCTGGGCGATGTGGCCGTAACACTCGACCCGCCGGGACAGTTCCCTTTCGTGGAAACCGCTCGCCTGGAACATCGGTTCGGCGGCGGCCCGGTAGTCCGCCGGGGTCAGGCGACGGGCCAGCCGCGCCTCCCCCCCGCCGGGACGGCCTACGACCATCAACCAGGCGCCGCCGGGATGGAACAGGCCCTCGAACCGCGTCCAATCCCGGGCCTGCCCGGCGGGACCCGAAATCACATCGTAGAGGGACTGCATCAGCCCGCCGATCTGCGCGGGATCGGGAGCGCCGGGTTCGGGGGCGGATTCGGGCTGGGTCATGGGCACGGGGTCAGAAAGTCGGACCTCCGGCGCCATCTGGCACCCTCCTGCGAGAATGCAAAACAAGGCACGGAGGTGCGGGCGTGGGGTCCTCATGGTTTCCCGAGTATATTGGGCCCGGCCGGAATCCGCCCGCGGCCCACCCCCCCGATGGACACCAAGAACTTCCACACATGGCTCGGAATCAACGAGCCCGGGGTGATCGTCTTCGATTGTCCTGCTGGGGAAGTCGCCGTGGTGTGCCGCGCCAAACCGGTGCCCGATCGGCTCAACGAAGACGCGCTTGGCGTTTTCCCCGTAGGCCGCAATCTGGCCGTGTTGGTGGTGGCCGACGGCATGGGCGGCGTGGCGGGGGGCGACAAGGCCGCCGCCTTGGTGGTCACGACGATCGGTGAACACCTGGCCGAACTCCCGGACGAAGCCGAATCCGCTCCGATCCGGGCGGCGTTGCTAGTGGGCATCGAAGAAGCCAACCACCGCATCCTCGGCTTGGGCATCGGTGCGGGCACCACCGTGGCGGCCGCCGTGGTCAGCCCGCGCCGCTTCGGCACCGTGCACGCCGGGGATTCGATGGTCCTCGTGGTGGGCCAGCGGGGACGCCTGAAAGCCCAGACCCTGGCCCATTCGCCCGTGGGATTCGCCCAAGAAGCCGGCTTGATCGACGCGGACCAGGCGATGTTCCACCACGAACGCCACCTGGTCACCAACGTCGTCGGCATGGAAGGCCTGCGCCTCGAGATCGGCAGTCCGCGGCGCTTCTCCCCGCGCGACACCCTGATCCTCGGCAGCGACGGGTTGTTCGACAACCTGACTGTGCCCGAGGTGCTGAACCGCATTCGCTGTGGCCCCCTTGCGGCGTCCGCCGCCGAGGTCGCAGATCTGGCCATACGGCGCATGATCGAACCGCGGCCCGAAGAACCGAGTAAACCTGACGACCTGGGCATGATCCTCTTCAGGCCCGCCCCCAAGAAATGAGTCGCCGTCCCTCCGGTCCCCGCCTCCTCTCGTTTGAACTTCCCCCGGGTCGCACCCTGGGGAAGAGCTATCGCGTGGAAGCCCGTCTGGGCGGCGGCAGCGAGGGCGAGGTCTATCGGATCCGCGATCAGAACACCGGAATCCAGCGTGCGGCGAAGATCTACTTCCCCCACCGGGATCCCAAGCAGACGCTGACCGCGCAGCACGCGCTCAAACTCAACCAACTGCGCGATTGCGATCTCGTGTTGCAGTATCTGCACACCCAGGAGGTGCGCATCGGCGAATACCGCACGATGGCGATGATCAGCGAGCTGTGCGAAGGCGAGCCGCTGCAACGCTGGATCGAACGCCACCGCAACTCGCGGGTGGGCGATTTCGTGGCGCTGACGGTGTTGCACCGCCTCGTGGTCGGCCTCGAGCAGATCCACAACTCCGGCCAGTACCACTCGGACGTACATACCGAGAACATCCTGATCGAACCGTCGGGCATCGACTTCCGCCTGAAGCTGATCGACTTCTACGAGTGGGGCAAACCCACCCGCGCGAAGAAACAACAGGACATCCTGCAAGCGGCGCGTGTGCTGTACGACATGCTCGGCGGCCGGCGCTTCTACAAACAGGCCCTGCCCGAATCCCGCTACATCTGCGCCGGCCTGCGCTCGGATCTGATCCTGCAGCGTTTCCCCGACGCCGGCGCCCTGCGCCACTACCTCGAGACGTACACGCCTTCGACGGTGTACTGATCCCGCGTCGATCGGCCCTGTGAGTCCGGAAGTCCGTTGACTCGAGCGCCCAAGTCCTACTTTCGCCGTTTGTCAGGACGAAAGTAGTAGTAGTTCCACTTGCGTAGGTCCAGGTGCCACAACAGACCACCGAGCAGCGCGATACGAAACCATCCCCACGGCCCCCAGGTCTTCGCGCATACGAGCGACAATAAAAGCCCTATCACCGCGATTCCCGTGAGCAGCGCTCCCCAGCGGATCGCGACGATCCAACCGGCCCGGATCACCCTGTCCTTGAGTGATCGCGGCGGCTGCGGTTCCTGCTCCGATGGGCTCTCCATGCTTGCCTGAATTGTAGCGAGCCCTCGCCGCACGGGATTTCCACCGGCGGAGGCCTGCGTGGCAAGGCCCGGCCCGCCCCGGTTCAAGACGGCGGGATCAACGCGACGAAGTTGCGCAGCAGCGCGTGCCCGCCCTCGCTGAGGATCGATTCGGGGTGGAACTGCACGCCGAATTGCGGTTTGTGGCGGTAGCGCAGCGCCTGAACGGTGCCATCGGGGGTGGAGCCGATTACGCTCAGACACGCGGGCAGGCTGCCCGGATCGACCGCGAGCGAGTGGTATTGCCCGATCTGGAATTGGCGCGGTAGGCCTTGGAACAGCGGGCTTCGGCGCGTTTGCACGGTGGCGTCGTGTCCGTGCCAGGGCCGGTCGAGTTGCACAATGCGCGCGCCATAGGCCAAGGCCAGGGCCTGGTGGCCGAGGCAGACGCCGAGCAAGGGCACGCGGCGGGGGAGCGCGCGCGGCAGGGCGATGCTGAGGTGGGCCTCGGCAGGGTGGCCGGGGCCGGGGCCGGTGACCACGGCGGCGGGGCCGAGGGCGCGCACGTCGGCGAGATCCAAACTGGCCGCACGCTTCACGACCACGTCCTGCCCGATCTCCGCCAGGTACTGGTAGAGGTTGAAGGTGAACGAATCGCGGTTGTCGACGAGCAGGAGCACGGGCGCAGGGGAGGTCGCCGCGTGGGCGGCGGGCGCGCCATGCTACCCGAGCGGGGCGCAGGCCCCGAGCCCCGTTCGTCCCCTGCGCACTGGGATCGGCGCCGGGGATAGGCCATGCTGGAGTCCGTGAGCGTCCCGCCCCGCATCTTCCGCCCCCAGATCGTGCCGCTATCCGCCGATCTGCAGCCGCCCCAGGTCTTCGCCGCCCTGGCCGACTGCGATGGACTCGCGTGGCTCGATTCGGCGGGCGGCAAACCAGCGGACTTCGATCTGATCGGTTTCGAGCCCGATCCGTTGCCGGCAGGGAATCACCCGTGGCGGGTGTTGCAGGCGGCGCTCGCCGATTGGCACGTCGAGGGGCAGGTCCCCGGGCCGTTCCACGGCGGCTTCCTCGGCGCCCTCGCCTACGACCTCGGCGTGCACGGCGAAGGCCTCGAATTGCCCGCGGAGCCCTGGGGCTGGCCCCTGCTGATCGGGGGCATCTACCGCCGGTTCGTGGTTTGGCCGAAGGTGGGGGGCGCGCCCGTGCTGGTCCTCCCGCAGGAGGAAGATGCGGCGGAGTGGCTGCGGCGATTGGAAAACGCACCCGAGCCCGGGACCTTCGAAGTCGGTGCACTGCAGCGCCACACACCGCCCGCCGAACACATGCGCCGCATCGAACACGCCCGCAAGGCCATCGGCCGCGGCGAGTACTACCAGGTGAACCTGGCGCACCGCTTCACCGCGCCGTTTGCGGGTCGGCCCGAGGACTTGTACCAGCAGCTGCGGCGCAGCAATCCCGCGCCGTACTGCGGGTATCTGCGCTGGAGCGGTGGGGCCTGCCTATCGACCTCCCCCGAGCTTCTGCTCGCCTTCGACGGGAAGCGGGCGTGGACGCGCCCGATCAAAGGAACCGCGCCGCGCCTCGCGGACGAAGCCGCCGATCGCGCCCAGGGTCAGGCCCTGCTCGCCAGCAAAAAGGACCGCGCGGAGCTTGCGATGATCGTCGACCTGGAGCGCAACGACCTGGGCCGGGTGGCCGAGGTCGGCAGCGTGCGCGTGGCGAAGTTCCCCGAATTGGAGAGTTATGCGCGCGTACACCACTTGGTGGCGACGGTCGAAGCACAAATGGGGCCCGGAATCGGGGCCTTGGACCTCTTGAAGGCCCTGTTCCCGGGGGGGTCGATCACCGGCGCCCCCAAACTGGCGAGCATGGAGGCGATCGCGGCGCTGGAAGGCGAAGGCCGGGGCATGTTCACGGGCTCACTGGGCATGCTGGATTTCCGCGGGCACGCCCTCTTCAACATCCTGATCCGCACGGTGTTGTGGCAGCCCGGAGCGATCTCGCTGCGGGTCGGCGGGGGCATCACCTTCGACTCCGACGCTGCGGATGAAGAAGCCGAAACCCTGCACAAGGCGCGGGGCATGATCGACGCCTGGGGAGGACTCTAATGGGCTGGTGGATCCTGGCCGTATTGGCCCTCGACCTGGTCAACCTAGCGTTGCTCGTGCTAGTGCTCGCGGGCCTGCCCGGCACCTGGTTGATGCTCGGGTTGACGGCTTTGTGCGAATGGCTGATCCCGGTCGACCTGTTCGACGCCTCGACCCTTTGGCTCGCCCTGGGTCTCGCCCTGCTCGGCGAGGTGTTCGAATTCACCATGGGCAGCGCCGGGGCCCGTCGTGCCGGGGCCGGCCGAGCGGGAGCCCTCGGCGCCTTGCTCGGCGGCATCCTGGGCGGGCTCGGCGGAACCTTCCTGATCCCGATCCCGGTCGTGGGTTCCCTGGCGGGCGCAGCCATCGGCGCCATGGGCCTTGCGACCCTTTTGGAACACAGCGGCGGCATGGACCTGCGCAGCGCCCTGCGGGCGGGGACCGGGGCGGCCAAGGGTCAAGTCAGTGGCACGATCGTCAAACTCGCCCTGGGCTTGTGCGTCTGGTTGCTGCTCGCGGTAGCGAGCGTGGTTTGACTCCGCGCGCCCGTCCCTCAACGGGACGTAACGAACGCAAACTCCGGTTTCCCCGGGGGTGGTAGATTCCCCACGGGGCCTCGTTCACAATGCGCCGGTCATGAAGCTCTCCGCCGATCCGATCCGCGCCTCCTTCGAAGAAGCCCGCGCCACCCTGACCGCCTTCCTGGACGACCCGAGCCACCTGGCCGGGGTCCAGGCCTTCGCCGAAGCCGCCGGGGCGACCCTGCAGCGCGGCGGTTTGCTCATGTCGTGCGGCAACGGCGGATCCATGTGCGATGCCATGCACTTCGCCGAAGAGTGGACCGGCCGCTTCCGCGGCAACCGCTCGGCCCTGTCCGCCATCGCCTTTTCGGACCCGAGCCAACTGACCTGCATCGCCAACGACTTCGGCTATGACGAGGTTTTTGCCCGTTCGGTCGAGGCCTACGGCAAGCAGGGCGATCTCTTGGTGGCGATCTCCACGAGCGGCAACTCCCCGAACATCAAACGCGCCGTCGAAGTGGCCAAAGCGCGCGGCATCACCACCGTCGGCCTGCTCGGCAAAGGCGGCGGCGAGCTGAAGTCCATGGTCGACATCCCGATCATCGTGCCGGTGGCCCAGACCTCCGACCGCATCCAGGAAGTGCACATCAAGGTGCTGCACATCGCCATCGAAGCGGTCGAACGGGCCATGTTCCCGGAGAACTACTAAGGCCATGGGCGAACCGGATTGGCTGTTCGCGCTGACACCCGAAGGGGCCAAGCGCATCGACCCGGTCCCGCCGCCGGATCCCTTCTATTCGCTCTACAACCCGCTCAAGCCGGGGTTGTACGAAGCCGCACGCACCTGGTCGGGCGGTCGCATCTTCCGCTTCGAGTACCACAACCGCCGCATGCTGGCGGGCTGTGAGGCCACGGGCCTGCAACCGAGCCTGGACGAAGCGCAACTGCGCCGCGCCCTGCAGCAAGCCATGGATGCGCATCCGAGCGATGCGATCAAGCTGCGCTGGGATCTGGGTCCCGAGCCGTACCGGGAACTCGGTACCGATGCGCGCATGATCGCCACGCTCACGCCCCTGCAGGAACTGCCGGATTGGCTGTGGAGCGAAGGCGCGCGCGTGGCCACAACGCACGAATTGGTGCGCCGCAACCCGACCACGAAGGGCTCCGCGTTCGCCGTGGAGCGCAACCGGATCTCCTATGGGCACCGGGAACTGTGGGAACCGGTGTTGCTGTCGCCCGAGGATTACGTGCTGGAAGGCGCGCAGAGCAACTTCGGCGCTTTCTTCGAGGATCGCCTGTTCCTGCCCACGCGCGGCGTTCTGCCGGGCATCACGATCACGACCCTGCTCGACCTCGCCGAGGAAGACGGCATTGAAGTCGTGCGGGATCCCCTGCCGCTCGATCGGGCGTACGCGGCGGACGAAGCGTTCCTGTGCTCGTCGGTGCGCGCCCTCGTGCCGATCGGCCACATCGACGGGCGCCCGGTCGGTACGGGCCATGCGGGTCCGCGAGTTGCGGCCCTGCGAGCGCGGTACCTCGACTATTCGTGGCACAACGCGCGGCGGCTGTTCGACGAGCTGGCGTGATCAGGCGCGCCTTGCGGCCCCGTGTCGCAGGGCGTAGACCACGCACCCGCTGGCCAGGATGCCGAGCGAAGGCAGCAACTGGCCGCTGCCCACGACCAACATCGCCACGGTCAAGGTCAGGGTTGCCAGTAGGAACAGCACCGGAACCACCACGCCCCCGGGAATCGGCACGGCCTGAGCCCCCTCGCGCTGGCGCAAACGCAGCAGACCGAGCACGGCGAGCGCGGTGAAGAGCCCCAGGATCCAGCCGAGGTTCGTCAATTGCGCGCGCAAGCCCGAAGACCAGAGCACAAGGATCGCGAGGGCAACCTGGGTCCAGATCGCCGCGCGCGGCACTTCGCCTTGAAAAGCAAGGGCCCGGGGCAACCACCCATCCTGGGCCATGCGGGCGAGCACGCGCGGCCCGATCATCACCATCGAGGAGATCGAGGTGCACAGGGCCAAGAGCAGGATTACGCGCACAAGCGATTCGAGCCCGGGGCCCGCGAGCAAGCGGGCTGCGACGGCCGCGATGTCGCGCTTGCCCGCCAACTCAGCAATGGGCGCGGAATACACGAAGATCGCGTTCAAGGCCAGGTAGAGCGCGGTCACGAGCCCCGTGGCCCAAAGCATGGCCCGCGGCAAGGTGCGGCGGCCTTGCCGCGCTTCGCCGCCGATGTAGACCGCCGCGTTCCAGCCGGAATAGCTGAGCGAGATCCACATCATCGTGACCACGAAAGCCGCAGGGGCGGGGGCGACGGCGGCTTGCGCCGGATTCGCAGGCAGGTGGCTCCAGCCAACGACAACCAGCGCCACCAACAACAGAACCTTGATCGTGACCACGCCATTCTGCACCCACGCGCCGATGTGCACACCGCGGGCGTGAATGAGTCCCGCCGCCACAATCGCAGCGCTGCCGATCCAATCCGGGGCCAGGTCTTCGGGCAACCAAGGCGCCGCATAGGCCTGCGCGGCTTCGGCAGCCAGGGCGATGGCGCCGGTGAAGCCGGCCAGGATCGAAACCCAACCCGCGAGAAATCCCACCGCGGGATGCAGGCTGTTCGAGAGGAACAGGTACTCGCCCCCCGACCCGTGGATGCGCATCGCGAGCGCGCCGTACGAAAGCGCACCGAGAACCGCGAGCAATCCGCCCAAAGCCCAGGCGATCAGCACCCACTTGGGCGAGCCCAGGTCCGCCAACGCAAACCCGGAACTGGTGAACACCCCGGCGCCGATCATGTTGGCGGCAACCAGCGCCGCCAACGAAGGCACACCAAGGGTTCGCCGCGCATCGTCGACCATGCCCGGATCCTACTGTCGATCCGGTGAGCTGCGCCAGCGCGGCGCGCCCCGGTCAGATCGAATCCAGGCCCCAGGCGAAGGGGTAGAGCGGCAGGGCGTCGAACGACAGGCCGATCTCCTCTTCGATCGCGTCGACCACGCCACGGTTGCCCTGCGGGGGCATGATGGCGAGCATGGTCTTCTTGGCATCGAGGGCGGCGGTGCCACGGGGCCCGCTCAGGTAGATCACGTCCTTGCCCACGGAGACCTTGAGGCGACGATCGCCGAAGCGGGTGAAGACCTTGGCCACCGCGGCCATGTCGAGCACTTTGGCCATGCCGAGCACGCCTTCGATCGCGAGCACATTCATCTCGAGCAGCGAGCGGCGCATGTCCACGGCGGTCGCAGGGCACATCAGGTACACGCCCGGGCACTCCGCCGGCAGGTTGCGCAGCAGGGCGCTGAGGCAGGTGAGCACGGCTTCGGTCGAGCCGCCCCACTCGTGCACGACGCCTTGCAGGTCGTTGCCGCGGCCCAGGAGCACGTAGCCCTGGACTTCGCCCTCACGCTCGAGCACAAGGGCCTGGATGTCGGGGCCGAAGAGCAGGGCGCTGGTTTCGGCCAGGTTGCGGTCGATGCGGTGCGAGTGCCGCACGTACAGGGCGTGCACTGCCGCGTGGTCGCTGGCGCGCATCCAACGCACGCCTTCGGGATCCGGCAGCTTTTCGGCCAGTTCGAGCGGCAGGTGGTAGTCCACTTCGCTTCCGACGGGCACGTAGCCCATGCGCTCGTAGAATTCGGCCTCGTCGGCCCAAAGCATCGAGACCACCGCGCCCTCGCAGAAGAGCTGGTCTTCCGCCCGGCGCAGCATCTGGGTGGCGTAGCCCTTGCCACGCTGGTCTTCGGCGGTGCACACCGAGCCGATCAGACCGACGCGCAACAGCCAGCCGTTGAGCACCAGGTCCCGCGGCAGCACCGCGCAGGCGCTGACCACGTCTTCCTCGACTTCGAGCCCCACCAGCGAACCGCTGAAACTGGGGTCGAAAACCAGGGGGTACTCGCCCGCCAGGTTGCGCTTGTCACCAAATACAGTGTGGATCAGCTCTTGGGCGCGCTGAATGCGCTCGGCGGTGTGCAAAGTCATGGCGGTGGGCTCAGGCCCGCCGCTGTTGTTCGGCGCGGAAGGCCTCCAGCAACTGATCGGTCAGTTGCCGGACTTGCTCAAGAACTACCTCCGACTGCCCCACGGCGTCCTGAAGTTGGGCTCCGTCGGTCAGATGCTCGCTGCGTTGAGCGAGGCCCTGGGAATGGCTTTCCAGCTGCTCCAGCAGGGCTCGGAAGGCCGGCGCGGCCGTTTCCTGCTTCCGGGAAATGGGCTGGGCGGAGTTGCGGCCCTGGGGACCGCCGGCGCCTTGGATCGGGTTCGGGTTCATGGGACTAGCCGAGGTAGTTGAGCAGGCTTTGCTGCATCAGGCGGGCGCCGGTGGCCTGGGTGAGCTGGAGGGTCTGTTCGGCCTGCTGCAGATCGAGCACGGCCTGGGAGATGTCCACGTCGGTGGCTTCGGACACGAGTCCCGCCAACTGCGTGCTGAGGTCCTGGAGGCGCGATTCGGTCGAGTTGAGGCGCTGATGCCGCGATCCCAGCTTGCCGAGGCCGGAAAGCAGGCGCTCGTGGCCGTCGATCAGCTCCTCGAACCGCAGGTTCAAACGGGCCATCTCCGGGGTGTTGTCCCCGTCGTCCATCGCCCGCAGATCCGCGCTGATGCCGCGCAGCGAGTCGAACAGGTTGGTCGCGCCCTTGAACACCACGAGTTCCTGCCCCGCCTTGCGCGTATCCCTGGCGTTTAGGTGCAGCAAGTTGCCCGTCGTGGCATCGTGCACCTCGACGTTGCTCGAGAACACGTCCATCGGTTGCCAGGTTTGATTGTCCGTCGAAATCTCACCCTGACCGACCAACGTGGTCGTGACGAAAGCCCCCGTCCAACCGGTGAAGTCAATCACCGCGATCGATCCATCGCCGTCGAGCAGCGTCAGGTTGTTCGGCGCCGGCGTCGGAATCTGTTTGGTGGGGCCGTTGCCCAGTCGCACGGTCCGGTTCGCGCCATCGACGGCCAATTGGTGGCTGCCGAGGATGGTCGTGCCACCCGCAGTGCTCATCGCGATGCCGGCGACGTTGGCCCCGGTCACCGACGCGGTGCGCGTATAGAGCCGCATGTAGCCAGAACCACTGCTGGCGTCATCGCCGGCCTTCAGCCCCGTTTGGCCGCTGAAGCCCAGGGATTCGAATTGGTCGCCGCCGAAGATCTGGTTGCCAGGCAGGTTCAGATCGACCGTCGTTCCCTTGCCGATGCGGATGCGCTGCTGGTTGTTGTTGCCGCGGTAGCTGACGTACGACTCCTGAGTCTGGTTGTCTTCTACAAACGGCGGTTTCGCGGTTTCCGTGCCACCAAACAGGTACCGGTCCCCGAAGCGGGTGTTGGCCACCTCGAGCACCGCGTCGGAGATCTGATCGATCTGGTCGGCGATGGCGGCGCGGTCCGAGGGCGCCATGGTGCCGTTGAGGGCCTGCAGCACGAGGCTGCGGGCTTCGGCCAGCAGGTCCGACGCACTCTCGAGTTCCATCGTCGACGTCGCCATGACCGGCTGCACCGAATGCACACCCGTGAGGTGTGCTTCGACGCCCGATCGCTGCCGCGTGAGCGACATGGAGATCGCCGTGCCCACGCCATCATCGGAAGGCCGCAAGATGCGCTTGCCAGTGGAAACCTGCTCCTGGGCCCGCACCAGCGCCAACAGGTTGCGCCGGATGCCAGCCGAGATCTGGTCGAAGTTCGCCGATTGTGTGGGTCGGAGGGACATGACTAGAGGATCGAGAGGATGGTGTCGTTGAGCTGTTGGATGACCTGGATGTAGCGCGCCGAAGCCGAATAGGCCTGTTCGAAGCGCACCATGTTCACCAGTTCTTCGTCGGTGTTGACGCCGGACACCTCTTCCCGGCGCGCATCGAGCGAATTGACTAGGCTTTCCGCCACGAAAGCAGCGCTTTCGGTCGTGGAGATATCGAAACCGACCTCGCCCACGATCTGGCTGTAGTATTCCGGGATCGATAGCCCGAGCTGGTCCACCGAGGTGTCCTGCAGGCTCAGGATCGACAGCAGGGTGCCGTTGTCACCCGAACTGCCCGTACCTGAATAGGACAGGCGGCTGGGGTTCTCCTGGATCTCTGCGGCGACCTGGATCGTACTGGCGGTGCTACCGGTCAGGAACGAGTTCACGCCGAACGCCACTAGCACGTCGCTGGAATCCGAGTCGGCAATCATGTCCTGCTTGAAGACCTCCCGGTTCGTAGCCGAGATCTCGCCGTAACCGAAGCTGACCTGCACCCCGTCTCCCACGTCGAGGCGTGTTCCGGGCACATACCCTTCGCCCACATTGAGAACGGCAACGGGGCTGCCATCTTCGCTCACCACTCGGATCTGAAGACCGGGCGTAGTACCGATGATGCCATCCCCGGCCGGCTGGTAGTACAGCGTGCGGTTCTTGTCGCCGTTGTAGCTGCCGAACATCTCGACCTGCAGGCTCGTATCGCGGCCCGTAGCCAACTGACCGGCCGTAAAGCCCAAAGCCGTCGCCATGCCACCGCCCTGGACCGCCACCGTCTCGGTGCTGCCCTCGGTGCGCGACTGGATCACCAGGCGATCCCCGACTGCGTGGGCCTGCACTCCCGCCGCGATCATGGCCGCATCTTGGTTGATCACTTGCGCCACCTCTTCCGCGGTCGCGCTGCCAATGTTGGCGAAGTCCGAAGCCTGGAAGATGACCGCGGCCGAGCCGGTCGGCCCCTGAATGCTCAGCGAGGAGCCCGCCGTCAGGCTGTACGGACCATTGCTCGACGAACCGAGCGTGGCCCGTCCACCACCCATGGTGAAGTAGTCGTTCGGACTCTCGTCCAGACGTGCGCTGAAGTCGAACTGGTATCCGGATTCGCTGTACAGGTTCAAGCGACCCAACGAATCGAGGCCCGCATTCATGTTCTCGATCTCGTTGAGCGAGGCCAAGAGGTCTGCCACCGTCGTGCGATCCGGGTCAATGTCGATGTACTCGATCTTGACTTCGCCGGATTCCATGTCGGTCATGTTCACGTACAGGCGCCCCTCTTCGACCGAGAAGGGCAGACCGGCGGAACGCAGCAACTTGCCGAGGCGCTCGGCCTGGGTGTCTCCCGCCACGGCCTCACTGCCCGAAAGCAGCGTGAACCCGCCCTCCTCGGGCGTGCCCGTGCTGTGAGCACGGTTGACCTCTAGAATCAGGTTCTTGGCCAGGCCGTCGAGTTCGTCGCGCAACTTGGGCAGGAACGTCGAGCGGAAATCCAGAAGTCCGCCGATCTGCCCTCCGCTGGGCAGCACCTCCGCATCCGACCCCTGGATTCGCACGGTGAGATCCCCATCCTGGGTCGCATCCACCTGCATCTCCTGCACGTTCTGCGTGCCCACCAGCACCCGGCCGGCCACGCGCACAACGACCGCACCGCTGTCCTGCTCGGTGAAGGTGATGTCGACCTGTTCGGCCAGGCTGCGCAATTCCTGCTCCCGTCGGTCCCGTAGGTCGTTGGCGGGCAGCTGCGACGCTTCCGCCTGGACGATCTCCGCGTTCAGCTCCCGCACACTGTGCGCCAGGCGATTGACTTCGCCCACGTGGAACTGCAACTCCTGCAGGTTGTCGTCCTCCGCATCGCGGATGGCCGAGGACAGGTGATTGAACTCATCGGTCAGGTTGAGGCCCGACTGCACCATCGAGTTGCGCAGCACCTGGTCGCCCGGATCCGTGCTCAGCTGCGAAACCGAGCCGAAGAAGTTGTCGAACAGGGCTCCGAGGCCGTTCTCGCCGGGTTCGGAGAGCAACTCCTCGATGCGGCTCATGCCTTGCAGCTGGATATCCAGGCCGGAAAGCACGCTGACCTGCGTACGGATGCGCTTGTTCAGCAGCGCGTCCGTGATGCGACGCACGCCGTCAGTCTCGACACCGGTACCGAACAGGATCCCACGGACCCGCGAGGGGCTGGAGGTGTTCAGGTCGACCCGCTGGCGCGAGTACCCCGGGGTGTTGGCGTTGGACAGGTTGTGCCCGACCGTGTCGAGCGCCGCCTGGGCCGCGCGCAGACCACGCAGGCCGATATCGAGTCCGAGGGTCATGATCAGGCCTCCGCGTCCAACAGACGCCCTTGTTCTTCGAGGGGGCTGCCGCGATCCATGTCGAAGATCGCGTTGAGCACATCCAGGATCACCGTGCGGTGCATACGCGCGGTTGCATTCACTCGGCGGGCTTCGCGGGCGAGCTCCAAAGCTCCCTGCGCGAGTTCTTCCCGCAATTCGGCGATGGCCGCGCCGCTTTCGCCCGCGCGCTGCGCGATCACGCGCAGGTTCATGTTCGACGGCGACATGCCCCAGGCTTCGGCCAAGGACTGGAACAACGCCCGGCGGCGGCTTTCGCGCGCCTGGCGGCCCGGGGGCTCTTCAAGCCCCTGCAGCAGACCTTCCAGATCGCTCGGATCCGCCTTCGCCATGGTTTCCCGCAGCTTCTGCAGCGCCGCAATGCGCCCCTGCTGCCAATGGCTCTCCTCCCGCAGCCAGGCGGCCAGGTGCATCAGGGTCCCGCGTTCCTTGTTGGAAAGGGTCTGGTTCATTGCATCTCCGGGGTGGGGCTTTGCAGTTGTGCTTTGAGCTGTCCCGCCAGGTTCAGGGTGTGCGATTCCGTCAGGGCCGTGCCCATCGCATCGTCAAACCAACCGTTGTAGGCGTCGTTGCCGGGCCCTTCGGGGAAGAACCCGTTCTTCAGGGTCTGCCGCAACTGCTTCACCAGCATCGTCGCGATCAGCTTCTCGAAGTCCTTCGCCGCTTCGGCCGAGTTGGAGCGGCCCCCTGCGGCTTTCGCCTGCTCGACCGAGCGTTGCCCCAGGCTGGCGCCCGCGATGGCGCCCAGGTTCGGCATGCCGTTGATTTCCATTACAGCCTCCGGATCTCCGCGACCAACAGGCCCCCATCGGACATCGCCGTGAGGATGCTGATCAAGTCCCGCGGGGAAGCGCCGAGCACGTTGAGCACGTCCACGACCTCCTGAAGCGTGACCGCTTCGGGAATCGGGGTGAGCGAGCCCGCTTCTTCCTCGATGTTCACGTTGGTACGCGGCAGAACCTCGGTCACGCCGCCCGAAAGGGGCGACGGCTGGCTCGCCTGCGGGTTTTCCGCGACGGTCACCACGATGGCGCCGTGGGCGATAGCCCCCGGACGCAAACGCACATCGCCCGCGATCACGATCACGCCGGTACGTTCGTTGACGACCACGCGCGGCTTGTTGTCGGTTTCGATCTCCTGCTTGAGGATCGTGTTCAGGTAGGCCACGTGCGCGCTCGCCGGCAAGTCAGCCGGAACCGCGACTTTGACCGTGCTGCCGTCGGGCAGCACTTCCGCCGCTTTCGGGTAGAGGCGGTTGACCGCTTCGGCCACCGCGACCATGTTGCCGAAGGTCGACTGCCCTTTCTTCGCATCGAGCAGGATGTAGCCGTGTTCGTCGGTGATCTGCGTTGGCACGCCCTTCTCGACCTTGCCACCGCCGGGCAGGATGCCCACGGTCGGGTGGTTCTTGGTGGAGGAGCCCGCGTCGCCGCTCGCCGCGAAACCGCCCACGGTGATGGGGCCGGCCGCCGTCGCGAACACGATCTCGTAGGTCGGATCGAACAGTTCGCAAAGCCCGAGGTTGCCACCGGTCAGGCTGGTTGCGTCGCCCAGTGTGGACACGCGCACATCGAGGCGCTGGCCAGGCTTGGCGCCCGAGGGGATTTCGGATTCCACGCGTACGACGGCGATGTTCTTCGAGCTGAGCGAGCCGGGATCGATCTGGTGACCGAAACGCAGCATCTCGTTGCTCATGAATTCCTTCACGAGGTCGCCCGAGTCACCGGTACCGGCGAGACCGGTCACGATGCCGAAGCCGAAGATGGTGTTCTCTTCGATGCCACGCACACCAACCACGCTGGAGATGGGCGCCAGCATGGTCTTGTGGGCCAGGCCCGTAGTCGGCACCTGGCCGATTTCGCGGGGCGGACGCTTGTACGTGGCCGTGGACAGGGTGCCCGGCAGGGCCTCCTGGGTCAGGGCGATCGGGTCGGTTTTGACGACGACCTTGTCCTGGGCTCCAACGGATCCGCCGCGCAGCAGGAACAGGGCACCAAGGCCCAGGGAAAGCAACAGAAGTCGTTTCATTGCGGGAGGGCGATCAGAAGGGCCAGATCCAGTCCAGGAAGCCGTGCAGCCAGCGCGAAACGCCGCGGCGGTTCGTGCTTTCCGTCATCGGGCCGGTGCCGCTGTAGCAGACGCGCGCATCGGCGACCTGCTCGGACATCACGGTGTTGTCGCTCTTGATGTCGTAGCGACGGATGATGCCGCTGACCTCGATCACCTTGATCTCCTGGTCGATGCGGATCTCGCGTCGGCCCTGAATGATCAGGTTGCCGTTGGGCAGCGAATCGATCACCACCGCGGTCAGACGGGCGCTGAAGGCACCCTTCTTCTCGTAGTTGGCCGATCCCGCGAAGGAGTCCGAACGGCCGCCGCCGATGCCCGGAAGGGTCGAGAACGCGCTCGGGTTGATGTCGAAGTTGCTGAGCTGGTACTCGAGCGAGGTGTCCTTCTTGAGGTCGGACTTCTCCTGGTTCTTGACGTCCTGGGTTTCGCTGATGATCACGGTCACCAGGTCGCCCGCACGGCGCGCCGTCGGGCTGACGGTGGCGCGCACCGGGCCCTGGGCGTAGTCGTAGATCGAACCGCGGCGGACCTGGGCTTCGGCCAGGGGGGCGCTGACGAGCAGCGCGAGGATCACGGTGAGCAGTTTCATGGGATCAGCGCAGGTTGATTTCGATGCGGTTGGGGCCCGCGACGTTGCCGAGGACTTCTTTGCCGGTGGTTTCCAGGCGCACGCGGATCACGTCGCCCATGTGGCCGTCTTCGAGGGCCTGTGCGTTGCAGGACGCGCTCACGCGGCCAGCGACGATGTCGACCTTCACCAGGTTGTTGATGCGCACGACCAGGGCGCGCTCGACGTCGTTCGGGAAGACCGGACTGCCGGGTTGAAGGTCGCGGGTGGCTTGCGCCTCCTGGATCTGAGCGGGCAACAGCGGAGCCAAGCCATTGATCAGGCTGCGGCGGCGGCGTTCCATGCGGAACATCGCGGGACGCAGTTTGCTGCCGCGAGCGATGGGTTGGGTGAGCACGGGCACCTGTTCCCAGGCTTCCACGTTCCAACTCGTCCACTGGGTGCGCCACAGGTCGCCGTCGACAAGGATGTCGACCGGCACGCCCTGGCTGCCCTGACCCTCGGGTCCGGTGGCCGCCCGCGCGCGCACTTCCACCTGCTTGCGGCCCAGGGGCACGGTCAGGTTGACGAGTTTGTCGCGCAAGGTGCACTCCACATCGGCGCCGTGGAACTTCTTCTCGATGACCTCGCGGGCCGCCTTTTCGATCTCCGCCGCGGTGACAAGTTGGACCTTCGGGAAGACGCGCACGCGCGCCTCGCCTTGGAAGCTCACTTGCAGATCGGGGTACACCTGTAGCAGCGCCGTGCGCAATTGCTCGCGCTGCAACAGGCGGCTGTAGCCGGGGGCGGGCATGTAGCCGAGGTTCAAGCCCTCGACCTTCTCCACCATCTGCGCATCGTCTCCGGTCACAGTGGCCACATCGCCGAGCCGCAGGTCGACGCCTTGGCCTTCGACCTTGGCCGGCATGTTGACGGTCACGCCCCCGAAGGCGAGCAGTAGGGTTGCAAGCATCATGACGGTTCAGCGGATGATCTGGCCAACGGTCTGCAGCATCTCGTCGGAGACCTGGATGGCGCGGGAGTTCACTTCGTAGTTGCGCTGGGCAACGATCAGGCTGACGAGCTCTTCGACCGTGGTGACGTTCGAACGCTCCAGCGCACCCTGTTGCAAGGTGCCCGCGCCGTTCTGGCCGGGAGCCGAACCGGCCGCCGCACCGGAACTCTCGTTGGCCGACAGAAGGTTGCCACCTTCCGCGCGCAGACCGGTCGGGTTCGGGAAGCGGAAGACCTGCAGCTCGCCCACGAGCACGTTCACGCCCGCGTCGTCCTGATAGCTCACCACACCACTCTCGGAGATCGAAACCTCCGTCACCCCGTTCGGCAACGTGACGCGCGGGTTCAAGTAGGCGCCTTGCGCGGTCACCAGTTCCCCATTCAGGTTGCGCCGGAACGAGCCGTCGCGCGTATAGCGCAGCTCGCCGTTCGGCATCTGGATCTCGAAGAAGCCCGGCCCCTGGATCGCAACGTCGAAGAAGTTGCCGGTCTGTTCGATCTGGCCCTGCTCCATCATCATCGCGGAACCGGAAATTTCCGTACCACTACCCACCTGCAAGCCGGTGGCGTCGATCGCCCCGCCCCCCAGGGGCGCGCCCTGGTTGCGGTAGGTCTGGTAGTACAGCGACTGGAACGACAGGCGGTTCTTCTTGAAGCCCGTGGTGTTGGCGTTCGCGATGTTGTTCGCGATCGTATCGACCTGCATCTGTTGGGCTTTCATGCCCGATGCGGCGGTAAGCAGAGATCTCAGCATGGCAGTAAGAAGGGATTAGCGCTGTTCGTGCAACCGTCGGTACGACTGGTCGATCTGGGTCAAGGTCTGCGACGCCTGCTCGAAGCGGCGTTGGATGGTGATCATGGAGACGAGCTCGTGAACCGGGTTCACGTTCGATCCCTCCAGGTGGTATTGGATGAGGGCGCCGGTCGCCTTGTTGCGCGGCAGGGTCGGCGGTGCGACCCAATAGCCGTCGCCGGTGTGCTCGAGGCGCGCCAGCTGGTCGAACTCCACCAGGCGCAAGCTGCCGATCTGCACGCCGCCCTGGATGACCGTGCCGTCCTCGCCGATCATCACGGGTTCGCCCGTCGGCTGCACGGCGTTGGCACCGGTGGTCCAGGCCAGCGGATACCCCTCGGGGGTCAGGATCACGCCGTCGCTGGTCAGGTGGAACTCGCCGTCGCGGGTGTAGATCTCCCCTTCGGGTCCCTCGACCGCGAAAAAGCCCTGCCCCTGGATTGCGAGGTCGAACTCATTGCCGGTGTTCTGCAGCACTCCCTGCGAGAAGTCGTTGCGCTGGGAGACCACGAGGCCGGTCTGACGCACATCCTTGCGCCCCACCCAAGCACCGTGGTCGGTGGTCAGGCGGCGCTTGAAGCCGGGCGTATTGGCGTTGGCCAGGTTGGCCGTGATCGACTCCATGCGCTTTTCGCCGGCGATCATGGCTGTGGCCACTCGGGAGATTCCGTTCATACACGCCCCTTCAAGCAACGGGCGTGCCATGCGGCCTGAACCCCCTTCAGGGCCCCTTCGGCGGCATTTTTCCACCGGATCGGGAAACGCTTTCCGGTCGGGTGCCGGAACGATTTTCGCTACGCCCTGTCCCGACCTGAATCAGGCAGGGAAGGCGCTTCCCGCATCACCGGTCACTCGCCGGGTGACTCGACGTCCTCATCGAGCCCAAAACCCGACAAGGCATAGTCACGCCAGGGGTGGGGCCAGTCCGCCAGGTCTTCGCCCGGCGCAGGCGGCCAATCGTGCACGTGCATCCACCGGACGAGCAAAGCCGCGCCCCGGTCCCCACGCAGGGCGAGCAGGCGCGCGAGGTGCTGCGAGGATTCGCCTTGCCCCGCCAGCAGCGCGTCCTGCAGGGCGGAAGCAACCCGCTCGCTCGGCACGCGCGAGCCGTCTTCGTTCGCAAGCCCGGCCGCTACGGGCAGCAGGTCCGCCCAATCTTTGTCGACCGCCGAGCCGTTCGCCCACTCGCTGGAATAGGACCCCAGGCTCAACCGGGCACGCAACCGATCCTGGCCGAACTCGCGCACGGTCCAGGCCCCATATCCCAAGAGGGCCACGAACCCAAGCACGATGCCGAGCCGCCCCAGCAACCGGATGCGCTGCAGGAAACGCAGGCGGAAGACCTCGTCGAACGCACAGCGGTGCAAGAAACGCACCCGGCGCGATGTGGAGAAGTGGCGCCAGCCGCCTCGTTCGCGATTGCTCCCGCCGACCCGATCCAGGGCTTGGATCAGGGCGTCGGGGTCGCCGGTCAACTGCATGCTGTAGAGGTCCGCCTCCAGCTCCAACCGCCGCGAGAGCCAGCCGAAACAAAGGTACCAGGCGAACATCGCCGCCCCGACCACCGTTACCGCCGCCATTTCCGAGTGCGGCGCCAGCCATTCGGACACCAACATGCCGGTCAGCAAAAACGTCGCGGTCCAGCCGATGAAGATCCACACATGGTGGCGCTTCGAGTGCCCGATCTCGTGCGCGTAGACACACGCGAGTTCGCGCGGTCCGAGCATCGCGAGCAGCGAATCGCTGAGCAGCACCACGCGCGAGCGGGGCGAAACCCCGACGATCGCGGCGTTGGGCATCGTGTCGCCGGTGTTCCAGAGCAGCACCTCGCGGGACTGGAACTCCGCGCGCTGGGAGAGCTCGTGGAAGATATCCCGCGCTTGCCCCGGGGGCAGGGGGTCGGTTTCCCAGGTGCTGCTGAGCAACGCCGGCATCAGCCCGGAAAACAGCACCAGCAGGAAACCAAAATAGAGGCCTTCGATCAGCCGCACGGACTCGATGTGCACGCGCAGGGTCTCGCTGCGGGCGAACAGGACCGAGATGGCGAGGTACAGGGCAAAGGGGGCCAACGTGGCCGCCAACATGCGCACCTGGAAGCGCATCGTGCTCCACATGCGGGCGCCGATGCCGCGCAGGGCGATGCTCTCGGCGTGCACGGCGGCGAGCTGGTAGACCAGGAAAGGAGCGAAGGTCAGGAACAAACCCCACTCCGGCCAGGCCTCGAATTCGAGGGGTTGGCCGGTCTTGCGGCGGACGACGTCAACCCAGCCCATGGCGAAGACGCAGATGGCGTAAGCCAACACGCCGGACAACTCGGCCACGCGGCGCAACCAGGTCGCCAGGATGAACTGCCCGGCCACACCGACGCGGCGGGCCAGGGCCATCAGCCCGTAGGGCAGCAGTGCCAGCAGCGGCGCCCAGCGCGCGGGCAGGTGTTCGCCCGTCTGCATCCACTGCCCGGCGGACTGGATGACCAGGGCAAGCACGACGTGGGGCAGGAAACGCATGGCGGAGGTGGATTCTAGCCAGGCTGCGGCTTTGTCGCGTTGTCCGAAGATCGGAATCCAGCGCTCGACCGCCTGCGGAATGGGAAGCGGTGGCAGGCCGAGATTTCTGGAGGGATTTCCGGATCAGAAGTGCAACCGAAGGTCGATCGGGACGGTCTTCGTCTTTGCCGGGGCGGACCTCAGTGTGTGGCAAGCATGGTTTCTCCAATCCGCACGGGTCCCTCCAAGGTCAGTTGCCCTCCGTGGCTGCCGATCCGCAGGGACCCACCCGGCATTTCGATCTGCACCGTCCCCGTTTCCAACTGCTGCGCCGCCATGGAGTACGCCACCGCACACGCACCACTGCCGCAGGCCTGGGTCTCGCCCACGCCCCGCTCCCAGACCCGCACGCGGATGCGGTCCGCCTCACGCCAGGCGAAGTGCACGTTGCAGCCGTCCGGGAAGTCGGAATGCACCGCGAGCTCCGGTGCCAGCTCTTCGAACCCCTCTGCGGCGGCGGCGCGAACGACGAAGTGGGGGTTGCCCATCGAAACCCAGTCGCCCTCCAAAGTGCCGCGGCGCGTCTGCACGCGTTTCGCCCGGCAGAGTAGCAGCGGAGGCCCCATGGTCACCCGAACGGTGCCCTCGTCCAGTCGCCAACCGAAGCGGGGACCCGCATCGGTCTGCACCTCGAGCACGGCGCTGGCATCCGCAAGACCACCGACCCCGAGGGCGTATCCAACCAGGGCGCGCAGGGCGTTGCCGCAGGCTTCGGGCCGCGACCCGTCGGCGTTGAAGATCACCATGCGCAAGCCTCCGCCAGCCTCGCGCAGGAGGAAGATCACGCCATCGAAGGGCAGGGAGTCTCCGTTCCCGCACAGTTCGCAGGCCACGGCGGCCGCGTCTTGGGGCAGCTCCAGGCCCAGGGAGGCGCCGTCGAGCAACACAAAGCGGTTGCCCGAACCGTCCACCGGCCGGGGAGCCCAGACGGCGAGTCGCTCAGCCCACGCGGGCACGCACCTTCTCCGTGTTCTTGAAGTGCAGCTTGGCGACCTCGTTCAGGGCCTGCATGCCGTGCTCGCGCACAAACCGCACGCCGCTGTCGTCCGTGGGGCGGCCCGCGCCCTTGTGCAGGTCCACGCCGAAGCGCTCGCTCAGTTCGGCCAGGCCCAGAAGGAATTCTTGCCGCGCCAAGACGGATGCGGCGGCCACAGCCGGGTTGCGTTCGGCTTTGGTGGCCTGCTCGAGCCGGATGTCGAGTCCCCGCAGGGCACGTTTCATGACGACCTCGGCCGCGAACCGATCCACCAGCACGCGATCGCCGGGCTGCACCACGCCGCGGATGGCTTCGGCGTGCAGGTCGGCCAGGAAGGTGTTCAGGCCCGGATAGGTGGGGTAGCGCTTGTTGTACTCCGCGGGATCGACGCGCACGACGCAGAACGGCACGAGCGACCTCAGCGCGACGCCGAGCTCCAGGGCGCGGCTGTCGGTGAGCCGCTTGGAGTCCATCACGCCGCCCTCGTCCATCTTGGATGCAAACTCCGGCTCCAGCCGCACGGCTGCCACCACCAAGGGCCCGAAGTAGTCCCCCTTACCCGCTTCATCCGAACCGACCGTCACCACGTCCACCCGGGCCACGGTGTCGGTGGCGGGGTCGATCTTGGTGGTGGTCTTCTTGCGTGCCGGACCCGGAACGGCGCCGCCCACGTAACGCGCCAGGAACGCCTGGGGGTCGGCCCCCTGGACCACGAGTTTGCCCGACTGGTAGAGGGTCGCAACGATCCCTTCCCCTTTGACGGAAAAGGTCGCATGCGGAACGCGCCGCCAATCAAAGGTCCCCTCGTTCAGCTTCGCGCGCAGCTCGCGCTGCTTGGCGGGTGCCACTTGCACCACCAATGTTTCCTGTGCCATCTCGGTTTCTCCATCCACGGGGTCGTCATCCCCGTGGTCTTCCGTTGGAGATGTATGGCCCCGCGCCGGGAAAGTGGCTTGCGCATTGCTGAGCATACGCAGGCGGCGGCTCAGGGATTGATCCCCCCCGCTGCGTCCCCCCTCCACAGGCCGGCGGCCCATCCCCTTCCGGTGGCAATCCTAGTGCCCGCCGCGGCGGCCTGCTCGCCCTCGACCCGAGTTCCCACGGGAGTTCCGAGATCCGACCTCCAGTGCGAATCGCGCGCACCTCCCCCGATTGACAGGGCGGCGTCCGCATCGTCATTCCTGCCCGGAGTGCGGTCCCTGGGGTCGCCATCGCTCACGCGCGCTGGCGGTCGACGGGCTGGTTCCCCGTCCAACAGCAGTTGGGGTCCGCGGGATTTTTCGGGTCCACTCGAACCGGGTTCCGGGGCGGCACGAAAGTCCAGGCGCCACAGCCCGTGGTGCGACCCATTCGGCCCGGGACCCACCGTCAAGGGCGCATGGATTCTATCCTGGCGAGCTTCTGTGCCAGGTCCGCAGAGAAGGCCTTGGCTCCTGCGACTCCGAGGTGGCTGCCGTCGCTGGTGGTGTACTCGGGCGCGCTGCCATAGTCGAAGAAGGGCACGCCGACCTCTGCACACATTTGCGTGAAGAGCGCGGGGTCGAACGCCTCATCTTCGATCGCCCGCATCGGGGCGTAGGTCGGGATGCGCACGCAGGTGATGTGCCATCCCTTGGCCTTGAGCGCCGCGAGGAACTGGCGCAACTCGTCGAGTTTGCCCAGTCGGCCTTCGCGGGTATCCGGCCGCAGGGAATCGCGGAAGGCTTGGAAGAACTTCTCCTGTCCAAATCCGCCGAACCATCCGTAGCGCCAGACTGGGGGCAACATCGGTTCGGCGATGCGGCGCCGGAGCATGTCGGCCTCGTCGGATGTCCACGAATCGATGCGGCGGGGCAGGCTGCGGGTGTCGGGCGGTCCCTCGAGGGGCTGGGCTTGATCGTTGAGCAGTCCGAGGGGCGACAGGCAGACCACCAGTCGTGCCGGGGGCTGCTCGTCGACCAGGGTGAGCAGTTCGAGGGTCAACGCGGCCGGGCGGGTCAGCGCGTAGACCGGGCCCAGGCCCGCAGCGCGGAACTCGCGCAATTGGATGCCCCGCTGCACGCGGCTGTCGCCGACGATGGCCAAGGCGTTTGCGGCGGGGGCCCCATAGCGGAAGGCCACGCCGTGCTGCCCGAGACGCCAAACGGGATCGGGTCGCACGAGTTCAGGCTCTCCCAGCCGCAGGCCATCGAAGCGCGGAACCGCCAGTGTGCGCCACGCGAGGATGCCGACTCCATACGCCGCGAGCACCACCAGGCCGGTGAGCCAGGTGTTCCTCCAGGTGGCGATGGGAGCGCGGGTGTGCATGGGACTAGAACTGGAAGTAGATGAAGGCCTGGTTGAGGATGCGGTTGATGACCGTCAGCAACAGCAGGCTGACCACGACGATGGCCGTGGAACCGGCCCGGGTGCGACGCACACCGTACCACTCCTGCGCCAACTGGAAGGCATGGGGCAGGAAGGCGAGCGGTAGCAGCACCAGGAAGCGCCAATCGACCCAAGCGCCGAGGCCTTGGGTCCAGGGCGCTAGCCACATGGTTTTCAGGATCTGCCACGCGGTTCCGAAATCGTGCGCACGGAAGAAGACCCAGCCGCTGCTGACAAAACACCAGATGGCCACGATGCGCACGATGCGTACGGCCAGGTCTGCCGCGCCCGGACGATCGTGGCGCGTGCGGTTCCAGCCGAGCATGCGCTCGATCGCCAGGCCCACCCCGTGCCACAGACCCCAGGCGACGAAGGTCCACGCCGCCCCGTGCCACAGGCCGCCGAGCAGCATCGTGATCATCAGGTTGCGGTAGGTGAGCAGGCTTCCGAAGCGGTTGCCGCCGAGCGGAATGTAGAGGTAGTCCCGCAGCCACTGGGACAGGGTGATGTGCCAGCGGGTCCAGAACTCCGACAGGCTCTGGCTGATGTACGGGTAGTGGAAGTTGCGCGGGAAACGCAGGCCCATGAGCAGCGCGAGGCCGATGGCGATGCGCGAATAGCCCGCGAAGTCGGCATAGATCTGGACCGAGAAGCAGCTCACGCCGATCCAGGTCTGCGCGACGCTGGCGCGCGCGGCTTCGCCCGCCTTGTCGAACAGCATGTTGACCGGCGTGGCGACTCCGTCTGCCACCACCATCTTCAGGCAGAGCCCCGTGACGACTTGGTATACGCCCTGCTGGATGTGTTCGGGGGCCAGGCGGCGGCGCTTGCGGAACTGGGGCAGCAGTTCGCTGGCGCGCACGATGGGGCCAGCCACGAGCTGCGGGAAGAACGACACGTAGAGCAGGAAGTCCCGGAAACTCGGTGCGGGCGGGATCTGCCGGCGGTACAGGTCGATCGTGTAAGAGAGGGTCTGGAAGGTGTAGAACGAAATGCCGACCGGAACGACCCAGTGCGACAGGTTCGGGGCCTCGGGGAAAGCCCCTGCGCCCACGAGCCAGGGCGCCAGGGTGCGAACCACCAGCGGCGTGTACTTGAAGAACGCCAGCAAGCCCAGGTTGACCACCAGGCTGGTGAGTAGAAGCAGTCGCCGGGTGGTGGGGGCCTCGGTGCGGGTCAGCCGGCCGCCGACGAAGTAGTCCACGGCGGCGGAGAACAGGATCAGCGGCACGTAGTCCAGTCGCCACCACGCGTAGAACGCGAGGCTCAGGAAGGCGAGGGTGCTCTTGGCGATCCCGAATGGCGCCCAACGCCAAATGCCCCAGGCAATGGCGAAGAACAACCAGAAGGGGACGCTGTCGAAGCTCATATCGGGGCAGCCGCTTTCGAGCGGCACCGGGAGCTGGGCCAGACTCGCTGGCCAATCCTACCCCATTGGAGGGGCCGAACCCGCTGCTGAGCAGCAAGGCGCCGAGGGAACCCGGGCGGAAGGGGCGCTGGTGTTCCGATGGTGCGCAGGGGGTGTGGCTGGGAAACCAGCACAGGCAGGCGAATGGGCTCGCCGCCAGTCGGACTTGGCGCGGGCCCTGGACTTTCCCTGGTGCACCCCGGAACCCGCGCACCGGGGCCGCTGTTTGGAAAATCCGGACTCCCGGCCCGTCCGCACCTGTCTGAACCGAATCGAAAGGGATCTGCGGTCGCTGGGGCGGTGCGCCACCGTCTGCACCGGGGGCGCCTGCTGCTATGCTGGCCCCATGCCCGCCGCGCCGGATCCCCAGACCGTGCCGTTCGACACGGGTTTGCGCCCTTCGGACCTGGCCCCTGGACGCAGCCGTCACGTGGAGACCCCTTGGGGCCCGATTGGCCTGTATCCGGGCCAGGCGGGGTGGTTGGGCGCCGACGCCTTTTGTCCTCACTTGCTCGGCCCACTCTGGGAGGGCAGCGTGCATGGCGAAACCGTCACGTGCCCTTGGCACGGATGGACCTACCATTTGCGCACGGGTCAATGCCTGTCCTCCCTGCGTGGGGAGGGGCAAGGCACCCAAATCCGCACCTTTTCGGTGCAATTGACCCCGCACGGCACCCTCGCGATCGGTCCGCCCGGCTCTCAGAAGTTCCCGGGCCCCGGTGGGGTCGCCCCGGCTGCGGGGATATCATGCTCGCCCCCTGAACATGCCATGAAGTGGAAACAGAACATCCTCGAAGCGATCGGTAACACCCCCCTGGTCCAGCTCCAGCGCCTGGGCAAGGAAACCGGCTGCGAGTTCCTCGTCAAATGTGAGTACATGAACCCCGGTGGCTCGGTCAAAGACCGCATCGGCAAGCGCATGATCGAGGAGGCCGAGAAATCCGGCCGCATCAAGCCGGGGGACACCCTGATCGAAGCGACCAGTGGCAACACCGGTATCGGTATGGCCATGGCGGCGGCTGTGAAGGGCTACCGCATGATCATCACGATGCCCGAGAAGATGAGCCACGAGAAGCAAGTCGTGCTCGAGGCCCTCGGCGCGGAGATCATCCGCACCCCCACCGAAGCCGCTTGGGACGCCCCGGAAAGCCACATCGGCGTGGCGCGCGAGCTGCAGCGCATCCTGCCCAACGCGCACATCCTCGATCAGTACGGCAACATGGACAACCCGCAGGTCCACTACGAGGAGACCGCGGGCGAGATCCTGGCGCAGACCGACGGCGGCAAGTTCGACTACTTCGTGGCCACGGCCGGTACCGGCGGCACCCTGTCCGGAATCGCGCGCCGCCTGAAGGAGGACGCTCCGAACGTCGAGATCGTCGGTGTGGACCCCGTCGGCTCGATCCTGGCCGGCCCGGGCGAGATCGGCTCGTACAAGGTCGAAGGCATCGGCTACGACTTCATCCCCGACGTGCTCAACCGCGACCTGGTGGATCGCTGGGTCAAGACCGAAGACCGCGAGTCCTTCCTCACCGCGCGTCAGTTGATCCGGCGCGAAGGTCTGCTGGTCGGCGGCTCCTGCGGCTCGGCCATGGCTGCGGCCATCCGCCTCGCCAAGGAAGTCGGTCCCGGCAAGCGCTTCGTCGTGATCCTGCCGGACTCGGTGCGCAACTACATGACCAAGTTCCTCGACCCGGGCTGGATGCGCGAGAACAGCTTCTTCGAGGAGCGCTGGGAGGACGACAGCGTCGGGGACATCCTGCGCCGCGTCGGCCGTCAGGAAATGATCACCGCCTCCGGCGCCGACACGGTTTCTGAATCCGTGCTGCGCATGAAAGAAGCCGGCATCAGCCAGCTCCCGGTGGTCGATGAAGGCGCCTTGGTCGGCATCGTCACCGAATCCGACCTGCTCGGCGCCATCGTCGAGGGCCGCGCGCAGATGAGCACCGCCATCGCCGAAGTCATGTTCCGTCGCGTCGACACGATCCACCACGGCGCGCCCGCGCGCAAACTGCTCTCCCTGCTGGAAGGCGGTTCCGTGGGCCTGGTCGTCGACGACAACGGCCACCTGACCGGCATCCTGACCAAGATGGACCTCGTGGATCACCTAACCAACCTGGTCGGTTCCTGATCCGCATCGGCTCCCCGTCAATCGACACCCGTCCGGTTCCGCCGGGCGGGTGTTTTTTTTGCATCTCATCACGTTTCGGTAGGCCCCAACGCGCAGACCCAGCGGGATTCTCTAGTGGCAACGGAAACGCATGCGAACCGGGGCGCGAGCGCCGTGGACCCCGCAAGCTCGCCGGGCGGAGATCGGGATGGGATTGTTGATTCCATGTATGAGTTCATGGGTCGGCCGACATAAGCCAGCGCCCCACCTGACTCCCAGCGAAAGGTCGCCAGCAGGCGTTTCCGACCAGGCCGCACGGCTCCGATCTCCGAAGGAGACCTCTGTTTCGCACCAACGGCATTTCCGGTACGCTCCTGGCATCCACTATTGGCTCGCCCCGGCAACCCACTTGCCCGTGCGCCCGCACCCTACCGGTTCCCCAGCCGCGTTTTTCGCTGGGCACCGCAAACGCCTTTCTCCGTCCCCTAGTCCGAGCATGATCGCCGTCGTTGCAGGCACGCGCCCCGAGATCATCAAAGTGGCACCGGTTCTCCGGCGCCTGAAGGGGGACGGCTTGCCGTACGCGTTCCTGCACACCAACCAGCACTACTCGAAGGAGATGGACGCCGACATCCTCGCGGATCTCCGGCTCGATCCTCCCGACCGCAATTTCGGCATCGGATCCCTCAGCCATGCCGCGCAGACCGGCCGCGCGATGGAAGGCCTCGAAGCCTGGTTCATCGAACACCGGCCCTCCATCGTGCTGGTACACGGGGATACGAACACCACCCTGGCCGGTGCCGTTGCGGCGAAGAAGCTCAACATCCCCGTAGGGCACATCGAGGCCGGGCTGCGAAGCTTCGACCAGAAGATGCCCGAAGAGATCAACCGGATGCTGGTGGATCGCATCAGCGACGTGCACTTCGCGCCGACCCAGATCGCGCGCGAAAACCTGCTGCGCGAGGGCACGCCCGAAGAATCCATCGAGGTCTGCGGAAACACTGTGGTCGACGCCCTGCACGACCATGCCGCCCTGGCCGAAGACTCGACCATCCACCGGCGCCTGGGACTCGCGGACCGGCGCTACATCCTGAGCACATTGCACCGCGCCGAAAACGTCGATTCGCGCGACTCCCTGGCCGCAATGCTGCACCTTCTTGAACACGCCGGTCAGCGCCTGGATGCACCGATGCTCTTGCCCCTGCACCCGCGCACTCGCAAGAACATCGCTGGGTTCGAATTGAAGGTGCCCGACAACGTGCAAGTCCTGGATCCGGTGGGTTACATCGACATGCTCGCCCTGCTGATGCGCGCTTCCCTGGTCATGACCGATTCGGGTGGCATCCAGGAAGAGGCCTACGTGCTGCGCCGCCCCCTCGTCACCCTGCGCGACTCCACCGAACGCCCCGAAACACTCAAGGCGAACTTCCTGGTCAAAAGCGACATCACGGCCTTCGACCGCGCCTGGGACGCCTACCTCGCCGGACAGCCCTCCTGGGATGACTCCTTCGGCGACGGCCGCTCCGCCGAACGCATCGTCGACCGCCTGACCCAGTATCTGTGACCATGGACCGCACCGTTTCCGTCGTCGGCCTCGGCTACATCGGCCTGCCCACCGCCCTGCTGCTTGCCGATGCCGGCGTGTCGGTTGCAGGCTTCGACCTCGATGAGGAGAAGTGCGCCGCCCTGCAGGACGACCAGCTGTACTTCGAGGAACCCGGCCTGCCGGAGTTGTTCGCATCGGTGCGCGCCAAAGGCACCTTTCGCGCCGGCGCCCTGCAGGCCGCGGACGTCTACCTGGTCGCCGTGCCCACCCCGACCCACGCAGGCAAAGCGGACCTCCGCTACGTGCTCAGCGCCCTCGAATCGATCCAGCCGCTCGCCAAAACCGGCGACTTGATCATCATCGAATCGACCATCGGCCCCCGCGACTGCGCCGAAACCCTGATCCCCACGATCGAAGCCTGGCCGGCCCAGGTCCACTTCGCCCATTGCACCGAGCGGGCCATCCCGGGCAGCACCCTGCACGAGATGGTGCACAACGATCGCATCGTCGGGGGCCATGGCCCCGAAGCCACGCGAATCGCCACCGAGCTGTATGCCCGATTCGTGCGCGGCCGCATCTTCCCGACCGACCCCACCACCGCCGCGGTCTGCAAGGTGATGGAGAACACCTACCGCGCCGTCAACATCGCCTTAGCCAACGAATTCGCCCAGCTCGCAGAAACCTATGAGTTCGACATCTGGGAGGCGATCGAGCTCACCAACAAACACCCACGGGTACAGGTGCACAGCCCCGGTCCCGGCGTCGGCGGCCACTGCATCCCGATCGACCCCTACTTCTTCCTCGACGGAACCGAACGCAGCGCCCTGATCCAACGCAGCCTGGCCATCAACGAGTCCATGCCCCAATACGTGGCCAGCGAGGTGCGGACCTTGATCGCGGAGCACAGCATCGAAAAGCCCGTGATCTGCTTGCTCGGCTACGCCTACAAGAAGAACGTGGACGACGCCCGCGAGACCCCCGCGGCCCAGTTGGCCGAAAACCTGGCCAGCTGCGGCCCGATTCTGCTCAGCGACCCACACGTGAAGCGGCCCGGCATCCACGACACGGACAACGCCCTCTGCCAAGCCAACGTGGTCGTACTCGTCACGGACCACGACGAGTACCGCGGCCTCGACTTTGCGAAGTACCCGAACGTGCGCCTGATCTACGACACGCGCAACGCCCTGCGCCACGACCCCTCCCTGGGCAACGCCCACCTCTACACGCTCGGCAAGGGCCGCTGACGCGCGGCAGATCCCCAAGGCGCCCCGCCCGCGCCAGCCAGCAGCGGGGTTCAAGCCAACCGTCCCAGCCCTCATCGTCCAGCCGCATTGCCCGATCGCGGGCAGCGTGCGGCATCTCCGCTGAGCAAGTCGCGGGAAGGTCCGGTTGGGCGGCGAGCTCGCAGCTCACCCCGCCTGGGGCGGGCGGCTGGTCAACGTGGATCCGGCCTCGACGCCGCTCACATTTCCAAGCCCAGGCACTGCAGCGTGAACTCGGCCGTCATCGCCAGCACCTGCGCCAGGTCGGGCTCCACCGAGGTCAGCGGGTGAGCGGCGCCGAAGGTATGCCCCGCGCCTTCCAGCACATGCACCTCGCCGTTCGGCAGCCGCTCTGCAATCTGGTGGGCGCACGCCACCGGCACGCTTTCGTCGCCGCTGCCGTGCAGCACCAGCACCGGCGCCTCGATGCGCCCGGCGGCCGCCAGGATGTCGAGCCGCTGCGCGTTCTCGTCCACGTCGCGCACCGCATCGAAGCCGATGCGCATCAGTTGTCCCGTCCGCGTGTTCGGCACATCGATGTACCCCTGTTCGCGCCATAGGGCGATCGTCTTCTCCCCAAAGAAGATCGGATCGCAGATCGACGCCCAGGTGACCACCCCCTGGTACGCGTGTTCGCTCGCATGGATCAACCCCATGCCTCCCCCGCGGCTATGGCCGATCAGCACACCTCGTTCCGCGTCCAACTCGCCGAGCTGGCCACTGGTGATGGCCTCGCGCACACGGGCAATGTCCTCGAGCTGCCGGCTGTAGGTATCCCGCTCGAAACCGACCGGATCGGAGTAGTACTCCATGTCCGCCCCAACCCCCGAACCGGAGGTGTTGAAGCGCACCACGGTCACCCCGCATTCCGCGAGTCCGCGGGCCAGCAGGGGAAAGAAGCCCCAATCCATGTGCCCCTTGAACCCATGCAGCAGCAACGCCCAGGTTCCGGTCACGGAATTGGCGCTCGGCCACGTCACCCGGCCACGGATCACGCGCCCCGGTTCGTCGTTATAGGTCAGGTCGAAACGCTCTTCTTTCATGGCTCGGTCGCCGTCGCGCTCAGGCGATGGGCTGGGGAATGCGGCTCGCGGCCACTTCGCCGGGAGTATGGCACAACATCGGCAAGAAAGGCACGCATTCGCCCGCCGCCAGGGTCTGACCGGGTTGCAGATCGATCAGCCCGTCGCCGCCGATCGCCGAATAGAAGTCGCCGCTGCCATTCCAGCGCACGGGCCAAAGACCGCCGTCCCCCAGCCGCGCAGGCAGGAACAACCGCCGATTGCCGCGGTGTTCGAAGGGCTGGGCGATGGGCAACTTCAGCCAGGTCGGGCGCCAGTCCCCAGCGAAGCGGCCGAGCAATGGCGCGAGGAACAGATGCGCCCCCACCAGCACGCTGACGGGGTTGCCTGGGAGGCCGAGCAGGAATCGGCCGCTGTCCCCGCCGGCCAAGTAGACCGGCTTGCCCGGTTGGATCGCGACCTTGTGCATCAGCTCCTGCAAGCCGAGCTCGGCAGCGACCATGGGCACGAGATCGTGGGTGCCCATGCTCACCCCGCCAACCGTGACGACCACATCGGACTCCGCCGCAGCCGCCTGCAGGGTGGCGCGCAGTTCGGCCTCCTCATCGCGGGCGTGCCAGGCGCGGAAGGGCACGCCCAGGCCCGCGCACAGGGCGTCGAGATACGGACCGTTCGAGTTGGGGATGCCCGCGGGACCGCTGGCGCCGACCTCGTCGCCGGTGGTCACGATCGCCACGCGCGGCGGCACAAACACCTCGACCTCCGTCGCGCCCGCCATCGCCGCCGCGCCGATCGCGCCTGCATCGAGTCGCAGCCCCGCGTCGAGCACGACATCGCCGCGCCGCGCGTCCTGTCCTTGCCAAGCGATGTTCAAGCCCGCCCGCAAGGCACCGGCTTCGAAGATCACCTGGGTATCGCCCCCGTTGCTGCGCTCGATCTGGACGACGGTGCAGTCGCTCGGACACGGCGCGCCGGTCATGATGCGCACCGCCTGGCCGGGTTCGAGGGCCCCAGGCCAGTGCTGCCCCGCCAGCACGGTGCCGACGACGGCGTAGCTCTCCAACCCCGGCTGAAGGCGCACCGCGTAGCCGTCCATGGTGGCCCGGTCAAAGGGGGGTTGGTCGGCGGCGGCGCGGACCGGCTTCGCGAGGACCCTGCCGGCCGACTTTCCGAGGGGCAGAGTTTCGGTGCGAGGCCGGATGGGCAGACCGGCGAGAAGGGTTTGGGACTCTTCGAAGGTGCGCATGGGATCAGAACAGGCGGCCTTGGCCTTCGGCAACGGTGATGGGTTCCAGGTGCGGATAACTCGCGACCAGGGTCGCGGGGGCGGCGACCTTGCGGCGCCCCTCCAGCAGGTAACGCAGTTCGAGGGCGTTGACCACCGCCTTGCCCTCAAAGTGGTTGTTCGTGACGACGTAGGTGTCTTCGTGCCGCTTGGCGATCGAATCGACCCGCCAGGCGAGGCGACCAACTTCGGGCGGTGTGTACAGGTAGTTGTACTTCTCGTCGCGGCCGCTACCGGCGTGGAACCAGGCCGAATCGTTGCGGCCGTGCAGGCGCAGATAGCCGACGGGCCCGGTGGGTTCGAAGTCCTCGGGCGGATGGTTCCAGGCGGCAGGCATGTCCAGGTAGGACATGGAGTAACCCAGCCCGCGCACCGTGTGCAGGGCGGGCGGCGTGAACCAGGAGTGGTCGCGGGTCTCCAGCACGAGCGGATACCCGTCGAAGTGGTGCGCGATCTGGCCCAGGCGCATGACTTCGTCGCGGCCAAAGTGGAAGTGCACCGGGAACTGGACCAGCAAGGCGGCGAGGTGTTGGCGTCGGCGCAGGGGCTCGATCGCCTCGCGGAACTGGCGGGCCCGTTCGGGGGCGGTTTCCTCGTTCCAGGGCTGGTGGGTGAACTCGGAAAGCAGTTTGACGATCAGGGGAAAGCGGGGATATCCCTCCAATCGGTCGGCCCAGCGCGCCGCATTGCGCGATTGCGGCATCGCGTAGAAGGTGCTGTTGACCTCCAGGCACGTCACGTAGCGGGCCAGGAAAGCCAACCCGTGGAAGTCCTTGGTTTTATGCTTGGGCCAGACCTTGCCGTCCCAGTCCGGATAGGACCAGCCCGCCGGGCCAACCGCGATCACCAGTCCGGCTCCAGGCCCAGCTCGGCGAAAGCACGCCGCTCCGCATCCATCAGGGCCTCACGAATGCGTTCTTCCCACTCGGCTTCTTCGGCCTCTTCCAGCTTGCGGGGAACCTGGATCGGAGCGCCGACGAAGCTGACGACCTTGGCGAAGGGCTTCGGGATCGTATAGCTGTCCCAGTTGTTCAGGTGCCAGGCGCGGTTGACGCCGAGCCCGACCGGCAGGATCGGGAAGCGCGTGGAGCGCGAGAGCAGCACGGCGCCGGGGCCGACCTTGTGTTTGGGCCCGCGCGGTCCGTCCGGAGTCAAACAGATGGTGCGCCCGCCCTTGAGGATGCCGATCAGTTTGCGGATGGCTTCGGTGCCTCCGGCGCTTTTGGAACCGTCGATGGTCTCGAAGCCGAATCCCCTCAGCATGTCCCCCATGATCTGCCCATCCTTGCTCTGCGATACGAGGATGGAGGCTTGGGTGCCGCGGAACAGCGGGATGCACGATAGGCCACGGCCGTGCCAGAGCACCGCCAGGCAACCCCTCTCCTGGAGTACAGCAAGGTGCTCCGGATCATCGGACAGCACCCGATAGCGCCACGTCTTCGAGTAAATACGAAGGAAGATGGGCCCAAAATAGCGGACAAATGGAGTCCCCACCCCCCGCCAGACGCGCTTCTTGAACCGGCGCCAGGGGGTGTGGCGCTTTTGGGCAGGCAGGGGTTCGCTCACGGGGACTTCCACGGGTCGGGCCGAAACAGCGTCGGGCCGGCTCCAGGATACCCTGGGGCCGGCCCGACGGGGAGCTTTGGGCACCCGGTGGGGATCACTCCTCTTCGGCGGGAGGGAGTTCGGATACGGGCACTTCGCGGACCGGTTCCACGGTCTCTACGCGCTCGACGCCGGTGTTGGCCATCAAGAGCCACATGCTCGCTCCGCCCCCCACCATCAGCGTGGAGAGTTCCGGGCCGATCGAGGATTCCACATAGACCCGGACACCGCCGTTGATGCGCTCGCGGTGGCGCATGGTGGGTTCGAAGAAGGGCACAAACAGGTTGGGGTCGGGCAGAGCCATCAGATCCACCGGCACACCGCCCAGGTCGTCGGGGGATTCCCCGCCGAGGATCATGGGCAAAAAGGACTTGGCGCTGGTGTACAGGCGACCGAGCACCTTGGCCCAATCGGAGTACGCCATTTCGACGATGGCGCCCGGCGGCATGCTGGCGGGCCCGAAGTGGGCGTGTACCTGGCGCTCCTCTTCAGGGGCCGTGGCGCGCTTGATCTCCTTGATCGCGTGTTGACGGGAAAGGGTGATCAGCATGCGATCCTCGAGGAGGACCACGGTGGGCTGGAGCATCGACTCGAGCGGGTTGCCCGGGTCAGTGCTCTTCAGCGTGAACATCACGTGGTTGCGATAGCGCTTCTCCACCAGGGAGAACTCCCCATCGCTTTCCGCCTCCACGATCGGCGTCAACTTCTGCAGGCCAGCCTGCATGGCGCGGCGATCCTTCAGGTCGATCCAGTAGGAGACCCCGGGAAGACTCGAAACACCGATCGATTCGAGCGGCATGGTCGAGATCCAGTCGTTGCCCAGGTTGGCGAGGATGTCCTGCTCGGGCCGGAAACCGTATTGCTGCTCCCAGTCGAGGAACGGGTCCTCTTCCACATCCTTGAAGATGTTGCGCAGGAGTTGGACAAGGACCTCCTGGTCGACGGACATGGCCGAAGCGACCACCGAATCCTCGGCTACATCCGCCAGGGACTTGGCGTGCAGGGGCGTCCCGGTGAACAGTTGGTCGTACGGGCCCAGCTTCAGGTCCGGCTGCCAGGCCTGGGTGATGAACATCCCCGGCCGGGTGGCCTCAGGGTGACGGAAGGACAGGCGCCAGTAGCCGCCCCGCAGGATCATGTCGAAGTCGGGGCCCGTCATCGTTTCGATGAAGTCGAGCACCGGCACGATGTACTCCCGCTCGGGGCAGAGGTGATAGAAGGCCTGGGCGTAGTTGCCCGAGAACTCCATCAAGGTCGTGCCTTCCTGCCCGCCAACCCGCGATCGGCCATCGGCAAAACGCGAGGCGCTGGTCAGGGCGCCGGCCTGCTGTTCGACTTGATCGAGGTAGGCGGCCGGATCCGATCCGAGGATGAAGTGCAAGACGTCTTGCTCCCGAACCAAGCTAACCACCGGTCCATCCGATGCGCCAAGCGAGAGGATTTCGGCGGCATGCCCGGCGACCTGGACCTGCTGAATCGGGGCCTGATCGCCTCCCGGCGAGGCCAGCAGTTTCTCCGAGTGCACCTTGAGCAGGGTTTCGGCGGTACCCGGGGTCAGGAACTCGGCCCGCACATGCACGTGCAGATGATCCATCAGCATGCGCATCCCATGCCCACCCCCGTCGCTTCGGAAGGTCTCGACAACCTGCTTGGGGGTCATGCCGTGCAAGGTGACCGAGCCGGACAAGCGGTTCAGGCCGGCGAGTGCGGGTTTGATCTCCGACCAAACGCCATCGGTGAGCACTTCCAGGTTGCGGTCGACGAAGGTCTGCAGGTCGCCCATCGAGCCCGCTTCCTGGCGGAAGGCCTTCTCCAACGCGGCGCGCACTTGCGGATCCGCCAGCATCTCACCGTACGAACTGGCTTGATAGGCGCGGTAGGCCGCTTGCACGTCCGCGATCTCGAAGTACGCCAAAGCGTCCGAGGGATGGTGGATCGAGGGCCCCTCGACTTGGGGGGCGCTCAGGGCCAAAGGCAGGAGTAGGTAGATCATGGGAGGGCGAGTAGGGGGGATTTCCCGCATACGTTGCATCGACCGCTTATTTGCGAGTCGGATACAAGACCCTGAAAACAGGCTTGCGATGCCAGCGGAATGCCGCTTCCGCGCCTTGTCGGGTTTCCGGCGGGCCCATAGAATGCGGCCCCTTTCCGTTGCCAGGCCCCCTGGCCCCTTACAGAGACCTAACGCCGCCAAATCCATGGCCAAACACAAGTCCGCAACCGAAGTCACGGTTGTCACCGAAGAACGTTCCGCCATTCAGCGCTGGGTCGATCGCAACTGGGGCAAGGCCGCCGTGGTTGGCCTGATCGTGGCAGGCGCGATCCTCTTCATGCAGCACCGCTCCACGCAGGAAGCGAAGGCGCAAGGGGAAGCTTGGCTCCCGCTGCTCAATGCGGAAGGCGACGTGGCGAAGACCCTCGCAGCCGCAGATGCAGCCGGCGACAGCAACGTGAAAGGTTGGGGTTTGGCGTTGGCTGCAGCCACCGCGGCCAACGAGGACAACATGGAAGAGGCCGGCAAAGCCCTCCGTTCGCTGGAATCCGTGCAGGGGCACATCCTGAACAGCGGCATGTTCTCGCTGCCCGGCAACCCCACCAAAACCCTGGCCCAGGCCGCCGCGAGCGCCATTGAGGACCAGAACGCTTGGGAAGCCGCGCACCACGACATCCTCTTCAACCCGGATCCGGCCGCCGGATCCCCCGTGGTGACGATCAAGACCACCGAGGGCGATATCCAGATCACGCTGTACCAGGAGCAGGCCCCCGAACACGTGGCCAACTTCCTCAAGCTGATCGACGAGAACTTCTACAACGGCATCAAGTTCCACCGAGTCGTCGACAACCCCAGCTTCGCGATCATCCAAGCGGGCGATCCGAACTCGAAGGAAGACGATGTGACCAAGTGGGGCCAGGGTGGCCCGGGCTACTCGCTCCCTGCGGAGAAGAACGGCCTGAAGCACACCGAAGGCGTGCTTTCCGCCGCGATGCCGCCTGGCTCGCCGGATAGCTCTGGCAGCCAGTTCTTCATCACCCTCAGCCGCACCCACCACCTCGACGGGCGCCACACGGTGTTCGGTAAGATCACCGGGGGCATGGATGTCGCCAAGAAGATCCTCGAGCTACCCACGCGAACCGAACAGGGACAGACCGAGATTCCGGTCAACCCTCCGGTCATCAACGAGATCGTCCGGAACTGATCGTTCCTGGCTCCAACGAGGCCCCGCTTGCGGGGCCTTTTTTTTGCCCCACCGCAATTACATTTCCATTACACAAAGACTCCGAAGCCCACTCCCCGATGCTCCTAGGGGAAGTCGGTTTAGCCTTCTGGCTCAAGGCCCTCGCTGAGCCCACGTGCAAGCCCCTGAGCCGCCGCAGTTCCCCCGGCCTAGCCGAAGGGACAGTTCATCGCCTGGCGGCCCTGAGCGCGCCATGCAAGGCTTCTGGCGGAACAGCAGCGCCCGAGCCTCCCCTCCGCGCCGTACTCCCTCCCGCGCCGTACTCCCTCCCGCGCCGTACTCCCTCCCGCGCCGTACTCCCTCCCGCGCCGTACTCCCTCCCGCGCCGTACTCCCTCCCGCGCCGTACTCCCTCCCGCGCCGTACTCCCTCCCGCGCCGTACTCCCTCCCGCGCCGTACTCCCTCCCGCGCCGTACTCCCTCCCGCGCCGTACTCACCCCTGACCACCGCACCCATTCGGCCCGCCTGAACCCGTGACCCCACCTTGACGGGAAGGCCGGAATGGCCCCACTGGAACGCGGCAGAGAGTCAAGTACCTGGGGCACTTCACCTGCACCGCAGGTTGCGAGAATCGGTTTGGTTTTCCGCATGCGTCGGATACCACCTGCGCCTAGCTCGCCGAATCCAAACTCGCGGCCCGTAGGGCGATATCCGCACCGGGATTGGGGCTGCGGGCTCAGCCCGGGAGCATCCTGAGCTAGAGTCCTTCCCATCTGACCAAAGAAGGCAGGAGTCCAGCGGCCTCCAGCCTTCAGGGCAGAAGTTCCGCTCGGCGCGTTTCCCAGGGCGCATGTTCCACGTGGAACAGCCGAACACTTCCCCGGACTTGCAAGCCGCGAGCCCTGCATGCATGAAGGTCCGAGGTCCACCGGAGCTGGCGGCCCGCATTTTGCCTGTAACCAGAACAAGGGGGTTGGAATCTCCCAGTACTCAGGCATGCCTGGCGCCAGGGCACCAGTCCTGGCCGATCGGATCCTACAAGCTGGAGTCCGGGGCCACTCCAACGCATCACACACCTCCAAAAGTGCCGAACCTCGAACAAGTGTGTTCCACGTGGAACGTTCACCGACTGTCCCGTGGATGTTGCCCGCCGCAGTGTGGACAGAGACGGGCACTGACGGAATGCGCCAAAAGATCAAGCGCCGGAATGCCCCCGAGCAGCTCGCGCCCGCTCTTCCCGTGAGCGTTCCACGTGGAACACCCCCTCCCAAATGCCCCGGCCTTGCGGCGACCGGGGCCTAGCTCGCGGGTTAAGTCCTTCCGAAGGGAGGATGAAGGTGCTTTGGGAGAACAGAACAACACGTACGGTTTTCCCCAATCGCACTGGAAGTGAAAGCCAAGCACGTTGGGAGCCCTCAGGCTCCGGCCCCCGCTTGGCCTCAAAACAACCTAAGTCAATACATTTTCACCACTTAGCGTCCACACACCTAACAGAATCCTGCCAAAAGCACGGGAGGCCAGGCCCCGAAGTGCCCGGCCTCCCGCCGTGTTTTCCCCCACTTTTCCACAGTTTCCCCAGGGGGGCCTGGGAAGCCCTTAGATGGACTTCTTGGGGGCGAGGCGCTCCACCAGCGCCTCGAGCTCCTCGCGCCCACCGAAGCTCAGGGTGAGCGTGCCCTTGTACCCCTTGCGGACCTGCAGCTCGGCGCGAATCCCCAGGCTCTCCCGGAGGCGGCGCTCCATTTCCGTGATCCACGCTTCGGCCGTCGGCCGGGAGGCCTTCACCGGCTGGTTAGAGGCCGGGGTTGCGGCCGGCTTGGCCGCCTCGCGAACGAGGCGCTCCGTTTCGCGGACCGAGAGCTCGTCCCGCACCACCGTGGCCAGGGCCTGCTTCTTCTCTTTGGCGCCGCCTTCGACCCCAAGAAGGGCCCGAGCGTGGCCCATGGTGATGAGGCCGGTGACCAGGGCATCCTGCACCTCAGGCTCGAGATCGAGCAAACGCAGGTGGTTGGCCACGGTGGAGCGCTTCAGGCCGACCTTGGCAGCAACCTGCTCCTGGGTCACATTCAGGGTTTCCATCATCTCCTGGAAGCCCCGAGCCTTCTCGATGGGGTCCAGGTCCTGGCGCTGGAGGTTCTCCACCAAGGCCAACTCCATCATCTGGCTGTTGGACACCTCATCCCGGATGACCACCGGAATCGACCTCAGGCCCGCCAAACGGGCCGCACGCCACCGCCGCTCGCCGGAGATGATCTCGTAGCCGCCTTCCACACGCCGCACGCAGATGGGCTGCAGGATGCCGTGGTTCTCGATGGAGTTGCGCAGATCCTCCAAATGGCTGGAGTCGAAGACCTTGCGCGGCTGCAGGGGGTTGGGACGGATCTGGGAGATCGCCAGCTCCCGCTGGGCCTCCTCGTTCCCCCCTCCATTGCCCTGCGTGATCAGCGAATCCAGTCCTCGTCCAAGTGCTGCCATAGTTCTCCCCGTGCGTTTGAGAGGGGCAGATTAAGAGCCCATCCCGGCCAGTCAACGACCGAGCCCGCAAAGCACCCACCCAGCGGACCCAAGTCCCCATTGTAGGGCGCTCCTTTTTTCTTCGCACCCAGCCGCCCTGGCGGCGAAGATGGCCCCATGGCAGCCCTGGGCGCGCTTTGGTGGCTTCTGCGCCGCTCTCTGACTACCCCCTTGACCTGGTTCCTGATCGGGGGTGTCGGACTTTCTTGGCCATTCCTGCGCCGCCTGATGGACTTGGGGATCACCACCGGAGCCACCCCTCCCGGCGAAGCCCTGTTGGAGCTTGGCTTTTGGTCAGTGCTCTTCACCGCCACGGGAGCCGTGTATGGCCTGTGTAAACAAGCCTGGTGGATCCGAAGGTCCCCGGCCGGCCAACGCGCCTCCATCGAACTTCTGGGTCTGGCGGGCGCCACACTCCTCGTACTCGCGCTGACTTGGATTTGGCCGGGACTGGCGACCCCTTCGTTGCCCTGGCCCACCATCGCGTGGCATGCAGCCGCGGGCGCCCTGCACCTTGCCCTCCTGGCCGCCCTTCTGCTCAGGCTCCCCGACTCGATTTCTGCGGGCGCAACCGCCGCCTTGCTGCCGATGGTTTCCTGGTTGGTGCCAGGCTTGATCACGGGCACCGGCGCCCTGCCCGGTACTTTGCGACTTTCCCTCGAAATCAGCCGATACTTCCGGTTCCCAGGTCCGCAGGACCCGGACCCGCTGGGCGGCGGTTCTGGATTCCTCGCCGTCGTGGGGCTAGCAGTCATCGTTGCCGCCAGCTACAGGGCGCCACAACCCAATCGATGCGGTACGCGATCCTCGGAGACATCCACGCCAACTTGAGCGCCCTGGAGGCGGTCTTGGCGCAAATCGACCGACTGGAGATCGATCAGATCCTCAGTGTCGGCGATGTGGTGGGGTATGGGGCTGCACCCCGCGAAGTGCTTGAAATCCTGCGAGAACGGGCGATTCCCGTGGTTCAAGGCAACCACGATGCCGCCGTCGCCGGAGTGCTCGACGCCTCCTGTTTCAACGCCCTCGCCCGCCAAGCCGCCGAGTGGACCCGCGAAGTCCTGACCCCGGACGAGATCGACTGGCTCAAGGCACTGCCGCTCCTGCACGAGGCCGAACATTGCGTCGTGGGCCACGGCTCCTACGCCGAGCCCGAGCAATTCCAGTACATCCAATCGACCGAGGACGCGGACCCCTCCCTCGATCTCCAAACGCGCCCGGTCTGCTTCGTCGGCCACACCCATTGGCCGGTTTGCATTCTGCGTCTGCGCGAAGACCCGGAGCGCACCTTCTACACGATGGAGGCTTCGCTCGACCTGTCCATCGCGGACAAGGCCCTGATCAACGTGGGCAGCGTCGGGCAGCCCCGCGACGAGGATCCCAGGGCAGCCGTTGGCATCCTCGATACCGAAAAGCGCACCTACGATCTCCTGCGCATCGAGTACGACATCGAGCGCGAAGCCTCCCGCATCCGGGGCGCAGGCCTCCCGGAGCTGCTCGCGGGCCGCCTATTCATGGGCATCTAGCCACCAAATACCTGTTATCTACGCAGGTAATTCAGATCCGCCGGCAGCCCGTCCAACCCCCGTTCCCCAAGCCCGAATTCAAAGAGCTTGCGGATGTCCGCCAGGGGCTTCGCATCCCCCCGGAATCGGAAGTGCCGGTTGTCCGCGTGGGATCCGACCAGAACCATCACTTCGAGGATCGAAGCCAGGTTCGCCACCTTCTCCCCGATCACCATCTCGACCGGCGTGCCGTGGTAGTTCGCGATGCCCACGAGCAGCGAAGCCGGCCGGGCATGCAGGGAAACCCCCTCGGGCAGCTCCAACTCGATGGTCTGCAGGTCCGTGTACCGGGGCAATAGCTCTTGGGCCAGGGCCTCACCCGCCGCCAGCACCTTGCGTGCCCAGAGGAACAGGTCGTTCAGGAGCACCTCCTGAACCTCGTGCCGCTCGACCACCCGGGCGAGGTGCGCCATGGCCAGATCCGAGCGCTGATCGTTGTCATGCCGCTCGACGAAGTGGGTCAGGTGGGTGACCGCTTCCAGCATGTGCAAAGCACCGGAGATGTGCCCCCGTAGCCGCCGCAGCCGGGAATCGGACGCCTCCAATCGCGTGTTGCCCACGAACGTGTCGTAGGCGGACTGCAGGTTGTGGACCGTGGCCTCGAACACCCGCGCCATCTGCTCGTCGCAGTGCACAGCCAGCATCTGGTCGCGCAGGGCCCCATCGGGTTCCGACCGCAGGGCGCAATCCGCGAGCATTTCGGAGGCTTGCAGGTACTTGGAGGCCACCTCGGCGATGCGCTGCTCCTCGTCTTCCAGCTCCTGCTGGTCCACGTTGCGCGGAAGGCGGAAACGCACGGATTCGGCCGGCAATTGCACCGGAATGTCCGACCGGCGCAGACCGAAATCCAGGTTCTCCGCCTCCTTCCACCAGGCATTGCAGAACCGGCGCACACATTCCTGGACAAAGGACCGGGCCCGCTCGATCGACCGCGCCCCAGCCTGGGCCTCGATGGGTTGCATGCCGTCCAGGACCGCATAGCTGCCCAGGCGCTTGGCCAAGTGGGTCAGGCTCAAACCAGCCAGGGCAAAACTCCGCACCGAAGCCGTCAGCTCCGTGAACACGCAGTAGGTGCGGTTGTGCCGGGCACCGTAGTCATCGAGCAGGGCCTCGAGCTCATCCGCCTCCGCCTGCAGGCGGAAGTAGTACCGCTTGGGCCAACGCCCCTCCGAACTCGCCAAAACCAGCGAGGTGATCGCGGCGAAGTCCTGGCAATACCCCTCTAGCAGGGCAGCGAACTCGCGCTCCGGAACAACAGCTTCGAGGGAGGGTTCCTTCATGACTCGCTTCGAGACGAAGCGCAGGGCCATTCTACCCCAATAGGACCTTTCAATCCGCGGATCCCGTCAAGATCCGCTTCTCCGGAAGTCGAAGGAGGGCAAGGAAAACGCATTCGGGCCCCCGAGGCGGTTTTCCAACCCCACGCGGCCTGCCCCAAGGGCCGCCCAGAGAACCACGGAGACGATCCCATTTCTGCCGAACGCTGTCTGGAAACCTACCTCCACGAGATCAACGAGGTCCCCCTGCTCACCGCCGAGCAGGAGCGCGAACTGGGTCACCGGGTGCAAGCCGGCGACCCGGACGCCAGGGAACACCTGATCCGCGCAAACCTGCGCCTGGTGGTGGCCATTGCCAAGATCTACACCGACAGGGGACTTTCCCTCCAGGACCTGATCGCCGAGGGCAACATCGGTCTGATGAAGGCCGCCGAGAAGTTCGATCCCGACGCGGGCTGCCGCTTCTCGACCTACGGCACCTGGTGGATCAAACAGGCCATCCGCCGCGCCCTGACCAACACCGTGAAATCCGTGCGTGTGCCCGGCTACATGCACGAGATGATGTCCAAGTGGCGCACGGTTGCCCAGGAACTCTCCTACCACCTGGGCCGCACGCCCACCGTGGAAGAAGTCGCCCTCGAGCTCGAGATCCCGCGGGAAACCTGGCCCCTGCTCAAGCGCACCATCGAAAGCCACGGCGCCGGCAGCGAAGTCTCGTTGGAGGTCATCACCGCCAACCAGGACACCGTGCAGGACGAGCGCACGCTGACCCCGGAAGCCCTGCTCACCAAAAACGACCTGCTCGAGCGCCTGCAGACCCTGCTCGAGACCCTGGACGACCGCGAATCCACCGTGCTGCGCCTGCGCTACGGCCTGGGCAACCCGGACGGCGAGACGATGACGCTCAAGGAGATCGGCAAGCTCGTCGGTGTCACCCGCGAACGGGTCCGCCAGATCGAGCAGGACGCCCTGCGCAAGCTCTACAGCATCATGGAGCAGGACTGATCGCCCTGCGGGCCCCAACAGGACCCCTGACGGAGCGGCGCCTGGCGCCGCTCCTTGCGTTTCCACGGACCTACTGCTTCACCCAGGCAATCCAGGCCGCCTGGAACTCATCCTCGGCCCGTCCGTTCTTGATCTCCATGGCCCCCTTGAAGTCCGTGGACGAGCCTTTGCCCTCCAACGCCATGTTGAAGTACATCTGGAACTTCGTCGGGTACTCCTTCCAGCAGTAGTTGAACAGCGTGTAGGCCTCCGCCCGCTGCAACATGTGCTCGCTGCGCCGGAAATCCCCGGCCCCGAAGTTCAGGATGCGGGTGAACTCATACGGGTCCTCCGCCGCCGCGTGCATCGACTTGTGGTCGCTGTAGGTACGGCCCGGATCGTAGTGGATGCGGGTCTTGATGCCGTCGTGCACCCCGAGGTGCGCCAACATCGTCTCCGACATTCCGATCGTGACCCACATCGGCAGCGACGCCCGGCCGCCCCCCATTTCCCGCACAGCCTGGTAGATCAAGAGCTCGCTGACGTAGCGCCCCATGAGCCACAGCTCGATTCCCGCCGCGAAGTCTAGCGACACGCGCCGCGCGTCCACATCGGTCAGCGCGCGCACCTCACCGCCCCCCTCGAACCCTTCCCCTGCATAGAAGATCAGGTCGCAGATCTCCGAGGACCAATAGAGCCCGAAGTCCCCGGCAAAACTGCGGTAGAGGTCGACGTACATCTCCTCCGCCAACAGGGCTCCGCGCACGGTCTCCCCCCACGGCAACCCAGACTTGATGTTGAAGTGGGTCGTCTGCAGCTCGTACGCATCGCCCCACTTCGGCTTTTCCGCAAACAGGTCGGCCACGTCCTTCCAGCGCGTGCCCATGCGGGTCTGCCACTTCTTCTTGACCTTGCGGTTGCCCAGGGCCTTGTTCGCCTCCTCGTTCGTCGGCTCGAGACGGAGGATCGACCACCAGACCAGGCGCGCTTCCCCGCGCAAGCCCAACGTTTCGCAGGATTCCGCCAGGGGCTGCAGCCCTTCGGTGTTCTCCGCATTCGGCGCCGCCGCCAACTGGTCCATCAGGCTCATCAGGTTCTCGTTGACCGAGGTGTACTCGGCCACGGTTCCCCGGGGCACGGACTCCAGCTTGCTCTTGACCCGCACGACGATCTCCTCGGGGGCCACGCGCACCACCCGCCCCTCCAGCTTGGACTTGCTGCCGGCGATCGCGACGGTGTCGAGGGGCCGGAGATCCTCATCCCCGGCGGGCGAGGCAAACAGGAACAGCAGGGGAATGAAGCACAACATGGGAGCAATCGAGTGGGGGTCCGGGGGCCAGGAACACCAGCCCCAAGCCAAGATAGGCCCGGACAAGCCAATGGTAACCCCCGACCTCCGCCCCGCGTAGACTGGGCCCCATGGACTCTCCCCCGCGGCCCCTGCCGCCCGCCCCCGCCGGCACCCCGCTGTACGTGCACCTGCCGTTCTGCGTCACCAAGTGCCACTACTGCGATTTCTTCTCGGTGCCGGCCGAGGGGCAGGACATCGGCGGATTCCTGGGCAGCCTGCATACGGAAATCGAACGCAGGGCTCCGGAAAGCCCGAGCACGGTGTTCTTCGGCGGAGGCACGCCATCGTTGCTGAACGTGGCGCAATGGACCGAGCTGCTCGACCGCCTCGATCGCCGCACGGGCTTCCGCAGCTCCGCCACCGAAATCACCGTCGAGTGCAACCCCGAAAGCCTCGACGAAAACAAGGCCCGCGCCCTGCTCGACCTCGGGATCAACCGCCTCTCGATCGGCCTGCAGAGCCTGCGCGCGGACACCCTCGAGCAATTCGGGCGGGTCCACAGCGCCGAACAAGCCCTGCAAGCCTTCCGCGCCGCCCGCCGCGCCGGTTGCACCTCGATCAACCTCGATGTGATCTACGCGAACCCCGGCCAGACCCTCGAAGCCTGGCGCGAGGACCTGGCGCGCATCCTCGCCGAAGGCCCCGATCACCTCGCCGCGTACAACCTGACCTTCGAGGAATCGACCCCGTTCCTGCGTTGGCTCGAACAGGGCAAGCTGCAAGCCGCCCCGGAAGAATTGGAGCTCGAACTCGCCGAATGCACCGAGTCCATGCTCGCCGCCGCCGGACTCGAAGCCTACGAAATCAGCAACTACGCCCGCCCCGGCCACGCCTGCGAACACAACCGCAACTACTGGCGCAACGGCCCCTACGCGGGCCTGGGCCCGAGCGCCGTGAGCAAGATCGGCTACCAGCGCGGCGGCGCCGCCCGCTCCCTGGGCCTCTACCGCGCGCGCATGAAAGACCCCGGCCACGCCCTCGATTGGAGCGAAGAACTCGAACCGAAAGCGCGCCTGGCCGAAACCTGGTGGCTCGGCCTGCGCATGCGCGAAGGACTGAGCCCCGAGGAAGCCCGCGACCGCGCCGGATTCACCAGCGAAGCCGACGCCACCGCGCCCCTGCTCGCCGAACTCGAATCCCGTGGCTTGCTCGCTCGTACCGGACCTCGCGTACACCTCACCCCCGCCGGCCGACCCTTGGCCGACACCATCGCCTCGGAATTTTTTTCCGCCTGCGCGGACGACTGACCGGCCCGCGGCGAGACCGGAGGCCTGGACTCCAGAACGGCACCTGCGCCCGCCGATGGAATGGATCCGCCCCGTTCCGCCGTGAAAAACCCCGCCCCCGCCCGCCTGAAGCCGAAACGACGCGGCTTCTTCACCCGTGGTCTGGCAGTCCTGCTGCCCACGATCCTGACCGTCTTCCTCTTCACGACGGTCTGGAACTTCGTCAACCGGCACGTGGTGGGGCCGATCAACAACACGGTCTACGGCGTGCTCGAGGGCAACGGCCTGGGTTGGGTGGTTCTGGGCGCGATGGACATCGATCCCTACAACCGCGAGTTCCTCGATCCCGAGGAATTGCCCGTGGAACTGCTCGACCAATCGCCGGCCCTCGGCGGATTCGGCAGCGCTTCGTTCCAGGCGGCCTTGAACTCCTGGCGCAGCGAGCGCGAGGCCTTCAATCGCGACCTATCCGGCCTGGCGATCGACACCGACAAACTGCGCAGCGCCGTCGCGAAGAAGGTGCACCCCTCGATCGGGGTCATTCTCTCGGGCGCCCTGGTTCTAGTCCTCGGCTACCTCGCGTCCGGCTTCCTCGGCCGGGGCCTAATCGCGGGTTTCGACCGCTTGCTGCACCGCATTCCGCTGGTGCGCACGGTCTACCCCTACGCCAAACAAATCACCGAGTTCTTCCTCAGCGACACCGACTTCGAGTTCGACACCGTCGTGGCCGCGCCCTATCCCAGCGATACCGTCTGGTCCCTGGGGTTCGTCACCGGCAGCGGCTTGCGCTCGATGCACGAGGCGATGGGCAAACGCATGGTTTCGGTCTTCATCCCGACCAGCCCGATGCCCATGACCGGTTTCACGGTCTTCATCGAGGAATCGCGCCTCCAGCCCCTCGACATCAGCGTCGACGAGGCCCTGCGCATTTGCGTTTCGGCGGGCGTGTTGATCCCGGCCGACCAGGTCGTGCGCGAAGACGCGGTTGCCGTGGCCCGAAAGGCCGCCTGAGCGCAGGTTCAGCGGAATTCAGGGCTTTGCAGCCAGCGTCGCCACAACCGGGTGGTGATCGCTGCCCATCGGCTCCAGGACGCGGAAATCGAGCACTTGCCACCCTTCGCCCACATAGACGTGGTCGATGGGGATGCGCAGCGGCCAAGGCATGTACGTCGGCCAGGTCGGCGCGAAGCCGAAGCCGCGCCGGGCGTCGCGCAGGTTGTTTTGGCGCAGGGGTTCCAACGCCACCGACCAGGGACTGGCATTGAAGTCGGCGATGACCAGCGCCATCGGATCGGCAAGCATCGACAACCTGCCCACCGATTCCATCTGCACATCGCGCTCGGCCGCCGCGTCGCCCCAAATCGGCGGGAAAGGGTGGAAACCCAACAGCGGAATGGACCGGCCCTGCCAATCGAATTGCACGTGGGCGGCAGGGCGCGGAAGCCCGGTTGGCCCGCGATCTGCGAAGGGAATGCGGCTGAAGAAGGCCAAACCGAAGTTGTCGTCGCGGGGCCAGGTGTCGCGGTGCGGCCAAGCCTCCAGGCCTGGCAACAGGTCTTTCAGCCAGCCTTCGGACACTTCGAGCAGCACGATCACGTCGGGGTTTTCGCGCTGGATGGTCTCCAAGATCGATTGGTGGTCCGCGTTCCGGGTGAGCACGTTGCTGAGCAACACCTTCAGCGTGGAGCTCTGGGCCTGCAGGGTCTGCGCGGGCAGCAGGTAGGGCCAGGCACAGCCGAGCTGCACCGCAAGACCGAGGGCGCCGGCCAGGGCCTGCTTCCGGCCCCCGAGCAGCAGGGCCAGGGCGATGCCGAGGACGAAGATCACCACCGCCTGCACGCGGAAGTGGGCGAGGATGTCGAAGAACCACCAACTCGACCCCAAGAACGAGAGGGCCGTCACGAGCAGCCCTGCCCCCACGGCCAGCCAGAGCAGCCCGGAAACCCATTTGTTGCCTTTCGCCATTGGCCGGAGCATGGCGGGGCGGCCGGGGAGGGTCAATGCGGCGCCCCCAAAGGCCCAGGGGAAAAACACGCTTCGCAGGGCTCTGGCATCGACTTCGCCGGGCCCGGGCCAAGCAAACCCCGCAAACTCCGTACGCCTCGCCGGGTTTCACGCCAAACTGTGCGCCCGAGGAACGCCATGAACCAGAACTTCGCCGATCGTCTCTATCGCAAGGTCTTGGAACGCCAGTGCCCCTGCGTGGTCGGCCTGGACCCCCACTTGGGCGCCCTGCCGCCCGAGTTCGAGGCCGTTCACGACCCCGGCTCCACCCGCCGCGAGCGGGCCAAAGCCGTCGAAGCGTTCCTGTGCGGCATCATCGAGGCGGTGGCCGACATCGTGCCCGCGGTCAAGCCGCAATCGGCCTTCTTCGAGGTCCTCGGGGCAGATGGCGCCCTGGTTTGGGAGAACGTGGTCAAACACGCCCACCAGGCCGGTTTGCTCGTGGTCGGCGATGTGAAGCGCGGCGACATCGGCTCCACCGCCGCCGCGTACGCCCAAGCCTTCCTGACCGGCGAGCCGGGCTGCGACCGCGAGACCCTGTGCGACTGCATCACGGTCAATCCGTACCTGGGCAGCGATTCCATCGATCCCTTCCTCGATGCCTGCCGCCAATCCGGCACCGGCCTGTACATCCTGGTGCGCACCTCGAACCCCTCGAGTGCCGAGTTCCAGGCCCAAGGCGAACCGCCCCTCATGGACCGCGTCGCCGACGCCGTGGTGCGCTGGGGCAGCGATCTCGTGGGCGATTGTGGCTATTCCTCGATCGGCGCGGTCGTCGGCGCGACGCACCCGGCCGAATTGGAACGCCTGCGCGCGCGCATGCCGCAAACTCCCTTCCTGATCCCGGGCTACGGGGCCCAGGGCGGCGCGGCCAAGGATCTGGCCGGAGCCTTCGGACCCCTGTTCGCCGGCGGGCTGGTCAACTCTTCGCGCGGCATCCTGTTCCCCGCCCGGCAGTCCGGCGAAACGTACAAAGATGCCTCGCGCCGGGCCGCCAAAGCCATGGCCGCCGAATTCCGCACTTTGCTGTCGGGCTCCGTGGCCTAAGAGCACCCCCGCGACCCCATCCCCCGGCGCCGCGCCTCCCCCGCCCTCTCCGCTCCCGCCCTGCTCCGGCGCAAAGGATTCCCCGTTGAAGATCGAGACCACCGACCTGGGTGAGCTGGGTCTGCACCCCAGTCCGGCCGTGCGCGGCGCCCTGGAAACCGGCCAAATCGCCGGATTGCCCGTGCTGCGAGCCGTTTCCGAGGTTCCCGAACCCGTCGACCGTTGGGGCGCTGAAGTGCGCTCCGCCAACGTTGCGGCATGGCGAGCCGGCCTCGCACCCCTGTCGGCCCCGCCGCAGGTCCTCGCCAGCCTCGATCAGCTCGCCCGACCCGGCACCCTCGCCGTGGTCACCGGCCAACAACCGGGTTTCCTCGTCAGCCCGCTCTATTCGCTGATCAAGGCCGTGCAAGCGGTCAAACTCGCCGCCGAACTCCAGGCGAAGTGGCAACGCCCGGTGGTGCCGATCTTCTGGAACCACGCCGACGATCACGACATCGCCGAGGTGCACCACAGCTACATCCAGAACCGCAACCTGGATCTGCAGAAAGTGTCGATCTCGGGCCTTTCCTCGGGAAAGGAGCCCATCTCGCGCATCCACCTCTCGCGCGAGGGCAACGGCCTGGACGCCATCGAAGCGTTCCTGCAGCAGAACTTCGGCATGTATCCGCATTGCCAGGCGGCGCTCGACGTGCTGATGCCGCGCGATGGCGAAAGCCTGCCGCGGGCCTGCACGCGGGTGATGCTGGAGTGGCTGGGGCACACGGGACTCGTGCCGATCAAGCCCGATTGGCTGCGGCCGGCCTTTTCGAACGCGTTGGCGGACATCCTTGCGTCGGATCCCGAAGCGGCGTTGCTCGAGGGGTCGCACGGCGGTTCGATCGATCCGTCCGGCGCGGCATTGCTCTTCCAACTGCACGGCGACGAGCGTTATGCCTGGCGATTGGCCCCTGGCGGCCTGCGCGAGGACGGCAGCGATGAAGTCCTGAGCCCGAATGCCCTGGCCGAACGCATCCGACAGGAACCGGAGCGCTGGTCCGCGGGTGCGCTGCTGCGTCCCATCGTGCAAGACCTCGTGCTGCCGAACGTGGCCTACGTCGGCGGACTCGGCGAATTGCAATACCACTTGCAGGTAGTCGAAGTGCGGCGACGCATGAACGCCCCCATCACAGCCTTCGCCCCGCGTGTTTCGATCACCCAGGTCGATCCCGAATCGCAGGCGTCGCTCGACAAAGGCGGCTTCACCCTCGAGCAGGTGATCCTGGCCAAAGGCGAACTCGAGCCGGAAGACGAAAACCTCGCGATTCCGCCGGTTTTCGCCGAGATCCGCGCGATTCTCGATGAAGCCCAAGCCGCCCTGCGCGGCAAGCGCAAGGCCCTCGCCGAGGTCGAACCCTCGCTCGACAGCGGACTGCGCCGGGCCGCCGACCAGATGGGCCAAGGCATCGAAAAGGTGCTCGACAAGGCCCTACGTATCCACCAGAACAAGGGCGGCACCGGCAAACGCCATGCCCGCCGCTTGAACAACCGATTGATGCCCCGCGGCGTGCTGCAAGAGCGCGTTCTTGGCCCGATCGAGTTCTACGCGCGCTACGGCCACGCCTGGCTCGAAGCCTTCATCGAAGCCGTGCCCGCCCTCAGCCACTCCCACCTCGCTTTGACCCTGATTCCCGACGAAACCCGATGAAACTCGACGTTCTGGTGGTGGCAGCCCACCCCGACGATGCGGAGATCTCCGCCGGCGGCACGATCCTGCGCCTGCGCGACGCCGGCGCCCGCGTGGGCATCGTCGACATGACCCGCGGCGAAATGGGCACGCGCGGCACCCAAGCGGACCGGGATGCGGAGGCCGAAGCGGCGAATCGCGCCATGGACCTGACCGCGCGCTTCAACCTCGACCTGGGCGATGCGCGGGTCGAAGTGAGCGTGAAGAACCGCGAAGCGCTGGCTGCGCTGATCCGCGAAACCGCGCCCGAAGTGGTGATTGCGCACCATCCGCGCGACATGCACCCCGATCACATCGCGACCGGTCACCTCGCCCGCGAAGCGTGGTACCTGTCCGGCCTCAAACGCCTAGCACAGGATGCCGGCGGCGCCCCCGCCAGGCGCCCTCCGTTCTTGTTCCACTTCCTGTCGCACGTTTCGGTCGAACCGTCGCTGGTGGTCGACATCACTCCCGTTTGGCAGCGCAAGCTCGAAGTTGTGCGTTGTTACGGCTCGCAGCTCGAATCGCGCGAAGCCGGGGACAACGGCCAGCACTTCCTGTTCGGCACCGACATCGAAGAGCGCATGACCACTAAGGCGCGCTACTTCGGTGAAAAGGTACGGGTGCCCTACGGCGAACCCCTGGTGCACGATGGGCCGCTGCCCATCGACCACGGCTTGGTTCGCTGGCTTGCGGCATCGCAGGGATAAGACCGAAACTTTGCGGGATCGGCCACGCACGGCTCGCCGGGAACTGCGGCTCCGCTGAGCCGTTGCGGCGATCCCGGAGCGGTGGGCAGGTTTCACACCATCGCTCGATCCCGGCACCTCAATGGAAAGGGCAGTCCGCCCGCAGCGAACACACAAAAAAGAAGGACCCCGCCATGCGGAAGCTGCTCATCCTGAACTTCAGCGCACGACAGTCGGATTCGCTTACCCGGGAGTTTGCTGCGGCCTTTGCAGCGGATTGGTCGCAGGCGGGGCCGGATCGGCAGGTGCACGAACTCGATCTCGGCGCCAATCCCCCCAGCGCCCTGGGCGCGGAACACCTGGAAGCGGTTTGCACCGATCCCGCGGCCCGCACTGGGGCCCAAGTGGCCCTGCTCGCCGAAGGCAGCCACTACATCCAGACCCTGCAGGAAGCCGACGTCGTGCTGCTCGCGAGTCCCATCTACAACTTCGGCATGCCCGCTTCGCTCAAGGCGTGGATCGATCAAGTGGTGCGGCGCGGAGAGAGCTACCGATACGACGAAACCCTCGAGAACCCGTTCGTGGGGCTGATTGCGGACAAACCCGTGGTGCTCGTGATCGCCGCGGGCAATCGTGAGTTCCACCCCGGCGGCGCGCTCGAATCCATGAACTTCCTTGAGCCCCACGTGCGCGCCGTGCTGGGTTTCCTCGGCATGCAGACCGTGCACGCGATCCATACCGGGGGCCACGAATCGCACCCAGACACCTGGCGAAAGCTCGCAGACAGCGAGCGCAGCGCCTTGTGCGCGCTCGCAAGGCAACTTTGACGCGGTTTTTGCCAGGTCGATGCCCCTGCGCCTTGCGCCCTCTGCACGCGGGGTGAATCATCGGGGCAGGAGATCCCGATGCTGCTTCACACCGCTCTACTGCTACTTGCCCCCATCCCCGGCCCGATCGCCCCGCAGGAAAATGCTGGCGAGGCCCAAGTAGCCCCCACCAAGGCCCAGGACCTCGACGTTCCGGAAGCCATCCAGACCGGGGTCGCCATCCTGCTGCGCAGCCAAGAGGCGTACAAGACCGATCGCGGTGTGGGCCGTGTGCCGGACGAAGAGCTCGAGAAGTGGCAGGCCGGCGAGCGCGAGCGGCTCAAGAAGATCCGCGAGCGCAAGTCCAAGCGGCCTGCGGCGGAATGGCCCTACGAAGGGGTGTATCGCGTGGGTCCCGTAGGCGCCATTCCCTCCGGGTACCGCGTGGGTGGCTCGGCGATCGTGTGCGAAGCCCTGCTGGCCGCGCCCGGGTACGACAAGGACGACGACCGCAAGACCGCGATCACGCAGTCGGTCGAGTTCATGCTCGAGCGGATTGCGAATGATCCCACCCTGGTCGGTCAGGCCCAGGGCGACTACGACGTGCGCTGCTGGGCCCACGCCTATGCGCTGGGACTGTTCCTGCACCTTCAGGAGCCCGGCCTGGTTGCTCCGGAGCTCGCCGGCCGCTGCAAAGCCGCCATTCCGGGCCTCATCCAGGCCTTGGCGGCGGGAGAGGTCAAAGGCGGGGGCTGGAACTACGCCGGCGGCGCCACCAGCCCGTTCATGACGGGCCCGACCCTATTGTTCCTATACCGGGCGCACGCGATGGGCTTCCCCCTGCCCGATGGCATGGTCGACCGGGCCCTGGAGGGGCTCGAACGGGCGCGCAATGAAAGCGGAGCCTATGCCTACTCGGGCAAGCGCAAAGAGCCGATGGCCGCTTCGGCGGGGCGGGCAGCGGTGGCCGAACTGGCTTTGTTCCAAGCGGGCCGCAGCGATGTGCCGCGCCTGCGGACCGCGGTGATGGGCTTCTTCGACAACTGGGAGCACCTCTTCGACCGCAAGAGCAAACAAGGCACCCACGAAGGGCCCTACCACATCGCCCCCTACTACTTCTTCTTCGCCCACACCTACGCCGCCCTGGCGATCGAAGCCCTGCCCGAAGCCGAACGCCCCGACCTGCGCGCCCGCCTACGCGGCCTGCTGGCCCGGACCCAGGAAGCCGACGGCGGCTGGAACGACCGCATCTTCCCACGATCGGAATCCTATTCGACCGCCATGTGCATCCTAGCCCTGCAGGCGCCCAACCTGGCGGCCCAGGCGACGTGGCAGCCGAAGGAAGGCGCTGGGGAGCCCGGGAACACCGATCCCGATGCAATCGGGGGCGGTCCTGGGGCGCCCAAATAGGCCCTATACCACCGCCATATACACACCGAGTGGCGCCTATCCGGCCATATAGCGCCAAGACACAGCAGGGCGGTCGAGAAGAGTACGCCAAAGGCCCGGTTGGCGGCCCACTTGGGCCCCATCCGCTCGGATGCGGCCGGCATGGGGCCCATTGAGACCTGGCGGCAACGCGCGGGAAAGCCCGCGCGTTGCGGGTACACTGCCCACCGGTGCCCGAACGGGCCCAGCATCCATGCGCACGATCGCGATCATCAACCAGAAGGGCGGCGTCGGCAAAACCACCACCGTCGCAAACCTCGGAGCCGCCCTGGCTTTGGCCGGCAAGCGCGTCGTGGTCTTCGACATGGACCCGCAGGCCAACCTGTCCCTCTATCTGGGATCCGAGGTGCGCCGCGGAGAGCCTTCGGTTTATGGCATCCTCACCGAAGGCATGCCGATCGAGCAATCGTTGCGCGCCACGCGCACGAAGAACCTAAGGCTCGTCGCTTCGCACCTCGATCTTTCGGGTGCGGAACTCGAACTCGCGAGCACCTTGGGCCGCGAAACCCTGCTGCGGGACGCTTTGCAGCAGTGGGTCAGCGACAGCATGGAGCGCTCGGGCCACCCGCCCGCGGATTTCGTCTTGCTCGACTGTCCGCCGAGCCTCGGCCTGCTCTCGATCAACGCGCTCGTGGCCGCCACCGAGGTCATGATCGCGGTGCAAACCGAGTTCTTCGCGCTGCAGGGTCTCAGCAAACTCGTCGAAGTGGTCCAGCTACTTCGCCGCCGCATGAACCCGGCCCTGACACTGACCGGCATCATCCCCTGCCTCTACGACAGCCGGCTCAAGCTGGCGCGCGAGGTGCTCGCCGAACTGCGTCGTTTCTTCCCGGGCAAGGTTTTCAAAACGCCGATCCGCAGCAACGTCAAGCTCGCCGAATCCCCGAGCCACGGGCTGACGATCTTCGAGTATGCGCCCGAATCGAACGGGGCTTCCGACTACGAAAACCTGGCGACCTTGATCCTTGCGCAGGATGGGCACGAGCCCGCCCCCAGCACTCATCCGGGCCCGGTGCAAAAGGATGCCCAGGCCCTCGAACTCGAGAATGCCGCCAAGGGATTGCGCGAGATCGAGCTGCCGGCGGATGGCGTGGTGGAGGAATTGGAAGAGGAGATTCCGGAGCCCGCGGACGCGAGTCACGAAGATCCCGATTCCGTCGAACCCGACCCGGAATTCTCCGAGGACGAGGACTCCGCCTCCACCGCGGACGCCATCCGTCGCCGGAACGACGGGGTCGACGCCGAGTTGGCCGCCTACGAACTTCCGCGCCTCGCCAGGCCGGAGCCGACCCACCCGGTCGTGCGCGCCGACGGCGTCCACGCTCCGATGCCGGCAGCCAAACTCGACTCCGGCGCCGCCCCGGCCGCGAGTCCAGAGCCGCGCGCCCAAGCCACCCTAGAGGTGGAGACGCTGCCGGCAGAAGAAGCCCTCGCGCCCGAAGACGAACCAGCAGGTGGTTTCGAAGAAGCCGTGACCCCGCCGGAAATCGAGTCCACTGTCGCCGGTCCTGAGCTCAAGCCGACGGAGGCCGAATCGGTGGGCATCGAGGTCGAAGCGAGCCCATCTGCCGAAGCGCTGCATGCCGCCCATGCACCGCAAGTTCCGCAGAACGACCCGCACGAAGCGGCGCAGGCTGAAAAGGCCGTGCATGCGACCCGCGCACAACAGGCCTCGCTCGACTACGCGCCCGGAAAAGCGCCGACTGTGGGCTCCAAGGCAACCGTTGCCGCCAATGACTCCGAACCCGTCGGATTCGACTCCGAGGCCGAAGTAGCACAGACCGTGTCGCGAACCAGCGATGCCGGCCTCGATCCGCAGGCCTCGCCCGACGGTGCGCCCGAAGCCGAATGGAATGCCGCCGAACCCGAGGCGCCCGCGGATCGGGACGGGGAGGACGCGACCTCTCTGGCGGAATCCGCCGAGGATTCGGACTTGCCCGAGGTCGATGTGCCTCGCCCGACCGCCCAGGCGGAGCCGGACCCCGATCCCGAAACCCCGGAACCCGCCCGCGGGCCCCAAGTTGCGGCACGGATTGCGAAAGCGCCCGAAAAGCGCATCCCTCCCACTCCAATCTACGGACATTCGGCGTACTTGGGTGAAGACCGCTGGACCTGGCGGCCCCTTCCCAACCGTTGACCCCCGCCGGGCGAAGGCCCGCTTACGCCGTGGCTGATCCCCTGCGCATTGGAATTCTGTGTCACCCGACCTACGGCGGTTCGGGTGTGGTGGCGAGTGAACTCGCCCTGTCCCTGGCCGACCATGGGCACACCGTGCACCTGTTCAGCCACGAAGTGCCCCCGCGCCTGGCCCGTTCGTCCGGCCCGGTCGAGATGCACGTGGCCCAGGGCCTGCCCTATCCGCTGTTCACCAGTCCGCCCCACGATCTCGCAATCACCTCGCGCATCCTCGATGTGCACCGCAAAGTCGGGTTGCAGGTCATCCACGCGCACTACGCGATTCCGCACGCCGTCAGCGCGTACCTCGCCCGGGAGGCGGCGCGGGAATACACGAACGTGCCTCCGCCGAAGCTGGTCACGACCCTGCACGGCACCGACATCACGCTGGTGGGCAACGATCCGTCCTACGCGGCCTTGACCGAACACGTTCTACGCGCCTCGGACCGCGTCACGACGGTCAGCCGCGACCTCGCGCAGCGCACCTACGAGAACTTCCGAGTGCTCTGCCGGCCGTGCGAGATCGAAGTGATCCCCAACTTCGTCGACCTCGACCACTTCGCGCCCCGGGAAGGCTCGTGGTGCAGCGGCCCGGCCGCGGTGCATGTGAGCAACTTCCGCCCAGTCAAACGGGTGCCCTGGCTGATCCGAGCGTTCGCGAAGGCACTCGAGCACGGTCGCGCCACGCTGATCCTGGTCGGAGACGGCCCGGACCAAGCGGCGTGCCGGGCCTTGGCCGACGAACTCGGCATCGCCGGGTCCGTGCGGTTCCTCGGCACCCGCGACGCCCTGCCGCAACTGCTCAGCCCGGCCAGCGTCTACTGCAGCTCGAGTTCTTCGGAGTCGTTCGGCCTGAGCGCGCTCGAAGCCATGGCCTGCGGCACGCCGGTGGTCGGCACGCGGGTCGGCGGCGTGCCGGAAGTCGTGGATGATGGTTCGACCGGGTTCCTGGTGGACCTCGATGACCTGGATGGCTTCGCCGCAGCTATGGCACGGTTGCTCTTCGAGCCGGGCCTCGCGAAACAGATGGGCGGCGAAGCTCGCCGGCAGGCGGAACTGCGTTTCGACCGCCGCAAGGTCACGCAGCAATACGAAAGCATGTATCGCGCGGTTTTGGCGGGTAGTTGATGGACGTCTATCTGGACCATAACGCCACCAGCCCCCTTCGCCCGGAGGCGCGGGCGGCGCTCATCGAGGCCTTGGACCGGGTGCAGGGCAATGCATCGAGCGCCCACGCGGCCGGGCGGGAAGCCCGAACGCTGCTCGATGAGGCGCGCGAGCGGGTGGCCGGGGCATTGGGGATCCTGGAGGACGAGATCCTGTTCACCTCTGGTGGCACCGAAGCGGACAACCTGGCCCTGCTCGGAGGCTTGGCCAGCCTCCCGACCAACGGAAAGATAATCACCACATCAATTGAACATCCTGCCGTTTTAGTACCCACCTGCGAGCTAGAGCGTCGGGGCCGGGACTGCCACCGGCTGGCTGTGGATCCTCAAGGTCGGCCCGACCTGGAGGAACTGCTCACCGTCAGCGGGCCGGCCGACCTGCTCGCATTGAGCGTAGCGAACGGTGAAGTGGGTACCACCGTCGACCTGGCGGGGTTGGAGTCGCGCTGGAGCGCTGGCAACCGCCCCGGGGTCCTTTTCACCGACGCTGTGCAGGCCCTCGGCCGCATCCCGGTAGACCTACGCGCCTGGGGAGTGCACTTCGCCGCCTTCTCTGCCCACAAGGTCGGGGGTCCTACCGGCATTGGGGTGCTCTACCGCCGCCAGGGCACACCACTGGAACCGCGCCTGTGGGGTGGCGGCCAAGAAGGGGGCCTGCGGGCGGGTACGGAGAACGTTCCCGGTATCGTCGCCGCTTCCGTGGCCATCGAGTTGGCGGTCAAGGAGCAGCCGGAATTCGCCTCGCGCACAAGTGCCCTGATGGCCGAACTCTATGCAGCTCTCCGCGCGGCGGGGGTGGATTTCGAACTCAACGGTCCAGAACCCGGTGATCCCGACCGATTGCCAAACACACTGAATGTGCGACTGCCCCATGTGGATGGTCGGGTCCTGGTCACCCGGCTCGACCGCTTGGGTTTGCAGGCGTCGGCGGGTTCGGCGTGCGCAAGCGGGTCGATCGAGCCGTCCCCCGTGTTGAAAGCCCTCGGACAAACCGACCAAGAAGCCCGCGCCGGTCTACGCCTCTCGTCAGGGCGGACAACTATCCACAAAGATATCCACACCGCTGTGGATATCCTGTCGAAAACTATCACATCCGCGCCTAACTCGTGATTTTTCGTTCATGCCCCACAGGCAGGTCGAAGAGTTTGTGGGGAATCGTTGACTGTCGCTTAACCGCGGCCTGTAATGCCGAAACGCCGGCCGCAGCGCACACCCAACCGTACGCATCCCGCTAGGGAACCCAGCGTGCGCGCTTCGCCCCCGGTGGCTCAACACCCGACCCCAGGCCGCTCCCCCCAGCGGCCTGATGTCCCTCAGGGAATCCCCCCTCCCTGGTGGCCCCGTTGAGCCCGTCTTGCCTTCTCACGACTTTCGCTGCGCGGTGCTGACCCGCCGCACAGGTCCCAACCAAGACGACGCCCCTGCCAACCCGCAAGGGTTCCGCTGTGTCCCCCCCACAGTCGAACTCCGGCTTGGGCTCCCGAACCCCTCAGGGTGGCCTTTCCGTCCATGCAAGAGTCCTTCCTTCCCTCTGACCTGCCCGAGGTTCCCTCCGAACCGATCTTCCGGGCAAGGCAGCGCGAAGAATCTCCAGCCGAGGTTCCCCCGGGCATGTGGAACACCTTGCTGGCCGCGATCCGCTCGCGCATGCAACCCGAGCAGTTCGCCACGTGGTTCAGCCGCGCGGCGTTGATCCGGCTCGATGACGAAGTGGCGGAAATCGCTGTGCTCAACGATTTCGCCCGGGATTGGATCCAGGCCTACCACCGTTCCGCGATCGAAGCCGCGGTTCAGGAAGTGATCGGTACCCCGCGCCGACTCAAGCTGACGGTCGATCCGGAGTTGGCCCGCAGCACCATGGAGAACCGGTCGCTCGGAACCACCGGCAACACCGTGCCGTCCGCGACCGCGCCCACCCAGAACCACAGCCCCGCGCCCCCGCCGGTCACCCGGCCCGGCGTGCTCTGGAACTCCGACGTCGAGCTGCACCCGCGCTACACCTTCGAGAACTACGTCGTGGGGCCCTGCAACCGCTTCGGCCACGCGGCAGCCATGGGCGCAGCCGAACAGCCCGGCAAATCGCACAACCCGTTTTTCATCCACGGCAGCGTCGGCGTCGGCAAGACCCACCTGCTGCAGGCGATCTGCCACGAGCTGCTCTCCCGCAACCCGAACTGGCGCATCCTCTACCTGTCCTGCGAGACGTTCATCAACCACTTCATCACCGCGCTGCAGGACGGGGACACCACCTCGTTCCGCAACAAGTACCGGTACGTGGATGTTTTGGTAGTAGATGACATCCAGTTACTAGCAAACAAAGAGCGTACCCAGGAAGAGTTCTTCCATACGTTCAACACCCTCTACAACGCGGGCAAGCAGATCGTGCTGTCCTCGGACTCGCCGCCCAAGGACATCCCCACGCTGCAGGACCGCCTGGTCTCACGCTTCAAATGGGGCATGGTTTCGGAGATCACGCCGCCGTGTTTCGAGACCCGCATGGCAATCGTCAAACGCAAGAGCCGTGGAGTGGGCAACGAATTCCCCACCCCGGTCGCGGAGTACATCGCCAGCCACTTCGAGGACAACGTGCGCGAGCTCGAGGGAGCCGTGACGCGCCTGATCGCCTTCAGCAACATGACCGGCCGTCAGGTGGACATGGCGATGGCGGTCGAAGGCCTGGCGAGCATCCTGAAGACCACGACCACCCAGCCCACTCTCGACGACGTGGTGCAGACGGTGACCAAGTACTACCGCTTGAAACCGTCCGATCTGCAATCGAGCAAACGCACGCGGACGATCGCGTTCCCTCGGCACGTGGCCATGTATCTCGCGCGAAGGGTCACCGATAGCTCTTTCGAGGCCATCGGCGCCCACTTTGGCGGCCGAGACCACTCCACGGTGGTCTACGCGGTCACGAAGATCGAAAGCACGATCGCCAAAGGTGCACCGCAGATCGAAGAGATCGGCCGCCTGTTCACCGAACTCACTGGACGCAAACTCGACGGCCCGGAGAACTGATGATTTCCCCCCTGTCCGATCCCCGCGTGCCGGAACCCGAAGAGGGCTCCGGCCGTTCGTTTTGCAGCCGTCCGCGGCCGACAAAACGACCGTTTGCGGTGCGTGCAGGGAAATCCACTGCCCGGAAAACCTGTGGAAAATCCGGGGACTTGTCGGGGAACGACGCCGGAGAAAAAACGCCGATTTGTTGGCAAGTCCGGAGAACTTTCCGCCGAGGGGCGAGCGCCCTGGAGAACTGTGGACAACTCGCCCTTCTTCGACAGGTTCTCCACAGCCCGTCGGAATCCATCCACACGGATTTTTCGGTCCTAAGTCTCGATAATAGCGCTACTTACGCGCCGGAAACCGCACCTTGTCCCCGACCGGGGCCCCCCCTTAAGATGATGGAGAGTCTTTAAGAAGGGGATCTCCACAAGGAAGCTTCCCGCTCTCCCAAGCAAGCCATGAAAGTCCTGTGCAACCGCGAGACCCTGCGTGACGCCCTGTCCATCGCAACGCAGCTCGTGCCTACCAAAACCACCAAGCCGGTACTCGAGAACGTGTGCCTGGTCGCCACCGACAACGCGCTGGAATTCTTGGCCACCGACCAGGAGGTAGCGATGCGCTACACCCTCGAGGATGTGCAGGTCGCGGAGACCGGCGTAGCGGTCATCCCCGCCCGGGTCGCGATGGAAGTGGTGCGCGATCTGTCGGGGGACAACTGCACCATCGAGATGATCGGTTCCCGTTGCCGAATCTCCTCGAACCTCGACCACTGCGATCTGGTCACCGCCGATCCCGATGAGTTCCCGGTTATCGGTCGTTTCGAATCGAAGAACCCGATCTCGGTCCAGGCGGGTGTGCTGAACAAGCTGATCCAGCAAACCACCTTCGCCGCCGCCCGCGAGCCGGGCCGGTACGCGATGCACGGCATCCAAGTCAGCTTGCAGGGCGAGTCCCTGCAACTGGTCGCCACCGATGGCCGTCGCCTGGCCAAGGTCAGCACCCCGGTCGACACCCACGGAGTGGCCACCGATCCGCTGATCGTGCCCACCCGTGGCATGCAGCTTTTCAGCCGCGTGATTTCGGATCCCCTCGACCAGATTCATCTCGAGTTCAGTTCCGATCGAATCGGCATGCGCACCCGCGGAGCTCAAGTGTTCAGCCGCGTGATCGACGGACAATTCCCGATCTACGACGCGCTGTTCCCCGAAGAGCACAAGTACGAAGTGATCATGAACCGCGACACGTTCGGCCAGAAGCTGCGGCTTGCGGCTTCAGTCGGTCAGGAACAGGGCGTGCGCATGCAGCTCAAGCCCGATCGCGTGAACCTGTTCGTGCGTTCGATCTCGCGCGGGGAAGCCGAAGCTTCGATGGAAGCCGAGTATGCCGGTGAGGAAGCGGAGATCGCCTTCCGCCCCGACTTCGTGCTCGACGGCATCAAGCGCTGCGAATCCGAAACCGTGACCCTGAAGTTCAACGGCCCCTCCAGCCCCGGCGAATTCCGTCTGGGCGACGAGTACCGCTACGTGGTGATGCCCGTCACCATCGACACCCGTCCCGTCGCCACCGTCAACGCCTGAATTCGGTTCGCTTGCAACCCTCCCCTCCCAAACGCGGTCGGCAGACCACCCTGGGGGATGCGCTCAAAGCATTCCTGCAGGAGTCCGGTCTGGACAAACGCATGCGGGAGTCGGTGGTGTTCGATGCCTGGCACAAGGCATTGGGACCTGAGTTCAGCAAGCGCGCCCGCGCCATCCAATTCCGGTCCGGCAACCTCGTCGTAGAAACCGAGTCCGCCGCACACCGCCACCAACTCGTCTCCTTCACCGGAGAGCGCTTTCGCCGGCGCGCCAACGAGATCCTGGGGGCCGACCGCATCCTCAAGGTCACCTACAAGCTGAAGCACTAGGAATGAGTCAAGACAAGAAAGGCAACCCGAAGTACGGCGCCGATTCCATCACCGTACTCGAGGGTCTGGAAGCGGTGCGCGTCCGCCCCGCCATGTACATCGGGGACACCGATGTGCGTGGCCTGCACCACCTGATCTGGGAGGTGCTCGACAACTCCGTGGACGAGGCCCTCGCCGGCTACGCGACCTACTGCAAAGTCACCATCCACGAAGATGGATCGGTGGAAGTCGAAGACGACGGCCGCGGTATCCCGGTCGAGATGCACGCCACCGAGAAGAAACCCGCCCTGGAGGTTGTGCTGACGAAACTGCACGCCGGCGGCAAGTTCAACGACGATGCGTACAAGGTTTCCGGTGGTCTGCACGGGGTGGGTGTTTCCTGCGTGAACGCCCTGTCCGTGGCCTTGACGGTGGATGTGCACAAAGAAGGCAAGGTCTACCGGATGGAGTTCTCGCGGGGTCACAAAACCAAGGACCTCGAAGTGATCGGCGAAACGACCCGCACCGGAACGACCGTGCGTTTCAAGCCCGATGACCAGATCTTCTCCACCGTGCTGATCGACTACGAAGTCGTCGAAAAACGCATGCGCGAAACCGCGTACCTGATGGGAACGCGGGGGCTGCGCCTTGAGTTGATCGACCTGCGTACCGGCGACGAAGAGGTCTTCGAGTTCCCCGACGGCCTGCGCGCGTTCGTCAAGGACATCAACCAGAACAAGGTTCCGATCCACCCCGAGGTGATCCACCTTGTGAAAACCGTGGAATCCGTGGAGAACCCGGGGAAGGAATACGAGGTCGAGGTCGCACTGCAGTACACCGACGCCTATCAGGAAACAATCCACACCTTTGCCAACAACATCAACACGCACGGTGGTGGCAAGCACCTGGAAGGTTTCCGCGCGGGCATCACGCGTACGCTGAACAACTACGCGCGCCAAGAGAAGCTGGTCAAGGACCAGAACAACCTGCCCAGCGGCGATGACTTCCGCGAGGGCCTGACCGCGATCATCTCGCTCAAGGTTCCGGACCCGCAGTTCGAGGGTCAGACCAAGGACAAGCTCGGCAACTCCGAAGCCAAGGGCATCACCGAATCGGTGGTCGGCGATCTGTTCGGCACCTATCTCGAAGAGAACCCGTCGGTCGGCAAGTCGATCATCAGCAAAGCCGTACTCGCCCGCCAGGCCCGCGAAGCCGCCCGCAAGGCACGCGAGCTGATGCGCCGCAAGTCCGCCCTCGCCTCCGGCAACCTGCCCGGCAAACTCGCCGACTGCCAAAGCTCGGTGCGCGATGAAACCGAGATCTTCATCGTCGAAGGTGACTCTGCCGGTGGCCCCGCCAAGATGGGCCGCGATCGCCGTATCCAGGCGATTCTGCCGATCAAGGGCAAGATCCTGAACGTCGAGAAGGCGCGTCTGGACAAGATGCTCTCCCACCAGGAGATCCAACTGATCATCTCCGCCCTGGGCTGCGGCATCGCGGACGAACTGGACCCGAGCAAGCTGCGTTACGGCAAGATCATCATCATGACGGACGCCGATGTGGACGGTTCCCACATCCGCACGCTGCTGCTCACCTTCTTCTTCCGGCAGATGCTGCCGATCGTCGAAGGCGGATTCCTCTACATCGCCCAACCGCCGTTGTACAAGGTCACCAAGGGCCGTCACTCGCGGTACCTGGTCGACGATCGTGCGCTGCGCGAATACCTGCTCGAGCTCGGCGTGGTCGGAACGACCGTGCGGGACAAGAACTCGCAGAAGGAGTGGCAGGGCACCGAGCTCAAGCAATTGGTGGATCTGCTCGGAGACCTGGGTGACATCGCTAGCGGTTCGATTCCGGGTTGGGCCGGCGTATCCTTCGATGCGGTCGTCGAACGCTACGACGGCGATTCGGTGCCGATGTACTGGGCCCAGGTCGGCAAGGTGCAGCACTTCTTCACTTCGAAGGAAGAGTACGACAACTTCCTCGAGCTGCAGAAAGCGACCGTCGGTGGCGCGCTCAAGATCTACACCGGTCCGGAATCCGGCGTCGACCTGGCGGATGCCCACGTGCGTGCGTCGCTGATCGCCCATTCGAAAGAGACCAAAGCCACCCTCGCAGCGCTCGAAGCCATGGGCATGATCGTGCGCGGAGGCGGAACCTTCGATCTCGAGACCTCCAAGGAGACCCTCGAGTGCAAAGGGCCGCTCGAATTGGGCCGAGCTCTGCAGAAGCAGGCGCAGGGCGGCGTCGACGTGCAACGCTACAAGGGTCTGGGCGAAATGAACGCCGAGCAGCTCTGGGAGTCCACCATGGATTGTGAGCGGCGCACCCTCTACAAGGTGACCCTGGAAGACGCCTTTGCGGCCGACCAGATCTTCACCGTACTCATGGGCGATGGCGTCGAAGTGCGCCGCGAGTACATCGAACAATACGCGCTCGAAGTCACCAATCTGGACGTCTGATCCCGCGCCGAAACCCCGCCGTTCCGCGGAGGATTGCGAAATCCTGCGCGCCGGCGGGGTTTCGTGTTGAGATGCAGCTTCCTACTGAGGGCCCTGCCAATCCGCTTTTGGGGACCGGCCCCGGGTTTTCGGGTGGGGGATTCGATCGATCCTCAATTGGAACGGGTGTGGATCCGATAGGGAATTCGAGAGATTCCCCGTCCCCAGGCCAGATCCACGTGAAGTTCACCCAACGACTCGACTACGCCCGCCTCGCTGAGGTACTCGCCGAACGCGAGATGGTGGACTTGGCTGCACTGCAGGAACTCCTGCAGGCCAGCAATGAAGGCGGACAGGCCTTCCCCGAGGCGCTGATCGAAGCCACCCTAGTGGCGGACTGGGACCTTTCCCGCATCGTCTGCGAGGTCTTCCACCTCGCCTTCCTGCCGGTCGACCAGCTCAAGCCGGACAAAGCCCTGCTCGAGCTCTTCCACCCGCAACTGCTGCACAACACGGGCCTGGTGCCGATCACGCGCTTCGGCAACGTGCTGACCCTGGCCATGCCGGCCCTGGTCTCCGCGGACATCCTCGCGATGATGAGCGCCGAGACCGACATGATCCTTCTGCCCGTAGTGGGCACGGTGACGGGCAACCGGCGCTGGTTGAAGGAAAACTGCAAGCTCAAGAGCGTCACGGAAGAGAAGGGTTGGGGCAGCCTCTTCGACGAAGGCGAGAAGGCCGTCCAGCAGGACCTGGGGGCCGACGACACAGCCGGTCTGTTCTCGATGGGGGATATGGACCTGGGCCTCACTCCGGCGCCTGGGACCAGCGAGAACCTCGACCTGGGCCTCGGCAACCTCGATTCCGGTGGTTTCGACTTCGATGCCCCCGAAGACGTGCTCGAAAGCACCCCCTCGCTAATGGGCAGCGACCTCGAGTTCGACATGCTCGATCCCGATCCGGATTTGGAAGTTGAAGGGGCCGTAGGCGCGGAATCCGACTCGGACTCCGAAGACCTGCCCCCGATGCCGGAATTCGGCTGATTGGCCCGTTAGGCGAGCCCTTGGGTTCAAGTCGTTTGGTCCTGGATCCAAGCAGAGAGGGAGGCCTGCCAGCGCGGGGATTCGCGTAGAGTCTGTACGTGCACCCCATCACAACGTAGGTGCACGCTATTCTTGCGGATCGGGTAAACTGGCGCGCAGGAGCTACGGACTCAGCCGCCGACAGGCCCCCATCATTCGGGAACCGCACTCACGAGCCCATGTTGATCCACGGCATCCACCGATTTGGTGGCAAGTACTTGGCCTTCCGCATGGACTACTGCCTCACCTGCAAAGGCTTGCGGTGGGCATTTCTCATTCGCAGTTTCCGCTGGTTCCACATCTATTGGATTCCACTGATTCCGTTGGGATACGACAAATCTTGGCAATGTGTAATCTGCGCTAACGATCCGCAAGCTCCGACGAAAACCCGCCTCATCTTCAAACTCCTTGCTGTCCTGGCGCTGTCCGTCCTATCGTTGGCTGCGATCGTAAGCTCAAAGTCAGAGTCGATGAGTGCCAACGAAGATCAGGCACTCAGGCTTGGCATCTGGGTGAGCCTACTGGCGGCGGTAGTTTGGACAATCCGCCACAAGCCCGAGCTGAACCGAAAGCAAACTCGCGCGCTGGCTCCAATTACTCCGGTCGAATATTGCCCGGGATGCGAAGGATCGATGATTCGGGGCCAACCCGACTACTGCCAGAGTTGTGGGCTGCAGCACCTACCGCGAGAATGACCTAGAGAGCCGCTCGAAACGCTGGGCTCGGCAGGCACCACTACAATCGAAATTGCAGGATTGGGCTCCGGGGCCCCAGTTGCAGTGATCCGTTGCAACCGCTTGGCGGGGTGGTCACATCCGGAATCGCCAGGGGTGCGTGGTCAGGTTTGAGCGAGTCCACACGGGTACGGATCCACCCTCCGCACCCATGGACTTTGCCAGGAGCAACTGGGTGGAAACCCGTCAACCCAGGATCTCTTTCGCCACCACCCCGTGCACATCCGTCAGGCGGAAGTCGCGGCCTGCGTAGTTGAAGGTGAGGCGTTCGTGGTCGATGCCGAGCAGATGCAGCATGGTGGCGTGCAGGTCGTGCATTGAGAGGCGACCTTCGGCGGCTTCGATGCCGAGTTCGTCGGTGGAACCGTGGGAAAGGCCACCTTTGACGCCGCCGCCAGCCATCCACATGGTGAAACCGCGGTTGTTGTGGTCGCGGCCGTCTTCGCCTTGGGCGTAGGGGGTGCGGCCGAATTCGCCGCCCCAGAGCACCAGGGTGTCATCGAGCATGCGTTCTCGCTTGAGAGCTGCGAGTAGGGCGCCGATCGGGCGATCGACCGCTTCGCAGGCGTTTGCGAGGTCTTCGCGCATGTTGCGGTGGGTATCCCAACCGCCGGCGTTCAGTTGGATGAAGCGCACTCCCGCCTTGGCCAGGTGCAGGGCCGTCAGGCACTGGCGTGCGAAATTGTCGGTGCTTTCCTGGCCCAGCCCATAGGCCTTCTGCTCGCTGTCGGAGACCTTGGAAAGGTCCATGACCGTGGGCAGCTCCGCCTGCATGCGGTAGGCGAGTTCGTAGGAATCCACCACCGCCTGGATCTCGTCGTCCCCCTTCTCGCGCTTGTCGTACGAGCGGTTGAGCTTCTGCACCAAGTCGAGCTGTTTGCGCTGCAACTTGTCGTCTTGGCGCGGGTTCTTGATGTCCTCGACGGGTTCCTCGGCGCCGCGTCGGGCGCGGCCGCCTTGGGTGCCGATGCGCATGCCCTGGAAGGTGGCGGGCAGGAACGCGCTGCCGTAGTACTGGGCCCGGCCCTGGGGCGGGTTGATGGTCACGAAACCAGGCAGATTGTCGTTCTCCGTGCCGAGGCCGTACAGCAGCCACGAACCAAACGATGGCCGCACGAATTGAATGCTGCCGGTGTGCAGCATGGTCTGGGCCTGGGGGTGCGCAGGCAAGTCGGTGTGCATGCCGCGCAAGAGGCACATATCGTCGGCGTGTTCCGCGACGTGGGGGAACAGCTCGCTGATCCACAGCCCGCTCTTGCCGTGTTGGTTGAACTTCCAAGGGCTGCCGAGAAGCTTGGCACCGCGGCGATACCCCGAAAGGGTCTTGCCCGTGTTGGCGCTGAGCTCGGGTTTGTAGTCGAAGGTATCCACGTGGCTCGGCGCACCCTCCATGCACAGGAAAATCACGCGTTTCGCACGGGCGGCGAACATCGGCGCCTTGGCGGAAAGGGGACCTTCTTGAACCGGTGCGGCGCCCGCCAATCCTCGCAAGGCGAGCAGGCCGAGGCCGGAGGTCAGTCCGGCGAGCAGGGTGCGGCGATCGGGTTGCCAGGATTCGGAGTTGCGGGTCTTCATGGAGGATCTCAGCCGATGATGCGGAACTCCGCGCCTTGGAACAGGGATTGGGCAAACGCCGACCAGGCGAGTTGTTCGGGGGTGCGCTTCGGAGCAGCTGCTGGGCGGCCGCCCGGCAGGTTGCGGCCGGGGCGCGGACGTCGGCCCTGGCCATCGCGGCCCGGCCGCCCCTGGGGCGCGGGTTGCGCGGGCATGTCACCTTCGCGCGAAGCGGCATTCGCGTAGTCCTTCAGGAACTCTGCGACGAGTTTGCGCTCGTTACTCGACGGTTCGCGACCCAGAGCCAACAGGAAGGCAGTCTCGATGCGGTCGGAGTCCTTGCCTTCGATGGCGAGCAGGCGATCGGCGAACGCATCTGAAAGTTCGAGCACCTTCTCGTTGTTCATCAACAGCAAGGCCTGGGTGGGAACCGTGGTTTCGTCGCGGTCGCCCTTTACGAATTCGCCGCCGGGCGCGTCGAACACCTCAAGCGAGTCGATGGCCATGCCGCGCAGGCTCGTCAGATACACCGAACGCACCGGAGACTCTTGCAGCAGCAATTCGGAGATCCGCGCGGCGCGCAGCAGGCCTTCCAGGGTTCCCGAAGCGGCCCCCACCGGTGCCTTGGCCTTCAAGGTGCCGGCCGCCACGAGCATCGAATCCCGCAGGGCTTCGGCTTCGAGGCGCCGTTTGGGCATGCGCCACAGGGTGCGCAGGTCGGGATCGATTTCTTCGCCACGTGTATTGCTGCGCGAAGCCAGGCGATACGTGTGCGAAAGCGTCAATTCACGCAGCAAGGCCTTGGTCGACCAACCCTTCTCCATGAACTCGCTGGCAAGCCAATCGAGCAATTCGGGATGCGTCGGCCGTTGCCCGGCATTGCCGAAGTTGTCGGGGGTCGGCACGATGCCCGCACCGAACAAGTGCAGCCAGACCCGGTTGACCCACACGCGGGCGGTCAGGGGGTTGTCCTTGCTGGCAACCCAATCCGCCAATTGCAGGCGTCCGCTGCCTTTTTTGACGACGAGGGGCTCGCCGGACTGCAGCACCTGCGGCACCCCGCGCGGCACGACGTTGCCCGGTCGGTCCAGCTCGCCGCGCTCGAGCACGGCGATGTCACGGGCCTTGCCTTCGCTCATGCCCATCGCCAGGCGGTTGCTCACCAGGGCCTTGCCGTCGTCACCGAAGCGGGTCAGCAGGTTCTCGATCTGCCGCAATTGGTCGCGCTGGCGGCGCTGCTGGAAGGCCGTCTGCGCGCGATCCTCGCGCGATTGACCTTCCATGTTGTCCCGCGCCCGCTCGCTCGTCCGGTCCAATCGGTCGCGCGTGACCTCCAGGAATTGCCGCACCCCGGCCTGCATCTGCGGCCCATTCGGCAGGTCCGCACCGGCAGGCAGCGGCAACAGATCCGAAGGCCGCAGGTTCCCCGGCCCCGCCATCGTGCCGTAGTGGGTCTCGCTGCTCATCAAGATGCCCGCCAAGGCGTAGTAGTCCTCGGTCGGGATCGGATCGAACTTGTGATCGTGGCAACGGGCGCAGGAAACGGTCAATCCCAGCATGCCCTGGCTCATCGCATCGATTTGCTCGTCGACCATGTCCAGCTGGAAGCGCCGCTCATCGCGGTTCGCATGGCCTTTCGTGCCCAGGGCCAGATACCCCGTTGCGATGCGGTTCCACGCGCCTTCGGTTTCGTCGGAGCTGTACACCAGATCCCCCGCAATCTGCAGCTTCAGGAACCGGTCATACGGCAGATCCTCGGCAAACGCCTTCAGCACCCAATCGCGATACCGCCAAGCGTGCGGGTAGAGCACGTTCTGCTCCTTGCCGCTCGACTCGCCGTAACGCGCCACATCCAGCCAATGGCGACCCCAACGCTCGGCGTACTCCGGCGATGCCAGCAGCCGGTCGACGACCTTTTCGTCCCGGTCCGCCGAACGATCCGCACGGAAGGCGGCCAGGTCCTCCGGCTTCGGCGGAAGTCCGGTCAGATCAAAGGTCACCCGGCGCAACCAAGTCGTGTCATCGGCGTCTTCGACGGGCTGCACCCCCGCTGCGGCCATCGCCTGCAACAGGAACGCGTCGATCGGACTTTGCACCCAACCGGGTTTGTCCGATTCGGGTACTTCGGGCCGTACGACGGGTTGGAATGCCCAGAATTCGCGCCCCGCCTCAAGATCGATGTGGCGGTTGAGGCTTTCGTTGTTCGCGCCCGAATCGATGGTTTCCATCGTTCCGCCGCTTTCCGCGGGCCACGGCGCGCCCTTGCGCACCCAGGTCTCGAAGTCGGCGATCTGTTCGTCGCTGAGCCGCTCCTTGGGCGGCATGGCGAAGTCCTCGTCCGTCCAGCGGATGGCTTGGATGAAAGCCGACCCATCCGGGTCTCCGGGCACCATCGCCGTACCTGTGTCGCCACCCATCAGGAATCCATGGCGGCTGTCGAGGACGAGGCCTGCGCGGATCCGCCGCGCGCCGCTCGAATGGCAGGAATAGCAGCTCGATTCGAGCACGGGCCGGATGCGCTGCTCGAAGAACTCGAGGTCTTCCGGGGTCGCCGGACCGGCTTCCAAGGGCTGCGCAGCGGGGGCCGTTTCCTTGGCGGGGGCCTGCCCAGCGCGGGCGCGCGCATCGGCCAGGGTCAGGAAGCCGTCCCCATCCAAATCGAGCCGGCGGAAGGCCCGCTCGTTGCGACCGAATTCCTTCGGGGAGATGCGCCCATCGAGATCGAGGTCCAATCGGCGTTTCAGGGCTTCGAACGCGCGTTCCGGGTCCCCCTGCGGGCCTTGGACCGGAGCCCAGGAGATCAGCGCGGTGGCGAGCAGAGAAACCGCTAGCAGGGCCGAGCCCGGGCGGATGGAAGCAGCGTGGAAAGGAGCCATGGAATCGGTTTCTTCGGCAGCGTCTGGGTGGATCTGATCCCCAAACCGGCGGGGGTGCGAGGGGTTCCGCGGGGGAATTCTTGAAGGCCCGGATCGGGGCCTAGATCGCCCCATTTGGGCCCCATACGCAAGGAGGCCGGTCTTCCACGCGGAAAACCGGCTTCAGGGTGCTCAAATCCGCCCGATCACGGCAGCAGCGTGAAGCGCAAGCCGTCGGAAAGGGAGATGTTGTTGGGCATGCCGAAGCCCGAATCGCGGCTGAGGTACTGCACGTAGACTGTGGTTCCCGAAGCGATGCCGGCCAGGCCGAACCAGGACTGGCTCAGGAAGTCCGAGAACGTGCCGGTGCAATCGGTGGCCATCGCCCCCGCGGTACCGCCCGAGAACTGGGCGGGGTGGCGGAACTGGTGCGAGCTCAGGCACAGGGTCCCGCCGCCGAAGGGAATGGCCGCGGGGGTGGTGCTCCAGAGAAGCACGCCAAACGAGTTGTTGAGCGCGTCCTGGCAGGTCAATACGAAGTCATCGGCACCGCTCAGGGTCGGCGTCCCCGTCCAGGTGATGGTCGGCGTGCAGCCTTGCGAGTTCGCCTTGCCGCCGCAGAAGATCGCGGTCTGGTCGAAGCCGGAGACCACGATGACCTTGTTGCCGCCACCGAAGGTGCTGAAGAGGAAGTCGCCGGTGACCGGGTCGATCACGGCGCCTTCGGCTCCAGCAAGACCCGTGATAAACTCGCGCCGCGAGGTCGGGATGGGGTCGCCATTCGCGTCGATGTCGTAGGCGCGCACTGCCCCGGCGGAGTATTCGGACACCAAAACGGAATCGATAGAGAATCCCGGGTTTCCGCCGGAAATATAGACGATTCCCTCGGGCCCACCGCCCGGGTTCACTGTCGCCGTGACCGCGGCGATGTCATAGGTTCCCGCCGCATTCTGGACCAGGTCCACGTCGTACCATTGACTGGCGTTGTAGCTGGCGAGCTTGAATTTGCCCGCGCCAGGAAAGCCGGCCGGGACGAATTGACAAGTACCGACGCTGCTAGCCACACCCAGCGTGTTCAGGTTGATGTCCAGGTCCGGCGTGGTGCTGCCGGGCAGGAACTGAAGCAAGTGGTTGTTGCTGTAGGTGGTGACAAACACCACTCCATCGCTCGAGAACGCGATACCACCATCGATGTTGGGGGCGGTCATCGATGCGACTCCCGCTCCGCCGAAGCTGACAATGTGACCCGATCCATCGCGGGTCACCGGAACCTCGAAGATCTCACCCAGCCCGTTGTTGGCGCTGCCACCCAGCCATAGGGTGTTCGAATCGCCGGGTTTGAAGTGGATACCGCCCAGGGGGCCGGGTACTCCCGCCGGGGTGCCGAGGTCGATGAAGTTGTAGTCGGAGGCGAAGGCCGGATCGATCGTCTGGGCGCTGAGGGGCGCGGACAGGACCGCACACAGTCCGACGAGGTGTTTGAGGCGCATGGCTTGGGGAGGGCTCTTGGGTATTGGAAGCTCAGGGACCGACGGGTCCCCATTGTCCATGCGCAATCCGATACGGCCTCCTGTCAAGAATCAGCGCAATCCATGGAGCGCCTCAGGAAGAGACCCGGACGGCCGTTCCTAATGCCTCTAGAAGGCCTTCGGGGCCCGCCAGCCGCCCCCCAGACGCCGCACCAGCATGCGGTCCGCCTGGGCCGGCCAGAGCACGGAGAGGATCGCCAACCAACGCCACTTGCTGCGCAGGAAGACCTCGCGCTGGGGCTTGCGGTCGAGTTCGAGCACCCAGCCCGCCACCCGCTCGGCCGGTTCCGCCTGGGAAAGGTCCGGATCGGGCAGGTCGGAGGGGTTGGCCTGGGCCTGGAAGAAGCCGGTGGCCGTCAGGGCCGGGTTCAGGGTGCAGACCGCAATGCCCTCGTCCGCCCATTCGACGCGCAGGGCTTCGCCGATCGAGCTCGCGGCGGCTTTAGAAGCGCTGTAGGCGGCCTGGCCGGGGATGCCTCGGCGGCCTACTACCGAAGACACGTTGACCACCACCGGGCGCGCTCCCTTGCGCAGGAGGGGCAGGGCCCCTTGGCAACACAGCAGCATGCCGAAGACGTTGGTGTCGAAGACCTGCCGCAGGTGATCCGGCTCGATCTCCTCCACCCGCGCGCGATACCCGATGCCTGCGTTGTTGACGAGCAGATCGAGTCCGCCGAACTCCACCTGCACCCGCGCCATGGCGGCGGAGATGTCCGCCGGCCGGGTCAGATCGCAGGGCACCACCAGATGTCCACTCCCGGGCAGTTCGGCCGCCAATTCGTGCAAAGCCTGCTCCCGCCGGGCGAGCAGGGCGACTCTGTAGCCTTCGGCGGCCAACAAGCGTGCCACCGCCGCACCGAGACCGGACGAGGCGCCGGTCACCATGGCGCGGCGCGCGGCGGTGGAAGGGGCGGGCATGGTCGGAACGGCGGCGCGCCTACAGGTCGTTCACGTCGACCTTGCGCAGGTTCTTGCGCACCTTCAGCCACTTGGCGGTCTCTTCGGTGACCTTCTTCACCCGCGGATCGCGATCGCCGTACTTGTCGACGATCTCCTCTTCCCACGCGGCCACCTGCTCTTGGGCCTGATCGAAGAGATCACGCGCCTGCACGGCCATTTCCTTGAATTCGGCGCGTTTGCCCGCGTCTTCGAATTCCCGGGCTTCCTTCAACTTGGCGTAGGCTTTGGCTGCGGTGGCCTGGGCGGACTTCCAAGAATCGTTCTCGAGCAGATCAGCAGGGGAGACTTCCAGCGCCGTGCCATCGGCCTTCGTCTGGGAGCTGCCCGACGAACCCGACTGCGCGAACGGGTTGCTCGGCATGCCGTCGTCCTTGGAGTTGGCAGCCGCAGCCGCTTCGCGTGCGCGCTTGTCCTTGTTCGCGAGCGCCACCGCGACCACGGCCATCAGGACCACCACCGCACCGATGAGGATGGGGGTCAGGTTCGGGCCCTTCTTGGCGCGCGGGCGACGCTCCGATCGTTCTTCCTTCATGACCGGCCCAAGATAGCGCCTGAAACCGATCCCGGGTATGTAGGGGCCCGGAATGGGCTCCGCAGGGGTCCGAATCGCTCCAGGAATCCCATGCAGATCCACCAGGTCACCCCGATCCTCAACGTACGCGACGTGCCGGCCAGCCTCGAGTTCTTCGAAGCCCTCGGCTGGCAGCGCACCTTCGCCTGGAACGACGCGGGCATGATCGAAGGCGCCGCCAGCTCGAATGCCGCCGGCCCCGCTCAATTCGCCGGAATGTGCGTGGCCAAAAGCCAACTCTTCCTTTGCCGCGACGGCCAAGGCGGCCGCGGAGGACCCGGCCAGGACCCCGACCAGACCGGAGTCTGGATGAGCTGGTGGATGAGCAGTCCCGCCGAGGTCGACGCCCTCTACCAACGCGCCGGCGAACTCGGCTTCGAAACCCCGATGGCGCCCCGCAACGAACCCTGGGGCGTCCGCGAATTCTGGCTCCGCCACCCCGACGGGCATACCTTCCGCGTCTCCGCCGGGCTCGGATCCGGCCGGTGATCCTGGGTCCGAATCGCCTCAAAACCTTCGATACGCGCCGTTCTTGTCAAGGCCGGCCAAGGAAGACGGGTTTCGCGGGCGGTCTGTGGATAACTAGTCCTGGAATTCGCTCAAGGGGCGATTAAGGGCCCTCTGGACCCCCCAAGAAGTGTCTCCGGGAGCGGATTCCGCCACGTTGGCACCTTTCCAGGAACACAAAAAGTTATCCACACCCCTGTGGATAACGTGCCCTTGCGCGCAGTCGTTCCCATTCAAGGGGTAGGCGGGGTCCATCGGGCAATGCACCTACCCAAGCGTGGCTGGGGGCGATTCCTACAGGTCGCCAGACCTTGGCGAAAGGCTCGACTGCGTTCGGGATACACGGGAATCCCTTCACGAAACGACGGGATTCCAGGGCAATAGCCCGTTGCGATAGGGATCCTGAAAATGCGGTGTTGTGGGTCGGATGGAAGGGTCCGAGATCTTCACCTCTTGTAGCGGTGAAGACCTTGGGCCGGCATCGATTCGACAATTCGGTCTTCGATTTCCGCCAGGGAACGGATCCGGCCAGGGTTGCTTGCGTTGGTCCTGGAGTTCTCCGTGTCTGGGCTGGGCTCGACCACGAGGTCCCGCATCGATGGAGACAGGTCGGCTTGGGAGATAACACCCGACAGTAGTTCTGAGCGGGCTTTTCCGGCCTCTTGCATCTGGTACTTGATGGCTTCATGCCATTCCTTCTCCGCAGCTTCGCTTCCGCGGGGAAAGCGGCGCGAACTGTACTCGTAGCTGGGCTTGAACCAGCCCAGGGTGAGGGCCAGCACCGCGATTGCGAGCAGAAGCAGGCAGGCCCCACTCAAGCCCAAGAGCTTCCGGGTTTTTCCATGGTTGGATCCGTCGGGGCCGGGCAGCGCCTGATGGCAGTGCTCGCAGTGTGTGGCGGGTTTCGGCTGAGGGGAACCGATGGAGCTCAATCGTGTGGACATCGAGAATGGAGTGGATTTACCAACGGACGGGGTAGAACTTAGCGCACCCAGAAAACCAGGGCGAGGATCAGGCTGAGCAGGACGAAAACCAACGCGGCTTTGCGCGCGAAGGCGCTGGCTTTCTGGGCGGGTTTGCGGGTGGAGGGAAACTCCTTGGCCAGGAACTCGTCGTAGTCGAATTCGTCAGCGTTTGCGCCCAGGTCGACGGAGTTTTCGTCGGCGTCTTGGGACCAGCCGGTGTTGGCATCGGAACCGCAGGAGCGGCAGGCGAGGGCGCCGACTTTGACGGGTTCGCCGCAGAGGGGGCAACGGCGGGTTTTGACGGGGCGGCGGGCCATGGGCGGGGTGTGTGTCCATGGTAGCGGGGGAAGATGGGGGCCCAAAGGGGGCGGGACTTGGACTATTCTCGGGGGGTGTCCGGGGTCTTGAAGGCGTTTCATCCCACGCTGGCGGAGTGGTTCCGCGAGCGGCTCGGGGATCCGACGGTGGCGCAGGAGCGGGCTTGGCCGGCGATTGCGCGCGGGGAGAACGTGTTGGTCGCGGCGCCGACGGGATCGGGTAAGACCATGGCGGCGTTTTTTGCGGGGCTCGATGGGCTGTTGCGGCTCGGTGAGGCACTGCCGGACGAGACGCGCGTCTTGTATGTCTCGCCGCTCAAGGCGCTCTCGAACGACATTCAGAAGAACCTGAGTGGGCCGCTTTCGGAGTTGCGCGAAAGGGATCCGGGGCTTGCGGATGTACGGGTTTTGGTGCGCTCGGGGGATACCACCGCCCGCGAGCGTGCGGCGATGGGCAAGCGGCATCCGCATATCCTGGTGACGACGCCGGAGAGCTTGTACATCCTGCTGACTTCGGCGGCGGGGCGGGCCATGCTTGCCGGGGTGCGCACGGTGATCGTGGACGAGATCCACGCCATGCTCGGTGACAAGCGGGGCAGCCACCTGGCCCTCAGCCTGGAGCGATTGGAGGCCTTGACCGGCCGCGCCGTGCAGCGCATCGGGCTGTCCGCCACGCAACGGCCGCTTTCTGCGGTTGGAGATTTCCTCGTGGGATCCGGGCGCACGTGCACGTTGATCGATGAGGGGCATCAGCGACCGATGCAGCTATCGGTGGAGATTCCGCCATCGCCCCTGCAGGCCGTCTGTTCGGCGGAAACCTGGTCGGAGATCCACGATCGGATTGTCGAGCGATCTCGGGAATATCGCACGACGCTCGTGTTTGTGGGCACGCGCAAGATGGCGGAACGGATGTCGGCGCGCCTGGCGGAGCGACTGGGTGGGGACAAAGTCACCTGCCACCATTCGAGTCTGTCGAAGGAACGACGGCTGGATGCGGAACAACGACTGAAGGCTGGGCAGCTTTCGGTTCTAGTCGCCACGGCTTCGCTCGAACTCGGCATCGACATCGGCGATATCGACTACGTCGTGCAAATCGGGGCGGTGCGTTCGATTGCGACGCTGCTGCAGCGGATCGGGCGAGCGGGGCACGGGGTTGGGCGCACGCCTGTGGGCTCGCTTTTTCCGCTGTCACCCGATGAGTTGGTGGAAGCGGCGGCGTTGTTGCGCTGCCTGCGCCGCCGCGAATTGGATGTGACCCCGGTGCCCCAGGCTCCGCTCGACATTCTCGCGCAACAGGTGGTGGCGGCGTGCGTCGATCAGGATTGGCTGGAAAGTGACCTGTTTGCGGTGATGAAGCGGGCGTTTCCGTACCGCGGATTGACCGCAGAGGACTTGGAACGGGTGCTCGAACTGCACAGCCAGGGGCGGCACGCGCTGCTGCACCGCGACGGCGTTGGCGGTCGCGTGCGGGCGACGCGCCGGGCCAAGCTGACCGCGATCACGGGCGGCGGGGCGATCCCGGATCGGGCGGACTACCGCGTGATCTTGCACCCCGGCGATACGTTCGTAGGCACCGTCGACGAGGACTTTGCGATCGAAGCGAGCCAGGGGGATGTCTTCCAACTGGGCGCGACTTCGTGGATGGTGCTCAAGGTGGAATCGGGGGTCATGCGCGTGGCCGATGCCGCGGGCATTCCTCCGAGCCTACCGTTCTGGTTCGGCGAGGCGCCGGCACGCACGCGGGAACTGTCGGCGGCGATCGGCGAGGTGCGCGAACGGGGTTTGGACCCGGAATGGTTGCGACTCGAGTGTGGCATCGAAGGCGCGGTGGCCGAGGAACTACGGCGCTACCTGCAGGCGGGGCGCGACGCCCTTGGGGCAACGCCGAGCCAGAAGTGCATGGTGCTCGAGCGGTTCTTCGATGAGACCGGCGGCACGCAACTCGTGATCCACGCCCCGTTCGGCGGTCGCATCAACCGGGCGTTTGGTTTGGCCCTGCGCAAACGCTTCTGCCGAGGATTTGGGTTCGAGTTGCAGGCCGCCGCCAATGAAGAGGCGATCGTGCTTTCACTCGGTCCGCACCACTCCTTCCCGCTGGAAGAGGTCTTCGATTACCTCTCGTCCAAGTCCGTGCGCCAGATTCTGCGGCAGGCATTGCTCGCTTCGCCGTTGTTCCAGACTCGTTGGCGGTGGAACGTCACCCGCTCGCTCTGGGTGCCGCGATTTGGCGGCGGCAAGCGCGTGCCAGCGCCGATTCTGCGCATGCGCGCCGAAGATCGGCTGGTCCAGGTGTTCCCCGACGTGCTGGCCTGCGGCGAAAACCTGCCGCCTGGCGACATTCCGATCCCCGAAGGCCATCCGGTGCTCGATCAGACCTTCGAGGATTGCTTGCACGAGGCCCTCGACGTCGATGGACTCGTTGATGTGATTGCGGGGCTCGAATCGGGCGAGATCGAACGACACGCGATCGACACCCCCGAGCCATCGCCGTATGCGCTCGGTGCCCTGGCGATCGGGCCCTATGGTTTCCTCGACGATGTGCCGCTCGAAGAACGGCGCACTCAGGCCGTTCTCAAGCGCCGGTCGTTGGATCCCAAGACCGCCGCGGAGCTCGCGGCCATAGATCCCGAGGTTCTGGCCCGGGTGCGCGAGGAGGCCTGGCCGGACCCGCGCGACGCCGAGGAATTGCACGAATCCCTGCTTTGGATGGGGTTTGTGGCCGAAGACGAGGCGGAGCCTTGGCGAGCTTGGTTGCTGGAGCTGCAGGCCGCGGGCCGCGTGCAGCGCGAAGGGGATCGCTGGTTTGCCACCGAAGCCACCCGGGAGGAGCTCGAGGTGCTGCGCGGGCGCATGGAGGTGCTCGGGCCTGTGCATGACAACGATCCGCTGATGCTGGAACTCGAGATGCGCGGGGAGGTCATGCGGACGACCCTCGACGGGCGTCCGGCGTGGTGCAACCGGCGGTTGCTCGCCCGAATCCAGCGCTACACCATCGAGGACCTGCGCCGGCGGGTGCAGGCGGTTTCTCCGGAGCAGCACGCACGTTTCCTTGAGGCTTGGCAGCACGTGCGGCCGGAAACCCGGCTGGAAGGGGTCGAAGGCGTGCGGCAGGTGCTGGAGCAGCTCGCGGGTTGGGAAGCCCCGGTTCCGGCTTGGGAGTCGCACATTCTGCCTGCCCGGGTGCGCAACTATCGGCCCGATTTCCTCGACCAATTGGGGCTGATGGGTGCGGTGCAATGGGGTCGCTTGTGGGGTTCGTCTAAGGCGACGCTGCGCATCACGCCGCTGGCCTTCTTTCCTCGCGCAGAAAGCGACCTTTGGATGCAATTGGCCGGAACGCCCCAGGTCGAGGGCCTTTCCTGGCCGGCTCAGGCGGTGCTGGAAGATCTGCAAGCCCGCGGCGCGCAGTTCCAGACCGACTTGGAACGCCTGCAGGGGCTGCTGCCCAGCGACGTCGAGCGGGGACTGGACGAGCTGATCGCCTCCGGCCTAGCGACCGCGGATTCGTTCCTGTCGCTGCGCCAACATCTCGTACCGCCTTCGCGCAGACGGCGTCAGCTGGCCACCAGCGGGCGTTGGTCGCTGCTGCGTACGCCTTCGGACACAAGCGTTGCGCTCAGCGAAACCCAGGAAGAAGAATTGCTGAAGGCGTTGGTGCGTCGCTGGGGTGTGGTCTTCCGGGCCGTATTGCAGAAGGAGCGCTTGCCGGTTCCGTGGCGCGATCTTTGGCGGGCTGGGCGGCGGTTGGAGCTGCGCGGCGAATTGCGAGGCGGGCGGTTTGTCGCCGGGTCGAGCGGGGAGCAGTTCGCGAGTGAGGCGGCCATCCGGATGTTGCGCTCTGGGGCGGCGGAGGATGGGGTCGATCGGCCGGCGATCGGGGTGGGCGATGGCGATCCCCTCCAGATCCTCGGCGTGCTGGCCGCGCCGCCGGGGCTTGGCGCGGGCGCCCTGAAGAAGCCCTGACCGGCCCTGGCGACCCCGCCAGGCCTGTTTTCACTCCGAAAAACTGCTACGGACACGGAAGGTTGACTGGCGGATTTGCGGTTTTCTGGAAGGTTGCACTTGCGCTCCGGGGGTGGATCGATTGAGACTGGATCTCAATAAAGCCCCCGGGCAGTCCCCAATCCTTCGATCCCATGTCCAAAACCCGCACTTCCGCCCTCCTGCTGGGCACTTTGGTTCTCTCCTCTCTCGCCAGTGCCCAAGGGCTCTACGTCAGCTACGTCAGCGATTCCGGTGACGACGTCATCTGGCGTTTCGAGGACGTCAACGCCAACGGCAACTACAACGATGCGGGCGAGATGACCGTGTACTACGACGGTACGACCGGTCCGGTGGCCCTGGCGTCGGCCCAGGGCACGGTGTTGATGCCCGATGGGGCGTTGATCGTGTCCGATGGCACCAACGATGTGCTCGGTTGGCTCAAGGACCTCGACAACGACAACCTGATCGCCAGTCCCGGCGAAGCGGTCTTGTGGTTCGACGGCAATCCGGCGAACAACCCCGGCGGCATCACGATGGCTTCCGCCCGTGGCATGTGGGCGGATGATGATGGCACCCTGTGGGTGGCGGTGGCCAACTCCGGAACGGGCGGCATCGATGCGATCCTGCGCTGCAAGGACATGAATTCGGACGGGGATGCCAACGATCTCGGTGAAGTGACGGTCTTCTATGACATTCTTCCCGGGGGCAGTACCGGCGAATCGATTCCCGCGGACGTGATGCGCGGCAAGGATGGCCGGCTGTACTACGTCGAGAACGGGACCTCGGGCGTGCATCCCAAGGGGGTGTACCTGCTTCAGGACATCGACAACTCCGGCGCGATCGATCAGCCCGGCGAGGAGCTGCCCTACTTCATGGCCCCCGCGCAGGCTTCGACTGCGCAGCACTGGTGCCTGTCGCAGATGCCGAACGGCGACTTCCTGATGGGCGACAACCTCAACGAGATCGTCTGGCGGTTCGCGGACGCCAACAGCGACGATTTCATCGATCCGGTGACGGAAGCGACGCAGTATTGGACCGGCGCGGCTTCGAGCAACATCTGGTCGTTGCAGGCGGTTTCCGACACGGAGTTCTACGCGGTGGAGGATCAAACTCCGGACCGCTTGCTGGTCATGCGCGATGTGGACATGAACGGCACCATTGATCCGGTGACGGAAGTCTTCGAGGTCTATGACGAAACCATCGCCCCGATCGCGGCCAACAGTGTGCGCACGATGACGGTGGTTCTGCCGCAAGGGGGCGGCGTGGGCACGGCCTTCTGCCACCCGGCCGACGCGAACTCGACCGGAGTCCCCGCGGAACTGTCGGCGAGCTTCGGTACTGGCGTAGGAAGCGATCTACACCTGGAAGGAACGAACGGTCCTGCAGGCGAATTCGGCTACTTCCTCGTGGGCAGCGGATTCGTGGATCCGGGTCTGGCCCTGCCCCAGGGTGGGCACCTGTGCCTCGACACCGCGCAGTCGCTTGGCCGCTACAACGTGTCCGGCGTGCTCAACTCGGTCGGTCAGTTTGACGGAAGCGGTGTGCTGCAGAACCTGGTGGGCACTTCGGCCGTCGGTAGCGGCTTCGACGTGCCTGCCACCGTACCGATCGCGGGCAACCCGGCGATCATGGCGGGGGATACCTGGTACTTCCAACTCTGGTACCGCGATACGCCGGCCGGAACGGGTAGCGCCAACCTCAGCAACGGCTTGGCGGTGACCTTCCCGTGATTCCGTCGGATTCGGGGATCGTTTGACCCCGGGCAGCACGCGCTCCCGCGCCGATCCGTTGGGATTGGCGCGGGAGCCTCAATTCCGGAGTAGTGCTCGGGAGGCACGTCGCAGTGGGCCACGCGGCATTCGGGAATGGCCCGGCGGCGAAGGGCGGGAGGCGTTGAACCGGTCGGCTTGGGCGGGCAGCATGGACCCATGGGGAGAGTCGTGATTTTCTTGTGCGTGTTGCTGGGTTTGGCGGCGGCATCGGGGTGGATCGGGAGGTTGGTGCGAGCGATGGGGCCGGAATACACCGTCGATGAGCGGTTGGAGCAGTTCGAGGACGATGTGCGTGCGCGATTGCGGGCGGACTTTGAGCGTTGCGGAGTGCGTTGGCCGGCGCAGGAGTTGGCGCTGGTGGCGTTCAAGCGGGAGCGACGGCTGGAGGCGTGGGTGCGCGAAGGGGCGCAAGCCGATTGGGTGCGTTTGCGCGATTGGCCGGTGCAGGCGGCCAGTGGTGAGCTGGGGCCGAAGTTGCGCGAGGGTGACCGGCAGGTGCCCGAAGGGCTGTACCGGGTCGAGTCCCTCAATCCGAATAGCCGCTTCCACCTGGCACTGCGGGTTTCCTATCCGAGCGAACAGGACCGGCAGCGGGCCGCGATCGATGGGCGCACGGAACTTGGTGGGGACATCATGATCCATGGCAGCGACCGGTCGGTGGGCTGTTTGGCCATGGGGGACGCCGCGGCGGAGGAACTGTTTGTTCTGGTAGCGCGTGCGGCAGGGCAGACGGCGCGGGTGTTGATTGCGCCTTGCGATCTGCGGGTGGGGCCTGGGCCGGAAGAGCCGCGCGATTGGGTGCGCAACCGGTATGCCGAGTTGCGCGAGGCTTTGAAGGACTTCCCGCCGGTTGGGCAGGGATCGAGCGGGCAGTAGGCCGGACTACATCCTGGGCGCGCCCGGAGCGCCGTCGGCTTTCCAGGTGATGACCAGCACGTCGCGCCAGGCGGGCTGGTGCGGGTCCTTCGGTTCGATCGGGGTGACGCCGTGGAAGACGTGGCGATCGTCTACTAAGGCGGTGTCGAGGGGCTGGGCGAGGGTGAAGGAGCCGAGGGGGCGGCCTTCCAGGTCGGTAATGTCCGTCGTGCCGCGGTCGACGTTCTCGCGGTGGATGAGCATGGCGATGACAAAGTCGACGCCATCGCGGTGGGAGCCCTCGGGGGTTGGCTTTCCGGGCGCATCCGTCGAGGTCAGGATGCGGAATTGGTGAACCTCGGCGTGCCATTGGTGCACGTCGGGCCGCAGGTCTTCGAGCAGCGCGAGGCCGTAGTCGAGAATGCGGTGCAGGGACTCGCCGGAGCCCACCGCGTCGCTCAGGGGCTCGAACCAGCGCTCGATGCCCCCGTTGAGCGGATTGCGGTCGCGGCTCTGGTAATGCGGCTGCGGCGGCTTGAGCTCGCGCTGGCCTCCGCGGGCCACCGAATAGGCCGCAAAACGTCGCTGGCGATACCGCCCGCCGTCGGCCATGTACCCGTCCTCGGGCAGGTCGTTCCAGCTCGCAGCGAATCCCGCCCAATCGCCCATGGAACCCAGCGCCTGCGCCATGGCCCCGTGACCCACGAAGGCGAAATGGTGCTTCTGCAGGTCGGCAAGCGGCCCCTCGGTGCCGCGGCGATCGGAGGGCGAAGTCATCGGAGCGATATACGCCATTGCGGGGCACTCCGCTAGTGCTGTCACTGGGCGATTGGAGGTGGCCTTGCGCGTCAGTGGGCCTTGCGAGTGACTGGGGCGGGGGAATAACGTTACATACCGAACCAGGTTCGATCAGTCCCACAATTCGCGGCGTGCTCCGCACGCTGCGCGAATTGTGGGACTGATCGAACCTGGTTCGGTATGTAACGTTATTCCCCCGCCCCAGTCACTCGCAAGGCTCACTCCAGTCGCAGGCGGGCGTGGTACCCGCCGTCGATGGGGCCGTTGGAGCCCTGCGGGGCGGGCAGGTGGCTTTCCTGGTGTTCGAGGGACCAGGCGGGGTGGGACTCGAGGAAGTGCCGCACCTGTTGCTCGTTCTCGTCGCTTTCGATGCTACAGGTGGAGTACACGAGGTGCCCGCCGGGTTTGATCCACTGGGCGGCTTCGTCGAGCAGGCGCGCTTGCAGGGTGCAGAGGTCTTTCTGGCTTTGCGGGCCAAAACGCCAGCGGGCGCCGGGGCGCGATGCGAGCACGCCGGTGTTGCTGCACGGGGCGTCGATCAGGGCGGCGTCGAACATCTCCATGTCACCGGAAAGGCCCTGGGTGCCGTCGGAAACGATGGTTTCGACGCGATCGGCCACTCCGAGGCGGGAGACCGTGCCATGCAGGGTTTCGAGGCGGCCCGCAGAGATGTCGGTGGCAACAACCGTGGCGCCCGCTTTCGCCAACCAGGCGGTTTTGCCACCGGGCGCGGCGCACAGGTCAAGTACGCGCATACCCGGCTGGGCTTGCACCGCCAGGGCGGCGCGCAGGGCGGTTTCGCCTTGGATGCTGAGACGTCCGTCCTGGAAGGCTTCGCTGGCGAACAGGGCGGAGGCGTGGTGGCCCGGCAGGATCGCGGCGCGCTCGTGGTGGCCAGCCCGCCATTCGCCCTCGGGGAGCAGGGCGGTCCACTCGGAGGGATCCGCGTGGAAGGCGACAACCGAGAGATCGGGTTCGCGCAGGGCGGTGCGGGCGAGTTCGAAGGCCTTGTCGGTGCCGAAACGCTTTTGCCAGCGCTTCAGTAGGTTGGAAGGCATCGAAAGGGCATCTTCCGCCCACAGCAGCGGGTGTTCCTGCGGGTCGCGGAAGACGTCGCTGGTGAAGTGCCAGTTGGCATGCACGATGTCGCGTTGGGCGTCGCCGCAGTGGCCGCGCTCCCGAGCCCGTTGCACGGTGCGCAGCACGCCGTTGACGTAGCGGCCGCGCGGCAGGCTGATGCGCCGGGTGGCGATGTCCACGGTTTCGGAGATCGCGGCGTGGTCCGGCACCGTGTCGAGGAACAGGAGTTGCGCGATGCCCATGCGCAGCAGGGTGGCGATCTCGGGGCTGGGGTTGCCGCGGGCGAACAACTTCACGATGGCGCGCAGGGTCGCCCGTCGCCGCACCTCGGTACCGACGATGGCCCGCACGAGTCCCCGGTCGCGGTCATCGAGCCCATCCCGCTCGGCAAAGCGGTTCACCTCCCGCATAGGGGTCGGGCTCCCGGAACGGAGGATGTCGAAGGCGGTTTCGCGGCTCATGGGGCGAAGAGGGTAGCGGGACGGGGCCTGCCGAGGCAGGGAAAGTCCGATTTTGCTCCATCCGGGGGCGGCTGGCTACTGGGCCGCCAGGCTGCGCTCGCGCAGGCGGGCTTCGTGAATGCGCATTTCGCGCAGCAGGCCATCCAGCTCGGATTTGTCGCGATTCTTGGAGTACTTGGCGAAGTTCTTTTGCATGCCGGAAATCTTGGCGCATGCCAGTTCCGCGGTATCCAGCCTCGAGGGGTTGCGTTCGACGAGATCGACTATGGTTTCCAGCGCTTCCTCTGCTGCGCGATCACCTTCGTCAGGCCTATTCAAATAGTAGTAAGACATCATCTTTGCATATTCTGCATTCAATACGGCCAGATGCGACGAATACCGCTGCGGGTCGGATCGGATGAGCCCCAAGGCGACCTCCTCGGATGTCAGGGCATGGTCCAGCGCTGGTTGATACTGGTAGCTCGCGTGTAGAGAGTCGCACAGCATAAAATTGGCAGTTGCCCAGTTGTAGCGACTCTGCCAGTCATGCTCGCGACATTCCAAAAGCTCCTTCGAAAGCAACCAACGATCTTGGGCCAATAGGAGAGCGTCTCGCTTCTCATGGCGTTTCCTCGAAATGGCGCTGATCCGTTCGTAACTCCAGGCCATCTCAAGGGCCATGGCCTCCTTGTGTTCTTCAAAAATCCCATGGGCAATGATGTAGTTTCGCAGTGCCTCGTCATAGTCCTCCTGTTGTTTGGCGACATCGCCTACTTTGATCGTGAGCCGCGCAATGGCCCGATCGACGTCCACTGGGGGCAGAGAGCTCTCACGAAGGTCTAAGGCGATCTCTCTCGCTCCGGAAAACAAAGCCAAAGCTGCGTCGAGGTCACGTTCCTTCATTGCCGCGTCTCCCAGTCCGTCCCATGCGTACACTTGAAAGAACCTGACTTCGGGGTCGTCGGGATCCAGCTCCTGAAGTGTCTCGATCATCGGCAATATGATATTCAGAAGCTCGATCCCGATCTCACTCGAACCATCAAGCTCGGCGAACAACGGATGAAGCTTCATGGCCAGGTCCTTTCCCCCTGCTTTCAGAGTTTGGAATGCAGTCACTTGCCGGTGAGTTTCCCGGACGGCCGTCACGGAACGGATGATCCAGGGGGTTGCGGTATAAAGCACTAGTGGAATCGCGAGCCAATGCCGGCGCAGGAACTTGCGCGCCACGTAGATCGGCCGCCTGCGCATCGCACGGACAGGAAGGTTGCGCAGCAATCTCCGTAGGTCGGTGCCCAAATCAGATGCCGCGGGATACCGCACCGAGGGATCTCCGGCGGTTGCTTTGCGCAGGATCGCATTCCATTCCGGACCGGGCCGGCCCAGGGCCGAGGGGAGGCTCGGAACAGCGCCATCGCAGATGCTGCGCACCAATCCGCGAATGTCGCCAAACTCGCCGGCAAACGGATGCAGGCCGGTAAGACACTCGTACAACACGATCCCGAGCGCATACCCGTCGCTGCGCACGCTGATGTCGCCACTTCCGGTGATCTGCTCCGGGCTGGAGTAGGGCAGGGTTCCGAGGAAGTCGCCGGTGCCGGTGGGCCACTGCACTTCGACGGGGGCGGCTTTGACCTTGGCGATGCCGAAATCGATGAGTTTCGGCTGGGGGTGGCCACCTTGCTCGGTCACCAGGATGTTGGAGGGTTTGAGGTCCCGGTGGATCAGACCACGGTCATGCACGTGTGTCAGCGCATCGCAGCAATCGGCAACCAGGGCCGCGACTTTGCGCCAATCGTGGTTCTGGCGGCGGCACCAGGTGGTGATCGGCTCGCCATCGACGAACTCGAGCACGGTGAAAAGGGCTCCCGAGGTCAGTTCACCCTGGTCGAAGACCTGGGCAATGCCCGGATGGTGCAGCGAAGCGAGGGCCTGCTGTTCCATCCGGAAGCGCGTGCGCTGCTGGGCATTCGCATCGCCGTGTTGGACTTTGATGGCGACTTCGCGCACCAACGGCGGTTTGGAGCGGGCGCGGAAGACGATGCTGCTCGCGCCCTGACCGAGGGCTTCTTCGATGGTGTACTCGGCCAGGGCGGGTTCCCCGCGCAGATCTTCGGCCGTGGCGAACACCCGCGGGGTGCGGCGTCCTGGGTCCGAGTCCATCCAGCCAGAACCCAAGAAGTCGCGCCGCAGGGCGCTTTCGTGGGCGAGCAACATGCACTGCAGGCTATGCCGCAGTTCGTGGGGAACAGGAAGCCCCGCGAGGGTGGCAGGGCGCTCGGAGGCAGGTGTTTCCAGCAATTGCAGGAACAGCGTCTCCAGCTCCAGCGGGCTGGGAGAGTTCATGACCGATCAATAGAGAGAGGAACTGGGAAGGCCCTATGGTGCCCCCGGCGCGGCGCTATGCAAGCCCGCTCGGATCCGCTTGGGATCGGTCAAAACCCGCGATTGTGGCTGAATCCCAGCCGCAAACGCTTACGGCTGTGCGGTCGAGGGATCGCTTTCCAGCACCACTCCGGCGGGGAGCTGAGCACCGCGCAGGAAGTCCGGGGCGGACATGGCGCGCTTGCCCTCGGGTTTGACCTCGAGAGCGTGCAGGGCGCCGTCGCCGCAGGCGATGAGCAGGGTGCGATCGTCGAGCAGTGTGCCCGGCGCAGCGGCCGGATCGGGGTTTTCGACGGCTTCGGCGCGCAGGAGGGTCAGGCGGCGGCCATCGGGCAGGAAGGCGAAGGTCGCGGGCCACGGGTTCATCGCCCGCACCAGACGTTCGAGTTCGGCGGCCGGCCGGTCGAAATGCAGGCGTCCGGCGTCCTTCGGGATCTTGCGGCAGTGGGTCACCGTGGCGGCATCCTGGGGCTTCCACTCGGCGTGACCGTCTTCGATCCGGTCCAAAGCTTCGAGGATCGCCCGTGCGCCGAGTTCTGACAGGCGGTCGAATAGGGTGCCCCCCGTGTCTTCGACGTGAATCGGCGTGCGGATCTCGTGCAGGATGTCGCCCGCGTCCAGGGCGAGCACCATGCGTTGCACGCTGACGCCGGTTTCCGGGTCCCCGGCGAGGATCGCGGCCTGGACCGGTGAAGCGCCGCGCCAACGCGGCAGCAGCGAGCCGTGCACGTTGAGGGCGCCGTGCGGGGCGAGATCGAGGATGTTCTGACGCAGGATCTCGCCGTAACTCGCCACCACGAGCACATCGGGGGCGAAGGCGCGCAACTGCGCCTCGAACTCCGGGGATTTGGTGGTCTCCGGCTGCACGATGGCCAGCCCGTGCTCGCGGGCCAGTTCCACCAACGGCGACGCTTCAACGGCGCGCCCCCGGCCGCGGGGGCGGTCCGGGGGCGTGACCAGGGCCAGAACCTCGTGCCGATCGCTTTCGATCAGGGCACTCAGGATCGGCAGGGCGAAGGGCGGAGAGCCCAGAAAGACGAGTCGCACGATTCAGGCGGCACCCCGGGACGAGCTCCGGGGCGATCGGGACTACATGTGGGGCTCGACGAAGCTCTTCAGGGCTTCGTAGCGCTGCAGACCGATGGCGGTGTCGACGACCTCGCCACCCTTGACCAGGATCAGGGTCGGGATCGCGGTGATGCCGTGCTGCGCGGGCACTTCGTTGTTGTCCTGGGTGTTCAGCTTGACGACCTTGAGGCGGCCGGCGAACTCCTCGGCGAGCTTGTCGATGTACGGGCCCATCGCCTTGCAGGGGCCGCACCAGGGGGCCCAGAAATCCACCAGCACGGGCTGGGCGCTTTGAAGGACTTCGGTGTCCCAGGAGGAGTCGGTGACGTCGAGGGCGGAGCTCATGGTTTGCTTGGTTTGGCTTCGGGTCGTGTTCGGGCGGGGCCGGCGGCCGGCCCTGCGGAATATGGGCTGTCCGGGCGCGGGGATCCAGCCCCAGGGCCCGACCGGCCCGTTTTTTAGAGCCAAGCCCGCCAAAAAGGTTCCCCAGAGCCCGCGCCGGCCCGCGGGGGCGGCCAAAGGGCGGGAAACCACGAATCCACGGTTTTGCTGAAACCAGAAGGGGGTCTCGGTAGGCCAATAGACCGGTGGAATCGAGAAACCCGTTTTGCTGGCCCGCATCGGTGGAGCCCAAGCCCGGTTGTGTCCGGGCAGGGTGCGCCACGGTGCGCCAGGGAATCGGAGGCACAGGGACATGTTTGTACTCGGAATCACAACGGTCGCGCCCCTTCCGGAGGGGACAGGGGCGGCGGCCTATCGGGGCGGAGGACATCGCAGGGGAATGGCCCAAAGCGGGTTTCCTGCGTTCCCTTCGACGTGGTTCTTCAGGGCTTCGCACGCGCGCCGTACAATGAACCGGCAGCAACTTGGGACCTGGCAGCAACGTGGAAGTGGTTTTCCCCACGCTGCAATCCCTGCTTCGGTCATGTGGGGAGAGCGCAAAGCCAGTCCGGATCCCGATGTCCCCGGCGATGACGACCAACTGCTGATCCAGAGGGCGCTTGCAAAGGATCCGGGAGCCGTGCAGGCCTTGTTGCATCGCTTGCGTTTCGTGCCCGCCACGATCTACAGCCGGCACCTGCGCTTGGGCTCACCGTTGAAAGCCCATGAGCTCGAAGATGTGGGCCAGGAAGTCATTGCCGCGGTCTGGAACAAACTCTCGGAGTTCGGCGGCAAAGGGCGCCTAGAGTCCTGGGTCTACGGTTTCTGCGTCAAACAGGTGTACCGCGCGCTGCACGAGCGCCGCCGCGAATCCCGCCGCGAGGTGGTGGAAGACCTGGATCAGTTCCAGGGCGCTTCCGGCGAGATCAAGGACCCTTACGACTACTTGCAGGTTGCGCTCGACACCTTGGGCGATCCTGTAGCCACCATCATTCGGCTGCGGCATTTCGACGACCTCTCTTTCGAGAAGATCGGGTTGAACCTCGGGATGCCCGCCGGCACTGCCAAAACCCAGTACTACCGCGGCTTGAAACGCTTGCGGGTCGGCCTTGAGCCAAATTGGAGGAAGGAACAGCCATGACAGAATTCGAAGAGTTGATGCAGCGTGTGGTCTGCGGGGAGCTTTCTCCGATGGATCCCGAGGTCCGGTCGATGCGCGAGCGTGATCTGGAGTTCGATCGGGAGCTGGAGGGGTTGCTGGAGCTGCAGAGGTCCCTCGACGGGGCTTCGGGGGAGATGAACGCGGAGCTTCTCGGGGCCCAAGCGGGCTCGGAACGGTCCCGGATTGATCCTCAGCTCGACCGGTTCCGGAGGTCCCAGGGGGACCTGGCGCATGCGGGGTCGACACCGAAGTCGAGGCCTGTGGGGCGCCTGGTTCTGGCCGCCGCCGGCTTGGCCCTCGCGATCTCCGGCGCTTGGTGGATGACCTCCGGACGGGGAGAACAGCCGCAGGAGTCGGGGGTTTTGGGCGGTGCGCGCACCGTCGAGGGGGCTCTACCCCAGGGACCAGGCTCTGATTTCGGCCACTTCTTCGCACCCGTAGGAACGGAGCCCATTCAGATCGAGTTCGAGGTCCTGGCGGCCACCGGGGGGCAACCAATCGCCTCCAGCGGTCGGTTACAATCCCCGCGATGGGATCCTCCGAGGGAAGTGCACTCCAACTGGCCGGACGAGATCCGGTGGCGTTGGACGGCCTGGAGGCTCACAGGGGATCTCGATCGGCTGCGAAGCAGTCCTGGCGAGCTCTCTGCGTCGCGCTGATTCTGGCGCTGCTGACGGGGTCGGCACGGGCTTCCGCCCAGGCGGGGCCCGAGCAGGTGAACCTCGAGGAGGACGCGTACTGGAAGAGTTTCCACCGTTTCCTCGACGCCATTGAGTGCGGAGCGGAGCCGGACAAAGAGGCGAAACGGGCGGTTTGGTTGCTGCCCTGCCTCAAGTACTTCCAGGGCGACGCGCGCTACCGCTCGGCCCTGGCCGAAATCGACCTCGTGCGGGTCCTGCGCTGCGCGGCGCGGTCCGTGGAGTTGGAGGTCGAAGAGGTGCTGCCGCACGGGAAGCTGGAACTCGCGGTCCTCAAGAATGCTGGCCTCGCGGGCAATCCCGACGGTGCGCTGAAAGGGTATCGATTCCTGGAGCAATCCTGGGGGGAAGATCACCCACTAAGGCCGCTCCTGCACGTACGCCGCGCCGACTTGCTGCGTGGACAGTACCACGATCTGAAAGGTGCCTCCCGCGATCTCCTGGTGGCGAGCCGCGGCATCGATAAGATGGCGGAGGGGAAGCAGAAGACCACCCAGCAACGCCAATTGCTGCTTCAACGCATCCTGTTGGCCGTCAGCTTCGGGCTACCGGACACCGTCGAACAACCCAGTCGCCAAGCGGTGGTGGAGTTCCGCCAAGTGCTCGCCGAAGTCGAGCGCGAGGGGCTGCTGGATGCCGAAGGCGAGGTAACCGAGAACGCCTCTGCCGCCTTTTACGATTGGATCGATGCCTTGCGCGCTCGTATCGAAGTTGCGCTGGCGCTCGACCGGGCAGATCTGGCGCGTGAGATTGCCACCGAACTCGAAGCGGATCCGCTTTGGTCGGAGTTCAAGCAATGGCGACCGACGGCCTGTGCCACCATCGAATTGCGACTCCTGCGGGCGCGAGTGGGTGAAGTCACGGGCGGGGTTCGAATGAAGGCACAGGATCTGACGGATCTAGATGCCGCACTCACCCGCTTGACCCTCGAGGATTCGCCGTTGGCCGCCCAGCCGCAAGAGTTGGAAATCGCACGCAGCAGCCTGGCAAATCTGCGCCTGTTCCAGGCCAAATCGAGCGAGGCACTGCGTCTCTATACTCCCGAAGCCGGGTCACAGCTCGGCATTTCTCAGGCAGCCAATATCGTGCGCGCGGCCAGAACTGCGGAACGACCGGTTCCGGAGCAGGATGGGCACCGGACGGACCTGTTGGAGGCGTGGCAGCGCGAGATTGAAATGTGGCGTTCGCTGCCGGTGACCTCCTCCGGAGTGGCGCCGCTGCATTTTGATGGCGCTATGGCCGCCTTGGAGGAACTCGCTCGTGCGGACTTGGAGGTGGGTGAGGGGCGGGAGCCGCAATGTCTGGAGCGGTTGGCGCTGCAGCAGAGCGCCGGAAGCCTTGCTCGTCGTCAATCTCTGCCAGCTCCATCGTGGTCCGAGATCCGTGCCGCATTGGCCAGGCCGGACCGCGTGATCCTGGCGTACCAGCCGGGCAGCGAAACGAGCTTCGTGTATTGGATCGTGGGGGATGTTACGGGTTATGCCGAGCTGCCCCCCTATGCGGAGTTGGATGCCGCACGGGGCGCGCTTCTCATGGCGGTGTCGCGTGAGCAGGGTGTGGCGGAAGCCGCTACACAGGCTGGCGAGATCTTCCTTCCCCGGGACTTGCGAATGGTGTTGCGTTCCGCCAGGGAAGTCTGGATCGCCGGGGTGGATGGCATCGGGTATCTCCCCTTCGAGCTGCTCGATTGGGGCAACGGAGTTCCGCTCGGAATCGACTTTGAAGTCGGATACCTGCCTTCGCTCCCGGGTGCGGTCGCCCTCGCTGCACTCGACTCGACCCCTTTGCCCGGCAAAGGGGTAACGGTTTTGGCTTGCCCGGATCCCGGGGTTGCAGGAATTGAGGCTTTCCCCGGAATCGAGGCGTTGGACCTGCCCGAGAAGGAAGTGCGAGATTGGCTGGAGCCTTATGGCGCCCAAGCCGAGCCGCCGGTGACCGGGGAGCGGGCCAACCTCGCCGCCATGCGCGCCATGGGGCAAAAGGGTTTGCGCCTGCTGCAAGTCGTCGCGCATGGCGTGGGGCATCCCGCCCTGCCTATCGGACGGGGCCTGGCTTTGGCCGGAGCGGACGGAATGCAAGGTGCCCTTTGGCCGGAAGGGCTGGCAGTGGGCTGGCAATCTCCGCCGTTCGTCGTCATCACCGCCTGCGGCATCTGGGACTCCCCGACCCGCCGCGGAGAAGACGGCTCGACGCACCTGGGAGGCGCGTTCCTCGCCGCGGGCGCCCGTTGTGTGGTGCTTTCCTGGGCCGATCTGGAGCTGCGGTATGCGCGCGCATTCAGCGCGCAGATGCACGAGGAATTGGCGAACGGAAGGTCCGTTCAGGCCACTTTGCACGAGATCCGGAAGCAGGAGTGGAAACGTTCCCCCTGGTCCGGCGCGGCCCTCGAATCCATGGCGATGCACGCCTTCGGGTGGCCGGCCGCGGTGCCCTTTCCCGAAGAGATTCGGCCGCTGCGCGCTCGCGTAGGGCTGCGTCCCGGTCTCTTGTTTGCGTTGCTCGCGTGCCTGTTGGGTCCGACGCTCTGGTTGCTGGGCCGACGGGCATCCTAAAAGACGGCAACCGCACCCTCCGATAGGAGAATGCGGTTGCCGCGAGCAATCCTTCGAAATCACTCAGGAATCGGGGGCGGAGCAACGACGGGCGGGCTCTGCCCCTGTTGTGATTGACCAGGCACCCCGTCGGGTTCGATCCAGGGATCTTGTCCGAGCATCATCAACGGGAGGTCTTTGAACGGGCTGTATTGGATGTTCAACACGGGATGCACGATCGGAGTGCTGCTGCCGGGTTCAAAGGTCAGCAGTTCCGCCTGCACATCCATCCAGAACTCTCCGACGATGCCGGTGGTGTCGTAGTCCAGGGTCATGTTCACGGTTTCGCCACCGGTGGCGGCGCCAGCACCTTCCGGCCAGACGATGGGCGGGTTCTGAAGGCGTGCGACGCGGTGGTAGCCGGTTTGGTCATGGAGCCAGCCATTGATGTGGACCTCGGTGCGTCCTCCTTCGTACATGCCGGCAGTCTGCGGGAGTTTCAGCTGCGCTTGGAACTGGCCCATGGGGTCGTCGACTCCGGTCCACTCCAGGCTCGGTTTCTTCGGAGCCTCTTTGACCAGACCCCCCCAGCAAATGCGGAGCAGCGGGGAGATGCCCTCTTCCGCAGTGATGAAGTCCTCGTCCCCATCCGCGTCGAAGTCGGCGGCCATGGCCTGGCGCACCGTGTAACCCGGCTTGGCGGGGAGATCGACCACCTGCAGCATGTCTCCGGCGTTCGCCAGTTCGCCGTTGGCGAGGCGGCTGAGCACGCGCCCATCGCCATTGCCCGGCAGCCCGAACAGCACCAGCTCGTCCCCGGGTTGGCCGTCCACGTTCATGGGCATCGCCGCCGTGATGTTGACCACACCGAGCGGCAACGCGTTCTGCGGGACGCCCGGTTGGGCCAGCAGCACGTCGACTTCACCGGTCTCCTGCCGCTGCACCACGGCGATTCCGTCCGTGCCCGTGGATTCGAGCACGACGATGTGGGCGGCCGTGTCGTACAGCGGGATCCAAGCCAGGCCCTGACCATTCGTGTCGACAACGATCACCGACCATGTGTACAGAATCGCGATGGCCGGGGTGCCGTTCCAGTTCACGGCTTGCACGTCCAGCGGCGCTTCCGACAGGTTGGTCTGGCTGGCGAGGGTTGCGGTGCTCGCTCCCAGGGTGAAGTGGTTGAGTTGGTTGCCAACCGTCGCGAACACCGAATCGCCTTGCACGCAGAGGTTCTGCGCCGCGTTCCAATCGATCGAAGTGCTGTCGAGGGTGGTGTTGAGGAAGGCTCCCGCGGCGGTGGACAAGGCCGAAACGAGCAGTTGACCGGCATCGGTTCGCAGCACGGCCGGCGAAGGGCTGCCGGGCATGGTGACGATGCACGCTTCCTGGGCGGACCCGACTTCGACCAGGGCCGTGCGGTGCGCGGGCTCAATCCAACCGTAGGCGACGCCATCGTTGACGAGCAGGGCATCCATGTGTCCCCCGGGGAAGAGGTCGGCGGCCTGGGCGGTTCCGAAGTCCGAGTTGGTGAAGCTCGCAGGCGCCAGGTGCACAAACGGCGTGGAAGTGTGCAGGGTTTGGGCCTGCGCGGAGGCGCAGAGGGCGGCCAAGCCCACGGCTAGGAGGGTGTGTCGCTGCATAGACAGGTTGGGTAGGGGTTGCAGGAACCTTCATGCGCCGCGCCAGGAATCGGCCCGATGGGGCCGTGGGCGGCAGCGGGGGTACCTACAGGTCCAAACGCAACCTGCTTGGGTTTCGCAATTCCTCCGGAAATGGAGGGCGTGCTCTGGGGGGAGCTCAGGGCTGGGCTGGCCGGGCAGAAACAAGCCCGCATGGGGCGCCAGGGCCCCTGGGAGTACCCGGTCCGGGCCCGCGGGTTAGATCTGGCGGGGCCAGTCCGTGCCGTCGTGCACGTCTTCGAGGGCCGGCTCCGGCTCCGCGGCGACGGGCTCACCGGGGGCGGAGTCCTCCTCGGAGGCGGCCTGGGCCCCAGAGAGGTCCTCGACCTCTATCTGGGTGCTATCCAGGTCTTGATCGGGGGTGGACGGGATGGCTTCTTCCTCTTCGGGCTCCTCGTCCATGAAGCGCGAGACGCGCATCAGCTCGTCCAGGTCCCCTTCGCTCTTCTCGCAGAGGGTGACCTCGATCTCGTCGTGGCGGTCGGTCTGGAATGCGGTGACCACTCCCAGTTTCACCAGCTCGAGCAGGGCGCAGAAGGCGCCGATCAGGCCTTCCTTGGTGATTTCGTCGTCGAACTGCGTCAGCAGGTCGCGCAGGCCCATGCGCCGTTTGCTCTGGATCGCCTGACCCAGGCTGCGCACGTACCAGCGCAGGGGGCGCGGGTCGCCCTTGACCGTATGGGTGCGGCCGGCGAGGGTTTCGCGCATCAGGCGCGAGAAGGCCGCCAACAGGTCGAAGGCGGTCAGTTCCCCCATGTCGAGGGTCTTGGGACCCTTGTACTGGTTGGCCTCGTTCTGGAAACCCCGGAAGTGCTCCTGGGTGCGCCGCGCCAGGCGGTCCTCCAGGTCATCGGCAGCGCCCTTGAAACGCCGGTACTCGAGCAACCGCTGGATGAGCTCGTCCTCGGGGTCGAGTTCGTCCTCGAGCTCGACCTCTTCGCGGGGCAGCAGCGAGCGGGACTTGATTGCCATCAAAGTGGCAGCAATTACCATGTATTCGCCCGCCACCTCGATGTTGAGGTCCTTCAGCGCCCGCAGGTGCTGGAAGTAGCCGTCCACCACGCTGGCGAGGCGCACCTCGTGGATCTCCACCTCCTGCTCGCGCACCAGGTGCAGCAGCAGGTCCATGGGCCCGTGGAAGATCTCGCCCAGTTCGATGGTGTAGTCGTCTTGCGTCACGCCCATGATCCCCCCGTCAGGGTCCACATCCAGTCCCAAAGGGTATAGGTCATCGAGCTGAGCAGCCCCCGGACGCCGGGCACCACGTACAGCAGGAGGATGACCAGCAGAATACCGACTTGCTCGAGCCGATCGTAGCCGTCTTTGGCCGATGCCGGCAGGACATGGCGCACGATCCGGCTGCCATCCAGGGGCGGAATCGGAATCAGATTGAACAGGGCCAGGAAGACGTTGAGCAGTACCGCCTGGACCAGCACGGTGAAGATCAGGCTTTCCTGCGGGTAGTGGCCAAAGGCATCCACCGACTTAAGAACAACCATGAACACCAGCGCCTGGAGCAGGTTTGAAGCGGGTCCAGCGGCGGCCACGATCGCCATATCGCGCGAAGGGTTGCGCAGGCGATAGGGATTGACCGGAACCGGCCGGGCTCCGCCGAACACGAACGCCCCGCTCGTGGAGTACCAGAGGAACAGCGGCACCATGATGGTCCACACCGGGTCGATGTGGTCCAGCGGGTTGAGGGTCAAGCGGCCCTGTTGCCGAGCCGTGTCATCGCCGAGCCGGTCGGCCGCGAAGGCGTGGGCCGCTTCGTGCACGCTCAGGCTGATGATCATCACCCCGATGACCAGGGCGACCGTGATGATCTGGTAGGTATCCATAAGATCGCCCCGCTCAGGCGGCGGGTATCTTAGCCCTTGACCCTGGCCGATTCTCCCGGGCCTGCGTGCAAGTTGCCCCCAAAGCGGATTCTGGGCCGGGGTAGAGCCCACCGGCGGTTTCAAAGCCCAGGGGCCCATCGGCGGGGCACGGGCCGATCCACGCTGATTTGCGGGCCTATTCCGGGGCCCTCCACGGCTAGAATCCACGCCGCCGAACTCCACCGGCCCTGCTCTCCCCGCGCCGCCTCTCCACGGCGCCCCCGTCCCTTGGATCGCACCCATCTACAAGCCGGCCGACGTGCCCGGGCCGCAGCGGTGATCCGCTGCGAAGCCAAGACCATCGCGCGCCTCGAAGAGCGCCTCGGCGAGGGGTTTGACCAGGCCGTGGACAAGGTTCTGGCGTGCGAAGGCCAGGTCGTCGTGACCGGCATGGGCAAGGCGGGCCTCGTGGGCCAGAAGCTCTCGGCCACCCTCGCTTCCACCGGCACCCCATCGTTCTTCCTGCACCCCGCCGAAGCCCTGCACGGCGACCTCGGACGCATCCGCCCCGCGGACCTGGTGCTGGCCCTGTCCAACTCGGGTGAAACCGAAGAGATCACCCGTCTCGTGCCGATGGCCCGCAAGATCGGCGCCGGCATCTTGGCGATGACCGGCCGCCCGGCGTCCTCCCTCGGGCGCCTCGCCGACGCGGTCCTGGACATCGGCCCGATCGAAGAGGCGGGTAGCACGATGAAACTCGCGCCGACCGCGTCGACGGCGGCGATGCTGGCCCTAGGCGACGCTTTGGCGTTGGTCGTCTGCGAGGAGCGCGGCTTCGACCATGAGGACTTCGCGCGTTTCCACCCTGGGGGCTCGCTGGGTCGCCGCCTGATGCGCATCGACGAGGTCATGCGCAAGGCCGATGCCTTGCCCCTGGTGACCCCCGATCTGACCATCGCCCAGGTGCTGATCCAGACCTCGAAAACCCCCGGCCGCCCCGGCGCGGCGCTAGTGATCGACGAACACGGCAAACTCGCGGGCATCTTCACCGATGGGGACCTGCGCCGCGTGCTCGAAGGCGAAGACCGCAGCGTGCTCGATCACCCGGTGCACCAGCACATGGGCCGCAACCCCAAGACCTTGAGCCCCGATCAATTGGTCGAAGAAGCCCACCACTTGCTGCGCCAGTACCGCATCGACCAGGCGCCGGTGGTGGATGCCGAGCGCCGGCCGGTGGGGCTGATCGACGTGCAAGATCTGCTCGACGTGGAGATCTGATGAGTTCTGCCGATCCCCTGATCCCCCGCAGCATGCACGGTCGCCGCAAACTGCTGGCGGCGGCGGAGCGTTTTGCCGCCATGCAGCTCATCGCGCTGGATATCGACGGCACCTTGACCGATGGCCAGGTCGTGTACCTCGTGGAAGGGGACGCGCAGCGCTATTGCGTGCAGGACGGCCAGGGCCTCGTCTGGCTGCGGCGTCTGGCGGGCATGAAACAGGCCTGGATCAGCGGCCGTGCGGGTTCGCCGGCGCGCCGCCGGGCCAAGGAACTCGGCGTGGATTGCCTGCGGCTTGGGGTGGGACCCAAGGAGCAGGTGCTGCAGGCCGTGCAGGAGGAACTGGGCATCCCGCCGGAACGCACGATTTCCATGGGGGATGATCTACCGGACTTGGGGTTGGCGCGCCGCAGCGGCTTGTTCATCGCGCCGCGCAATGCGCGCGCCGATGTGCGACAGCGGGCCGATTTCGTGACCCGGTCGCGGGGAGGGGCGGGAGCCGTGCGTGAGGTGTGCGAGTGGATTCTGCACGCCAAGGGCATCTGGCCCCGGTTGTTGGAGGAACAGGCTGGGTGAGAAAATTCATCATCTTCGCCCTGCTGCTCGCAGCGGGGCTGTTTTTCCTTTGGCGCTATGACCAGAGGGAACAGCAGGCGCGTCGTGCGAACGATCCGTCTGTGGAAGACGTGCAGCCGGCGACGCCGGTGGCTCCAGAATCCGACGTCCAGCCCGAGCCGGCGCAATCGGCACCGGGCCGCGCTGGCGAGACCGTGCCCGTGGCCGCAGGCAACACCGGCGAAACCCCCGCAGAGGTTTCGACTCCCGCGGAGGCGGCCAGTGTCCAAGGCGGCGTCGCGATCATCCGCGGGCACGCGGCCTTCAACAAGTACGACGACGCCACCGGCGCGAAGGTACTGACCTTCGCCACGGAGAACGCCCAACACGTCGGCGATCCCAAGGACTACGTCTACCGCTTCGAGAACGTCACCGTCGAGCTGTTCGATCCCCAGACCGGGGCGCGCACGGGCCTGCTGAAGGCGCGTTCGGCCCAGGGCACCATCGAAGTGGGGGGCATCGGTTCCTTCTCCGGCCTCGCCGAAGAAGGTCTGCTCGCGATGGAAGGGGTCGAGGTGCACGTCGAGGAGGGGCACCCCCTGGCGCCCTTCACCTTGACCGGTGAACACATGACCGGGCAGTTGGACCTGGGCCGGTTCCAGAGCTCCGGGGATCAGCCGGTTCAGTTGAACGGTCAGGGCATCGAAGCTCGCGGCTGGAACATCGATCTCGACAGCAACGCGGGTCACGCCCTGTTCCTCGGCGGCGGGCAATTCACGCTGACGGCGGAAAACGGCGAGACGGCCTCCTTCGTGACGGAGCGGGGCAGTCCCCTGCGCATCGTGCGCGTGGGGCAGGAGCCGGATACGCGTATCCAAGCGCTGGTGGACGGCGGCGGTTCGTTCCGCACGACGGGTGCAACCCCCTGGGAACTCGACGCCCGTGGTCTGTCGCTCGAGGCGACCCGGGGTGTCGACGGCAAGTACGAGATCGACCGCGTGGAAACCACGGGTGCCATCGAAGCGCGGCACGAAGGGCACGTCTTCCGCGGCATGGGGGCCCGACTCGTGCGTCTGCCGGAGATCGAAGGGTTGGATCTCGAAATCCGCCAAAGCCCGCGTGCGGAGATCCGTTTCCCGGTGGACGGCACCGAGCGCGAAGTGGAGCTGAGTGGCGACGGGCCGCTCACGGTGCATGCGGAACGCATGGTGGGCGCCAGCGAACAGGGGGATATCGAGCTCAAGGGTGCGGGCGAAGCGCACTTCCCCGGCGAGCAACCCTCGACGGTGTCCTTCGATCAGGGTCTGTCGGTGTGGGTCGATCGTCTCAACCGTTCGGGCACCTTCCGCGCCAAGGGGCAGGTCCGCATGGTGCAGGGCGATGCATGGTTGCGCACCGAAGTGCTCGACTCGATCGTTTGGTCCGCGGACCAGGGGCTGATCGACGTGGCTTGCGAGGGCAACACCACCGCGCGCCTCGTCGATCGCAACGGCCAGCAGTTGGCGTTCACGGCCACGCGTGGCGCGATGGTGCAGATTAGTGGAGATCAATGGCGCGTCCCGCAGGCCAGCGGGGTGATGACCTCGCAGGTGGGCGAGGCGCCGGTGGAGATCCGGGCGGATGAGTTGCGCGACCTGGATTGGCAGGCCCGCACCTTCCGGGCTTGGGGCTCTGTCGGAGTGCAGAACCAGCTCGGCATCGTGCAATGCGCCACGGTCCACAGTCCGGGCGACGGCACCCTCTCGCTCGCCGGCACTCCCGAAAGCCCCGCCCTGCTCGAGCTGCTGCTCGGCACTGCCGTCTCCAAAGATCTGCTGTCCGGCAACCTTTCGGCGCAGACCATCGAGATGAGCGATCGCCGCATCGACTGCCGCGGCAACGTCAACAGCACGATTGCCCTGCTGCAGGGCGAGTTCCGTCAGAAGTCGAACGAGCTGCGCCTCGCCGCCGAAGAGCGTCAGCCCGGGGAATGGACCTACGAATACTTCGCCAGCGGCAACAGCGATGTGCGCTGGCTGGTGGGTGGGGAAGAGGTCATGCACACCGTCTGTTCCAGCTTTGAATGGAACGGACAGGTGAGCGGCAACGCCTTTGGCCCCCAGAACGCGCCGCAACAGGAAAGCGCCAACCCTTACTCGATCGTCGTGCACTCCGTGCAATCGATGACCTGGCGCAGCGCCGTGGATCGTTTCGATCTGACCGCGGGTTCCCTGCAGACCGATGGCATCGTCTGGATCGGCGGCGCCAATCCGCGCGTGGAACCCCAAGGCTTCCGGGCCGACGGCGGCATTACGGTTTCCGGGGATGGTGGCATCCGCATCGAAGCTTCTGCGCGTTCGCTCGTGGTCGAGAACAACCCGCGTTCGGTGACCCTCGAGCCGTTCGAGGGCGATCGCATCGTGGCCACCGGCATTCTTCCGGGCCTGGGCTTGCCGTACCGGCTGCAATGCACGCACCTGTCCCTCGGCGAAGACCGCCTCGAAGCCACCGAGCCCGAGTTCCGCTCCGAGGCGACCGGTGGCCTCGTGCTCTTCCCCTCCCAGACCGACGTTCCGCAAACCCCTGCCCCGAGCCTAGTCCGGGCGGGCAGCATGGTCGTCACCGCCCAGGGCATGGAGTTCAAAGGCGGCGTCTTTGCTTCGGGCAGTGACTCCACGGGCGTGCCGGTTTCCGTCACTTGCCAGGATCTGACCCTGCGCGGCAACCTGCGGCGCGTGGTGGAAGGCAAGGGCGATCTCGCCACCATCGAGCGCGTCGAAGCCGGCGGCGGATTCCAAGTGGTCTACGGCGGACTCGCCCGGGCCAAGGGCCGCGAGATGGTGGTCCTGCCGACGTTCCTGCTGCTCAAAGGCGATTCACAGATGCGCGTCCGCGTCGAGTTGGCGGACCTGCTGGTGGAAACCGAGCGCATGGAGGTCGACCTGGACGACTTCCTGATCAAAACCACCCGCGGTGTGATGCGCGGGGGTGAAGGTCCGGGCGCGTGGACCGTGGACTACGCCTCGCTTTCGCCGGTCAAGCGTGACGGCGACACGATGTTCGCGGTGGCTTCGCCGAAGTTCTCCGAGGGCAACCGCACCGCGAGCGCGAACTGGGCGATGCTCTGGATCAAACCCGAGGCCTGGGCCCAGCGCGGCCGCGCGGCCTTGTGGGGCGAGCCCTTGCCCGAAGATCGCGAATGGGAGCCCGGCCCGGCTCCGGGCGGCTACCGCCCTGATGCCATCGAACAATTGCTCAACAGCCTCAAACGTCAGGAACTGCCGCACTACATGCGCGCAGCCCTGCTCGAGGGCAACGTGGAGGCCACTACGGCCGGACGGCGCCTGGCGCGGGCCGATTCGCTGTACCTGGACGTGGACTCCGTGCGCGCTTGGCTCAACAACGCCGAGATCTCGCGGTTGTTGCGCATGGGGGGCAAGGATCACAAGCTGCGCATCAAGACCGATGAGCTGAAGTTCGACCCGAATGGAACCCTTTCGGCGGATGCGGCCACGATCACCACCTGCGACCACGATGAGCCGCACTTCGTCGTGCAAACCGGCGAACTGCGCCTGATCCCCCGGGCCGACCAGCGCTGGCGCTTCTCGGCGGTGCACAACCGCATCAACTTCCACCGCGGTTGGGGTTTGCCGATGCCCTCGATCCGCAACGTGATCCTCGACGAAGAGGGCGGTTTCGAGGGATTCGAGAACGAGCAGGGTGAGGTCACCACGGTCGACAACATCGTGCTGCAGAACACCCCGCGCTTCGGCACCAGCCTGGGCACGAACCTGGCCTACGACATCGACAAGGTCGGCCGCTTCGTCGCGCGCCTGTTCCAGTTCGACAGCGATCTCGTGCGCGGCCGCTGGAAGTTCAACGGCTCCTGGCTCAGCTCGCGCGGCCCGCTGCTCGGCATCGGCCTGCAGCTGCGCGAGTCCCAGGACACCCGTCAGGACGACGAAGATTTCTGGCTCGATATCTTCGCCCGCGGCATCCCCGACGATGGCGAAGACCGCGGCATCCTGCGGGTCCCCAAGGACGAAACCGACGCGGTGCGGACCTGGTTCGCGGTGCGCGGCCGGTATCCGTTCGACGAGCACGAGTGGCTCGACGTGGTCTTCAACACCCAGACCGACCCCGGGGTGCAGGCCGAGTTCTTCCAGGACGAGTACCAGCGGTACGAGGAGCGCGATAGCTACCTGCACTGGCGCAAGGCGCGGTCGGGGCACTACTTCTCGGCCATGTTGAAGTGGCAACAGGACAGCTTCCGCACGGTGACCGAGCGTCTGCCGGCGGTGGGAGCGTTCCGTGGGCTGCAGGAGCTGGTCAAGCTGGGCCCGCTATCGCTCAACTACCAGGCTTCGGCCGATGTGGAGAACCTGCGACGCAAGCAGGGCGATCTGCGGTACGAGGACGCGTACCTGGACGCGGCGGGTAACGTCGACAACCTGGGTGAGCGCAATATCGTGCGGGCGGATACCGAGCACTTGCTCGAGATGCCGCTGCCGCTCGGCCTGCCCGGCAGCCGCTTGACGCCCTTCGCCAGCGCGCGTTTCACCGCTTGGGAAGAGGGACTGGTGCCCGACGAGACCCCGAACCGGCTGGTCGCCCGCGCGGGCGCCCGCTGGCAGGGCTTGTTTACCCAGACCTCCGGTTCCTCATACCACACGCTGATTCCGCGGGCGAGTTTCGCGTCGAACGTGGCGCTCGAGCAGGACGGCGGAGATGTGCCGTGGTACGACGGGGTCGAAGCCCCGCAGGACGGCGACTTCCGCGAGTTCGGACTGCGCTCGCTCTGGAGCCGCCCCGACCTGAAGCGTTGGCTGGACTTCGACGTTGCGGTGCTCAGCCGCACGAACCGCGAGAACAACCTCCCGGAGACCGAGCAGCTGCGGTTCCTGGGTGGATTCCGCACCGAGTTCAACGGCATGCCGGTGGGCATCGAACACGACCATCGCCGGGACCTGGAGAACGACCAGACCCTCTACTCGAACTCGATCCTGGCGATCAAGCCGACCGAGGATCTGATCATGCAGTTCGGACACCAGCGCGGTCTGGACGGGGCACAACTGCCCTTGTTCGAGACGGCATCGCTGGCGTTGCGCTACCGTCTCAACCCGAAGTGGGAGATCCAGGGCACCAACTACATCTCGATCCTCGACAACGGCAGCTCCAACCTGCAATCCAACTTCACCCTGCGCCGGTTCGCCCACGACTTCGTGCTCGAGGTCGAGATTTCGCGGTACGCGGGCGAGGGGGGCACGGGCTTCGGCATCAACCTGGTGCCGATGCTGGCCTGGAAGGTGCGCCGCCTGGGCATCCTGGATCGCTGATCGCCCAAAGCTCCGGATTCTCCGCTTGCCCCTGGGCGTGCGCCCGGGGGTACACTGGGCCCGAAATGGCACCCCTGGCCTTCATCTCCAACCTCGACTTCACCGAAATCCTGGTCATCGTCGCCGGGGCGGTGATCGTGTTCGGCAAGGACCTGCCGCAGGTGGTCATGCGCGGCTTGCAGACCATCGCGAAGCTGCGACGGGCCGTGCGCGATATGTGGGAGGAGACGGGCCTGGAGCAGGAGATGCGCAAGGTGCGTGTCGAGCTCGACCGGGAGACCAAGGGACTTCCGAATCCGAAAGCCCTGCTCCAGGATGGCAAGCAAGCGCTCACCGGCCCCGTGCAGACCTGGCGCGACAACTTGATGAAGGAAGTCCAGGATGTGGTGCCGGTGGAAGTGAAGACCGCGCCTGGGGCTACCCCTCCGCTGCCGCCCGCCGATCCCACGGAAAGCGGAGCGGCGACTTCCGACGCACCGGCCGAGAAGCCGCCCGAACCGCCGGCGGATGCCAAGCGCGATGATCCTGGCGTATAACACGAACGGCCTGGCCCACCACCGCCTGGTCGAGGCGATGGGGTTGTGCGCGGACCTCGGGTATGGGGGCGTGGCGATCACCCTCGATGTGGCCGCTTTGGATCCCTTCGGCGATTGGGCGGCGCAGGCCCGCGAGGTGCGAGCGTGCGCCCTGGACCGTGGGCTGGCGGTCGCGGTCGAGAGCGGCGCGCGTTTCCTGCTCGATCCGCAGCGCAAACACCGGCCGAATCTCATGGACGCGGATGCGGGGGCCCGCGCGCGGCGCGTGGACTTCTACCTGCGTTGCCTGGAAGTCGCCCATGCAATCGGCGCGCCGCTGGTTTCCCTGTGGTCGGGGGCGACCGATTCCGAGGAGGACTTGCCCGAAGAGGCCTTCTACGAACGTTTGACGCTCGGGCTGCTGCCGGTGCTGCGCCGCGGTATCGAGCTCGGGGTGCGGGTCTCGTTCGAGCCCGAGCCGGGCATGTTCGTGGAGACCCCGGAGCAGTACGGGCACCTGTTGGCGCAGGCGGGCACCGATCTCGACGACCTGGGTTTGACCCTGGATGTGGGCCATTGCCTGGTCACCGGGGAATCCCCGCCCCAGGACGCGCTGCGCACCTGGCGCGAGTCCCTCTGGCACGTGCACCTGGACGATTGCCCGCGCGGCCTGCACGAACACCGCATGTTCGGCGAGGGGGATCTGGACCTGCCCGCGGTGATGGGAGCACTACGGGAGATCGATTTCCACGGCATGGCCGCCGTGGAGCTCTCGCGCGACAGCCACCGGGGCGCCGACGCGGCCCGCATGGCGCTCAAGAGACTTCTCAGCGTATTGGCGTAGCGCTCGAACCGGCCGGGCCCTCTTGGATCAGGGCCAGAAGATCGTCACGACCAGAAGGGTCACGATCACGAACTCCCAGCGCCGTTGCCGCGCGACAATGTCCTCGGGCTCCCCTTTGCGCAGGAAGCGCGCGGTCAACCAGCCGAAAGGGGGGAACCGTGAGGAAAGGATCCGGATCGACTCTTCGCGGTCGGCAACCTTGAGGCGCTGCACCTGCGCATAGGTGATCATCGGCGTGGGCCAGTATCTCGAGCGATAGGCTTCGAGCAACCGGGCGCCGAACGGAAGCTGCTTGGACGTATCTGTCATGGGGCGCTCTAGATTCACGTCCAAAACACATATCCCAGACCCTCGAGCTTGCGCCTGAATTCCTTCAGCCGCACTTGTTCGGGATCTTCCTCGTCGAGAACCTCCATGGTCAAGTTGTGAATGGCGGAGCGATGCTTGCCCAAGACCTGGATGGTTTCGACGCGGTTGGCGGACTGGAGCTTTGCGATCTGCTCGTCGTTGAGGCCAGCCGTTCCCTTGCCGGTAGCCGCCAAAGCTTCCAGGAATTGCAGGCCATAGGGCCGGAGGTCGAGATCGCAGTGGGTTTCCGCTTCGCTCAGGCCATGCTGGACACGGGATTTGTAGATGAGGCGATCCTCCTCCAAAATCTCCAGCGCCATGGTATGCAGCGCATTGCGGTCCTTGCCGAGGATATGGATGGTTCCGTCCCGGTCAGCGGTCTTGATTCGGGCAACTTGCTCCACGCTGAGCCCTCCAGTGCCCTTTCGGGCTGCAAACAGCAACTCCAGAAACCGCTGTCCAAAGGGCACATTGTCGGGTCCATTCATGGGGTAACCTCGGCGGAGTCATACGCTGGCCGATTTCAGGTATTGTGGGAATATCTGCGCAAACTGGCCCGCTGCGGAGGGGTACAGCGGTTTTGGCGCCAGATTGGCCTTACTTTCTAGCATGAAATCCAACTTTGCGCTGCTCTTGGCCTTGCTCATGCCGGCTTGCCGAGCCCAGGCTCCATTGACCCTCCTGTCCAATTCCGGAGCGATCGAGCCGTTGCAGGATCCGAAGGCGTTTGGTGATGCTCGCTCGTACTCGCACTTCCCCTACGGCGAACGGGCCCTGGAGGGCGGGTCCAACCGAGAGCCTGAGTGGAGCCCATCCGAAGAGGTCACTCCTCCGGAAGTGCGCAAAAGCGATTGGGGCTGGTTCGACCTGGATGAAATCTCGCCGCTCAACTGCTTGGCCTGGTCACGGACAGGCGGTATCGAGGCCGGAGACCCGGAGCGCGGATTCCTGCGGCTGCTCTGGTGTCCGGTGCAATGGTGTTTTGACTGGAATGATGAAGGGGGACGTCGGAGAAGCGTCACCCGTCCGGCCGGGCCCATCGGATTGAAAGTGCTGGGCGTCTCCGAGCGCGGACCCGGCGAATTGTGGTTTGTGGGCCTGGAACGAGCCGCGCAAGGCCACCGCCTGGTGGCAGATCTTTGGAGCTTTGCGGAGCCGCACTTGCAGCGGGTCGGAGATGAGTACGAGTTGTCCGGAGGGGAACTGCGATTCGTCAGGCGTGCGTTTCAATCGGGGGTAGACAGTTCCCTGCGGTTTGGACTGCGGGCCTTTCCGAAGTTGGGTCAGGTGGATCGTTGGATCGTTGTCGGAAGCAACGAGCTGAGCGAGCTGGATTTGGATACAGGACGCTCGCGCCCATTGGCGGCCGTGGATCGGAACATCGGCGGGATGCCGGGGCTACCCGAATTGCAGGCGGGGTGGCGCGCGTATATGGGCGTCAAGGATGACCCGCGCTGGGGTTACATGTATGCGCTCGCGAAGTCGTATGAAGTCCTGTGTTATCTGCCGCACGAACGCACCTTGGATAGGCTGTACCTACTCGACAAGGATCGGGATGGCGAGCTCGACGGGACCTTGCACGAAAGCTGGGAGGAGCACTGCGAAAGGAGGGATGCGGGATCCGCTTCCGGGGTCGATACTCCTTGATCGCCGGGCGTAGGAAACATGCTTCATACACGGGCAGGCGGCGGGTTGCGCGGACTGCAGGGCGGAGCCAGCTGCATGGGTCTTTTCCACTGGCGAGCACGCGCGGCTGGGCGCTAACCTGCGCCGGTCCCTCTCCTGCCCCGAATGACCATGCGTTTCGTTTTCCCCGCCCTGCCGTGGGCCCTGTTGCCCCTCGCCTTCCTCGCCTGCCAGTCCGGCAAGAACATCGAGCCCGTGGTGGCGCCGATTGCCGTGATGGAACAGCCCGACCTCGCTGCGTTCACCGAGCAGCAACGGCTGCGCGGATCGGTGACGCCGGAGCGCTCGTGGTGGAACCTGTTGCACTACGACCTCACGGTGCAGATCAATCCCGAAGCCAAGAGCATCGAGGGCAAGAACATCATCCGCTTCGTCACGAAGGAGTCGGGCAAGACCATGCAGCTCGACCTGCAGGAGGGGCTTGAGATCACTCAGGTGCTGTATCGCGGCGCCCCGCTCGAATTCGAGCGCAACGGCAACGTGTACCTGGTGCACTTCGGTTGGACCCTGGGGCACGGTCTGCGCGATGAGATCGAAGTATCCTTCGGCGGAACGCCTACGGAGAGCAAGAACCCGCCGTGGAGCGGCGGCCTGAGCTGGAAGACCGACGAGCAGGGGCGGCCGTGGATCGCCACCACCTGTCAGGGCATCGGCGCCAGCATCTGGTGGCCGAACAAGGACCACGGGTACGACGAACCCGACCAGGGCATCGACGTGACCTTGATCGTGCCTGCTGGCTTGACCGCCGTGTCCAACGGGCGATTGATGGGCATCGAGCAGGACATCGTCGGCGGCCTCGATCACTTCCACTGGCGCGTCACGCAGCCGATCAACAACTACTCGGTGAACGCCAACATCGGGCACTACGTGCACATGGACGGCAAGTTCAAGGGGGAAGGGGGTACCCTCGACACCCAGTACTGGGTGCTCGACTATGAGCGCGAACTGGCGGAAGAACAGTTCAAGCAAGCCCCGATGACCCTCGAAGCCTTCGAGTACTGGTTCGGCAAGTACCCCTTCTACGAAGACAGCTACAAACTCGTCTCGGTGCCCTACCTTGGCATGGAGCACCAGAGTTCGGTCACCTACGGCAACGGCTTCAAGAACGGCTACCGCGGCCGCGACCTGAGCCGCACCGGCGTCGGCAAACTCTTCGACTACATCATCATCCACGAAAGCGCGCACGAATGGTGGGGCAACAACGTCTCCATGCGCGATTCCGCGGACATGTGGATCCACGAGAGTTTCGGCACCTACGCCGAGAACCTCTACGTCGAATACCACTTTGGCGAGGAGAAGGCCCAAGACTACGTGATCGGCCTGCGGCGCGGCATCCGCAACGACAAGCCGATCATCGGAATCTACGGCGTCAACGAGTCCGGCTCGGGCGACATGTACCCCAAAGGCGCCAACATTCTGCACACCCTGCGCCACGCACTGGGCAACACCGAACGCTGGCGCGAGATCCTGCGCGGCATCAGCGCCGAGTTCTGGCACAAAACCATCACCACCGAGCAGATGGAAACGTTCCTCGCCAAAGAAACCGGCCTGGACCTCGGCCCCTTCTTCGACCAATACCTGCGCACCGCCGCGATCCCGGTGCTCAAGTACCGCCCGACCGCGGACGGCGGTTCCGTGGACGTCTGGTTCGAGAACGTCGTCCCCGGCTTCCATTTGCCGGTGCTCCTGCGCGTGAACGGCGAAGAATTGCGCATGGACGTGGCAGCCTACTCCCAGGCCATTCCCTTGCATGGCCCGTTCGAGAGCCTGGAGCTCGACCGCAACTTCTACATGACGTGTGAGCAGGCGGCAGAAACCGCGCCCGATTCGGTAGAGGTTCCCATCCGAAGCGGAGTCCGGCGATCCGGCAGTCGGGCAGTAAACGGGTCGGCGTAAGAGCTGGTGCCTTCCAGGCGTTGCCCGGATGAGCACTGGCCAGTGGAAGCTGATCCATAACAGGTGACACTCCCCCGGGCATGGAAGTAACGCAGGGCCCCCCAGGCGATTGCCTGGGGGGCCCTGCGTCCTCCTACTGAATTGTCGCTTGGGCGATGCACCGCAGTGGTGCGCAGGCCCTAGAAGTTCACGCTGACGCCGTTGGAGAAGTTCGAGAAGCTTCCCGACTCGCGGTGCCAGAGTTGGAAGTGCCAGGTGGAGCCGGCCATGATCGTGCCGCCGATCGACGGGATGTCGAGGGGGACGTCGAAGCCGCTGCCGATGGCGGAGGTTCCGACGAGGTTCTGGAGAACGCCGGCGCTGTCGAATTGACCCACCGAGTTCAGGGCGCTACCGGCCACGTTGTAGCGACCGAAGGTGTTGCCGCCGGTGACGGACAGGCAGAGGTGGCCGTTGCTGATCGGGGTGCCCGGGTCGGAGACGCCGGTACCGATCAGGAAGTAGCCGAAGTCCGTGGGCGGGCCTTGGGTGGCTTCGAGGTGCAGGTCGGAGCCCACGCCGCTTCCGAAGCTACCGCTGAGGACGGTGGGCACGCCGGTCGAGTTGTTGTCGGCCGGATCGCAGAACGTGCTGATCGGGGATCCGATGTCCAGCGGGGTCAGGGCTCCGGTGGCCAGGCCGGAGATCTGGGCGGCGCTCAGGAGCCCGTCGTAGAAGGCTAGATCGTCCAGGCCCTGGTTCTGGGCCTCGCCCGCGGTCACGCCGAAGTTGATGGCGCCGATGCGCAGGTCCTGGCTGGGGCCGATGCCGCCAGTCAGGCTGGCGATGGAGTAGCTGCCCGCCGAAGCACCGTTGATGTAGACCGTCACCAGACCGTTGCCGCGATCCACGTTGACCACGAGGTGGTACCACTGGTCGGTGGGGGCGGTGATGGTGGTGGAGTTGTTCGAAATCACGGACCCGCCGTTGTCGTCGTCGATCCGCAGGTTGTAGTTGTTGGTCGTGGTGGTCGCGAGCTGAATGCCTTCGGTCAGGCCGGCGCCCAGGTTGTCGAACGCGCGCACGCCCCGAGCATCCCCGTCCGAAGCCAGGTCGTCATAGGCCCAGTAGCTGAAGGAGAAGTCGGAGGTTCCGAAGTCCATCGCCGTTGCAGCCGTTCCGTCCCAGACATCGGCGTCGAGCACGCCCCCGCCGCCGGTTCCCAGCGCCTGGTTGATCGTGTTCAACGAGGGCCCGGAACCCAGGTAGGCTTCGCCGTAGGTCGCGTGCACGCTGAGATCCGGCGTGCCGACCGCCGTCGAGAGGACCCCGCCGACAGAGTCGTTCTGCGTGGAGAAGTCCCAGTAGTGAAGGGTGGTCTGCGCGGCCGCGGCCGGGGCCAGCAAGCAGGCGCCGACAAGGCCAAGAAGAGTCTTGTTGGAGAGCATGATAGGGGTGGGGTTGGGAGTGGAGTCGGTGGGCAGTCGTGCCCCGCCTTTTGAGCATATGGGGACTTCTAAAAAGGGGTTGCGGATTCCGAGAGGCTTTCCTGGAAATCCGGCTTTGACGGGTGTGATGCCTATAAGGTGTTTTTTCTTAGGCGTTTAAGTGAGATTATTGGGTGGTGCGGCATCCAACAAAGCCTCTTGGAGCCTTCATCCGGACCCAAGGCAAAGGGGGAAATCCGCGCGGACTCCCCTGGGAGGCGGCTGGAGCTCACCCCGACCCGCTTTGCGCCGGCCCCCAGATCGCACGCCGTTCCGTCGAGATGGGCCCACGGCCAGACGCCATCCATTCGAATGGATCGAACTCCCATCGAACCCGGATGTGGAGCCACGTATGCGCAATTCACCCGGAATCGGGTCGGGGGACTCTGTGGAGGCCTTGGGCGCTTGATTTTGCGTTGATAAATCCTGATTTTCGGTCCGGAACGGCGGAGGGGTGCCGATCGCTTCCCGGTAGGTCTTTGTTTTCCAGCCCAGGAGGGCCCATGAGCGACATGTATGGAACTGCCAACGTCTGTCCCACGCGGATCGACGGTCAGGCGACCCTCTTCGCCCATCAGGTGAGCCGCGCTCAGTGCCAGTCGCGTCAACGCGACTCGTTCCACAAGTGCTTCACCTGCGTGCACAACAATGCCTACGCCCGCGCGAACGCCAGCAAACCGGCTCGCGCGGAGCAGGAAGTCCCTGCGGCCCAGGCCCGGGGCTGACGCCGCCTGGCGGGCCCGCATTGGGCCGGGCTGAGTGATCGTTCGGGCCTGGCTTCACAGGTCCCGCCCCCTACCGCTTAGGCGGAGCGACGGCGGAGGTCCCACGCCAAGGCGATCGGACCGACCAGGAACAGGGCGAGGATCGGCGGCGCGGGGGCCACGATTTCGGCGTACGGCCACTCGAAGTCGTTCGCGAGGCGGAAGACGCACTCCACGACGGCGATCACGAGCACGACCAGCATCTGACCGCGCTTGCTGCGCACGGTGGTCGGCGGATCGGTCAGCATGAAGAAGCACAGGAGCTGGTACATGGGGCCGGTCAGCGGCGCCAGTTCCGCGAGGGCCGGGGTGCCGACCAGGGCGCTACGCAATAGGGCCAGAAGCGCGAACGACGTGGCGTAGGTGATGGAGATGTGCAGCACCCTCGCCCGGGATGCGACCAGCAGGCCAACCGTCCAGATGACGGCGTTGCCGAAGAGGTCGTTGCCCAATTCGTGGCTGAGCAGGGCTACCTGGCTGGGGGCGAGCAGCACCATTACGGCCAGACCGAAGTTGCTCGGGTTCCAGAGGTGCCGGCCCCGATAGCGCAGCACGTACTTCGCCATGATCGAGAGCACTGCGGCGACTACGAATGGCCAATAGATGCCACCCGCAGGGCGCAGCAGCAGAACCAGACTGGTTCCGGTGATGTACGCGCTCTGGATCTTGGGCCAGCGGCCGAGCAGGAACCAGGAGAGTATGGCTTCCGTCACCACGCAGGTTCCGAGCGTCAGCCCGAGCTTCTTGTAGCCACCCGCGATCCCGTATTGCCACTCGCCCACCACCAGGATGAGGGTGATGAAGGCGGTGATGACCGTCTTCGGCGAGGGCACCCACCGGGCGGGGGCGGCCTTCACATCGGGTTGGGCCGTCGTGCTCATTGGGGTTCTTCGATGACGTGCAGTTGGTTGGGCGCGAGGTCCTGCAGCACGAGTTCCTTGCCCGAGGTCCAGCGCAGCGTGGCCTGGATGGGGCCGGCGAAGTCGCCCAGGCCGAAGTGCAGAATGGGGCCGTTCTGGCCCGCAAAACCCGAAGCTGCGGTGTGCACGCGCAATTGCTTGCGTTCGCCATGGGTGATGCGGATTTCCGTGCCAAAGGCATCGGTGCCGCTGGCGTGGCCCTTCAACCGGAACTCGATCCAATTGGCGTCGTCGTCCAGATCGTTGCGGTAGAGGAGCAAACGACCGTTCTGATTCGCCACCACCACATCGAGCCTGCCGGTGTGGAAGAAATCGCTCAAGACCACCGAACGGCCATCCAGCCGGTCGGTGATGCCCACCGCCTCACCCACTTCGCGGAAGTAGGCCCCTGTTCTGCCCCGGTTCAGCAGCACCCGCGTGCGTTCGTAACCGGACAGGGAACGGTCCCCGATATCGGGCCAAAGGGCTGCATCGGCCACCACGCCGCCGGTGGCCAGGCCGATCTTGGACATCTGGTACCAGTAGTCGCGATCCTGACTGGCGGAGATGAAGCCGTTGACGACCACCAGATCCTGCCAGGCATCGTTATTCAAGTCGCCGAACTGCGATCCCCACGCCCAACCACAATCCGCCGTCGCACCCTCGGCTACCTGCGAGAAACTGCCCAATCGATCGAGGAAGTTGACGCGCAGGTTGTTGCCTTGGAACAGGTATCCCGCCTTGGAGATGTTGGTGACGTACACCGCCATCCGCTCCCCGTTCCAGATGTCTCCGAGGGCCACCGACATGCCGCTCTTGGATTCGCCTTCGAGGCCGATGCCCTGCGCCGACTCGAAGCGCTCACCTTCCTGGTTGAGCAGTAGCTCCTCCGAGCCATAGTCATTGGCGATGTACAGATCCTGCCATCCGTCGCCATTGAAATCGGCCGCCAACGATGCGTAGGTCCAGCGTGTCGTGTCGAACCCAACTTGCTCGCTGACGTCGACAAAGGTGCCATCGCCCTTGCCCTCGTACAGGTGGTTCCGACCGCCGTTGTGGGCGAATTCGAAGCTCTCCTGCATGATCTTGGTCGACTTCAGATCCCAGAGGTTGTGCTCTTCGCCGAAATAGCCGCCCACGAACAAGTCGAGGATGCCATCGCGGTTGTAGTCGAACCAGTTGGCCGTGTTCGAGTTGATCCAGCGCTCAAGGCCCGAACCCTGCGTCACATTCGCGAAGGTCCCATCCCCCCGGTTGCGGAACAGTTCCCCCTGGCCCCACTTGTACACAAACACGTCCTGGAAGCTGTCATTGTCGAAATCCCCCCAAATCGACCCCATCGAACATCCCACGCCATTGTGATTGAGGTCCGCAAGGCCCGCGGCGGCCGCCACATCTTCGAAGCGCCCGTTGCCCAGGTTCTTGTAGAGCCCGTTCCTCGACCCCTCGGCGCTGCTCACCGTGTAGAGGTCCATGTTCCCATCGTTGTTGAAGTCGCAGACCGCTACCCCGGCGCCGGTGGCGGTAATCTGCGCGGCAATCATGTCCACCTTGGGGTCGATGCTCGTCGGCTTGTGGACGAAGTCGATGCCCACATCGCTGGAAACCTCGACGAAACGCAGGCCGTGATGCGCCGTTGCCGCGGGCTGGGGGCCGCGATTCGCCTTGTTGCGGCCCTTGTCCCAGACGAAGGCGATCAACCCCACGAACAGAGCCAGGACGACGACTTGCCGCCAACGGGCCGGAGTGGGGGGCGGAGAGGCCGGGGAACTCATGCGGCTGAAGCCTAGGCGGGCTCGGGGTCCCTGACAAGCTTACCCAGTTCGAGTGCTTCGCTGCCGTTTGCCGAACACAGGGCCCGATTCTGCATCGTGCGAAGATTTCGGGTCTCCCGCTGCCGGGTTCGCCAAGCCCTGTGTCGTTCAGTGCGGAACACCCCTAAATAAAGGTCGAATGGGTGCGCGAGTTGGGGCAATCACGTACGAATTGGCGTCCGCGCCGGATCCGCACGGCACCGAGCGCGACCCAGATCCCGGGAGCAATCGATGCGTCCTTCTGCGACTGGGCCCGTGGACGACGCCCGAATGGCATGCGCCGGAGCAGTTGAGTATGCGGCGCGCGTCAACCCCGGCCGCATCCCACCGGGCCCCCCTGGCCCAAGAGCAGATCCCGGGGGGCTCAGCCCTTCTTGCTTGCCCGTTTGGGTTTCTTCGAAGAGGCCACGGTCTCGCGCAAGATCGCCGCAAAGGTCCGGGCCGGCTGGCTGATCTCCCCCTCACTCGGCCAGACGATGCCCAGATCCAGGCTCGTCCCCCAACCGTTGAGTTTGATCGGGCGCAGGTCGAGCCCCTCGCGTCCCTCCAGGACGACGCTGGGCACCAGCGTCGAAAGCCCGCTGGATCTCACGATGCCGAGCAGCGCGTCGATCGTGTCGATCTCGAGCGCCACCCGGGGAATGACCCGCGCCGCCCGGAAGGCCTCGGAGGTGAGCTGCCGGAGGACGTAGGTCTCGGGCAGCACGACCAGATGCTCCTTGCCGACTTCCTCCGCGGTGACGCTGCGGCGGCGCGCGAACGGGCCGTCGGGCGCGGAGAGCAGCACCAGCTCGTCCTGGCGCAAAACCTCGTACTTCAAGTTCGGCGAGGCGTGCGAAAGGATGCCCACACCGAGGTCGCAGCGCCCGTTTTCGACGATGCCTTCGAGTTTGTCCGCCGACTTCTCGATCAGGGTGACCGCAATCCCGGTGTGCTCGCGATAGAGCCGGCCCAGGACCTTGGGCATCCAAGGCACGTTCAGGGGCGGGATCACGCCGAGGGATAGGTGCCCGGCGACCAGGTCTTCGGTGTCCTGAACGGCCTGGCAGGCGTCGTTGAACTTGGCGAGGGTCAGCGATGCGCGGTCGCGGAACGCGCGGCCGGCCGGGGTCAGGCCCACCCGCGGCCCGTTGCGGCTGAAGAGCTGGGCGCCCAAGGCGTGCTCCAACTCCTTGATCTGGCTGGAAACGCTCGGCTGGGTGATGCCCAGGCGTTCGGCTGCCCGAGTGAAGTTCTCGGTATCCGCCACCGTGACGAAGGTCCGGAGGTGGCGCAGTTCAATGGAAGAAAGGTCTCTCATGGAGGGGCGAGCGGCGTGCAGGCGCGCCAGGCGGGAGATCCTACCCCATTCGCAGGGGATCTCCGCACAGCCGCGGCCCGGGAGGGGCGGGGAGGGCTGGTCCTGGATTGAGATTTTCTGGCCCAAGAATAGCTTGTGGCGGCACCCGCTATAGGCGTCGGCTATAGTTAGCCGATCCAGCCCCTCCGGATTCCCCGCGGCCCAGGACCCTCTCCCCCCATGACGGACATCCCCAACCCCAGCTTCTCCGCACCCCCGGCCGGGGCGATCGCAAGCGTTCCCCAGCCCTCCCTCCTGGAGAAGCTGAACGCCGAATGGCACCGCCCGGCCCTCTGGGCTTTCGGCCTGATCGTGCTCGCGCACTGGGCCGAGCACCTAGCCCAGACGATCCAGATCTACACGCTCGGTTGGCCGGTGCGCGAGTCGCGCGGGATCATGGGACTCTGGTTCCCGTGGCTGGTCACGAGCGAAGCCCTGCACTACGGCTACGCGCTCGTGATGCTGATCGCCTTCTGGTTCCTCCGCACCGGCTTTGTCGGCCGCTCGCGCCTGTGGTGGAACGTCGCCTTCTGGATCCAGTTCTGGCACCACATCGAACACGTGTTGCTGCAGGGCCAAGCGATCTACGGCGCCAACCTCTTCGGCCGCCCGGTTCCCATGAGCGTGCTGCAGCTCTGGTTCCCGCGCGTCGAACTGCACCTCTTCTACAACACGATCGTGTTCATCCCGATGGCGCTCGCCATGTACTTCCACATGTTTCCGCCCCCGGGCGAAGAAGCCCACGGAAAGGGATGCAACTGCGCCTGGAAACCTCCGGTACGGAAACAAGCCTGATGTCCACTTGCATCAAAAAACTGCTTACGGCGCTCTTTGCGTTGCTTGGGGCGGCCTGCTCGGGTACGGGCGGCGAAACGCAGGGGCTGACCGCTCGGTTGGCGTTTGACCCGCAGCCGCACGTCGGCTGGGTCGAGTGCACGGTGGCGCTACTGAATGCCGATGGCACGCCCGCCCAGTGCTCGGAGATCGAGCTGGAGGGCAACATGAACCACGCGGGCATGGTGCCGGAATTCGCCAGCGCGGAGCCGCGCGGCGAGGGTGTTTTTGTCGCCCAACTCGAGTTCACGATGGGCGGCGATTGGCTGATCTTCGTGCGGGGCAAGTCAGAAGCAGGCCAGGCCTTCGAGATCGTCACCGACGTTCCCGGGGTCCGTGCGCAGGCACGCGCCGCCGAAGTGGCGCAGAACACCGGCAAGTAACCCCGCCATGCCTGCAGTCCGTCCGCAAGCCGCAGGCTCCAACCTGGCATTTGATTGGCTCCGGCTGCCATTGCTGGGCCGCTTCCTGCGCTGGAAGCGCGCTCGGTTGGTCCTCCAGAGCGCCATGGCGCTGATTGCGGCTGTGCTTGTGTTCGAGGGGTTGGCGGGGCCGCAACTGGCTCCAAAGAACCTGGCTACCCTGGCTGTGTGGGTGCACTGGCGCGGGGCGCTGGTCTTGGCGCTGCTCGTGCTCGGCAACGTCTTCTGCATGGGCTGCCCGCTGATGCTGCCGCGCGAGTTGGCGCGCAAGATCCGCACACCTTCGCGCGATTGGCCGCGCCTGCTCCGGAGGAAGTGGATCGGGCTCGGCTTGTTCGTGGGGGTGCTGTTCGTGTACGAGTGGCTGGACTTGTGGGCGAGCCCCGCCGCCACCGCCTGGGCGATCCTGCTGTACTTCGGGGTCGCATTGCTCGTCGATGCCGTGTTCCGTGGGGCCCCCTTTTGCAAGTGGGTGTGCCCGGTAGGGCAGTTCAACTTCGTGGCGTCGACCTTCTCTCCCTTCGAGGTCCGCGCCCGCGATCGGGCGGTTTGTGACGGGTGTTCCACCAAGGACTGCATCAAGGGACGGGTCGCAAGTGCTCCGGCGAAGCTCGAATCCCCGCCCCAAGTCGTTCAACGCGGCTGCGAGCTGGGCCTCTTCCTGCCTTCCAAGGTCGGCAACCTCGATTGCACTTTCTGCCTCGATTGCGTGCATGCGTGCCCGGAAGACAATGTCGCCATCGCGTTGCGCGTTCCCGCGGCGGAATTGCAGGTCGACCCGGTGCGCTCCGGCATCGGCCGGCTCTCGAAGCGCAGCGACCTGGCTGTTCTCACCGTCGTCTTCGCGTTTGGAGCCCTGCTCAACGCCTTCGGCATGGTGGGCCCCGTCTACGCCCTGCAGCGTTCGATCGCCGCGTTCCTCGGTACCCAGAGCGATTTCGTCATCCTTGGCGTCCTGTTTGTCGCCTGCCTCGGCCTTCTGCCCCTGATCAGCATCGGCGGAACCGCCTGGTGGGTCGCCCGCAGCACAGGCACAGGACTTTTGGCCCACGCACGCCGCTTCGCCTTTACCCTGGCTCCGCTCGGGTTCGGCGTTTGGCTCGCGCACTACTGCTTCCACTTCCTCACGGGCCTGTGGACGTTCGTGCCGGTAACCCAAGCTGCGGCCGCGCGCCATGGGATCGGTGGACTCGGTCGCCCGGCGTGGGGCCTCGGCGGCCTGCACGAAGCCTGGGTTTGGCCCATCGAGATCGGATTCGTTGCGTTGGGGGTAGTCGGATCGCTGGCCCTGGCCTGGAGCCTGTCCGAACGGGACTTCGGGCAATCGGCGCGCAAGGCGTTCCTGCCGTGGGCCGGATTGCACGTGGCCCTCGCCGCCACTGCGCTCTGGTTGCTCGCGCAGCCCATGGAGATGAGGGGGACGTTCCTTTGAGATTCCGCGCCCTCGCACTTTGCTTTGCCGCGCTCACCGCCCTCGCGCCGGCCGCGAGCGCCCACGACGGCCCCCCGTATCCGATCTGCGTCGATGAGGCCATCGGGTCGCTCACCCTGTCGATCTGGGCCGATCCGGACGTGGGGGAAGGCACGTTCTACTACTACGTCGAGCCGCCTGCGGACGGGGTTCGTGTGCAGGCGGTGGCGCGTTTCCAAGGTGTTGTTTCCGCGGATGGCAGCAGCATTCCGGGGGACATCGAAGTCCGAGGAATCAGCCAAGATCCCGAGGCTCGGGCGCCCTACCAGCAGATCGGAACGCTGCCTTTCGAACACCGGGGCGATTGGAAAGTGACATTCTTGGTCGAGCGCGGCGAGCAGGTCTTGGGCCAGATCGAACTCCCGATCGAAGTCACGCCCCCCGGCCTCGGTCGCCTCTACCTGCTCTGGTACGCCATCCCCTTCTTCGCCGCAGCCGCCATCTGGCTGCGGATGTTCCTGGCCTCGCGCGCGTCTGCATCGGATTCCCGATCGGCGCCGGAGTCCGATGCCCCGGGCCACGATGTCAAAGCATCTGGCCTTCCCCGCCCATGAAATCCCGGTTCCCCGTCGCCTGCCTGCTCGTCGGTTCCGCTTTTGCCCAGAGCGCTGCCCCTGGCGAAACCTCTGCGCCGAAGCGCCCCGCCTATTCATTCCTGCGCCAGAACGAGGATTGGTCACGCTTCTTCGTGACGGATCCCGTCGAGGATCCGGTCGACCCTTACAAACACATGGAGTTGTCCGAAGACGGCCGCACCTGGTTGAGCCTGGGCGGCCGTGCGGAGGCGCGTTTCGAATCCTGGAGCAACTTCGGCTTCGCGAGTCCGAACGATGATTCCTTCGTCGTTTCGCGCCTCTTGGCCCATGCCGATCTGCACGTGGGCGAGGCTTTCCGGCTTTTCGTCGAAGGCAAAACCGCGCAGGCCACCGATCGCGATCTGCCCGGCGGTCGACGGACCCTCGACATGGACACCATCGATCTCCAGCAGGCGTTTGTCGATCTGCGCTTCGACTTGGATGGGGGGCAACTCCGGCTGCGCCCCGGTCGACAGATGTTGCTGTTCGGCGCCCAACGCCTCGTCAGCCCGCTTCCGTGGGGCAACACCCTGCGGACCTGGGAGGGCATCACGGCGGAGTGGAGCGCGGGCCCCTGGACGATCACCGGGCTTGCGACCGTTTTCGTTCCTGTCGATAAGACCGACTTCAATACGCCGGACGACGAGCAGACGCTCTGGGGCCTCTACGCCCAGCGCAAACCGACCGAAGGCCATCCAGGCCTCGATCTCTTTGCCCTGGGCAACGAACGCCCTGACGTCACCATCAACGGAACGACCGGAAACGAGCAACGCCTGACCCTGGGCACGCGGGTCTTCGCCACGCACGGCGTGTTCGATTACGAAGTCGAAGCGGCCATTCAAAAAGGGGAAGTCGGGAACCAGGACGTGGACGCCTGGTCCTTCGCGAGCCAGGTCGGCTGGAAGCCCGAAGGCTGGTCCGGATCCCCGCGCCTCTGGTTCGGCCTGGATGCCGCCAGCGGCGACGACGCCAGCGGCGGCGACGTGGGCACTTTCCACCAGCTCTTCCCCCTCGGCCATGCCTACTTCGGCTTCATCGATGCTGTTGGACGCCAGAACATCATCGACACGAGTCTCGGCGGGCAGTGGTCCTTGGACGAGAAGACCACCGCGGGCTTCGGTGTGCACTCGTTCCGCCTCATGGAGACCAGCGACGCCCTCTACAACGCCGGCGGCGCCGTCTCCCGCACCGGCTTCGACAACTCCGACGTCGGCACCGAACTCGACCTGAGCGCAACCCACAAGGTCGATCGCCACACCCAGATCTACGGCGGCCTCAGCCGCTTCTGGGCCGGCGACGGCCTCGCCAGCACCGGCCCCGACGAAGACACGGACTTCCTCTACCTCGGTGTTCGCACCACCTTCTGACCCCAGAGCCCCATGAACATCATCCGCAGCCTCATCACCCTGCTCATCCTCGCCCTCGTCATCATCGCCACCCTCGGCGTCTTCTGGTGGGAGACCCCCCCGGCCCCAATCGCGAACTACCAACTCGGCGCCAAGATCATCCTCGGCGCCCTCGCTGCCTCGGGCCTGTTCGGCATCTGGAAACTCTGGACGGCACCCACCCCCGCTGGATTTGGCAAGTGAGTTGGGCTCGTGCCGGGATCGCCCGGAAGAGCAATCGAAGGACGTGACCGGCCACCGGGCGCGGTGGATTCAAAACCGTAGCTAGCTACCGGCCCCGCGCTTCGCGGAGGGCCGACATTCCTTTGCCGTCTCGGCTCAGCGGATGGCGGGCGTGGCGGTCCCGGTTTCCCCGGCTTCCGCTTCGTTCACAAGCCAGCTCTCCGCCGCCTTGGCATCGGTGCTGTGCCCGACGAGACGCCAACCTTCTGCGGTCAGGCGGAAATGGCACCAGCGAGGGGGAGTGGACTTGTTCCACTGCACCTCGGCGATGGCGCGCAGGCCTTCGACGCGCACGGATTTGGGTTGGGGCTTGGGTTTGTCGCGTTTGCGCAGGGGGGCGAGCCATTCGGTGCTGTCGGTGCTCCACCAGGTGGGGTCGGCGAGGGCAGCCATGCGCACGGGTTGGTTCTTTTCGAGGGCTTCGACGAACAGGCGGTAGGTGTCGAAGGCGCTGCGGGGCCAGACGGTGGCGGCGATTTCGCCCCGGAGGAAGGCTTGGGTGTGGCTCGTGTCGTTGCCGTAGCCCGTTGCGAGCCAGCCTGCACCGCGTTTCTCCAGGTACAGGGTCGCTTCGCCCTGGCGCTTGCCGCTGATCTCGAAGCCGAAGGTCACGGCGGCGCGGTCGCCGCTCACCTTGGGCACTTCGACGACGAAACCGAGTCCGGTGGTGTGGGCCGTTTCGAAGAGGGCCTGGAGGTCGCCGCCGTCCTTGCGCCAGGCGAGGTACGAGGAGCAGGCTTGCGCGGTGCGCTGGTCTCCGCTGGACATGGCTGCGAGCAAACGCTTGGCTGCCGCCGCCGGATCCGCGTCTTGGCCGTCTTTGGGCGTTTGGTAGAGCCAATCGCGGCTGTAGTCGCCGTCGCCGGCCACGCTGAGCAGGCGGCTGCCTTCGCCTTCGCCCGCGAGCCAAAACCAGAATTGCGCGCCCTCGGGGTCCAGATGCGATTGCACCCGCACGCAGGCGAGGCCGCGGCCGTGGTTGAACAGGCCCGGTTCCACGACCTCGGTCTTGAAGGGCATCTGCATCAACAGCTCGAGCAGGGTGGCGAGTTCGGCCTCCTGGCAGTCCGGGGCCTTGACCGAGTCGAGGATCGCGGCGTTCTTGTGCAGGGCCCCGTCGAGGAAGTGCTCCACGGCGGGGGGCAAGGAAGGCGATTGGGCGCAGACGGTGAGCAGTAGGGGCAGGAACATGGCGTACGTCGGTGGATTACCGCCGTTCCTATCGGCTTTCGCTGGACCCCAAAAGCAGGCCCACCCGCTGCGGCCCGGAAAATCCTTCCACCAGTGACCCGCGCCGGGCCGGGAGGCTCAATCCATCAGTTCCGGATCGGGATCGGTGGGTTTCTGGCCCAGGATCCAACGGGCGATCTCCCCACCGACGGCGGGATGGTCGAGGTAGCCGTACAGCTTGTGGGGGTTGGAGCGTTTGCCCTGCACCCAGAAGTTGTAGATCGGCGGCCGGTCCACCAATCGGTGCAAGTAGCCGAGTTCGAGCATCTCGCGGTAGTCGTCGGCGACCGTCTTGTCGTGCGCGATGTAATCGTCCTCGGCGGAGAGGTTGATCCAGTTGTGCAAGATGCGGCGCGGAAAGCGGTCGTCGGGTAGTTCTTTCGCGTCCAGCAGGTTTGCGCGCACACCGGGTTCGCCGAGGGGATTGCCCAGGGTCAACCAAAGGTCCACGAGTGCGGGCGGGGGATCCGCGGCGAGCTGGTACTCGGGCATTCGGGAAATGCGCCAAAGCACGTCGTAGGCCACCACGCAGCCCATGCTGTGGCAGATCAGGCATATCTGCCGGCCCGCGCGCAGGGCATCGAGAATGGGCGTCGCAACCCGCTCGCGGATGGCTTCGCCGATTTCGGGTTCGGTGAAGTATGCGAGCGAATCGGGTGAGGAGTGCCGTACGAGGACTTCGTTGAGCCCCAAAACGCCGGCCAATCGGCTAGCGATTGCCGCGACCTCGTCCACTAGGCGCGCATCGCGCTCCTGCTTGAGCAACAGGCCGTAGTCCTCCGCCGTAAACGCCCGCGTCGGCCGGGACATCGAACGCGCCATGGCCGCGTCGTAGTATCCATCGGGCTCGCAGGGCGCCCAGTCGTGCTCGGGGTCGTGCGCCGTCAGGAAGTCGCTGCCCTTACGCGCAATGACCCGGTTCGAAATGTCGCCGTAGTAGGCGAGGGTCACCGAAACCTGCCCATCGCGCAGCAGCCCAAACGCCTCTTCGCTCGTCCGCCGCACCCCGTTGCGCAACGCAATGCGCACGAGCCGCCGCTTCTCGTGCGCCGACGGCTTGGTCGATCGGCCGTGCACGAGGATGATCTGTCGACGGGGTTCGGACATGGGGCGGGGATAGGGGGCCGCACACCTTGGCCCATGGAGGGCGGCGGGGCAAGCCTGGTTTCCGAGGTAGGAGGGAGGTACGCGGCCGCATCCCTGCAAGTTGCCAGGGGCCCGGATAGACTGGCCGGGTGGAAATCTCCCGATCCATGCGATTCGCGGATGTTCGGCCTCGCTTTCGCTCCCGGATGGGTGCGCTGCGACGGGCGGTGTATCGCGTGTTGGTCGCAACGGGTGCAAGGGCTGGCATCAATCGCCTACGGCACTTCAGGGTGGATCCCGCGCTTGCCGCGGCATTGCTGCCCGCTGCCGTGCTTGGGGAGTCCAGGCGAGCGGGATGGGTCTTGAGCCTTCACTCCAGGTGCCACACGCGAGCTTCGGGGCAGCGGGATGGATTGCTCTGCGCCCGGCGCAGGGTCTCGCCGATACCGTCCTGGGCCTATCGGTACCTGCTCTTGCGCAGCCACTTCGGCACGGGGCACCTCGAGATGGCGTTCTATTTGCGTGGACAAACCGTCTACCTGTATGCCTTGCGCAATGCCGCCCAAGGCACGGCGCGGAGGCTTGGCAAGACGGAGTGGGTCCGGAACCTGGAGGCCGGCTTTTCTGCGGGGCTGCTGGGTTGGGCGGATTCCATCGCCCAAGGGTGGCGAAAGGCCGGCCTCGATGTCCGATTCTGTGAACCAGATGACTGCATCCGATTGGCGGTCAACCCTGATTTGATCGCGCCTGACGACCGTACAGAATGCCTGAGGCGAATGAGGTCTCAGTATGCCGGATACGTCCGCCGATTGCGTGCCATGGGCGGTCGGAGCGGAATTCTGCCCGCCTGAGCTCCGGGCGATTTTCTGATTCCAGGACCCGTTGCCCAGTTTCCTGCCTGCGCAATCGCATTCGGACTGCAGCGATGAACCGGACAAAGAAGGTCCAGGTGGAGAAGCTCCCGCCTTGCCCACCGGATATGGACTCGGGCTCGCGTGCAGCGCACCCACGGCGTTGAATGGCAGGGGAGAGGTTGCCTGGCGAGTTCGACGCTGTTCTCAAACGCAGTGCGCCCGCCCAGGCGATATGCCGGGGCGGGCGCATGGACTCGATGCTTGGAGTTTATTCCGAATCCGCGGTCATTCCCCAGGGCAGAGAGACCGTCTTCGGGGGCATGCAAACCGTCGCGTCGCAGACCTGGAAGTGTACCGATGCTTCGCCGGCGGCCTCGGGATCGGCGAGTTGAATCTTGCAGGTGAAGCTCACTTCAGATTCGTACAGGCTTGGTTTGCCCGGCTCAGCGGGCAGGATCTCCGTACCAAGGGTTTGCCAGGTCGAAACCTGCTTTGCACCGTCCGGCAGGGTCAGGCCCGGCATGGTGGCGGGGTACTCGCAGCCCTCGGGGACCTGGGCGTAGACGTGCCAGCCGTCCGCGATTTCCATTCGGAGGGTGATCGACCGCATGCGGGGATCGCGGGGATCGACGGCGGTTTCCAATGCGACGTGCACGGGCCCAGATTGTTCGGACACGATCTGAGGCGATTGTGCGGGGTCGGAAACCTCGGGGGCCTTGCGCAGGAGCAGCCAGGGATACCCGTGGGTGACGTATTTCTCCCGGTCAAACTTATGCATGCGCTTGGCCACAGGCATGAATGCGGCACTCGTCTCCTCGACTCGCTGACGGGCTGGTTCGGGAATCTTGCCCGTATCCGACCACGCCTTGTTCTGCTCGGCCAACGCCGCGTAGTACTCCGAACGCAAGCGCTCGTACTCGGGCATCAGCGCCGCTTTTTCCTGTTCCTGCGCTTCGGTCAGGGGCGGGAGCATCTTGATGGAGGAGCTGACATCGCCGGCTAGAAGGTCCGGCAATCCATCGCCATTCCAATCGGTCACGAACACCTTCGTTCGCGATCCGATTTCCGTCGGCAGCTCGCCTTCCTTGGGCGGGTTGGACTTCGACGCGGGCACAAGGACCTCCATCGGTGCAAAGATGACCTTGTGTTGCTCGTCCAGGCCCAGGTTGCGGCTCCAGCGGATCTCGCCGCGCTCGCTGCCGAGGATCAGGTCCAAGCGACCATCCCCGTCCCAGTCGGCGCGGTGCGCGTTGGAACCTTCCAGCTTGCCGCCTTTGGAGTCGTGCAAGGCGTAGCCTTCCTTGCGCCAGACCGGATTCCGGCGGGTGCCGATGTTCTCGTATACGAATACACCGCTGGTACGGGTCCCGATCCAGAGATCGAGATCGCCATCGAGGTCCCAATCATGCAGTTCGGGCGTGACCGAGTTCTTGGTGGTCAGTGCTCCGCCATCGGAGTTGTGCAGGAACACGCCTTGCTTGAACTCGCGTCCGCCGGTGCATTCGAAGAGGTAGACCTGCCCGGTGTAGGATCCGGAGAGGATGTCCATGTCCCCATCGGCGTCGTAGTCCACAAACTGTGGACAGAACGTGATGCATCACGTGGTTGGAATCGAGGCGAATTCCTTGCCGGCGCGCAAATACTCGAAGTCCTTGAACTCGGGCGCGGTGTTGCTGCCCACGTTGCGGTAGATGCGCAGGCGGCCTTGGGCGAAGTCCGGGTGGCTGCGTTCGGATTCGGGCAGGCGTTCGACGGGGAAGTCACCATCGCCGAATTCGCCGACGAGCAGATCACGGAGGCCGTCGCCATCGAAGTCGATGAAGTGCGGGGCGGCGTGCCCGGTGACGACGTCGATCGCTTGATCGTTGGCGAAGAGTAGGACGGGGGGGTGCAGCTCGGGGCTCAGCGCCGCGGCTTGCAGGGTCAAAGGCAGGATCAGTTGGATCATTGGGTTGGAAGCCGTGCTTGGGGATTCGACTTCACGTTCAGAGGGTTGAGATCGGACGTCCGGAATGGACGGCCGCGTTTGATTGGAATGGCATTCGTTGGATCCCGCCAACAGGAAACGGATTTCGTTGCGCATATTCGACGGAGCTACAGACCACTCAATCGATTGTCACCGATAGTTCTAATTTGACTGAAGGACCAACAAGTGTTGCTTGTTGGAACGCGCGTTTGCGTTTGGTTGCGACAAAAGAAAAGCGCCCGAGTCTGACTCGGGCGCTGGAGGTGTGCGGCGCGATAGGCCGGGCTGCTGCTTCGTGGATCAGGCGCCTGCGGCCGCGAGCACTTCTTGGGTCGAAAGCTGACGCGGCGAGGTCTTGGCGGCGTCGAGTACGCGATCGATGCGTTCGGGGGTGGCTTCGATACCGTTGTGTTCGAGCACCCAGATCACGTTCGATTTGCCGGACATCGGGCCGACGGCGATCTGCTGTTCCATGCCGAAGGTTGCAGCGGGAACGCCGGAATAGACCAGGTCGGCGAGCCAAGTGTCGCCTTTCTTGAAGGCTTTGATCACCGCGGCGGCGTGCACGCCGGTGGAGGTTTCAAAGGCGTCTTTGCCGAAGACCGGGTAGTTGCTCGGGAAGGGCAGGTCCAGGTATTCGGCGGACTTGAGCGTGTATTCCTTCAGCTTGGTCAGGTCGCCCTTGAACCAGCCCATCAGCTTTAGGTTGACGAGCAGCAGGTCCATCTCGACGTTGCCGGTGCGTTCGCCGATGCCCATGGCGGATCCGTGCACGCGGGTGGCGCCGGCTTCGATGGCGGCCAGGGCATTCGCGAGGCCGAGGCCGCGGTCGCGGTGGCCGTGCCAGTCGATGCCGACGTGGTGCGCGCCCCACTCATCGACCAGACCCTTCACGAAGCCCACGAGGCGGCGCACGCCGGACGGGGTCACGTGGCCGCAGGTGTCGCAAACGCAGATGCGGTTCGCGCCGGCTTCGATCGCGGCGCCGTAGAGCTTGCGCAGGGTTTCGGGGTTGGCGCGGGTGGTGTCTTCGGTGACGAACATCACCGGCAGGTTCTGCTTGGCGGCGAAGGCGACGGCGTCGCGGCTGAGCGTGACCATGCGGTCGAGCTCCCAGTTCTCCGCGTACTGGCGGATCGCGCTCGAGCCGATGAAGGCGCAGACCTCGACCGGCGCGCCCACCGCCTGGGCGACTTCGGCGGCGGGTTCGATGTCGCTGATGACCGTGCGGCACGCCACGTTGGGGGTGATGCGCATGCCGACCATCTCCTTGCAGAGGGCCGTGATGTGCTCGCGCGCCTTGGCGCTGGCCCCCGGCAGGCCCACGTCCGCCGTGTGGATGCCGATGGCTTCCATCAGGTGGATGAGTTCGATCTTCTCGTCGAGTTTCGGATCCCGGGCCGAGGGACTCTGCAGACCGTCACGCAGGGTTTCGTCGTCCAGCTCGACCTCGAAAGTCAGTTCGGGGTCGTCGTTCCAGTCGTAGATCAGGTCTTCAGGGCGCGTGTCGGTCATGGCTTTCACTCCCGCATGGGGGGAAGTCGTCTATCCTAGCCCGTTGGCAGCCCTGGTTCCTGCCCCTGGCCGGACTTTGCCGGGCCTACCGGCGTCACGATTCGAGACGGAGCGGGCCCCGCGTGCCCGGCGCTGCTGGGCTCGGAGGACGGCCATGGCGCCCAGGCCCAGGGTGGGCACAATGCACGGGCCAGCACTCCGATCCCCGTCCCTATGAAACACACCTTGTCCTGCGCTGTGGCCTCCGGCCTTTTGTGCTCCCTCGCCTCCGCCCAATGGTCCACGGACCCCGCGGCCCCGCTGGCCGTCGCGGATGCCGCTTCCGACCAGAACCTCGCCAAGCTCGCGGCCACCCCGGACGGCGGTGTCTGGGTCTCCTGGTTCGACGGCATCGCCAGCGGCTGGGACGTTCGCGTGCAGAAGCTCGACGCCGCCGGCAACGAATTGCTGCCGCACAACGGCGTGCTTGTGGCGGATCGTTCGTTCAGCTCGACCCAGGACTATGGCCTGTCGGTGGACGCAGCGGGAAACGCGCTGGTGGTGTTCCGCGATGACCGCGCCGGCGGCATCGAAGTGACCGCGGCATTGGTCACCCCGACCGGCGCCCAGCCGTGGGGCGTGAACGGAGTCGCGCTGACCAGCGGTGCGGCGTTTGTGGCGAACCCGAAGATCACCGGCACCGCCGATGGCGGATCGATCGTCGGCTGGATGGACAACGGCGTAGCCTCCTTCCAGAAACTCGATGCCGCCGGTGTGCCCCAGTGGGGCAGTGCGGTTTCCCTCACCCCGCCGGCCGGCACGTACACCGTGGCGGGCCTGCACGCGACGGGCAACGACGCGATCTTCTCGCTGGTGCACCAAACCGGAAACTTCACCAGCCCCAAGCACCTCAAGGCGAACAAGATCAGCTCGACCGGGAGCCTGCTTTGGGGCGCGGGCCCCCTGCCGGTGTTCGACGGTGGGTCGCTGCAATTCGGCAACTACCCCGACTTCCGCACGGATGGTGCCGGGGGCGCGGTTTTCGCCTGGTACTCCTCCAGCCCGAGCCTGCAGTGTTTCGTGCAGCGCATGGACGCCAGCGGAACCGAGCTGTTTGCGCACAACGGCGTGGCCGTGGCCACCGTTGCGGGCCAATTGCGGGTGGACCCCGATGCCTGGGTTTCGCCCCTCGATGGCAACATCTACGCCGCTTGGACCGAGCTCAACGGCACCCAGTCGATGCGCGGCGTCTCCGCCCAGCGCATCGACACGAGCGGCTCCCTGGTGTGGGGCGCGGCGGGAACCGTGCTGGTGCCCCTGGGCACCTCGGACCAGTCGATGGCGCGCGTCCTGCCCGGTGGCGGGTCCGGTGGTGCGCTCGTCGTTTGGGAGAGCGCGCCGGCGTTCGGTACCGATCAATTGTTCGCTGCGCACGTGGATGCGTCGGGGGCGATCGATGTGCCGACGGTCGACGTCGCTTCGACGCCGAGCCAGAAGATGCGCCTCTCGACGGCCATGACGGCCGGCGGATTCGGCGTGCTGGCGTGGACGGACGCGGCGGTGGATGCGGGTGATATCCGCATGCAAGCGATCGGTCTGGATGGCCAACTCGGGGGTGCCGGGTCGGGCCTCGGAACCGTCTACTGCTCGGGCGTGCCGAACTCGACCGGCCTGCCGGGTTCGCTGAGCGCACAAGGTTCGGATGTGGCCAGCGACAACAACGTGCAATTGATCGCGTCGCAATTGCCGCTGAACCAGTTCGGCATCTTCCTGGTCGGGCCCACCCAAGGGGTGATCGCGAACCCCGGCGGCAGCCAGGGCAACTTGTGCCTCGTGTCCAGCATCGGCCGCTACAACCAGATCCCGCAGATCTTCTTCACCGGCGGCACGGGCTCGGGATCATTGACACTTGATCTCACCCAGACCCCGACGCCGAGCGCTCCCACGGCGATCCTCGCGGGCCAGACGTGGAACTTCCAGGCGTGGTACCGGGACCTGAACCCGACCAGCACCTCGAACTTCACGGACGGGCTGGCCATCGATTTCCAGTGATGGGGGCGGGCAAGCTACCGCGCACGGCGGATTTGCCGAATGCGCGGAATTCAGGTCTGTAACCTCGCGATTCGAGGTGGATTGGCAAAGTGAAGGGGCTGGAACCGGGAGGTTCCGGCCACTCTCTCTGCCACCGGAGGCTCCCATGAAAATCAGATCGCTCTGCCTGCCCCTGCTGTCCGCCGTGCTCGTCACCAGCTCGTTTGGACAAGATGTCTGGAACGAAGGATTGCTCAGTCCGGCCATGTCGATGGGGTCCATGATCGAGCTCGAAGTGGCGGACTTCGACGGGGATGGCGATGGGGACGTGCTCATCGGTGGTTTTCAAACGACCCTGATCAGTTGGTTTGAAAACTCGCAAGGGGGCTTGCCCTTCATTGGCCACATCCTTGCTTCGGTCAACAACGCCATCCTGACCGCCGCTTGCGATGTGGATGGCGATGGCGACCCGGACATCGTGACGGCTTGGGCGGGCAGCACACCGACCGCCGTGTGGCTTCAGAACGATGGAACGGGCAATGGTTGGGCTTCACACCCGATCCCCGCGCCGCCCTTCAATGCCTATTTGCTCGATGGCGCGCGGTTTGCCGACTTCGACGGAGACGGCGACCTCGACATGGTGGTCGGAGCATCCAGCCAAAGCGCCGGGGAGATGGTCCTGGTGTATGCAAACAACGGTTCTGGCTTCCAGAGTCCGGTTCTGATCGCGTATGTGAACACCCATGGGCAGATCGCGGTCGGCGATCTGGATGGGGATGGAGACCTGGATCTGATCCTGCCGGGCCCGCAGATGGGCACGATCCCTTGGAAGCGCAATGACTCCACCCCGGGCAACCTGGTGTTCACCTCCACGGGAAGTGTGCCGGTTTGCCAAGGGCCGGTGCCAGCGGACTTGGATGGCGACGGAGACCTGGATCTGATGCTCGTGTTCGGCGGTTCCGTCGGTTGGAGTGAGAACCTGGGAAGCGCGAGTTTCGGCCCTGTCCAGGTGCTAATCCCGGCACACCCCGCTCCGGGGAGCGCGTTCTACTATGAGGCCCAGGGGGCGGACGTGGACGGGGATGGAGATGCGGACCTGGTGGTCTGCATGCGTCCGAGCAACACGAATTCCTTCGACACTCTGGTGCGCATTGCGGTGTTTGAAAACCTGGGCAACGGGTCCCTCGGCCCGCGGGTGGATCTGCGCAACGGCAACCTGGATCAAGCGTCGATTGGCATGGGGATCGGAGATTTGGATCAAGATGGCGATGTCGACGTGATCGGCACGCGCAAACTGACCGCGAACACCGGTTTTGTCCTGCGCCATCGGCACGATCTGGAGTTCGGCACCGCGGTGGGTAGCTCTTGCGCCTCCACCCCCAACTCTTCCGGTCTCGTGGGGCAATTGAGTGTCTCGGGCTCGGTGCACGTGGGCCAGGCGAACACCCACCTCGTGGCGGACGATCTGCCCGCCGGCGTCTTCGGCTACTTCTTGGTGGGGCGATTCCCCGCGAGTGGCGTCGTTCCGCCGGGAGCGGTCGGGCCATTCTGCCTGGGGGGTCTACTGGGGCGCTTCAATGGGCCTGGGCAGATCCTGACCAGCGATGCAGGGGGGCGGTTTGTGCTGCCCGTCGACCTACAGGCGCTGCCCTCGGCTGTGGGGCCGGCACCGGTGTTGGTGGGGGACTCCCGCACCTTCCAAGCCTGGCACCGCGATCCAGCCTGGACCACGTCGAACTTCACCACGGCGGTCGACGTGCAGTTTGAGTGAGGCCATCGGGCCCGAAACGCGCCTTGCGGCGCCCGTGAGGGTACAAAAAAAACGCCGGCGCCCCTGAGTGGGCGCCGGCGCTCTCTTCCCAGACGGTTCGGGCTTACTGGAACAGGAAGATCACGCCCGAGTTGTTCGACGAGACCCACTGGAAGCGGCCGACCTTGTCCCAGGTAGCTGCGCCAGCGCCGGTCATGCCGCTGTCGAAGTGCTGGTCCAGCTTCTGGGCCATGTTCTGGGTGATGCCGGTCAGCAGGATGACGTTGCAGTTGCCGGTGGTCTCTTCGGTGCCGTCGCCATCGAGGTCCCAGCCCGTCACGCGGCCGAAGCCGTCATGGGTGTTGTCGATGTAAAGCAGGCCGTAGGGGTTGTTCTTGCCCAGGTCGCCGTCATCGACGTAGGGGCCGTCCCAGCCAGCGACGGTCGAGCTCAGCAGTTGGCGGCTCGTACCGGTGGTGTGATAGCAGTAGGCGCCGGTGTCGGTGTGGTAGAGCACCGCAGCGGTTTTGATCGAGTCCACGGCTTGGGTGATCTTGGTGATCTTGCTGCGCTCAAGCAGGTTGCCCGACCGCATGCTCACGACACCGACCAGAATGGCCAGGATGGCCATGGCGATGACGAGTTCGATCAGGGAGAAGCCGTGTTGGTTGCGTTTCCTGGGGAGAGTCTGCATTGGATGGATTGACTGGGGAGTGAGGACGAACGGTTCCGTTTTCGGCACCCTTGCTGCTCCGACTTGGGTTCTTTCCCCGATTCCTCCCCAGGCGCCCGAAAATTGAGAGGCCAAGTGCCCCGGGTCGGGATGCTGGCGGCTAAGAGTGCGCAAATCCGCGCCCTGGGGCCTCTTGCGGGCCCTCGCCGCAAGCTATCTTGGGGGCCATGGAAGGCGTGCGGGTACTGAAGTTTGGGGGGGCAGCCCTGCGCGATGGCGCCGCCATTCTGCGCTCGTGCGAGAGGGTGCTCTCCCATGGGGGTAACCGCCCGATCGTGGTGGTCAGCGCCTTCTTTGGGGTCACCGACCAGTTGCTCGAAGCCTGTGATCGCGCCCTGGCCGGGGACCCCGACGGCCAGGCCCTGCGCCTGCGCCACCGCACCATCTGCCGGCAGTTGGGGCTTCCTTCGGAGGTCCTGGACCGGCTCTGGGCCGAGATGCAGGGCCTGCTTCGGATCATCGCCGCCGAGCAGCGCCTGATCCCCGAGATCCGGGACCGCGTACTGTCCTTCGGCGAACGGGCGAGTGCCCGGGTCGTGGCCCAAGCCCTGAGCCAGGCCGGAGTCCCGGCCACGCCCGTCGATGCGTTCGATCTGGGTTTCGAGACCGATGGTGAGCCCGGGGGGTCGCGACTGGCCCAAGGGGCGGAGCAACGCATCGGGCCGGCGCTTGCCGGCGTACCCGGAGTGCCGATCGTCACCGGTTTCCTCGCCAAGGATCCCCTCGGCAACCTCACCACCCTTGGCCGGGACGGGTCCGACTGGACCGCGGCGATCGTCGCCGAAGCCGTCGGGGCCGAACAGTTGATCTTCTGGAAGGACGTGCCGGGCATCCTCAGCGCCGACCCCCGGATTGTGCCCGAGGCCCATCCGCTCGCGCGGGTCAGCGTCGCCGAAGCGCGCGAACTCGCGTTCCAAGGCGCGCAGGTCCTGCATCCCGCATCGCTGGATTCCTTCCTGCACGACGGCCCGCGCGTACGGGTGCTCAGTTTTGTCGACGAATCGGCTCCGGGCAGCGAGCTGTGCGAATCCATCCCCCGCGCTGGGGCCGTCGCCGTGACCAGCCGCGCGCGGCTTGTGGGGGTCCGCTTTGCGGGAGAATCGCCTGCGCGCATGCAATCGAAGCTCTCGGCGGCCCTGGTGCGCCTGAGCAGCGCTCGACTCCTGGCCCGCATGGTGCACCAAGGCGGCGACAGTGTGCGGTTGTGGTTCGAAGACGGCCCGCTGACCGAAGAAGTGCTCGCGCAATTCCCGCCCTTTGCCGAAGTGGACCGTAGTCTCGGCTCCGCAGCCGTGGTGGGCGAGAACCTCGGCGAGCATCCGGAACTGGCCCGCCGCTGCTGGCGCGGCTTGGAGGAGTTGGGCATCCCCGTGCACCAGATCCAAGGCGGAACCCGCAGCCACGGCATCGCTTTCCTCCTGCCGCGCGAACACGTGGCTGCCGCCGTGCGCCACCTCCACCAGCACGTGGTGGGCGTTCCGCTGACCGTTTCCTCTCAGCCCTGATTCCCGATGGCGTCCTCCAACGAAGATCTCGCTCGCGACAAGTTCCGCGATCTGTTGCGTGTTTCGCAGGAGCAGGCGTCCCAGTTGCTCGGCGATGCACACCCCGGCGACGCGGCCGCGTGGTTGCGGGACTCCGACGAAGATGATGCCTGGCGGGTGTTCTCGCTGCTGGATGCCGAGCATCAGGCCGCGATCCTGGAATACGCGGACACCGAGCTGACCGGCCACCTGGTCGGCCGCATGTCGACGCCCGATCTGCGCGAGGTCGTGGCGGAAATGGCGACGGACGAAGCCGCCGACTTGCTCGAGGAGGCCGACGATCGGGTCACCGAGGACGTGCTTGCCAGTCTCGATGCGGAAACCGCCGAGGAGCTGCGTGCACTGCTGGCCCACGATTCGGATACCGCCGGCGGTGTGATGGCGACCGAAGTCGTCACGGTTTCCCCGGACCTGCGCATCGGGGACGTCGTCAAGGAGATCAAAAAGCTCGGCGACGATGCCGAAGGCGAGCTCGGCACCTTCGTCGTTGACGAGAACAACCGTCCGATCGGTTACATCTCCGACCGCGACATCCTCACGCACAACATCCACGAGACCGTGCAGGACGTGATGGTCGAGCCCTTCGTGATCCCCGTCGAGGCGGATCAAGAGGAGGCGGCGCGCCTGATCGAACGGTACGGTCTGCAATCCCTCGCCGTGGTGGATGAGGGCGGCGCGCTGGTGGGGGTCATCTCCGCCGAGGATGCGTCCGAGATCCGCGGCGAAGAGGCTGAAGAGGACCTGGCGCGTATCGTCGGTACCAGTACCGGCCAACAGACGCGCTTGCCGATCTGGACACGCGTTCGTCAGCGTATGCCGCTGATGGTTCTGACCGTGGCCGGTGGAATGACCAGTGCCAAGTTGCTGGCCTTCTTCACCGGCGGACACGCCGCCGCCGGCCCGACAACGGGGACCTCGTTCAGCGATATCCTGCGCTACCTGCCGCTGATCATCGGCCTCGCCGGCAACGTCGGAGTGCAATCCTCCACGATCCTGATCCGCGGTTATGCCACGGGTGAAATCAAGAAAGAGCGGGAAATGCGCGTGCTCGGGGGCGAATTGGCCGTGGGCATCTTCGTAGGATTGCTCTGCGGTATCGCGGTCTCGGTGGCGGCGTCCTGGATCGAAATCGGCCATCCCATCGCGGCCTTCGGCCTTTCGGTCGGTGGGGCGACGGCCCTGGCCGTGACCTGGGCAGCGTTCCTGGGCTGTGTCGTTCCGGCGGGCTGCCGCCGGATCGGCGCCGACCCGGCCATCGTTGCCGGTCCGTTCCTGATCAGCGTTTCCGACGTCACGGGCTCGTTGATCTACATCATGATCGCCAAGACCCTGTTGTTGCCCTGACGGTCGACGGGGCACCGCATCGTCATCCGTCGAGTTCCTCCCCCATCCCTTCGCCGCACCGGGACGCCATCGGTCTCCGGGCCAAGGCCGGTGAAAGGAACCGAGGCGGTAGGCGCACCTGCCTCCGTGATTCCAGGCTCCAAGGCCTTTGGACCCGCCATGCAATCCCAGCCCCGGAAACGCCGCGCACACCTCTGGTTGTGGTGCCTGCTCGCCCTTGGTGGCGGCGGCCTCGCCGTGCGATTCTGGGTGGGGGACCTCTATCGCGTGGTTTCTTCGTCGATGGAGCCGACCCTGCTGCCGGGCGACCGCGTCTGGGTTTCGTACGGGACCAGCGACCTGAAGCGCAACGATCTGGCGGTCTTCCGGAACACGGCCGGCGAAGCGGTGGTCAAGCGCCTGGCGGGCTTGCCGAATGAAGAAGTCCTGATCGACGATGCCGGCGACCTGTGGGTCGATCGCCATCGCCCGGAGCGCTCCGGGCTCTGGGTGCCGATCTTCGATGATTCGCTGCTGAAGCTCGATGAGTACTTCCTGCACGGCGGCCAGGGTGTCGATCCCTGGTCCAAGGGGGACGGCTTCTGGCAGGTCGATGCGACCGCGGTCCAGCTTGGCCACAGTCAAGGCATGATGCGGTACCGCGATGGGGTGCACAGCGGCCGATTGACTCCCGATGGGCGCATCCTGCGCGGACAGGAAGAGGTCGGGGATGTGCGGCTCTCGCTGGATGTCTGGATCGAGCAGCCCACAGGAGTATTGCGGCTCGAATTGACCGAATGGGCCGACAGCTTCCAGATCTGGGTGGGGCTCGATCACGCGGAGCACGGTCTTGTCTGCCTGTACCGCCCCCCTTCTTTCCGCGGCAAGCTGGAGACCGCGGCCTGCGCCCTGCCCCTGAAGCAGTGGATCCCGATGGTCCTGCAGAACTGCGACAACCGCATCGAGTTCCGGGTCCAGGGGCAACTGGTGCTCAGTCATGAATACCTGGCCAATACCCCTAGCCCCCTGGGAAGCATCGGGGAGAGGGTGCTGTTCGGAGGCACCGGAGCAATGCTGCGCTTCCGGAACGTGCGCATCGATCGGGATGTGACCTACACCCAACTGGGCCAGCACGGGGTGCGCAAACGCCTGCAGCTCTCCAACGACGAGTACTTCTTCCTCGGGGACAACTCCCCCGTCAGCGAGGACAGCCGGTCCCTCGGGCCGGTCGACCGGAGCCGCGTCGTCGGCCGGGCCAGGCGCATCCTCTGGCCTTGGGCCCGCCGGCGCCCACTTTGAATCATCCGGATAAATTGCATTTGCGGCTTTGATTCTTCCGGGTAATATCCGAAGGAGAAAGCCATGCAGACCACAGAACCGACCTATTCCCTGTTCCTGGGGCACGAATTGCTGTCCCGGGGGGCCATTGAACCCCTGCTCAATAGCCTCCGGACCGCCATGTCCATGGCCCCGATGGCCCGATTGGCCGTCTACGACAACCAGTCCGGGGTCCGGTTGGACCTGGATCTGAGCGGCACTCCCGACGAGGCCTATGCCCGGCTGGAGCACCACCCGGTGCTCGGCAAGCCCAAGGGCAAGGGGCCCGGCCGCCCGAAGCTCGGTGTGGTGGGCCGGGAAGTCTCCCTGCTTCCCCGCCACTGGGATTGGCTCGCCGCCCAGCCCGGTGGGGCGTCGGCTGCCCTGCGCCGTCTGGTGGATCGGGCCCGGAAAGAGGACCAACCCGCCGGTGCACGCCGCGCAGCGATCGAAGCGGCCCATCGCTTCCTTTGGGATCAGGGCGGGGATCTGCCCGGATTCGAGGAGGCCACCCGGGCCCTGTTCGCCGGCGATTGGACCGCCCTCGAAGCCCGCATGCGCCCCTGGCCCGAACCGATCGCCGACCAAGTGCGATTCATGCTCGGCGCACACATGACCCGGCCTGCTTGAGCCTTGCGCCCCGGCGGCGTTGGAGGAGGCTCGGCCATGTCCGGGTAACCGTCCCGTCCGAAGGAACAAAGCCAACGCAGTGACGGCAGCAGGTGGCCCGGCTACGGTCCTAGTGCGCGCCTGGGCGGCGGCCGGATCTCGGCGAGGCTGGGGCCCGCTCCTGCCCCGAGTCGTTCCTCGCAATCCCACGAGATCCCTATGTTCGTCCCCCTGATCCTGCTCGCATTTGCCGCTTCGGTCTTGCCGCAGCTGCGCATAGAAAGCCCCGGCCCGAGGCCCCTGCAGCAACCCGTCGTCGACGAGATCGCCTTCACGGAGGCCCTCGCCGGGTTCGAGCGTGCCGTCGATTTGGGCGGCGAGATCGAAGGTGCCATCGAAGAGTTCCGATCGAGAGTCACTGCGGGGCTCAATCTGTCTCTCCAGGAGCCGAAACTCTGGCAACGCTGCATCCAACGGATCCCGCCCGCGCCTTCCGAGAAGATCAAGGTGGGCAAAGTCGAGAAGGGGCACATCGAAGCCCCCCAATTCGGTCGCGAAGGTCTCAGCTACTCGTACCTCGTACCGCGCGAGTATCGCGATGATGGTCCCGGGTATCCGCTCATCCTGACTCTGCCCGAGCCCGGCGAACGGACCAGCGGGCAATTGCGCAGCAATTGGATACCTGCCAACCTGCGTCAATCCGCGATCTTGGTGAGCCCCGAGATGCCCGAAGACGCGGCCGCCTGGAACTCGATCTCGGTCGCAGGAGTCCCCGGTGGCATCAGTCGGGTTCTGACTTGCTTGCGGGCCGTCCGACAGCGATTCCGCATCGACCCAGATCGCATCTACCTGGTTGGCACGGGCGCCGGAATGGAAGCCGCGTTTGCCGCGGCGGACGCCTATCCGCAGCACTTCGCCGGCGTCGTGGGTCTCTCGGGCAACCTGAAGGACGTCACGCCGCGGCACTTCACCTCGCTGCCGGTCCTGTTGGCGGGCGGTGGAGCCGGTGCCCGTGTCTTCCACGATGCCTTGAGTCAGAAGGGCCCCGAAGCGAGCACGTGGGAGGCCGAGGTGGACGGCAAACGCATCTGGGACTGGATGCAATCGAAGACCCGCGTGTGCCTTCCCAATCAGGTGGCCGTGGCCACCAAACCCTCGGAGGATCCGCTGCCCCCGCGGGGGTATTGGTTCCGCATCGCGCCGATCGCCAACGGCGCCCACGGAACGGCCCAAATCGACCGCAGGGAGAACCGCGTGTCCGTAACGACTGAAGGGGTCGCCGAGGTCACGATCTACGTCAACGACGACCTGCTGGACCTCAACCGGAAGGTCACCGTGATCGCCAACGGACGCGCCACGGAGTTCGAAGTGGAGCGATCGCTGGACGGCACCCTGCGTCGCTGGGCGCGGGGCATCAGCGATGCCGGATGCGTCTACACCGCCGAGTTGGTGGTGGATTGCCTGCCCAAAGAACCCGGCGTCGTCCCCCAAGTCGACCCCGACGACCCGTACTGGAGAGAGACGTTCCAAGTGGCCGGAGACGACCCCGAGGGACTCTGGAAAGCCTATGAGTGGTGCCGCAGCCAAAGCCGCGACTCGCAGGCGCTCCTCCTTCTGCGCAAACTGGCGCGCTTGAATCCGGCCGACACCCGGGCGCGAGAATTGCTCGGCCAAGTGTTGGTGGACGGGACTTGGTTCCCTTCGCAGTGGGCCGCCGACCGGTATCGTTGGACCCAAGAGGAACAGAATGCCCAGCAGCGCGGCTGGGTGCGCCACGAAGGACATTGGGTGCATCCTGATGACCGCCTGAAGCTGAGCAAGGGCCTGGTGCGCGATGCGCAAACCGGCCAATGGCTGGACTTGGCGGCGCAGAAGCGGCTCGCGTCGGGGTGGTTGTTGCAGGACTACCATTGGGTTGCTCCGGAGGATGCCCCCCAGGTCGACGCCGACCGGTGGTGGGTCAGCGGCGCATGGGTAGACCGGCAGCAGGCGGATGGTTACCTCGGATGATCCTTGGCATATCCGGATCCGAGTTCGACCTGCGCGTGACCACCGTGTGCGATGACCGTGGTGCTGCGGGATACGCCTGGATTGTCGCCGCGTCTTCGGCGTGGATCCATAACACAACTGAGCGTAACATATGCGATCAGGCTGTACGTTCTGATTTCACCAACGGACGTATCAAAATGGCGTCTCGTGTTTCATTCGCGAAAATGCCGATCTTGCTGGCTGCTCGTGGACACATTATAGCGAAGGCGACGTGCTGCGGATTCAGCGAAAGCAACTCGTTGACAACTACCAGATTCGTAACGCTGCAGCGATCAATACAGTGCACGCGGCGCGTTTGGCTGCAGGGTTGGCATTTGTCGAAGGCCTCGATCCGAGCGAAAAGACCCAGCGCAGCGCGGGCCGGCCCCGATTCTCGCCCTCGGAGTATTGGCAACAATACGAGCAGGAGAAGGCCATGCCTGCCTGGTTGCGGTACGGCGCTGCGGTCTACGCGGAGCGGTACTTCTTCGACAAGGCGGTGGAGGCCGCCGGCGACGGGGGGGACCCCTTCTGGGCGCGCACCTGGTCGAAGCAGAACCTCGAAGGCCGCGGGGGGCTTCGTCCCGTCGCGGAGATCCTGAAAGGCGCACCGGATCCCGCGAAAGTCGAAGATTCGCAGCGCTGGCTGATCGAAGCTGGATTGCTGGTGAGTTTCCTCGTCGATGGCGGAAATGAGGCTGCAGGGGAGGCTTTGACCGCCATGCAGAACGCCTTGCGCGAAGGCCATCTGAAACCCAGCCACCTGCGCAACCTCGAAGCGGTGCTCACCGAGCACGAAGCCGAGGTCCAGGCGTACGCGAAGCCCTGAGGGGCCCCGCGCGGCACCCACGAATGCGGGGAGCACCGGCGCCGTTCGCGCCCGTGCTCCCCGCGGCTGCTTCCGGCTCGATCAGCCGCGCAGGTCCGCCAGGTCGGCCCCGTGGTTGATGTGCAGCACGGTGTCGCCGATCACGAGGGCGGGCACGGAGCGCACCCCGGCCTTCTCGGCCTCATCCAGGCGGCTCTTCTTCTCGCCGAGGTGTACCACTTCGACGGAGTAACGCTTGGGGTCGAGGGCGGTGGCGAGTTCGTTTTCGGCTTGCACACAGACCGGGCAGCCGGCGTGATAGAATCGGGCAGATTGCATGGGATTTCCTTTGGTTTGGGGGTTCGGACGGCTTGTCCGCCCGCATCCTGGAACCCAAAAAGACCGCATCAACCCGGCACCTTTCGGTCAGGGGGGCACCAAATGGAAAGTGATGGAAGCACGAGGCCGCAATCGGTCTACGCGATCTTCGAAAGTTGTCTGGGCTGCAAGTGGACCTTGCACGTGCTCGACCAATTGCGCGCCGGCGTGAATCGTCCCGGCGCCCTCGAGCGCACCGCCGAGGGGCTCTCGACCAAGGTCCTGAACGAGCGTCTGCGCAAGATCTGCGGCCTGGGCCTGGCCGAACGCCAGGCCTTCCCGGAGGTTCCCCCGCGGGTCGAATACCACCTGACGCCCTTCGGCCAGGAGGTCGCCCTGCTGCTGGACCGCATGCAGACCCTGCAGGCCCGCTTTGAGGCAGGGCAGGCGGCCGGATTTTCGGCCGGAGGCCCGGAACTGGAGGCCCGCTAGGGGGTTCAAGGGGTCATGGAGCCCGAACCCGACACCCAGGCCGACCTCGGCCGGGACCACATGCTGGCCTTTCAGGCCGGGGATGGGTCCGCGTTCGAGCGGCTAATCGCCCTGTACTCCGAACGGGCCTACGCGCTGTTCGTGCGGTTCACGGGGCGGCATGAGGGGGCGGAAGACCTGGTCCAGGAGCTGTTCCTGCGCATGTGGCGCGCCCGGGACCGGTACGAGCCCAGCGCACGTTTTTCGACCTGGATGTACCGCATCGCCTTCAATCTGGCGGTCAACGAGGGGGAGCGCCGCCGCAATCGGCAGGGCATCTCCCTCGAAGGACATGGGGAGGATGGGGAACTCGACCGCGAACGGCTGGCCGACGAGCGCCAACCGGATCCCGGCCAATCGATCGAACGCGAGGACGTGGTGCGGCAGGTCCAGGAGGCCATCGCCGCCCTGCCCGAAAACCAGCGCATGGCGCTGATCCTCGCCCGTTACGAAGAACTCTCCCACCAGGAGATTGGCGACGCCTTGGGCATCTCGTCTAAGGCCGTGAAATCCCTTGTGCATCGTGCCCGCGAAACCCTGCGGCAAACCCTGGCCCACGTCCTCTCGGAGGAATGGTCATGAATCGCGCTTGTTTTGAATTCCGTACCCGCCTGAGCGCCCTGCTCAGCCAACCGGGAGGCCCCGGCGGCGATGGCCGCGGGACCCTGCCGATTGCGGCTGAACTCGGGTGGCATTCGCACCTGCTCGGCTGCGATACGTGCCGGCAATTGCTGGAAAGCGAGCAGGCCCTCGAAGAGCTGTTGACCTCGCTGCCGCGTCCGACGCTGACCGACGATCGGCGTGCGGCCCTGGTTGCGCGGCTCGATTCGAACCTGCGCCTCGAAGCGCTGCTCGACCGCGCCGACCCGTTCACGGTGGCGCCGGTGGGGCTTGCCGCGCGCATTGCCGGCCGCATCGCGGCCCAGGCCGATCCGCTCGGACACCTCGATCACATTCCGGCGCCCGCCGGTATGCAGCAGCGCATCCTCGATGCGTGCCTGGCCGATGGAGCGCCGGTGGAGCTGCCCGCGAGCGAACGGGCCAAGAGCCGCGCGCCGCGCCAGGCGCCGCTGCTCCGTCATTGGATCCCCACCAGCCTCGTTGCGGCGGGCCTGGCGGCGCTCCTGTGGTACCTGCCCGGCCAGAATCCGCCCGGTAGCGGGCCGAAGTCCGATGGTTCCCAGACGGTGGCGGACGCCGGCAACGATCCCGTCGACGCGGATCTGCTCGCGGTGCTCGACAGCCTTGAGGTGCTCGACCTCGTGGACGAGCTCGAAGCCGAGGAATGGGAGTTGCTCGATACCTACGACCAACTCGGATTGTTCCTTGAGGAGACCGACGCGGGCACGGGAGGGCAGGCGAAATGAACGCTTTGCTGCGCCTGTTCGTACTGGGCCTGTTCGTACTGGGCACGGCCCTGTTGGCCGCGACCCCGGCGTTGGCCCAGGGACCGCTCCCCGAGCCCGGTCCCCGTGGCGAACGCGCCCCGCACGAGCGTTGGGAACGTTGGCAGTCGATGGGCCGCGAGCGGCGCGAGCGCATGCAGGAGCGGTTCCACGAACTGCATGAACTCGAGCCGGAAAGCCGGGAGGCGCGTTTGGAGCGTGCCCAGCGGCTGCGCAGCCTGATGGCCGAGGTCTATCAGCGCATGGAGCCCGCGATGCGCGCCGAGATCGACGCGATGCCTCAGGAAGAACGCGTGCGCGTGCTGGCCCGCATGGCCCTCGAAGAGGCGCGCAGCCGTGGCCTCAAGGCCCGCCTCGCCCTCGACAAGCGCCCCGAAGGCCCGGGCCACGATCCCGAGCGTTTCCTGGCCGACGCGAAGCAGACCTTGGCGCAACACTTCGCCACCAACGGCCTGCCCGAGGGCGTGCCCGCGGAGAAGTGGACCGCACTGATGGAGTCCGAGGGTTGGCAGTTCGGTCGGCAACTGCGCGGCATGCTGCGCGAGTATCCGTCGATGCGCGCGCTGCTGCCCCCGCCGCCCCATCACCCCGAACTGGGGCCGCGTGAGCAGGTGCTGGTGCACGCCCTGCGCCTTTCCCCGGAAGAGCACATGGAGCTGCGCGCCTTGCAAGGTGAGCCGCGCCAGGCCCGCGAGGCGGAACTCCGCAAGCAACGCCTGATCGCAGCCATGCAAGGCAGCGAGCACTTCACGCCTGCTGAGGTCGAAGGATTGCGCGCCATGGACGACGAGCAGATCCGGACGTATCTGCGCGAGAACGGCCTGCGTTGGGAGCGTAGAGGCGCTCCCTGGAGCCGCCGACGTGGCGAAGGTGGTCCTCCGGGTGCCGGTCCGCCCGATCGTCGCCCCGGCTTTTCGCCCGCGCCGCGCCACGGCGAACGCCCCCCGCGGCGCTGAGCCCAAGCGGCCTGATCGCGCGGAGATGGCGAGCCGGCGCAGAACGCAGCCCCCTGCGTTCTGGCCTATCGCCAGCCCATCCCGTATACCGGCGGGGTCATGAGCGCCCACTTCAAGCCCGTTCCCATGCTCCCGGCCCACCAGGTGCCTGGGGGGCGCGGCATGGTGCTCGTGGACCTGCGCAGCCCTGAGGAATTCGCCAAGGACCACATCCCCGGCGCGGTGAATGTGCCGCTGTTCAGCGGTCTGCAGCGCTCGGTGGTCGGCTACCTGTTCAAGCAGGTGTCCAGCGACGCGGCGCTCGAGAAGGGCCAGGAGTTTGCTGCAGGGCGGGTGGACGAGCTGGTGCGCGAAGTGGGTCGGGCCGCGGGTTGGCAACCGCCCGACGGCGATATCAGCGCGTTCGTCGGGCAATTGACGTCGGGCGGCATGGCGGACATGGAGGTCTTGCTGCGCCCTGAGCCGATCGAGAGGCCCGATGCCGACGCGGTAGTGCTGCACTGCTGGCGCGGGGGGCTGCGTTCGCGCAGCGTGGTGGGGCTTTTGCGCCTCCTCGGGCTCGAACGTGCCGTTGGCCTGCAGGGGGGATACAAGGCCTACCGGCAGGGCGTGCTGGACGGGCTGGCGCAGTGGCATGGGCCGCGACCGTATCTGCTGCACGGGTATACGGGGGTGGGCAAGACCCTCGTCCTGCGCGAGATCGAGCGCTTGCGGCCGGGCTTGACCCTCGATCTGGAGGGTTTGGCGGGCCATCGGAGCTCGCTGCTCGGCATGGTGGGGCTCGAGCCCTGCACCCAGAAGACCTTCGATTCGCGCCTGCATCACGCGCTGCAAAGTCGTGCGCCCGGGCCGATGGTGGTGGAGGGTGAGAGCCGCAAGGTCGGCGACGTCGTGCTGCCTTCGGGCTTGTGGGGCGCGATGACGGGCGGGGTCGGCATCTGGCTCGAAGCCGACACGGAAGTGCGTGTGAAGGTGCTGATGGATGACTATCTGGGCCGTCCGCAGAACCGCGAGCCCCTGCGCCGACAATTGGTGGCGTTGCAGCGCTTCTTACCGGGCGACGTGGACTGGTTAGGGCTGTTCGACAGCCGCCGCGAGCCCGAATTGGTGGCCGAATTGCTGCACCAGTACTACGACCCGCTCTACAGCCAGACGGCCACCGCGCAGACCTGCGAAGTGCGCTTTGACACCGCGGATCCCACCGCCGCGGCCAAGGCCGTGATCGACTGGGTCGAAGCTCGCGAAAAACGCGCCTAACCGTAGTGTTGACAGGGGTTTGGGTCGGGTTGAATTCCCCCTCCAGGCTGGATTCCCGCCCCGCCAGACGGGATAATCCCAGCTCCCATTGCGCCCCTTCTGGCAGCGGGTCCTTCCCTGCCGATTTCCGGGCTCCGTTCCGTCCCGATGACCCCCACCCGGCACACCTTCCACTGGCGCCCCGGCGACCCCGGTGGCGACATGCAGCTCTCCCGCCCGTTGGCGGAGCTGTGCCGGCCGCTGCTCGAAGATCGCGTCAGCTCCGCCCAGGAGATCGTGCGTGATGCCAGCGCGATCCTGAGCCGTTGGCTGGGGGCCCTCCCGGGTGGCGAAAGCCCGAACCTGGGCGCGCTGCTGAGCACCGAACTCGATCCGCTGCAGGCCGTTCACGGCTGGCGCGGCCCGGTGGCGTTGTGGTTGCACACGATCGACCGTGCGGTCGGGCGCATGCGCAGCTACAAGAGTCCGCTGCGCGAGGTGCTGATCGAGGAGATGGGGCTGTGGCTTGGGGGCATCGATCAATTGCCCGCGCACGGGCCTGAGGGACCGATGCGCTGGACCGGCGAGCCGCTGGCGCCCGGCATCCGCCTGCCCGATCCGCGTGCTTGTGCGGCCGAACTGCTGCCCCTCGTGCAACGGGGCGAAACGATCCTGATCCCGGGCTTCTCCGAAACGGTGGCCTGCGCGATCGAAGCTTTGGTCGAAGCCGACCTCGAACCCACCCTCGTGCTCGGCGAAGGCGGTCCGAACCTCGGCGGCCGCGAAATGGCCCGGCGCCTCGAGCGCACCGGCGTTTCCATGCGCCTGGTCTACGACGTGGCCCTGCAGCGCGAAGTGGTGCGCGCTGACCGCGTGTGGATGGGTACGGAAGCCGTCGGTGCGGGCGAAATGATCGCGGGGCTTGGCACCGCCTTCTTGATGGATCGCGCGCGCCGCCAGCAGGTGCCGATCCACGTGCTCTGCACCAGCGACAAACTCGTGCCTTTCGCCGACCTGCGCCTGCCCGCGTGGGGCGAAACCGAAACCTACCTCCTGTGGGACTCTCCGACCGAGGGGCTGCAGGTGGACTCCCAGTACTTCGAACGGGTCGCTGTGACCTCCGACGTGCGATTTGCGACCGAGGAGGGCCTTTGCTCTCCCGGTGAATTGGCTCTCCTCGCGCTGCAGACCGAAAACACGGATTGAGGTGTTTCCCGCCCAGGGAAACCCCGTCCCGGCTGCAGGCGCCCCCGGCCTCCGGTACCCATGACCGATACCAACCCCGAAACCAAGACCGATCGCATCGTCCCGCGCGCCATCGTGCGTGAGATGCGTGAGTCCTATCTGACGTACGCCCTGTCCGTGATCCACTCGCGGGCCCTGCCGGACGTGCGCGACGGCCTCAAGCCCAGCCACCGACGGATTCTGGTGGCGATGAACGACCTGAACCTGTCGCCGCGGGCCAAGTACCGGAAGTGCGCGAAGGTGGCTGGCGATACCTCGGGCAACTACCACCCGCACGGCGAGTCGGTGGTGTATCCGACCCTGGTGCGTATGGCCCAGGACTTCTCGCTGCGTTACTGCCTGGTCGATGGCCAGGGCAACTTCGGCTCGATCGACGCCGACCCGCCCGCGGCCATGCGTTACACCGAGGCGCGCATGACCGGCGTGGCGATGGAGATGCTGGCGGACCTCGATAAGGAGACCGTCGATCTCGAGCCGAACTACGACGAGACGCGCATGCAGCCCACTGTGCTGCCCGGCCGTTTCCCGAACCTGCTCTGCAATGGTTCCGAAGGCATCGCGGTCGGTATGGCCACGTCGATGCCGCCGCACAACCTGAACGAGGTGTGCTCCGCGATTCGCGCGCTGCTCAAGGACTCTGAGATCACCGACAACGAGCTGATCCGGCTCGTTCCGGGGCCGGACTTCCCGACCGGCGGCATCATCATGGGCCGCAGCGGAATCGTGCAGGCCTACACCACCGGCCGCGGGTTGATCCGGGTGCGCGCGCAGTACCACGTCGAGGAAGACAAGGGCCGCACGAGCCTGGTCTTCACCGAGATGCCGTACCAGGTCAAGAAGGGCGGCAACAACAAGGCGGCGGTCATCCCGAAGGTGGCCGAAGCGGTCAAGGAAGGCCGCATCACGGGCATCTCCGACATCGTCGACGAGTCCAACCGCGAAGGCATCCGCCTCGTCATCAAACTCAAGAAGGGCGAAGACCCGGATGTGGTGGTCAACCAGCTGTGGAAGTACTCCCCGCTGCAGACCACGGTCAGCATCATCAACCTGGCGATCGCCGATCGTCAGCCGCGCACGCTGACCCTGCGCCAACTGCTGCAGGCGTACATCGATCACCGTCAGGAAGTCATCCGCCGCCGGACGCGCTTCTTGCTGCGTAAGGCCGAAGAGCGCAAGCACATCGTCGACGGTCTGCTCATCGCCCAGGAGAACATCGATCGCATCATCGCGATCATTCGGGCGTCGAAGGACCGCGAAGAAGCCAAAGCTGGCCTGTCGCGGGAGTTCCACTTGTCCGACCGCCAAGCCCAGGCGATCGTCGACATGCGCCTCGGCAGCCTGACCGGGTTGGAGCGCGAGCAACTCGAAGAAGAGCACCGCAAATTGGTCGCGACCATCGCCGACCTGGAGGACATCCTGGCCCGCGCCGAACGCGTCAACGCCATCATCCTCGAGGACCTCGACGACCTGGTGGCCAAGTACGGCGACAAGCGCCGCACCCAGATCTCCGACATCGAAGCCGACAACTCGATCGACATCGGCGATCTGATCTCGGAAGACCTGATGGTCGTGACCTTCTCGCGCGACGGCTACGTCAAGCGTACTTCGGCCGATTCCTATCGCGCCCAGGCCCGCGGCGGCCGTGGTGTGCGCGGTAGCGACGCCAAAGAGGGCGATGTGCTCAAGTCGCTGTTTGTCGCCTCCACCCACGACTACCTGCTGTTCTTCTCGAACATGGGGCAGGTGTTCTGGAAGAAGACCTACGACCTGCCCGAAGCCGGGCGTTCCTCGAAAGGCCGCGCGATCAACAACGTGCTGCGCCTGCGCGAGGGCGAGGTCATCCAGACCATCTTGCGTGTGCCCGAGTTCAACGACGAGATGTCGATCGTCTTCGCGACCCGCAAGGGCATCGTCAAGAAGACCATGCTCGAGGCCTACAGCCGGCCGAAGCAGGGCGGCATCCGCGCCATCAACCTCGAAGAGGGCGACGAAGTGATCGGTGTCTGCCTGGCCAAGCCCGGCGATACGATCGTGATCGCCACCAAGCAGGGTCGTGCGGCGCGCTTCGACGAAGGGGCGGCCCGCGCCATGGGGCGCACCTCGCGCGGCGTGCGCGGCATCAAGCTGCGTGAGGACGACGAGGCGGTCGGCATGATCGTGGCCGAAGAGGGTTCCTTCATCCTCTCCGCCTGCGAGAAGGGCCACGGCAAGCGCACCCCGATCGAGGACTACCCGATCAAGGGCCGCGGCGGTCTGGGCGTCATCAACATCCGCACCGAAGGTCGCAACGGCCCCGTGGTCGACGTCAAACTCTGCAAGGAGGGCGACGACGTCATGTACATCACCGAGAGCGGCATGATCGTGCGCAGCCACATCAGCGACATTTCGGCGATGGGCCGCAACACCCAAGGCGTGCGTCTGGTCAACCTCAAGGGCGGCGATCGCCTGGTGGCCGTCGAAATCGTGGCCGCCGCTGACCTCGAGCGCTTCGGCGCCGATGAATTAGGCGAAGCCGCCCCGCCGGTCGAAACCGCTGAAACCGCGCCCCCGGAGCCGGAGCTTGAGCCCGAAGAGGAGCTCGAGGACGACGCGGCCGACGACGAGGTGGAAACCGAAGGGGACGAGGCCTAATACGGTGGGCTCCCGGCCAGCCCGGGAGCCCCAGCCAGGAGAAAGCCATGAGCTTGTACGAGCAAATCAACGAAGACCTGAAGACGGCCATGAAGGCCGGGGACGCCCAGCGCCGGGACACCCTGCGCATGGTCATCGCCGCCATCAAACGCACCCTGATCGACTCCGGTGGCGAGCGCAATGGCGCCGACGACGAGACCGTCACCTCGGTGCTCCTGAACGGCGTCAAATCCCGCACGGACAGCGCCCAGCAGTACGAAGCTGCCGGTCGCCCGGAACTCGCCGCCAAAGAATTGGCCGAGATCGAGGTGATCCAGGGCTACCTGCCCAAGCAGCTCTCCGCCGAGGAAACCGAAGCCATCGTGCGCAACGCCATCGCCGAAGTCGGCGCCACCGGCAAGCAGGACCTGGGCAAGGTCATCAAAGCGGTCATGGCCTCGCACAAGGGCCAGGTCGACGGTAAGGCGGTGCAGCAGCTCGCGGCGAAGATGCTGTAGAGATCTGCCTGTTGCGGCCCCGGCCGCTCGGATCCACGCGGCGGGCCCTGCTTTCAGGGCCCGCCGCGTGCTTTTCTGGCCTGCATTCGCAAGAAGGGATATCGCGCTGGCAGACGGCTGACCACGATGCCTCGAACCAGAACCGACTGGCTCCGACTTCAGTTCGACTGCCGGGCTTCGTTGAGCAGTTGCTTCACCTCTTCCTCGGTGAACCCACCGGGTGGCCCTTCGATGACGCCGCCGCCCTGGAGGGCGCTGTTGATGACGGGCACGGTCAGGATCTTGCCGTCCAAGAGCAATGCCACCCGCTTGCCCTCACGTTCGGCTGTGAACTCCTTGAAGGTCGACCGCTGCGCTTCGGCCACCACGAAACCAAGCGCGGGATGGCCCATGTTGTCTTCCGCGCTGTAGAAGCTCGCTTCGAATTCGTGGACGGGGCCCAAGTTCAGCTGGGTTCCTTGCCAATCGATGGCGGTGGTTCCAGGACCCGGACTGGAGCAGACCTCGCGCAGGACCATGGTCCGCGCGGGCGGATCAACAGAATCCTGGCTGCGACAGGCAATCAGGTGGAAGCTGCAAGCAGCAGGGCGGATAGGGCTTTCTTGCTCATCATGATGAAGTAGGGAAATGGTCAAACGGTGTCTGGAGTTTACCAGCGGAGGGAGAATACAGGATCGACGGCACCTTTTTCAGGCCATTGAGAATTCCTGGTGGGCTAGAAAAGGGCACATCCAATGGCCGCCGTGGCGCCATTGGCGAGCAAGGATACGGATATTGCCCGGTGCCAAGAGATGTCGAGGATCCAGGAGTAGAGCGCTGCTTCCACCGCGAAGACGGCCAATTCCAAGGGCCAGAATCCCACCGGATGCACCAGGAGAAATGCGGTGGGCTGCGTGAGCAGGTTGACGCATACCACCGCCGGCATCCAATCGCGGGGCACTTGTTTGCGTGATAGCGCCCACGCGATCGGGAGTTCGATGCCGATCGTCAGCAGCAGGGCGACAAGCGCACTCACGCCGCGGCTCTCCGCTTGCGGCGGCGCACTAGCCAGGTAAGCAGAGCCAGGCCGCCGGCGATGGCGCCGATGGGCAGGGCCCATCGGCGCAGCCATGTCACGGGCCTTCCTTGATCGTCGAACGCCTGGTCCCCGACTTCTTCCATCTGTATGCCGTCGGCGTCGAGCTGCGTGATGCGAACGGTGGTGAGCACCCGGTCGGTGGGCGCATACGCGGCGACCATCGAAGCGTGGGATACCGGCGGGAAACCGGTGGGAAAATCGGCGAACGCGTCCCGGGGATCGCCACGGTTCCACTCGGGAATGGGGGTGCCGTCGGGAACTCCAAAGACCCTGGTGCCGTACTTGCTCGAGTAGGAAAACGGGACATCGGGCTCCACGACGGTGATGTGGCTCGGGCCCAGGAAGGTGGCGGCCACCACGGTCCAGCCGGGGAAGTCGTCCGGGTTTTCGATGGCGACCTCCTGCCGGATCTTCTTGAAGCCGGGCACCGCGACGTCCGGGGTGGGGCTCATGCAAAGGGCGAGCAGAATGGGGAGGGCGATCATGACTCTATTCTCCTGATTCGGGCCCGTTCTGCGGGGGACTCCTGCGCCAGATAGGGCCTTGGCAAGTGCGTAGGGTCATTCATTCGCTCGCGGCCCCGAAACTTCCCCGGGATTCTCTATAACGTTGCCAGCGCCCGTGGGAATCGGGGTCATCATGGCAAAAACGAGCAACGAAGACCTGTTCCGCCGGTACCGCGATCTGGGGGACTTGGCTGCCTTGGGGCGCCTGTTTGACCGGCTGGCGCCCGCGTTGGGGCGGGTCGCAAGGCGTTTGCACCCCCAATCGCCCGAGGACCTGGTCCAAGAGACCTTCCTGACCGCGATTGATGCCCGGGCAAGGTGGGATGGGCGTCGGCCGGTGGGGCCTTGGCTCGTGGGCATTCTGGCCAATCATGCGCATCAGGCGCGGCGGGAATCGGGACGTCGGCCCGAGGTGGATCGGTTGCCGGAGGTGGAGGTGTTGGAGCCTTCCCGATCGCTCGAGGCGCACGAGTTGCGCGGGCAAATCCAGGGGGCGCTGGCTGGGTTGCCGGAATCCTTGCGGCAGGTGGTCGAGCAGTGCCTGGTTCATGGCCGCAAGCCTTCGCAGGTGGCCGTGGAGCTGGGCATCGCGCCGGGAACCGCGCGGCAGCGGCTTTGGCGCGGGCTCGGGGAGCTGCGCGGGCAGTTGAAAGGGACGCTTGGTGTTCTGGCCGGGGTGTTTGCGCTGCACGGCAAGGCGCGGGCGGCGGTCTTGCAGGCCGGGGCGAGCGCGACCGGCGCGGGTTCGGTGCCGGGGGTGATGGGCAAGGGCGGCTGGCTGGGCTTGGCGCTCTTGGTGGTCGTGTTCGGTGGGTCGGCGGCCCTGTGGGCCTTGCGGGATCCTGGGCCTGACAGCGATCACCCGGCGAATGCCGGTCTGCGTGCCGCGGTGCAAGAGGCGGCACCTGAGGCGACACCAGAGGTCGGTCCGGCGTCCTTCAGGGAAGTCGCCGCTGCGCCGGACGAGGTGGTGTTCTGGCCCGTACACGTGGTCAGTGAGAGTAGCGGTGCGGACTTGGCGGGCATCCAACTAGAAATGAAGTCCAGAACCGTCTTGGGTAACTGGCTCAGCCATTCTGCGGTCACCGATGTTGGGGGTATGGCGCGCTTTGAGTTGGAATCGGACCGGGCGCCGTTCTTTCTGGACGCCATGGGGACCGAATACTCACCCGGCGTGCGAGTCGGAGCTAGCGAGTTCGTACGCGGAGAGTTGACCAAAGTCCGCATTCCAGATGGATGGACCTTGAGTGGAATCGTGCTAGATCAGGAGGATCGGCCTGTGGCCGATGCCGAGCTCTTGATCTGGACAGGGGTCCGATTTGGAGAGGAGCCCGATCGAATCTTGCACAGCAATGCCTTGGGGCAGTTTTCCGTGGACCACCTGGGGGGGCATTTCCTCGTTGTTCCCAAAAAGGCAGGCCAAGTATGTGGTCGGGGGCTGATTGGTGGTTTGAGCAAGGATAGCGATGGGCATGAGTTGCGACTGGTGCCACCGGCCAAGCTCGGGGGCCACGTCATTGATCCCGATGGGATGCCCTACAAAGGGGCCATACTCGAGATAACTAGCCCGACCATTCCCTCAAACTATCCCGAAACCCACGATCCGCAGGTGAACTACATTCAGCGCGTCGGAGAGAAGGCCGTTTCAGGGGAAGACGGGGGCTTTGAGTTCTTGCTGCAACCCGAGGGCGAAGTCTCCTTGTCTTGCGAATCGCCGCCATACTTCACGGAGCGCTACTGGCATTCGATTCGTGGACCCAAAGCCGTTGTTCAGCTACTGCGTGGGCAGACTCTCCCAGGTGTCGTCGTGGATTCGGCCGGGAAACCCATCGAGGGGGCACAGCTATTCACGTGGCCCCGGCCCGCAGCGGGGTGCTCGGATCGCAAAACGACCGATCGCAATGGGGCCTTTTGCTTCGAAGGGTTGAAGCCCGAAAACCCCGAAGAGTTCAGCGATACTCGATACAGGGGGATTCTGGCCTGGGCTCCGGGATTTGCACTTCAAGCGGTTCAGCCGCTGCCTGAATCAGGGGAGGTGAGAATCAAACTCGCGCCTGAGGAACGATTGCGCGGCCGTATTGTGGATCGCGACGGGAAGCCGGTCTCCGGGATTCGGGTAGAGGTCGAAGGGGATCGCCTCGTTGAAAGGAACTATGTGGGTGCCAGCCCGCATACCTTGGAGCGAACGGCCAACATGGATTGCGCCGTCAGCAACAAGGATGGATGTTTCTCTTTCTCCAGTCTCTACCCAGCCCGATTCCAAGTGCGTGCATTTGCCCCAGGGAGCTCAACCCAGTTCATTGAGGCATTCGCCCAGTCGGGCGGCCCAGACTTGGAGATCGTCTGGGACAAGCAGACTCTGCTCGGAGTGCAGGTTCAGCCGGTTGTGGTCGATGCCCTCTCGGGGGAGCCCATTCGCGGATTCACGTTGCAACGCTGTCAAGGAGATGATGGATTCGGGGTTCCCCCTGTGCCGGGCTCCGATCCCCTGCGTTTCGAGGGGATTCAACCGGGCCGGTTCCACTTCTCAGTGAGCGCCGAAGGCTATGAGAGAGTGGATTGCGCAGAGGTCGACCATCCAGCGGGCGAGGAACCTTTGAAGGTGGCTTTGCGCCCCTTGCGTTCGCTTCAGGTGCGTGTGCACTTCCCGAATGGCCAGGCCCCTTCTGTTGTCGATGTCGAAGGAAGAATGTCCGATGGCGTGATGGTTATGTTCCGTAAGCGCCGATGGTCGACAAGCTCCCGTGCGACGCTCCTCTCCGATACCGGATGGTTGCGGGGTATTCCTGCTGGGCAAGTTGACTTGAACTTTGAGTGCCAAGACTACGTGGGGCACCTACGCATCGATCTGACGCAACCCCCCGATCAGCCGGTGGACGTATTCATGAACCGGGGCGGGGCTAAGAGGGTGCCTGGGCGGATCTGTTTCTTGCAGGAGGCACCACCCCCGGGCGTAGGTGCGGCGGATAGCGTGATTGCAATCGGCCCCACGATTGGGGGCGAATCGACGGATGCCTTTCTGAATCGACTGCTGAAAGAGGGGCGCTGGATCTGTACGCCCCGCGAGGAGTTTCAAGTGACCCTAGTCGCAAAGGGGTTTCCCGGGGTGATTCTTGGCACGTGGAGGAAAAGACCCGAGGCACAGCAGGAGTCGGCCGACGGAGACCCGGGGGAACCGGTGTTCTGGTGGAGTGTCAACCAGCAATTCGCGTCCTCAAGCCAGGGAATCTCCGAGGAGTTTCCGCAAGAAGATGGCCTGATCGCCGCCCTCGAAATGACCTTTGAGCTTCCACCAGGGGAATGGCGCATGAAGGTCGAAGGGGATGCCTACGAGACCCAGGAACTGGTGTTCGAAGCGGACGCGTTCGATCCCTCTAGAAATGATTGGCTGGTTTGGCTGAAACCCCGATAGGCGCCGCCGGTCCTACTTCTTGGGACGCTTCGTTGCGGCTTTGGCTTCGGCTTCGGCTTTGCGGAACTTCACGATCTTGCTGACGAGGGTGAGGGGCAGTTTGCCGTCGTGGGGGAATTGAACGGAGCCTTTGGCGCCGGGGTAGGCGGCGAGTTCTTTGGCGAAGTGTTCGATGCCGGAGGGGCTGGGGTAGAAGCCGATGTGCTTCTGGTAGCCGGCGAAGTGCACCAGGTTCTCGTGCAGGACGAAGGTGGGAATGCCGTATTTGATCGCTTCGGTGGCGCCGGGAGCGGCTTTGTGGATCGTGGCGCGCAGTTCCTCGAGCCGCCCGCGGACGGGCTCGGGGAAACCGGCGATGTAGCGGTCGATCTCCGCGTTGTTTTGAGTCATGGAAGTGCGCTTGGGGAAGTCCGAATCTAACGGGTTTGAGAAGTTTTGGTGGGTCTGGGGAGGGCGGATCCTTTCCTGGAACGACAAATGCAAAGGATTTACGAGTGCGGGCCAACGGTGCAGGGAAGATGGGCAAATCGACCACTGCCCGAGACGGTGTGGCGTGCCAGGAGAGCTACGCATGCCGTCCGGACCAGGGGGTCCGGTCCGTCAGGCCGGATCCCCGAGTTTCCAAACCACCCAGGAGTAGCAAGATGTTCCTCACCCGCTTCGCGGCGGTGACCGCCGCAACCGTTCTTTCCGGAGTCGCCATCGCCGCGATCGCAGTGAACCCCTTCCAAGAAGGCGCCAAGCCGACCAAGGAGCACCGTCTGGTGCTGCGCGGCGCTGGTCAGTGGGAAGGCACCCTCACCATGAACATGCCCGAAGGCCAGGAGCCGATGGTCATGAAGTGCCGCGAGACGGTGAAGCCGGTCGGTCAGCTCTGGACCGTGTCCGAGTTCACCTCTGATCTCATGGGCCAGCCGTTTGCCGGCTCCTCGACCTTCGGCTACGACGCCGAAGCGGGGAAGTTCGTGGGCACTTGGGTGGACTCTGCTACCACCACCCTGACCAACATGGTGGGCCGGTACAACCAGGCCAACGATTCGATCGTGATGGTCTACAAGATGAAGGACCAGATGACTGGCGAAATGGCTGACGCCAAGATGGTCCTGAACGCCACGGAGAACACCTCGACCAGCACCTTCTACAAGGTCACCGAAGAGGGCGAAGAGCTGCAGATGACCATCGAAATGCGCCGTGTGAAGGTCGTGGAAGCGGCCAGCGAAGCGGAACCCGCTGAGCCGAGCACGGGCGAGTACAAGTAGGGCCTGCCGCAGTCACCAAGCTCGCGTGCGCCCCCCGGTCCTAGGGACCGGGGGGCGCATTTGGTTGAGCCGCCAGGGTGAATGGGCCAGGGGCCGGCCCCAACCCCTCAGAGTTCGATGGTGGTTGACTCGCCAGCGGGGCAGGTCACGGTCCAAGTCCGGGGTTCGCTGCCATCGTTGCGCCGAAGCGTCAGGGTCAGGGGCCCCGAAGGCACAACCATCGACTCCGGCATCGGCTCGGAGGCAAACCAGCGGTAGCGCCAGGTCCAGCTCCCCGAGACCACCTTCATGGCGAGGTCGCAGCTGGGCGCTGCGCTCAGTAGTTCCTGGGGGAGGGGCACGCGGATCCGGGCCGCATCGAAGCCCAGTTGGATGCGCTCCGGAAGGTTCGAAGGATCGAGATCTTGGGCCAGTTGTCCCGGGATTCCGGGTACTTCAGTGGTCAAGGTCCACTGCGCATCCGGACTGAGGATCAAAACCACTTCTTCCCCGGGAGCCAAAGGGCCTTCAGTCGACTTCTGGTATTGGAAGGGGTCCCGACCTCTGCCGCTGGTGGTGGGCTCCAGTTTCCAGCGAACCGGGCCCATGGTCTGGGGACTGACCGCGAGGACCACTCGGGATTCTCTCACCGTACGTCCATCCCAGTCGAAGTGAGTGGTTTGCTCCGGCAACACCGTGCAATTGCTCGGATACTGCCAACCTTCGGGCAGCTCCTCGGTCATGCTGAAGAATCCGTCTTCGAACTCATCGACGACCTGCAGGTACCAATCCCCAGCGGGCACCCGGCGGAAGCGATACCGGCCCTCGCGGTCCGCACGGGTGCGCCGCGCTTCCAGGAAGGGGTGGTGCAGCATCACCTTGGCACGGGGGATGGGTTGTCCATCGCGATCCAAGGCCGTGCCCTCGATCGTGCCCGTGGCAAGCAGTTCCAATTTCAGGCCGCTGCGTCCGGCGGCGAATCGATAGTCCAGGACTTCGAAGTGCGCCGCGCCGTGATCCTTGTGATCGGCGATCAACACGTAGTCCAGGTCCGCGCTGGGGAAGAGCCGGAACACTCCGTCTGCGTCGGTGCGAGCCTCATCGAAGGGGCTGGTGTTGCGCAGCTGGATGCGGTCCCCCGAAACGATCGCTTCGCCTTGGACCGCGTGGTGGTAGATCGCCACCGTGGCCCCTTCGATGGGAGTCCCGTTCGCCAGCACGCGACCGGTGAGGCCCGGCACTGGGTCCAACACGATGGTCCAATCCTCCGCCAGCGCATCCGGTAGCAGGCCCTTCTGGGTCCAAGGCTGGAAGCCACGGGCGTCGATCTTGAGCGAGAAAGCAAGCTCGCCACCGGGCAAGGTCAATCGCTCCTTGCCACCGTGCAGGTCCCGGGAATAGGCGCCATGGGCAGAATCGATCCGCAAACGTGCGCTCTCCACGCTGGATCCGTCGGTACCCACCAAGGTCAAGGTGCGCTCGACGTACTCCGCCGGCTCCATCTGCACCTGGAGTCCCGCGATGCGTTCGGGCATGGGATCCAACACCAAAGGCTTGTGATGCAAAGAGCCGTCGGTGACTTCGAGGCGTCCCTTGGAAAACCGCTCCATGTTGCTGCCCGCCTTGCCGTATTGACCCTGTTCGTTCACCGTGCCCGAAGCCGATGAGTTCGGCCCGGAAACCTTGACGTAGGCGGTGGGCAGCGGCTTGCCGTCCGCCGCGAGCACCTGGATGGCAAAGCCGGCGTCGGCTTCGGTCGGCAGGTCGCAGTACAGTTCGACGTTCTCCGTGTGTTGCCCCAGGGTAACCGCAAACGCCTCACTGGCCTGCAGCTGGGCGTCATACGCCGCTTGGGCCACCGCACGATACTCGCCGGCCGGCACGCCTTCGAAATGGAAAGTCCCGTTGCTCTGGGTGCGCGTGGTGAGTTCGGCGTCCAGGCTCTTGCTGCCAACCGGAATGGGCAGGGCCTCTCCGCTTTCGTCCCGAAGGACCGGCCACAGGCCCACCAAGATGGACTTGCCTGCGCGCCCCTGGGGTCCCTGCACCCACCCCGAAACCGAACCGGCAGGCGCGATGACGAGTTCGCCCAAGTCATTGGGCACACCGGCTTCGAGCAACACGGAGATCCGGCCCTGGGATTGATCCTCGGCGGTGGCCACGAACTCGGCCACTCCGCTCTTTTGCAGCAACTCCGACTGCCAATACGCCATTCCCGCTCCATCGGTCGTGCGGGTGAGGGCACTGAGCAACGCCGCGACCTTGACCGCTCCCAACTCGCGCATGATGTGCTCGTGCGCGAGTTGCATCTCGATTCCCGGCTCCAGGCGCACCTGGGCGCCAGCGACGGGGCGGCCTTCGGGATCGACGACCCGAAGGTGAACGGTGGTGATCCCCGGGGCGGCTGCGGGCGCAGAGGTCGGCTCCGCCGGCGTCGTGCCCACGGAAACCGGCGTCCGATCGGTGGTTTCCTGCGGGGGAGTGACGACCGCCGTTTCGACCAGTTCGGCTGGGCTCCCGTTCTCGGGTTGCAGTGCAAGCCGATCATTTGCGAGTTCGGTCGACGGCTCGCGCAGGAACGGCAAGGCGGCCAAGGTGGCCAGTAGGGCGACGGACAACAGTTTCCAGGTGAGGCTCATGGCGATCCAGGTTGAGGTCAATGGGGCCCACCAAGGGCTGCGCACCGCTGCCTTGCGCCATCCCTGACGCACAAGCGGCAACACCGCAGCCATCCAAGCCTGGCGATCCCCGTGGAAGCGGGAATCCAATCGCTCTTTCAGCACCTCAAGCGCCCGGCGCTTGCGCGCACGCACCGTGCTTGCAGGGATCCGGCGCAGTTCGGCGATCTCGCTCAGGCCGAGACCCTCGAAGAAGTGCAGCAGGACCACATCGCTCAGCTCCGGCGGCAATTCGCGCACCAGGCGGGCCAGGGCCTCCTGCATTTCCAGGTTCGCCAGCAGTTCTTCGGGCGCCAGGTCTTGGGATTCCTCCCGCGCCTGGACCCGTTCGCGATGCCGTCGATTGCCTTCTGCCCGGAACCACATGCGCCCCGCATTGCGCGTCACCGCCGCGAGCCAAGGCCGGCTGGCCGCCTGCCCCGAGCGTTCGCGCCGCAGCGCCGCGATCCGGACCTCCTGGGCCACATCCTCGGCCGCGTGGGCATCACCCACGAGCCCGGCGGCCAGGGCCCCGATCCACTCGCTTTCGCCAAGCAGTCGGTCCAGCGCGTATCGATTCGATTGGGATTCCATCAACCCGGGAGATGCAGCCCCCGGCCTGGCGTTGTCGGAATCCCGAAAAAATGCCGGGCACAGGGGAGGGCCATGATACGCCCTGCGGGAACCCGGGGCGGGAGCGCTCCGGGCTACAATCGACCCGGCCCGGAACCTCCCCGGCGCGCTCCCATGGCCCGTCAAGCGACCATCCAGAAGGTCTTCGCCTTCCTCCTCGAGAATTGGCCCCTGCCCAAGGGCCGCGGCGCCTTCACCCTCGAGATGGACCTGTGGGCCGACCTCGGCATGGCGGGCGACGATGTGGATGAGTTCTTCCTGGGCTTCGCGGGGGAATTCGGCGTACCTGCGGAGCGCATCGACGTTGAGGGCTGTTTCCCGGGCGAGTGCATTTCGCTGCGGGAGATGATCTTCGGCCTTCGATTCCGGCCTGCGCGCCGCTGCCGTGTGCGGGACCTAGTACAGGCGGCGGAAACCGGCGATTGGCCCGCTCTGGAACGGCTCGAAGGAGCCGTGGAGGAGCGCGAGCAACCCAATACCCACGGGTAGGGGCGGCGTTCCGCAAAACCGGTTCCCTGGCAGGCAATGGGGCTCCATCGCCGCAGATTTGCCGCCCGGTTGTCGTTCTTCCCAGGGCTTTGCATTGGGAGAGGGTGCCGCGCAACCATGGACCCGCTGTCCCCAGCGGCGAGCCTCCCTGTGGGTGACCTCGACACGGCAGATCCGCGCGCCTTGTCGTTTGCATTGTTCGCTAAGTATGCAACAATGCAGCCATGCAGGCCATGGCCCCCCTCTTTGCAGCGCTTTCCGACGGGAACCGGCTGCGCCTACTCGGCGCGCTGTTCCGCTGCGGTGAGCTCTGTGCCTGTCAATTGACCGATCTGCTCCAAGTTGCGGGCTCCACGACGTCGCGCCATATGGGATTGCTCCTGGCCTGCGGGTTGGTGGAGAGTCGGAAGGAAGGGCGCTGGGTCTACTACCGTGTGAACCGGGAGAACGCCGAGCTGAGTGGGCTCCTGCCCTGGATCGAAGAGCAGTTGGCCAGCGACCCCCAGGTTCGTCGGGACTCGAAAGCCCTCAAGCGCATCGCTGGGGGCAAGGCGGGAACCTACTGCAGCTCCAAGTGATCTGAACTGACCCGGTAAGCCATGCAACCCCCTCTTCGCATTCTTTTCCTATGCACCGGCAATGCCTGCCGCAGCCAGATGGCGGAGGGCTGGGCGCGTCACCTCAAAGGGGACCGCATCGAGGCGTACTCGGCCGGGGTGGCGACGCACGGCTTGAATCCCCATGCGGTACGCGTGATGGCGGAGGTGGGCATCGACATCTCCGGGCATCGTTCCAAACACGTGGACGAGCTCAAAGATGTGCCGCTCGATGTGGTGGTCACGGTTTGCGATCACGCCGCCGAAGCCTGCCCGGTCTTCCCCGGCCGTTGTCGCGTGGTGCACCGGGGCTTTGAGGATCCGCCGCGGTTGGCGCGGGAGGCGGCAGGCCGGGGAGCCTCCGAGGAAGATCAACTGCAGTGTTACCGCGAGGTGCGCGACGCGATCGCGCGCTTCGTTCAAGGGTTGCCCGAAGGATTGGAGGAAACGGAGGACATGGAATCATGAGCATGCAGCAATGCCCCGTGGAAGAACGGCACATGGAGAACCCGTTCGAGAAGTACCTCACGCTTTGGGTGGCGCTGTGCATTGCGGCGGGCATTCTGCTCGGCAAACTCGCGCCGTCGCTCGCCCGCACTTTGGATGGATGGAGCATTCAAGTGGGTGGCGCACCGGTGGTCTCGATTCCCATCGCGATCTGCCTCTTCTTCATGATGTATCCCATCATGCTGAAGATCGACTTCGGCCGGGTGGTGGAGGCGAGTCGCAGCGGCCGACCGGTGGTGCTGACCCTGGTGATCAATTGGCTGATCAAGCCCTTCACCATGTACGGCATCGCGCTGCTCTTCCTGGGCGGGCTGCTAAAGGGGCTGATCGGCGAGCAAGCGATGGATCTGGTCAAGATGCCGTTCGGGCTCGACCTGCCGGTGGGCGCGGTGCATGGTGCGGGCACGGTGGTGCTCCAAGACGGCGTCAAGATGTTGGAGATTCCCCTTTGGCGCAGCTACTTCGCCGGCTGCATCCTGCTTGGAATCGCGCCGTGCACGGCGATGGTGCTGGTTTGGGGATTCCTCGCGCGCGGCAATGACGCGCTGACCTTGGCCATGGTGGCGATCAACTCCCTGACCATGCTGTTGCTCTACGGCGTGCTCGGCGGCTTCCTACTCGGCGTGGGCAAACTTCCGGTGCCGTGGCAAGCCCTCCTGTTGTCCGTGGGGATCTACGTCGCGCTGCCCCTGGTTGCCGGTTACGGCTCGCGGCGCTGGATCCTGGCCACCAAAGGCGAAGTCTGGTTCCGGGAGAAGTTCCTGCGGTTCCTGAGCCCCGTGACCATCGGGGCCCTGCTCCTCACCCTCATTCTGCTCTTCAGCTTCAAGGGTGAGGCCATCCTGGCGAATCCACTGACGATCCTCTGGATCGCGATTCCGCTGTTCCTGCAGACCGTGCTGATTTTCGCGCTCGGATACCTGGCCGCGAAAGCGCTCAAGCTCCGTTACGCCGACGCTGCGCCCGCCGCGATGATCGGGGCCTCCAACCACTTCGAAGTGGCCATCGCCACCGCCGTCATGCTGTTCGGATTGTCCTCCGGGGCGGCGCTGGCGACGGTGGTGGGCGTCTTGATCGAAGTCCCCGTCATGATTCTGTTGGTCAAGGTCTGCCGCCGAACGGAATCCTGGTTCGCGTAGGCCGTTTCGAAGCTAGAAACGAATCGGCCCGGAGCCAGATGGCTTCGGGCCGATGCATTTGCCGGGGAGAGTCCCGCCGGGGTCACGGGGTGAACGTCACCGCCCAGGCGTTCGTCATGTTGTTGTCGGCGCCGCAGGGGCCGCCGTGGTCGCGGTACCAGGCTTGGAAGAACCACGTGTCCCCCGCGAAGATCGTCATGTAGTTCGGGAAGGTGTTCGCGTCCGCAACGATGCCGGGGCCGTAGTTGAAGGTGCCGGTGGGGCCGGAGAAGCCCACGTGCAGGCGGTAGAGCACCGAGCCGCCGACGCAGCGCAAGCCGTTGCCGACCGCGGTCGGCGGCACGATGCCGTCCCCGACGAAGACCAGGCCGAAGTTGTTGACCGGGAGCTGGCTGGCGGTGAGCACGAGGCTGTCGGTGGCCACCGAGCTGGTGCCGGTGCCCTCGAGCTTGCCGCCGAGTCCCGCGCCGTTGAGGCAGCCCAGTCCGGCCGAGGAGGAGTTGCCGCACGGCGCGGTTGCTGCGTTGGTGCACTCACAGAAGCCGTATCCGGGGTCTTCGCACTCATCCGGTATTCCGCTGCCATCGTTGTCCGGCGAGGTGCCGTCGGCGATGTCCTTGGAATCCTCGATGCCGTTGTGGTTGCAGTCGATGATCGGATCTTCGCTGTCGTCCTTGAGGTCCAGCGAGTCGAGTTCGTCGCTTTGGCCCGCGCTGCGGTTGGTTTCGAGGCCGAGGGCTTCGGCCGCCACGAACACGCCCGGGGTCACGGCGCCGGGCAGGATCGGCGGAATGAGCACGTCGCCGGGCAGGATCGGCAGGCCCAGCAGGCTGTCCGGGGAGCCGATCACCGCGCTGCCGCGGCGCACGGAGAACAGGATCAGGTCGCTGGCGCCCGTAGCCCAGTCGTACATCGCGAGCGGCGGCTGGTACCCGGGGATGCCGTTTTCGACGACGACCAACGCGTCCAGGTCGTCGACGCCGATGCCGAGTAGATCCAGACCCAGTTGGTCCGCGCTGGCGTACACCGCCACAGCGCCGCTGGCGGGGTTGAAGACGAGAACATCGCCGCCGTTGGCCCCTTGGGCCGCGGCCGAGTTCGTGATCGCCACGCCGATTTCATTCGGGTCGGAGACGCCGCCTTGCAGCGAGAAGTAGACGCGGGTCGTGGCGGCCGCAAACGGGAGTCCGTTTTCGAAGGCATCCAGGTTGCTGCCGGGGTCGGGCACGGTGGTGCTGGGCGGGCTCGGCTCGATCAGACCCAAGCCGGGCCGGAAGCCGTTGCCCGTCACATCGCGGCCGTTGCCATCGAGCACCAGCAAGTTGTTGGGAACGATGCCGGGAGCGATCGGACCCACGCCCTGGAAGAACGACACGAAGATGTCGGAAGCGGCTTCTTGGGCCTGGGCTTCGGTGCGCAGGTTCGGGAAGGTGCCGGACAGCTGCACGCCTTGCGCGAACTCGTCCACGGAGAAGTACACCCGGAATCCGTAGCCGGGCGACGGCAACAGGCGGGCATCGCGGCCGAAGGAAAGGGCGTCCATTTCCAAGCCACACGAGACACCCGGCGTATGTCCGGCGCAGTTCAAGTACGACGCCAGATAGAAAGCTGGCAGCCGGATCTGCGGCGGCGGCATCGGCGTGCTTCCGTTCGGGAAGGGGCCGAATTCCTGGATCAGAATGTCACCGTCGGTGATCGATACACCCGACGTCTGATCCAGGACACCGGTGGTCTGGCCTTGCCAGTCCACGCTGAAGACCGATTCGGATTGGGCCCACACCGAAGGGCAGAAGAGGGCCCCGAAAGCCAGCGAAAGCACCCGGGCACAGGAGCGGGAAAACGTGCCAGAAGCGAGGAGAGTCATGGTGGTGCTTCGGAGAGAGAGCGCCGGCCTCCGGGACCATTGGACTTCTGCATCCAAGGATGGACCGACGGATAGGAAGGGACGGGGCTCGTTTGGGTTCCCTTGATTCTGTTGGCGGTGCACCGATTTTGAGCGAAGGCCCAACTCCGGTGCCGGATCGTCCGCCACAGTCTCATTTGGAGGGAGCCGGGCGGGCAAGGGACCCGCCCGGCTCCCCGTCACGCGGGGTTTTTGACTAGAAGGTCCAAGTCAGGGAGTTCGAGAAGTTCGAAGTCATCGGGATGTCCCGGTGCCACAGTTGGAAGTGCCAGGTCTGGCCGGCCATGATCATGCCAGCGCCCACGATCGGAAGGGCGAAGGGCACGTCGAAGCCGGTTCCGGTGCCGGAGGTGCCTACCAGGTTCTGGAGCACGCCGCTGCCGTTGAAGATACCCACCGAGTCCATCGCCGTGCCGCCGATGTTGTAGCGGCCAAGCTTGTCGGGGGCGGCGGTGGCCAGGCACAACCGGCCGCTGCCGATCAGGGCGCCAGGGCTCTGCAGGCCGGTGCCAACCAGGAAGTAGCCGAACTGGGTCGGCGGACCGGAGGTGGCTTCGAGGTGCAAGCCCGCGCCCAGGAAGGTCGGGGTGCCGGTCAGAACGGTCGGCACGCCGGTGGAGTTCGGCAGGGGCACGCAGGGCGCGGTCGGCTCGCAGGTGTCCGGGATGCCGTTCATGTTGCCGTCGGGGACGAGTCCGGTGGCGATGGCCAGCACGTCTTCGATCCCGTCGCCATCGCAGTCCTTGATCGTCTGATCGAACAGGTCGAGCGCGCAGAGATCATCGCCGAAGTTGCCGATGACCGGGCCCGAGCGCAGGGTGGCCAGACCGAGGTTCTCGGCCGCGATGAAGATGCCGGGGAAGGGCGAAACACCGCCCATCGCGGTGGGCAGCGGGGTCGTGAGGATGTCCCCTTCTTCGATCGGAATGCCGAAGATGCTGTCGGGTTGTCCGATCACCCAGCTGCCGCGGCGCACCGAGAACAGCAGCATGTCGGTGGCGCCGGTGGTCCAGTCGTAGGGGTGCAGGCTCGGTTGGAAGCCGGGCACGTTGTTCTCGTGCAGGATCAAGGCGTCCAAGTCATCGGGCTGGCCGACCAGCGAGAGATCCAGGCCCAGTGCAAAGGACGGCGCGTAGACCATCGGGGCTCCAAGGCCCAAGCCGGTCACCAGAACGTCGGCTCCCGAGAAGCCGTGCGCCGTGGCCGAACCGGAGTTCGGCGCGCCCGTGAGCGGATCGAAACCCCACGAATCCAGGCTGAAGAAGAAGCGAGCCACCGGAACCGGACCCACCGGGATCGTGTCCAGGGCATCGATGTTGTCGCCGGGGTTGATGATGCTGGCGATCGGCATGGAGGGTTCGATCAGGCCGAGGCCCGGGTACGCGAAACCCGTTCCAGAAGCCAAGCCGTTGCCGTCGAGCAGGCCGCGGTGGCCGACGGTGGGGCCGGGGGGCAGCGGGCCACCGATCAGGGGGTGCACGTTGAGCATCACATCGGCAGGGGCATCACCCACGGGGAACTCGGTGAACACGTTGGGCGCCACCGGCCCGAAACCCTTGGCAAACCGGTCCACCGAGAAGTGCAGGTGACCCGCGGGAATGCCGTTGGGGGAGATCAGCGGCTCCAGGCCCGCGGACAGCGCGTCGACTTCGACGTGGCACGGGGTGCCGCCGGGCACACCGATGCAGCCGGGCATAAGGCCCAGGCCGCCGAATCCGTGGGAGATGGCGATGCTCGGGGTCGCGAGCGGCCCCAGCATCGGCATGCCCGCTGCGGGCGTGAGGATGTCTCCGGCGGTGATGGGGGTGCCGGAGCCGGTGTCCGGCATGCCCACGGTGGGGCCGTGCCAATCGACCGAGAAGAGGGTGCGCGGGTTCTGGGCGTGGGCGGATACCGACAGGCCCAGCAGGGCGAGCACGGTGGAAGCGGAAGAGATCTTCATGGTGTGTGGAGGAGAGGGCGCTGCGGTGCGAGGGGTTGTCTCCGGGGAGCCAGCGGGTCGCCATCCAGCGCGGGGTTGCGGCGCAAAAGCCGCGGGACATGGGCAAGTGAATCGAGGCGGCCTGGGAGGACAGGAAAAGCGGACCGTTCTCGTGTTTCCGCTCTAAGTGCTTTCGATGGGATGGATTACGGTGGCTGCCCGCTGCGAGAACGCGGCCGAGCCCTAGACTGGCTCCGGACCCTCTGATGTCGATCGACGCGTGCCCTCCCCGCCCCAGCGCCCGCCTGGTTTTGCCTCTCCTCACCGCCTTGGTGCTGGTTCTGGCGGCTTGGTTGCGACTGCCGATCCTCGAACAGACCCCGCCGGGACTGCTCGCCGACGAGGCTTCCATCGGTTTGGACGCCTGGTGTATTTGGGAGACCGGTGCCGATCAGAACGGACGTGCGTGGCCGCTTCTCTGCCACTCTCAAACCGATTCCAACGAAGCCCTCTACCGCTATCTCGCGGCGCCGGTGGTTGGGACTTTCGGGCTGAACGCGGCATCCGTGCGCACTCCCGCCGCCCTCGCCGGCATCCTGACGGTTCTCGGGGTGATCCTGCTTGCTCGCCGCCTGTGGGGGCCGGGACCCGCGCTGATCGCGGGGCTGACGCTCGCGCTCAGTCCATGGCACCTGCACTACAGCCGGGTGGCGACGCCGGCGATTCTTCTGCCCCTGTTTCTCGTGTGGGGCGCGTATTGGGTCTGGCGCGGGCTCGATGGCAAACGAGGTTCGTTGTGGATCGGCGCTTTGGTGTTCTCGCTCGCGCTTTGGTGCGATTCCAGCGCGCGCTATGTGGTTGCCCCCTTGCTGGCGGGGCTTCTGCTGTTGCGCCGCCAATCGCTGCGGGCGACCGGCGTGCTAAGCGCCGTGTCCTTCGGGATGTTCGGAGTGGCCTTGCTCGGATTCGCGTTCGTGTGGTCCTCCTCCGACGCAATGGCACGAGCTCCACAGGCGCCGGGCGGAGAGTCCGGGCGTTGGTTCGCTTCGCTGCTCTCCTATCTCTCTCCGCAGTTCCTGCTCTTCGAAGGGGGCCCGGATGCGCGCGACGGATTGCCGGGATTCGGGGTTCTAGGACCGGTATCGACCGTTTTGGCCTTGGTGGGCTTCGTCGCTGCCTGGCGGAACTGGCGGTCCCCCGGGGCGGGCTTCCTGTTTGTCTGGCTCTTGCTCTATCCCCTGCCGGGCATGCTCACCGGTCCCTATCAAGCGACGCGGGTCCTGCACGCGGCGCCCCTGTTCGCTCTGCTCGGCGGCCTTGGATTTGCCTCGTTGGCTCGCCTCCCACGGACGGCTGTCCTGCGCCGCCTGGTGATGGGGGGCATGCTGGCGGCGGTGTTGCTCCAGGGAGCGCATCACGCGTGGCACTACTTCCGCCACTATGGTCGCTTAGGTGCGCAAGCTTGGATGCATGGTGTGCGTGAGGTGTTCGAAGTGACCCGGGACGATCCTGCCGAGAAGCTCTGGATCAGCGACCAGTTCCCAGCGCCATGGCTCTATGTGCCGTTCTACCGGGGCATGGAAACGCGCGAACTACAGCGCTGGTTCCAGGAGCACGAACTTGCGTCACGCTTGGGCAGCTACCGGATGGCTGGCATCCAGGTGGGGCCGGTGGAGAACGCGCTGGCCAGTGACCGGGAAATGATTTGGATCGTCACCGCGGCGGAATGGACCGGGACGGAGCCCTCTGGCGTGGATGTGCGGCATGTGGTCATGGGGCCGGCGGGCGGAGTGGAATTCTGGATCCTGCACAACCGGCCGTGAGCGCGCCGCTTGCGGTCTGGCGGGTGGGGGCTACGGTACGGGCATGTGGATGGCTTTGATTGGCTTGTGCATGCCTGCGAGCGGGCGCTTGGATCTGCCGGTGGTCGAATTGACGGAGGCGGGAACCACGTTGACCGCTTCTTGCGAGGTGCGCATTCCGCTGGGATTGGTCCTGGCGCCGGAGGGGGGCCCGGCCTTGCGCATTGAAGGGGATGACCTGCAGATCCGCTTTGCCGCCGGGAGTGTCTTGCGGGGCAGCGCGCCGGGCACTGCGCCGGAAAGCATGATCGGCACCGGGCTTCAGGCCGAAGGTTGCCGGAATCTGAGCTTGGAGGGCCTGGTGGTGGAAGGGTTCAAGGTCGGCATCCGGCTGAATCGCTGCGATGGTGCCATGGTGTCGGGCAGCGAAGTACGCGAAGTCTACCGCCAACGGCTCTACTCCACGGTCGAACAAGAGGACAAGCGCGATTGGTTGTATCCCCACCACAACGATGGCGGGGAATGGCTGAGCCAATGGGGCGCGGCGATTGCGGTGGCCGACAGCAAACGTGTGACGATCGCCCGCAATCGTGTGCGTACGGGCCAGAACGGGATCGTGTTGGAACGGGTCGAGCAGGCGAGCGTCTTCGACAACGACGCCTCGTTTCTCTCGGGTTGGGGCCTTGCTATGTGGCGTTCGAGTCACAACCGGATCCACCACAACGCGTTCGACTTCTGCGTGCGCGGTCACAGCGAAGGCGTCTACAACCGCGGGCAGGACTCGGCGGGCATCCTGATGTTCGAGCAGTGCAACCGGAACTCGGTCGTGGCGAATTCGTGCACCCACGGAGGAGACGGGTACTTCGGTTTTGCGGGCCGGGAGGCCCTGGGCGAAGCGGGTCCCGAGCGCAAAGCGGAAGAGTTTGCCGGGCTGGGTAACTCGTACAACCTGTTCCTCGACAACGACTTCTCCTACGCGGTGGCCCATGGACTCGAGCAGACCTTCAGCAGCCGCAACCGCATCTTCGGCAATCGATTCGTCGAAAACGGCATTTGCGGGATCTGGGGCGGCTATTCGAATGACTTCGAGATCGCGGACAACCGGTTCGATGGCAATGGGGCCCTTGGGTACGGGTTGGAGCGTGGTGCGATCAACATCGAACACGGTTCGGGGCATCGCATCATGGGGAACCAGTTCGCGGGAAATGCCTGCGGCGTGCATCTCTGGGTGGACGACGATGGGCATCTTCTGTCCCTGCCCTGGATGGCGGCCAACCACCGCGGTTCGCGCGATAACGCGGTATTCCGGAATTCGTTCAAAAACGAAGCGGTGGTCCTGCGCCTACGCGACACCGAACCCGCGGCGTTCTTCGGGAATCACGTCACGGGCACGGAACAGCCCTTCGCGTTGTCCGGTGACGCGCGAGTCGACGAAGGCCCGAGAGAGCTCCCGGAGGCCGCCATTCCGGAATTCGCGGTGCTCGGGCAGTCTCAACCGGTGGGGGCGCGGGCTGCTTTGGCTGGGCGCGGGAACATCTTGATGGGGACGTACGGTCCGTGGGATCACGTGGCGCCGATGGCCCGACTGATCCGCTCGCAGGGCCGTGAGCATGTGTATGAGGTGCGCGGGGTGGCCGAGGAGCCGGTGGCATTGCTCGCGGCGCGGGGGCTCGAGCTCGGCGATCCGCAACGCGTCGCAGACACCTGGCAAGTACGCGTGGGTGGTTCGGCGGGCGCGGTGCAGCCCTATCTCTTGACCCTGTCTGCCGGAGATTGGCGGGAGACCTTCCAAGGGGTCTTGTCTTCGATCGATTGGCAGATTCGGTTCTTTCCATCGACTGAGGACTGGAGGGGCAGCAATGACGTGTTCGCTGCGGGGTCCCAAGTCGAAGCGGCCGCCTGGTCCACCTCCAACCTCGACCTGCGGTTCGGAATGGGTGGGCCAGCACGGGTGGTTGGCGCGGCGGCGGGATCCGATGGGGTTTGGACGCGGGTTGATCACTTCGCCCTGACCGCGGAGGGGCGCGTGACCTTGCCCGCAGGTGGCTGGACCCTACGTACCCACAGCGACGATGGGATCCGCGTGAAGGTCAATGGCGCCGTCACCATCGATAACTGGTCGCAACACGGCACGATGATCGACACCTTCGACTTCAACACCGAGGAAACAACCGAAGTGCATATCCAGGTGGCCTACTTCGAGTTGGATGGGGCCGCCAATCTGCGGGTCGAGTTGTTGCCGAGATAGCGCGGAATTGGCACCTGTTGCAAAATCGGACGGTTCTGGTGCCAATTGATTGAAGCGGGGGGGCGGAAAATTGCACCCGCCTCGGGGCCTTCGCATGTATATCTAGGGACCGGAGCGCAGTGCTCCGACGATGAATCATGTGCACGACCTGCGGCTGCGGAAACGGAAACGTCTCGATCGACGGCAAGGGCCACAACCATGGCCACGACCACGATCATTCCCACGGGCACCATCACGGGTGCGGGCATGACCACCACCATGATCATGGCCATGAGCACGGGCATCACCATGGGCACGAACATGGCCACGACCACGAACATGGCCACGACCACGGTCATCCCCATGGGCACACCCACGACTACGGCAGTGGCCCGGCCCACGCCCACGCTCCGGGCCTGAGCCAGGCGCGCATGGTGCAGATCGAAACCGACATCCTCGCCAAGAACGACGAATACGCGGCGGGCAACCGCACCTGGCTGGAACGTCAGGGTGTGCTCGCCTTGAACTTGGTTTCGAGCCCCGGCTCCGGCAAAACCACCTTGCTCGCGCGCACCATCGGCGACCTGGGTATGCAGACCCGTTGCGCGGTGATCGAAGGCGATCAGCAGACCGCCAACGATGCCGAGCGCATCCGCGCGACCGGTGCTAAGGCGATCCAGATCAACACGGGCAAGGGCTGCCATCTTGATGCCCACATGGTGGGCCATGCGATGGAGTCGCTGGCCCCCGAGGCGGGCAGCGTCCTGTTCATCGAAAACGTGGGCAACCTGGTCTGCCCTGCTGCCTTCGACCTGGGCGAACACCGGCGGGTCGCCATTCTCTCGGTCACCGAGGGCGAGGACAAGCCGCTCAAGTACCCGCACATGTTCCGTTCGGCGGACCTGATGTTGCTCAGCAAGATCGACTTGCTGCCGCACCTGGACTTCGACGTGGAGCAGTGCATCACCTACGCACGCCAGGTCAACCCGCGTCTGCAGGTGCTGCGGGTTTCCGCGAAAAGCGGGGAAGGCCTGGCCGCTTGGTACCAATGGATCGAAGCCGCTCGCCAGATGGCCTGCGCCGGGAGCGCCCCATGTGCCTAGCGATGCCCGCCCAGGTGGTTTCGGTCGACGTCGAAGCCGAGACGGCCGTGGTTTCGGTTGGCACGGTGCGCCAAGAGGTCAACACAGCCCTCGTGGAGGGGGTGCAGCCGGGTGAATTCCTGTTGATCCACGTGGGGTTTGCCCTCGGCAAACTCTCGCAGGAGGAGGCGGAACGGACCTTGGCCCTGTTGGCCGAAGAACCGGGGACGGCATGAAGTACATCCAGGAGTTCCGCGACGGCGACCTGGCGCGCACGCTGGCCGGTTCCATTGCCGCCGAGGTGCAACCGGGGCGCACGTACCGGTTGATGGAGTTCTGCGGCGGGCACACCCACGCGATCTTCCGCTACGGCGTTCAGGACTGGATGCCTGCGGCGGTTGAGTTTGTGCACGGGCCTGGCTGTCCGGTGTGCGTGTTACCGATCGGCCGCATCGACCAGGCAATGGCGCTTGTGCTCGAGCACGGCGTGATTCTTTGCACGTATGGCGATCTGCTGCGTGTTCCCGCGAGCAAACGCCGCACCTTGGCCGGGATCCGGGCCGAGGGCGGCGATGTGCGCATGGTGCAGTCGACCACCGAGGCGCTGCGGGTGGCCGAAGCGAATCCGGACAAGCAGGTGGTTTTCATGGCGATCGGCTTCGAAACGACCACCCCACCGACGGCCGTGGCCCTGCTCGAAGCGCAAAAACGCGGGCTCGCGAACTTCACCGTCTTCTGCAACCACGTGCTGACCCCGGCCGCTATGCACAGCATCATGGGCGGGGATGCGCAACAACGGGTGCCGATCGACGGATTTTTCGGGCCCTCCCACGTGAGTTCGGTCATCGGCAGCCGGCCCTACGAGCCGTTTGTCGAACGCTTCCGGCGCCCGGTCGTGATCGCGGGTTTCGAGCCCCTGGATGTGATGCAGGCCGCGCGCATGTTGATCCGCCAGATCAACGAGGGGCGCGCCGAAGTCGAGAACGAATACACCCGGGTGGTGACGCGCGAGGGCAACCGCAAGGCGCAGGAGCTGGTGGATCGCGTCTTCGAGCTGCGGCCGAGTTTTGAGTGGCGCGGGCTGGGCAGCGTACCCGACAGCGCGCTGATGATTCGCGCAGAGTTCGCGCAGTGGGACGCAGAGCAGCGTTTCTCGATCGAGCGGCCCGAAAACAAAGAAGCGGTCAAGGCGTGCGAATGTCCCGCGATCCTGCGCGGGGAGAAGAAACCCACCGATTGCAAGCTGTTCGGAACCGCCTGCACCCCGGAGAATCCGATGGGCTCGTGCATGGTTTCGTCCGAAGGCGCCTGTGCGGCCTATTGGACCTATGGTCGCCATCGGCGCGATCTGCAAGCCCAAGGAAGCCCGTCGTGAGCGGTGAGGGGCCGAAGAAGCGCCGGCTGAACCTCGCCGGTCGCGTCGAGATGGGCCACGGCGGCGGGGGACGCACCATGGCCCAGTTGATCGAGGACATCTTCCTGTACCACCTCGACAACCCCATGTTGCGCGCGGGCAATGATCAGGCCCTGTTCGAGGTGCGGGCGGGCCGTATGGTGATCACGACCGACGGCCACGTGGTCTCGCCCTTGTTCTTTCCTGGAGGCGACATCGGCTCGCTGGCCGTACACGGCACGATCAACGATGTGGCGATGTCCGGCGCCGAACCCCTGTACCTTTCGGCGAGTTTCATCCTCGAAGAGGGATTTCCGCTGGCTGACCTCGACCGCATTGTCGAGTCGATGGCGCGCGCCAGCCGCGAGGCGGGTGTGCCGGTGGTAACCGGGGACACCAAGGTCGTGGAACGGGGCAAGGCGGATGGTGTCTACATTGCCACGACGGGCGTGGGGCGGGTGCCCGAAGGTGTACAAATCGACGCCCGCCAGGCCCGGCCGGGGGACGCGATCCTTATCAACGGAACGATCGGCGACCATGGCGTGGCGATCATGTCTTCGCGGCAGGGCATGGCTTTCGAGAGTTCCGTGCAGTCGGACTCCGCTGCGCTGCACACGCTCGTGGCCGAGATGGTGCGGGTGGCCCCGGATATCCGCTGCATGCGCGATGCGACGCGCGGCGGACTCTCAGCGACTCTGAACGAGCTTGCGCGGCAGTCCGGCGTGGGCATGCTGCTGCAAGAAGCCGAATTGCCCGTCCTGCCCGAAGTCGAAGCGGCGTGCGAGCTGTTCGGACTGGATCCGCTGCACGTGGCCAACGAGGGCAAACTCGTGGCGATCGTTCCCCGGGAACGGGTCGATGGACTGCTGGAGACGATGCGCAAGCACCCGCTTGCACGGGCTGCGGCGTGCATCGGTGAAGTCACCGAGGATGAGCACCACTTCGTCCAGATGGCGACGCGTTTTGGCGGGCGCCGCATGGTGGACTGGCTGGCCGGGGAGCAGTTACCCCGGATCTGCTGAGGAACATGGGTATGCGCGCCGAGCGATTGCGCATCGAGGGCATCGTGCAGGGCGTCGGGTTTCGGCCTTTCGTCTGGCACCTGGCCCAGGAGTTTGGGCTGCTGGGCCGGGTTTGGAACCACTCCCAAGGGGTTTCGATCGAGATCTGGGGCGCGCAGGAAGTGTTCGATAGGTTTGCCGCGGCCTTGCGCGAGCGTGCCCCGGCCCATGCGCGCATCGATGCGATCCAAAGGCAGGACCTCGCGGTTCCCGGGCCGGCGCCGGCCGAATTCGTGATCGCCGCCAGCGAGGCTGGGGAGGTTCGCACCGAACCGCTCGCCGATCTCGCCTCCTGTCCGGACTGCGTGCGCGAGGTCCTGGATCCGGCCGATCGGCGTTTTGGGTATGCCCTGAGCAACTGCACGCACTGCGGCCCGCGCCTTTCGATCGTCGAGCGGCTGCCCTACGACCGCGAGAACACCACCATGGCGCGATTTGCCATGTGTGCGGATTGTGCATGCGAATATGCCGATCCCGCCGATCGCCGCTTCCACGCCCAGCCCATTGCCTGCGCAAAATGCGGGCCCCAGGTGCGCCTGGTGGACGGGCAGGGCAGGGAGATCTCCGGGGAGGCCATCGCGGGAGCAGGGCAGCGCATCCGCGGCGGGCAGATCGTCGCGATCAAGGGACTCGGGGGGTACCACTTGTGCTGTGATGCACGCCAAGCCGAGGCCGTCGAGCGGCTGCGGGAGCGCAAGCATCGGCCGCGCAAGCCATTGGCCGTGATGGCGCGCGATCTTGACGTTGTGCGGCGTTTTGCGCGGCTGAACGAGGAAGAGAGCCGGCTGTTGTGTGCGCCGGCGGCTCCCATCGTGCTGCTGCATGCGGCCGGGGAACCCTTACCGGAAACCGTAGCGCCGGGGCAGCATACCCTGGGGTTTCTCCTGCCTTACACCCCGCTGCATCATCTCCTGCTGCGGGAATTCGACGGCCCCTTGGTGATGACCTCCGGCAACTTGAGCGAAGAGCCCCAAGTGACGGAAGACGGCGAGGCGCGGGCGCGCCTCGGTTCGATCGCCGATGCGTTCCTCGTGCACGATCGGCCCATCCACAATCGGGTCGATGATTCGGTGGTGCAGTTCGCGGCGGGGGCGACGCGTGTGCTGCGACGGGCGCGCGGGCTTGCGCCCCAGAGCCTGCCTTTGCCGCCGGGTTTTCAAGGCGATCAAATGGGGCTCGCCATGGGCGCAGAACTCAAAGCCAGTTTCTGCCTCGCGCGGGCCGGGCGGCTTGTGCTTTCGCAGCACATGGGGGACCTGTCCGAGCCGACCGCCCTCGCGGACTACCTGCGCCATCTCGATCTGTACCTGCGGCTAAACGACTGCGGCCCGCAGTGGATTGCGGTGGATGGCCATCCGGATGCCCATTCGCGCCTCGCAGGGCTTGGGCGTGCATCCGCCTTGGATCTCCCGGTTCACGAGGTCCAGCATCACCATGCCCACATCGCCGCCGTGCTCGGGGAGCATGGCTGGCCGCTCGACGCGGGGCCAGTGCTCGGCATCGCGCTCGATGGAACGGGGTGGGGAGAAGGTGGGGGCCTCTGGGGCGGGGAGTTCCTTGTGGCGGACTATCGGCAGGCCACGCGGGTCGCTTGCCTGGAAGCTTCGGTTTTGCCGGGGGGCACCCAAGCGATTCTGCAGCCTTGGCGCATAACGCTCGCGGCGTTGCAGCGCGAAGGTTTGCTGCAGCGGGCGCAGGGGACCGCCTTCGGTGCGTTCCTCGCGACGCAGAATGTGCCCGCGTTGCTTGGAATGTTGCAGTCGGGGCTGAATTGTCCGGAGACGAGTTCGGCCGGTCGTTGGCTGGATGGGGTTGCCGCCGTGCTCGGCATTGCGCAACAACCCGTGCAATATGAGGGGCAGCCGGCGATCGAATTGGAGGCGCTCGCGGCGAGCGGAGAGCACGATTGGCGGCCCGGGGAGTTGGCGGGAAGGTTGGAGCAAGGCCGATTGACCTTTCCCGGGTTCTGGCGAGCGCTGCTCGATTGGCTCGAGGCCGGTGTGCCGCGAGAGCGGATCGCCTGGCGGGCGCAGCGGCTGCTCGCGGATGGGCTCGTGTCGGCGGCGCTGGGACTCGCGCGGGAAGCGGGCGTGCAGACCGTCGCGCTCGGTGGCGGGGTGTTTCACAACCGCTTCTTGCTTGGCTCGCTTCTGGAGGAATTGCAGGCCGCCGGACTGAAGGTGCTTGCGCCGGAGCAGGTCCCTGCGGGCGATGGAGGCATCGCCTTTGGTCAAGCGCTCGTCGCTCTCGCGCGGTCTGATGCGCGGAGTTGAGCGTCGAGATTCATTCGCAATCGTTGCGTTGATCGCAACCGAGCACGCGCCAACTGTTCCGTGAACGGAAGGTGTCTGTAGCATTCCGCTTCACTGCGTACACATGAAGCCCGCGCTTCAAGGAAACGCGCAGGTCGAAGTAGAAAGTTCGCGGCTTGTGGTCTTCCCGCGAGCGAAAGCGTCGAACAAGAAGTGGTGGCCAAATGGTGGCTTAACGCTAGGCTCCGTCAGCGGCGCAGCGAACCCTGTCCATCGCTGCCCATCCGAATCGACCATGCACGAGACCTTCTACGACGTGATGCGTCGGCAGGGAATCACCCGCCGGAGTCTGCTCAAGTACTGTTCGCTGGCGGCCGGAGCTTTGGGATTGCATCCCGCCATGGCTCCGAAGATCGCCCACGCCATGGAGACCAAACCCCGCATCCCGGTGCTTTGGTTGCATGGTCTCGAGTGCACTTGCTGTTCGGAGAGTTTCATCCGTTCGGCGCACCCGCTGGCCAAGGACGTGATCCTGTCGATGATCTCGCTCGATTATGACGACACGATCATGGCCGCCGCGGGCACGCAGGCCGAGGCGATCGTCGAAGAGACCATCGAGAAGTACGACGGCAACTTCATCCTCGCGGTGGAAGGCAATGCGCCGCTCAACGAGGACGGCATGTACTGCATCATCGGGGGCAAACCCTTTGTCGAGCAGTTGCGCCACGCGGCCGAACACGCAAAAGCCATCGTTTCCTGGGGTTCCTGCGCCTCTTGGGGCTGCGTGCAGGCCGCACGCCCGAACCCCACCCGCGCCACGCCGACCCACAAGGTACCGGGGCTTGCCAACAAGCCGATCATCAAGGTGCCGGGTTGCCCGCCGATCTCCGAGGTCATGACCGCGGTCATCACGTACATCCTGACCTTCGACCGCCTGCCTGAACTAGACAGCCAAGGTCGGCCGAAGATGTTCTACTCGCAGCGAATCCACGACAAATGCTATCGCCGGCCGCACTTCGACGCGGGCCAGTTCGTCGAGCAGTTCGACGATGAGGGCGCGCGCAAGGGCTATTGCCTGTACAAGGTCGGATGCAAAGGTCCGACCACCTACAACGCCTGCTCGACCGTGCGTTGGAACGGCGGCCTTTCGTTCCCGATCCAGGCCGGTCACCCGTGCATCGGCTGCTCGGAAGACGGTTTCTGGGACAAGGGCGGGTTCTACGATCGCCTGACCACCATCCACGGGTTCGGGATCGAATCCACCGCCGGTGAAATCGGCAAGGCCGCAGCCCTGGTGACGGCCGGAGCGGTCGCCATCCACGCGGGTGCCACCGCAGTCAAGAAAGTCGTCGCCAAAGGGGAGCAGAACTGATGCAGACCACCCAGACACCCAACGGATTCGAGCTCGATACCCGGGGCAAGCGAGTCGTCGTGGACCCGGTGACCCGTATCGAGGGTCACATGCGCTGCGAAGTGAACGTGGATGAGAACAACATCATCCGCAACGCGGTGTCCACCGGCACGATGTGGCGAGGATTGGAAGTGATCCTCAAGGGGCGCGACCCGCGCGACGCGTGGGCCTTCACCCAGCGCATCTGCGGCGTCTGCACCGGTACCCACGCGTTGACCAGCGTGCGGGCGGTGGAGGATGCCCTCGGCATCGAGATTCCGGAGAACGCCAACTCGATTCGCAACATCATGCAGCTTTCGCTGCAGGTGCACGACCACTTGGTGCACTTCTACCACCTGCACGCGCTCGACTGGGTCAACCCGGTCAATGCGCTCAAGGCGGATCCGAAGGCCACCTCGGAGTTGCAGCAAAGTGTGGCTCCGCACCACCCGAAGTCCTCGCCGGGCTACTTCCGCGACATCCAGACCCGGATCCGCAAGTTCGTGGAGAGCGGCCAATTGGGCCCGTTCAAGAACGGCTACTGGAGCAACCCGGCGTACTTGTTGCCCCCGGAAGCAGACCTGATGGCGGTCACGCACTATCTGGAAGCCCTCGACTTCCAGAAGGAGATCATGACCGTGCGTACGATCTTCGGCGGCAAGGATACCCACCCGAACTGGCTGGTGGGCGGCGTGCCCTGTGCGATCAACATGGACGGGGCCATGGCGGCCGGCGCGCCGATCAACATGGAGCGCTTGAACTACGTCATGGGCGTCACCCAGCGCTGCATCGAGTTCGTCAACAACGTCTACATCCCCGACATCCTCGCGGTGGGCAAGTTCTACAAGGGCTGGCTCTACGGGGGCGGACTGTCGGGCAAGAGCGTGATGGCCTACGGCGACATCCCCGACAAGGCCAACGATTACTCGCCCGCGAACTTGATGATGCCGCACGGCGCGATCATCAACGGCAATCTGGCGGAGGTGCATCCGGTCGACCTGCGCGATCCGGAGCAGATCCAGGAGTTCATTCCGCACTCCTGGTACCACTACCCCGACGGCGTCAAGGGGCTGCACCCTTGGGACGGCATCACGGAGCCGCATTACGAGCTCGGCCCGAATGCCAAGGGAACCAGGACCAACATCGAGCAGCTCGACGAGGGCGGCAAGTACTCCTGGATCAAGGCGCCGCGTTGGCGCGGGCACGCCATGGAGGTCGGACCGCTCGCCCGGTACGTGGTTGGCTATGCCCAAGGCCACGAGTACATCAAGGATCAGGTGGATCGCACCCTCAAGGCCCTCGATGCGCCGCTTGAGGCCCTGTTCTCGACCCTCGGTCGCACCGCGGCCCGGGCGCTCGAGGCTCAGTGGGCTGCCGAGACCCAGATGTACTTCCTGAACAAGCTGATCACGAACATCAAGAACGGAGATTCGGCGACGGCGAACTCGGTCAACTTCGATCCGAAGACCTGGCCGAAGGAGGCGAAGGGGGTGGGCTTCACCGAGGCGCCGCGCGGTGCCCTGGCTCACTGGATCCGCATCAAGGACACCAAGATCGAGAACTACCAGTGCGTGGTTCCGACCACCTGGAACGGTTCGCCGCGGGACGCCGAGGGCAACATCGGGGCTTTCGAGGCTTCGTTGATGAACACCAAAGTCGAAGTGGCGGAGGAGCCGGTGGAAATCCTGCGCACGATCCACAGCTTCGACCCGTGCCTGGCCTGCTCGACCCACGTGATGGGGCCGGACGGCAAGGAGCTGGCTCAGGTGAAGGTGCGTTAGGGGCGGATCATGAACTCGCTTCAGATCAACCACCGCCGCGAGGTCTACGCTTGGAGCGCTGGCATCCGCATCTGGCACTGGATCCAGGTCGTGGTGTTGATCGCCCTCGGCATCACCGGATACCTCATCGCGTCTCCGCCCGCCTCATTGGGCGGCGAGGCCAGCGACCACTACCGGATGGGTACCATCCGTTTCATCCACTTCGCGAGTGCCTACTTCCTGGTGATCGGGTTCCTATTCCGGGTCTACCTGGCAATCGTCGGGAAGCCGGAAGCGCGCGAGATCTTCTTGCCACCGGTGTGGCGCAAGGATTTCTGGCAGGGTGTGTGGCACGAGGTTCGTTGGTACTCGTTCCTCGAGAAGAAGCCCAACGACTACGTCGGCCACAATCCCCTCGCGATGCTCGGCATGCACATCGGGTTCGTGTGGGTGACGGTGTTCATGATGGTGACCGGCCTCGCCCTCTACGGCGAAGGTACGGGCATGGGCACTTGGCAATACGAGTGGTTCTCGTCTTGGGTCATCCCGTTCTTCGGCCAGAGCCAGGATGTGCACACGTGGCACCACTTGGGCATGTGGATGCTGCTGTGCTTCACCATCAACCACATCTATCTGGTCGTTCGCGAGGACATCATGTCTGGGCAGACCGTGATGAGTTCGATGATCTCCGGTTGGAGGCTCAACCGCGACGGCCGTACGCCGAACGAGCCGGAAGAACGACGCCAGGGCTGATCGGCGCAAGCCCGATCACGACGGGCCCCATCCGTTGTCGGTTGGGGCCTGTCGCGTTAAGCTGAACCTTCCCGGTACGCCGGGGCTCTCCATGCAAAATCCCCCGCGAATCCTCGTTCTGGGCATCGGCAACCTGCTTTGGGCCGATGAAGGATTTGGCGTGCGGGCCGTGGAGGAATTCCACCGGCGTTTTGAAGTGCCCGAGCATGTGCAGTTGCTCGACGGGGGCACGCAAGGCATCTATTTGGTGCAGCATGTGCGCGACGCGGACGTGCTGGTGGTCTTTGATGCGGTGGACTTCGGCCTGGCGCCTGGGGCGATCCGCTGCTACCACGACGACGAGGTGCCCCAATTCCTCGGCGCCAAGAAGATCAGCTTGCACCAGACGGGCTTCCAGGAAGTGCTCGCCATGGCGGACATGATGGGGGACGCGCCCGAGCGCCTCTTCCTGATCGGCGTGCAGCCGGTGGAGCTGGATGACTACGGCGGAGGGCTGCGGCCGGAGGTACACGCGCAGATCGAACCAGCCATTGAGTTGGCGCGTGGTTATCTGCGTGAGCTTGGCGTCGAAACCCACCTGCGCAGCGAACCCCTCCCGCGTTGCCAGACCATCGCTTGCCCGGTGCTGAATCCGGAAGACTACGAGCAGGGCCGGCCCAGCAATGACGCGGCCTTGCGTAGCGGAGACCCCCGCGTGCTTGCTGGCGGCAATTTCCATGCGCCTGGGGACTACAACGCCGAGATCGAGGACATCTTGGCGCGGACCCCAGAGGAGCAACGCTGATGTGCGTCGGCATCCCCATGCAAGTGGTGGAGTCGGGCTTCGGCTTCGCCATTTGTGAGCACGAAGGGCAGCGAGTCCCGATTGATACCATGTTGCTCGGAGGCGAGGTGCCTACCGGCACCTGGGTCATGACCTTTCTCGGTGGTGCCCGCGAGATCCTCCCCGCGGACGAAGCGGAAAAGGTGCTCTCCGCCCTGGCGGCGGTGCAAAAGGCCATGCGCGGCGAATCCGTCGACGTGAGCGAACACTTCCCTGACCTAGTACCCGAAGCTGAATCGGAGGCTGACGGATGTTCTCCCCGCTGATGCAGTCCGTGCTCGACCGCGAACCCATCGCGGTGGTCACGGCTGAAAACCACCTGGAATTCGCCCAGGCGCACGAACACTGCGTCCTGATGATCCCCGGCGACTGGAAACGCCACATCGAATCCAACGACGTGGCGATCATCCTGCCGGAGCTCGTCAAGGCGTTCGAGGGCCGATTGGCCGGCGCGGTGGTCGATTCGGCCAGCGAGCGCGACATCCAGGCCCAGTATCGCTTTGCGCGGTTTCCGGCCCTCGTGTTCCTGCGTCGCGGCGAGTACCTCGGCGTGATCGAGAAGGTGCTGGATTGGCAGGACTACCTGTGCGAGATCAGCGAAATCCTCGAGCGTGAGCCGCGCAACCCGCCCGCGTTCGAGTTCCCGAAGGGCTGCGCACCGACGGGGGAATCCCATGAGTAACGGCGGGGGCTACATCGATCTTTCCGATCGCATTTTGGGCGAAGGAGAACCTCCGCTTTTTGGCCCCGGAAGCCAGCTCGATCCCGATGGCATCGAGCTGAAGCCGATGGATATGCCGCGCGACATGGCGACCTTCGAGCCGCCGATGGCGCCGGAGCCCGAAGACACCGTGGGCATGGAAGCGGCCAAAGCTCGCCTGGGCGAAGTTCAGGCTGCCCTCTTGGCCTATCGGCCCGGCGATCCGGCGCGGGTTTTCGATCTGCGCGACCTTCCGCCCGCGGATCTGGGTTTGGTCAACCAACTGCTCGGCGAAGGCGAAGTCGGCGTGATGCTCGGAAAGAGCTTGCGCATCCAGGAATCGGTGTTTGCCGGGGTCTGGCGGGTGTTGCACTTCGACGAGAACGAAGCCTTGTGCGGGGATACCATCGAAGTGGCCGCTTGGCCGGGTGCGGTGCGTGCACGCACCTTCGCGGGTGCCCAGACAGGGCTGTCCGGCGAGCCGGATGCAGTGCCCGAAGGGGTGGTCAACGCGCCTTCGATCCTGATCGAAGTCGATGAAAAAGCGCGCGCCTTTGCCCCCGGGGTGGAACCTCACTCGATCAATCTCAGCCTGCTGCCGCACACGGAGAAGGATCTGCACTTCCTGGCCCAGGAGCTCGGCGTGGGGAACACCATCGCCTTGTCCCGCGGATACGGCAACTGCCGGGTGTCCTCGACGCGCACCGCAAACGTGTGGTGGGTGCAGTACTTCAACTCGCAGGAGACCCTGATTCTGAACTCGATCGAGATCAGCGCGGTGCCCGAAGTGGTCTGCGCAGCGCCCGAAGACCTGGCCGACAGCGCCGAACGACTTCAAGAAGTGCTCGACGTCTACCGCAATGAGTGACGCGGACTCGCCTTTCGGGTTCCACGGGTCGTACTCGGGGGAAGCCGGCCGCATCCGGGACGAGGACGTCCTGGAGTGCAACATCTGCTGGCATCAGTACAATCCAGCCGAAGGCGACGAACACTGGCAGATCCCCCCGGGCACCCCGTTTGCGGCGTTGCCCGAGTTCTGGACCTGCCCGGAGTGCGGCGCGGACCGCAAAGGCTTCATGGTGGTGGACCAGCAATGAACCCGACAGATGCCCAGCAAGCGCGCGAACAGTTCGAAGAGCTCTATCGGCGCATCGAAACCGAGCGCATGCAGGGAGTTCCGATCCTCAACCACGCGCTGTCGGTGGAGGCCGTGGGTTTCGAATCGGTCGGAGATGCGCGCATCGGGGTTTTGATCACCCCCTGGTTTATGAACCTAGTCGTGCTACCGCAGGACGAAGAACGGTACCTGGGGGGCAATCCGGTCGTCGGGGCCAGCCGACATTTGCATTTGCCCGCGGGTGTGATCGAGTTCCTGATTGCTGGGGAGGAGGGGCGAGGACTCTGGCTGATGTGCTCGCTCTTTTCGCCGATGCATGAATTCGCCGACCAGGAGGCCGCACGCCAGACGGCTTTGGCCGCCTTGGAGCACGTGTTGACCGCGCCCGAGCCCGAAGTCGAATTGGAGCCCCAGGCTGCCGAACCGGCTCAGCTCACCCGCCGCGCGCTGTTCTCCCGCCGCCGCGAAGTCGAAGCGTCGGAACAATGACGGAGTCCACGATCGTGGTGCGACGCGCGGCCGATGGCTCGGTCGCGGTGCGCTCGGGTCGCATGACGGATTGGGGAAAAGTCCTGCGCGGGCAGGAAGTCGCCCTGGCGGCCTTCACCCTTTCCAACCTGTTTACCCTTTGCGGTCAGGCCCACCGGGCCGCCTGCCAGGCGGTGCTGGAACTGGACCCGGAGCCCGATGGAGCCCTGCTGTGGGGTGAGATCGCGCGTGAGTCGCTGCTGCAGGTCAAACTCCGTTGGCCGGTGACTGCCGACGAGGCCCAGATGCCTGCGCTTCCGCTCATGGCCCTAGCGCGCCCTTCTTTGGCGGGCGGAAAGGGGCTAGCGTCGGCGATCAGCGACTATCTGGCGCGCCATGTCTTGGGCATGTCCCACCTGGAGTTCCGGCGATTCAGCGGCTGGCCGCAGTTCGAGCATTGGCTGGCGAGCTGCCCGAGCACGGCCGCTGCGTCCCTGCGTTTGGTGCAGGAGCGCGGTTTGCAAGGGCTGGGCCGGCACGAGGGCCCATTGCGCCCCGAATTCGAGCTGCACGCGGTTGCCCGCGCGATGAGCGCGCCTGGATTCTGCGCGCAGCCCGAGTGGGGAGCAGAGCACCCCGAACTCGGGCCCTTGGCGCGCCAGGCCCGCCATCCCGTGGTTGCGGAATCCTGCCGCCGATTCGGAAACGGACTCTTCAGCAGGCTCGTAGCGCGTCTCTTCGACGTGGCCATGGTGCCCATCTTACTCGAAGATGGATTGGTGCCCCTGGAGTTCGCGCCGGGCATGGCGCGGGTCGAAACCGCAAGGGGGCCACTCTTTCACACTGCGACCGTGCGAAGTGGCAAGGTGCAAGACTACGCCATCCTCGCGCCAACCGAGTGGAACTTTCACCCGCGCGGGCCCGCCGTGCGCGCCATGGAAAGCGCGCCGCCGGACACCGAAACCCTCGCGCTGCAGTGGCTCGTGAATTCCCTGGATCCCTGCGTCGACGTGAAGCTGGAGCTCGCCTGATGCACGAGATGTCCCTCTGCGAGAGCATCCTGCAAGTCATCGAATCCCAGGCGCAGGCCTCGGCATTTCAACGCGTATTGCTCGTGCGCCTGGAAGTCGGTGTCCTAGCCGGAGTCGAATGGCCCGCCATGGAATTCGGCTGGGAGGTCGTGACCCGCGGCACCCTTGCCGACGGCGCTCGCCTGGAGCGCATCGAAGTTCCCGGCAGTGCCTGGTGCTTCGCCTGCGCCGAATCCGTCCCGATCAGCCGCATCGGCGAATCTTGCCCAAAGTGCGGCGGCTTTCAGCTGCAAGTTGGGACGGGCGAAGAGCTGCGCATCAAAGACCTGCAGGTGGAGTAGGGCAGCGGAACTTGCTGTGACGTCGCTAGGCTCAAGGCCTGCTCAACCGTCGTAAAAGCGCTCTGGATGGAGCCCAATCAGCTTTTGTTCCCGTTCCGATCGGGCGCGCTCATTGGCATCGGGAGACACGTGGTTGACCGCTGCCGTGGGCCGGATGCGTTGGGCGATATCTCTGCGCCCGTAGTTGATTTGCAGGAAGAAGCGCCCCTTCCCGTAGGGCAGTGGTGGCAAACGCCGATGCCAGACATCAGATACGAAGAATCCGATGTCACCAACTTCGGCCAGCATGGGAACCGCAGACTGCCCCCGATAGGTAAGGTCCAGGTCCCACTCGCGTTCTTTGGGGGGGACGAGGCCCGAGCGATGACTGCCGAGTAGCGCCGCCGTGGGGCCATCCTCCAACGCCTGGGCCTGAAGGAAGAAGTGGGTGGCTATGGTGAAGATCGGAAAGGGCACGTCATCGGGCCACAGGAAATCCTCCGGCAGGGGCACATGCGGGCCACCATCGGTGTGCCATTCTTGTCCATTGGGTGCATGGCTCGGATCGGCGGGATTGCGCCAGGCTGTGCATGAAATCATGTGGCACTCGTCGCCCAAGAGCGGCTCTAGCAGATCCAGAACCCTTCGGTCCCCCGCGATTGCTTGGCAGGCGGCGCTGCGGTTGAACATCTCGTACCGAAACATCTCTGCTCGCTCGAGAGTAGGGCTTCCCGCACGTTTGTCAGGAGGATACTCGTGATAGACGCGCTCGATGTCTTGACGCAATTCGGCGATTTCATCGGGGGAAAATGCATTGCGAAGTACAAACATTCCATCCCGTTCGAGGGCATGCGAACCTTCGGGAGCTGGGCCGTCGTAGACCAGGTACCGGTAATCAACCCGGTGGATCATTAGAATTGTGTGGGGGCAGGGAAGAGGGGCAGTTGGAGTAATGTACCCGAATCGAAACAAGCGGGAAGCGTGGACCCCTCGGGATGGACCGGTCCGGCTTCCCTGGGCGCGAACCCGTCTCAGCGGTGCTTGTCTCGCGCAGGCCTCCGTGGGTTTGCCCTGCATGCGTGCGGGGCCCGCAGGGTCGTCTGACGACTCCACGGACCCCGATTCTGCGCGGCTTCCCCTGTGGGGGAGGGCCTACGATTCTGGCTCAGAAGGTCACTTGCAACGCGTTCGAGAAGTTGCTGAGGCCGCCTTGATCACGGAACCAGAGCTGGAAGTACAGCGTTTGGCCACCGGTAATCAGAGCGCCCCAGGGGGTGACGGTCGGCACGGAGTAGCCGAAACCATAGGCCGAGGTTCCTTCCAGGTTTTTCAACCGGCCGAACTGATCGAATTGCCCGAGGGATCCGAGCGGGGTCGCGAACTGGTTGTAGCGGCCCAGCACTCCTTGCAACGGGTCGAGGCAAAGGCGGCCACCGGAGATCTGGATCCCGGTCGTGTGCGCCACGGTGCCGCCGAGGAAGTAGCCGAACTGCCCGGCAGGGCCTTGCACACATTCCAACTGAATGCTGTTTCCAGTCAACCCGTTGTCACCCCAGGCAAGAAGCTGCGCGCTTTGCCCGCCGCTGTGGACGGAGGCGGGGTCGCAGTAGGTCTGCACTTCGGGAATGCCCGGTGCGGCGCTCAATCCACTGATCTCAAGGTCGAAACGGACACACGGATCATATTCGTTTCCGACCCAAATGGGTTGCGCGTCAAAACCCGGTTCCATCGGATCGACTCCGGAGTTCGTCAGGGTAATGGTGGCCGGATTCCCGATCACCTGTTCCGAATAAAGGCCAAACTGGCAGATAACCCAACCTGCGCACAGGGACAGTTCCATCGGAATGCCCGCTGGATTCGAGGCGGACACGGTAAGGGTGTCGCCGGGCATGACCGTCACTTTGAACTGCGGGTGGTTCAACGGGTCTATGTCTCCGTAGACGCCGTTTGCCAGGGTTCGGTAGTAGTTGATTCCGGTTTCAGAGAATAGGCCAGGGCCATTCGTGCAGTCGTCGGAGAAAGTGGATACCTGCATGTCATACGTCAAGCAGGGAAGGACCCCAGGACCAACCTCGATCACAACCGTTTCCACCTGGTCGGTGTCGTTGTGCCGGAAGTTGTGATTGGGGTTGATCCGCATTCCCAGGAGTTCTTCGCAGTTCATATCGAAGAAGCGGATCGCGCCTTCGGTGTTCAACTGCACCTCAAGGTAGGACCGGGGAGGGACGTCGAAGCTGTAGTAGTCGAGGTCCGCCTGGCCGGCCCAGAGGTTCGTATGGGTTCCCGGGGCGATCGGGGGGGCCGAGCCACAGGCATCGTTGGGTTCGAATGCGTCGTCCGTGCCGCCCGGCTGATCGCAGCCGATGGATAGATCTGAAATCACTAGTTCATAGTTCCCGCAGGGATGCACGCCGTCGATGACGACAGCGAAGTACTCCGTAACAGGTTCACCCGACAGGTTGGTGACGGTAAACGTCGGGTCAAACGTCGGACTCTGTGTGCAGTTCGCACCGAGGCGTGCGAGCATGACTTCGGCCCCGTCCACCAGGGTGACCTGGGACTCATGGCCGGGCGCAATGGTGACCGTGTAGAAGTCGGGGTCGCCTGCTTGGCAAGTGAGGTCGGTATAGGTGCCGACCGCCAACGGAGCGGCTCCGGGGCAATCCTGGTTCGGCTCGAGGGCATCCGGGGCCGAACCGGCGCTGGCGCAGGGCAAGCCACCGACGCGCAATTCGCCTGGTCCACCGGCTGCATTGCCTGGCAGATCGGTGCGCTGGTAGATCACAACAAGTAGAGTGTCGCCCGCGTCGACCGACACGAGCCCCGAGTACGCCACCTGGACTCCACCGATGGTTTCGAAGTGACATGGGTCGGCGCAAACGAAGTCGTTACATCCTTCCAAGACGTTGATGTGGCGATTGCCATCCGGCGAATCGACCTCAAAACGCACGGGGCCGCTCTGGTTGGCCGTCCACAGAAACCAACCTTCGTTGGTAGTGTTGTTCGAAAAATCACTATTGCAGTTGAAGTAGGGCAATCCGTGGCTGCCTCCGTTCGTGGTGTCAAAGGGAAAAATCCCCTCGCCGGAAATCGGAACGGCAGCAGAACATTGACTGCCTTGGGCGCTCAGGGGAGCGAGGGAGGTTGCGGCGAGGCCGACGAAGGCTGCCATACCAATGCGGAATCTCATGGGATCTCCTTAGTTGGGACAAGGGGGCTGATGTGCCAGACAAATGGCTCGACAAGGGCACTAGGGGGGCAGTCTCAAACGGTTAGCTGGGAATGGAATCGATCGATTCGCCACCGAGCGCGCCACCAGCTCTAATGTCCAAAAGGGGGGAGAGTTTCGGAAAATCCAAAAGAAAAGCGTCCCCTGTTCGAAAGCGTACGCGAGGAATCCGCGCCGAAGATTCTTCGGTGACAGGCATGGGCGAGCGACCAATGCCCAAAGCGTGCCCGCGTTGGTGGTCTAGCGCGCCGTAGAGCGGCCCCAATTGCTGAGCCGCGCCCAATCCTGCTGGGAAAGGCCGTGGGGGGCGAGGTGGCGGGCAAACGGTACGGGATTCACGTGCCAGAGCGCCACGGTGCCATCGACCGAGGCGCTGAGCACGCGGTCGTCTCCCGGAACAGGGCTGAACGCGAGCGCCGAGATGGCTCCTTGGTGACAATCGAAGCGGCAAAGGGTTTCGCCGCTCTTGCGGTCGGTGACCAGTACGCGGGCATCGTGGGAGCCGGTTGCAACCCACCGTTCCGATGCGTCGACGGCCATGGCCGAAATCGACTCGCGGTGCAAAGTGCTCGGTCGGGCGCCGGTTTCGCCGAGGCCCGCATCCCAGCTGCCCAGGCCTTCGCCCAGGGTGAGCACCTGGCCATCCGCAAACGCGTGCATCCAGCGCAGCACCATGCGCTGTTCGCGTTGCTCCTCGGGTTGCGGAGCCGTCAGGTTCCAATGGTGCACAAACCAGGGTGCCGACGCGCTGAGCAGCGTGGCGCCATCTTCCGACAAGGCCACATCGACGGCGGCATGGCGCTCGGGGTCCTCGGGGCTCCATGCCGGCTGTACCTTCTGTAGGTAGTGGCCTTCGAGGTCCCAGAGGTGTACGGCTCCCAAAATGTCCCCGCCGACGATGCGGTTCTGCTTCGGACAGATGCGCATGCAGGCGAGCGGCTGGTCCCAGCCGGTCAGGTTCTCCAGTTTCCGGGTAGACGCGCGCCAGACCGCCGGTCGACCCAGTCCATCGACCCAGGCCAGCAACGATCCATCGGGCGCCCAATGCAATGCGCGCGCCTCCCCGGGTCGATGGCCGAGCACCTCGCGGCTCCAAAGCCCGTCGTCGGCGCGCAGCAGCAGCGCCTGGCCCATCGCGCTCACCACGGCCGCGATCCGTGCCTCGCTCGCGCAGGCGATGGCGGGGCGCCCTGGGTGTTCGAGTTGGCCTTCCAAAAGCGTCGCGCCCGCTCCGGAGCCTTGGGATTCCCTTGGGGTGGACACGACGCGGTAGTGCCCCGCATCGGTGACCAGCAGCGCAGCGCTTGCGTCCGCGAGGAACTGCACACTCGTCGGAAGCCCAGGCTCGACCGTCATGCGCCAGGCTTCTGGATTGCGCTCGGGACGCCAGATCGAAAGGTGCGGCGAGACCCCTGCCGTCACCAACTGGCGCCCGTCCGGCGACCAACGCAGCAGCATTGGACGTGTTTGCGTGCGGTGTTCCTGCAGCAGCGCGCCAGTGGCTCCGTCCCAGACCCGGATGCGATTGTCCCAGGAGCACGCGGCCACGAGCCCGGTGGGCGAAAACTGCACGTCAACGGTGCGAACGGCAGGGCCAAGGCGGGTTTCGCGGCCTTCCGAATCGAGCGATTTCAGGAATACGCCCTGACCGTCCGCAACGGCGATGCGTGTGCCGTCCGGGCTACTCACCAGTGCTTCGATCGGAGAACCGGTTTGAGCGAACAAGTGCGACTCCGGGGAACGCGGGTCCTCCCAGCGCAACAGATTACCGGACGCGGTTGCGGTGATCGCGCCCTGGGTGGAACCCGCCCAAACCGCTCCACGCACCGCGGAACCGTGCTGCCAGGTGGCCAGTGGGCTAGGTCCTTCACTGGACCAGGCGCTGACCGTCGGCCCGGCCACCGCCGGCCGCCCACGCAGGGTGCGGCAGGCGAGCAGAAAGGCTTCACCGTCCGGCGCAAAGTTCACCGAAGAGGCGCTATGGGCGGGAACGGCCCAACTCTGCTGCACGCCGCCGTCTTCACCTTTCAACAGGAATGCGCCGTGCTCGTCGGTAAGGGCCAGTACGCGATCGTGCCCGGGTTGCGGTTCCAGGGCGAGGATGGGCTGCTCGGATAGTTTCCGTTGCCAGCGAAGATCAAACGATGGAAGTGCGAGACACACCACGCTGCCATCGGTCAACCCCGCGATCACCCGGTCGGGTTGGGAGAGGGCCACCAGTTCGCGCACCTCGCGAGCCCCGGTTTCCGGCCAGGTCGCGATGCGTTTGCCGTCCGCGGAATCGTGCAGGGAGATTCCTTCGTCCCCACAGGCCACGAGCCACTTGCCATCGCCCGAATATTCGAGATCCCACGCGCGGGCGCGGGCCGGGATCGGCACCCGGGCGGCGAGGGAAAGGGCTTCCAGCGGCGCGAAGACCGAAGAACGGCTGAGCCAGGTGTCGTCGAGGTCGACGGCTTCGAGGCTGGCCGCGAGGGCCACGGCGGGCGAATCCTCGAGCAGCGCTGGCACCTGCGAAACGAAGCGCTGCGAGCGTTCCTGGTCAAGGGCGCTGCGGATGCGTTTGAGCACGATCTGCGAGGCGATCAATGCACCGGTCAAGGCGACAAGCAGTAGACCCAAGGCGGTGGCCCAGGCGGGTTCGCGCCGGCACCAGCGCCGCAGCCGGAGCCAGGGACTCGCCGGCCGCGCGTGGATCGGCTCGAATTCGCGGATGCGGCGCAGATCTTCGGCCAAAGCAAGCGCGGTGGAATACCGCCGGGTCGGGTCCCGTTCGAGGGCGGTCTGCAAAACGACCCAAAGGTCGGCGGAAACCAGGCGTCCCGCGCTTCCCTGGCGTGGATTGGGCAGAGGATCTTCGAGAATCGCCTTCGCGAGACCGATCTGGCCCTTGCCGCGGAACGGCGGTTCTCCGGTCAGCGTCTCGAACAGCGTGGCGCCCAGGGACCAGACATCGCTGCGGCGATCCACGGATCCGGCCTCGCCGCGGATCTGCTCCGGCGACATGTACGCGGGCGTTCCGAAGACTTCGCCGTCGCGGGTCAGGTTCTCTTCTCCTGGCAGGAACTCATCGCGTGCGAGGCCGAAGTCCGAAATGACGGGACGACCATCGCGGGTCACCAGGATGTTGCTGGGTTTGATGTCGCGGTGCACGACACCGGCTTCGTGGGCCGCATGCAGCGCGCGTGCGGCCCGTTCGAAGAATTGCAGGCAGGCGCGGACTCCGGCGGGCGATTGGGGGCGACAGAATGTCCGCCGTCCGGCTCCTGAGCGCTCCGCAAGGCAACTCGCCAGGTCCTCGCCGTCCACCAATCGCATGGCGATGAAGGGCGGATCGGCCTCCATCTGGGCTTCGTAGACCACGGCGAGCCCTTCGTGCTCGAGCCGCGCAATGCTCTCGGCCTCGCGGCGGAAGCGCGCCAGCCGTTCCCCGTGCACGAGCCAGGTATCGAGCAGTTTCAGGGCCACCGGCCGGCGCAGCGCTTCGTCTTGCGCGAGCCACACCGAACCCTGACCGCCGCGGCCCAACTCGCGTACCAGTCGGTAATGGCCGATGCGCCGCGGCCCTTCGCGGGTCTCCACCGGTTGTTGCAGGCGTTGCCACTCCGCGGTCAACAAATCGTCTGCCCCGGGAAAGCGCCGCAGGTACTCCTCCAGCGTGCGCTCCTGTCCACTTTCCCGGTCTTCGAGCACCTGCTGCACGAAGTCGAACACCAGGGCCGCCTGGTCCGGGTCGAGGTCGGGGCTGGGCGAAGGAAAGGGGGAGTCCATGGACAGGGTCAGTGTAGCCGATTCCCCTTGCGTGCCCTGGCCGGTCCGCGGGCCGGCAGTCCTGTGTTGCCTTGAGTCACGGCACCCGGCCAAAGGGCACCCCGATGGACCCCATTCCAAACATCGGGTCGGCCGCAGCGGCCTAGACCCCGCCCGTCTACAATGCCGTGATGGGACCCGAAGCGATCGGCAAAGAAGCTCAGACCGGGCGGTGGTTGGCCTTCGCCAAGGACGGCGACGCCGGCGCGTTCGCGAGCCTCTACGAACACATCGCTCCTTCGCTGCACACCTGGGCGTGGCTGCGGTTGCGCCCCGAGCAGCGCGCGCACATGGATCCCGCGGATCTGGTCCAGGAAGTGTGGGCACGGGCCTACAGCCAGATCGGAACCTTCGAGGGCGACGGGAGCTACTTCCGGTTCTGGATCTTCCGCATCGCGAAGAACGTATTGCTCGAGGCCATGCGGCGCGGGCAGCGTTCGGCGGCGGTCGGGGGGCCGAGCACGCGGCTGCAGCACCTCGGCGGAGTGCTCGACCCGGCCACGGCGGTGAGCCAGGCCGTGGCCCGGGACGAGAGCCTTGCCCTGTTCCGGGAGCGGGTGGAAGCCCTGCCGGAAGACGAGCGCCAATTGGTGCTGCATTGTGGGCTGGAAGGGTTGTCCTACGCCCAAGTCGCCGAGCGGCTACAGTTGGGCGAGGCGGCGGTGGCGAAACGCTGGCAGAGGTTGCGGGCGCGGCTGGAGGGCGGCGATTTGCCGCGCTTCTTGTTGGCCTGAACCCGTGAACCTGGGCGCAGGGGCTCTTCCAACGAGAACCCTGAGATTGAGTCGCGGCCTTCATAGATGAGCCGACCTGATTCGCGGACGGACGGTCGTGCCCAAGAGACATCCTGGGCACTACAATCGCCCCTTGCCATGGCCCGCAAGAACCGCCTCGCCCTGCTCAGCCCCTTTCAACGGGGCCTTTTGCTTGTTGTCGCAATCCTCGCTGTCTATCTGCTGGCGAACTCGCTGTATCTGCTTGGATACACTTGGTTGCAAGATTTGCGCGAGTTGCGCGGTCGCAACGTCAAGTCCCACCAATCGATGCTCTACAGCCACTTCCAGGTGGGGCGACTGTTCGGGTCCCTGGCGTTGCTGTTCGTAGTCCTGCACCTGACCCGCATTCGCCGGCACTTCCACAAGAGTGCGGTGCTAACGGGCCTGCTGGCTTTGGTCGGACTGGCCGTCTTGTGGATTACCGGGGAGTTCATGCTGGAACAGAGTTCCGGCGGAGAGAAGCGTTGGGTGTTCCATGCGCACCGCATCGCTGGGGCGGTAGCCCTACTCGCCTACCTCGGACACCGCTACCTCTCCTGGTTCCCGACGCCGAAACCCGTGCGTCGGCGCTATGCCGGGGTGATCGTGGGGCTGGCGCTGGTTATGGCGGCGGTGCACTTCTTCGAACAGCAATCCAGCGAACCGCCGATCATCGTCTACGACAAGGCCTACGAACCCATCGACATCAGCAGCGATCCGTTCATCCCCTTCGTGCCCCTCGGCGACTTCGACCCGCACGCCACCTTCTTCCCCTCGGGCGCCACCTTGGCCAGCGGCGAGAAGTTGAAGCCCGAGGTGATCATGCCCGGTCCCCTGCCCGACCCGAAGGTGCTGGAGGCGGAGTTCGCTCAGAAGGGGTTCACGAGTTCGGCATCGATCGGTGCCGAGGATTGCCGCCTGTGCCACGAGGATTCCGTGCGCCAGTGGGAAGGGTCCGCGCACCGCTTCTCGTCGTTCAACAACCCCTTCTACACCGCCTCGGTGCTCGCGACGCGTGAACAAGCGAGCCCGGAGATCGCCCAATTCTGCGGCGGTTGCCATGACCCGGCGGTGATGCTCGCGGGCAACTTCCTCGAGGAGATCGATCGCGATTCGGTTCCAGCCCAGGCGGGGCTCACCTGCACGGTTTGCCACATCGTCAACCGCATTCACAACGTCACCGGCAACGGCAACTACGAGCTGGCCGACAATGGCGAGGATCCGTACCTCTTCGCCGGCGCCACCAGCGGTTGGAAACTCGAGGCGCGCAAATACCTGATCAAGGCCCGTCCGCGCGATCACAAGGACTTCTTCCGCAAACCGTTCTACAGCGAGCCGGAATACTGTGCGGCTTGCCACAAGGTCAACCTGGACGTTCCGGTGAACGGCTATAAGTGGCTGCGTGGCCAGGACGAATACGACAACTGGCACGATTCGGGCGTTTCGCGCAATGCGGCGCGCACGTTCTATCTGCCGCCGAGCGCCAAGGTCTGCCAGGATTGCCATATGCCGTCGATGGAGGTCACCCACGGGGATCTCGCGGCCAAGGGCGGGGTGATCAAGGGGCACGAGTTCCTGGCGGTGAACACGGCTCTGCCGCATGTGCGCGGCGACCAGGAACGCCTCGACAAGGTCGAGAAGTTCATGAAAGACGGCAAACTGCGCGTGGGCATCTTTGCGATGGAACACCCGCGCGAGGGCTTGATCATGGACTTCCAGAACCACCCCGTCGAGATCCGGCCGGGGGATGAGCTCGTCTTCCACGTGGTCGTGCGCAACATGGGCGTGGGGCATACCTTCCCTGGCGGAACCAACGACTCGAACCAGGGTTGGCTGCAGTTCGAGGTCAAGGACCAGGACGGCAAGGAGATCAAGCGCAGCGGCTTCCTCGACGAGAAGAAGTTCCTCGACCGCGATGCGCACCAGTACATGGCGGTGATGCTAGGCAAGGACGGCGAACCGGCCATGGAGCGCGATGCGCACACCTTCCACGTGGCGGGCCTGGTGCGGGTTATTCCGCCCGGCAACGTCGATATCGGCCGCTTCCGCGTGACCGTGCCGAAAGGCGATAGCCTCGAGATCGACGCGCGCCTGCTCTGGCGCAAGTTCAACCGCTACTACACGGAGTACAGTTACGGCTTCCTCGGCCTCGAACCGCCGGACCTTCCGATCACCGAGATCGCCGCGGACCACTTCGTGTTGCCGATCGGCCCGGCCCCTTCGGCGCCTGCGGCCAATGCGCCCTGGATCCACTACAACGACTACGGCATCGGTTCGATGCGGCAAGGCGACCTGAAGACGGCCCTCGCGGCGTTCACTCGCGTGGCCGAAATCGAGCCCGACCGCGTGGACGGTTTCCGCAACCAGGCGCGAGTGCACTTGGTGGAAGGGGACCCGGAGCCGGCGCGCGAGTTGCTGGCGCGCTGCGAGGAGATCGTGCCGGGCGATGCCCAGACCAAACTCTGGTGGGCCGAGTATCTCAAGCTGGAAGGCGAGTTGGAGCTCTCCGCCCAGATGTATGAAGGGGTGCTGGAGTCCTTCCCGAAGGACCGCGATACCTGGCGGCGGCTCGCGGATGTGCGCTATCGCCTCGATCATTACGATCGCAGCCTGGATGCCGCCTTGCACGCCCTGCAGATCGATCCCGAGGACGTGGCTTCGCACTATCAGCGCATGCTGATCTACCGCGCCCAGGGCGAAAGCGACAAGGAAGAGCATGCGCGCGCGGCTTTTGAGAAGTACCGTATCGACGACAGCGCGCCGCAGATCATCAAGGGCTGGCGCCTCAAAGACCCGGTGGCAAACCGTGAAATCGAACCCCTCCATGTGCACTGAGAATCGACTGTGGATGTTGGGCGGGCTGGCCCTGGGCCTCGTGGCCTGTTCCAAGGAAAAGCCCGTCGAGACCACGCAAACCCACACGCCGACGGTGATCCCGACCCAGGTCGGTCGCACGGGTAGCGCGGCCGCGAATACCGATCCGATCGCGTTCCACTATGCCCCGGGCAACCTGGGCGTGGACTTCGTGCACACGAGCGGCATGGATGGCCGCAAGCTGCTGCCGGAGACCATGGGCGGCGGGGTCTGCTTGTTCGACATGGATCAGGACGGAGATCTCGACCTGTACCTGAGCAGCGGCAAGTCCTGGGATCCCAAAGCTGCGCCCACCGTCGGCCGGTTGTACGCCATGGAAGAGGGGCGGTTCGTCGATCGCACCGAGGCGGCGGGGCTCGCGGGGGAGGGCTTCAACGTAGTGGCCCAGGGCGTGATCGCCGCCGACTACGACGCGGATGGCGACGAGGACCTCTTCCTGACCTGTTTTGGCGCGAACATGCTGCTGCGCAACGATGGCGGACGGTTTGTCGATGTGGCGGAAGCGGCGGGGCTAGAGGGGCGCACTTGGAAGGACGAGAACGGCGTCGAACGGCCGGAATGGAGCACGAGTGCGGGTTTCTGCGACCTCGATGGCGACGGTTGGCTCGACCTCTTTGTGTGCAACTATCTCGAGTGGTGCGAGGACAACAACGTGGACTTCACCCTGTCGGGTGAGGTCAAGGGGTACGCGAGCCCCAAGCTGTACCGCGGTTCGACCAGCCGCCTGTACAAGAACCGGGGCGACGGCACCTTCGAAGAAGTCACGGCCAGCGCCGGCATCGAAAGCCCCAATCACAAGGCCCTGGGCGTGTGTTTTGCCGACGTGAACCTCGACGGCAAGCAAGACATCCTGGTGGCCAACGACACCCAGCCGAACTGCCTGTTCCTGAACCAGGGCGACATGAAGTTCGAGGACATCGGCGTGCAGGCCGGTATCGGTTACGGCGTGGATGGCGCCGTGCGCGCCGGCATGGGCATCGACGCGACCTACTACTCCGATGCGGGCGAGTTGGCGATCGCGGTGGGCAACTTCAGCGCCGAGCCGATCTCCTTCTTCCGCGCCAAGTCTTCGCGGCGCCTGGTTTTCGCCGACGACAACGTCACCACCGGCCTGGGCCGCACCTCGGGCCCGAGTTTGACGTTCACCACCGCCTTCTTCGACCCGAACCTCGACGGCCTGCCCGACATGCTGGCGATCAACGGCCACCTCGAACCGGACATCGCGTTGGTCAGCAGCAGTACGAGCTACCGCCAAAAGCCGCAGATGTTCGTCAACACGGGTGATAAAGGCCGTTTTGCGGATCTTTCGGCCCAGTGCGGCGAGGTCTTCCAGAAAGAGTTCGTCGGCCGCGGCATGGCGCTCGGCGACTTGGATCTGGACGGGGACGTCGACGTGGTGGTGGCCGAACTCGGCGGGCCGGCACAGGTATGGCTCAACGACAACCCCTCGGGCCGTAAGTCCCTGCGGCTGCGCTTGCGCGGGAAAGCTCCGAACGTCGACGCCATCGGCGCACGGGTCACCGTCGAAGGGGGGCCCTTCCCGCAGACCACGTGGGTGCGCACCGGCAACGCCTACCTTTCGCAGCACGAATTGACCCTGACCTTCGGTCTGGGCGCGGTCCAAAAGGCCAATGTCACCGTCTATTGGCCCGATGGCAGCCAAACGAGCCACCCGGACCTGGACGTGGGCAAGCCACACGAGCTGAAGCAGTGATCTCCAGGGCGCGGCGGCTTTCGAAGGCCGCCGCGCTCGATTTCTGGAGAGCGATTGGCCTCCCGAAGGGACCCGCCAGGCCCCATGACCTCCCCGGTGGACACTCGAAAGGGGCCCCAGGCCCCTTTTTTGGCCGTCTGGTCAATTGGCCCGGCTTTTGCAGAGGGTCCAGCCCAGGCGCACCGGCGTGGATGGTCACGCGGCCCCGTCTGGACTGGAAGACTCCAATGAAGACCCTCCCCGGCCTGGCCCTCGTGGCCCTCTCCCTGCCCTTCTTCGCCTCCTGCTCGAGCACCTCCAGCGCCTCCAGCATCACCGCCGACTCCAGGCACCACGACCGGGACGATTCCTGGGGCGAACGCCGCGAGCGGTACAGCGAGCGCGTGCACAACGTGCACATCCTCGTGGGCGAGATGCAGCTGGAAGACGAAGGGTATTGGGATCCGCTCGATGATCCGCTCGTCTTCGGCATCGATTACGCGAACTACAGCACGGACAACGGCCTCGGGCCGGAGCTCGGCTTCTACACCTTCGGTGATTCCACCGGTTCCTCGAGCACCGATGAGGATTTCGGAGGTATGGAGATCTTCGCCGGCATGCGCCAGACCTTCGGTGTCGGGGGCAACGGCGCGCATCCCTACGTGGGCGTTGGGGGCACTTTGATCGCCGCCACCCTTGAAGGGCCCGGCTACAGCGATACTGATGGTTCCTTGGGCCTTTATGCCCACGGTGGCATCACCTTCCCCCTGGCTCCTGGAATCGAATTCGGCGTCGATTACCGCATCGTGCGCGGTACGGAGTCCGAGTTTGAGGGCGGCCCCGACTCCGAATTCGACTACGAGCGCATCGCCCTGCTGCTTGGCTGGTCGTTCTGATCGCTGGACTCCGAACGCGGCACCCAGGCGTACGCCGGGTGCCGCGTTCGTTCGTTTGGGCCGGATTCAGGGCGCGGGGCCCGCGGGTAGAGCGGCACGGGCTGACCCAGGCGTAGATGCCGGGGATAACTCGGCCCGGATCGGGGGACCAGGGGTACCTTGATGCGCACCGGCGCCCCGCGCCAACCTGCCGTATGAAGATCCTCCAACTGGTCCCGCTGCTTGCCCTGTTTGCTTCCATTGCCATAGCGCACCCGCAGCAAAACACCCGGTCCCAAGGCAAAACGGCCCCGCAGGCCGCCAAGCAGCAGCCGGTTCTGCCCCAGTGGCACTTCATCGATCGCGCCACCGTGCCCGACGCCGCCGAAGGCATGCCCAAACACGTGCGCATGCTGTACTCCGACCCGGTCGACATGCTTGGGCTGCAGAAGGCCTTCGCCGAGTACTACGCGACGCGCGACGTGGATGCCCCACTGGAGGACCTGGAGCGCGATCCCTACGCGAAGTTCTTCCACCAGTGGTACCAGGCGGCCCAGGACTTCGTCGATGACTTCGGAATGGTGCGCGTCTGGAGCACGCAGAACCTGATTGCCGCGCGGGCGGCGGGTCCACAGCAGCCAATCGAAACCATCGCTCCGGCCCATCGCTGGAGGTTTGTGGGCCCGAAACGCACGATCTGGCGCGCGGATCACAATGCCAGCCAGCCCGATGCTCCGTGGCAAGTGAATATCTACTGCATCGATGCTGCGCCCTCGAATCCGTCGATCCTGTACTGCGGCAGCGAAACCGGAGTGCTCTACAAATCCGTCGACAAGGGCCTGAATTGGACGCCCTTCGACAACTTCAACTGGTCGAAAGCGATCTTGTCGGTTGCGATCGATCCGCTCGATGCCGACATCGTTTATGCCGCCACGAGTACCGATGTGATGAAAACCGTCAACGGCGGGCGCAGTTGGAGCGTGGTGCTGACGGGGGCTGGACTTAGCTGCAATTCGATGGCGGTCAGCCCGACGGTGCCCGGGACGGTGTTTGCGGGCACTGCGCAGGGCCTCTATCGCAGTTTGGATGGTGGGGCCAACTGGGCCGTTGCGTTGCTCGGGCAGGTCGACGACGTGCTCTATCGGCCGGGCGGCGGGACTACGCTATACGTCCTGCAGCGCACGGGAACACCGGATACGTTCAGCTTCCGCAAGTCGACCGATGGGGGCAGTACCTTCCCCTTGGCCATGAGCGGCTGGCCAAACGTCTACGAGCAAAGCGGCGGGCGACTGTGCGTGAGCCAGGCGGATCCGGACTACGTGTACGCGTTGCTCTTGACCCACGATGGCACGGGGGCGGATACCAAACCGTACTTGCTCAAAAGTACCGATAGCGCGGCCCATTGGACCACGGCGGCGATCGGGGGAGGGAATCTGCCCTTGACCAATGGCCAGGGGTACTACGACCTCGATGTGGTGGCGTCGCAGTTGGATCCCGAGAAGGTGATCGCGGCGACGACGACGGCGTACTCGACGGGTGACGGTGGCGGCACGTGGACAGCCGTGGGGGGGTACACGGGCCCGTTCGGCATCCATCCCGACATCCAATGCATGATTTCCGTGCTCGACGGCGCGACGGAGAACACCTGGATCGCCACCGATGGGGGCACGAATTTCTCGACCGACTTCTACGGCACGACCAGCCAGTGGGAGCCGCGCATCAATGGGTTGGATGGCACCAACTTCTGGGGGTTTGCGCAGGGCTGGAACGAGGACTATCTGGTGGGAGGCCGCTACCACAACGGCAATACGGCCATGCACGAGAACTACCCCGCGCATGTGGCCCTGCGGCTGGGCGGCGCGGAGAGTGTGACGGGCTGGGCTCTGCACGGCCGCGAACGATTTGCGGCGTTCGATGATATCTCCGAGCTGATTCTGCCGAGTCAGATCGATCAGGCGCCGGAGGGCACGTTCGCCTTCACCAAGTTTCCCCAGAACTACTACTACGGGGACGCGTTCAGCCGGGTGATGGTCGACCTGGAGGACTACATGACGGTCTATCTCGGCTCGGGCAACTCGTTCTGGCGTTCGCAGGACGGTGGGGCTTCCTGGGAAGCGCTCGCAACAATCGCCGGCAAGCCGTACCACTTCGACATCTCCCGGGCGGATGGCGATTTCATCTACCTGGCGGCGGACGACGGCTTTTATCGCTCGACGGATCGGGGTCATTCCTTTTGGGAGATGACCCTGCCGGGCGGTTTGACCGACTGGCACAGTCAGAATCTGCGGGTGGCGGCGAGCTCGCTCGATCGCGACGTGGTGTGGATTCTCAATCAACGGGCCGCGGCCACTTCGACCGTGGGCCGTGTGTTCCGGTCGGGGGACGGTGGATCCACTTGGACGGATTGGACCACTCCGGCCCTGGGGGGCCGGGTCTGGGCGGCGATTGCGCACCAAGCGGGCACCGATGGGGGCATCTACATCGCGTCGCGCTGCGGTGATACGGGCAGTCTTCCCGCGCGGGTGTTCTATCGCAATGAACACATGAGCGAGTGGCAGGACTACTCGGCTGGATTGCCAGCGAGCGCCAAACCGATCAAGATCCTGCCCTTCTATCGCGACGGCAAGCTGCGCTGGGGCGGAAACCGGGGCGCCTGGGAGATCGAGTTCTATGAACCCGAGCAGCCGCCCATGGCGCAGCCGTTCGTGAATGGCAAGACGCAGGTCTGCCTGCGGGATGTGGTCGAATTCGACAGTTATTCGGTGGCCCGGGGCAGTTCGACGTATCAATGGTCGATCCCCGGCGCCGCGTGGACCAGTGCGCTGAACGAGCGCGAAGTGCAGGCGACCTTCCCCGCGCCGGGCACCTACACGGCGACGCTGACGGTGACCCAGGGCGGTCTGGTGGATTCCGGCTCGGTGCAGATCACCGTGGCGGATGAGTGTGCGGCGGAAACCGTTGCGGGCAACGCGATCTCCTTCGGCGGCACCAGCGCAGACTACGTGGCCACCACCGCGCCGCTGGGCCTCACGAGCAATGCCTTCACGATCAGCGCCTGGATCAAGCGGTCCGGTTTGCAGCCGGATTATGCCGGCATCGTTTTCACCCGCGGAACCAAGGCCGCGGGCCTCAACTTCCGGCCGAACAACGAACTCGGCTACCACTGGTACAGCGGGCAATACAGCTGGAGCAGCGGACTGATCGTGCCCGACGGCGAGTGGGCGCACGTGGCCCTCACCGTAAGCCCGAATCAAGCGAGCCTGTTCCTCAACGGGGTACAGGCCGTGCACAACGGCACGCACCAAGCCAATCCCTTCGATGCCTTGCTCGTCTTCGGCGCTGACCCGAACTTCGGGGCCCGTCGCTTCCTGGGGGAAATGGACGAGGTCTCGATCTACAGCCGCACGCTGAATCCCAGCGAGATCCGCGAGTTGATGCACCTCACCCGCGACCCCCAGGCGGACCCGGCTTTGCTGGCCTACTGGCAGTTCAATCGCAGTTCCGGCGTGGTGACCGACCGCGTAGGCGTCAACCACGCACACCTCCTGGGCAACGTGCAGCGTCTCTCCTCGGACGCCCCCGTTGGCGGCGGGACCAGCTTCCGCCAAGCCGTACTCTTCCCCGGCACCTATGCCTTCGGCACCACCGGCCTCACCCTCGACTTCGACCCAGCCGGCACCCTCCCGAACGGTGAACTCTGCGCCACCCGTCTGGACCAGGATCCCAACATCCTGCCCCCCGGCGCCACTTCCGGCCCCTATTGGCTCGTGCACAGCTTCAGCTTGAACCCCACCTTCAGCGAGCCCCTCAGCCTGACCTTCCAACTCCCCCTCACCCCCGCCCAAGCCGCCGCCCCTCCGCCATCACCCTCGTGCGCCGCGACCACGGCAACCACGGCCCCTGGTCAGCCGCCGTAGCCCAAGCAATCTCTGCCACTCCTGGGAACCCCGGCTCGGTGACCTTCGGCCCGGGCAACGGTCAGACGAGCTTTGGGCAATACTTTGTGATTTTGCCGTAGGGAGAACCGACGTTGCCCAAAATGCATGACCCGAAGGGAAGGAACGCGATCATCGGAATTGTGGCACTGGCAACAGTGCTTGCGATACTGTGGATTGTCACGGTTCTAATTGGATCCAGCCAACCTCCTTGGGCCGTGCCTTCGTTGGTACATGGGAAGATCTCTATGCACCCGAAAGAAGGTGCGTTGGTGGGCGAAGAGGCTGGCGGAAGTCTTGGCGAAGCAATTCGCTCTGTGACTGAGAAACCCGACACGGCCGCATTGGAGCCGAACTCTCCGCAAGCAGAGACCGTACGGATTCGTTCGGCGGGCGGATTCTTGCTCTCCGGATGTGAGTTGTACAGCCCCCACCGAAGCCGCTGGGTGGAGGCGGGTGTCTTGGGGATGGAAGTCGAACTGGCTCCAGCTGAGGTGGGGCGGAGGTTCAAAGCCGAGGGGCACCAAACGTTGCACATTCCCCCAGGTGCCGGCGAGCTCCTGATGCAGCCCGATGCGCAGTTGGTGCTCAAGGCTGAGGTCCAGGGCACGAAAATCAACCCGAACCGCGTCGTGATCGAGTTGGTCGGACCAGGGGCCAAAACCCTCAGGCTCTGCACCTCAACGGACGATGGCGAGCTGCGATATGCTGTGTCTAGGCCGCTCGGGGAGCGCTCCACCGAGGGTTACGTGGACATTCACGCGGCGTTGCGCAATGGCAGAGTGTTGGCCGTGACCTGGAAACCTAACGAGGGGCAAGCCGATGTTGCCCAGGTTCCGGAGCGTTGGTTGGCGCCGGCGAAGAGCGACACGCTTTGGGCCAAGGTGGACCGGGTGAAGGTCGACGAGCGCCGCAAGAAGCAGTGGATCTGGCATCTAACCCCTGCCGGGGATGTCCCTGGCCAACGTATGGAGGAGAAGCTGCAGTTTCCATGGGGCACGCTCGCCATTCAATCCGCTTTCATGGAGGCCCAAAGGGAAACGAGTTGCAGCTACACGCGCCTCCATAGCTTCGAAGACGTCGTGTTTGGACGCCGGTACGTCCTGACTGCCCGCACCTCCAGCATGAAGAACTTCGGACGGAGCATCTTCGAATTCCAAGGCCAGAGAATCGAGGTTCCGACGCACCGGAACTTCACCATCCGTTTGCAACTCCTACGTTCTCCGGATGGTGCCCCCGTATTCGCATCAAACAGCCGGATCGATGTGCGCTTCGGGGATGAAAGTGACACCTCGGCGCTGCAATGGAGCAGTCATTTCTACACAGAATCCAGCGAGCAAGGAGAATGTCGCTTCCCCGCATACAACGATCTCCCCGATAGTGATTCCGCGGCGTGGCCACCGCCGCGTTCCGGAACCATCCGAATTCATACTCCGGGCTTCGCGGAAACATACATTCCATTTGCCTGGAACGGCCTGGATGCCCAATTGGATCTGGGCGTGGTACGCCTGGAAGAGGTCGCGAATGAGCTCGTTGTTTACTTGCTGCACGCTCCGGATCAACCGTTCGAAGAGGTATTCATTGGCGGAGACGACGCGGATTCACTTCAAATGCTCTCATGGCCGTTGCCTTCGGAGGGACAGAGCCCGCGCGCAGCCCTTGCTCTGGTTGAGGACGAAGACCGCGCCTCCCTACGCCATCGGTTGCAGCAGGCCCAATCGAGCGGACTTGGGATGGCTCTGAAATCCCCGAATGGCCCCCTCCGCTATCTTGAATGGTCGGCAGGGCAGTGGGCCGAAGTTCCTTCCGAGCGGTTCCATTTCACGGTCATCGTCTCCGAGCAATCCCTTGCCTATGGGCCGGTGCGGTTTGGATTCACCTGGAAGGGCGTAACCGTACACATGGGGCGAGTTATCGGAACCCAGGAAATCTTCTACGGAGTAGACACCCCAGTAGAAGGGATTCAGTGGTGGTCGGAGACTCACACGGATGGAGGGGACGCGATCCGGAAGTTCATGAAGCCGAACCGTGAGAACGGGTTTCTCATCGATTGATCAAGGAGTCGAATGTGCAGGGTTCAGAGCAGTGCGAACAATCGACCATAACCCGCATGAGCCCACCCAGAGTCCTCGGATATCGCACCGAAGGGCGGCACTCCCGGGAGCGGATCCGGGGGAGAACTCTGAGCCGTGGCACTCGAACACAACTCAACTTGAATGTTGAGTGTACTCTGGGGTCCGTTGCGATTGCGGGTTCCCGACCGGGGCTCTATTCCGCAGGCTCCTCAAGCGGACCACCGTGGAACGCTGTCCACCAGATCGGCCCAGCGACGGACGCGAAGAGGGCCAGGAAGAGCAGGGTCCAGAGCAGCCAGATCCAGCGGGAAGGGCGGCGCGGGGAGGGGGGCGGCACGGGGTTAGTCCTGCTTGCGGCGGAGGTGCAATTGGAGCACGGGAACGTGACCCCCCCTGGGCCGGAAGGTTGTGGGGTGGGGATCGTAGCCGGGCGTGGGCACGGTGAGCGAAGCCGGGTTCGTTTCGATGCTGGGCAAGAGGAGTCCGTGGGGCCCGGTCGTGCCGAGGGTCTCGGTGCCATGGAAGATGGGGACGCCCGTGAGTCGGCGTCCTGATTCCGCATCGATGACTTCGATGGCGGGGCCGACTTGGTTCAGTGAAGGGACTGAGATGTACGCGTTGGCGTCTCCGGCGTTTTGCCAGGCACGTTGAATCGTGCCGAAGTCAATCAGGGTCTGTTTGGATCTGCCCAGCAGCACCACGAAGTCGTTGGCCGGGGAGGTGGCTATCGAAGCGCCGTTGAAGAAGAGGGACCCATCTTGGCTCCAGTTGCCATTCGATCGGACGAAGATATCCACTTCGGATTCCGCATCCGAGCCCTCCCCGGTTGCGAACTGGAAACCAATCCCTCGGTATTGGCCCCTGAGGTCGATTTCCACCGGGAGCGTGGGGTCGGCAACCGCAACGTATCCGAGGGTAGTTCCCCCGCCAACGGGGGACTCATCGATGCCGAGGTTCGGTTGGATCGCCAACCAGCAGGGGCCGGTTGATACGCCTTCGATCGCAAAGGTGGCGCGACCCGGAGTGCCTTCTTCGATGACCAGGAATGTCTCGAGTTCGTCTTTTGACGGGGTCAGCTTGTTGGCGAGCGGCGTTGCAGAGACAACGCAGAACGCCAAGTCGAGGGCGCCAGGATCGAAGAGGATCGTGCCTCGCAGGGTGCATTCGGGACCGCGGGGTTCCAAGACGAGGTCGCCCAAGTCGTTGGGGCCCGGGTGGACGGAAAACTTCGCGGTGCCGCAGGCCCAATCGATGTCGGTGGCACCTAGCTCCCACTGGCCCGTGGGTACGTCCGAAAAGAGGAAACGGCCCTGTTCGTCGCACTCCGCTTCCATGGCTTTCGGATGCTCGCCCTGTTCTTCATTCACTACCTGCACGATGCGCACCCTGGCGTCCGCGGGTTGCAATTCGAGGGCGCCATCGATGCCCTGGGCGGCAAGAATACGGCCGCGTAACGTAGTGGAAGGGCGCAGACGCAATTTCACGGGCTTGCGAACGAAGCCATAGGCCGTGCAATCGGTTTCGGCCCGATAGCGACCATCGCGGGTGGTGACCGTCAACCAGGATTGCTGCGCCTGGCGGTAGTTCCTACCGAAGCGTACCCACGGAAAGGCTGGGTCCGCGTCCTCGTGGGGCGGGTGCACCGATCCACTGGAGGCCGGTTTGGGGCGCAAGGCTTCGAACCGGTCGGAAGGATCCTGAAGTCCAGCGACCAAGTCTTCATACCCGTATCCGGCTGGGAGCTCCAGATCCAAGAGCAGGGTCGGGCCGACGGGGCATGGAATCCGAACCGGATCGCGGTCCGTGCCGAAGTGGAGGTTGAGGGTTTCCGTTCCGGTCTCCGGATCGCCCAACTTCAAGCGCACTTCGCGATCGGGATCGATGTTCAGCACGAGCTTCCCGCCATCCTCGTCGCTGGTGTACTCCGCGCTCCAGGCGGTGCGCCCATCCTTGGCGGCTTGGCTCACGCGAACCGGATACCAGGGCACTCGGTCATGCGCGCGCGCATCCTCGAGCAACAGGAACACCGACAGGGTTTCGAAGCCGTCGGGTGCGGGGCTTGGCGAGCCCGGCTGGGCGATCGAGCGCACATCGGATTTCGCGGTTCGTGCGGGGTCTTCGACCCCGAGCAGCCCGACTTGAACCTCCGCCGGCGGAGGGGTGCCTGGGCGCTTCGGCTCCAAACCGGAACCGGGCGCACGCGGGCCTTCCCGCAGAACCCACAGACCCAGCAACGCGGCAATCAAAACGCCGATCGCAAGGCGCAGGTCGCGGGGTCGTCCGGGGGGCTGGGTCGCCATGGCACGCCATGGTAGTCCCTCTGGCCCCCGCGGGTCACCTCAGGCGCCGGGGGCCGCCTCGGGCGGCATGATCCGCAGGATCACGCTGCCCACCTTGCGGCCCGTATCGACCCGGTGGTAGGCGGCATGGATCTGTTGCCACGGATACACGCTGTCGACCACCGGCCGCAGCACCCCGAGTTCGGTCAGGTCGCGCAGCAGGGCCATGTCCTGGGCCCGTTCCGGGGCCACGCCGCCGAGCACCTTGTGTTTGCCGAACATCGACTGCAGCGGGCCGGCCAGCAGCTCGCCGAAACTCGAGACCACGTTCAGGAAGCGCCCACCCTCGTTCAGCACCTGTTTGCACTGCCCGTAGGTGATGTTGCCGACGTTGTCCATGATCACGTCCCAACGCTGGCCTCCCGCACGGAAATCGACCGTGCGGTAGTCGATCACTTGGTCGGCGCCGAGGGCCAGGGCCAATTCACGGTTGGCGCTGGAGCACACCGCGGTCACGCGGGCACCGAAGTGTTTGCCGAGTTGGATGGCAGCGATGCCCACGGCGCCCGATGCGCCGTTGACGAGCAGCGTCTCGCCCGATTGCAGGTCGGCGCGGTCGCGCAGGAAGAACAACGCCGTCGTGCCACCGAACGGAATCGCAGCGGCCTGTTCCGGCGTGCAGTTCTCGGGCATGGGGGCCAGGGCGGCGGATTCGTCGAGCACCAGGTACTCGGCGTGCGCCCCCTGCTGAATGCCGCTGAAGGCGAACACCGGTTCACCGCCATGGAAACGCGTGACTTGGGCGCCAACTTGGTCGACGTACCCGGCGACGGCGGACCCCAGGATCGGTTGGCGGGGCTTGCGCAGGCCCAGCATCATGCGCGCGACGATTGAAAAGCCCGCTGGGAAACGCGCGGCGCGGATGCGGGCATCGCCGGACGTGACCGCCGCCGCGACGACGCGCACACGCACTTGGCGCGGCTTCGCCGTCGGACGCGCCACCTCTTCGAAGCGCACGACCTCGGGAATGCCGTATGCAGGGCAAACGGCAGCAAACATGGACTCTCTCCTTTCCATACGCGGAGACTAACAATTGCCCTCCGCTTGCGTGTGTCCGATTTTGCTTCAGCGCGGTTGCTGGTTTCCTGGAAACCAGAGTTGGTCACGCAACGTTTTTCGAACATTCCTGCCGCGCTTGCTGATCGCAAGAGTCGCTAGCCAAAGCCGGAAGTACTGCTGCGGAAAAGTAGGCGTGCAAGCTGACGCTCGCGTCAACGTCGCTTCGGCGTCCGTTCGAACTGGATGTCGACTCCTGGAAGTTCGCCAACGTCGAAGCGTGGCAGGGAAGGCGCCCATCGCGGCCTATCCTCCGCCAAGATGTGCCGCTTGGCCCCGGAATCGAATACCCGCGTCTCGTTCGATCGTGCTCCAGCACCGGAAGCACTTTCCGTGACGTGGATCCGTCCGGTTGCGCGCCGAACCATGGGAATCCGCACTCCGGGCCCGCCGGGGGCCGGATGGCATCGTGGCCTATTGATCTTGCGATTCACCCGCGCCAGGGGCATCCGGCACCGGGTACTGCACCCCATACGCCTGGGCCAGCTTGCGATGCAGCGCCTCCATGTTGGCCAGCCACGACGTGCCTTCTGCTGCCATCGAGGCCAGCACGACCTTCTTGCAGACGGGGCTGGCTTCGGCCACCCGATCGACCGCGCTGCCCTGGGACCAAGCCGCGGTGAGTACGGCGATCGGCTGCCCCGCCTCGGCCCGCTTCTGCACGGTCGCGAGCACCTCCGCCAGGTGGCCCGGCGTCGGGGGCACACCCGGCTTGGGCTCGATGGTGGCGATCACTTCGACGCCGAGCGAACGCAGGAGGTAGGTGAACTCGCTGTGGTAGACCACGGCAGGGCGGCCCTTGAGCTCGCCGGCCAGGGCTTTCCAGCGGGCTTCGGCCTCCGTGCTGGCGGTTTCGAAAGCCTTCAGATTCGCGTCGAACTTCGCCTTGGCTTCGGGGCGCAAGGCGCACAGCGACGCATGGATCTGGCGGGCCATATGACGTCCGGCGGTGGGATCCAGGTTGACGTGCGGGTTGCCTTCGGGGTGCAGGTCGACGCCTTCCTTGCGGGACAGGGATTCTGGCACGTCCAGCGCGGCAAAACCCGCGGTGGCGGTCACGAGGCCGGGTTTGCCGGGTTCGAGGCGGGGGTTGCGGGCGGTCTTGAGCAGCCCCGGCACCCAAGCGTGTTCGAGCGACAGGCCCATCTGCACGAAACAATCGCACTTGCTCGTGGCGACGACGTGGCTGGGTTTGAGCCGCACGGCGTGCACGTTTTCGGTGCCCTTGCAGATCGCGGTCACGTCCACCTGATCGCCGCCGACGATCTGAGCCAGATCGGCCAGGTCGGGCAGGGTCGTGACGACCTTCAGTTTGTCGGCGAAGGAAGGGGAGGCGAGGGCCAGGACGGCGAGCAGGGCATGCAGCAGTTTCATGGGGATCACCAGTTGACGCCGTGGGCGTGGCTGCCGAAGAAGTTGGTGAACTGTACCAACAGGGCGGTGGAGTCGCCGGACTCGTCGGAATCCGCGTAGCGAACGCCGAAGCGTAGGCGCGACATCTCCGTCAGGTTCCGGCTGTACCAGGCGACGATTTCGGAGTCCTTGGGCGAGCCGGCTTCGGCGTGTTCGAACTCGCTGTAGAGCAGGCCCGCGCTGTGATACTGATCCCAGGCGTGTTGTGCCCAGAGGTAGTATCCACTGCGATTCGAGTCGAGCACCTGCAAAGTATCGTCGGCGAAGTTCGCGGGGGTTCCGTTGTCGTCCACCTCGGCGCCGATATCGCCCTGGAACACCAGGTATTCGCCACCGACGGTCCACCCTTTCAGGCCGGTATCGTCGTTCCAGCCGTAGGTCAAATCGGCACCGAACACGTGGTTGGCGAGTTCCTCGCTACCGAGCACGGTTCCGTCGGAAAGGGTCGATTCGAAGGCGAAGGAAGGGATTCCGCGCACCGACAGGCCCCACTGCAGCACGCCGTTTTCGCCGGCATCGTGGAAACCGGTCAGGCGGCCGGTGTACGAAAGGTCCTGGGCATCCTTGTAGTCGGCGATCAGGATCTCGGTCGCGCTCTCTTCTGCATCGCCGTGCCCGTGATCGTGGGCATTGGCAAGGTTCTGGAAGAGGCCGAGGGAGAAGCGCACCGCCCCCGCGTCCCCGGCAGCGAACCAGTTGTCGTATTGCACGCCGGTGCCACCCAATTCCTCACCCAGGTACCCACGCAGCACAGCGGGGCGCTCGAAGGTGGGCAAATCGTGCTCGTGGGCCTGCATTTGCTTGCCGAAGTCCACGAAGAAACGACCGGCGCGCAGGGTCGAGTGCCCGCCGAAACCTTGGTACACCACGGCGGCCTCTTCCAGGCTGACCCCATCCTCGGGCTGACCCACAAGCACTCCGTACGCCCAAGTGTTCGGGTCGATCCACGTGTTCACCGAGAGTTCGAGCGCGCGCAGGTCCAGCTTCAGACCGTCTTCGCCGTCTCCGTCGAGGGCCGTGAGCAGGAAGTCGAGGGCGCCGCCGATGGCCGGGTTGAACTCGTTCGAGAAGCGGTCGGTCTGACCCGTGGCAGCGCTGCCCGGCATGCCGGGGGTGGAGAAGCCGCTGCCTTGGGCGAACAGCGGAGAGGTGCACAGCAGGGCGAGGGGAGGCGGGAGAAGGTCATGGGAGGGGGCGCGGGGGAGGGCCTACGCAGGGCGGCGGCGCGGGTGAGTGACCGATTGGTTTTGTCGGTGGTAGGGCAGCGTGTGGGTCCAAAGGATCGATTCGCCGTCCAGGTTCCAGGCAGTTCGCGGTATCCCGCGTGGCCAGAAGTAGCTTGATGCGAATGCGATTGCAATAGCAAAAACAAGAACTATACTCAAGTCCATGCAGCGCTCCACCCGGCAGCGGCGTGCCATCGCCGATTTGTTTGCAGCGTGCGACCGACCCCTGGCGCCCCAGGAGGTGGTCAGCGCGCTCGAATCCGAAGGGCAGTCGATCTCGCTCGCCACGGTGTACCGTGCGCTACGCGACCTGACCGATTCGGGTGAGTTGGAACCGGTCGAATTGCCGGGACAACCGCCGCGGTATGAACGGGCGGGCCTCGCACACCACCATCACTTCCTCTGCGACTCCTGCGGCCGCCTCTACGACATCCCCGGTTGCCCGAAGACGATCCATGGACTGGCGCCGAAGGGGTTCAAGGCGACCCACCATGAGTTGACCCTGGTGGGGACCTGCCCGGAGTGTTGAGGGCGCCGTACCCCGCGGGCGATTCGCGAAGCGGATGGCGCCGGAGGCGGGGGCGCGAGTGCATAGGCTGCTATGTCGATTGCGCGGCTGACGAGGGCGAGCGTCGGAGCATGCAGGGGAGTGGTCTCGGTACGGTTCTGGCGGAACGTGTGTACTCGAGCTTCTACCAGTCACTTTCCCTTTCAACGCATCGTCTAACGGTGCGTGCGAATCGCACTGCGGATTCTTCCAAGGGGGGTGAGATGGGATGCGCAGTGGTACCCATCGCGCCGATGAGTGGGGAGAGCGTTCGATCGCGTAAGGGAGCGATCGCGTAAGGGAAGCGATGGAGAGGACCGCAATCAGGCGGCTACCCGCACTCTCCAGTCCAGCGCAACGATCCGCGGCCCGAGCGAATCGCGATCCGGGTGGATCCTCCGGTGTGATTCACGGTGTAGCGCAGCGATCACCGTTGCGGCGACAGCTCAGGAGTCGTTCGATCGCATAGGGGAGCGATGCCGAGAGGGATGGGGGGCCAACACACGGCCGCGTCCGGTCATTCCCCTTTCACGTGCAGCGTCCAGCGGCGCGATGGGAAGCGCATGTCGAGGGTGGCGCTTTGCTGGCCGCCGAGGATTTCGTTGCTGCCGAAAGCGAGGGTCAGCGCGCCTTGCATGACGGCGTCGAGACTCGCTTTGCCCGTGATCGGGTTGTCGAGGCCGTGGGCGGCGGGGTTCAGGCCGAGGCGCAGTTCGGCGGGGCGGCGCACGTCGCCGCTGGCTTGCCCCATGCGCTTTTCGAGGTCTTCGTGGCCCTGGCCGGACACGCGCACGAGCTGGCCGTCTTCGAATTCGAGTAGAAGTTCGTGCCAGAGCGTGCCGTGGATGGCGAGGCGGGGAGCGCGCAGGCGACCGTGACAGGCGGCGCCGGGGGCGGGAAGCCAGGCGATCGAACCGGCAGGGAACTCCTCCATGGTGCGGCCAGCGGAGGCGTCCTCGCGGGTCAAGCGCCCGGTGTTCCAGTGCGGTTTGGCGGCGAGCGCAGGGAAATGCAGGCGATTGCCTTCGTCGTCGCGCACTTCGAGCCAGGTGACTCCTTGTCCGTCCTGGGCAGCGAGCACGCGTTTCTGCCAGCTCTCCCCCGCTTGCAGAAGTTCTTCCGGGGTCGCGTCGAAGGTGCGCCAGTAGAGGGCCATGGCGTCCACCGGCGAGAGCGTGCCGCTGCCGAGGTCTCCGCTCGCGGGGATGGAGAGTTCGACGTAGCGCACACCGCGGCGGCGGAGTTCCCGCTGCCAGCGGGTGAGGCCTTGCAGGAGCAGCGGCAGCTTTTGGCGTTGTTCGGCGGTGGGCTCGACGGCGCTGGGTTGCGTCGAACTGACGAGCACGACCGCATCGAGTTGCTCGAGCTGGTCGAACGGGGAGAAGGGATCCTGCTCCAGCCGTTCGCGCGGCATGCGATCGAGGCGCGCGAGCGCGTACTCGCGGGACCAAGGGCGCATGATCGGGCGGCCGCCGCGGGCTTCGGCCTCGAGGAACAGCCGTTCGACGATTTCGCGCACCTGGGGTTGCGCGATGATCAGGATGCGGTCTCCGGGGGCAGTCTGCAGGCAGTCGCCGATGATGCGTTGGGCGAGGGCTTGCAGGTCGACGCCGAACACCTTTTCCCGCTGCCAGGCGTCCATGGCCTGCTCCATCGAGCCCACCAGGGTCTTTACGGTGGCGGGGTCCGTGCAAGCGATGCCCGGGTCCACGAACAGGTGCCGGGCGAGAGCGAGGTAGTAGCGCTCGCTGGCGCGCCCCTTGGACTCGGCCGCTACGGCCACCTCCCGCACAAGGTCGGCGTCGAGCAGCCGCTTCATGTGGTAGTGGATCAGCGTGGCGGGCTCCCCGAGTTCCGCAGCCACCTGGCTGGCAGTACGCGGGCCGTTGGCCAGGGTGCCCAGGATCTTCAGCCGTAACTCATTGGCCAGGCAGCTGATACGGCTGACTGACTGGAGCAGGGCGAATTCCTGGGGGCGGTCGGGGGGCATGGGGAGGGTGAGCGTAGCGCCTGGGCGGTTTTTCCAGAAATGCCGCCACCGAAAGCGTCGGTGGCGGTATATTCAGGAAATCTTGAATAGCGTCGACCCCGGAGGTCCACCATGAAGAACCCCAATCTTTTTGCGCTGCTCTGCCTGCTCACCGCCCCCGCCGCCTTCTGCCAGACCCAACCAGAACTGGTTTGGGATAGCGCCATCGCCACTCCCGTCGGGGAAACGGCTCGCATGGTGATCAACGGAGCCGGAGACATCGCAGCGTGCAGCGGATCGTACGCGAACATCAGCGCGACGAATCAGCACCACCTGTTCCAGACCTATGGGCTCGACGGGCAGGGCAACCATCTCTGGACCCAGGAATTCCGACCGGTTGGAGGTTGGAACGAGCGCGCCTACTGGACCACCACCGATCCGGCCGGCAACTTCATCACCTGCGGGCGGAACAAAGCGACCCAATCCAGCAACTTCGGCCGGGTGGTGATCAAGTACGACCCGCAGGGCAACGAGCTGTGGCAGCACGTGTACTCGGGCGCCCCGTTCGGGAATACGGCCGTGCGCGTGGAGACCGACCCCCTGGGCAACATCTACGTGCTGGGCAATGGTGAGAATGCGTTGGTGGCCGTCACCAAGTTGGATCCGAACGGAAACCAACTCTGGAGTCAGCAGGTTACCCCTGCCAGCGGTGTCCCGATCAGCATGAATAGCCTGGCCGTGGCGGACGATGGGCGCGTGGCGTACACCTGCAGCATCAACAACCTCAGTTGGTATACCCGCTGCTATGACACGAACGGAGCCCTGCTCTGGACCCAACTGAACTCGACGGGCATCCTTGGAGGGCAAGACATCGCCTTCGACGCCACGGGTGCTGCGTATGTGTGCGGCAGCATGGGGGTGGGTTCGACCACCTATGGCGCGGTGATCAAATACTCGCCCACTGGGGCCCTCGAGTGGACCTTGACCCACAACGGACCGAACGGGCCTTGGGACAACTTTTATCGCCTGATGGTCAAGCCCGATGGCAACTTGGTTGCCGTGGGGCAGGGAGTTTCGACGGGACTGTACCTCGACTGGTCCGTCATTCAATTCGGACCCGATGGGGTGCTGCATTGGGCCCAGACCTACACCGGCATCGCCAACAACGACGAACGGGCTCGCTCGGTGGCGGTGTCCGCTACGGGTGACGTTTATGTCGCGGGCATCGCTCTGCCTGCGATGCACCCCTGTGGAACGACCAGTCTCTCCGACGTGGATTCGACGGTGGTCAAGTACGACGCGTCTGGCCAGGAGCAATGGGTTGCCCACGCAGGCTGCACCGGGGTGAACAACTCGATCCACTTCGCACCGGGCGGAGACTTCGTGTTCAACACGCAGGCCGGCATCCAGCGTTGGACCGAGCACGAGTTGCCCAGTTCCTATTGCCCGGGAGTGCCGAACTCGAGTGGTGGTCCCGCGGTGGTGGAGTGGACCGGTTCGGCCCAACTTGCGGCCAACGACCTGGTGCTGTCGTTCAACGGGACCCTGCCGCAGCAGGCGTTCGGATACTTCCTCGCAAGCCGCGACCAAGGATTCGTGGCGAATCCCGGCGGCAGCGCGGGCAACCTGTGCCTGGCGAACAACATCGGACGCGTAGTAAGCGACGTGATCTTCTTCAGCGGAACCACGGGCTCGGCCACCGTCACAGTGGACAACACCGTCCTGCCCCTGGCCTTCGGAGGCCCCGTTTCGGCCCAGGTCGGCGAGACCTGGTACTTCCAGGCCTGGCACCGCGATCCATTCAGCAGCTTCACGTCGAACTTCTCCGACGGCTTGAAGGTGGTCTGGTACTGATCCCGGAGCCGTAGGCTCAAGTCGCCGCCCCTCCGTTCCCGATCCGCGTGTATGCGGCCGGGGCGGGGGGGCGGCTTCGTTTGCGGGAGAGCCGCGTCAGCTGCCGTGCAGCAGGACCCGGATCTCTTCGAGAATGCCGGGATCGTCGATGGTGGAGGGCACCTTGAACTCAACGCCGTCCGCAATGGCGCGCATGGTCTTGCGCAAGATCTTGCCGGACCGGGTTTTGGGCAGGCGGGCCGCGATGTAGACCGCCTTGAGCGAGGCGATCGCGCCGATCTGGTGGCGGATCGACTGCCGAACGGCTTCGATCAACTCGTTTTCGGCCGCGCCCTGGCCTTCCTTGCGCACCAGGATCGCAATAGGAACCTGACCCTTGAGCTCGTCCTGGATGCCGAAGACCGCGCACTCGGCAACCTCCGGGTGCGAGGCGACAACCTCCTCCATCTCCGCGGTGGAAAGCCGGTGGCCGGCGACATTGATGACGTCATCCACGCGCCCGGTGATGAAGACGTAGCCGTCCTCATCGCGGAGTCCGCCATCGCCGGTGAAGTAGTACCCGGGGAATCGCTCGAGGTAGCCGGCCTGGAAGCGTGCATGGTTGCCGTACAAGGTCGGCAGGCAGCCTGGGGGCAGGGGCAGGCGCGCCACCACGTAGCCCTCTTCGCCCGCGGGGCAATCGGCTCCATCCCCATCGAGGATCTGGATGTCGAAACCGGCCACGGGTTTGCCCGCGGATCCCGGCTTGATCGGCAGAAGCTCCACCCCTGCGGGGTTCGCCAGCATCGGCCAGCCGCTTTCGGTCTGCCACCAGTGGTCGATCACCGGGATCTGGAGCTTCTCCTGCAGCCAGCCCAGGGTGGATGCATCGCACCGTTCGCCGGCCAGGTAGACCCGTTTCAGGCAGCTCAAGTCGAAGGGCTGCATGCCCCGTCCCTCCGCGTCTTCCTTGCGGATCGCGCGGAAGGCCGTGGGGGCGGTGAACATCACCTTGACCCGGTGCTTGTCGATGATGCGCCAAAACGTCGCCGCATCGGGGGTGCGCACGGGTTTGCCTTCGAACAACACCGTGGTACAGCCGTGGATCAGCGGGGCGTAGACGATGTACGAATGCCCGACCACCCAGCCCACATCGCTCGCGGCCCAGAACACATCCCCCGGCTCGACGCCGTAGATGTCGGTCATGCTCATCTTCAGGGCTACCGCATGTCCACCGTTGTCGCGCACGATGCCCTTGGGGGTGCCCGTGGTGCCACTCGTGTAGAGGATGTAGAGCGGGTCGGTGCCCTGCACGGGTACCGCCTTGGCGGGTTCGGCTTGGTTGACGATCGACTGATAGTCGAGATCTCTTGCCTCGCGAGTGAAGGGCACGTCCGGACCCCGGTCGAAAACGATGACGTGGTCGGGCGGAGCTTCGCTATCCGCGATGGCTTCGTCCACAATGGGCTTGTACGCGATCTTGCGATCGACCTCGATACCGAAGTTGGCCGTCAGGATCACCTTGGGCCGGGCATCGTTGATGCGCAGCGTCAATTCGTGGGCGGCGAATCCACCGAACACCACCGAATGCACCACTCCAAGCCGCGCACAGGCGAGCATCGCAAACGCAGCCTGCGGGATCATCGGCATGTAGAGGATGGCGCGGTCGCCCTTCGTCAGCCCCAGATTCCGCAATGCGCCGGCAAGGCGAGAAACTTCCTCGAGCACCTCGGAGAACGTGTAGCTGCGACAAACCCCCGTAACCGGGCTTTCGTAGATCAGTGCGGCTTGTTGCCCACGCCCCGCCGCCACGTGGCTGTCGAGGGCCAGGTGCGAAGTGTTCAGCACGCCATCCGCAAACCAGCGGTCCGCCCCCAGTTCGTCCTTGCTCAGGATCGTTCGGGGCGCCTCGAACCAATCGATAGCGGCTGCCTGGTCGCGCCAGAAGGCGGACGGATCGGAAAGGCTTCGGGCATGGATCTCGGAGTAGCGCGCCATGGCCGGATTCTAGCGCAGGCCCCGGGCTTTTTGGGCGGCGGCGAGCGGCCAGGCCGAAGCGGAAGGATTGTGTAGCCAAACGCTACGCACGATCGAAGGTGGACGGATTGGAATTGAGTCTGCATGGCAATTGCCGGTGGACCAGTGAAATGGGAAGCTGCGCCTCCAGGCCCATAGACCGTCCGCACCCCACGCTGGTTTCATGCACTTTCTGCCTTTGTTTGCATTGCTCTTGCCCGCGCCGCAGCTTCCCAGCACTTCGCCGGAGCTGGTGGAGCTCGGGAGGACGTACTTGACCGACGGATCTTCGGCGCTCCTGCGCGAAGCCGAGCGTCAGCGGGTGGAAGCGGGCGGCCACATCTTCGAAGCGGCGCTGTCCCTGACTCCAGGCGATGCGCTGGCGAATTGGTGGCTAGGTCACAGTCAGTACTTGCTCGGGGAGGATGCGCGTGAGCGGCAGGAAATGGCCCGGGCCGATGGGTTCTACGCGGCTGGTGCCCGAGCGCTCCGGGGGGCGTTGGCGGCAGATCCTGGATCCTTCTGGTCGGAATACGCACTGGGAATGTGCTTGCAGCGGCGGGGTTTCGGCGACGAAGCCTTGGGTATGTTCGGCGCCGCCCACGCGAAGGCCGAAGCGGTCACCGCTGCCGACGAAGTGGCTGCCGCCAGCAATGGCGCACAGACGATCTTCCACCGCACGCGGCTCTGGATCGCGGATACGCGCCTGGGGCTGCTGCGATTCGACGGGGCCCGCAAGGCGTTTCACATCTACTATGGCGACGATCCGCAGCAGGCTTGGCGATTGGGCTTTTCGTTGCTGGAGACCTGGTTGCGGGCGCGCGATTTTGAGGGGGCAGAGCGTCACTTGCAGGCGCTGCTGGCCGAGCAGGAATTTGCCGATTGGCCCCAGATTCACGAGCAGCTGGGTTACCTGGCGGGCTTACGCGGGGATCGGGCTTTGGCGACGAAGTTCCTCGAAGCGGCCCTGGCCCGCGAGCGCAACCTCGGCGTCTATGTGCGCATTTGGATGGTGTTGATCGGGGATGTTGCGGCCCAAGAGACGGCGCGCAAGGAGCTCGCGCAGATCGTGGAGAGTCCTTCGCGAGAAATTTCCGATTGGGATGTGAAACTCGCGCGCTTCGTGATCGGTCAAGAGGGGCAAGAAGGTTTTCTGCAGCAGGCGCAGGCGGAGCGGCAGCGCCGGCTGGAGCAGGCCGAGCTCCTTGACAACTTAATGGCTGAAGTGTGGTTCTACGTGGGGGCACGGCTCGAGCGGGAGGGCCGACCTGCGGAAGCCTTGGCGGCGTGGCGCGAGACGTTGAAGGCGGAGCCGGCGGGATTCAAATGGGAATGGGAGTACGCTCGGCTTGGATTGGCGCGATTGGCGGAACGGCGGGAGCTGCCGATCGCAGGGGGTCCCTTGGCGTCGATTCCAGCCAAGGATTGGGTGGTGTTCCACCGCTTTGGGTCCGAGCCGAGGTCGGAGGGCAAGTTGTGGCCCGGCGACCTGGTGCTCTGGATGGAAATGGGCCCGGAGCCTGGGCGATTGCGGGTGCGCACCTTCGTTGCCGGAGCCTTGGAAGCAAAGGTCTCCGGCGGCAGGTAGACAAAAAGAAAGGCGGCGCAGGAATGTCCTGCGCCGCCGCTCAATCAGGAAAGCCGATGGATGGTCAGGGTGCCACTTGCCACCGGGAAGCATCCATGAATTCAACCGCTTGCACCGCGACTTGGACCGAAACCACTTCGGCGGGCATGAAGAAGGCCGGTTCCGAGGTGGTTTTGGCCTCCCCGACTTGCAGGAAGCACTGGTCGGGCGACGTGAAGTCGGTGTTCGACAGGGTGGCGAAGGCATCACCGATCGCCTTGTTCTTCTCGTTCAGGTAGACCAGCTTGACTTGGACGTTGCGCACGCTCTTGTTCGAGTGGCAGACGCTGCGGAGTCGGAGCCGCGGGAATTCGGAGTTGCGGTCCTCGAAGTCGCCGAAGACGACGGAGACAGGTTGGCTGCCTTCGAATTCGAGGGCGACTTCGCTTTCGGGCTGCTTGTCGTGTCCGGGAAGGGGGATGTTGCGCAGCACGAAGGGCTGGCGCGAGGCGCGGGTCTCGACCAGCTTCACGTGCAAGCGATAGGGCACTTCCGACGTGGTCATGGTCGCCTGGGTCTGTCCGCTGTAGGCGTACTGGTTCTGGTTGACGATGCCCAGAGGCGTGCCGTCTTTGGTCTCCGGTGCCCAGAGGACCTGGACGCTCTCCGCGCCGGCGCCGGTGATTCGGAGTTCGTTTTCCACGCCGCCGCGGACCAAGGTGACCTCGAGGTCTCCCGCCCCGCGGCTGGTGGTCAGCAGGCTCTCGAAGAGCATGTCGTGGACCTTGGCGGGCTGGTTGATATTCAGGGTCCCGCGCAGTTCGGCGATCTCCGTCACGTCCGAGAGAAGGTGCGCCAGCTCCAGATCGCAGTCCACCTGCCAGAAGTGGCCGATGCGGCGCGGGGAGGTCAGGCGGTGCACCCCGTCGCGGGCGAGCAGGTTCTGGCCATCCGGGCCGATGGCGCTTTCGATCTCGAAGTACTCGCTCATCCCATCGTTGGCGGCCAGGTCGCTGGGGGAGAGGCCGAGGGCGCTCGCTACCAGGTGCACCTCGCCGACCCCGTGGGGCGGAAGCTCGGTGACTCCGCTGCTCCGGATCTGGAAGGCGCCGGTGTAGGCGGGTTGGGGCTGCGGGGCGCCTTCTTTAGGTGAACGTAGGTGGATTTGGGTGGCAACTTCGCCGTAAGTGCCGATGGAGGGCAGTTCTGGCAGCAGCCCGACTTGCTGAGCCAAGGAGTGCAGGGCCTGGAGGCGCGATTGGCCGGCCGCGTCGACCTCGACGGGTTGGCCGACGATGCCCGCGAACTCGCCGGGTTCCAGGGAAAGGCCGCTGTCGGACAGCAGCAGTTCCATGGCCGATCGCAGGGGGGTGCCGCGCAGGTCATCCGGGGCCAGGTAGGCGGGCATGCCGCCGGGGGAGGCGCCAACCTGATCGAATTGCGCGCGGGCATTTGCGATTTCCTCGGGCGTGCCGCCCAAGGCCATCAACCGGCTTTGTTCCTCGAAGGCTTCGCGGAGGCCGCGTTCGAGCTCGGAGGCCATGGCTTCCGCCAGGGCCTGGTTGGGGTCCTGGGTGGTGGAGACCTCGGCTCGACTCTCCGTCACAACGGGGGTCGGGGCCTGGGATTCTTGAACCTTGGGGGCGTTGGAGTCGCTGCAAGCAGCGAGGCTCAAGAGGCCGGGGAGGAGGATGCGCTTGTCCATTGGGGAGGGGCGGGGAAAAAATTCCTGTGCCCCCCGGATCGGCATCGCGCTCGGAACCGCTGAATGGTCGGAAGGTGCTCGGTGGGGAAATTCTTTCGTGTTCTCGGACGCGGGAAGCGGCTTCCCTCGGTCCGCACCCGTTGCATGGCGGTTCCGGTGGCCTAAACCCTTGTGGGGGCGGACGGTGACCTGGACCGGCCCAATATTCCCGCGCTGAACTTGAAGGGCTGGCTTCAGAGGCGGATCATCGACGCGGGGCCGACGCGTTGCGCGCCGGGTCCTGCTTCGTTCCCGTTTTCTTGAGCCCACAAGAGCGACAGTGCAGATCACCTCGACCGATTCCCCCGCGATGACTGAACCGACCCAGTTGGACCCCAAGGCGGCGCTCGCGCAGCTGGAATCGGTACACCCCCCGGCGGACCTGCCCGATCCTGACCTGACCGAGAACGGCCACACCGTCCTGGAACGTCGTTACCTGAAGAAGGACAACGACACCGGCGAGGTCATCGAGACGCCCCGGCAGTTGTTCTGGCGCGTCGCCAGCCACGTCGCGAAGGGCGAGCTTGCGTTTTCTGACGGAGACACCCAACACGCCCTCGACACCGCGCGCGAATTCTACTCGCTGATGTCGACGCGGCTCTTCATGCCGAACAGCCCGTGCCTGATGAACGCCGGCCGTGAAATGGGCATGTTGTCGGCGTGTTTCGTGTTGCCGATCGAAGATTCGATCGAGGGCATCTTTGAATCGATCAAGGCGACGGCCATGATCCAGAAGGCGGGTGGGGGCACCGGCTTCTCCTTCTCGCGGCTGCGCCCCGCCGGCGACGTGGTTTCGACTTCCGGTGGCACCACCGAGGGACCGCTCTCCTTCATCCAGGTCTTCAGCAAGGCGACCGACGCGATCCAGCAAGGAGCCTTCCGTCGTGGTGCGAACATGGGGGTTCTTCGGGTGGATCACCCCGACATCGCGCGCTTCATCACGTTCAAGGACGACCGCACCAAGATCACCAACTACAACGTGTCGGTGGCGGTGACGGACAAGTACATCGAAGCCCTGCGCATCGACCCGAGCACCCTGCACGAGGTCATGAACCCGCGCACTGGGGTCTGGTCGAACCTCGAGAAGCGGGACCAAGACGGCAAGGGCACCGGCCAGCACTGGACGGTCGGCGAGCTTTGGGACCTGATCATCGATCATGCCCACAACAGCGGCGAGCCGGGCCTGCTCTTCATCGATCGCATCAACCGCACCAACCCGATCAAGAACGTCGGCCTGATCGAAGCGACCAACCCCTGCGGCGAGCAGCCTCTGCACGCCTATGACTCCTGCAACTTGGGTTCGATCAACGTCGGCCTGTTGGTGGAAGGGGAGGGCGAGGAGGCCACCTTCGATTGGGAGGTCTTCAAGAGCGTCATCCACTCGACCACGCGTTTCCTCGATGACGTGATCGAAGTCAACAAGTACCCGTTGCGCGAGATCGACAGCATGTCGCGTTCGACTCGCCGCGTGGGTCTGGGCGTGATGGGTTTTGCCGACGCGCTGTTCAAGCTGGGCATCCCGTATAACAGCGATGACGCCTGCGACTTCGGCCGTGAGCTGATGCGCGTGATGGAAGAGGAGTCGCACCTAGCCAGCGAAATCCTGGCGGAAGAGCGGGGCGTGTTCCCGGCGTGGGAGGGCTCGGAGTGGGAGGAGCGCGGACGCAAGCTGCGCAACTCGTACACCACCACCATTGCGCCGACCGGCACCATCTCGATCATCGCGGATTGCTCTGGTGGCATCGAGCCGATGTTCTCCCTGGCCTTCCAGCGCCAGGTCATGAAGGACACCTCGGGCAAGCCGACCATCATGCGCGAGGTCAACTACGTCTTCGAGAACGCGGCGCGTGAAGGTGGGTACTACAGCGAGGAATTGATCGACAAGATCCTCGCCGAGGGGTCGCTGCAGCACGTCGATGGCGTTCCGGAAGAGCACCGCCGGATCTTTGTCACGGCCCACGATATCGAGCCGGAGTGGCACATGCGCATGCAGGCGGCCTTCCAGGATCACTGCGATGCGTCGATCTCGAAGACGATCAACTTCCCGAACTCCGCCACTGTCGACGATGTGCGCAAGATCTGCGAACTGGCCATCGACCTGGATGTAAAGGGCGTCACGGTGTACCGCGATGGATGCCGCGAGATGCAGCCGATGGCTCTGAAGAAGTCGTCCGAGGCCGAGGCCCCGGCGACCCCGGATGCGGCCGAACTCCTGATCAATGTGAACGCGAGCGGGGCCGAATTGGCGCCGATGAAGTTGCCGGAGATCATGAGCTGCCTGCGCATCCGCCAGATGACGCCGTTCGGCAACATGCACGTGAAGGTCTCCGTCGATCCGATCTCCGGCCGCGAGCGCGAGGTCTTTGCGCAGCTCGGCAAGGGCGGCGATGTGGCCAACTCCGACCTGGAAGCCATCTGCCGCATGTTGAGCCTGTGGCTGCGCTCGAATGGCAGCCTGCAGAAGGCCATCAGCCAGTTCTCGGGCATCGGTTCGAGCCTGTCGGTGCCCACCGCCAACGGCCGCATCATGTCCCTGGCCGACGGCTTGGCAACGGCCCTCAGCCGGTACCTCGAAGCCAAGAAGCGCCACGGCCTCGAGGCCTTGCTGCTGGGCCGCGCCGGCTTCGACGACAACCACTCCGCGGAAGCCTCCACCCCCGCGCCGGCTCCCGCCCGCACCAAGTCGCCCAAGAACGTGGCTGGCTACCAGATCAAGTGCCCCGCCTGCTCCAACGGCAACCTGGCTTTCCAAGAAGGCTGCGCCAAGTGCCACAGCTGCGGATTCAGCCAGTGCTAAGGGTTCACGCGCGCGACGCCTGAGGCTCAGAACGGGTCACCCCGAAGCGAGCCTCGGGCCGTACGATACGCAACCACCGCAGCCCAGCCCCGACAGGTGGCTGGGCTGCGGTGTTTCTATCGCTGCGCAATGATCGCGCGGTTGGAGCGAAGAGCATGAAGCACGACGAAATGGCGTGGCAGGAGTACGACTGGGTTTCCAGCGGAGCCCGGTCCGTTGGCCGGCGCACCGCTGGCGACCGCAACGAGAGCCCAGAAGTGATTCATCAGAACTCCCTTGGAGTGATGAAGATGCTCGTTTCGTGGTTCACGTTCTTCTCGGCAACGAACTACGCAACGATGGGTTGGCTCGCTGCGCCTTATTCAAACAGGGAGGTGAAGCGGGGACTCCTGGTGGGGTTGGCCTTGTTCTTCATCGTGCAGAATGGAGTGGGGGCCTGCGCGAATCTCCAGGTGAGGAAGTACTTCCGCGATCTGCTCTGCAATCTCCGCTACCGGCATTTCTTGGATGGGCGGCAGATGCCCGAACACCTGTACTTGAAAGCCACCTGGCTTGTGTACGTGGGGTTGGTCTTCAACTGCGTCTGCTGGGCGGCATTGATCTATCTGGGGGGGTGAAGGGTCAGCCTGGCAGATCGGCCTGGCGGGCGAATAGCCAAAGGCGCCCTGGATCGAGATTCAATCTTGTTGCGTTGGGGGGGATGCGTCGGTGGGTGGACCGAATGCCGCGTTCCGGGGGGAAGGGGGAGTGATACCTGGGCAAACTCTCTGCCTACCTATCAAGCCGGGGTTGCTTGGCCGGCGCTGCGTTGTGGCGCGGCGTTGGGGTCAATGTCCGGGCGACTCCGAGTGAGCCAAGTGCAGTAGGAGGCTTCGATGAAACGACATCTTTTGATGGGCCTTGGATTGGCGGCCTTGCTGGCGGGCAAGGGGGTGGCCCAGGACCGACTGCAGCTTTCTCCCGAGATCCATGGGGCGCCGTTGGGCTTTCATGCGGACGGCGAGGCGCAGAAGGTCGCCTTTCAGCAGATGGATCCCACGGGATACATGCATTGGCGATTCTGGCAGCCGGGGCACGACTTCGTCGAGATCGTGGGAGATCCGGCGAGCGGCATCGATCAGGTGTATGTCACTGGAATGGCCGAGCGTGGTGGTGTGGTGATCGGCTTTGGGCGGGCCGGGACGGCGGATACGGCGGTACTTTGGACGCTGGAGGGAGGAGTCGTCGATCTGACGCCGGGGGCGAGTGTGGCTGTGGCGTCGGATGTGAGTGAGGATGGCACGGTCGTGGTCGGGTGGAACGGGCCAGATGCGTTCCGTTGGAGTGCGAGCACCGGGATGCAGGTGCTCGGAAGTTTCGGCGGTCAGTTTGCTCGCGGGCGGTACTGCAGCGGGGACGGGAGCACGGTGGCGGGCGAGTGGAGCCCTGCAGGGGCGGGAGACTCGTTCTATCGCTGGAACCAGACGACGGGATTTGCGGACATCTCGTATCCGGGCCTAGGATGGTTGACGGGGGTGAGCCGGGATGGTTCGGTGGTGTTTGGTACCTCCAAGCCGAACACGCCCATGCGGGTGTACCGGTACACGGTCAATGGAGGTTGGAGGACCTTGCCCATCCTAGACGCGGCCCCCAATGCCCATGCCTACCGCGTGGATTCCAACGCGGCAGGTACGGTTGTGGTGGGCTACCAGCAAGGGGTGAGCCTCAAGAAGCGCGCGTTCGTCTGGCGGGAGGGAACCGGCACTATCGAGATCGTCAATCCGCTGGGGCCGTTGGGCAATTGTGTTGCTACGAGCTGCAGTGAGGACGGAGGAGTCGTGTTCGGTTCGTGCGTCGGGCCCGGTGGCAGGCACTTTGCGTATCGATGGACCGCTTCAGGCGGCGCGGAGGTGCTGCACCTGATGGGAACGAATGCGAGCGAATTCGTGTTGGGCTCGCGGGACGGAAATGCGCTGGTGGGCGAGCTGTTTCCGCCCTTTCAAGCCGAGCAGCTCTATCGTTGGCAGCGCGGCGAGGGGGGGATCGGATCGAGGTACGGCACTGCGCAGCCCAACTCGACGGGTTTGGCCGGGCGAATCCACCTCGAAGGCAGCGACCGCATCGCGGACGACCTACTGACGGTGTCGGCCGATCAGCTGCCTGCAAACGTGGTCGGGTACTTCCTGGCCGGCAGCCAGGACGACCAAGTGCCGCTGATTGGTGGCGGTCAAGGAACCCTACTGGTTGGGGGGAACCTGGTGCGCCTGAATCGGGTTGGCGAAGTACAGATGTCCGGCGCGACGGGAGCGATTGCCCTCGACCTGCACTGGAATGCGTTGCCTGGCACTCCGGGTGCCCTGCCAGCGATGGTGGGCCAGGCCTGGAACTTCCAGGCGTGGTTCCGGGACTTCAACCCCGGTCCCACCTCCAATCTGACGGACGCTGCGGGGCTCGTGCTCTTCTAGTACGAGGAGGGCCGTGGCCGGCAAGCCCGGACATTGGTGCGGCTGAGGCGCGGAGGCGGCTGGGTAGTTTGCTGAGCGGGGGGCGCTGACACGGCGCTAGCGCTTTGGGCCGGCACTTCGCCGGTATGCAGCTCCTCTGACTTTCAGCTTCGTTGGCTTACGAGGGTGGTTCGTGACAGGGGCGTGAACGGCAAATCTTACTGTCCGCCCAATATTGAGGGAGTTGGGCAGCATACGCGACGCCAAGGAGTTGCTCTTGTTTACGGAGTGAGGGAGCGGAGGAGTGAGGGTGAAGGAGTACTGCATTCATGTCAGGTCGCGCTCCCTGGACTCGAAGATCCCGAAAAAACTTCGTGGGTCCGAAGCCGGACGGTGAACATTCGATCAAGGTTCTGATGCCCCGTCGCTCATGTGCTCCCTGGACCTTTGGAGCTGGCCAGGATCGGCCATATCGGAGGCTGGGCAATGTGCCCCGACGCCGACGTGGATGGTCGGGGGGGCCGAAGGTCCACATCGGCCGATTGAACCTTAGCCATGCCGGGCCGTTGGTGGGAGTGTGCCTGGTGCCCTGATGATCCCGTTGCTTGCAATCGCCTGCCTGCTTGCCCCTGCAGACGAGCCCTTTGATACTCTGCCCCTGATCCACGTCCAAGTGAGCAGTGCGGCCGGGGATCCGATTCCGGGCGCAACTGTGCATTTGATCGAGCCCAGCAGGGCCCCAGTCCGTTCCTCCATTGGCAGCGAAATCCACATAGGGGGCAGCCCGGGTCGAGCGCGCACAACGACGGATCCTGCAGGACACGTCGATTTGTACGGCTCGGACTACGCAAAGGCGGAGGGGGTCGCCGACTTGCAGGTGGCGGTGCTGGCTCACGACTACGAAGTGTGGATCGGGAAGCCTTCCGCGGAGGGCCAGGTTCACGCCGTGCTCTCCGACGCACATGTCATCGATCTAGAGATCATCAATCCGGCCGACGAACGAGAAAGCAATTGGGGTTCCTGGATCGAAGAGGATTGTGAAGTGGAACCGGTTGGGAACAGCTTGCTCGAGTACGCGGAGTGGGTCGTGACCCTTCCTGATGGGGAACGGACCGTCGAGTGGGTGCTTCCCGCCCAAAGCAAACGTTCGGCGGGTCGGGCATGGCTGCCGGGGGTCCCGGCGCGACTGGAGGTGCATTCGCCGTTCGAGGGTCGGCTTATGGCACTGGACTTGACCGTCGAACAAATGGCGAGCCTTGCGGAGGTCCGGCTGGACGAGCCGGGTTGGTCTATGGCGGCGGGCGGCTGGATTCCCGATCCCGATGGGAGCTGGGTGCAGGGGGCCGTGCCGCCGGGGCCGGACGAAGAGGTGCTTGTGGAGTTGTTGGCGGTGGAGCCACTGCACGCCTTGCCGCTCTATCGCACATGGAGTTCCCCGGGCCCATGGAGCTCGCTGTTGCCACCCCGCGGCCTCTGTTCGGCGGGCATGCAAACGATTCACAGCGCTCGGCTGGAGCGCGGCAAGTCCTTCGCGTTTTCCTTGCCTCGCGCGGTCTGGGGTCGCCAGTTCTGGCTGCGGGCCTCGTCGGACAGGGGAAGCTCAGTGGAGTTCGTTGGCAGCCCCGGTTTCCAGCGACTGCAGTGGAAAGGCTGTGGATGGCTGGGCGGTACCGTGCCTGAAATCCCGAGCGGCGGCGGTTACGCGGTGCTTGCTTTGGAGCGCTGGGGATTCACGGCCACCGCACCCATCGACCCCGCCACGGGGCGATTCGCTTTCGAACAACTGCCCGCGGGCCAATGGACACTGGGCCTCATGTTGGGGGATGGGGAGGTGGAGTTCATGACCCAGACGCCCGACGCTCCAGCGTCCCGGCGCCCTGTGATCGAGGTGGCTCCGGGAGGTTCCGTGCAAACAGGGCCGCTCAGATTCGACGTGGCCGCAGTGAAGGCGGTCGTCCAGATGGAGGCGCCCGGCGAAGCGGAAGTGAAGTGGAAACTCGACTCCGCTTATGGAGGGAGAGGTTCGCCCGTGGTGATGAACCCTGCGGATTCCGGTGCAATCGAGGTCTTCGGAATCCGCCCAAGGGGAGGTTCGAATCAGGTCGAGATTTTCGGGTCAGCGATTGATCGGATCGTGCACTGGAGAGTTGCGGCGGATTGGAATGGGGACACCGTGCAGCGGCGCACACTTCCCGGCGGCATCCGGCACTTGGACCTGAGGTTTCCCGCTGGAGTCGCCATTGCTTCGGATGCCGATTGCGGGGTGTTCATCCAGGGCCGATCTGAAGACGGGTTGGAGTACCACTCGGGCGACGATGGTTCATGGGAAGAGCTGAATGCTGCGCCCTTTTGGGTGGCTCCGGGATGTGAAGTGGGCTTGGAGATTCTCGGAGGCGAGTTCTTCCGCGGTCAGGTGCGCCAGGAGGCTTGGACGGAGGCATCCAAGGTCGGCGCCAGCGTCGTGGTCGAATTGCAGCGAGCTCGGCCCTAGGCAAGCAAGAGCCACAGCAACAATCGATCCGCGCTGGTGACCCCGGGGTCCATGGCGCTGCGCACCGTGAACTTCTTCTCAAAGTCCTACGCGGAGAATGCTCAGCTCGACTCGGCCCACTTCAATACGCGCAGGGCCCGCAGCGTGACGAAGGGATCGGGTTCGCCGATCTGGCCCCCTAGTTCGACCGGGGTGGGACCCGACAAGCGGGTTTCCAGATTCCAACGGCCATCGGGGCGTTGACGGGACTTAAGGATGTCGACGGCTTCCGAGGTGAACGGGCTGGGGCGCTGACCCGCGGCGCGCAGGTAGTCGAGGGCGCGTAGGAGGTCGTAGTGCCACCAGGTCGGGAAGGCGGGGTGGGTCCAGTCGATGCCGCTTCTGCGGTCGTGGCCGATCGGTTCGCCTGTGGACAGGCGCCGGTGGAGGTGTCGATCGAGCAGGTACTTCTCGCCGATGCGGCGGGCGCGGTGGCTGGCTTCGTTGGGGCCGAACCGGGTTTCGTACGCAAGCAGAGCTTCGAGTACGCAGAGGGTCGAGTTGAACGAGGAGCGGGTCGATCCGTACTCGACTTCGCAGTTCCATCCGCCGTCTGGAAGCTGTTCACCGATCAGGCGATTGACCAGCCCATGTACCTCACAGCCGAGGTACGCGCCGGCGGAGGCTACTTGACCGTTGATGCAGGCTTCGGTTTCTCCCTCGAAGAAGCGGTTCTGGGCGCATTCAGGGGGCCCGCACCCGTTCCAGGTCACGTTGGCGCATACCCTTTCCAGGGCGCGTTGCACGGTGGTATGCTCGGGCAGGGCTCCGAACTCGCGCAACAGCGAGAGCGCGTGCATGGTGGAATCGAACCCGGGGTTCCAGGCGATTCCTCCCCATGTGCCATCGGGCCGTTGGGCGTTCAGCAATTCGGGGACGAGGCCCTGCTCCGTGGCCTTCACCTGTTCGGCCCGCACTTCGTCATCGCTGGCATCGGTCAAATCGCGCAGGACCTGCCAGCGCACGGGGTGGGGGCCGGCGAGCAGCCAATCGATGGTTTCGGCAGACATCGTGTTTCTTGACAAGGTGGCGTGGCGAGCAAGCGGCCCGGAACAAAGTCCGATGGATGTAAGTTTCGTGTGCAGAGGATACCTCCGTTTCGGCAGTCTGGCTGCACCGGGGCCCTTGTCCATCCGTGAGCCCCTGGCGGCTTGCAATTCCCCGGGACTTGGGCGATTGTGACCGCCTATGGTTCCCGGTGCAGGTGTTTGTCGTTTGGGGCGCGCGGGCGCCCTGGTTCTGGCTGGACTGGCGTGTTCAGCATCGCTTTGGGCACAGAAACCCCACCAGGGTGACTCCGCCGAGATGTTCGGGGACTTCCGTAGGCTCGGATCGTGTACGAACGTCCTGTATCTCGCCGCGCACCCCGACGACGAGAACACCCGGCTGATCGCGTACCTGTCGAAGTTCGCCGACGTGGACGTGTCCTACTTGTCGCTCACCCGCGGTGATGGCGGCCAGAACCTGATCGGTCCCGAGATCGGCGCGGATCTCGGCATCATCCGGACCCAGGAACTGCTCGCCGCGCGGCGCGTAGATGGCGGGCGCCAGTTCTTCTCCCGGGCGATCGACTTCGGCTATTCGAAGACCGCCGAGGAGACCCTGGCCATCTGGAACCAGGAAGAAGTGCTCTCCGATGTGGTGCGCGTGATCCGCATGGTCCGGCCGGCGGTCATCGTCTGCCGATTTCCAACGGACGGCCGCGGCGGCCATGGACACCATACGTCCTCGGCCCTGTTGGGCCAGCAGGCGTTCCACCTGGCGGCGGACCCCGAAGCATTCCCCGAGCAGATCGACGAAGGTTTGATGCCCTGGCAGGCGAGCCGCATCGTCGTGAACACGGGACGCTGGTGGAGTCCCGACATCAACGAGGAAACTCCGGGCGTGGTGGCGATGGATGTGGGGCGTTACGACGAGAACCTCGGCCAGAGCGCCACCGAGATCGCCGCCGAAGCCAGGACGATGCACAAGTCCCAGGGATTCGGCTCGACCGGGGCGCGCGGCGCGCAGATGGAGTACTTCGAGCACCTAGACGGTGTGGAGGCGGAAAAGGAACTGCTCTTTGACTGCTGGGCCGACGTGCGTAGCCTTCAAGGGGGGCAAGGCGCGGCCAATCACCTCGCCACCCTGCGCCGGCAATGGAGTTGGGAAGCCCCTTCCCGCAACGTACCGGGACTCTTGCGCGTGCGCCGTCAATTGGAGGAATTGGTCGACCCGTTCTGGCGGCAACGCAAGCTGCAGCAGGTGGACGACCTGATCCGGCAGTGCATGGGGCTGTACCTCGAGGTGGTGGTGGATCGCCCCCTCGTCGTTCCGGGTGAAACCCTCACCGCGAATCTCGAAGTCGTGGCGCGCGGGATGACACCGGCCCAATGGTCCGGGTTGACCTTGCCGGGGTACGGCGCGGTCGAGCGGCAACCCTTGGATGTGGCCTTCAATCGCTTGGCCCAGGAAACGGTCGAGATCCAGGTGCCGATGGATGCGGCCCTTTCGCAGCCGTTCTGGTTGGCGGCGGAACCGAGCCAGGGCCTCTACACGGTGGAAGACAGTCGCTGGATTGGTCTGCCCGAGAACCCGGCCGCTTTGACCGTCGGCTTCGACATCGACGTGATGGATACGGTGCTGCACTTCGACGTGCCGGTGGTGAACAAGTGGAACGATCCGGTGAAAGGCGAGCTGTACCGGCCCCTGGCGATCGTGCCCCCGGTGTTGGTTTCCCTCGGCGACGATGGGCTCGTGTTTGCGGGTCCCGGGTCGCGCGATCTGGAAGTGCGCGTGCGCGGAATGGAAGCCGGGTTTGGGGGGCAGGTCGTGCTGACAGCCCCCGCCGGTTGGACGCTCGAGCCTTCGACCTGGCCCGTCGCTTTCGAGGGACGTGACGAAGAAAGCGTGCACACGGTGCGCATCACCGCTGGGGCGGATGCGCAGTCGGGGGCCCTGGCGGCGGCGGTTCAGCGCGAAAACGCGATCTATGACCGATCGCTGCGCGAGCTGGCCTACGACCACATCCCCACGCAGGTCTGGTTCCCGAAGGCGCAGGCGCGCCTCACGTACGTCGATCTCAAGCGCGCTGGCCAGCGAATCGGCTACTTGCCGGGGGCAGGCGATACCGTGGCCGAAGCCTTGCGCGATGTGGGCTACGAGGTGGTCGAACTGCACGCAGGCGATCTGGTTCCCGAGGTGTTGGATTCGCTCGATACCGTAGTCACGGGAATCCGGTTCTTGAATGTCGAAGAGCAGGCGGGCGAGATGATGGCGCCCCTGCTGCAATGGTGTGAGCGGGGTGGAACGCTGGTGCTGCAGTACAACACGGCCCACGCGCTCAAAACCGAACGATTCGCGCCGTTCGCGATGCACTTGTCTCGGGATCGGGTGACCGAGGAAGACGCCGTGGTGCAGCTTCTCGCGCCCGAACACCCCGTGCTGAACACCCCCAACAAAATCGGTCCGGCCGATTTCGAAGGTTGGGTCCAGGAACGCGGTTTGTACTTCGCCGACCAATGGGGGCCGGAGTTCACGCCGATCCTGCGTTGGCACGATCAGGGGGAATCCGACAAGGACGGAGCCCTGCTCGTGGCGCCGTATGGCAAGGGACACTTCGTCTACACCTCGGTCTCCTTCTTCCGCCAGCTGCCCGCGGGTGTCCCCGGCGCCTACCGCCTGCTCGTCAACCTGCTGAGCTGGGGCGCTGGCGAATGACGAAGCCCCAGCCGGAAGACTCTGAGCGACCGCCCGTGTTCGCCACCTGGACCGGGTGGTACGTGCTGCTGGTCTCCGCTTTAGCCCTTTCGATCGTGCTGTTTACCCTGTTCCAGCGCCACTACGCATGAGCCAGATCGATTGGGTCGTGCTGCTGGGCACGTTGTTCTTCATCGTCGCCTACGGCACGTGGAAGACCCGGGGCGCCCAGGACCTCGAGGGGTACCTCAAGGGCGGCAACACCGCGAGCTGGTGGGGCATCGGGATCTCGATCATGGCCACCCAGGCCAGCGCGATCACTTTCCTGTCCACGCCGGGGCAGGCTTATGCCGATGGCATGGGCTTCGCGCAGTTCTACTTCGGCCTGCCGATCGCGATGATCGTGCTGTGCGTGACCTTCCTGCCGATGTACTACCGGCTGAAGGTCTTCACGGCCTATGAGTTCCTCGAACAGCGTTTCGATCTGAAGACGCGCACCCTGGCGGCCCTGCTGTTCCTGATCCAGCGCGGATTGGCGGCGGGCATCACGATCTACGCGCCTTCGATCATCCTGTCGACCCTGCTCGACTGGAACCTGACGGTGACGAACGTGCTGATCGGGGTCCTGGTGATCCTGTACACCATGTCGGGCGGTACCAAAGCCGTCACCCAGACCCAAAAGCAGCAGATGGCGGTGATGATGGGGGGCATGGTGATCGCCGCGGTGATGGTGATCCGCATGCTCCCCGATGCGGTCGGCTTCGATGGGGCTCTGCACGTGGCCGGCAAGATGGGCCGTTTGAACGTGGTCGATTGGAACTTCGATCTGAACAGCCGCTACAACATCTGGTCCGGAATGACCGCCGCGGTGTTCTTGTTCATGTCGTACTTCGGCACCGACCAGAGCCAAGTACAGCGCTATCTCGGCGGACGCAGTCTGGCGGAGAGCCGGCTGGGATTGGTGATGAACGGCCTGCTCAAGGTGCCGATGCAGTTCCTGATCCTCTTCATCGGGGTGATGGTGTTCGTCTTCTACCAATTCGATCGGCCGCCGGTGTTCTTCAACCAGGTCGTCGAGCAGCAGGTCCGGGAAACGGGGCAATCGGGGGAATACGCCGACATTGAAGCCCGGTTTGCCGAGCTGCACGGCCAGAAGCAGGGCGAGTTGCAGCGTTTGGTGGCGGCGGCGAAGTCCGGGGATGAGGTCGGGCTGCGCTCGGCTCAGGCGGAGGTGCTGCGGCTCGAGGGCCAGGCCCAGTCGCTGCGGGGGCAGGCCCGCGAGGTGATCGCCAGGGCCCTACCCGATGCCGAAACCAACGACAAGGACTACGTATTCATGCGGTTCGTCATGGACCACATGCCGATCGGGTTGGTGGGACTCCTGTTTGCCGTGATGTTCTGCGCGGCGATGAGCAGCACGGCTGGGGAGTTGAATGCCCTGGCTTCGACCACCACGGTAGACTTGTACAAACGCATGGTTCGCAAACAGGCGAGCGAGACCCACTACGTGAGCAGCTCGCGCCTGTTCACCCTGGTCTGGGGCGTGTTTGCGATCCTGTTTGCGACTTGGGCCTCGCTCTTCGAGAACCTGATCCAGGCGGTGAACCTGCTCGGTTCGCTGTTCTACGGCACCATCCTGGGCATCTTCCTGGTGGCGTTCTACCTGCGGCGGGTGCAGGGAAATGCGGTATTCCTTGGGGCGTTGCTCGCCGAAGGGGTGGTGGTGGCGATCCACATCGCCAACGCCAAGGGCTTTGCCCCTGCTTGGCTGACCATGGGATACCTCTGGTACAACCTGGTTGGCTGCGTGTTGGTGGGGCTTTTTGCACTGCTCTTGCAGGGGGTGTTGCCGACCCCGCCCCGGCCAGAAATTGCGGGTTCCGGACCCCTTGGAGACTCCCAGCCCCTGGGCTAATCCTGCGTAAGCGGACTGCCCGGGAATTGCCCGGCAGACTACCATTCCGCTCTCCCGGGCGTTTCGCCCCTGCTCCCACCTCTACCTCCCCATGCGGAACCTCTTCCAAATTCCCGTCCGCGTTGCGGTCGGCGTCGCGATGTTCGCCGCCGCCACCGCCGCGCAAGCCCAGATCAACAAACCCGCTCCGAGCCCGCACGCGACCCTGACCCAGGCGGTCGGTCTGACCCAGGTCACCCTGGATTACAGCCGCCCCGGTGTCAAAGGCCGCGCGATCTTCGGGGAGCTCGTGCCCTACGGCGAAGTGTGGCGTACCGGCGCGAACGGTTGCACCACCATCGAATTCGCTAACAACGCCATGGTGGCGGGCAATGAGGTACCGGCGGGCAAGTACTCGCTGTTCACCATCCCGAACAAAGGCAACTGGACCTTCATCCTCAACAAGGACACCAGCCTGTGGGGCGCCGGTGGTTATGACCCGGCCAAGGACCTGATGCGCGCCGAAGTTCCGGTGACGCGCCTGGGCAACCTGCAGGAAACCATGACCATCGACTTCGAAGGTTTCCACAACAACGGCGCCAACCTGACCGTTGCTTGGGAGAACCACAAGATCTCCGTGCCGATCGTGGTCGAAAGCGACTCGCTGGTGTTCGCCGACATCGAAGCGAAAGTCGTCAACGCGACCGCTCCGATTTCGCCCCGCACCTACTTCGATGCGGCCATGTTCTACTACGAAAAGGGCAAGGACCTGGAGACGGCGGCCAAGTGGCTCGACAAGGCGGTCGAAATGACCCCCGATGCCTTCTGGCAGCAGTACTACCAGGCCGAGCTGGCCTTCAAGATGGGCAACAAGGACAAGGCTCGTCGCTGCTGCGAGTCGGCCATGAAAGCCGCCGCTGCCAGCAAGACCGGCGACTATGGTTATGGCGAGAAGTGCAAGGATCTGATGAAGCAGATCAACGGCGAGAAGGCCGAAGAGAAGGCGGGCGAAGCGACCAAGTAAGCTGGACCCCCATGCTTCGATCGGCCCGGCCTACCGTCAGGTAGACCGGGCCGATCGCGTTGGGCCGGATCAGTCGAGCTGCACCGTTCCGAGCAATCGACCAGGGTCCAGGTGGCCGCGCAGCACGCCACACAGGGTGCGCACGGGCTGCGGGGTGAATTCCTGGTAGAAGGGCTGGTTGTGGGGGCCCACGCCGTGTTCTGCGCTATAGCTGCCCTGGAAGTCGCGCACGCAGGTGCCGTAGACCAACGATTGCAACTCGCGCCAGGTCGCGTCGCCCGCGGTGATTGAGGTGTCCTTCGGCAGCACGATGTTCAGGTGCGTGCCGCCGTCGCCCCAGTGGCCAAAGTCGCAGATGCGTGCGCCGGGGACCTTGGCCGTGACTTGCTGCGCGACGGCCTGGGTGAACTGCGACAGTTTGGAGCGGGGCACAGAAATGTCGAAGGCGAGCACCTTGCCTTCGTGGGCGAGACTCTCGCTCACCTGATGCCGCAGGTGCCAGAAGTGCTGCGCGTTCTCGACGACGATGTCGAGCAGACCGTGGTCGCCCTCGGTAAGCGGCGCGAGCATCTCGATCAGGAACTCCGGCAGGTCCAGGTGTTCGGCGCCGAGCGTCGTGCTGAGTTCGACCAGCACGGCATAGGCCGGGGATTCCCCCGGAAACGGATCGCGCAGGTCGACGCCGTGCCGCAGGGTGGCCTGCAGCGCAGCACCGGAAAGCACTTCGAAAGCGCTCAGGAACTCGCCGGCGTACATTTCGACGTGCTGCAGCAGGTGGAGCACGGCTTCGCCGCTTTCGCAGGCAGCCAGCACGGCGCCGATCTGGCGCGGCTTGGGCTGCACGTTCAGCAGGGCCTTGGTGACGATGCCGAACGAGCCGCTGGTGCCGATGAAGAGCTGTTTCCAGTCGAGCCCGGTGTTGTCCTTGCGCAGGCCATTCATCTTGCGCCAGACGCTGCCGTCGCCCAGCACGACTTCAAGGCCGAGCACGTGCCGGCGCACGTCCCCGTAACGCACGAGGCGCGTTCCGCCGGTGTTGGTGGCGACCATTCCGCCGATCTGCGGATCTGCGCCCAGGTCGACCGGGAAGAACAGGCCGTGTTCGGCGAGAGCGCTGTTGAGGCCCGAAAGGGTCGCCCCGGCGGACACCCGCGCGGTGCGGTTGATCGGATCGATCTCCAGCGTGGAGGTCAGGCGTTCCAAGGAGAGCACGAGTTGCGTGCCGGTGCTGTCGGGATTCGACGCACCGACTAGGCCGGTGTTTGCGCCGATCGGTTGCACGGGGATGCCGTGCTCGCGGGCCAAGCGCAGGGTGGCGCTGACTTCGTCGGTCGAACGCGGCCGGGCGATGGCGAGGGCTTGGCCGGCGCCGTAGCGCCAACCCCTTTCGTAACCGGCCCGGTCAGAGGCTTCGGTCAGGACGGCGTCGGGGCCCAGGGTTTGGCGCAGGGCTTCGAGGAACTCGGAACTCATGGACGGGCTGTGGTGCGCAGGGGCTGCGGAACCGGAGCGGTGTGGCAAGCATAGCGGCGGCGCCGGGTGGCGCCGCCGTGAATCCGCTTGCGGTTTGACCGGGACAAAGGTCCGGCCTTACTGGGGAACCTGCCTGGAAAACGTGCCTCAGGCGCCGCGGGCGGAGGTCATCTTGAAGATCGACTGGGCATTGCCCGCGTCGAAGGCAAGGTCCAGGGATCCATCGGGCATCGGCTTGCGCGTGATGAACTCGTGGAACGAACCGGGCACGGTGCGTTGCACCATTTGGCCATTGGCGTTGCGCAGCAGCCGTTCGATCTGGGCGGCGCGGAACGCGGTTTGGATGACGCGGCCCGAAGCGCTGACCTCGACGGCGTCTTTGATCGGACGGCCCAGGGAACGCTGCCACTCGGCCACTTCGTGCACGTCGCCGACGCGGTCGGTGGCGTGGTTGAAGGCGTTGCCCTCGGTGGCGATCCACGCCATCTCGTCGCTCTCGGCGAGCAGCGTCTCGTAGTCCTCGACGGTGGGCTCGTCGTGTTGGCGATCGAAACACGCGACCAGGAGCGGCAGCAGTTGGGCCGCTTCCTCGAAGGTCAAGCTGCCGGTGCGCTCCAGTTCGCGCAGCAGGCGGTGGGCCATCAGGGGCAGCGGATCGCGGCTGGTGCGGACCACGCGGGCCGAGGCCTCTTGGAATGCGGGGGAGAAGCGCTCGGGGTGCAGCTCGGAAACGAAGTACTGCGGAATCACCTCCGGCAGATCGATGTGGGCGAACGCGCGGCCAGTCATACCGAGGCGGTCGAGCGGGTATACGCCGTTCACGCGATAGCCGAGGGGCTCGAGGATCCGGCGGAAGGCTTCGTGGCCGGCGGGCAGGGCCCCGCTCGCGCAGGTCACCGTGCGCAGGGCGCCGTGGTCGAACACCAACTTGCGGCCAGCGGCCACCGTGTCCCGGGCGTAGGCGCGGGCCATGGGCACCCGCTGGGTCACGTCGTCGAAGAGCACAAGGGCCAGGGCCATCGCCATCTGGGCCCGGGAGATGCGGCCGCCGGGGCCGAGGTGGGTCAACTCGGCCGGGATTTCGACGGTCTCGAGGACTTGTTCGGTACGGCTCGCACCCCGGCAGGTCTCCACCAAGGCGGCCAACGGCATTTCGTGACGGAGGGTCATGGGGAAGGATACCCCATTTTCGGAGGGCAGGCGGTCGGCGGGCGTTTCCATTTCGTCATTATCGACCCCCCAGGAAGCCCCAGAAAACGATATCTTCGCATGTATCCATGAGAAAAACTCATGCAATGGAGCTGGAAGATGTCCACCTACGACGACCTGCCTTCGATGGGGGCCCTGCGGGCTTTTGATGCGGCCCTGCGCTACCTCAGTTTCACGCATGCAGCGGAGGAGTTGGGCTGCACGCAAGGGGCGGTCAGCCGCCAAGTGGCTCACCTGGAACGCCAGCTGGGGCGGACCCTGTTTCTCCGCCAGCGCCCGCGGCTCGAGGTGACCCCGGAGGGGCGCCTATTCGGGGAGCGGGTCCGGGCCATGCTCGATCGCCTCGCCGCCACGATGATCGAGGTCCGCAGTTCGACCCTGGGCGGGGGACGGCTCGGCCTGGCCGTACTGCCGACTTTCGGAACCCGCTGGCTGATCCCCCGGCTGCGCGGGTTCTACCAGGAGCACCGCGAAGTCCGCCTCGAGCTGGCCACCCGCCTTGGGCCCTTCGACTTCGACTTGGAGCCCGACCTCGATGCGGCCATTCACCACGGGCGCTCCGGGGGCTGGCCGGGCACCCGGATGGAACAGCTCTGCCCCGAGTGGGTTACGGTCGTCTGTTCCCCGGAGGTTGCGACCGGCTTGCAGGGATTCGACGACCTGGCCAAGGTCGACCGCCTGCAGTTGGCTACCCGGGCCTATGCCTGGGGCGAGTGGCTCGGTGCGCACGGTGTCACGGGAATCGAAGCCCGCCGCGGTCCGCGATTCGAGCACCACCTGATGATCATTCAGGCCGCGGTTGCCGGATTGGGAGTGGCATTGGTTCCTTGTTTCCTCGTCCGCGACGAACTGGAGTCCGGGCTGCTGATTGAGCCATTTAAAGGCACTCAAACCCGATCCCGCCGGGCCTATTGGCTGGCCTGGCCCGAGCGGAGCAGCAGATTGCCCGCATTGGATTCCTTTCAGCAATGGATTCGAATTGAGATTGAATCCAGCGGTCTTCTCGCGGCGCCCAAACTTGTTTGACAAAACCTGGCGGGTGCTCGTATTCTGCGCCCGCCGGCGCCTTTCTGTTTTTTGCGCCGGGAGGTATTGGTCCAACCTCAGTGGTCATGATTGAACACAACCGTAGCGTAATTCAGTCCATCTTTCGCGAGATCTTCAATGGTGAGCGGTATGAGCTCATGGATGATTTCTACTGCGAAGATATGCGGAATTACGACGTTTCGATTCCAAATCAGCCCAATTCGAAGGAAGAAATCGTCAGTATCCTGAAGTTTCATCGGGTGGCATTTCCGGATCTCGAATACACCCTGAAACAAATTGTCTGTGAAGGCGAAATGGTTGCGTTCCGCTGGTCCGTTGCGGGAACCCACCTGGGGCCGCTGGGGGATATCCCGGCCACCGGCAATGCCTTCGATGTGGAAGGCATGTCCTTTGTGCAATTCCGCGATGGCAAGGTCCATCTGATTTGGCAAATGCACGATACCGAAGCCACGCACGCTCAATTGGGCCTGCCGCCGGTTACGGTTTCTGCGAACGCAGCCAGCGTGCAAACCAAGAGCGAATCCTGAGTTTTCGGCCCGTAGGCCAACTTCTTTCTTTTTCGTGGCGGACAGATTGTCCGTCTGCGTTTCTCCCAATCTCCATGCTGCCTGCCCCCATATCTCCGAACCGGGAGAAGACCTCGCATTTGGCCCGTTGGTGGATGCGTCCGCCCGGTGAGTCTCCAATTCATGCCCTTCCTGAAGGCAAAAAACTGGAGCTGCTGTTCTGCGAACTGCTCGAAGAACTCCACACGCGGGCGCGCCGTTCGAAAGAGCGTTTCGCGCCGGCTCCCACCCTACAAACCGGTGAAGTGGTCAATGAGGCGTTCTTGCGCATCCGCCAATCCGGCTTCACCGATTGGAAGGACCGCGACCACTTCCTGATGTACGCATCGAAGGTGATGCGCTCCTTCTTGGTGGACCAGTGCCGCCGGCGGCGCGTGCGGGATCAGATCCTGCTGATGCACTCGCAGGACCTAGACCAGATCTGCGGTGAGTTCGAGGAGCGGTGTTTCGACGCCGAGGCGATCGATCTCGCCCTGTCCGAACTCGAGCGCAGCCACCCGAAGCTGGCCAAGGCGATCGAACTTCGCTTCTTCGCTGGCCTCGAGATGGCCGAGATCGCGCGACTGGTGGACATGCCGCTTCGAACCCTTGAGCGCCGCTGGAACGCCGCCAAGCTCCTCCTGCGCCATTGGATGAAGGAGTAATGGGGGCCCGCGACATCCTGGCGGCCGTGGAGCACGCACTGGATCTGCATGGGGAGGAGCGGGAAGAGTATCTCGCTTCCCTGGTGGACCAGGACGCCGGCTTCGCGGCCCGGGTGCGCGAGATCCTTGCCTTGGAGGTCGAGGAGGATTTCCTCGATCCCCCCCTGATCGGCTCTCCCGGAATCACGGCGCGCGGCTTGGGAGGTACGGACCTCGGCCGCTTTCGCCTCACCGAGGAATTGGCGCTCGGCGGCACGGGGGTGGTGTACCGCGCCCAAGAGCGGGAGACCGGCGAGCCGGCCGCGATCAAAATCTTGCCCCCGGCCAAACGCGTTTCTCCGTTCCTGCTCGAGCGGTTCCGGCGGGAATGGAGCATGGCGGGCCTTGTCCGGCACGAGCATGTCCTGCCCGTGCTCGACCACGAAGATGACGGCAACCTGGCGTGGTACGCCATGCCGTTGGTGCAGGGCCACGATCTCGCCGAGGAGCTGCGGCTTCAGGGGCAGCGAGCTTCCGGAGTCCTCTGGCCTCCGTTTGGCTCGGTCGAATACGCCCGCACCGTCGTGGTCCAATTCGCGGGCATGGCCCGGGCGCTCGAGGCCCTGCGCAGCGCCCGCATCACGCACAGGGACCTCAAACCCCGCAACTTGCTGCTCGGCGCCGACGGTGAGCTTCTGCTGATCGACTTCGGATTGGCCCACATCCCTGGGGACGACTATTTCGGCTTCAACCGGTCGATCCAGGGCACGGTGCGCTACATGAGCCCCGAGCAGGCCGGGGCCATTGCGCAGCCCATCGACCAGCGCAGCGACCTGTACTCCCTGGCGGTGGTGCTCTACGAAGCGCTCAGCCTGCAGCCGGTTTTCGACGAGGATCGCTATGAGGTCCTGGCCCCGCGATTGGGCCAGGGCATTCCCATTCCGCTGCACGAGCGGGCACCGGGCCTGCCCCCGGATCTCTACGCGGTCGTCGCAAAAGCCACCCGAGTGCGGCCCGGCGACCGATACCGTCATGCGTTCGAGTTGGCGGCGGAGCTCGAGCGGGTCCTGGATTCCTGGTAGGTCCGAAACGGCCGGCGTGACGAGTCCTGCGGAGTGGGATCCGCTGTTTCCTCCTTTCCGTGCGCCAGTACCGAGCACCCTTGCATCCCACTGGGGCGCAATGGCCCCTCGGGAATTGCCAATCCCACCCGAGCGGGGGAGAATTTTCCGCCATGACCGACAGCCCCGCTCCCGCTCCCAGCCCCCTGGGCCGCTCGATCACCTGGCTCGTGGCTTTCGTCGTATGGGCCCTCTGGGCCTGGGCGATGCAGGATGGCAACCGCTGGGGCCTGTTCCGCACCGAGTACTACATGTCGATCACGATGGTGTTCGGCGCGTTCATCGCCGGGGCGACCAGCGAGGGCGGGGGGGCCGTCGCCTTCCCCGTGATGACGCTAATCTTCGCCATCCAGCCGGTGGTGGCCCGGGACTTCTCCCTGATGATCCAGTCGGTGGGCATGGGCGCGGCGGCCCTCACGATCCTGATGGGCGGCATTCCCATCGAGCGCCGGGCTGCGGTCTGGGCCAGCCTGGGCGGCGCGATCGGCGTGCTCATCGGCATCGAATACGTCGCCCCGCTGCTGCAGCCGAAGTTTGCCAAGATGACGTTCCTCAGCATCTGGCTCTCCTTCGCGTTTGCGCTCTATTGGATCAACCGCCACCAGGACCGTGAGGTGCGCGAGTCCATCGAACACTTCGGCGCCCGCCACGGGGTCCTGCTCGTCGGCACCGGCTTGATCGGTGGCATCGTCTCCGGCATCACCGGCTCGGGCCTCGACATCCTCACTTTCTCGCTGCTCGTGCTGCGCTTCCGCATTTGCGAGCGCATCGCGACCCCCACTTCGGTGGTGCTGATGGGCCTCAACGCCATCATCGGCTTCGCCTGGCGCGGTGGGGTGCGCGGTCAGCTTTCGCCGGACGCCTGGAACTTCTGGTGGGTGTGCGTGCCGATCGTCGTGGTGTGCGCGCCGATGGGGGCGCGCTTCATCCGCAACAAGTCACGACTCTTCGTCGCTGCGATCCTCTACGCCTCGATCGGGATCCAGTTCGTCGCCGGCCTGATCATCATCAAACAAACGACGGCTTTGCTGCTCTACTCGGCGGCGGTGTTTGCGACCGGCTTGTTCCTGTTCAACCGCATGGCCGCGGGTGGAGTGCGCCGCCTGGAGTGGTTGGCGAGCCACCCGGAAGGGGGGCTCACTCCTCCCAATCATCCTCGTCAATGACCGGCTCGGGGTCCTCATCGGACGGCAGCGGTTCGTCGAGGATCGGCGGATCGGGGTTGTAGAAGGCGTCGAGCGCCGAGCGACCTTCGGAGCCGGCGCCGAAGAAGTCGCCGCTGGCCTTGTCGCGCGAGGTCTGGCGCACGAACTTCAATACGCGCTTGTCCTGCCACTCGAGGGTCAGGTTGTTCAGGCCGTCGGTGGTCATCACGAAACGCCGCGGCCGGTCCCCGATGTACCATTCGAGGGTGCCGGTCTGGCGGTCGATGTAGGAGCCCACCAGGATGCGCGCTTCCATCTGTCCACCCTTGGTGAACCGGTATTCGGCGGTGAAGGTCTCGTAGGCGTCCTGCGGTGCCTCGTCGAGGGTGTCATCCCAGGCGGCCTGGAGCTCGAGCGACATGAAGTCGCCGGTGACCACGAGGTACGCGAGCAGATCGATGCCTTCGCTGGGGTAACCCTCGGCTTCGATCGAGATCGCCCGCCAGCAGCCCAGGATGGCCTTGCGCAGGGGCAGGCCGTCCTCCTCGCCCTCCGCGGAGCCGAAGAACTGACCATCCGTGTCCAGGGGCACCGGGACTTCCACCGGCGGGTCCTGGGCCGGGGGCACCTCGGGATCGTCCCCATCCTGGAAAACAGCCCAGCCCAGCGGAAGCAGGGTGGCGAGCAGAAGCACGGGGGATACGGAGTGCAGCGTGGTCGGCGGCATGGGGATCCTGCGAACGGAGGTTCTGGCAGTGGGGGCTCTCGGGTCCGAGGCCCAGGGCCTTATATTACGACACCGAAACGTCGCGCAAAGCGGCCAAATCCGTACACCCCGATCTGCGGGTGTTTCCGCCGGGGTTCGTCCCGCGCGGGACGCCCTGGAGCCTTTCCGGAAGCCCCTCTTCGTACCCCCCCGCACCATGCGCTTCGCTGCCTGCGCCCTCACCCTGGGCATCTTCACCTCCGTAGCCTCCGCCCAGCAGATGGCCACTGCCGAGTGGTTCGTGCGCCAACAAGGGGACACGGTGCAAGCCGCGATCGAGATCGAGGTGAAGCCGGACTGGTACCTGTACCACACGAACAAGGGCAGCAAGAACGCGCCGGCCAAGCCGCTGGTGATCTCCTGGAACGGCGATGCGGGCATCACCTGGCAAGCGCCGATCCTGCCGAAGCCGAAGGTGGGCCGGGGCGGTGAAGAGTGGGGCGATCCGTTCACGTACAACTACCATGTGGGATCGATCACGGTCTGGGTGCAGGGCACCGGGGCGACGTCGGTGGATTCGTTGCGCTTGAACCTGGATGGACAGACGTGCAGCGATGTGGAGGGGAGCTGCGTCGAGTTCATGGTGAAGGACCTGGCGCCGGCGGCGGGCAACGGGCCGTGGGACAAGGTGCCGGCGGCGTTTGCGACTCAGGCTGCGCCTGCGCCCGAGGTCGAGAAGGCGCCGGGAAAAACCGGAGGATCGGGGGGCTTCGGGTTCAACGCGGGCCAGGGATTCGAGCTGCCCAAGGAGAACAAGCCGAACTCGTTCGGTTGGAAACCGGAGTACAAGAACCACGTCGATGCGCGGTTGCGGGTGTTGCGTGCGGGCGAAGAGGTGCAGGCGATCTTCGAGATCGATGTGGCGGAGGGCTACCACGCCTACCACGGGCCGACCCAGGACGACATCGCCCCCGGGAAACCCGTCGCGGAGCCCACGCGGGTCGAATTGGACGAGGTCGAGGTGCTCTGGCAAAAACCGGTGTACTCCGAGCCGCACATCGGCGAAGGCCTGAACGACGCCGGGGATGACATCGCGATTCGCACCCATGAACGCGAATGGACGATCCACGTGGCCGGCACGGCGGATGGGGAGGTCGAGCTCGAGGACCTCGTGTTCGTGCTCAAGGGCCAGGTCTGTGACGATGCCGGATGCCAGCAGTTCTCATTCGAGTTGACCCCGGAAGTCGAGGACGTGGACAGCCTGCCGCCGATGCCCGCCGCCGTGGATGTGGCGCTCGATGGGGCCGTGGCGGACGGGGCCGGCGAGCAGAAGAAGGAGGACGGGCTGTGGGTTTTCCTCGGCCAGGCGGTTTTCTGGGCGCTGTTCACGCTCTTGATGCCCTGCACCTACCCGATGATCCCGATCACGATCTCGTTCTTCACCAAGCAGGCGACCTCGCGCGGCGGATCTGTGCTGCCGCTGGCGCTGACCTACGGCGCGGGCATCGTGAGCATCTTCATCCTGATCGGCCTGTTGTTTGGTCAGGTGATCGGCGCGTTTGCCGCGCATCCGGTGACCAACCTGGTGATCGGCATTGTGTTCATCTACTTCTCGCTGACCCTGTTCGGGCTGGTCAACCTGCAGCCGCCCCAGGCGCTGAACCGCATGGCGGGCAAAGCGAGTCGTAAAGGCGGCTACCTCGGCGTGTTCCTGATGGGCGCAACCTTGGTGGTGACTTCGTTCACTTGCACCGCGCCGTTCGTGGGCACCCTGCTCGCTTCGGGAGCCAGCGCAGGGGTGATGCGCACCGTGCTCGGCATGGGCGTCTTCGGCCTCGTCATGGCCCTGCCCTTCGTGCTGCTGTCGCTGCTACCCGGCAGACTCCAGGCCATGCCCAAGGCGGGCGGCTGGATGAACACCCTGAAGGTGTACATGGGTTTTGTGGAGCTCGCGGCGGCGCTGAAGTTCATCAGCAACGCCGATGTGTTCAACGAGTGGGGCATCCTCAGCAACCAGGTTTTCCTGCTGCTGTGGATCGCGATTTTCGTTGCGGCAGGTGTCTACCTGATCGTGCAGACCCTCAAGGCTGGAGGATCGAAAAGCCCCTTGCAGATGGCCTTTGGTATCGCGACCCTGGCGCTGGCCGGATACTTCTACACGAACCTGAACGGCCGCCAGGCGAACTACGTCATGGGCGCGCTATTGCCCGGATACCACCACGAGGGATTGGTCAAGGTTTTTGGCGACCAGCGCATCGGGGTCCGGCACGAGATCGTCGAGGATAACTTGGAGGAAGCGGTCGCCAAGGCCCAGGCCTCCGGCAAGTACCTGCTGGTCAACTTCACCGGCATCGCGTGCGTGAACTGCCGCAAGATGGAGCAGAACACCTTCAAGGAGCCCGCCGTTGCGGAGATCCTGGGCGAACACTTCATCGAAGCGCGGCTGCACACGGACCGCACCGCCGCCTTCAAGGACTTGGAAGTCGCCTGGATCAAAACCAGCGCCAACCCGGTCTACGTGGTGGTGAAGAACACCGCGCCCATCGACCAACCGGTCAGCGAGATCAACTTCGACGAAGTGCAGCTTCTCGGCCGCTGGGACAACGCCACCAGCACCGAGAACTTCGCCAAGTTCCTGCGGGAGAGCATCCAGCTCTAGCAGAACCACGCGCTGGAAACGCAGAACGCGGGCGACGGATGGCTCCGTCGCCCGCGTTCTTTGTGTTTCCAGCCCTCAGGAGAGCAGCATGCGGGTGTTGAGCAGTACGCAGGATTCCTCGTTCTCGGCGACGAGGATGCCGGTGAAGAGTTCGCCGACGCGGTCTTCCAGGGTGGCACCCACCTGGTCCATGTCCTGCAATTGCGAGCGATAGAAGCGGCGCACGTCGTTGATCTCGTCGAGTGCCAGGCCCAGGGCGGGGGTGCTGCCGTCGACCGTCAGGAAAAGCACGACACGGCGCGCCAGGCGGCGAAGGTGCTGGCGGGCGGAGGCGAACAGCCGGCGCATCTCCGCGAGCGTCGTGTTGCGTTCGACTTCGAGTTGGGCAAGGGCCCGCTTCTGATCGGTTTCTGCAATGCCGAGCAGGGTTTCGGCCAGCGAGTGGATCCGGCGGTGGGGGGCATCGAACTTGGCCATCAGTTCAGCGAACCCTTCCTCCTTGGTCTCGTAGTTGTCGTACCACTTGCCGAAGGCACACTCGTGGGGGTTGGTGGCTTTCGTGAAAGGCGTACCGTTCTTGATCGAATCCTCAAGGGCTTCGATCCAGAGAACGTGGTCGCGTTCACGCTGCTCGAGCAGCTCCGCGATCTCCAACTTGGCCTCGGAGCTCGAACGCACCCCGAGATATGCCGCAAAATCGATCATCTCCGTGGGCCGGCCGCGGTACTCGATCACCTTGACCGTGTCGCAGGAACCCGTGGGCATGCGCATCCACTGATCCGGCATGGAGTTCACGGCCAGGATCTCGTGCAACGGCACGGCGTAGGCGGTTTCACCCAGGGTGAAGGTGAAGACCACAAGTTCCTCGCCGCGCTCCTGAACGGCGGTGGATTGGGTGCGATGATTCAAAGTTGCTTTCCTTGTTCGTCGAGACACCCGAGGATCGACGGTCCGGTCACCCGTCCTGAGGCCAATTCGGGGCGAGCCGCCAACCAGCCCAAGCCTGGTCTTGTTTCCGGGAAATACGCTACGGAGCGTCCCCAGGAAAGGCAGCAGGGGGTCTGCGACCCCGTAGGAGGGGGCCAGGGACCGGTTCGCTCAGGCTCCAAGTCCCAAGATCTGGCGTACCCAATCCCCGGGCACCCCAATCGAGGCCACCTGCACCTGGCCCAGGAAGCCGGTCGCCTCCGAACTCCGGAAGCCCACCTTGCGGGCCACGAAGGTCACCGTGCGATCCGCGCGCAGGGCCCGGGGATCCACGCTGCCGGAGTCGGCATCGAGGCCGGAGGGCAAGTCCACCGCCAACACCTGGGCCCCCGCAGCCGACCGCAAGGCGGAGAGCGGTGCCATCGCCTGCTGCAGCGCGCCTTCGATACGGCCATGGAAGCCCGTGCCGAGCAGCGCATCGACCCACAGGCTGCACGCACCCAGCCGCGCGGGGGAGTCCGGCGCAGCAAGTTCGTGGATGGTCATCCCCAGGCAACGCACGATGTGCACCTGGCGGCCCGCGTCACCGGTGAGCTCACCCGGATCCTTCGCGGCGAACAGGATCGAGGGCACTCCCTCGCAGGCCAGCAGCCGAGCCAGCGCATACCCATCCCCGCCGTTGTTGCCTCCGCCGCAAAGGATCGCCACGGGCGCATTCGAATTGCCCCGCATCGCGTGCACCGCCCCGGCGAGGGCGCGGCTGGCATTCTCCATCAACACCATGCCGGGGATGCCAAGTTCGGCGATCGCGCGCCGATCCACCTCGCGCACCTGGGCGCAGGTCAGCGCGGGCAGTTCGCCTTGCATCATTCCCCCAGGCCCAGGAATCGCCCGCCTTGGTACGTAATGAAACTCGCCGTCCACGCGAGCACGGTCATATAGGCGAACAAGAACAGCGGCCAGCGCCAGGTTTTGGTCTCGCGGCGCACCACGGCGATGGTGGACATGCACTGGCACGCCAGGGCGAAGAACACCATCAAGGACATGCCCACGAGCGGGGTGTAGACCCGTTCGCCTTCGCGGTCGGATTCGCGGCGGATGCGGTCGCGCAGGGATTGGGATTGCTCGTCCACATCGGCGCCGACCCCGTAGACCAGGCCCATGGTCGAAACGAACACCTCGCGGGCGGCAAACGCCCCGATCAAGCCCACGCCGATCTTCCAGTCGAAGCCGAGGGGGGCGAGGGCCGGTTCGATGGCTTGGCCCATGCGGCCGGCATAGCTGAGGCGCAGGTGTTCGGCGGATTCCTTGTGCTCCAGATTCGCGAGGCTCTGCTCCCGCTGCTCCTCGGACAAACCCTCCTGACTTTCGATCGCCGTGCGCGCTGCCCCGTAATCCTGGGACATCGCTACGTTCTTCGGATAGCTCAGCAGGAACCAGAGTGCGATCGTGCAGGTCAGAATGACCGTGCCCGCGCCGGTCAGGAACGCCTTGCCCTTGTGCCAAGTCTCGCGCAGCACCGTCCGCCATTCCGGCACGCGGTAGGGCGGCAGTTCCATCAAGAGCGGCACCGGCCGGCCCTTGAAGATCGTGCGCGACAGCACCGCCGCAGCGACCAGGGCGACCACCGTGCTGAACACGTACATGAACACCATCAACAGCCCCTGGATCGGCATGCCGAGCCAATGGCCCACCGGGAACAGGGTGGCGATGATGAGGGTATAGACGGGCAGGCGCGCCGAGCAGGTCATCAGCGGGATGACGAGCATGGTGATCATGCGATCCCGGCGCCGTTCCATGGTGCGCGTGGCCATGATCGCCGGAATCGCGCAGGCGAAGCCGGACAGCATCGGCACGAAGGCGCGGCCATTGAGCCCGAGCAGGCGCATGATGCGGTCCATCAGGAACGCTACGCGGGCCATGTAGCCCGAAGCCTCCATCATGGTGATGAAGAGGAAGAGCAGCAGGATCTGGGGCAGGAAAACCACCACCGAACCCACGCCGGCGATGACGCCTTCGGTCAGCAGGCTGCGCCAGAAGCCTTCGGGCAGGGACGCGCCGACCTTCGTGCCGATCCAGGAGAAGGCGTCTTCGATCCAGCCGATGGCCGGATCGGCCCAGCTGAACAGCGATTGGAATAGGATGCCCATCGCCACCAGGAACAGGGGGAACCCCGTCCATGGGTTGAGCAGCAGCGCGTCGACCCGTTCGGAGAGGTCGCGGCTGGGGCGCGCGTCGAGTTGCAGGAAGGTGGGCGCGGCGCGATCGATCCAGTCGAAGCGACTGCGCACGATCTCCTGGTCGAGGTCGCGGCCGGCGGCTTTCGCTTGGGCTTGGCGTTCGAGCACCTTCGCGCGCAGCGGGGGCGGGATGCCGCGCAGTTCATCCTCGGGGTCGATCGAAAGCAGGGCCCATAGGGCGATCGCCCGTCCGCGGCGTTCATCCTTGCCGGCCCAATCGGTGGGCAGGCTCGCCCGCACGGCTTCGATGTCCGCTTCGAGCTCCTCGCCGGGGATCCAGCGCGGGTCGGGGGTAGCGGACGCGGGGTGCGCGAGGGCGTGTTCTATCGCGCGAACAAGCTCAGGCAAACCTTGTTTCGACCGCGCGGATATAGGCACGACGGGCACGCCCAGGGCCCGCGAAAGCGCGCCAGGATCCACGGACTTACCGCCTTCCTTGAGGCGATCGACCATGTTCAGGGCCACGATCACCGGCCGCCCGATCTCGAGCAGTTGCACGGTCAGGTACAGATTGCGGGTGAGTTGCGTCGCGTCGACGACCACCAGCACCAGGTCGGGCAGGGGATAACCCCCCGCGCCGCAACTCGCAAAGAGCGCGATCTGCTCTTCAGCGCTGCGTGCGGCCAGGCTGTACGCACCCGGCACGTCCGCCAACTCGACCTGCGTGCCTCCGGGCAACTGCAGCTTGCCCAGGTGGCGATCGATGGTGATGCCCGGATAGTTGCCCACCCGCATGCGCTGGCCGGTGAGCTGATTGAACAGGGTCGTCTTGCCCGTGTTCGGATTCCCGGCGACCACCACCAGCGGGCTGCGGCCCGCGGTGCCTTTGGCTGTGGGAGGCTTTTCCGCTTTGCTCAACCGGCAGCCTCGGGCTCGACCAAGATGTGGTTTGCCTCAGAGCCGCGCAACGTAAGGTGGCAGCCCCGGACAATGATCTCCACCAGGTCGTGCACGTCCGAATATCGGAGGAGCCGCACCCGAGTTCCGGGCAACAAACCCATTTCCATGAGACGCAAGCGGAACGACCGGTCTCCATTGACCTGGACGAGCTGGCAGAAGCCTCCGCGAGGCAGACAAGGAAGGGTAGTCATGGCGTCCGTCTTGAGAATCGGTCTCAGCCCGGGGTCCGCTTTATAGCACAGGGGTGGGAATCCTGGAAAGCGGCAAGGGGGGGAAAGCAGGGTCCAACATGGGCCATGGGGGGATCAGGGCGGGCCAGGATACGGTCCCCCGGGCCCCGGCGCACGGGGGATCGGCCGGGACGGGAAGGCGGTCCCGGGCACCGGGGTCGGCTATACTTCCCCGCGCGTTTTGCGCCCCGCCTGCCCCTTCGGCCCGGTTCCAGCCCACACCCGGGGACCCGGCCCGCCTGCCAAGACCCCGACCCCCGACCCGCCTGCGGCGTGGGGGCCCTAGCCGTGAACATCGCCGTCGTTACCAGCCTGTACCCGACCCCGGCCAAGCCCTTTGAGGGGGTCTTCGCCGAGCGCCGCTGGACGGCCATGGCGGCGGCCGGGCATTCGGTGCGGGTGATCTACCCGCTGCCGATGGCCCCCCTGCCGATCGGCCGTTTCGCCGCCATCGCCAAGACGCCGGCCCACCAACGACGGGGTCCGATCGCCGTCGATCATCCGCGCTACCTGCACCTGCCGCGCAATGCCCGCGGCAATGCCCAACGCTTCGCCAAGGTGGCCTTGCGCATGCTGCGGGCCGAACCCTGGCCGGACGTCGTGGTGTGCGACTACGCCTGGCCGGCGTCGGCCTTGGCGCCGCTGCTGCGCGCCCATGCACCCAAGGTGCCCTGCATTATCAACGGCCGCGGAAGCGACGTTTTGCAGGTGGCGGGAGAAGCCGGGCTGGGGCAGGAGTTGGCGGAGAATCTGCGCGCCAGCGCCGGTTGGAGCGGCGTCAGTCTGGATCTCGTGCATACGATGGATCGCCTGGCGGCGGATGGCCGGCAGGGAACCCTGATCGCCAACGGCGTCGACTCCGACCTGTTCCAACCAGGTGACCGCGCGGCCGCCCGCGCCGCCGTGCACGTTGAGGGTTCCGCGCCCCTCGTGCTCGTCGTCGGCCACCTGATCCCGCGCAAGGATCCGTTGTTGGCACTGCAGGCCTTCCTCGAAGGCGCGCCCGCCGATGCGCAACTCGCGTTCATTGGCCGCGGCCCCCTGGAGGACGAGTTGCGGGCGCGGGTGGGCGAATTGGGCGCGGGTTCGCGCGTGGCATTTCTGGGAGAGCGCGGCCCGGGCGAGCTGCGCGAGTGGTATCGCGCCGCCAATCTGCTTTTGTTGACCAGTTCCCGCGAAGGCCGGCCGAACGTTGTCCTGGAGGCCCTGTCGTCGGGCCTGCCTGTAGTCGCCACCGATGCGGGAGGAACCTCCGAGCTGTTGCCCGGGGGCTGTGCCTGCGTGTCCGAACGCAGCGCTTCCGCCATCGCCGCCGCCATTCGCCAGGTCCTGTCCCAGCCGCCCACCGCCGAATCCCTGCGCCGCTCGGTCGAGCCCCTTTCGTGGCAAGCGAGCCGTCAGGCCCTCGAGCAGTTGCTCGCCTCCGCCGTATCGAACACCCACGCCTAACCCTGCCCACCGGCGTCATGCGCATCCTCTACCACCACCGGACCAATGCCGACGACGGGCAAGCGGTGCACATCCGTGCCCTGATCGAGGCGTTCCGCGAGACCGGTTCCGAGGTGCACGAGGTGGCCCTGGTGAAGAAGGGCGAAGGTCCGGCCCCCGGCCAGCAACCCGCGGAGCAGAAATCCGGTGGCAAGTGGTCCTGGGTCGCCAAAACCCCGCGGTTTGTGCGCGAATTGGCCGAGTACGGCTATTCCACCGTGGCGGCGCGCAATCTGGACAAGGCCATCGCCGAGTTCCGGCCGGACTTCATCTACGAACGGTATGCCTTCGGCAACCAGGCCGGCGTGCGCATGGCAGCGAAACACAAACTGCCGATCATCCTCGAAGTCAACTCGCCGATGGTGCACGAGCTCGGCAAGACGCGCGGGCTTTCGTTCCCCCGGCTCGCCGAGCGCATCGAGAAGCGCGTGTTCCTCGGTGCCACGCGCATCGCGGTCGTGACCGAGGTGTTGAAGGGCATGCTCATGGAGATGGGCATCCCCGGCGAAAAGATGTTCGTGACGCCCAACGGTGTGCATCTCGAGCACTATCAGAAAGCCACGCAACAGGAAGCGCGCGAAGCCCTGGGCATCGGCCACGTGAAGGGACTCGTGGCCGGCTTCGTCGGTTTCTACCGGCCTTGGCACCGCCTCGATCTGGCGCTGGAAGCCATCGCCGATCCGTCGCTCGGGGATTGTCACATCGCGTTGTTGGGCGAAGGCCCGGCCGAACCGGAACTGCGTGCGCTCGCCGCCAAACTCGGCATCGAGGATCGCGTGCACTTCGTCGGCAAACACAGCCACCACCGCATGCCCGCGTTGTTGCCAGCATTCGACATGGGGCTCGTGCCGAACATCAACGTGTACGCATCGCCGCTCAAGCTGCACGAGTACATGGCCGCGGGCCTGGTTTCGATCACACCCGACCAGCCCAACCTGCGCGAAGTGCTGACCCCCGATCACGATTGCCTGATGTTCCCGCCCGGCGATGGGGAACGTTTCCAGGACTGCTTGTTGCGATTGTTCCGCGACGCCGAGTTGCGCGAGCGCCTCGGCCGCAATGCGCGCCAGACGGTCATCGACCGCGATCTGACGTGGCAGGGCAACGCGCGGCGGGTCTACCAGGAATTCGAGCGCATCCGTTCCGGCGGCTGACGTAGGGGGGGAGACGGGTGCTCCCCGATCGGGTATAACGGCGAACGGGCGCAGGACGCGGCCCGCATTCCCCGGAGACCCCTATGTCGATTCAAGACGGAGCCGTTGTGAAGGATCCCAAGCAAGTCGCTGGAATGGCGGCGGCCGAGCTGGTGCGTGATGGCATGACGGTGGGGCTTGGGACCGGCTCGACCGTGTACTTCACCTTGGTCGCCCTCGCGCGGCGCATCCGCGAAGAAGGGTTGCAGATCCAGGGCGTGCCGACATCGATCGACACCGAGAACAAAGCCCGCGACATGGGCATTCCGTTGATCGGGCTCGATCGGGTCGAGCGCATCGACGTGACCATCGACGGCGCGGACGAAGCCGATCCGCAGTTCCGGTTGACCAAAGGCGGCGGCGGTGCGCTGCTACGCGAGAAGGTCGTCGCGTACCTCTCCAATCACGTGGCGATCGTGATGACCCCCGGCAAACTCGTTTCGCGCCTGGGCAAATCTTTCGCCTTGCCGGTTGAGGTGGTGCCGTTCGCCACGCCTGTGATCACGCGTCTGATGGGGCGCCTTGGTGCGCGCGCGGTCCTGCGCAGCCAGATCGACGGCAAGCCCTACCTCACCGACAACCAGAACCAGATTCTCGATTGCCACTTCCCGGACGGCATCGTCGATCCGGTGGCCCTCGAGAAGCAGCTCGCCACGGTGCCCGGCATCGTCGAGACGGGCCTATTCATCGAACTCGCGCACCAGTTGTATCTGGGCAAACCCGACGGCTCCTGCGAAGTCCTCTCCCGCTGATTCCATGGCGATTCAAAGCAAACTGGTCGAATACACCCACGAGGGCACCGTCTTCGAGGGATACATGGCGTGGGACGATGCAATCAAGGATCCGCGTCCCGGTGTGCTCGTGAGCCACGCCTGGTCGGGGCGCAGTCCATTCGAGGAAGAGCGTGCGCGTCGGCTCGCAGGGCTGGGCTACGTGGGGTTCGCGCTCGACGTGTATGGCAAGGGCAAGCGGGGGACGAGCAAAGAGGAGAACTCGGCGCTCATGACGCCGCTGGTTGAGAATCGCGCCATGCTGCAGGGACGTCTGCTGATTGCGCTGCAGACTATGCGCGCCGAGGCCGAAGTCGATGCGGCGCACACCGGCATCATCGGATTCTGCTTCGGCGGATTGTGCGCCATGGACCTGGCGCGCACCGGGGTCGACATCCTTGGGGCGATCTCCTTCCACGGTCTGCCCACCGCCCCCGGCAATACGAAGAAGATCCAGGCCAAGATGCTGATCTGCCACGGCTGGGACGATCCGATGGCCAAACCCGAGGCGATGATCGGATTGGCGAAGGAGCTGAGTGATGCCGGGGCGGATTGGCAATTGCACGCCTATGGCCACACCATGCACGCGTTCACGAATCCGGCCGCGAATGATCCGGACTTCGGTACGGTCTACCAGCCCGACGCCGACCGGCGCTCGTGGCAAGCGGCGCGCAACTTCTTCGAAGAGCTGTTCGGCTGATTGCCGCCCAGGGCTGCACTGCCACCGGGTCCGCATTCCTTTCCAGGGGTGCGGGCCCGGTTGCGTGGTGGGCCGCAATCAGGCGAGTCCCCGGTAGAGGGACCAGAGTCCGAAGATGGCGAAGAGCAGGGCCGCGGACTTGTGCACGACCGCGGGCGGCAAGCGGCGCAACAGGCGGGCGCCCAACAGCACGCCGATCGTGGCCACCGACCAGAGCGCGAGGGTTCCCCCGAGGAACACGGCGAGCCACGAAGGCTTCTCGGCGGCCAAGGCCACCACGGCGAGTTGGGTCTTGTCTCCCAGCTCGGCCACCAGGATCAGCAAGAAACTCGTGACCAGCGGACCGCGCCGCCCGCGTTCCTCTTCGGGTTCGTCCTCTTCCTCACTGTCGGCGTCCCGCCAGGTGCGGTAAGCGAACAACAGGAACAGCAGACCCGCGCCGATGGCCACCGCCCGGGTCGGCAGCAGGTCCCCGAGCCCCTGGCCGAGGGCCACCCCGAGAAGGTTGAGCACCAAGAACGCCGAGCATCCACCCACCAGCACCGGAACCGGCCGGTAGCGGTGGGCGAGGGCCATCATCATCAGCTGGGTCTTGTCGCCCATCTCCGCTAAGAAGATCAGGCTGAAGCTGCTGGCCAGGGTGGTGGGGTCCAGGGTCACGGGGGCGGGCGGGAGGTAGTATACCTGCTGGTTGTATACTGCGGAGTATAAAGCGCAGGCGGCCGGGTGGGGGATCCGCGATGGTGGGAAAGGACTTCCGCTCGGGAAAGGCTTACCGGAAAAAAACCAACCGGAACGCCTGGCGCCGTGTCTTCGACCCCGGCCCTGGGCCCCGAAAACGGCTGTTCAGAAAGTCAACACCACTTGGCACCTCGCTTGCTCCTAGGTGCGGCAATGGAGCTTTTGTCTTCCCACGACAGTCTCCGTTTCTTGGATGTGAAGGGGCGGTCAGACGGCAACGGATGGCCGTCCCCTCTTCCGGCCCAGGAAGCGCAGGGGACCCCCGGTGAGTTTGCAGGCCTGCTGGCCCAGCAACTCGCGGCCGGCAAGGAGTCTGACTCCGCTGCCCCCGGTGACATCCCCCTTCCGGCCTGGCCGGTCGAGACCCAGTCGGATCTCGAGGAGCTCCCCGAAGAGGCCCCCTTCGCCCCGGTGGCCCCCTGGGCCTCGGAGCAGCCGGTGCCCGCGCTCGAGTCCGTGTTGGCTCCGGTCCAGCCTGCCGGCGGAGCCCCGGCCCTGCCTGAGTCAGGCCCCCAGGGTGAAGCCGTGCCGCAACCCGTCGAGGCCCCGGCCCCGCAAGTCGAGCTTCCCCAGCCGGTGGAAGGTCAGGCACTCGATGCCCCCGGCGGCGTCGTTGTGCCGGCCGAAGGAGAACCGTCGCCCGCCCCGGTTGACGCCACCCTGCAAGCCCTGATGGCGCGCCTCAATGCCGCCGGCGCAAAACCCGCAGCCGAGGCTAGGCCTTCGACGCTGCGCACTCGCGACGCGGGCGCGGCGGAGGACAGCGAACCGCTCGTGCTCGAAGAGGCCGGAGCCACCGCCGAAACCCCCTCGCTCACCGAGCTCGCGGAAACGCTGGAAGCAGCGTTGGGAGACGCCAAGGACGGCGAAGCCTCCCACAAGGAACAAGGGCAGAACGACTCCCTGCCCGAAGTGCGTCTCGAAACCCGGCCCCAGTCGAACCTGCGCGTGACCGCGGTCGAAACCCGGCCGGTGTCCGCGGAGCACATCGACCTGGGCCACCAGGAAGCCGTGCTGGGCCAGATCCAGGCCCGCATCCAACCCGGCATGCAGCGCGCGACCCTGCGCTTGAACCCGGAAGAACTCGGCCGCGTCTCGATCGACTTGCAGGTGGAAAAGGGCGAAGTGCGCGCCGAACTGCGCGTCGAGTCGAAAGAAGCCCTGAGCATCCTGCAGCGCCACCTGCCTGAACTGCGCGAGATGTTCGCGCAGGCGGAACTCGAGCTCACCGAACTGAACCTGTCCCTTGGCAGCGGCGAACAGTCGCACGACTGGCAGGAACAGCTCTTCGAACAGAACACCCGCCGCAGCGCGCCCATCGGCCGGGCGGCGGAACAACCCATCCTGCCCGCATCTCGGGATTCGTGGCAGACCCTCTCCCTGGGAAGCGATTCCCTTGACCTTTTGGCCTAACCCATGATCAGCGCCGTTTCCGACCTGTACGTGCAACCCCAGAGCCAGTCCACCGGTGGAACTGCGCTCGACAGGGACGCCTTCATGCAGCTTCTGATTGCCCAGATGCGCAACCAGGATCCGACCGAGCCCACCAGCAACGAGCAGTTCATCGCGCAGCTCGCTCAATTCTCCTCGCTCGAGGAGATGCAGGGCGTGAACGAGAACCTCGTGGCCCTGGCCGCGCTGCAGCAGGGCAATGCCTTGATGGCGCAGCTCACCGACGCCAGCGCGCTGATCGGCAACAACGTCATCTACTCCAACGAGCTCGGACAGGAAGTCCAGGGCCTGGTGGAGTCGGTGCGCTTCGAAGGCGGCACCGTGATGCTCTCGGTCGACGGGACGTCCGTGCCCCTCAGCGCCGTAGGTGCCGTAACCGGCCCGCCCACCGAATCGAACTCCGGCGAGTGAGGCGCCGGGCGCGGCCTGGAGGAGGACCGACCGCGCCCCGACCACTCCCAGCCTCTCTCTCTCCAGCACCAACCGCAGCCCAACACCCCAAATCCCTGCAATGACCTCCTCTCTGTTCTCCGCCCTGAGCGGGATGCGTTCCCACCAACAGTGGATCGACGTCATCGGTAACAACCTGGCGAACGCCAACACCACCGGGTTCAAGAGCACCCGGGCCAGCTTCTCGGCGGCCATGTCGCAGAACCTCTCGTATGCGACCGCCCCGTCCACCTCGAGCGGTGGCACCAACCCGAGCCAGATCGGTCTTGGCGTGCAGCACGTCAACACCCAGCGCATCTTCAACCAGGGTTCCCTGGATACCACCGGCCGCGTGCTCGATCTGGCGCTGGAGGGCGGCGGATACTTCGTGGTGCGTGGGGGCAACGAGAATTTCTACACCCGCGCCGGGGCTTTCGGCCTGGATGCGGAAAGCAGCCTGGTCGACCTCGTCACCGGTTTCCGCGTGAACGACACCACTGGTCAACCCCTGAGCATCGACGCCGAGTCGCTGTTCCCGCCCCAGGCCACTTCGACGGTGGCGGTCAAGGGCAACCTTCCCGGCGTCGTGACCGGTCCCCTGGCGGAGGAGCTGACCAGCACCAACGCCTTCAAGGAAGGCACCCAGGCCAGCGTGGTCAGCACCGTGGCGGGTCCGATCATCGGCGGTCTGACCCCGAACTCGACCTACACGATGGAGCTCACCGCCAACGGCAACTCGCCGCAGGTGATCACCATGGCGGCGAGCCCGACCGGCACCATCGACTTGAACAACCTGGCCACCCAGATCAACGCGGTGTCGGGCATCTCCGCCCAAGTGATCGGTGGTGTGCTCGAGGTCGTCACCGACTTCTCTGGCGCCAACGCGACGATCAAATTCTCGTCCGGTTCGCCCAACGACTTGGCCGCGGCGATCGGTATGCCTACGGCCCTGGCTTCGGGTACCGAGTCGCCTGCCGACGCGACCTCCGAGCTCAATGACCTGACCGCCAACCTGACCAACTACGCGAACGGCGACACGATCAACATCGAGGGCATCGACACCGATGGCACCCCGATCTCGGCTTCGTTCGTCTACGGCGCCGCCAACAACGGCACCACCTTGGGGGCCTTGGTCGACTTCGTCGCCAACCTCTACAGCGATGCGGAAGTCAGCCTGAACAGCAACGGCCAGATCCAGGTGAAGGCGCAGACCGCCGGCGAAGCCGACTTGCTGCTTTCGATCTCCGATGGCGCATCCGCTACGGGTGAGTCGAACTGGAGCGCGCACTCCCTGTCCGTCAGCGAAGAGGGCACCGGTCCCGATGAAGTGGTCGTCACCAGCGAGGTCTTCGACGCCTCCGGCGTGGCGCACACCCTGACCCTCACCATGCAGCGCCAGGGCGACCTGACCTGGAACATCTTCGCCACCCTGCCCGATGGGGAAGGCACGGTCATCACCGGCAGCGAGAGCAGCCCGGTCACCGGTTTGTCCTTCGACGTCAACGGCGCTCCGACCAGCCTGGGCGGCGTGGCCAAGCAGATCCTGGTGCAGTTCCCCGGTTCGGTGAACGGGCCCCAGACGGTCAACCTGGACCTCGGATCCGACGGCACGTTCGAAGGCGTCACCCAGTTCGGCAGCCAGCAGAACATCGTGGTCGACCGTCAGGACGGCTATAGCGATGGCGCTTTGGCCAACTTGAGTGTCGATTCCACCGGCCAGATCATCGGCTTCTACACCAACGGTCAATCCCAGGTCATGGGCGCCATCGGCATCGCCTCCTTCAACAACGAGGAGGGCCTCGAGGCTGTCGGGGACAACCTGTTCCGCCAGAGCGTGAACAGCGGCAACCCGCGCATCGGCGAGGGGGGCGTGCTGGGCCGCGGCAAAGTGGTCAGCGGGTCCCTGGAGGGGTCCAACGTGGACACCGTCGAGGAATTCGTGCACCTGATCGAAGCCCAGCGCGGCTTCCAGGCCAACGCCCGGGTCATCTCGACCGTGGATGAGGTGCTCGCCGAACTCGCCAACATCATCTAAGGCTGAGCTCTGAACCTTGAGAAGGCCCCTTCCCGCCCGCCGGGAGGGGGCCTTCGAGGTATCAGGAAGTCTCAATTGCGCCGGGGGCCGCACCGGAGGTGGGACAGCCGGAATCCCCGCTGTTGTTCCCGGAAATCGAGTCTCAAGCACCCGGAAAATATTGCCGACCTGTTGGGAAACCCGAACCAGTCCCCAAGTGGTTCCTCACCCCCTCCCTAGAACAGGATCCCTCCGAAACATGACCCACCGTCTGCTTCAATTCGCCGCCGCTACCCTGGTTTGCGCGGCTCCCGCTTGGGCTCAATCCCCGGTCATCCAGGCCAACAACCTCGATGGAATCGAGCTGGGAAGCGCTTGGGATGACCTCCGCGACCTCGCGGGCACCCACGTCGTGAACTTCACCGTGACCGATGGCACCTCCTCGCTGAATGGCGGCGGCGGCCACGTCGAGCAGCAAGGCTCGCAATCGGTCGAGACGCGCATGCTCATGATCGAGTCGCAGCAGCAGCTCCAGGAAGCCCTGGGTGTGGACGCCAGCCTCTCCTATTCCTCCGGACTCAACTCCGCGGAGGGCACGGCCAGCTTCATGCGCCAGGTCAACGAAGAGTCCTATGACATGAACTTCCTGGTGATTGTCAGCGTGACCCAAAGTGCCCGCTACGCGCACAACCCGGTGCTGACCCCTAGCGCCATCGAGCTGCTGAAGAAAAACCCGAACCAGTTCCACACGGCCAACGGCAACGGTTTCATTAGCGCCGTGGAGACCGGTGGCAAGTACTACGGCATGGTCACGGTGCACGCTTCGAGCCGCAGCGAGCAGCAGGACATCAAAGCGAGCTTCTCGGGCAGCACCATGACGGTCAGCGGTTCGGCGAGCATCGCGGCTTCCTTCTCCGAAGTAAGCAAGACCAAGATGATCACCGTTTCCGAGTTCCGGGTTGGTGGACCTCCTATGAATGCCACCGTCGAGATCTCGGGTGAGAACGCGGTGAGCATCATGGTTGGGCACGCGCAGGCGTTTCCCCTCGAGGTCGCGCAAGCTCCCGTGATCACGCAATTCAGCTGGACTTCGTTCGAACGCCTGAACGACTACCAGGCCAACATCCCGAACGGGTTCGTCTGGTCGCAGGATGCTCAGACCGACAAGTTCCGCCAGGTCCTTGCCGCGATGAACGATTACAACAACGCGGTCGAGCACTACCAGTTTGCCATCGACAACCACGATGCGTTCTACAGCGTGGATGACCGCCAGATGGTCGCCTACCGCGATGAGGCGCAGAAGCGTCTGGACGATCTGAAGAATCGCCTGATGGACTTCCGCCTGAGCCCGACCAAGACGATCTCCCTGCCGAACGGGTTTGTGTCTGCGGCCGACTACATGAAGTCGACGCCCTATCCCCGCCGCTACAAGGGTTTCGTTCGCGGCATGAGTCTGGATATTGTTCCCCCGGACTTCGGCCGCATGGAAATCAGCCAGCACACCAACGGCGATGGCGAGTACAACGGCCATGACGTGGACCTGAGCGCCATCGTGTCGATCCAGGTCGGCGCCGATCACCGCACCCTGTACCGCCACATCGAAGGGGTCGAGGTGCGCGAAGCTTACCGCGATCACACCACCTTCAAGATCCCGCCGTACACGGAACCGCGGCCGTTCTACACCGCTCCCGAAGGCCTCATCATCACCAGTGTGGATAGTGCGAACGGCCTGTTGTCGACGCGCGTGAGCTCGACGAAGTCGCCGAAGACCTACATGGGAACCGGCAGCCTGAAGTCGCTCAGCTGCATCTCCGATACGGTTGAGAGCTACGACAACATCTACATGTCGTCGATGAGCTTCAACCCGGTGTATGTGCACTTTGCCCACGAGGAAGTGGTCGAAGCGCAAAGCCAGAAGAACCACCGCTAGGACTCCAAACGTGCGTACGCTGCTTTTCCAGTCCCTGATCCTGGCGCTCTGTGGGTGCCAGGCCGCTCAGGCCCCTTCGGCCCACCGGGTCGAAACCCAACGCCAGGCAGGGAGCTTCCACTTTTCGGTGGTAGCGGTTTCCCCCTGGGAGAGCAGCGTGCAAAACCTGCAACCGCAGTTCCAGATGGACGAGGACCAGGCGTTGAACGCGGTCCTCGCCACTACCCGCACCGTGCAAGAGGCGGTGCACCAAGTCGACGAGCGGTCGCTCAAGGGCACTGATCGCCGGATCCAGCCGAGCGATGCGACGCCGGGGGATGGGGGATCCCTGGGTGATCAGGGCAACAACTCAGGCACCGATTCCGGCAGCAATGGGGCCGCCGGGGGAGATTCGCAGTCCGGAGATGCCGGATCGCCGTGGGGCACCCCCACGACCACGGAGACGCCGATCAGCAGCCCTTCCACTAACACGGGCGACTCGAACTCGAGCTCGCCGATCGGGGACCTGCTCAAACTCGCGGACCTTTTGAACCAGGATCCGCACCCGCTCGATGCGGTCAATAAGGATGACCAGCAGTCGGATCCGCTCACGCGATACTGGGCGGCTGCCGCGCTCTTCCAGGAAGTGCGCCTGATCAGCCAATCGCTGCACCACGCCCTCACGCGCCGTGGCTACCGCGCCTATGTCGTGCGCATGAAGCTGACCCTGATGCCCAATGCGCGTCGGGAGCCCTATGACGCGTTCTGCACGCTCAGCTTCTTCACCAATCAAGGCCAGGAAGCGGGTGCGCCGGACGTGCCCCTGCCCCAGGTCGTGCCGATTTTGGTCACCGATGACCTTGAGCGCTCCAAACACGGCCGGGTGTCCGACCGCACCAAGGAGACCGGCCTTGCCCTCCAATACCTGGCGCCGTTGCTGCGCACCGATGCTTCGGTCAGCGACGTGCTGAACAAGATCCAGTCGGTGTCAGGCAACGATGTGAACAGTCTGTTCACGGTCACGCGCATTTCGGACAACACCCTGGGCGTGCGCCTCGGCGCCATCCAGGAAGCCGAAACCGACTTCTCGATGATCGCGCAGAACCACACGGTGACGGCGTTGCTGCTGGTTCCGGAGGCTTCCGATGCCCGCATCGATGTGCTGGCGGACGCCCGCTTCGTCGACGTGGCCTCGGGTCTCGAACTCTCGGGTACTTCCCAGCAGCAGTTGGCCCTGGAGGCCGAACACTTGCTGCGGGACGCCGGAGTCACGGAGAGCCGCGAGGATCACCACCGGGATCTGCTCAGCGCCAACCGTTGGAACGATTGGGCGCGATTCCAGGGTGTTTTGAACACTCTGCCCGGCAATCTGGGGGCCGATCGCCGCGCCGCGGTGGAGCTCTGGCAGCAGTTTGCGATGCTGACAGCGCGTGCCGGAGGCAGCGTGACCTCGTTCGAGCTGCCGGTTTCGGTGGCGGTGGAGAGTGCCAACCGGAGCTCGATTCCCGATCAGGTGGCCACGGCCATCGATGATGGCTCCCAGACCCTGGTGCGCCTGCGCACCGGCGCGATCGACCACAGCTCCACCGTCGACGTGGGCCTGATGGTGGATGGTCGCAAGACCCTTCTGCGCCCGACTTCCGTGCACTTCGACCCGGTGACTCAGGGCCTCGAATTGGCCTTCCCCAGCCTCCAGGCGTGGAGCCTGAGTGGCAGCGGCGGGCTGCGCCTCGACTTGATCCTGAACGGCGAAGCCCGGCAGGTGCAGTGCCTGTACCGCAGCCAGGCCGGCCAGTAGCCGCGGCCTAGAACGCCACGTTCATCACCGCGGGGTCGGGCCCGATGCGACCATCGGCACGATCCAAGGTGGCGATCTGCTCCATTTCCTCGGGGCTGAGCTGGAAGTCGAACAGGTCGAAGTTCTCGACCAGGCGCTCGCGGTGCACGGACTTGGGGAAGGTGACCAGGCCGCAATCGAGGTGCCAGCGTAGGATCACCTGGGCAGGTGACTTGCCGTGGTTCTTGGCGATCGCTTGCAGCACCGGTTCGTCGAAGGTCTGGGCGCGACCCAAGGGCGACCAGGCTTGGGTGATGATGCCCAGGCGCGCGTGTTCCTGCCGCAGTTCGACTTGCTGGAAGCGGGGGTGCAGCTCGACCTGGTTGATCGCCGGCGTCACCCCGGTTTCGTCGATGAGGCGCTGCAGGTGTTCGGATTTGAAGTTCGAAACCCCGATGGATTTGACCCGTCCGCGCTCCTTCAGGTCGATCAAGGCGCGCCAGGTGTCCACGTAGCGATCGGCTTCCGGGAAGGGCCAGTGGATCAGGAACAGGTCCAAGGTGTCGAGTCCGAGCTTCTCCATGGACTCCTCGAAGCCGGCGATGGTCGAATCGTACCCTTGCAGCTTGTTGCGGCACTTCGAGGTGACGAAAAGCTCTTCGCGCGGCACCGACGTGGTGCGCAGGGCGCGTCCGACGCCCGCTTCGTTGTCATAGACCTGGGCGGTATCGATGTGGCGGTAGCCGATCTCGAGGGCTTCGAGCGCCACCCGCTGCGCCTGGTCATCGGGCACTTGCCACATGCCAAGGCCGAATTGGGGGATGGTGTTGCCGTCGTTCAGCAGCAGGTCGGTGGGCCTTTCCATGGGATCGGGGTGCAGGGGCGCCATTGTAGACCGCCCCTGCCCGGTTCCGATCCCTGGCCCGCGGATTTGCGCGATCAGCGCGGCAGTCCGGCCTTTTCAAACGCTTCGTTCAGCAGGGCGCCGAGCACTTCTTCGTCCATTTCCACATTCGATAGGGTCAACTCCAAAACCAGATTGCCCCGGCGGGCCAGGGTCAGGGTCAGCGGAATCGGCTCGCCGTCCACCAACATGTCCTTGACGAAGGTGGTACCCGCGCCAACGCGGAAGGGGAACCTCTTCGCTGGACAGGATCTGCAGGAACCCCTCTCCGGCCAGTTGCTCGTCCTTCTTCAAGCTGATTTGCCGGCCGATGTCGATGTAGCTTGCCGCACCGGCTTCGCCATTGCACACGATCGCGCCGAGCACCACCATCTGCCCGCCATCGGGGGTCTGACCGATCTTCACGGTCAGGCTGACCACGCTGTCTTTCATCTCCTGGGTGGCTTGCGGACCCACCATCTGCGCCGCAGGCAGGAGTTCGGCGACGCCGACTTCCCGTTGCATGAACTGCATGCCCTCGCTGGTTTCGAGGCGCGGGGGCAGGCACGCCAAGGCCGCATCCAGGTCCAGCCCGGACCGGGGCCGCGAGCTGGGATCCAGGTACCAACCCGGATTGGCGATATCCGTGCGCGAGGTGGGGGGCGCGGCGAAAACGGCTGCAATGGCCTCCATTCCGCCTTTGGCGTGCACGGCCTGCACGAACTCCAAGCCGGAGTAGTACGAGAACGAAGTCTGGGCCACGATGTTGTCCGTCAGGATCTGGCTCCCCGGATCGCCGAGTTTCGGGGAGGTGCCAATGGCCTGCGTGAATCGTTCGAATCCTTTGCGGCGGTTGCCCTCGGCGCAAACCGACCCCGCCACCCACTGCGCGTACCCTTCGATCACGCTTGAGGCAGCCATGAGGCCGTCGGCCTTCCCCTGCGCACCCTTCTGCATGAGTTTCAACAGGTCGTATTCCCGGTCCGCGACCCCATGCGCGCCCTCGTGCGCCATGATCGCGTAGACGACTTCGGCGCGGTTGAGCTCGGGCATGTCGAAAATCTCCGCCGCATGGGCCAGGTTTTCCGGACACACGTACACCGCGTGGGTATCCACGTAGTCGTAGACCCCGAGCAAGGCGCGGGCCCAGGCTCGGACGTCGTCCTCATCCAGGCCGCCCTGCCCCAGCGCCTCTTGGCTTCGTAGCACCACGTGGGCCATGGTGTCCTCGTCGGCCAGGTGGAAGTCGAGATCGGCCAGTTCCACGCCGGTTACCCGCTCCAGATCGGCGCGCACCATGGCCGCCATGTCGTCGAAGTACTCAAAGGGGCCGGCTTCCTCCGCGACTGCAATGGCCGGATCCGCGGCAGAGGGGTCGATGACTTCGGGCTGCGGGGCGGAGGGTTCCTCCTGGATGGAGGGTGCGGCGATCGGGCCGCAGGCGAAAAGGGAAAGGAGCAGTAGAGTGCCAGCAATGTGCTTCATGGGGCCAATCCTACGCGAAACGGGCGGGTCGGGCACCCTGGTGGGACTTTTGCTCGGTGCTATACTCCGGGCGCTCCCTCTCTCCCCAACCCATCGCTCCCCATGTCCGAACTGCTGCAACTCTGGCTGCCGATTCTTCTTTCCGCCCTCGCGGTCTTCATCGCGTCCTCGATCTTGCACATGGTGATTCCGATCCATGCAAACGACAACCGCAAGCTCCCGAACGAGAACGAAGTGCTACCCGTTCTGGGCAAAGGCAACCTCGCTCCTGGTACCTACATGTTCCCGCACTGCGGTGATATGAAGAACATGGGCACCGACGAGATGATCGAGAAGTATCAGCGTGGCCCCGTTGGATTCGTGACGATCATGCCGACGGGCACCCCGAACATCGGCAAATCGCTGCTGCAGTGGTTTGTGTTCACCATCACGGTGAGTGTGTTCTGCGCCTACGTGGGTACCTTCACCCTGGCGCACGGCGCCGACTACATGCGGGTGTTCCGCCTGATCGGTACCGTCGCATTCCTTGGCTACGGCTGGGGCGTGATCACCGAATCGATCTGGAAAGGCCAACCGTGGTCGGTAACGATGAAGTTCATGTTCGACGGTCTGGTTTATGCACTCGTTACGGCGGGGGTCTTCGGATCCATGTGGCCGGCGGCTTCATGAGCGACAACGTGCGCGAACACCCCCGCGACCGCGCGGGACTGACCTACGTCTATCCGGTGGTTTCCCGCCGGGCGCGGGGTGTTTCGATCGGTGTCAACCTCAACCCGAACGCGCACTGCAACTGGCGTTGCGTGTATTGCCAGGTGCCGGGCCTGCAACGCGGAGCGGGTCCGGAAATCGACCTGGAGTTACTGCGCAGCGAGCTGGAGGGTTTCCTTGAAGCCGTTACGGCCGGCGATTGGCTAGAGCACTTTGCACCGCCCGAAGCCCGTCGGATCAACGACGTGGCGTTCTCCGGGGACGGTGAATCGACCACGAGCCCCCAATTCGCGGAATGCGTGGAGCTCGTGGCTGAGTGCATGGCCCGCTTCGGGCTGCTCGAGCGGGGCGTCAAGCTGGTGCTGATCACCAACGGTTCCATGGTGGGGCGCGGTGAGGTCCAAGAGGGCCTAGCGCGCCTAGCCGAGGCGAACGGCGAGGTGTGGTTCAAGTTCGACGGGGCCCGCGAGCAAGATCGCCTGGCGATCAACGACGTGCGCATCCCCGATAGCCGGGTGCGGGCCAACCTGCGGACCGCGGCGGCGCTGGCTCCGACCCGCATCCAGACCTGCGTGTTTGCCCGCAGCGGCGAGGAGCCCGACGAGGCGTGGCAGGCGGCCTATCTGGGTTTCCTGGCCGAGGAACTGGCCCAAGGTACGCCGATTCGCGACGTGATGCTCTATGGCCTGGCCAGGCCTTCGCATCAGCCGGAGGCGGCGGAATTGCGCTCGGTGAGCGACGATTGGCTGCGGACGTTTGCGGGCCGGGTGCGTGCGTTGGGCCTGCCGGTCTCCGCTTTCGGGGCGGAGGGGCCGATCGAGCTCTGAATCCGGCCCGGACTGCATCGTTGCTGGACAGGGAGGAGGGGGGCCCGGTCAGCGGGGCCGATTCCTGCCATGCGCGCCCTTTGGCGGCGATGGGCCAGGGCTTAAGCTACGGGCGGTACCCGCTCTCTTTTCCAAGCCGGCCATGACGCAAACGCAATCCGCCCCCGCCCGCAAGTATCGCAAGGACTACCAGCAGCCCGACTACTGGATCGACTCGGTCGATCTGGATTTCGAGCTCGGGGAGGACGGCACCATCGTCACCTGCCGCGCGGCCGTGCGACGCAATGGGGACCATGACCGGCCCCTGGTGCTCGATGGCGAGGAACTCGAAACCCTCTCGATCCGGATCGACGGGCAATTGTGGGGTTCGGACAAGTACAGCGAGGAGGCGGAGAAGTTGAGTGTGCACGGCGTGCCCGCCAGCTTCACCCTCGAGACGCGGGTGCGCATCCATCCGGAGAGCAACACTTCGCTGAGCGGTCTGTACAAGTCCAGCGGCAACTTCTGCACCCAGTGCGAAGCGGAGGGCTTCCGCCGCATTACCTGGTTCCTCGATCGGCCCGACGTGATGGCGGTGTATTCGACCACGATCACCGGTGACAAGGCCAAGTACCCGGTGCTGCTCAGCAACGGCAACCGCGTGGAAGAGGCGGACCTTGGGGATGGCCGCCATCGCGTGCGTTGGGAGGACCCGCACCCGAAGCCCAGCTACCTGTTTGCGCTCGTGGCGGGCAACCTGCGCAGCCATCCGGGCACGTTCACGACCCACAGCGGTCGCGAGGTGGCCCTCGAGATCTGGGTGGAGCCGGCCAACATCGACGCGTGTGAGCATGCGCTGAAATCCTTGCAGAAGTCGATGAAGTGGGATGAGGACGTGTTCGGCCTCGAGTACGACCTCGACATCTACATGATCGTCGCCGTGGGCGACTTCAACATGGGGGCCATGGAGAACAAGGGCCTCAACATCTTCAACTCGAAGTTCGTGTTGGCGCGCCCGGATACGGCCACCGATGGGGACTACGAAGGGATCGAAGGCGTCATCGGCCACGAGTACTTCCACAACTGGACCGGCAACCGCGTCACCTGCCGCGATTGGTTCCAGCTGACCCTCAAGGAAGGCCTGACCGTGGTCCGCGACCAGGAGTTCACCTCGGACATGACCTCCCGAGCGGTCAAGCGCATCAGCGATGTGCGCACCCTGCGCGCCGCGCAGTTCCCGAGGATGCGGGCCCGGAAGTAACCACCCGATCGCCCGAGTCCTACCTGGAGATGGACAACTTCTGCCGCTACGGTGTACGAGAAGGGTTCGGAGGTCATCCGCATGTACCACACCCTGCTGGGGGCGGAGGCTTCCGCAAGGGATGGACCCGCATCTTCGACCGCCACGATGGCAGCGCGGTGACGTGCGACGATTTCCGTGCGGCCATGGCCGATGCCAACGGACGGGACCTGGCGCAATTCGAGCGTTGGTACGCGAGCGCGGGCACTCCGGTGCTCGAAGTGCAGCGGCGCTGGGAGCCGGACCACGGTCGCTTCACGCTCACCTTCCGCCAGCATTGCCCGCGCGGCCAGGAGCTCGAGACGTTCCAGGCCTTGCAGATTCCGGTGCGCATGGCGCTGCTGGACTCGGACGGCAGCGAGATGTCGATGCTGCTCGACGGCGAGAGCCCCGAGAACGCGGCCCTCGAGCGTGTGATTGAAGTGACGCAGATGGAGCAGCACTTCGTATTCGTCGGCCTCGCCAACGAACCCTGCCCGTCGCTGCTGCGCGGCTTCTCCGCGCCGGTGGACATGCGCATCTCGCGCTCTGCGCGCGAGCTGGCGTTCCTGATGGCGCATGATGGCGACAGCTTCAACCGTTGGGATGCCGCGCAGGAACTGTTCGGGGATGCCATCCTCGAGCTTGCCGAACGGTATCAGCAGGGCGGCACCCTGCTGTGCCCCGAGGAGCTCAAGGACGCCATGCGCGCCGTGGTGACCGATGCGAAGATGGATGGTTCCACCCGGGCCCTGATGATGGTGCTGCCCGCGGAGATGATCCTCGAGCAGCGTCTTGAGGTCATCGATCCCGATGCCCTGGCGGAAGCGCGCAACTTCGTCAACCGCAAGTTGGCCGAAGTGCTCGAGCCGGAATTGCGCGATCTCTACCAGCGCAGCGCAGGTAGCGGCGGTTATTCCTGGAATCCGAAAGAAGTTCAACGCCGCGCAGAGCGCAACGCAGCCCTGGGTTACTTGGTGCGCAGCGGCAACAAGGAACACATCGCTTGGGCCAAGACGCAGTTCGACCAGGCCGACAACATGACCGACATGGAGGCGGCCCTGAGCTGCCTGAGTCTGGTCGGAGGCCCCGAGTACGATGCGGCGTTGAAGGCGTTCTATGACAAGTGGAAGAAGTTCCCCCTCGTCATCGACAAGTGGTTCACCCTGCAGGCTTCCTGCCGCCTGCCGGGCATCGTCGAGCACATGGGCAAGCTGATCCAGCACCCCGACTTCACCTGGAAGAACCCCAACCGCGTGCGATCGCTGATCGGCGTCTTCAGCCGCCTCAACCGCACCGGCTTCCATCAGAAGGACGGCGCCGGCTACCGCCTGCTTGGCGACGCAGTCATCACCCTCGATAAGATCAACCCGCAAGTCGCCTCGCGTATGGTCGGAGCCTTCAACTCCTACAAACGCTTCGACGGCGACCGCCGCGCGCGTTTTTCGTCCGTTTGCCCTATTCAAGCAGCACGGTGACGGCGTTGGTGAAGTTGCTTTGCCCGCCATTCTCCCGGTGCCAAGCCTGGAAGTTCCAAGTCTGGCCTGCGAGGGCCGACACATCACCCGTTGGAGTCCGATATTGGAACGGCAGAATCGTCAATTCGCCGCGGCCTTCGGTGCCGGTGAAGAAGATCTCGCTGTTCTGGTTGTAGCGCCCCACGGGACCGCCATTCAGGCAATAGTTGCCGCCTCCGATCATCACGATGCCCGACCCGCCTTGGCTGGTCAGGAAGTAACCAAACTGGTTCAAGGGCAGGTTCTCCGCGAAGAGGGTCTTGCTTGAGTTCGCGTCCGGACCACCACCGACGAGCATCAGTCCGCCTTCACCAGTGGAATTCATGGTGCCGTAGCAATACTGGTTGCCGGCCACGTCGAGAAAGACCGTAGACAAGAGAACACCCGTCGTGCGCACCAGTCCCTGGTCATCGGAATCGTATCCGAGCGCCATTACGGGGGAAGTGGGGTATCCGCCGGATCGCTGGGAGGCCGCTACAGGCTGGCGGGGCAGGAGCCCGGTGGTGGTACCCAAGTGGACCCGTGGTTCCGACAAGCTCAAATCCCCATTGTTATCCACGCGCAAGGTGGTTGCGTACACCTCCTGCATGCTGCTCCCGGGGCTTTGTTGCGCGTAGCTGACCACGAACCCGTACCCCGTGCCGACGACATTGGCATTCAGGAAATCGTCCCCGGTGTTCCAGACGTTCTCCATGGTTGGCAAGAAGACGGAGTCGGTCGTTTGCGTGTTGTTCTTGAGGGTAAGGCCGATGCCCTTGCGTCCACTCGCGCTCTCGACATAGGACATGACCACCCCGTGATACGGAATCGCCGCCGCGTTCGTCCGCGTTTCCAAATCGGTCACGTCGAGGGAAATGGGTTCGATCCCTGCGGCAAAGGTCTCCAGGTAGGTCGTTCCCGCCACAGTCGTGCCGAACTCGTCAAACCCGAAACCCGTGCGGGTATAGGCGCCACTGGAAGCTTCGTACCCTAGGAACACCAGCCGACCCTGTTGGTTGGCCAAGGAAGAGGTGGAGTCGGATACGCGCGGGCTATAGTAGTCGACATTCGAGTCCGAAGTGACCAGTTCCAATCCGCCAACGGTGGGAGGAACGGTGATGCTGTGCACAGCGGGCAAGGTTACGTTCACAGCGCGGATGGCACGGTTGCCGGAAGTGGAGAAGTACCGCTCCCAAACGACCTTGCAGTTGCTCGGTCCGGAGAGGTTGGCACACACGTCCGGCGCGAGATTGGTCCAAGTCCCTGAAATGTTGCCGATCAGGAAACTCGGGCTGAGGGCGTAACTCGGGCCATGCACGGTTCGGCCCTGTACTTCGGCACCCCCCGTGACGCGCCGCGTGGCTACGACGAGGAAGGTGTCCGAAGTGCCGTCGATCGCGACGACACCCTCATCCCAGAATTCAGAAGAGATTTCGACCCAAGTCGATCCGGTCAGGGCCCCATTGGCATCGATGCCGACCATGCGGATATCGCGGTCGCCGATGGAGAAGTCGCGCAGGAGCAAGTACCCCCAGCGGCCGCTCGAGAAATCGTAGGCCACATCACCCGCGTGCTGATCGTACGTGGTGTTGGAGTAGACCGTGAAGGTGCTTAGAATCGGATCCACGATGATGGGATCCACCGCGTGCGCCAGGAACTCCGCGGGAACGGTCAACTGCACGCGACCCTCGGCGGCCTGGATCGGGAGGTGCATGCGCCGGCCCGAACCGTCCAATACAACGGCCTTGCGGTAGTGCACGCCACCCCGTTCATTGCTCCAGGTCAGGCCCTCCGAATCGAGGGACAAGTCGAGCTCACTGGAGACCGCCAATTCCAGGCGCAGGTCTTCGGTTCGACCTGCTGCCATCAGGGCGAAACTTTGCTCCACCGCGCGGGGCTCCAGGTCGTACCAGGTCTCGACCGGTCCGCGATCCAGCACCCAGCGGTCCGCCTCGCGTCGAACTTCGGCATTCGCCGCCAGGGGCAGGACTTCTCCTCCAAACGAGGCACGGACCAGGGCAAAGGAAACGGGATAGTTCTGCGGGGCATCCGAGCCGAGGAACGGGTGGTATTCAAAACCTCGGGGCCCGGCGCTTGCCTTGTACGTTTCGCCGGTCGCCCACCAGGTGTCCCCAATGCGATCCTGGAACACTCCGATGGGTTGCCACTCGGAGGATGAGAACGAAACCGTGGGGAGGTCGACTCCCGGCGCGCATTGCGGTTCGGGGGCCATGGGCGGAGCCGGTGTCCACCGCGTTTCCGTCTGGTCCACCGGAGCGCTCCAGTGCAGGGAAGCGAGTGCCGCGTCGGGTTGTTCGTCGCGGGCCGGCGGGAGCGCCGTGGAGGTGCTCGTCACAATCGCCGCATCGCAGGGGTTGACGTGCTGGGCGAGTGCGGCGATCGAGAGCGGAAGGCTGCAGAGGGTCGGGAGGATGGAGAGTTGCATTGGATCAGGTCGGAAGAAATCGAATTTGCCTATGTTGCAGGCGCAAAGGGCCTCGGATTTCCATCAAGGGAAAATCGAGCGCCTCTGGGCGGCGCCGTTGGCGCTCAATTCGAGAGCTTCGACCCCGAATCGGGCAGGCGACTACCGAAGTCGGGCTCGGTTCAGGCTTGCCCGTCGATGTGGATGCCGTAGCGCTTGGCGAGGCGATACACCGTGCTGCGGGCTACGCCTAGATGCCGCGCAGCGGCGGAGATGTTGCCGGCGTGGTTCTGCAGCGCTTCGACGAGCGAGCGGCGGCGGGCGTCATCCAACGCACCTTGGGGCGGAACGGCCGGCAGGGTGTAGGCGGGAAGTTCCTGCTTCAGGGTCGAAGGCAGGTGTGTGGGCTGGACCTCGGTGGCCTCCCCGGCCATGACGGCAGCGTATTCGAGCACGGATTCGAGCTCGCGCACGTTGCCCGGCCACGTATGTTCGGCGAGTCGCTGGCGGGTGGCCTCCGCGAGGGGGGCAGGCCGGTCGCCGTCGGGCAGGCGAACGCGCTTCCACAGGGCGGTCAGCAACTCGTCGAAGTCCTCCCGGTCGCGGAGGGCGGGAAGTTCGACGCAGGCGCCGCCGATGCGGAAGAACAGATCCTCGCGGAACGCTCCAGACTGCACGAGCGTGCGCAGGTCGCGACAGGTGGCGGCAATCACGCGGATGTCCGCATGTCGCACCTGGGTTTCACCCACACGGCAATAGCTGCCATCTTCGAGCACGCGCAAGAGGGCGACCTGGGCATCCATCGACAGGTCGGCGACCTCGTCGAGAAAAATCGTGCCCCCATGGGCTGCCGCCACGAATCCATCACGGCCCGCCCGCGCGGCACCGGTGAAGGCGCCAGGCCCGTGACCGAAGAGCTCGCTGATCAGTAGATCCGCTTGGATCGCGCCGCAGTTCATCGCCACGTACGGCCCACCGGCCCGCGGGCTGCTCTCGTGGATGGCGCGGGCGAACAACTCCTTGCCGGTCCCGGTTTCCGCCAACAGAACGATCGGCAATTCGCTGCGCGAGAGGCGCGCACATTGTTCCCGGGCGCGATGCACGGCGGGGTCGCTGCCGAGGATCGGTGCGAAGGCCTGACGCGGGTCGCGTTTCGGAGCCGGCGCGCTGCTGCGTCGGGTGGATTCGGTGACGACAACGAGCAGGGCCAGCACCCCGCCATTTTCATCGAGGATGGCCTCGGCCATCATCTGCATCGATTCGTTGCCGCCGGGCAGGCCGACTTCGACGTTGCCCGCGCGCCGCGAGACTTCGATCAGATCGGCCCAAGCGGGCAGGGAGGGAGACAATCCGCGCCGTTCGAGGAACGCCCGGCCCCGTGCGTTGGCGCGCACGATGCGCCCCGGGCTTTCCACGAGGAATGCCGCGCCGGCCGCGCCTTCGATCAGCCGTTCGACGAGGCCCAAGCCGCCGGAGCTGCGCGCGTACGCGTGGGCGCGCAGGACTTCCTCGATCGCACGGGCCACGGTCATGACCATGCTGGGGTCGAGGCTGGAAGCGCGTTCCGCCCACGAAGTCGCGTCGATGACCGCGATCACGCGACCATTCACGTCGCGGATGGGAACCGCAACGCATACAAGGCCTTCGTTGACCTGGGCGAAGTGCGCCGCGCCATGCACCGCGATCGGCCGGGATTCGGCCAGCGCCGTTCCGATCGCGTTGGTGCCGCGTAGGGCTTCATCCCACATGGCGCCTTCGATGAGGCGCAGGCGGCGAGCCTCGTCTGCGAAGGCCCCGCCGCCCAGCGCTTGGGTCACGATGCCTTGCGCGTCGCTGATGAGCGTGACGAAGTCGCGTCGCGCACAGGTGGCCGCAAAGTCCTCGATGATCGTGTGCGCACTGCGCCAGAGGGGATCGAGACCCTGTTGGGCTTCGCGTAGGGCGGAGCGGCCGACCAGGGCGTTTTCGAGGGCATTGGAACCTTCGGGATCGGCGCCCAGTTCCTTGGAGCGTTGCCAGCAGGCGAGCAGCGACTGGTTTGCGGGGGTGGGCGACAGATCCTGCGGGTTTCCCTGCACGGCCAACCGCTTGGCGGCGGGGGACATGGGGACCAAGGAGATCAGTTGCCCATCGGGCGCGTTGTCAGGAAGCGGCTGCACCGGACTGATTGTAGCGCGCCCCGCAGATCTGGGTGGCTCCGGTTGCGCCAGGTTGCGCGCGACAGGTGAAGCATTCTGCTACACGCTGGTGGAGAAGGAGGCCCTGGGCGTGGCGAGGGGGCTGGCATGGGCTTTGCATTCACTCGGGGTCGACGGGCATAGGGCCCGCCAAAACTCCCGTTTCCACACACTCGCGCTTCCCTCGTCCATGACCTACGCCGCCCCGAACACCCAAGGATCGATCGTCAGCTTCAAGTCCCGCTACGAAAACTTCATCGGCGGAAGTTGGGTGCCGCCCAAGCGGGGAACCTATTTCGAGAACATCACGCCGGTCACCGGCAAGCCGTTCTGCGAGATTCCGCGTTCGACGGCCGAGGACATCGACCTGGCCGTAGATGCCGCGCACAAGGCTTTCCCCGCCTGGTCCCGCACCGCCGTGGCCGAGCGTGCACGCATCCTGAACCAGATCGCGGACCGCATGCAGGCGGATCTCGAGGCCCTGGCCGTGGCGGAGTCCTGGGAGAACGGCAAACCCGTGCGTGAGACCCTCGCCGCAGACCTGCCCCTGGCCATCGACCACTTCCGCTACTTCGCGGGCGTGATCCGTGCCCAGGAGGGCACCCAAGGGGAGCTCGATGCCGACACCGTCAGCTATCAATTCCACGAGCCCATTGGCGTCGTGGGGCAGATCATCCCCTGGAACTTCCCGATCCTGATGGCGGCCTGGAAGCTGGCCCCGGCCCTGGCTGCGGGTTGCTGCGTGGTGCTCAAGCCCGCTGAACAAACGCCGGTCTCGATCCTGCTCGTGGTCGAACGCATCGCAGATCTGCTGCCTCCGGGGGTGCTCAACGTGGTCAACGGCTTCGGCGTCGAAGCCGGCAAGCCCCTCGCCCAGCACCCGCGCATCGCCAAGGTGGCGTTCACCGGTGAAACGACCACCGGACGCCTGATCATGCAGTACGCGTCCGAGAACCTGATCCCGGTGACCCTCGAACTCGGCGGCAAGTCCCCGAACGTGTTCTTCGAGGACGTGCTGGCGAAGGACGACGACTTCCGCCAGAAGTCCCTCGAGGGTTTTGCGATGTTCGCCCTGAACCAAGGTGAGGTCTGCACCTGCCCGTCGCGCGCCTTGGTGCAGAAGTCCATCGCCGGCGACTTCCTCGCGATGGCCGTCGAGCGCACCGAGCGCATCATTCAGGGCAACCCGCTCGATCCCAAAACCATGATCGGCGCCCAGGCCTCGAACGATCAGCTCGAGAAGATCCTGAGCTACATCGACATCGGCAAGCAGGAGGGCGCCGAGGTGCTCACCGGAGGTGGGCGAGCGGAGCTTTCCGGCGATCTGGCGGGCGGCTACTACGTCAAGCCGACGATCTTCAAGGGCCACAACAAGATGCGCGTCTTCCAGGAGGAGATTTTCGGCCCGGTGGTTTCCGCGACGACGTTCACCGACTACGACGACGCCATCGCGATCGCCAACGACACGCTCTATGGCCTTGGAGCGGGGGTCTGGACCCGCAACACGAACACCGCCTACCGCGCCGGCCGCGCGATCCAGGCGGGCCGCGTGTGGACCAACTGCTACCACCTCTACCCGGCACACGCGGCTTTCGGTGGCTACAAGCAGTCCGGCATCGGCCGCGAGACCCACGCGATGATGCTGCGGCACTACCAACAGACCAAAAACCTGCTGGTCAGCTACTCCGAGCAGCCGATGGGCTTTTTCTAATGGAAACGCCGAAACGGGTAGAGGCCACCCCCGCAGCCCTGGCGTTGATCGCCGAGCTGCGGGCGCAACACGGCCCCCTCATGTTCCACCAATCCGGTGGGTGCTGCGACGGCAGCGCGCCCATGTGCTACCCCAAAGGCGAATTCCGAACCGGCAACAGCGACGTGCTGCTCGGCGAGATCGATGGCTGTGAGGTCTACATCGGCGCCGCGCAGTTCGAGCTCTGGAAACATACCGCCCTGGTGATCGATGCCGTTCCCGGCCGTGGAGCGGGGTTTTCCCTCGAAAGCCCCACCGGGAAACGTTTCCTCACCCGCAGCCGGGTCTTCACCCCCGAGGAGTTGGCCCAGCTCGAAGCGATGCCTTGAGAGTCGACATCGCCCTGGTTCGCCCGGACGGCCCTGCCAAGTCTCCGCCGGGCTGCGAACCAACCTCCGCAGGGCACCTTCGGTTCAAGACCGGGGGTGCCTTGCCCCTTGCAGGTGGAATTGTGTGACGTACGGAAGCGGGTTTAAGTTGTCACGTTATTCGATGTGTACCGCCAGCGTAGCGCTGGCGGTACACATCGAATAACGTGACAACTAAGGGCCCGCTTCCGTACGTCACACAATTCCACCTGCAAGACCATGCACAACCCTACCCGCCGCAACCGCAAGACCGGCACCTCCGCCCAAGGCCACGGGCAGGACAACCGCGATCGCGTTCCGCGGCGCTGGGAATACAGCCGCGACGAATGGGTTCGCGCGCCGCCATACACCCTAGTGCGCAGGCAAATCGGTCCGCGTTCGATTCCATTCCTGGTGGAGCCAACCCTGACTGGGTGTGTTCATCCTTGCACGGTGGACGACATCGCGACGGTGTTGCGGGCGCTACCTGAAGAAGTCATGCATGGGATGGGCGAGGAGTTCGACTACCACGGCGGCATCCGCGGCATCGTTCTTCGCCAACCGACTCGCAAGGAGATGCAGCTGAACCCGGTTTGGGGGAGACTACGCTACAGCACGCAGGTGGACTTTGCGCAGGGACCCATCATCCTGCTGGAATCCCAGCCAATTCCTCTCATTGTTGATTGGGGGCGTCACCTGGCGGCGGATGAAGTCCTGGAACTCGAACGCCTGACGCGGTTCGCGGACGACGTGCAAACCCACAAGCGCGGAACGCGTTTGACCTTCCATCCTGAAGGTTGCCGGCGCGTCATGCTCTACCACACCCTGCTGCACGAACTCGGCCATTCCATGGACATGATGAACAAGGTGGACTTGCCCAGCCTGGAGGGCGATGAGGAAGCAGATTGGGAGTCCCTTTTCGACTGCTACTTCGCGCGGCCCGTGAGGGAGAGGGAAGAGTATGCCCACGGCATGGCCGATCATCTCCGCGAGAAGCTCGAGAGCCAGGGTGTGATTCCCTTCGACCCCATCGCCCCGCTGGAAAAACGTTACATACCGAACCAGGTTCAAGTTGTCACGTTATTCGCGCTCGCGCGAAAAACGTGACAACTTGAACCTGGTTCGGTATGTAACGTTATTCCAGCGGGGCGGCGAAACCCAGGTGTCTGGTCCCGCCGGGGAGTTCGAGTTCGATCCACCACTTGGCTCCATCGGGGAGTGGCTCCGGGGCCATCGCGTGCACGTCGTAGTCGTCGTGGGAGGCGGTGTACTCGCCTTTGCCCACGAGCGAGGCGGTGCGGTCTTCGGTGCCGATCCAGGCGCGCACGATGGTGGCGCCTTTGTCGTTGTAGGGGAGTTTGACCACGAGGTGTCCTTCGGCGCCGGCTTCGATTTTGCCATGGCCTTGGGCCAACTCGACCAGGAACTCGCCCACCTGAGCCGATCCGATCGAAACCTCGTCGTGCTCGTGATCCTCTTCGGGAGACTCCATTGCGGGAGCCGCCTTGGGCTCAGACCGAGCGTCAGATGTTGGTGTAGGGGCCTGCTTGCTTTGGCCACAAGCGATGAGCAAAAAAGTGGCCAGCGCGGGCAAAGGGAGGTGTTTCCAGTTCATTGGTTCGAGGGGAGTTGTGGCATTCTCGGGCCGCCGGCGCGCCAGCGATGGAGCGCGGCATATCCGGCGGGCACCAGAATCAGGTTCAAGAATGTCGAGGTGAGCAGTCCACCCAGGATAACCACCGAAAGGGGACTGAGGATCTCGTTGCCGGGTTGTTCGCCTTTCCAGACGATCGGGAGCAGGGCCAGGGCTGCCGTGAGCGCCGTCATCAGGATGGGCACGATGCGTTCCACGGAGCCGCGCAGGATGGCCTCTTGCAGATCGCAGCCTTCTTCCTCCATCAGATGGCGGTAGTGGTTGACGAGCAGGATTCCGTTGCGCACGGCGATGCCGAACAACGTGGTGAACCCGACGAGGCTGGCGATGGACAGGACAGGCGCCCGATACGCGCCGTGTTCGAGCAGGGCGCGCAGGTTGCCGAGCACATCGGGGGATTGGGTGATGAAGATGGCCAGAACGCCTCCAATCAAAGCCATTGGCAGGTTGACGAGCACCAACAGGGTGACGCGCAAGGATCCAATGGCGAGGTAGAGCAGGAGCACCATGAAGACCAATGCCAGGCCTCCGAGCCCTGCCAAGGTCCGACTGGCCGACTGCTGCGCTTCGAACTGGCCCCCATAGTGCACTTCGTACCCGGCGGCGTGCACGAGGGGGTCGATCTGCGCCTTCACTTCGGCAACCAAGTGCCCCAGGTTGGCTCCCTCAGCAACGTTCAGCGATACCACCGCCTTGCGCTGGGAGTTCTCCCGTGTGATCAGGTTGGAAGCGAGTTCGGGGCCCAGATCGGCGACATCCTCCAGGCGCACTTGCGAGCCATCGACCCCATGCAGGATCAGATGGCGAAGATCCTCGATCTCGTCCCGCTGCTCCGAACGCAGGCGCACCACCAGTTCCGTCGTTCGCAGACCCGCGTGCACCTCCGCCACGGGGATTCCGAATACCGCATCGCGTACCTGTTGTGCGGCCGTACGGGGTGTCAGGCCATACGCGGCCAAGTTCTGCGGCCGGAAGTGCACGGGCAGCGACGGCGCCAGCACCTCCCGGTTGGCGGTCACGTCCCGGGTGCCCGGGATCTCTTTCAAGATCGCCTCCATGCGTTTTGCGAGGGATCGCAATTGATCCAGGTCCTCGCCGTACACGCTGATCGCAATCGCCGCGGGGGTGCCGGAAAGGATGTGGCTGAGCCGGTGTTCGATGGGCTGCCCCACGTTGGTGGTGATTCCAGGAACGTCCTCGAGCACAGCGGTCACCTGCCGCAACAGGTCCGCCTTGCGATATCCCGGCAGCAAGGTGACCTCCAATTCCGAATTGCTTACCGGTTCCGCGTGCTCGTCGCGTTCGGCGCGCCCGGTCCGGCGGGTCACACTTCGGATTCCCTCGATCTCCAGCAACCGCTGCTCCATGGCGGAGCCCATGCGGTCGCTGGCCGTCAAGGAGGTTCCCGGCGGGGCAAACAGGCCCACTGTGAAGGTGCCTTCGTTGAATTCGGGCAAGAACGAACTGCCAAAGGTTGTAGCGAGCCAAAGGCAAGCAGCGGTAGCGAGCGTGGCCCCGGCGAGCAGGGCATAACGCAGACGCAAAGCCCAGCGGAGGGTGGGGCGGTAGAGCTTCTTGAGCAGGCGAGCCGCCAGGCCGTCGCCTTCGCCGTGGCCCCGAGGTGCTGCGGGCAGCAAGACGCGGCAAAGGGCGGGAGTCACGGTCAGGGCGACGAACAGCGACGCCAAAAGGGAAACCACAAATGCGATGCCCAAGGGCCGGAAGAAGCGCCCTTCGATGCCTCCCAGGAACATAAGCGGCAGGAAAACGAGGGCGATGATGATCGTGGCGAACACCATTGCGGGGCGGATCTCATTGCTCGCTCGCACGATCACGCGGGCCTTGGAAAGCCGTTCCTCGGGGGGCAGAAGCGCATTCAGTCGCAAGCGGCGGAACACGTTCTCCACATCGATGATGGCGTCGTCGACCAGGCTGCCGACGGCGATCGCCAAACCACCGAGGGTCATGACGTTTATTGTCTCCCCCAGAGCATCCAGCGCCAGAATGCCCGCCGCCAGGGACAGGGGCAACGCGGTAAGGGTCACCACGGTGGTGCGGAAGTTCATCAGGAACAGCGCGAGGATCACCGCAACGATGAGCGCGGCGTCGCGCAACGCGGCCGTCACGTTTTCCACGGACAACCGGATGAAATCGGACTGCCGGAAGACTTGCCGATTGATTTCGATGCCCGCAGGAACGCTTGGCGTCAGACGATCCAGCAGTTCATCGACCTTCTGCGTGACCGCCAGGGTGTTGGTACCCGGCGCTTTCTGCAAGGTGAGGATCACCGCCGGGTGCCCTCCGTCGCTGCCGGTGCCTCGCCTCGGTGCCGCCGCCAGCTCCACTTCCGCCACCTGCGCGATGGTGAGCGGAGCTCCGCCCTCAATCCGCACGAGGGTGCCTGCGATGTCCTCCACGGACTGGATGCGCCCACTTTGCCGCACCGGCAATTCCTGGTGATCCACGTCGGCCAGGTACCCCGCGCTCAAGGCACTGTGGGCGTTGTCCGCCGCATCGGCCACGTCCTGCATGGTGAGGCCGTGCAAGTGCAGCACATCGGAATCCACCTGCACCCGGTATTCCGGCAGCTCCCCGCCGATCACGGAGACCTGGGCGATCCCGGCGACCGCAAGGATGCGCTTGCGAAGGTCGAACTCGCACCACGAACGCAGGTCCATCGGCGAGACGCTGCCATCAGGCGAAGACACCGCGAGCAGCATGATCTCGCCGGTGATCGACGTGATCGGAGTCATCTCCGCGTGCGTACCCCGCGGTAGGTCCTCGCGCACGCTATCCAGACGTTCGGAGACCAACTGCCGGGCGAGGTAGATGTTCTGTCCCCATTCGAACTCCACATAGGCGATCGAAAGTCCGATGGCGCTCGAAGTGCGCACACGACGGACCCCGGGAATGCCGTGCACGGCCGTTTCGATGGGGAAAGTGACGTATTGTTCGACCTCATCGGCGGCCAAGCCGGGCGCCTCGCTCATCACGACGACGGTAGGGGCGGCCAGCTCGGGGAAGACGTCGACGGCGGTGTGCGGCAGGCGATAGATCGCTGCCGCGAGCAACAGGCCTGCCAGGAGCAACACCACGGCGGCGTGCTCCACGGAGAATCGGATCAGATTGCGTAACACAGTGCCCTACCTGTTCTCAGTGATCCCCGTGGAAACTGCCGTCCGCATGGAAGTGGCCTCCTTCGGAAGAGGCTCCGCTCTGCTGCGAGGCCAGCTTCAGTTCGTAGGCGCCGTTCAGTACGACTTCATCGCCGCGCATGACCCCGCTTTCGAGCGCAACCCACTGTCCATCGCCCGCGCCCATGTCCGCTTCGATGCGCAGGACATGGTCCGGGTTCTTGGGATCCCGCCGGAAAAGGACATGGTGCAGACCATCCTGCACGATGGCCTGGCGGGGCACGGCCAAGACCGCATCCCCGGTGCCTTCGAGCACGATCTCCAGGAAGGCCGTTACTCCCGCGCGGGCCCAGGGCGCGGGGCTCTCCGGGACCGCGTAGAGGGTGAACGTGCGCTGGGAAGGTTGCGAGTCGAGCCCCGCCATCATTTGCGCGGGAATGCCCAAGGGGGTGGAGTCCGCGTGCGTGGCCGTGGTCACAATGCGGGCGGTTCGCGCGGCCAGGATGGCTTGCGCGTCCGATTGCAGTGCCAATGCATGGAAGCGCACGGCGCTGGGATCCACGGTGCTGATGATCGCCGCGCCGGTTTCGACGAAGGCTCCACTAGGCGCGCCTGGCACCTGCACCACGCCGGCCGCCGCAGCACGCACTTCGATCCAAAGGTCGGTCGCATACCCTTCGGCCGGCGGCGGACCCGCGATGCCAGCTGCGACCTGGGCGGCGAACTCCCGGCGCTGCCCCGCATTCGTGCGTTCGGTTTCCGCGCCGAGCAAATCAGCGGCCAAAGTCGCATCCCGTGACCGCAAGATCGCCAACTCCGCCTGCAGATCGCCGCGCTGCACCTCCGCCTGGGCCAGGGTTCGCAGCCGTTCTTCCAACACGTCCACCTGGGTGGCATGCGTCGCAATGGCCGCCTGGGCCCGAGCAACCGCTGCCTGCGCCGAGCGCAATTCCTGCTCCGCGGCCTGGATGGCGGCAACATACTCCGCCCATTGCGGCGATCGGAGCCGATAGAGCAGGTCGTCGGGTTGCACCGGCTGCAGGTGCTGCACGGCGAGTTCCACATGCCCCGGGAGCATCGCCCGGTATTCCCGAACGGCATCGGGCATGGTTTCGAAAGCCCCAGGCACGCGCAGCATGCGCGTTACGGGGCGCAGTTGGACTTGGGTGAAGGTGATACCAAGGTTCTTGCGCACGTGCGCTGGGACTTCGATCGGGCCGCCCGCCACCGGTTCCGGCTCCGCTGGCTGGGGAGCCGCGGGGGATTCCGAAGGTCCGTGACCACAGGCCGCAAGCAGCCAGAGGAGTCCGGGAATCAGGCTTTGAATGGATCGTTTCATGGCTACTGGTTCGTTTGCGGTTCTTCGGCGGGCATGGGGCTGTGCACTCGCTGCCACTCGATCTCCACCGCGGACCAGGCCGCGCGGGTGTCGAGGATCTGCATTTCGACGGCGTATTGACGGGAAAGGGCTTCGAGCAATACCAGCGGCGAGGCTTCACCGATGCGCACCTGCCTGACGGCCTGCTCGACCAGGGAAGTCGTCAGTGGGCGCACGCGCTGCGCGAGTTCGTTCCCGCGTTGCTCCAGGGTGATCCGTAGTGCTGCCAAGTCGGCGCGGTGGCTCTCCGCCTGTTTGCAGCCGCGCTCGAACTCCGCCCGCGCCAGCGTGCGTTCGGCTTCGGCGACGGCGATGGCCTGTCGGTTGCGATTCCAGAGCGGAATGGGAAAACCGCCCAGCACCCCAAGGCGGAACTGCCCACCATCGGATTCGAGTGCCGGGCCGACCGAGAGATCGGGATACTGGCCCAGAATCGCCTGACGTAGGCGCTGTTCGCGGAGCTCGTACGCGAGTCGCAGGCGGCGGACTTCCAAGGGTTCTTCGGCCAATGCGAAATCCGCAACGGGTTCCGCCGGATCAGAGGCAAAAGCGGGGCTTGCGACGGGGGCCAGACCCATGGCTGCGATCAGGTGACGGCGACTTTGCGCGATCTGGTCTCGCTGCGTTTGCAGTTCCACTTCGGCTTGGGCCTGGGCCAGCGCAAAGAGATCGGCTTCGCTGCGAGCGACCTCGCCGAGGTCCGCCCAGCGAGCCACCTGCGGAGTCAACTGCGCGATGCGTTCCAGGTACGCCGCCGCGACCTGCCGTCGTTTCTCGGCTATGGCCCAATCGAGCCAAGCGGACCCCACATCGCACCAGACCTGCCACTCCGCCGCAAAAACCTCCGCCTGGGCCAGCTGCAGTTCCGCCGCGGCCAGGTCTCGCCGCGCGGCACGCTTGCCCCACAAGGGCACTTCCGCCTCCAGACCGATCGCAGCCACCCACGGATCGGGCACATCCTCACGAATGCGCAGCAACTCCGCCGATAGCTCCGGATCCCGCAGGAGCTGCGCCCAGGCGGCACCGGCCCCGGCAATCCCTGCTTTGGCCCGGACCACCTCCAGGTCGGGGTGCAGCGCCAAGGCAATGCGCCGGGCCTGCAGGAGGTCGATTTCCCCGGTAGCCACAGAGTTTTGCGCCGCGTGGGCCGAATCGGCCCACGGCGGCACTTCCACGTCGCCCGGATTCAGGCTGACGCGTTCCCAATCGGCATGCATCCGCGCGCGATCGAGCGGCGCACGCTGCCAAGTTTGGCAACCCCATGCGGGTAGTAGCAGGAGCAGCGCTAGGCCTGGGAGATGGGGGTAGAACGGACGATTGGAGTTTCTGATTCGAGGAAGGTACGCCACGGAATCTCCTGGACGGACAAACGGGAATCCGCGCACGCATGCACGGACCTCGACCCCGGGGCACACGCCGCAGGGTCAAACGTCGGTCAGGAGCAGAAGGGCGGTGCTCGCCCGGAGCCGTGGTCCAGGATGGGCGGGGGCCGCGGCACTTCGGCCGGGGCCACTTCGCAGGGGCGACAAAACGCGTGTCCGGCAGCGACAATGGGCTGCAGACTGGGCAGTGCGTAGACCAGGACGCCACTGGATTGGGGCGTGGCGTCGGCCTTGCAGGGATCCGCGTGTTCGTCGGAGGGCTGCGGGGTGTGCCCGTGGTCGTGCCCGGCGCCTGCGATGTGCTGCAGGTGGCCCGAATCCGAATGCGTTCCGCCACCCTCATGGTGGTGGTGGGCCGGGGTCAGGTGGTCATGCAGGGCCAGGTGCCAAGCCGTCCACGACTGCTGGGTAAGCAGGCTCACTCCGACCAACAGGACCCACACGAGGGGGTTCGGGCGTCGGATCGTCGAGGGCATGGGGCGGATGGGCACGTTCAAGGCGAGTCTATGGGGCCGTCCGTGAAGCCGCAATCCGGCCCGCCGGACGGCGCTCGCGGGGGGACCCCCAGCACACCCTGAATCCCCCTCATCGGCCGACCCGAAGCCCTTCGGCACCCCCGTTTCGTCCAATCTCGATTCAAGCCGCAGCCGATTGCGGAATCGTGCTCGATTGGCAGATTGGGTGGCTGCTGGGTCGGCATCCGGCCTACCGAATTCCGTCTTCCAGCCCCGCCCCGCCATGGACTACCGCCTCAGCCAAGACCCCTCCGATCAGCAGATCGACGTCATTCACGGCTTTCTCCAGCAGTCCTACTGGTCGCCTGGGATCCGGCGGGAGGTCACCGCAAAGGCGCTGGCGAACAGCATGGTGATCGGTGCCTTCACCCCCGAGGGGGAGCAGGTGGGTTTCGTGCGCCTGGTGACGGATCGCGCCACCTTCGCCTATCTCTGCGATGTGTTCGTGCTCGAAGGGCACCGCGGCCACGGGCTCGCCACTCGCATGATCCGCGAGTTGTTCGAGCACCCCGAATTGCAGACCCTGCGGAAATGGGCCCTGGCCACCTGGGACGCCCAGGCCCTCTATGCCCAGCTCGGCTTCGAGCCGGTGCCGGAGGGGCGTTGGATGCAGCTCAAGACGCCGCCGGAGAGTTGGCGGCAAATCTAGGATGGAGGATCTGGATGAAATCCATCGATCGAGTGGAATTCGCTGATTTGTTGCCTGTTGGCCATGCCTTGGCCATGTTTTGATTAGATCGGATTTACGGCCAATGGGCGGGGGCGCTGGATTCCTGAAATCCATGCAATCGATGGTTTCTGGTCGATAATGTTCATTGGATCCTGAGCGCCTAGTCAATCGATTCGGCGGATGCAGGCTGCGAGGTACATGGAGACAGGAATCGAGCACATCGGCGACGTGGTGGCTCGCAGGAAGAACCGTCTCAGCCAGCTGGAACCGTGACCTAGCAGGTGTGGGTCCGCTTTCTATCAACTGAGCATGGCAAGCCGACGGTACGCCTGGACAAGGTCTTGGCTGTGCTCAAGGTGCTCGGCTTGGACCTTGTGTTGCGGCAGGAGTGGGGGCGTCGCCCTGGATTCCGACCTTCCGAAGGGAGGTCCTGATGTGGGAGTCTCGGCATGTCGAACGCCTTTCGGTGTACCGGCAATCGGGAGTCGCGGGCGTATGGAGCGCATTCCACAGGGTGCCCGATTCCGCTATGACCAACGCTATCTGGAGAAGCGAAGCCGGGGCCCTGGGAATCGCATTCCGCATGCCACCGCGGCTGGCCGTACGATGTGCAGGGCGCGAATCTGCATCCGTTCTTCGCCGGGCTCCTGCCGGGGCCGCCTCAAGGCGCTGGTGCGGGGCCTCAAAACGAGTGAAGACGATCTATTCACCTGCTGGCCGCAACCGGAACCAGCGCAGTGGAGATGTCTGGGTGTTGCCCCAGAGGGTGCCGGAACCACCCTCGAAGAAGAGGATTGCCAAGTGTCCGATGTGCTAAGAACTGCTGCGGGAGCAGGCGGTGGGCGAATCATACGACGATTCGCTGTATCCGAGGTGCAAGGAAGATCGGATGGGCGCTGGTACTGCCCTACGGGGGCCAAGGCCGCGATTCCACTTGATCAAGTTTGGATCAAGAGTTCCCGGCCTGATCGAAACGAGTGTTTCTTCATGAAGATGGCGCATTCTTTGCGTCTGAAAGTGCCGATGTTCAGCGCATTGTAGACGGCAGGGAATCAGCCTGCTTGTTCGAAGATTCGACCGTGCACCCGTTCTGTCGAATCAGCCGGATGGCATGAAAACGAATCGTGTGGCTGAAGCGGGACTTCCATCAAGAAGACGCATGTCGTTTCAACGAATATCCTCAGAGAAGTACCGTCTGAGCTTGGTTCGATTGGAGAGCTCTGGTGCTCCGCGCCGACCGAGCGCTCGACTGATCAACTCCAGGCCCTTCGTACTGATCGGCAACGGGGACCTGCACGGCAAGAACATCAGCGTGCAGGTTGCGGAGGGCAAGACCACGACCCGTTTATGACCTCTGTCGACCGTGCCGTACGGGGATGATGTTGGCCTAAAGATCGAAGGGCGCGACAGAACATGCGGGACTTCGTGGCCTTTGGTGCATCGGGGTTGCGCCCGCCGCCATCGAGCGGACGTTGGACAAGTTGGTTTCGGGCGTCGGCAGGTACTGCGCGATTGCCTGAGATCCTACTGCAGCAAACGCGGCACCTGCACCGAACATGAGGCCCGGCTGGCCGTTGCGGCGCTGACGATACGCAGGGCCGACCGGGCGCCGCTCACTGCTCAGGATCGCCATCTTGCGGCCCTTGGCGAGCTCATCGACGAGCTTGTCAGGTAGCGCACTTGTTGGGTGAGGGGGTTCTCGATCTCCTCGACGCGGTAACCGCAGATCGTGCCGGTGATCAAGTGCGCGTTGGCGTTCAGCTTGGCCTTTTGGAAGAAGGCCTCGAAGGTGGTTTTGCCTTCGATGTGCTTTTGTAGAGCCTTCTCCGTGTAGCCGGTCAACCAGCGGATGACCTGATGCAGTTCGGCTGCGGTACGGCCCTTCTTCTCCACTTTGGTGACGTAGTGGGGGTAGACCGAGGAGAAGGTCATGTTCGCGATGCGCTCGTCTTGGCTGGCGGAGCTCTTCATGGGGGTAGGATAGCGTGCCCTGGCCGAAGCGGGGGAGGACCAAACGAGCGCTGCGCCAGGCTGGGAGGCCCGGCGCAGCGCCAGAGGTCGGCATTCCGATCGCTGCGGATCAGGCCGGCGGCGCGATCATGTGCACATCGCGCTGCGGGAAGGGGATCGAGATGCCGGCGGCGTCGAAGGCTTCTTTGACGGCCTTGTGGGTGTCGAACCAAACGGCCCAATAGTCTGCGGGTTTGACGTGCGGGCGGCAGACGAAGTTGACGCTCGAATCGCCGTGTTCGACGCAGGCGACGGTGGGGGCGGGGTCTTTGAGCACCCGAGAGTCGGCGGCGAGCACCTTCTTCATGATCTCGATCGCCTGGTTCATGTCGTCGGCATAGGAGATGCCGAACTTCATGTCGACGCGCAGGCGGCCGTTGCTCGTGAAGTTGATGATGTTGTCGCCCATGATGCGGCCGTTGGGCACGATGGCGCGTTTGTTTTCGACCGTATTGATCACGGTGGCGAAGACGCCGACCTCCTGCACGGTGCCGATCACGCCCGCGGCTTCGACGAGGTCCCCGTTGCGGATGGGGCGGAAGAGGATCATCAGGATGCCGGCGGCGAAGTTGCTGAGCGATCCCTGCAGTGCGAAACCGACGGCGAAGGTGGCGGCGCCGAGGATCGCGATGAAGGAGCTGGTATTGACGCCGAGCTGGCCGATTGCGGAGACCAGCACGAAAACCATGATCGCGCCGTACAGGCACGCGCCGAGGAAGTTGGCGAGGGTGACGTCGACCTTGGCCTTGTGCAGGGCCTTGCTCAGCACCCCGCGCAGCCAGCGCGCGAGAATGTAGCCGATGACCACCACGGCCACCGCGGCGGCGAGCTTGGGGGCGAAGTCGATCAGTTTGTCCTTCGCGGTCAGGAGCAGCCCCTTGAGGTTCTCGAGCGAGAAGAAATTGGGCACATCGATGACTTCCAGGCCTGTATCGGCCGGCGGCGGGGCGTTTTTGCCGGCGACAGCATCGGCCAGGTTCTGGATGGCCTGGGCCAGGGAGACGGGGTCCTGACCGGCTTCGGTCAGGGCGGATTGCGCTTCAGCGGGGATCGGATTCTGCACGCGCGGAGCCTCGCAATTCCCAGCCGGCCGCTCAACTGCGGGGCCTGAACCCGGGCCCAGCCTTCCCGGGCGGAGGAACGGCACTTCGGCCTCCGCAAGCCGCCGGAATGGCGTGTGCTGGGGACTGCGCGGAAGGCGCCCCTTGGGGGTTTCAGCGGGCCTCCTTCCGGCCTATTCTAGGGGCCCCCAACCCGCCCGGCCCCCACCGCTTCATCCTCCCACCCATGTGCGGATTCATCGGCATCTTCGGCCCTGACGGAACTGACGTCGCCGAAGAGATTTACGAAGGTTTGCTGGCTGTCCAGCACCGCGGGCAGGACGCTGCCGGCATGATCACCTTCACCGATCGCTTCAACGTCAAGAAGGGTTACGGCCTGGTCGTGGAGGTGTTCAACGAGTCGAACATGGCCCGGCTGCGCGGAAACCTGGGCGTGGGGCACGTGCGCTACCCAACCGTGGGGGCGGGCACCAACGAGGACGCCCAGCCCTTCCACCACACCTTCCCGCTGGGCACCGCCATGGCGCACAACGGGAACGTGACCAACTTCGTGGAGCTGCACCAGGCGCGTTTCACCGCCTCCGGCACCCGCCTGAACTCGGATTGCGACGTGGAGGTGCTCCTGTACGTCTTCCAGCAGGCCCTCGCCGAGCGCTTCAACGAGAAGGACGGCAAGATCGACGCGGATGACGTCTTCTACGCCGTCAAGCGGGTCTATGACGAGGTCAAGGGCGCCTATTCGTGCTGCGCGACCATCGCCGACGTGGGCATGGTGGCCTTCCGCGACCCGTACGGCATCAAACCGATCGTTTTCGGCGAGAAGACCACCGAAGAGGGCCGCTGGTTCGCCTGCGCATCCGAAAGTGTCGTGCTCGACGTCAACGGTTACCAGCGCACCATCGACATCGGCCCGGGCGAAGCCGCCTTCGTCGGTCACGATCGCCAGGTCGTCCTGCGCAAGGTCGATCCCAAGCCGCACCGCCCCTGCATCTTCGAGTGGGTCTACTTCGCCCGCCCGGACTCCTTGCTCGACGACATCAGCGTCTACCGCACCCGCCAGCGCTTCGGCTACGCCCTGGGCGAGCAGTGGAAAGCCGCCGGCATGCCGATGCCCGACGTGGTCGTGCCGATTCCCGATTCTTCGCGGGATGCGGCCATGGCCATGGCCGAGACCCTCGGTCTGCCGTACCGCGAGGGCCTAGTGAAGAACCGCTACATCGGGCGCACCTTCATCATGCCGAACCAGACGGCGCGGCGTTCGTCGATCCGGCGCAAGCTGAACACGATCGACCTCGAATTCGAGGGCAAAGACGTGCTGCTGGTCGACGATTCGATCGTGCGCGGCAATACCTCGGCGCACATCGTCGAGATGGTGCGTGAGGCGGGTGCCAAGAAGGTCTACTTCGGTGTCACCAGCCCGCCGCTGATCGCGCCGTGCCCCTACGGCATCGACATGGCCAGCAAGAAGGAGTTCGTCGCGGACGGACGCACCGTGGACGAAGTCGCGAAGATCCTCGGCGTGGACGGCCTGCTCTACCTGGATCGCGAGGCGATGAACCAGGCGGCGCGCCGCGGCAACCCGAAGATCGAGAAGTTCTGCAACGCCTGTTTTACGGGCGAGTACCCCACGCCGGACGTTTCGTTGGAGTCGCTCAAGGCGATCGAGAAGGAACGGGTTGCGCACCGCGACAACGTTCCCAACCACTGCTAGGTTCCGGTTCCCACCGTGCGCGTCCTGCTGACCTCGCCCGTTTTTCCCCCGGATCTGGGCGGGCCGGCGGTCTACGTGCCTTCGATGGGGCGCTTCCTGACCGAACGCGGCCACTCCGTCGAGGTGGTCGCGTTCTGTAGCGATGCAAGCCCCACCGGGTATCCCTTCCCGGTGTTCGCCATCACCCGCGGACCCCTGCCGGTGCGTTATCTGAAGGCCTTCTGGCGGGTCTGGCGCCGGGCCAAGTTCGCCGACGTGGTCTACGTCAACGAGCACCTGGCCCTGCTGCACGTGCTCGCCGCGCGCCTGCGGCGCAAGCCGGTGGTCATCCGCATCATGGTCGACGGCGCCTGGGAGATCGCGCATCGCAAGGGGTGGTGCGGCGACGATGACATCGTCACGTTCCAGCACAAGAACTACGGCTGGCAGGTGCGCCTGACCCGCTTCCTACAGCGCCGCTGGTGGCGCTGGTGCAGCGCGATCATCGCCTGCAGCGAGTTCCTGCGGCAGATCCTGATCCAGCACCACGGCGTGGCTCCGGACAAGGTGCGGCGCATCTTCAATGCCTACCACGGGCCCAACGTGCAAGACGTGCCCGAGTCCCGCGCCGAAGCCCGCGAGCAGCTGGGGCTGCAAGCCGATGCGCGCTACTTGCTGACCATCTGCCGATTGATGGTCTGGAAACGCGTCGACGGCATCATCGAAGCCCTCTCGCACCTGCCCGGCGACGTGCACTTGCTGGTGGCCGGCGATGGCGATCAGGAACGCAACTGGAAACGATTCGCGGCCGATCTCGGCCTAGGCGACCGCGTGCATTTCCTGGGCAACGTGCCGCACGCGCAGATCCCGCTCTACATCCGTGCGGCGGACATCTTCGTGCTCAACTCCGAGTACGAAGGCCTCTCGCACACCTTGCTCGAAGTGCAGGCCCTGGGCACCCCGATGGTCGCCAGCGGCGTCTGCGGCAACCCCGAGGTGGTCGAAGACGGCATCAACGGCCTGCTCGTGGATCCCGCCGATCCGCAGACCCTGGTGGTCGCCCTCTCGCGCCTGCTCGAAAACCCCGCCCTGCGCGACGCCTACGCCGCCGAAGCCCTCACCCGCGTGGGCGAATTTACGCGTGAAGGCACCTTTGGCCAGGTCGAGCAAGTGCTGCAGTCGCTCGCGAAAGCCTGACGTAGGCGCGCGGCCGGGCAGGGGGTGGTTGCTGCTGCAGGAATCGCAGAAACCGGTTCTACTGTACGCTGACCCCAGGAATGCCCGTCATGGACCCCATTGTCCCCTCCAGCGACCCTTTCGAGATCCACAAGCCCGGCTTGGTGCATAGCGTGCTCGACTTCGATGCGGTGCGCCGATACTTCGAAGCGCATGGGGTCCAAGACCGCGACATGTACGAATCGATCGACTCGGTCGCGGATCTGCTGGACCTGGAGACGCGGCGGGCCCAGTTCGGGCAACATTTTGGCGAGGGTGTGCCGACGGACCTCCTGATGATGGCCTTGGGCGAGCCAGGCAATCCAGCCGCCAGCAAAGTAGGAGGGCGGCCGTTCTGGCCTGAGGGCAAACCCTGGCCCACATTGGCCGATGGCGAGCCGCATCGCTTCCTCGCCCAATTCCACTTTGGCGACTCCCGCGATCTTGTCGGAATCACGCCTGGCGCACTCCTAGTTCTGACCACCGAGGATGAAGAAGCGTGGCTCTGGGAACCGGAGCAACTGCACGCCCACTGGCTGGATCCGGACCAATGCACTCCGCAGGCGTTCGATCCTCCAAGCACGACCGCGACGCTCCCCATGTACGGGGTGCGGCATCGCGCGATGGACTTTCCTGGGGCCTCCGAATGGCTTGCTGCCAACTACGAGCAAGGCGCAGAAGGCGAAAAACGAGCCGATTGGTGTGGGCCCGCGACCGTTCTCTTGAGCACCAAGATCGGAGGCCACCCGTCTTTCATCCAGGAGGACGTCGGGGCGAACCTGCGTTTCCTGGCGCAATTGAACTCGTTCACACCGAATTCGGGTAGTGCTTACCCGGTGATCCATCGGCCCGAGCCCTTGCCCAAACCTTGGGGAGATGGCGCCGACGAATACGAACGCCATCGCACGTGTTACGGCGATGTGGGCAGCCTCTACCTGTTCCTGGACAGCGGTGGGCGCCTGCACTTCGAGTTCCAATGTACTTGAGGGAGTCGCCGCATCGATTCTCCTGCGGACTCCCGCCCCCTGCCCATGGAAGACTCCATCCTTTCTCGATTTATGCCCTTGCTTGTGCTGTTCTTGCTGCTGGGCGGAGCGTTTGCCGTTGCAAAGTACTTTGATGAAGGGGCTTTCGATGGCACCGGATTGGATCCGGAAATCGAGGACCTCGAGTCAGCGGCCTGGCTACAACCTGGCCGAGAATTGGACCCAGCCCGATTGGAGTCTGATCCGAGCCTTGACGAGGGAAAACTACACGGCCGGTTGTTACCACCTGGTGCGCCGCTACTTTCTGGAAGAAGGGTATTCGGCCCGCCTCTACGCGAACTGCATCAGGATTCCGTAGTGGATCTCTTCCGGAGCCTCAACGCTCTCCGGGCGGTGAGCGACTTGCCTTTTGGACAACGGCCAACCCACCGACCTGATCTTCTGGTCTCAGGGAGAGCCCGGATCCTTGTGTCACCAAGATTGGCGGACGTCCATTCTGGCCGAAAGGTACACCTTGGCCCCAGCGCCTGGGCGAACGGCCGGCATTTTCCTCGCCCAATTCAACTTCTCCGATTCCCTTGACCTGGTCGGGGAGCTACCCGGCAACATCCTGGTGCTGACACGACCGCCAAGGACCAGATGGGCAGTTGCGATGCCGGTCAGGCTTGGTGGTTCCGGGGAGACGAGGAAGTGGATTCCACGCTCGACGTGCCCGCTGCGATGCGGAACTCCTCTGTACGCCGTGTTGCACCGCGCCGACGACTATCCCGCTGCAAGCGACGCGCTGGAATCGCGCGAATCCTGGGAATGCGAGGTTTTCGCGACCGCTCCGGTGCACAACGGCAGCAAGATCGGCGGCGCGTTCTTCCCCGCCTATTCCCCCGAACCGGGATCGATTGCCTGGCGCATTATCCCCCGCCTCCGCTCCTACTATCCCTATCCGGAGATCACATCCCCCTCGTCAATCGTTGGGCTCCGCTCAACTACGAGGACGAAGATTCCTTGTTCGACCTACGCGGCGACGCCGTAGCGCTGCTGGTCATCCGCAGGTTGAATGGCGATATCGAATTGGCGGTCGAACGTTGGCCGGACCAGGAAGAGTAGGGACTTCCGACCCGCTTTCCACTTCTCAAGGCTTGGGCGGATTGCGCTGAGTGCTCGCTGCGCAGCGGCCCGCACCTGCTCGGCCTCGACCTCATAGGCGGGCGGTGCATCGCCGCGGGCGCCGGGGCTGCCCGCGGGGGCGGCGGGGGGAAGCGGGAGGGTGTAGGGCAGGATGATGGGGGTCCAGGACTCCGCCATCGGGCCCATGCGGGCGATTTCGTTCAGGGCTTGCAGGCAGGATTGCGGGGTGTCGCTCAGCAGGGCGATGTAGACCGGCAGCAGGTCTTCGAAGCACCCGCCGGCGGCTAGGTAGCGGGCGGTGGAGCCTTCGAGGGTGGGTTTGTAGGCGAGGGTCTTGTCGACGGCTTGGGCGTAGTCGGGGCTGGTCACGAGGGAGCGTGCCAAGTCGAGGTTCAGCATGGAGAGCACGAGCAGGGCGCGGTCGCCTTGCATCTTCTCCATCTCCGTGACGAGAGCCGGGTAGGTGCGGTTGCGTTCGGCGAGCACGTAGCGGGCGAGGCCGGAGAGGTCGGTTTTGCCGGCGACGAGTTTGGCGAGCACGCGGTCGATCTCGTGGGGGGCGGGGTCGAGGAACGCGACGGCGAGCAGAGATTGAAAGCGATCGGGGGCGGATTCGTCGCGGATGTGTTCCTCGAGCCAGGCGGAGACGGCGGGGTCCTTGGGGGCGATGAGCGCCAGGGTCACGGGCAGGTCGACCGGCAGCCACGGAGGTTCGACGGCACCCAGCAGTTGCGGCAGTGCGTCTGCGGCCTGCGTGCCAAAAGCGCGCAGGGCGACGACGGCATCGGGATACAGCGCCAGTTGTGCATAGACCGCTTGCAGGTCCTGTTCGTCCGCCAGGCCGTAGCGTGCGCGCGCCCAGGCGAGCTGCAGAGTGAGGCCGGGGGAGGCCTCGTCGCGCAGGGGGGCGGTCCACGAAGCGGCGGAAGCACCGCCCGCGGCGAGCACGCGGTGCAGGAGTTGCCTCACCACCCGTTTGCCGTGATGGCCGCGGATGCACTCGAGGATGGCGGGCTGGGCGGCTTCGCCGAGCGCGAGCAGGCCATCGATGCAGCGCTCGCGGCGGTCGATGGGATGTTGGCCGGGCTTCAGGGAATCCACCGGCTCGCGGCGGTTCTCGAGACCGAGCAGGATGTCGAGCAGCGACTGTGCGGCGGCGGCCTGGGCGGCACCGGTGGTGGCTGCCAGGGCTTCGATCACCGCCAGCTCCAGCTCGGGCTGATCCGTGTGATCATGGGAGGCAAGCCATTGAACCGCTTGCACCGAGCGTATGCCGCGCCCCGAAAGGGCTTGCACCGAAAGCCGCACTTGCTCCCCGTCGGCGGTTTCGAGTTGCTTGAGGATGCCCAGGGCATCGATGCCGGGTTGCGCAAAAAACTCGGGCAGGCGGCGGCGCGCGGCCACTTGTAACGGCGCGGAGCCGTGGCGCAGGACACGTAGATATTGCCCGGTTAGTGTATCCGGCCACGTTCCACTGTTCTGCACCGCCTCCAGCGCAAACAGGCAATCCGCATCGTCTCCGTCGGCCATCAATCGGGCGAGGGATGTGAGTTCCGCTTCTGTCGACCCCGGCAACTGCGCGAGCCGACGAGCGGCGGCTTGCCGCGCCTCTGGCTGTGCCGCCCGATCGAGCAGGGAGCGCAGCAAGGCCGAGCGGTCTTTGCCTGGGTGTTCCTCGAGCAGTTCCAGCAGCCACGGACCCCGCAAGTGCGAAGGTGCATCCGCGACAATGCGCTCGCGGTCTTCTCCGCAGCGCACCATCGCCCACAGGAAGGTCGTCGCGTCCTTCGGAAACCGCTGCAGTGCGGCGCGCAGGGCGGGAACCGGGCTTTCGCCCGCCGGCGGATCCTGACCGATGCGCTCGGCGGCGGTGCGGGCAAGCCAAGCCTGGTCGGAAGCCAATTGGCTGCGGCAGAAGGGCAATTCGGGGTTGCGTTCGCTGCGGATGCCGAGCGAGCCCGCCCGGATCTGGGCGGAGCGACTTGCGTTCTCGAGCGCGGGCAGAGCAACATCGGTCAAGTCGCGGCGCGCGCAACGCAGGGCAGCGTTCAGCGTGGAGCGGGCCTTGCGGCTGGTCTGTGCGGCGAGAGCCGATTCAGCCGTAAGCTGGCCGCAGCGATCATCCTCCGCAAGCAGCCAAGCGAGCGAAGTCAGGTACCGCACGGGCTGTTCGCTCGCGAGTACCGCCGCGACGAGCGCTCGCTCCCCTTGCACACCGCTACATGCCAGGAGCCGCGGCAGGCCCGGCGTGATCTCGGGGGAACCGCGCTCCAGACCCTCCATGAGGCGCTGCACGCTGCCCCCAGGCCCGGCCAGCCACGCCTCCACCCACGCCCGTGTTTCGGACATGGAGGCCGCGCGGCACTGGGTGATCAGGCCGCTGAGCGAATCCTCCTGCGCCCGCAGCGGCAGGGCGAACAGCAATAGCAGTAGAAGGCGCAGGACTCCCATGCCGCAATGGTAGCGGCGGGGCGGCGCCGGGCACTACTTCAAGCCGAGTCGCCGTGCGAGGTGGTGCAGGTTGCCCCGCTGCAGTCCCAGGTCCCGCGCGGCGGCGGCCCAATTGCCGTCGTTGCGCTGCACGGCGCGCAGGATGCGTTCCTTCTTGAAGGCTTCGATCGCGTCGTGCAGGGGCAGGTCGGGGGCCACCGGTGCTGGCGGGGAGGTGGTGGGGGGCAGCGGGCGGTTGTGGATCGAAAGGTCGGCGGCGTGGATCAGCACGCTTTCGCCCGCGGGGGTGCGGGATTGGGCCTGCAGCACCGCCCGCGAGATGACGTTTTCGAGTTCGCGCACGTTGCCCGGCCACGAAGCGGCCATGAGTGCGTCTTGGGCATCCGGGGCAAAGCGGATCGGCCCAGTGCCGAGTTGGCGGCGGTTGCTGTCGGCGAAGTGGCCGGCCAAGGGCGGGATGTCGTCCTTGCGGTCGCGCAAGGGCGGCACGCCGATGCGGCACACATCGAGGCGGTGCAGCAGGTCCGCGCGGAAACGGCCCGTGGCCACGGCCTGGTTCAGGTCGCGATTGGTGGCGGCGAATACGCGGACATCGACGTGTTCGATCTTGTCGCTGCCGACGCATTGCACCTCGCCTTGTTGCAGGACCCGCAGAAGTTTGGGCTGCACGTGGGGCGGCAATTCGCCGATTTCATCGAGGAATAGGCAGGCGCCGTCCGCCATGCGGAACTTGCCCAGGCGCTCGGATTGGGCACCGGTGAAGGCGCCGCGCACGTGCCCGAACAGCTCGCTTTCGACGATCGATTCTGGGATCGCGGCGCAGTTGACGTAGACCAGCGGTCTCTCGGAACGCGCGCTCAGGTGGTGCAAGGTGCGCACGACGAGTTCCTTGCCCACGCCGGTCTCGCCGGTCACGAGCACCGGGAAATCCGCGCTGGCGATCAGCTCGACTTCCTTGCGCAGGGCATCCATCGCAGCGCTGCCGCCGAGCAGCATCGTGCCGCGGCGTTGCATGATGCCGTGCACGAGATCGCGCGCGACCTGGCCGTGGCGTTCGGCTTTGTGCTCGAGCGCATCGATCAAGGCGCTGGTGCGCATGGCGGCGCCTGCGAGGGCCGCGAGGTGCAGCAGGAAACCCGTCTCCAGGTGCTTGAACGCGCCGGGACGCAGGGCATCGGCCGTGAGCACGCCGACCAACTCCCCCTCGACGATCAGCGGGCATCCCAGGCACGAATGCACGTGGGTGCCGATGTCGAACGGGCCGCCAACTAGGCCGTCATAGGGGTCCGGCAGCGGGCTGTTGTCCGCAAAGCGCGTCGGCCCGGTGTTGGCGCAGATTTCGGTGAAACGGGGATGTTCCGAAATCGTGAAGCGCAGGCCGAGGGCATCCTCCGAAAGCCCGCGCGCGGCGAGTGGAACCAGGTCGTCCCCCTCCTTGCGCAGCAGCACGACCGCATCGCAGGGAATCGCATTGTGCACCGCTTCGACCAGCCGCTTCTGGCGGTCGGTTGCGCTTAGGCTGGTGGTCAGATCCCTGGCGATGGTCAGCAGGGTTTCGGGGGAGGGGGGTGTTCTTTGCATAACGGAGGCGAGGAAATCATAACGGCGACGGGTTGTCTGGAATACAACGACCCCGCTTTTTCGGGCCTCTGTGCGGCATTGAGAATGGCACGCATTGTGCTGTGGGTTATGCGGAGCAGAAACCTATGACCACCCACCAAGCCATCCAGCCCACCACCACCCTCGCCGAACTCGCGGTCACCCTTCCCGGGGCCAGCCGGGTCTTCCACCGCCACGGACTCGACTTCTGCTGTGGCGGGCGCGTGCCCCTGGCCCAAGCCTGCGAGAAGAAGGGTCTCGACCCCCAGGCCGTGCTGGGCGAGCTGCAGGACGAGCAGAAGCGCGAAGACACCCCGGCCCACATGGCCCAGGCGCCCTTGCAGCAGCTGATCGGCTACATCCTCGAGCGGTTCCACGAGGGGCACCGGGCCGAGCTGCCCCGCCTGTTGGAAATGGCCACCAAGGTCGAACGCGTGCACGGCGAAAAGCCGACCTGCCCGACCGGGCTGGCCAAGGAGCTCGAGCGCGTGGTGGAAAACATGGAAAGTCACCTGCAGAAGGAGGAACAGGTGCTTTTCCCCCTGATCCTGGCCGGTCGCGGTGCGCTCACCGGCATGCCGATCTCCGTCATGGAGCAGGAGCACCAAGACCACGGCCAGAGCCTCGCCCGCCTGCGCGCTTTGACCCACGACTACACCCCGCCGGCGGAGGCCTGCAACACCTGGCAGGCCCTCTATCTGGGGCTCGCGGAGTTCGAATCCGAGTTGATGGAGCATATCCACCTGGAGAACAACTCGGTGTTCCCGCGCGCCCTATCGGGGGAGTAAAACAAGGCCCGACGGGCCTGTGAGCGATGAGAGAGAGGGCACCCGCCCGGCGTTTCGCATGCGCCGGACGGGTGCCCTTGTGTCTGTCCCTGCTTCCTAATGAACTTCACAGTCCGCCCGGACTGCGTTGACTAGATCTTTGTAAAGAGCCCCTACCGTTCCGCGCCATCGCCCCCGGGGTCGTTCCGACGACCCACCCCCAACCCCTCGGGAATCGATTCGCGTGGCAAGAACTCTCATCTCCTGGTGGCTCTGCTTCACCCTGCTCGTTGTTTCCGGCATAGCCGGGAACAAGGTCCAGCAGGCGGGGGCCGTGCGCGGCTCCGTGCTCGACGGGGACTTCGATGTGCCCCTCGCGGCCGTGGACGTGCAGTTGATCTCCGGTGAGGTCAGCCTGCGCACCGAAACCGACGACCAAGGGGGCTACCGGTTCAGCGGGGTCCAGCCGGGCCCCTACACCCTGGTTTTCGCCAAAGGCGGCTACCAGCGCACCGTGCGCACTGACGTGGTGGTCCAGGACGGGCGGGTGACCGATGTCAACGTCAGCCTGAGCGGCGAGTACACCGACATGGACGAGTTCGTGGTCACCGACATGCTCGGCGGCCTGGCGGGCTCGGAACAGGCGCTGCTGGAATTGCGCCTCGACAGCCCCTCGCTGATGGACACCATCGGCTCGGACATGATGAGCCGCGGGGGCTTCAGCGATGTGGCCCAGGCCCTGCGCAACGTGTCCGGAACCACCGTGGCGGACGGCAAGTCGGCGGTCATCCGCGGTCTGCCCGACCGGTACGTCAGCAGCCAGATGAACGGCGTGCGCCTGCCTTCCGCCAACGAAGACAAGCGCAGTGTGGACTTGGACTTGTTCCCGGCCGCGATCGTCGGCTCGATCCAGGTGAGCAAGACCTTCACGCCGGACCAGCAGGGCGATGCCTCGGGTGGCGCGGTGAACGTCGAGACCAAAGGGGTGCCCGCCGATCCGGTGCTCGATGTGAGCCTGCAACTCGGCTACAACACCCAGGTCACCAACAACAGTCTGTTCCGCTCCTATGACGGGGGCGGCGTGAATACCTGGGGCGATGGCGGCGACGACCGCGAGATGCAGCTCGACAGCCTCGGCGGTCCCTGGACGGGGGCCGTGGGCACCAAGCCGGTGGGGGCGCCCACCGACTACAAGATCTCGGGCGCGTTCGGGGATCGCTGGGAGTACGAAAAGGACGTATTCCTGGGGGGCTTCCTCAGTTTCTTCTACGAGCGCGACAGCGCGTATCGGGACAACGAGCGCGAGGACTCCTATTGGGTGGAGGACCCGGCCGACGGTTTGACTCCGGAGACCCGACAGGGTTCCGCGGGGCCCGATCCCCAGTCCTCCGACTTCAAGACGGCGCTCTATGACATCACCCGTTCGAGCGAGTCGGTGCAGTGGGGGGGCCTGAGTACCATCGGTGTGGAAACCGAGAACCATGCCGTCAACCTCAGCTATTTCTATAGCCACGAAGCCGAGGACAAGACGATCTTGGCCGAGGACACGCGCGGCAAGGAATCCTACTTCCCGGGCTACACCCCCGACGATCCGACCGCGCCCGGCAACATCTCCGGCACCACCGATGCCGCGCCGTGGTTGCGCAGCCAGTCGCTGATCTACACCGAGCGCACGGCGAGTTCGATGCAATTGGCGGGCAAGCACACCCTGCCCTTTGGAACCAAGAACCCCGGTGAGGGATTCGCGTGGTTGCGCCCGGAATTCGATTGGACCTTGGCCGTCAGCACCGCGGACCAGTCCCAGCCGGACAAGCGCCAATTCGCCAGCCAGTGGTTCGCGGCCTCGTACAACCCCGGCGCGCCGCCGTTCCTGCCGCCCTTCACCACCGATCCGTTCTACCGGCCCTTGAACCCGGCGGCGAACTTCAACATGGGCAACTTCCAGCGCATCTGGAAGGAAGTCTCCGAGGATTCGGACCAGTACATCCTCGATCTGAAGTTCCCCTTCGCGACGAAACATCAGGACGACGGCTACTTCAAGGCCGGGGTGTTCTCCGATTCGATCGACCGGACGTTCAACCAGGACTCGTTCAGTAACTTCGGCGATCAGGGCAGCAGCGGCACCCTGGGCTGGGACGACTACTGGACCGATGTGTGGGAGGGCGAGGGTCACCCGATCGACGCCGCCACCGTCGACGTGGACTACACCGGCAAGCAGAACCTCGACGCGACCTATGCCATGGTCGATCTGCCCACCAGCGACCGCACCACGTGGATCGCGGGCGTGCGCTTCGAATCGACGGAGATCTCGACGGTCAACGATCCGGAAGCCGATGCGGTTTGGTATCCGCCGGGTTCCACGGGCCCGGTGGCCCTGTCCCCCGGCGATGGCAACGTGGATTTCGCCCAGGACGATGTGCTGCCGGCTTTGGCGCTGGTTCACGAGCTGTCCGATGCGCTGACTCTGCGCCTGGCGTTCAGCCAGACCGTCGCGCACCAGACCTTCAAGGAACTGACCCCGATCCAGCAGCAGGAATACCTCGGCGGCCCGGTGTTCATCGGCAACCCCGACCTGAAGATGTCGGGGCTCGACAACTACGACCTGCGTTTGGACTACCAGCCCCAGGCGGGCAGTTTCCTGTCGGTCTCGGTGTTCGACAAGCGCATCGAAGATCCGATCGAATACGTCAAAACCGGTTCGACCTTCTCGTTTACGACGCCGCTGAACTATCCCTCGGGGCGCCTCTCCGGCCTCGAATTCGAAGTGCGCCAGGACTTGGGGCTCTACACCCCCGCCCTCGAAGGGATGAGCGTTGGCGCCAACGCCACCTGGATCAGCTCCGAAGTGGAACTGACCCCGGGTGAGATCAGCGCGTTCGACAATCTGGGAACGCCGATCACCAAACGCGACATGGTCAAGGCACCGGAGAACCTCTTCAACCTGTTCCTGACCTACGACTCGGACGACGGCAACACCAAACTCGGCCTGTTCTACACCGTGCAGGGGGACACCCTCGAAACGGGCGCAGGCATTCGCGACGGCAACTTCGTGCCGAGCGTGTACGCCACCGAGTACGACACGCTCAACTTCACCTGGAGCCAGAAGCTTTCCAAGATCTGGAAGCTCAAGTTCCAGGCCAAAAACCTGACCAACCCTCTGATCCAGGAGGTCTACCGCTCGGACTACACCGGTCCGGACGTGGTGCACACCTCTTACACCAAGGGCATCGACTACTCCCTGTCCCTGACTGCCAGCTTCCAGTTCTAAGCCATGCGTGCTCCCAAACCCAAAACCCAGCGTGCCCTGCCGATCTTGGCCTTGATCGGCATTCTCGGCGCCCCGATGGCCTTGGTCGCCTGGAACACGCCCCAGGAGACCGACAGCGTTGCCCTTGAAGAAGCGCGCGAATCGCTCGAGCAGCTCTACGAGACCCGGAGGCTGATCTCGGCGGAAAACCGCGATTGGATCACCGGCAAGGAGCTGCTGCGCGACCAGATTCGCCTGGCGCAAAAGGAGATGCAGACGCTGCGGCAGAACATCAAGGACAAGCAGGCCGAGATGGAGCAGACGCTTACGCAGGTCGAGGAGCTCAAGTCCCAATCGGCTGAAGCCACCGCGGTGGGGGATGCCATGGACGAGCAGCTCGCGACCTGGGAAAGCCGCCTGCGCAACCTTCTGCCGCGCCTCCCGGGCCCGCTGCAGGAAGATCTGCGCGGTTTGGCCCAGAGCCTGCCCAAAGAAGGCGCTGAGGTCAGCATCGACCGTTCGAAGCGCGCCATCACCGTGCTCTTCCTGCTGAGCCAGATCAGCAAGTTCCAGAACGACGTCACCGTCAGCAGCGAGATCGTGCAGCTTCCCAGCGGTGTTAAAGCCGAGGTGCGCACCCTCTACCTGGGCATCAGCCAAGGCTACTACGTGACCCAATCCGGCGATGCCGCCGCCGTCGGCGCCCCCGGGGATGCCGGCTGGTCCTGGCACCCGCGCAACGATGCGGCCGCCGCCATCCAACAGGCGATCGCGGTGCAGGCCAACGAAGCCCCCGCCACCTACGTCTCCCTGCCCCTCGGCAAGCAGTGATCGGAGATCCAGCCATGAATACCCCGATGAAATCCCTGCTGTTTCTTGCCGCGGTCCTCGCGGCCCCGGCTTCCGCCCAGGAACCCCGCCACTTCCTCGACGCCCGCACCTCCGTGCGCAGCGAACTCGATCAAAGCCTGGTGGAACTCGCTACCTTGCGCGAGCGCATCGCCAAAGAGCAGTTGCCCATGAACGAGGCCCTGCGCGAGCTGCAGAACGAGGTACTGCAACTGCGGGCCGAACACGAGGACGCCAGCCGAAGCCTGACCAGCGCGACCCTGCAGCTCGCCAAGCAGCAGCAGGATAACAAGCAGCGCCAGGAGGAGGTCAGCTACCTCACCAGCCAGCTCATGCAATACGCGGAGACCTTCGAGTCCCGGTTGCACATCGCAGAGCTGCACCGTTACGAGGATCTGCTCGATACCGCGAAAATGGCGCCCGAAAACGCCAATCTGACCCCGCTCGGTGTCATCCAGGCCCACAACGAGGTGGTCACCGCCTCGCTGACGCGCCTCGAGGACGCTGCCGACGGCGAGAAGTATCGCGGCTCGGCGGTCAGCGAAGCGGGCGTGGTCTGGGACGGCACCTTCCTGCAAGTCGGCCCGGGCGTGCTGTTCACCGACGACAAGAACCTCGAGACCGGTTGGGTCGAAGAGCGCCTGGGTTCCCTCGAACCCGCGCTGATCGCGTTCACCGATCCGAAACTCAAGGGCGAAGCGGAAGGGGTCATCGCCTCCGGCGGCGGCACCGTGCCCTTCGACACCACCCTCGGCAACGCCCACAAGGTGCAGGCCACCCAGGTCACCCTCTGGGACGAGGTCGAGAAGGGCGGCACGGTGATGATCCCGATCTTCATCATGGCGAGCCTGGCTCTGCTCGTGTGCCTCTACAAGTGGCTGCGGCTGTCGCTCGTGCGCAAGCCCAGCCAGCGCAAGGTGCGTGCACTGCTCGACGCGGTTGAGCAGGGCAAACGCGACGACGCGATCGCCACCGCGCGTTCGATCGGCGGCCCCAGCGGCGCCATGCTGCTCGCCGGCATCGACCACATGGACCAACCGGCGGAGCTCGTCGAGGAGGTCATGTACGAACGCGTGATGACCGAACGCATGAAGCTGCAGAGCCTGTTGCCCTTCGTGGCGATCTGCGCGGCTTCGGCCCCGTTGCTCGGCCTGCTCGGCACCGTGACCGGCATCATCCGGACCTTCGAACTGATCACCGTGTTCGGTTCGGGCGACGTGAAGACCCTCTCCGGTGGTATCTCGGAAGCGCTGATTACGACCAAGTACGGCCTGATCGTCGCCATTCCCTCGCTGCTGCTGCACGCGTTCCTGTCGCGTAAGGCGCGCAGCATCGCGAGTTCCATGGAGACCACTGCCGTGGCCTTCTCGAACCAGCTCGCGATGACCCGCAACGCCCGTCCGCAGCGCGTGACCACGGCGGAAGGGGAGACCCTGAGCGAGTACTCGATCCCGCGCGAAGCCGTGCGGGCCGAGATCCGTGAGATTCTGGGCGAACTGCTCGGCCCGATGGCCGGCGGCAGCGCGCGCAACGACGGCACGCCTTCTTCCACCAAAGCCTGATCATGTTCGGCCCCCTTGGAGATCACCTGAGCCGCTTCTGGGAGCTTCTGCGCGACCAGACCCGCCAGGCATTGGAGATCTGGGAGAAGGGTGGTTGGGCTATGTTCGCCCTGGCCACCGTGGCCCTGGTGCTGTTCGCCGTCGGCTTCCACGTGCTCGCCCGCTTGCGTGGCAAACGCTTCACCTCGGTGCCGGAAGATACCTGGCGTCGTTGGGTGCTGCGACCCACCGAGCGCATGGGCACCATTGGTGACCTGCTCGACTTCGCCACATCGGGAGATACCGAGGATGTGAAGGAGACGGCGGGGCGCTTCCACGAGCTGCAGCTCAAAGAGATCGGGCCGTTCGATCGGGATCTGAAGGTGATGAAGGTCTGCGTCAGTGCGGCGCCCCTCGTGGGTTTGCTCGGCACGGTGACTGGCATGCTCACCACCTTCAGCGCCCTGTCGGCTGGCTCCGGGGGCGACCAGACCCTCGACAAGATCGCTACCGGCATCAGCGAGGCGCTGATCACCACCGAGACTGGGCTGGTCATTGCCTTGCCCGGTCTGTTCTTCCAGTGGATCCTGGCCCGCAAGCTGAATCGCTACAAGGCCTTCCTGACCCACCTGGAAACCGTGTCGATGCAGGCGCTGTACCGCCAGATCGACGCCCGCCAGAAGGAAACCGTCACCCGCCAGGCCCAGGCCGAAATCGCCCGTGCCCTACGCATCCGCCTGAAACAGGCCCCGACCCACGCCCGCTGAAACCATGGGACGATTCCGCGAAAGCCAAGAGGAAGAACAAGAGCCCGGCATCGACATGTCGCCGCTCATCGACTGCGTCTTCATCCTGCTGATCTTCTTCATCGTGACCACCGTGTTCGTTGAAGAGACTGGCGTGGAAGTCGACCGGCCGCAGGCCGCATCGTCGGTGCAACTCGAGAAGTCCAGCATCTTGATCGCGATCACGGCCAAAGGCGAAGTGGTCTACGGCGGCCGCGACATCGGCTTGGCTGGTGTCGGCGCCACGATCAAGCGCCTGCTGGCCAAGGAAGAGCTGCCGGTCATTATCCAGGGCGATACCAACGCGCCGCTGGGACTGTTCGCGAAGGTCATGGACGCCGCCAAGTTGGCCGGTGCCGAAAAAGTCAGCCTGGCCACGCGTCAGGCCCAGGGCTGAGAACCGCGCCATGTGGTCCCGAATCGCCAAGAACTCCCTGCGCGGGTTGGGCTCGACCCTGGCCGCCTGCGGCGTGACTCTGAGCTGCTTCCTCGTATTGCCTGTGCTGCAGGCGATCGCCGGAGGTTCGCGCCCCGACACGATCGTGCAGGCGGTGGATTCCACCGTCCTGCCGCCGCCTCCGCCGCCGCCCCAGGACGAGCCGGAACCCGAACCGGAACCGGAGGAGCAACCGGAACAGCCGCCCGAACTCGACAACGCTCCGCCGCCGGATCTCAGCTCGCTCGAGATGGATGTCGGTGGAGGAAGCGGTGGAGCCTTCGCCACTCCGAACTTCGATTGGAAGGTGGGGGAGGCGAGCGAAGAGAACGACGTGGATGCGCTGTTCTCGATGGCCGACCTGGATCAGCCGCCGCGTGCCCTGTATCAGGCGCCGCCGGTGCTGACCGCGAAGGAACGCAAGTACACCCCTGCAACCGTCTACATCCTGTTCATCGTCGACCGGGATGGCAACGTCAAGGACCCCAAGGTCCAAAACTCCGTCAACCCCGCGCTCGACCGGGCCGCCCTCAAGGCCGTGTCCAAGTGGCGCTTTGAGCCGGGCAAACGCAGCGGCAAGCCCGTGAGCTTCCGCATGCGCGTGCCCATCAAGTTCCCGAAGTCCTGAAGCGTCCGTCCGATCCCCAACCCCGCCCCGCCATGTCGTCCCCCCGAATCCTGTCCATCGGCTCGCTCGCCTTGTTGGCCGCCTGTGTGCAAGTGCAACCGGCCGAACCCGCGCCGCAGGAGGCTTCGCCGCTCCTGCAGACCGCTGCCCCGGGCGAGCCTGAAACCATGACGTCCGAGGCGTCGGCGCCTTCGCAGGAAGAACTCGATACGGCGGCCATCGAAGCGCGCTATCGCCGCGCCCTCGGTGGCGAGCCGGATCCCGAGCCCGAACCCATTGCCGAGCCCGAAGCCCAGGAACCCCTGGAACAGGCGGTGCCGACGGAAGTGATCCAGGAGCTGCGCGAGGAAGTGGCCGCGGCGGAAGCCAGCGTCGCCGCGCCCGAAGGCAAGGCGTGGCCCAAGAACCCCGAGCAGCTGGAGGTCTGGCGCAGCCCGGAGTTCCAGTCTCTGTTCACCCAGGGCTACCTTTCGCGCTCTGAGCTGACCCCCGCAGTTGCGCCCGAGGAGATGGAAGTACTCGCCGACTTCCGCGACTTCGTCGCCGACGAGAAGTTCGACAAGGCGATCGGTCTGCTTGAGAAGAGCCGCACCGACACCAGCACGGCGGCCCTGGACCTGTTCCTCGGCAACCTGTACTTCCAGCGCGGAGATCTCGACCAGGCGGCGCCCGCCTACCAGGTCGCCATCGCCAAGTTCCCCCGCTATCAGCAGGCCTGGCAATTCCTCGGAACCCTGGAATTGCAGCGCGGCAACTACGCGGAGGCGTCGAAGGCATTGACGAAGATGCTCGAGCTCGGCGGCGCGACCGGCCAGCTCTACGGCATGCTCGGATACTGCAAGGCGAACCTCGGGCAGCACCTCGCCGCTGAAAGCGCCTACCGCATGGCGGTCCTGCTCGACCCCGAGAACACCGATTGGCAGCTGGGATTGACCCGCAGTCTGTTCGAGCAGGGGCAGTACCCCGCGGCGATCAGCCTGTGCAACAACCTGCTGCAGAAGAGCCCGGATCGCTCCGAGCTGTGGTTGATGCAGGGCGAGGCCTATGCCCGCAGCGGTCAAGGCGTCGAAGCCGCGAAGAACTTCGAGATGGTCGAACGACTCGGTGGCGCCAACGCGGCGAGCCTCAGCTCCTTGGCCGACATCTACGCCCGCGAAGGTCTGTTCGACTTGGCCGGCGAAGCCTACCTGCGCGCGCTGAAGGCCGATCCGGCCGCCAGCGAGGCGCGCGCCCTGCGCGGGGCGCAGTATCTGATGGGGCAGGGAGCCGTGGCTGAGGTACAGCCGTTGCTGAACGGCCTCACGTCCCTTCCGGCGGGCAGCCTGAGCGCCCGCTCCCAGAAGGAAGTGCTGCGTTTGCGTGCCGCGATCGCCGTCCAAGAAGGAGACGCCGACGAGGAGGCCCGTTTGTTGGAAGAGTCCCTGCGCCTGGATCCGATGGACGGTCGCACGCTGATCCAACTCGCCCAGTACAAACACCGCCAGGGGGATCTGGACCAGGCCCTCTTCTACTTCCAACGGGCGGCGCAGATCGAAGGGTTCGAAGCCGAAGCCCAGATCGCCCAGGGTCAGGCCCTGGTGCGCGAAAACCGCTATGCCGAGGCCCTGCCGCTCTTGAAGGCGGGCCTCAAGGAGAAGCCGAGCGCTCGCCTCGAAGCCTACATCGAATCGGTCGAGAGACTCTCAAAACGGGGTTCCTGAACTCCTTCGCCTGCCCGCGGGCCGCCTCCCATAGCGGGACGCGGCCCGCATTCATTTCCACCTATGTGAAGCCTGCAAAATTGATCCGGTTCGCCTCAATTGCGCTTTTCCTGGGCTCCGATAGCGAGCCCCATGATCCCCTTCTTCCGTCAATCCCTGCCCCAGTTGGCTTTGGCCGCCGGCTGTGCCTGCACCCTTTCCGCCTGCACCTCCACCACCCAAGGTGGCTTGAGCGCCTTCGAGAGCGGCGACTACCAGACCGCCGTCGAGGCGTGGAGCCCGGCCGCCCAGAAGGGCGACGCGGAAGCCCAGTACCTGATGGGCCTGATGTATGAAGAAGGCCGCGGTGTGCCGCGCGACTTGGCCCAAGCCGCCGAGTGGTACATCCAAGCCGCTGGCCAAGGCCACCCCGCCGCCCAGAACAACCTCGGCATGCTCTACTACGAGGGCTGGGGCGTGCAGCAGAGTTACGACCAGGCGGCGCAGTGGTACCGCAAGTCCGCTGATCAGGGCTTTGCGCCGGCGTCGAGCAACCTCGGCGTGATGTACCTGCTGGGCCAGTCCGTGAGCCGCGATCTGTCGATGGCGCAGGGCCTGCTGCAGGATGCGGCGGAGAACGGGGAGGTCAAAGCCCAATGGATGTTGGGTTCGATCTACTACGAAGGCATCGGCGTGGACGTGGACAAGGAGTCGGCGGCGCACTGGTACGGGATCGCGGCGGACAACGGCATGGCGAACGCGCAACACCGCCTCGGCCTGATGTACTTCCGTGGCGATGGCGTCGAACAGGATGCGCACATGGCGTTCGAGTACGAGCGCCTGGCGGCGAGCCAAGACATCCAGGAAGCTCAGTTCCTGCTGGGTTGGATGTTCGAGACCGGCACGGGTACGCCGCATGACGAACAGCAATCGCTGCTTTGGCTGCGCAAGGCGGCCGACAGTGGCTTTGCGGCGGCAGCCTGCAACCTGGGTCTGAAGTACTTGGAAGGCGAAGGCGTGCCGGTGGATGAAGTCCAGGGCGCGCGGTACCTGTTGCGTGCGGCCACGGGTGGATTCACCATGGCGCAGTACAACCTGGCGTTGCTGTATGCTTCCGGCCGCGGCGTTACCCGCGACTACAAGCAATCGGCGAACTGGATGGAAACGGCCGCAAACGCCGGATTCTGCAAGGCGCAGGCCAAGATGGGGCTGCTCTACGAGCACGGCCGCGGCGTGCACCAGAACCCGATCGACGCGTACAAGTGGTACCGCCTGGCGCAACAGCAGGGCAGCCAAGATGCGGACCGTGACTTGAACCGCATCAACCGCAAGATGAGCTCGAGCGAGCGCCAGCAGGCGGAGCGCGAAGTGCAGAGGTGGCAACCGAAGAAGCCGGTCAGCAACGACCAGACTTCGCTGCTGCCCACCCGCTGAGCGAGACACCAAGGGATCGACGAAACCCGGATCTGCTGCGGCAGGCCCGGGTTTCTTGCGTTTTGGGCCCGGCGCGCCATCGGGCTTGATCCGCCTTTGATCGCGTCTTCATAAACGCACGCAATCGGACGTTGGGACACCGCTCAATTTTGAATGCGTCTTCACAGAAACCCAACGGGGCGTCCCTACCTTGCCGCCCGTTCGGATGGTTCTCCCCGGGAGACCTGCTCCCAAGGCCGCCGGATACCCGACCCACAACACTCCATCCTTCCACCCGTGAAGAATCTCCTGACCTCCCTCGTCTGCGCCGGCGCCCTGGCCGGTATGGCGAACGCCTCCGAGATCCTGGTGACCGGTGACATCACCACCTCCACCACCTGGACCGCGAACAACACCTACAACCTGCAGAGCCAGATCTACGTGATGCCGGGCGCCACCCTCACCATCGAGGCCGGTACCGTCATCGCCAGCGACGTCACCGCCAACGGCGGCGGCAGCCTCGCGGTCACCAACGGTGGCCAGATCCACGTTCTGGGCACCCCGGGCAAGCCGGTCATCATGACCTCCAAAGCCGACGTGGCCACCTGGACCGCGGACGGCAGTCACCCGACCGGCGGCAACCCGGCCACCGGCACCTGGCGCGAAGCCGCCAACGAGTGGGGCAACCTGACCCTCATGGGCGATGCCTACATCTCCTCCTACAACATCGAGTCTGCTCCCGGCGTGCCGATCAACAGCCCGGTCCCGAGCGCGAGCAACTACGACAACATGGAAGGCCTGATTGCCCAGTTCCCGGGCGACACCCGCATCCAGTACGGCGGCGGCAACGACGACTACGACGCCGGTACCATCCAGTACCTGTCGCTGCGTTACGGCGGCCGCGTGGTCGGTCTGGCCAACGAGCTCAACGGTCTGTCCCTGGGCGCCCTTGGCCGCGGCACCGACATCCACCACGTCGAAATCATGAACAACGTGGATGACGGCATGGAGATCTGGGGCGGTACCGTGCAGATCAAGAACTTCAGCATCTGGAACATCGGCGACGACTCCTTCGACGTCGACCAGGGCTGGCGCGGCAAGGCCCAATTCGGCCTGGTGGTCCAGGGGTACTCCCTGAACGCCTCCCAGGGCTCCGGCGTGGGTGACAACTGCTTCGAAACCGACGGTGCCGAAGATTCCGACTGGCAGCCGGTGACCACCGCCGCCATCTACAACTGCACCGTGATCGGCCAGCCGGTCGACGGTGACGGCCTGACCGCGTGGCGCGACAACGCCCGCGTCCAGTACCGCAACTGCATCTTCATGGACTGCGGCGAGAACGTCGTGCGCTTCGACAACGTCGACGGTGACGGTGCTTCCGGTTACGGCCACAACGGCACCCTGTCCTGGGCCGACACCTGGACCACCGACTACAGCGTCTTCTCGACCGTGAACGCACCGGCGAACCCCAGCGCGTTCTACCAGTCCCAGACCTCCGGCAAGCTCAGCTCCATCACGGACAGCGTGTTCTTCCGGAACCTGGCTTCCAGCGCCTACACCGAGGCCAACAACCGGAACGTGTTTGATGCGGCCAACAACAACGTGCTGATCCCGGGCTTCGACGACGTCGACTCCCCGGTCACCAGCATCGTGCGCGGCGCTCCGGTCGTGCGCGGTGGCAAGACCATGCTGCCCGTCACCTTCCTGGATCCCCGTCCGGCCAACGAAGCGCTGACCAGCGTCGGCGCGGCCCCGGCGGACGGCTTCTTCACCGCCGCGGGCTACCGTGGCGCTTTCGCCCCCGGCCAGAACTGGATCGCGGGCTGGACCGCGGCGGACGCCTACGGCTTCACCTCTGACAACAACGTGGGCACCGTGTTCTGCGCGGCGGCCACCAACAACTCGACGGGCGCTCCGACCACCCTTACCGGCTACTTCGGTACCGGCACCGGCTCGGATCTGCACATCGACGCCACCAACGGCCCGGCCAACGAGTTCGGTTACCTGCTCGTCGGCAACGGCGCCAACGACGCCACCCCGCTGACCGTCAGCCAGGGCCTGCTGTGCCTTGCCGGCGCCCCGGGCCTGGTCTTCGGTCGCTACAACGTCGCCGGCAACCTGAACTCCCTGGGCCTCTTCGACGGCGCTGGCGTGTTCAAGAACCTGGTCGGCACCTCCGCCACCGGCTACGGCTTCGACGTTCCGACGAACGTCCCGATCGCCCCGCTCGGCAGCCCGGCCATCATGGCCGGCGACACCTGGTACTTCCAGATGTGGCACCGCGACACCCCCGTCATGGCCGGCGCGTCGAACCTGTCGACCGGTCTTGCCGTGACCTTCTGAGATAGGGTTGGGATCGCTACGCGATTCCCTGGCCGGGCAAGTCGATTGGCTTGCCCGGCCTTTTTTTGTCTATGCCGGATGGTGTCAGGACTGGCAGAGCTACTTTATTCCCATGCCCATTCTTCCGCTCCGCCGTTTCTTGGGGGTCCTCATCGCTGGCCTACCTTCTTGTGCGGCGTCGAGTGACGATCCTGCACCGAGCCCACTGCAGGGAGGAGTGGTTTTCTGTTCCGACCGTGGCGGAAACTTCGAGATCTACCACCTCGCGAATGGAGTGACGACTGCGCTGACCTCGGATCCGATGTTCGATTCCTGGTGGCCCCGGCAATCGCCCGACGGACGAACGCTCCTGTTCTATCGCAGCTTGGTGACCGACCGTCCGCCGAGCGGTGGCGCGAACAACAACTACGACAACGCTGCCTTGTGGTCGCTGGACCTCAACACCAACGTTCTTGTCGAGCGCATCCCAAAGGACACTGGGGGCTGGATTGCCCAGGGGGTGGCCGATTGGGCGCCGGACAGCCAGCGCCTAGTGATGGCCGCCCAGTTGGCGAGCACCGGTCGCTGGCACCTGTTCGTCACCGGCCCAGAGGGCTCGTCGCCGCAGCAGATTACGACCAGGGACGGCATCTTCCTTGATCCGTCCTGGTCCCCAGATGGCAGTCAGATTGTCTAAACCGCCTTTCCCGTCGGGGCCGTTGGCACTGACCTTGCCCAGCTCGAAATCTTCGTCAGCAATGCCGATGGATCGAATGAAGTGCGGCTGACCAATGATTCCCTACGCGATCACGACCCCTACTGGTCTCCTTCGGGAACCCTCGTTGCCTTCGAGACGGCCGTGGATCCCACCTGGTTGGGGGTGGGCCGTTGGGGCATCCGAACCGTGGATCCACTCGGCGGACCGGTGCAGACCGTTCTCGACGATGGCCACATCAACACCCTACCGCGGTGGAGCGAAGACAGTACCCGCTTCTACTTCCACAGGTTTGGGTTCGGGGCTGGTCATGGATTCACCCTTGCGTCGATGGCCATCGATGGCTCGGACCTTCAGGCCATCACCGTGGGGGGAGCGTGGGACGATTCTGACGTGGATTGGCTACGGCCGATCCCATAGTGGGAGCGGCGCAATCGTGGGTGGAGCTCTGCAGGGGCGGATTACGGAATCTTGTACCTGCGCGAAGCGAATCTATGCACAGGGGCATCGGACCTTGCACTGGGATCGAATCGCGCCTTGACAATTCTCGCCGAGAAAACTGGAGAACTTCGATGCCCCCAGTTTTCCGGCCATGCGCAGCTACCTTCCCACACCTCAACGCAAATCGACTTCCCGTTCGCTCGTGGCGCACATGGCGCCACTCGCTTCTGCGCCGCGCTCGGTACACCGTCGGGCTCCGGTCCGCAAGGTGCGGTCGATTTGGATATCGGATCTACACCTTGGTACCAAAGGCGCCAAGACCGAGCAGTTGCTTGAGTTCTTGGAGGCGCACGAATGTGAACGCCTCTACCTAGTGGGGGATATCATCGATGGTTGGGTCCTCCGGAAGGGGTGGTATTGGAATGAAAGCCACAATCAGGTGGTTTCCGAGATTCTTCGCAAGGATCAGGCGGGGACGGAAGTGGTCTATGTGTGCGGAAACCACGACGAGTTCCTCCGAAGCTATCTGGGATTGACGCTGGGGGGGATTCGCGTTGTCGCGGAAGCCGTGCACACCATGCTCGATGGGCGCAAGCTCCTGGTTCTGCATGGGGATCGCTTCGATACGGTCATTCGCAATGCCAAGTGGCTGGCCTTGCTGGGAGATCAGGCCTACCGGGTAGCCCTTTGGATCAACGACGGTCTGGCCTTCGTGCGGCGACGGCTTGGGTTGCCCTACTGGTCGCTTTCCGCGTGGTTGAAAGGCAAGGTCAAGGAGGCGGTCAAGTACGTAGACCATTTCGGATCCGCCGTGCTGGACCATGCCGAACGACACGGCATGCACGGGGTTGTCTGCGGCCATATCCATAAGGCCGAACTTCGCGAGGAACGGGGCCGGATCTACGCCAACGATGGCGATTGGGTGGAGAGTTGCACCGCCCTCGTGGAGACCCGCATGGGGGAGCTGGAAATCGTGGATTGGCCCCGAAAGAAGCAGGATCCTGGGTACTTCAGAACCGATTCCAACTCTCGGCCTGCCCGAAGCCAGCGTGCCTCGGAGGTGGCGGTATGAAGTTGGCGCTGATTTCCGATGCCTGGCATCCGCAGGTAAATGGGGTCGTCCGGACATGGGGGACCATTTGCGAAGAACTCGAATCCATGGGGCACGAGGTTCTTGTTGTGCATCCGGACCAGTTTCGGACGATGGCTTGTCCGACGTATCCAGAGATCCGACTGGCGTTGATGCCAGGTCGACGCCTTCGGCGAATCGTCCGTGAATTCGGGCCAGACGCTGTGCACATAGCGACGGAAGGTCCGCTCGGGCAGGCCGGGCGCAAGTTGTGCCTCCAGGAGGGTTGGCACTTCACGACCTCGTTCCATACCCGGTTTCCGGAATACATCCACCAACGCATCGGTTTGCCGATCGACTGGTCGTATCGGTGGATCCGGAACTTCCACAGTCCTGCGAAAAACGTCCTCGTGCCAACGAAGACGGTTCAGCACGACTTGGAGCGACGTGGTTTCGAGAACGTGCAACTCTGGAATCGGGGTGTCGATCTGAGTTTGTTCCGCACGGACCTCACGCCTGCTGTGCAACTCCCGAGACCGGTCTTCCTGTCCGTCGGGCGCGTTGCCCCCGAGAAGAACCTGGAGGCCTTCCTCTCCCTGGAACTACCCGGCAGCAAGCTGGTAGTGGGGGACGGGCCCGCGCGCAAGTCGCTTGAGGCGCGGTATCCGAACGTGGTGTTCGCCGGTACCCGACATGGCGAAGAGTTGGCCCGCTACTACGCCTCGGCCGACGTGTTCGTCTTTCCAAGCCAAACGGATACCTTTGGACTGGTCATGCTCGAGGCGATGGCCTCCGGCCTTCCCGTCGCAGCCTTTCCCGTCACGGGTCCGATCGACGTGGTCGGCCCAAATGGCCCGGGAGTCCTTTCCGAAGACCTGGCTTCTGCATGCATTCAGGCGCTGGCCGTGGATCGGGCCGCCTGCAGGGCATTTGCGCTGGAACACACGTGGCGGCGGTGCACGGAGACGTTGCTCTCCCATCTCGTGCCTGTGCACCCTGGAAGAGCAGGGGCGGTTCCGTACGGCGCGTAGGCGTCCGACGGAGTCGCCGGGAGGGGGGGCTCAACCCCAACTTCGCTCCGAGCCCTGCGGGGCTTGCTCCCCTCCGCCTGCCAAGAGCTGGCATAGGGGGCCAGAATTCGCCGGGAAGCCCTTGCAGACCCGGTCTGGGCCACGCGCTTGTGCGCTCACAGGTTCGGCCACCGATCTTTACGGATTGGAGGGGCACGGGAAACAGGATCTTCACACTGCCCACATAGATTCCGGGCCCCAACCCAAGGAATCGCCATGCTCTTGTCCCCGTCTCTGTTGCTGGCCGTGCTCGCCAGTCTGTGCGCCCCCCAGGGCGACGTTGTCCCCCCCGAAATCCCGGTTTCCGAGGCGGCGCAGGCCCCGGATGCACCTTTGGATGCGTTCCGCGTGAAGCTGCTGGAGCAGGCCTGGCAGGCCGTTTCCGGCATGCCTGATGTGCCGCATCTGAAGAACCGGTCGCGTTCGGAGGAAGTCATCGCACTGACTTGCCTGGAGCTGGGTCAGCTCGAGCGGGCGGAGATTTTGGCGCGCAGGATCGGCAACTGGCGGCAAGGCCTAGTGCTCGCACACCTCGCGGAGTGCTACCAAGGCAAAGGCCAGGAACAACGTGCGCAGGCCCTGTGCACCGAGGCTGAGACAATCTCCGCGGGAACCACGGAGATGCCGGTGGAGGGCTGGCGTCGGGATCGGATCCGGGCCAAGGTCGCCCAGGTGCGTATGATGATCGAGCCGAATCAAGCGGTGCTCGCCGACACGTCGGATCTGGAACTTTCGGAGGCCGGGCCGGTGCTGGCGGGTGCAGCGTTGACCCTCAAACCCGAGCAGGTGCGGGCCTTCCTCGCCGACGTGCGCAAGTTGCCGGCGACCGGCAGCCTGGAATCGGTGCAGAACGGGCTGTTCGCGGCCTTGGAGCTCTACCGCGAGCACTACGCCGATGCCGAGTTGCGCGCGGAGGTCGAAGCGGCCATGCGCTCCTGCTGGTTGCACGTGCCGGGGCTTGTGCGCATGCAACTCGTGCGCGAATTGACCCGCTGCGCGGTGGCCCACAACGATCAGAAGGGCGCCGAGCGTCTGCTGGGGGATGCGTACGCGATGATGGACGGCATGAGTTGGCAGCCGCGGTACCACGTGCCTGCAATGGCGGAGACCGCCCGACTGGCGTTCGAAGTCGGCAAGTCGGAGCAGGCGAGCACGGAGCTGAAGGCCGCGCTCGAGATGTTCCAAAAAGGCCGCGAAGGCATCGTCAACATCTATCGCACCGAGTCCCTGCTTCCGGTTGCGGAGGCGCAGGTCGCCGTTGGCGACCGCTCCGGTGCCCTTGCCACCTATCGCCTGGCGGTCGAAGAAAGCCAGGTGAACCCCAATTCGCGCCCGCGCTCGATGGACCTGGCCGCGATCCTCTGCTCGATGGCGCGCACCGCCACCGAGCCCGATGAGGCCCTCGCCGAGCGCATCGACAAGATTATCGGCGCCCTGGGCGATCCCTGGTAGGGAGCCCCGCGTTCCATACAGCCGCCGGACCTTCGTCAGAGGGGCCGGCGGCTTCGCGTTGGGCACTATTCGAGCCCTGCCAGGGTCAACTTCGCTCGCTTGAATGCCGGTTCCGCCGCGAGGCACGCTTCCAAAGCCGCTCGCGCCTCCTCGAAACGCCCGAGGTCCTGAAGCGCGCAACCCCGCTCGCAAAGCACCTGATACATCGGCGGCGCCCATTCGAACTTCGGATCGGCGGTTTCGTACTCCGCGCAGAAGTCCAGCACCTGCTGCGGCTCGAGGTCACGCTCGGTGCGCAGCCGCATGCGCTGGTACAGGGCCTGATAGTACGTCTCGTCCTTTAGCCCCATGGCCAGCACCTCGGCCAGCAAAGCATCGGCGTCGTCGTAGCGCTTGGCGTCGTACTCCAGGGAGGCCAGAACCCACTTCGGCAGGGGATCGTCCGGGAATGTCCCGCAGAGTTCCCGCGCCTTCTGCACACCGGCCTCCTTTTCGCCGTTGAAGTACAACGCGCGAGCCACGGTGAGCGGTCCCTCGACGGGATGCAACTCTTCCATTGCTCGCGCCAACTCCAACCCCTTGGCCGGGTCCCCGATCATCGGCGTGACGAGATAGAAGAGCACCTCCTCTTTGCGCGCCTCCAGATTCTCGGGATCGAGCGCAATCGCGGTGTGCAACGCATCGCGGTACGGCCCGATGGTACCCATGGCTCCCATCACCGCCATGCCGCCCTGGGCTGCCACCGAAGCGAGCCGCCCCCGCAGCACCATGCTCCGCACCCAATGGGCCCGGCCCATCGTCGGCAGCAGCTCGACCCCCTTCGTCGCGTGGATTTCCGCCTGATCGAGATCCCCCTGGCGCCGCAGGCATTCGGCGAGCAGCACGTGCGCGGCGCCGTCTTCGGGATGTTGCGCGAGGTAGCCGTTTAACCGCCTCGCCGCCGAGCGGATTTCCGATTCCCCGAGCAGCGCACGCGCCGCCGTCAGGGTCCGGGGTTGCCAATCGACTTCCCCCGCCAGCCGGATCTCGCTCGCTCCGCTGCCGTCGAGTGCGGCCTGTTGCGCAAGATCCTCGTCGATAGCCAGCGCGGGGCCGGAATCCACCGCGTTCCAGGCCAGGATTCCGCCGGAGACGAGGACAATCGGAACCAACCACCAGATCGGGCGCATGCCCGCATCGTCGGGGGTCGCACCATCGGCGTCAAGCCGCGGGTGGGGTAGACTGCCGCCTATGAACCCGGCCGCAGCGCAGACATCGCCCCGCAAGCGCACCCCTTGGTGGGGCCGGGTCCTCTTGGTCGTGCTCTCCTTGGCCGCAGCCCTCGGCGTGGCCGAGTACTGGGTCCGCAATCACTGGCCCGCCGCCGGCCAGGTCCTGGTACTCGACGACGAGTTCCTGTTCGTCCCCAAACCCTACGCGGGCCACGTGCAGTACATGCAGGAGCACGTGGGCGGAGGCAAGATCGTCGTGCAACTGCACGCCGATGGCATGCGCAGCCCCGATCCCGATCCCGCGCACCCACGCCCGCGCTGGATCGTCTTCGGGGATTCGTTCGTGATGGCGGACAACGAGCCCTACGAGCGCACCTTCCCCGCACGGCTCCAGGCGTTGACCGATGACCGCGTGGAAGTGCTCAGCGCTGGTGTCACCGGCTACGGACCCGACCAGACCTGGATGCGCATGCAGCAGCTATTGCCCAAGTGGAAGCCCGAGGCGGCCATTTTGGTGATTTGCGCGGTCAACGACTTCGGGGATCCGGTGCGCAACAATCTCATGCGGCTCGACGCGGATGGGGTACTGCACCGACAGAAGGCGACGCCCGGACCGCAAGACCGGGAGTGGTTCCTGCAGCGCCAGGAGGAATCGCGCCGGTCGGGGCTGGCCCGCCTGTGGCTTGCTTGGCATCAGTGGCGGGCGCTCGAGGTTCCCAAATCTCCCGATCAGACCCTGCTCGCGGATTACATGCGGGCGGAGCGGGAGGACTACGAGGCGCACATCTCGGGTTCCACGGTGGCCAACGCGCTTTTGCGCGACATCTACGACGCCGATGTGGCGATCCATCCCGAGTGGCCGTCGAGCCAGTACAAGCTGCGGCTGGCCGAGGCGATCCTGGCCGGGATCCGGGATCTGTGCGCCGAACAGGGGGTGCCGCTCGCGGTGGTGGTGGTGCCCGGGGCACCCGACGCCGATCCCGACTACTGGTTGCGGCCAGACCCCGGGCGGTACCCGGGCTGGCAGCCGGAACGCCTTACCAGCGAGTGGCAGGGGATCTGCGAACGGGTCGGGGTGCCGGTGCTGAACCTCTACGGAACCCTGAAGGACGCCGGCCACCGGGTCTTCGTGGGGGCCCTCGACCCCCACTGGAACGGAGCCGGGATGGACCTCGGCGCCCGCACCGCCCTTCCTTTCCTGGAAAGCCAGGGCTGGTCCCTGGGGCGCTAGGGGCCAGAAGGGGAGGCCAGAGGGGGGGAGTGGTACGCCCGACAGGATTTGAACCTGTGACCTTTCGCTCCGGAGGCGAACGCTCTATCCAGCTGAGCTACGGGCGCCCGTTTGTGGGGCGCCGATGCTACTGAATCATCCTGGGCCCCGCCACTTACCAAGGCCGGGGATTTTGCCTCCGGCGGCCGCCAGGCGTGCGCAGGCCCCGCCCCCTTGTGGGATCGCGCCCGTGACTCATATTAATCCGCCTTGACGGAATCGGGGTTTGCCCTGATGCTGAATTCTGTTGCGGGAGCTCACCAGCTCTCCCGGGTTCCCGCGCAGTGGGGCGTTGCCCCCGACCTTTTGCATGCTGAATCCAGACAGAACCGAAACACTGAGGACCAGTGGGTCCCAGGCCGGCGCTGGCCGCCTCGCCTGGATCGGAGCTGGTGCATCGCTTTTGATTGTGTTGGCAGCCCAACAGGGCGTGCCCGGATCGAAGACGGTGAAGGCCTCCACGCCTGTCGTGGGGGATTCGGATCAGGATGGGTTGTCGGATGAGCAGGAGTACACCTTCGGAACTTCGCCGTACTTGCGCGATAGCGACGGCGATGGTTGGGACGACGCCCTGGAGCTGGCGCTCGACCATTCCCCGGTGAACCCGACCGACTTCCCGGACGGAACCCAGAACCTCGGGGTGGGGTTGGTTGCGCACGGCCGCGCCAACGCCACGCATATCGAGATGGTGCTGTACTCCGCGGACGGCAGCTTGGACGACAAGTTCATCGCCATGTCCATGCTCACCCCCACGGGTTTCGTGGGGCTCAATACCGAGCGCGTGTTCTCGATCTCCGAGGTGTTCGACTACCAGCCGATCGGTGGGGGCTTGCTGCGCACCGTGCGCATTCCGATGTCACCCGCCATGGTGCAGGTACCCGAGGTTGTGCATTGGGTTGTCGCGGTAGCCGAACCGACCACGGGCCAATTCTCCACGGCGGCAACTTGCCGTTTGGAGGGGGATTTGGCCACGAACAACGTATTCTGGTCGCGAACGGGATCGACCCTTCCGCCCAGTAACGTGAATCAGGTCCTGCCGTCCGGTTCGCGCATCGATCAACCGATCCCGCCCATTGGTGCGGAGACCGGCGCGAACCCGCCCGGAGTTCCTGGCCAGGTTTGCGTGCAAGTCACCGAACAAGTGGGCACAGGTTCCGGATCCACGGTCATCAAGGAAGTGATTTCGGCGGACTGCCAGGATGGGTGGGCCGCCTTCTGTGAGCCCGGTGCATGCGCCGGTTCGGTGGGGAGCACCTTTGAAACGGTGAACCCCCGCAACCTTCTCGGGGGCTGATCCCTGCCCACCCGGAAGCCCCCTTCCCTTCCCACTGCGTTGATCGACAGCAAACAGAAAGAGCAGGACCCGGACCTGGGTCTGGTGCAGGAGTGCCAAAGGGTCCTGGCATTGGGCGAAGGTGCCCAAGGATCCTTCCGGCCGCTCTATGAGGCGTACAAGGATCGCGTCTACAGCATCTGCTACCGCATCACGGGCAACGCCACCGATGCATTGGATGCGTCGCAGGAGGCGTTCAGCCAGGTGTTCCGGCGGCTGCAGGATTTCCGCTTCGAGTCCAAGTTCTCGAGCTGGGTCTACCGGGTCGCGGTCAATGCCAGCATCGACCTCAAGCGCCGCAGCTCGAGCCGCAAGGCCAGCTCGCTCGACACCCTCCAGTCCGGTCCGGTCGAGAAGGAACGTCCCCAATTCGAGGACATCCGGCACGAACACCCCGGCTCGGTGGCCTCCCGCCGCGAGCTGGAGAAGGAAATTCAGTCCGCGATTTTGAGACTCAGTCCCAAGTTGCGGACGGTCATCGTCCTGCGGTACGTGGAGGGTCTGCCCTACGAACGCATCGCGGAAAGCCTCGATGTGTCTCTCGGAACGGTGAAATCGAGACTTTCCAGGGCACATGCCGCGATGGATCGGGAACTTTCCCCGCTGATTGACCGTCATTTCCGGGCCTAGCCTCCCCAAGCCATGTTCCTCCCCCCCGATTTCATCCTCCGATGGCTCAACCGAGTCGCTGACGATGAACCTGCCCGCCTGGGCCAGGGGTCTATGGATACGGCCCAAGAGGCCTGGGAGGAGGATGGTCTGCGCCGCCTGACCCTGGTCGAGGGCTTGCTGAGCACCCTGGACCACAAGGCCGCTCCCCCGGCCCTGGATGCCTGGTTCGAGGGTCTCACCGCCATCCCGGCCGAGCCTGCTCCCGCGCGGATCCCGGAGCCCGAGCAGGACTGGGTCCTCGACATGGACGCCATCGCCGCCGAACTCGAGCGCGAGGCCGAGGACCTGGCCGCCCCCGATTTCCTCGATCGGATCGTCGAGCAGCGCCTGAGCGCCATCGAACAAGAGGTTGCCGCCGAACGCCGCGTGCGGCGCCGCAAGACCTGGCTGCGCCGGGGCTCCTGGGTGCTGACCGCCAGCCTTCTGATGGTTCTGCTGCCGTTCTTCGGCGGCAGTGAGGGCCCGCGCCCGAACCCCATCCAGGTCGTGCGCCACGAGAGCCTCGACAGCCTGCGCCAGGCACACCCCGACCAAGCCGCGTTCGCCCAGCGCAGCGGCGCCCTGTTCGGCCTGCTTCCCGCAGCCCCGGACGCCATCCGCAACGGGGGGACCGCCCGTTGAAGCGCTTGCTCGGTTTCCTGCTGATGCTGGCCATCACGCTGCCCCAGTGGAGCTGCGGCGGTCAGGTTTCCGCTGGCGGTGGCCTTTCGGGCGCGGAAGGGGGATCCACCCTCGACGGCAGCCTGCTTGCGGTCATCAACCGCATGGCCGGGGCCCCGTGGGGCGTGCCGTACTCGGGGAACCGGGTGGTTTCGATCACCGGGCCCAGCGGGCTGATCACCTTCACCGAATCGGTGGCGGCCGATGGCGCTGGGGGATTCCAACTGCAGCCCGGGGAGGTTCTTTCCGGCGCCGTCAACGCCCACGACTTCCTGACCGACCAGGAACAGGGCAAGGGATTCCAGTACCGCTACCGCGGCTTCCAGGTCCAGGACGCTCAGCTCCTGCAGCTGAACTACACCGTCAGTGTGCTCTCGAACCAGGGAGTGGCGACGGCAGGCATCCCCTGCACCCAGCTGCACATCCAGCGCAAGGATGCGGGCGCGGGCGTCATCGATCGCCTGCACTACGTGGTCAACGTCGATCCGCAAACCGGCGTAGTCTTGGCGTGGACCCAGCTCGACGAGGCGGGCAACACCGTTTCGATGATGGAGTTCGCCAACTTCACCTACGGCGAGCCCGCGGTCGAGATGCACCAGAGCCCGATGATCGAGCAGCCGCTGAACGTGGGCGAAGATCTGAAGGCCCAGCTTGGCTTCGATGTGCTGCGGCCCGGCTTGCTGCCCCGCGGATACCGGATGGTCACCGCCGCCAAAGTCGTCACCGACGAAACTCCGTGGGTGCGTATGGTCTTCAGCGACGGCGTCGAAAGCCTATTCCTGATGCACCGGGAGCCGGAGCAGTTGGCCGGAGTGGCCCAAGCGAGCACCCTGGGTTCCTACGAGAACGGCGAACGCACCGTACTGATGGGTACGGTCAACGGATTCGAACTGATTGCCGAGGGCAAGTTCGGTTCGGTCTGGATGCAGGACTTCGTCAGCTCCTGCTTCTAGGGCTTCCCTACGCCAAAGACCGCCGCCGGTCCGCCCGATTCGGGCAATGGGCGCCCCCCCGCCGCGTTTCACCGGGGGACAAACCGCAGGCCGGGGCACGATTCTGCCTGCATTTTGAAACACATCCGGACGGGGACTCGGAAACTTCTTCCGGGAAGGGCACCCCGCGCACCGGAAATCCGGGGGCAAATCCGCACTTCCGTCGCATCCCCTCCGGGCGGGGTACTCTTGGTTGTCTGCACGAAACACAGCGAGTCACACCCATGAGCGAGCAAAACGAATCCTTCCGCGAGTCCGACCTTGAGTCTCCTGAGTACCGGGAGCGCCTGATGCGCAAGATCAACTGCCTGATCGCCGTGCTGGAGGTTGCCAGCGCCAAGGTCAAGCGTTCGCTCAACGGGCCCGAGCCCGACATGGAGCGCCTGGTCCGCATCCAAACCAACCTGGCCAGCACCCTTGAGGTCTGCCGCCGCGCCCGCCGTGCCTTGGAGCGGCGCGAGACGCTGCCGGAAGGCCTGCCGGAAAACCTGGCCGCGGTGGTCCGCCAAGCCAGCGAAATGCAGTCCCGTCCGATGCCGAAAGGCGCCGTGACCGAGATGAGCACCGAGCTCGAGCGGGCACGCTTCCAGGCCTTGGGCTCGATCCGCAAGGAAGACGTCAAGAGCGTCGACATGGATGACCTTGCGCGCAGGCTGATGGAATAAGTCCCGACACTCCTGTTTCCCTCCTCCACCGCACAGGGCAGGCCGCAAGGTCTGCCCTGTGTCGTTCTGAGGATGCAGCCACGAAAGGGCCTCCAGACCCCCGAAATCGATGGAAAATAGGCCCCGCGCTGCCATCATGCGGGCCGGAGACTCCCCCATGAAATCCATCCTTGCTCTCACTTCCCTGCTCTGCGCCCTCACCTCCTGCACCATGACCGAAGCGCCGCGCGTTTCGGCCCAGAGCCAGGCGGTCACCCAATACATCTGGCGCGGTCTGCCGATGTCGGCGCGTCCCACCGCGCAGGGCTCGATCACCACTGACTTCCAGGCCAAGGGCGATCACCGCCTGCGACTGACCACCTGGGGCAGCATGAACCTGACCGCGGGCAACGGCGACGCTGCGTTCCGCGATGGCGACATCCTCGACCTGCACGAATCGCGCTTGATCGCGGACTACACGGTGCCGCAGGAAGGCCGCTACCTCGAGAACCTGCACGTCGGCGTGGTTCAATATGGCTACAGCGGCGGCGTCGGCAGCTCGACCCGCGAGGTCTACGCCGGCACCAAGTGGCAGTGGCGCGACATGGAGCCGTCCGTCAACCTCTACTGGGACTTCGACGACAAGGACGGCATGTACCTGAATGGTGCGCTGACCGGCTACTTCCCCTGGAAGGAGGAGATCTCCGGTTGGTGGAAGGTGTCCCTCGGCCTCGCCAGCAAGAACATGAACAAGTCCCTTTACGGCGATGACAGCACGGGTTTTGCCGACCTGACCGCCGAGACCGGCGGTTCGAAGCAGCTCAACAAGAACACCACCGCCGTCGGCTTCGTCGCCCTCTCGCACATCTTTGCCGACGATGCTGCGCTGGACGCGGTATCGATCAACACGACCAACCTCTGGGCCGGCATCGGCCTGAATTGGGCGTTCTGATTTGAGGGGCTGGCCGGGGGAGTTCCCGGGTAGCCCAAGAAGGCTCAGGCGGTTGTGCGCAACAACTCGTCGAGGATCTGGGGCAGGCTGTTCGCATCGGCCTGCCCTTCGAAGTTAAGCAGGATGCGGTGCTGCAAGCAGGCGGGGGCGAGGTTCTGGATGTCCTCGCGGCGCACGTGCAGCGAGCCGGCGAGCAGGGCGCGGGCGCGGGCCATCGAGAGCAGGGCAAGTCCGCCGCGGGGGCTGCTGCCGTGGCGCACGAGGGCGCGCACCTTGGCACCCGCGAGCGGGCTGGTGGGGTGGGAGGCATGCACGATGCGCGCGACCCACTGAGCGACGTCTTCGCCGACGGCGATCTGCTTCACCAGGGATTGCAGGCGTAGGACCTCCGCGCGATGCAGGGCGCGCGGAGCGTCTTCGTTGGAAGCACCCGTGTGCGCGGGATGCAGCAGCAATTGCTGGAGTTGCTCCGGCGTCGGCAGCGGCAGGTCGAGTTTGATCAGGAAACGGTCGAGTTGCGCTTCGGGCAGGGGGAAGGTGCCCTCCATCTCGATCGGGTTCTGGGTCGCGACGACCATGAACGGCTCGGGCAGCTTGCGCGTTTCGCCGAAGACCGTCACTTGGCGCTCTTCCATCGCTTCGAGCAGCGCCGACTGGGTGCGCGGCGTGGCGCGGTTGATCTCGTCGGCCAGCAGGATCTGTGTGTGCACCGGGCCGGGCTCGTATTGCAGCCCCTGGGCGCCGCGCTCATCGAACTTCAGGATGCGCGAGCCGATGATGTCCCCGGGCATCAGGTCCGGGGTGAATTGCACGCGGTTGAAGTCCAGATCCACGCGCTGGGCCAAGGTGCGCACCAGGGTGGTTTTGCCCAGTCCGGGGGCCCCTTCGAGGAGGCAGTGGCCGCTGGCGGCTAGGCACTCCAAAATCTGACGGGTGATCTCCGGGTGTCCGACCACCCGGGCGTCCAGGTGGGCCAAGAGGCCGCGCACCGCGCTGCGCAGCCCGTCCAGCTCGCTCTGCAGGGATTCCAGGGAATGCATGTCGACCCGCAGTTTCCCACAGCATGGGGCGGCTGGGTAGGTCCTATCCAGAAACCCGGATTGCAGCGGTGCTCCGAGCCGCTAGCGTATGCCTGTGCGATTGCCCCTGAACGTCTCGGTTTGCCTGGCCCTGCTCCTGCTGGGAAGCGCGTGTGTGACCACGCGGCGGCTGGACCCGGCGGTGCGCCGGGGGGCCGTCCTGGCCAGCGAAGACCGCAATTGGCCGGCGGCGCAGGAGCTTTGGAGCCTGTGCCTCGACAACGCAAACGGCGCGGATCCGGAAGCGCGGTTCCGATTGGGCGAGGCCCTGCAGGCGGGCGGACAACCCCTGGCGGCCATCCAAATCCTGCGGGGTGGAGAGCTTCCGGCGCAGCAAATCCAGGAGGCGCGTTTGATCGAAGCGCGTGCCCACCTGGCAGCGGGGCAGGTCCGTGCCGCGGGCAGTGTCTTGAATGAGGTGCTCGCGGTTGCGCCGGATCATCGCGAGGCGCTTTTGCTCTATGGGGAATCGCTGCTCGATACGCCGCGCGCCGCCAAGGGCATCGGTCTCCTGTTGCGCGCGCTGCGCATCGACCCGGGAGACGGTTCGCTTGCGGAGCGGGTCGCCATCACCGCCCGCGACCGAGGCCTTCCGGTGCACGAAGCCGAAGCCTGGAAGGAACGGCTCGCGGCGCCCGCTCCGCCGGCCGAAGCCTGGTTCGGAGCTGCACAGGCCGAGAACCTTGAAGGCGCCCAACGCCGCGAGTTCCTGCAGAAGGCCCTCGACCTCGATCCGCAGATGGGGATCGCCTGGCGGCAAATGGGGGACTCGCTGAACGCGGCCGGTGAGGTGGGACCCGCGCTGCAAGCCTGGCGCCGCGCCGTGGAAACCGATCCCGGCGATTGGCGCGCCTGTCAGGCCTTGGCCCAATGGCAGGTCGACAATGGCGATTGCATCGGTGCCCGCCCGTGGATCACCCACGGCTTGGCCGTGGTGCCGGAAGGCGAGGCGGGGCCCCTGCGCGCCCTGGCGGACGGCTGCGGGGTCGAGGTGGAATCCTCAGCCGCCCGTGATTGACTCGACCACTTCGGCGATCTTGTCCGAGAGCTCCTCGGCGAAGTCGTCCCCGAAATCGGCCGCGATCACGTCGAGTTCCTCGAAGGTGTAGCGCCCCGTGCTGGGGCTGTAGGGAATGCCATATTCCCACTTGTTGCCGTCGGAGGCGTGGATCACCACGGCGATCTGGTCGTCACCCTCGACGGGCTCCACGGTGAAGTGGGTTGCTCTGTACTCGGACATGCTGGGGGCGCGGGAGGGGGAGGAACCGCTGGCCCACCCGCCGCGCCATCATCCCGAATCAGGCGGCGGCTTGGCAATGGGGAACCGGAGCCGGGGCGGTCAGGGCCGGGGCTGAACCGGGGTGGCCGGGATCAGGGTCATGGCCGGGATCGATTCCGGCTCGGCGGCCATCACGGGGGTCGGCTCGGGCAACGCGATGCGCAACAACTCCCCCCAGTCCATCAGCCAATGGGCCACCGACAGGTTGGTCAGCAGCACCGCGGCGATCAATATCCGTTCCTTGACTTCCATCACAACCCTCTTTGACTGCCTGTAGGTAGTCCGGGTTGCCTTGGTTGACAGGTTTCTTGTGGAAACGACCGTCCAGGAGTCCCCATTTGGGGCATCTGGCGTTCAGGAGATGGGTTGCACCCCTTGGCCGGGCTGCACCCACCCGGTTCGAAGCACCCGGCAGAGGAAGCCGCTGCGGCCCTCCATCAGCGCCGGAAAGCGCCCATCGACCTGTTTCAGGGTCTTGCAGGGTTCGCGCACATCGGCGATTTCGAGCAGGAGCTCCTCGCCCACGGCCAACCGCATGCCCGGGGCCAGGGCCTCGAAGTCCAGCCCCTCGATCAGCAGGTTCTCCCCGAAGGTGCCCGGCGCATCGCAGGCCACCCCATCCCGCTGCAGGCTGGCGTAGTCGGCCGTCGAAAAGAGGCAGACCGCCCGGTGGGCCCCCCCATGGAAGCGGAACCGATGGCCGTCACCCTCGAGCCCGAGTTCCCCGACCTGCGCACCCTCCACAGGCTGTTTGGGAATGCCACCGGGTCCCAGGCACACCGCCAACACGCGGGCACTGGTCATGGGGCCAGTGGGCCGTCCTTCAGGAACAGGTAGAAGAGCTGTCCCTCGGAGCGCGTGGTGCCCGCGAGTCGTTCCGCCGAAGGTCCGACGCCGAGGTAGATGTCCGCCCGACCCGCCGTCCGGATCGCGCCGCCGGTGTCCTGGTCGAGCATGACCTGCGAGAACGGCATGTATCCACCGCCCGACATGGGCAGCACCGTTTCCACCACGGTGAGGGCACCGCGGGGGAAGAGGGTCTTGTCGGTGGCCAGGGTGCGGTAGGCCTGCACCTCAAGGTTGAGGCTGCCACGCGGGTTGCCTTCGATGGGGGCAAAGAACACGTACGAGTCGTTGCGCGCCATGTACTCGTGTACCAGACCCGGGTTCTGCGCCGCCCAGGCCCGCAAGGTGCCCAGCGACAGGGCTTCCTTGGAGATGCGGCCATCCTTCACGAGTTCGCCGCCCATCGACGTGTACGGCTGACCGTTTTTGCCGGCGTAGCCGAAACGAAGCTCGGTTCCGTCCGGCGTGCGCACAAAAGCCGAGCCGTTCACGTGGGCGATGAAGGCGTCGAGCGGATCGCGCAGCCAGATCAACTCCAATCCCTGGTGCTCGAGCATGCCCGAACGTTCGATCTCCCGGCGCGTGGGGTACGGTTCGATGCCGCGCGCGGTCTGCTGCCCGAGGATCGTGCCGTCTTCGGCTTTGACCAGGTCCGGGGGCAGGGCGTAGAGCGGGTACCGGTATTGCGCGCTCGGTTTGGTCGAGCCGTCGAGCACCGGCGTGCAGTACCCGGTGAAGAGCACGCCGCCTCCGCGACCATCCCAACCGGCGCTCTTGTAGAAGTCGAACTCGGCGTCGATCGCCTGCCGGAACTCATCCTGGGTGCGGCACGATTCGAGCAAGTCGTGGAAGCGCCGCAAACTGGCCAGGGCCAGGTCGTGCGAGATGCCCGCGGCGGGGAAGAATTGCGTCGAGTAGCGCTTCGAAGTCCAGGAGATCGAGCGTTCCAACGCCGGTTTCAGGTCCGCGCGGTCGAGCCAGGCGGCGGCCAGGTCAGGGTGCGGCTGACCGGGCGCCAGTTTGATCAACGGCGGTGCGCCGGCCGGAAGTTCACGGCCATAGTCGGGACCACCGGAGCCGGATGTGCGGCAGGCGGCGGCGAAGACCAGCAGCAGGGGCAGGACAAGTTGCTTCATCGGAGTGATTCCCCCTGGGCAGGGTACCGACTGGGGGCCCCCGTGCAAGCGCGCCTTAACCGGAAAGGCGGCCCCGATCGGAGCCGCCTTGCTGCGAATTCGTCGCTACTCGTGGCGCAGGGCTTCGACGGGATCCATGTGGGCTGCACGCCAAGCGGGGTACAGTCCGAAGACCATGCCGATGAACACCGAAATGCCAAAAGCGAGAATCGCGGAGATGGGGGACACCACCGTTTCGAGGTCGGCGGTGCGTTCGATGATCCATGGGATCAAGAGTCCCAGGCCAACACCCAGCAGTCCACCCGCGCCAGACAGCACGGTGGTTTCCACCAGGAACTGCACGATGATGTGGCGTCGGCGGGCGCCAAGCGCGCGCCGGATGCCGATTTCGCGGGTCCGTTCGGTGACGGTCGCGAGCATCACGTTCATGATGCCGATACCACCCACCAAGAGGGAGATACCCGCGATGCTGCCCAGCACGATGTTGAAGATGCGCTGGGTCTCCTTCTCGCGCATGATCAGCTCGAGCGGCACCGTGACGTTGTAGTCCTTGTCGTTGTGGTCCCGGCTCAGCATGGCGCGCGCAGCCGATGCCACGAAGGGCACGGCCACGTCGCTGGGCAGATTGGGGGCGTTTTCCGCCTGGATGATGATCTCGTGCAGTTGTACTTCCTGCACGTCCATCGCCATGTTGCGCACGGTGATTTGACGCTCGCCGAAGTAGCCGCGGCCGGTTTCGAGCGGGATGTAGACCTCGCCGCCGGATTCCATCGATGGATCGGCCACCGTCACGCCCAGCGGGCCGCGCGGGATCATGATGCCGACCACTTCGAAGTAGGAGTCGCCGATGCGCACTTGTTCCCCGATCGCGTTTTCGAAGGGGAAGAGGTACCGCGCCACCTCGTATCCGAGCACGCACACCAGGGCGCGGGTCGATTCGTCGGCGGGGGTCAGGAAACGGCCCGAGCCAATCAGGCGACCCGTGACGGGCAGGTACTCCGGCGTGGTGCAAAGCACCTTCGGGCGGCACAGGCGGTCCGAACGCCGCACTTCCTGCGGGGTGTGCAGCACCGGTACAACCGCTTCGACCGCGGGAAAGGTGCGCCGGATGCGTTCGAAGTCGTCGCGCTTGAGGCCGTAGGCCAGCACCCGCGTCTCCTCCTCGCTGACGTTGTCCTGCTTGGGTTTGACGCTGTTCAGGATGATGTTGCGGCTACCGAGCTCGCGCAACTGCTGTTGAGCCTTCTCGCTGGCGCCTTCGCCCACGGCCAGCATGGCCACCACGCTGGCGACGCCGAAGAGCACACCGAGGGTGGTCAGGAAAGAACGCAGCTTATGCAGCAGCAGGCTGGAGATGCCCAGCTTGACCGTGCGCCAGAGGGAGGAGGCGATCAAGATACGGCCTCCGTTTCCTCTTCGCGCTCGTCCACCGAGTGGATGGCACCATCGCGCAGCCGCAGGATGTGCTGGGCGCGCCGGCCCACCTCCGGTTCGTGGGTCACGAGCAGGATGGTCTTGCCCATGCCGTGCAGCTCATCGAACAGGTCGAGGATCTCCCCGGCGGTGGTCGTGTCCAGGTTGCCCGTGGCCTCGTCGGCGAGGATCAGCGCCGGGTCGTTGATCAGCGAGCGAGCGATGGCGACGCGCTGTTGTTGACCCCCCGAGAGCTGGGTCGGGCGGTGGTCCAGCCGGCCCTTGAGTCCCACCCGTTCGGCCAACTCGATCGCCCGTTCCCGGGCTTCCGCGAGCGGGCGCTCCTGGTACAGCACCGGCACCAGGATGTTATCGATGACGTTGAGCTGCGGGATCAGGTTGTACGACTGGAAGATGAACCCGAGCTCCCGACCGCGCAGGGCCGACAGATCGTTGTCGTTCAGGCGCGAGACTTCCTGGTTGCGAATCTTGTAACTACCCGAAGTCGGGCGGTCGATGCACCCCAGGATGTTGAGCAGGGTCGATTTGCCGCTGCCGGAGGTGCCCATGATCGCCCAGTATTCGCCCTTCTTGAATTCGAAGGAGAATCCGCGCAGGGCGTGCACTTCCTCACCGCCCATGCGGTAGGTGCGCGTCACGTCCTTGAGGCTCGCGACGGCTTCGTCTTGAGGTTGCGTCACCGGATCAACGGCCTCCGCCGCGCGGACCACCGCCACCACCACCCCGGGAGCCGCCACCGCTGCCGCCGGCACCGCGCGCACCGCCGCCCGGCCGACCCGCGCCGCCGCCGGGGCGAGCGCCAGCACCAGCACCGCCACCTGCGCCGGGCATGCGGCCCGCGCCGGATCCATCCCGTTGCGGGCGTTGGCCACCGGCCGGGGCGCCTGCGCCAGCGGCACTGGCGTCCGCCGGGGCCGCCTGTTCGCCTTCTTTGGCTTCGGGCATCGGTTTCGCGGGAGCGTCCGCCGGCTTGAAGTTTGCCGGGGGTGCAAGCAAGACCGTGTCGCCTTCCTTCAGGCCGGAAACGATCTGCACGTGGTAGTTGTTGTCGAGCCCGACCTCGACCACGCGGCGCTCCGGTTCCTCGGCACCGGGCAGGAACACGATCGTCTCACCCGCATCGAAGAGCACGCACTGGCGCGGTACGAACAGGGCTTCTTGCAGGTCTTCGATCAGGATCTCGGCGTTGCAGGACATGCCCGGCCGGAAGCCAGCCGGAGTTTCCTGCATCTCGATCGTGGCCTTGTACATCTTCTCGTCGCCGCCGCGACGCCAGTCCTGCTCGGAAGCCATGATGGCCACGAAGCTGACCGTGCCCGGCACCGCCAGGCTGGGGAAGGCGTCGGTGGTGATCTGGCAGGGCATGCCCGAGCGGATCTTCTTGATCTTCGTCTCGTGGATCGCCGCGTTCACGACCATGGTGTCCGACTTCGGAATGCTGCCGAGGACCGTGCCGCCGTAGACGTCGTCGCCCTCTTTGATCGTGCGGCCCCGCCAGGTGCGTTCGAGCACGAAGTAGCCCTCGACGGGGGAAATCAATTCCCCGTTCTTGAGCTGTTCCTCGATGCGTTCCAGGTCTTTGCGTTCGCCTTCCAGCTTGTAGCGGGTGGACTCGAGCGCCGCCTCGTAGTCGGTGATGCGCGATGCGGCCTGCTTGCGCACCTTCTCCAAGTTGCGTTCCCGGGTGCCGACGTTGGCCTGCAACTCCGCCGTGCGCCGCTGGTTGCCGTACTTCTCCTTCAGGGCCAGGTCGCGCTGGGCCTGGGCCAACTCGAGCTCGGCGCGTTGCACGGCCAACTCGTCCCCTTCCAGCTGCTGACGCTGCACGAAACCCTCTTCGTGCAGAATCTTGGTCCAATCCAGGTCCTTGCGGGCGCGGGCGAGGTTCTCGTTTTTGATGAAGATGTTTTCGTTGGCGGCAGCGAGCTCGTTCTTCCACTCGCCGTCTTCGGTGGTGTACTTCTCGAGGTCGAGTTGCGCCAACTGCAGGTCCAGTTCCGCCTCGGCGATGTCGCTCCGGTTCTGGATGTTCTGGATGTCGAGTTGTTCCTGGGACTTGACGAGCGCAGCCTCGGCGTTCTTGACCTCGATCTCCTGGCGCGTCTTGCGCTCCTCGAAGGCGGAGACGTCGAAACGGGCGATCACGTCGCCTTCGTGCACAAGCGAGCCCTCTTCAGCGAGGAAGGTCACCTTGGCTTCGCCGTCGATCTTGACCTTGATCTCGATCGAATCGCTGGACTGCAGGTTGCCCCGCACCACTTCGCTGATGCGCAAGGGGCCTTTTTGGACCTTGGCCCCTTCGAGAACCCGCGTCTCCTTGCGTTGCAGCACGTTGCCGAGCAGGTCGTAATGCACGGCGGCGTAGGCGCCACCGCCCAGCACCGCCAGGATGACCAGGGTGCGCAGCAGGGCGCTACCGCGTTTGGATTGCTTCATTGGATTCAGGGGAGAGGGAGGTCGCGAGCAGGTCCGAATCCACGTGCATGCCGGTTTCGTCGACACGCAGGATTTCCAGGGCCAGTTGCAGTTCGATTTGGGCGAGGGTGAAGTCGATCAAGGAGGAGGTGACCTCGTTGGTCGCGGCGAGCAGCGAATCCCGCGCTTCGAGCAAGTCACGGGTGCTCGCCCGGCCGGCTTGCAGCGAAAGGTCGGCGCTGCGCACGCGGCGATTCGCCAGCTCGAGCGCGCCTTTCTGGATGCGGTAGCGCTCTTTCGCGTTGATCGCGCGGCGCAGGGCTTCGCGTACCTCGAGTTCCACCTGGTCGATGAAACGCTCGTGGCCGCGCAGGGTGGCGCCGTAGCTGATTTCCGCGCGGCGGAAGGTGTTGCGCTCGGGCAGGTTGTCCCAGGCGGGATCGAGGCTCAGGCCGAGGCTCCAGCCCAGGTCCGACTTGCTGTAGTTCAGCGGCCGTCCGTCGGCGGACGAGGAGTTCGCCTGTACCGAAAGGCCCAGGCCCGGTCGCAGGTTGTCCGCCGCGATTTCGAGGGCACGCTGCGAGTCTTCGACCCGATCGGAGGAGGTGCGCACATCCAGGCGATTCTCCAAGGCGATGCGCACCGCGGATTCTTCGGTCAGGGCATCGAGCAACGGCGACTCATCCGAAAGTCGGTCGAATTCGCTGTGGTCGAGCGAGATCACCAGGTCGATCGGCAAGCCCAAGAACAACTTGAACTCGTCGACCTGCCGATCCAGATCCCCGCGCAGTTCGACGATGCGGCTCACCGAGCGCAGCTCGTTCTGGCGGGCCTGGTCGGCTTCGATGTCCGAAAGCTGACCCGCTTCCGCCAGACGCTCGTTGCGCTTGCGCAGCGTCATCAGGTTCTCGAGGTTGCGCTCTTCGTTTTCCAGCTGATCGATGGCCTGCAGCACGCCGTAGACCCGACGCGCCACGGTGGAGGCGAATTCCCGGCGGAAACGCTCGTAGTCGCGCACTTGGTAGACCAAGGAGCGCTCGGACTGGGTCAGGGATTCGAGGGTGATCTTGCGCCCCGCGCCCCGCAGCAGGGGCTGGGTCACGCTCAGGGACAGGTCGCTGACCGCATCCCAACCGTCCCCGGTGGAAACGAAGCGCAGCAGGCTCGAACCGATACCCATCACGACGTTGGCCCCGCTTCCCAGGATGCGGCTGAACGAGATGCCGCCGTCAGCCCGGGCCGTCACCGAATCATCCCCGGTTCCCGACAGGCTGGCCCCGGCGTCGATCTCACTGCGCAGTCCGAAGCGCCAACGCTCCTGCGACAGGTTCAGCGCCGAGATGTACAGGGATTCTTTTTCGGCGAGGAAGTTCTGGTTCGACTCCCCGGCAATGCGCAGGCTGTCGAGAATGCCCAGGTGTTCGAGGTCTTCCACCAAGCCGGCCTGGACTTTTTCCCGCATCGACTGCTCATCCGCGCCGAGTCGGAAGGGGCTCTGCTCACCGAACAGGGTTGCCCGGCGCGCATCGATCATGGGGTAGATTTCCGCATCCGCGTCGGCGGAATGCTGCTCCGGGGTACGGCAGCCGAAAACCGCCAACAAGAGGAGCGGGAGGAGGGGGCGGGCGATCAAGGGCAGACGGGGAAGCAGACGGGTCCGCAAGGGAAGCCGGGGTTCGGAACCGGCAGCGAGCGGGAAGGGAGCAGGCGGATGGGGCAAGGCAGGGAGCGGTCCGCCCGAGGGGGTTGGAAGGCAGTGTACGCTTCCTATCCGTCCGGCGCTGCGGTTCTGGTGTCGCGGAGAGGGTTGCGGAGCGTTTTTCGAGTATCTTTTACTCATCACGCGTCGGCCCTGGGGGCACACTGTCCCGTCGCCGCGTTCCCGGCTTCCAGTCCGCCAACAGGAACCCTTCCGGAGGAATGATGTTCTCCCTGCTCAACCGCTGGTCTGCTGTTTGCGCAGCGGGATTGCTGACCGCCTGCACCAGCCTTCCGCCCGGTCCGATCGAATTGGTCGAAACGACTCCGATCGGAACGGTGCTGGGATCAACCGACCTGCCCGAAACCGCCGAAGTCTGGCGGCACATGATCGATCGGGCCGAGCACAGCATCGTGCTCAGCCAGTTCTACCTGGTGACCGATCCCTCCGGCCTGCTCGACGGCATCATCGAGCGGATCGAAGCGGCGGCCCACCGCGGGGTGGACGTGCGGATTCTGGTCGGCGAGAAGTTCTATGCGACCTACCCGGAACTCATCGACCGGTTCGATGAGAATCCGGACATCAAAATCCGGCGCTGGAACATCGGAGAGCTGACCGGCGGGGTGCAGCACTCCAAGTACATCATCGTCGATGGCAAGGAAGTGTACCTGGGAAGCGCGAACTTCGATTGGCGCTCGCTGGAGCACATCCAGGAGCTTGGGCTGCACCTCGACTCCCCCGGCTTTGCGGCCAGCCTGCTCGATGTGTTCGAGCACGATTGGGCCCTGGCGGCGGGGCAGACCCCGCCCGCGCCCACAGCGCAGACCCACTACCCGTTGATGTTCCGCTTGGCCCCGGGCCAGGTCGGCGACCGCATGGACCCGCAAGTGGCGCTTTGGCCGGCTTTCAGCCCCAAGGGCCTGCTCCCCGTGGAGTCCGAATGGGACCTTCCCCGCATCCAGGATCTGATCCAATCGAGCCAACGCAGCCTGTTCCTGCAGCTTTTGACCCTGGACCTCGTCGACAAGCAGGGCCAACACTTCGTCGAACTGGAAAAGCCCCTGCTCGAAGCCGCCGATCGGGGCGTGCGGGTGCGCATCCTCGTGGCGGATTGGTGCGACAAGCCCGGTGTGATCGAGGACCTGCGCGCGCTAGCGGCCCACCCGGGCATCAGCATCCGCATGGCCACGATCCCGGAGCACTCCGGCGGGCACATCCCCTTCGCGCGGGTGATCCACGCCAAGTACCTCGTTGCCGACCGGGAAATGGCGTGGGTCGGTAGCAGCAATTGGGATCCGCGCTACTTCTTCGACAGCCGCAACGCGGGCGTGATGCTACGGGGTTCGGGCATCGCGGACCGCCTCGAGCGCTTCTTCCGCACCAACTGGTCGTCCCCCTACGTACGCGAAGTTCAGCCCGAGCCCCAATCATGAAAGAATCCTGGCAAGAGACTTGGTCCGGCTACTGGACCCTGGATCCGAACGTCTGTTTCCTCAATCACGGCTCCTACGGCGCCGTGCCCGGGGAGATTCTGGAACGGCAGCAGGACTACCGCGACCGCATGGAGCGGGAGCCGGTGGACTTCATGCAGCGCCAAGTGGGGCGCTTGACGGGCAAAGCGCGCGCGATCGTGGCGCAGTTCCTGAATGCGGACCCCGATGGGCTCGTGTTCGTGCGCAACGCCACCGAAGGCGTGAACGCGGTGCTGCGTTCGCTTTCTTTTGCGCCTGGCGACGAACTCGTGATCACCAGCCACGGCTACAACGCCTGCAACAACGTGTTGCGCCAGGTGGCGTTGCAGGCCCAGGCCAAGGTGATCGAGGTGCCGATTCCGTTCCCGATTGCAGGTCCGGAGGTTGTGACCCGGGCGATCGAGGCGGCTTTGACCGAACGCACCCGCCTGGTGCTTGTGGATCACATCACGAGTCCAACGGGCATTCTCTTCCCCGTGGCCGACATCGTGGCCCTGCTGCGTGCGCGCGGGGTCTTGAGCCTTATCGACGGGGCCCATGCGCCCGGCATGGTGCCGCTGGACCTGAAGGCTTTGGACGCCGACTTCTACGTCGGCAACGGCCACAAATGGATGTGCGCGCCCAAGTCCGTCGCCATCCTGCAAGTGCGCGAAGAACACCGCGATCACATCCTGCCCACGAACATCAGCCACGGCTGGAACACACCGCGTAAGGGGCATACGCGCCTGCAGGACCAGTTCGACTGGCCGGGCACCATGGATCCGAGCCCGATCTTTTGCCTGGCGGACATGATCGATTGGTTGCCGCGTATCTTCCCGGGCGGATGGCCCGCGGCGATGGAGCGCAACCACAAGCTCGCGCTGTACGGCCGGGATCTGCTGTGTGAGGCCCTAGGTGTGGCTGCACCCGCGCCGGACTCCATGCTCGGCTGTCTGGCGGCGGTGCCCCTGCCCCCCGCGCCGGCGGACTTCCAACCGAGCGCCTTCACCCCCGATCCCCTGCACAAGAACCTCTGGGAGAATCACCGCATCGAAGTGCCCGTGATCCACTACGGAGGCAAGCCGGGCCGTTTCCTACGCATCTCGGCGCATCTGCACAACGGGCCCGAGGACTACACGCGACTCGTCGCTGCACTGCAGCAGGAATTGGCGCTGGTTCCCTGAACAGAACGAGCGTTTGGCGCAAAAAAACGCCGCCCCGGGAAAGCCGAGGCGGCGTTTTTGTTTCAGCCGGGCCTCGTCAGGCCGAACGCGTGGCATCGAGGGCTTCTTCGAATGCCGCGCGGGCGTAGGCGAGTTCCTCGCGCCCTTCGCGCGGGAAGCCGTCGGTGTACATCGTCCACGCGCGGTTGGAGAGGCGTTCGCCGTCGGCCACGCCCTTCCAGATGCGCGCGTACCGGTCAAAGCCGAGCAGGTTGCTCCATTGCTCGAAGCGCGAAGTCAGTTCGTACATCTCGCCCTCGTGCAGCTCTGCCAACGCGTCGCGCACCTGAGTCGGCGTGTAGTCCTTCTCCAGCATGCTCAGCTCGGTCAGCCGGTTGTGAACCGACTCGATGCGTTGGCTCAGCTCCTGACCGCCGGACTTGCGCTGCTCGTGGTCGGCCGCCGAAGCCTTGCGGGCTTTGCGCGCCAGGACCACGCCGAGCAGGAACAAGCCCAATCCGGCGCCGAAGTACCACTCCGCCTTGGGCTCGAAGCGGCTGGCGGAGACTTCACCGACCTGCTTGCGAACGTCGTCGGTGGCGCCTTCGAGGGCCTTGGCGAGCGTTTCGAATTGCGGGGGTGCGGTAGCCCCTTCCGCCGATTGCAGCTCGTTCGCGAGCCGCAGCGGCGTCGCGGACTTGGCGGGGGAGTGGAAGCCGGCGGCGCCCAGGGAACCCAGGCAGAACCCCAGCACGATGAGGAAGTTGGCGATGGCGTTCACAGCGAGGACACCACTTTGATGATGGCGTTGACGATGCTGACCAGGGCTTCACCCACGATCAGGCCGGCGGCGAGGGGGACACCTTTGCTCTCCACGGCTTTGGCGCCGAACAGGCGCATGCAGATCACCGAGAGCAGACCGCCGATGCCGAACACGATCATGTACATGAACGGCATGTAGAGCGAGAGGCCGACCATGACGCCCAGGCCCGGGGAAACGAGCAGCGAGACGAGCAAGCCGAGGGCAAAACCGGTGAGGTACTTGCCCAGGGGGATGTCGCCGGATTGCACGATGTTGATGGCCGCTTCGAGGGCCGAAGCTTGCGGGGCTTCGAGCTTCGGAACACCCTTCGCGAGGGTTTCAGGCCCGCCGCCGGCTGCGGTCAACGCCGCCACCGCATCGGATCCTGAATGCACCGCCCGTTCGTAGAGGATCTTGGCCTGATCCGGACCGAACGCAAACACGTGCCACAGCAGCCAGACGGTAAGCAGCGCGATGCCCGGGCCGATCCAGCAGGTGGCGAGCTGCGCGACCTGCTGTTTGTAGGGACGTCCCCCGACCAGATAGCCGGTCTTGAGGTCCGCCATCATGTCGGCGCACATCGAGGTCGCGACGCAGATCGCTGCGCCGATGGTGACCGCGGGCAGGATCGATTCGGAGTTCTTGACGCCAAGCAAGGCCATCAAGATGGCGATGGCGATCAGGGAAAGTCCCGACAGGGGCGACCAATCGGTGCGTCCGGTGGTCTGGGCAACCACGAGGCCGGCCAACCAGAGCCAGATCAGGCCGGCGGCGCCCACCAGCAGGGCGGTGGGCCAGGTGACGAAATCACCGCCCGCCATGTGCGCAGCAACCAGCAGGCCGAGGAAGCCGACCACTGTGCTCACGCCGATCACGCCGAGGCCGACCTCTTCTTGGCGCCCACCCTGGCCCTTCGACGCCGCGAGGCTTGCGATGGCCGCTTTGAGCGCGGGGGCGGCGAGCAGCAGTCCTGCGATGGCACCGCCCAGGATCATGCCGATGCCGACCTTGTTCGCGGTGAAGTTGCGGAAGGCACCCGAAAGCCCGGCGCCGGTCTCGTAGTCCTTGCCCCAGAAGTCGAAACCCGCAAACGCCTCCGGAACCCAGCCCAGGGCCAGGCACAGGGGGATCAGCACCCAGTAGTTGAGGATCGTCCCGTACAGGATCGCCAGGCCGGAACGCCCGGCCAGGAAACCCGCGCCGAGGCTGAGCAGCGAAACGGCGAAGAAGAGCCGCAGGCCCGCCGGGGCGCCGATGATCTCACCCAGGTTGAAGTGGTCCGGCAGCAGGGTCTTGGCCCCCGGCTTGATCCATTCTACGACGGCTTGCACCCAGGCCAGGTCGGACCAATCCATCGCACAGAAGGTGATCGTGCCCGCGATCAGCATGCCGATCACGAGCAGCACAGCCTTCTCCATGCCCGCGCCCGGGGACTTCAGAATCGTCGCCACGGCCACCGCCGAGGGGAAACGCAGCCGCTCGAAGTCGATGATTTGGCGGCGCAGCGGGATGATCATCACCACGCCGAGCAACGAGCCGGAAATGCCAGCGATCAGCAGGGCGATCCATTGGCTGCTACCCAGGCTCCAACTGAGCCCCTGTTCGCGGTAGCCCAGCAGGAACAGCACCGGAACCGTGAAGATGATGCCCGCGTTGACCGTGTTCACCGAGCTGGCGATGGTCTGGAAGATGTTCACCTCCAGGATCGATCCCTTGCCCAGGATCCCGCGCAGCAGGCCGAATCCGAGGATGGCCCCCACCGTGGATCCGACGATCGTGAATCCGATCTGCAGGCCAGCGAACACGATGCCCATGTTGAGCAGGGCACCCACCAAAACCCCGCCGATCAGGCTGGCGGGGGTCAATTCGCGATAGGGTCGATTCTGGTCCAAGCGATCACTACCTCATCACGGCCGCCGAATCCGGATTGGAGGCGGTCAGCCGGGTCGCCCAGGATACCGGGAGAGAGACGTGAGCGGACCTCAATTCCTGGGCTCGGATGCACCCCGTTTGCCCGCGGCCGAGCGAAGGAGGCGTGGCACGGCGTAGGCTCCTCGGGCAAACAGAGACGATTCCGGACCCGGGATTGGAAACTCTCGCTGCGACGATGATCCGCGTGAGTCGGAAGTCGACTTGAGTTCGGGACCCCTCGCATCGATGCACCGGGTTGTGGGGACGGCCTGAGCGACGAGGTGCGGCAACCCGCATGCGTGCCCGTCGCAGGCCGCATCCAGCGGAGCTCGCGATAGTTCCGCACCATCCCCGCGACTGTGCCTCAATCGTTCGATGCCACAGGTTGCCATCCATGCGTTCGGGTACCTCCGAGCATCATCCAGTCTGCGCGATTGATTCTTGACCGATCTCGCAGTCAGGCAACGCCACTCCTCGGTCAGGTCAATGGAGATGATGCCGGTATCGGTCCCGCGGACCGGGGAGTAGGGGGGGGCGATTTTGAGACGTTGCCCGCAGCCGATGTCGGAGGAATCAACCGGGTTTCCGCGCACAAGGTCTTGTCCCGGAATTCGTTAGGACCGGACTTACTCGGAGGCAAGAACGACTGGAATTCGCGGCGTACCAAACTCGCTTTCTACCTCTACCTTGAATGAACCCGGTCACCCAGATTCGGCCGGGCACTGCCATGGAATCCGGGCCCGCAAAACGGCCCCCAACCCTGACTCCAACCAATGATCCGTTCTAGTTTCATCTGCCTGGCCCTTGGACTTCTCGCCCAGGGGGCCACCGCTCAACTCATGGTCCTGGATAGCACCAGCGATTCCGTGGCCCTCTTCGATGAGTTCGATGGATCGCTGATCAATGCGACGTTCATCGACATGACCATCTCCACCGGCACTGCGCCGGGGACCCCGATCGAAGCGCTGCAAGCGCCCAACGGCGAGATCTGGATCAGCGACCAGATCGCGGACCGGATCTTCCGCTTCTCCGGCGACGGCACGACCTATCTGGGCGAAAGTTCCGTCCCCCTGGACAACGTCCGTGGTTTCGAGATCGCCTATGGCTACGTCTGGGTGTCGAACTCCGGTGCGACCAGCGGCGCGCCTGGCGATGCCTTGGTGCAACTCGACATGAACCTGAACTTGGTGGCCGTGCACACCGTGGTCGGTGATCCGTTTGACGCGCAAGCCTTCACCTTCAACGGGGTTCCCGGCCTGCTGATCCCGGACATCGCGGGTGACGACCTGCTGTTCTTCGATCCGGCGAACCCGGGTACGACGACCCCGTTCCACCTTTCGGATGGCGTTACGGGCATCGACTTCCCGGAGCAAGTCCAGGTGCGCGCTTCCAACGGCAACGTGCTCGCGGGCGGTTTCACCGATCCCGACGGCATCTACGAGTACGACGCGGCGACGGGCACCCAGCTCAACTTCGTCGATACGGGCGTGCTTTTCGGCAACGGTGGCCTGCGCGGGGTCTACGAACTCGGCAACGGCAACATCATGTACACCAGCGGTTCGGGCGTGCACATCTACGACCCGGGCGCGGGCACTTCGACCCAGGTGCTTGCCAGCGCGGGTCGTTTCATCAGCAAGCTGGGCAACTCCCCGATCTCGAGCTTCTGCGCCCCCGCGAGCAACAACTCCACCGGAGGCCCCGTCACGATCACCGGATCGTTGGGATCGGGTGTCGGCAGTGGGCTTCACCTGGACGCCACCGGGGGTCCGACCGGTGAATTCGGCTACTTCCTCGTGGGCACGGCCGCGGAGACGGTCAGCCCCCTGGCCCTGAGCAACGGCTTCCTGTGCCTGTCGCTTGCGCCCGGCGAGCAACTCGGCCGCTACAACGTCTCCGGCGGCCTAGCCAACTCGGTCGGTCAGTTCGATGGGGCCGGAGGTTTCGCCAACCTGGTCGGCACCTCGACCACGGGCTTCGGCTTCGATGTGCCTTCCGTGGTACCGCTGCCCAGCTCCCCAACGATCCTGGCCGGCGACACCTGGCACTTCCAGCTTTGGTACCGCGATGGTGCGGCCGGCGTGGGCTCCTCGAACCTGTCCAACGGCCTGACCGTGCAGTTCTAGGCCGCCGACCATCGGTTTCGGGTCCAGGGCCCGTCCCGCCGGCTGGCGGGGCGGGCCCTGTCCTTTTGGGATCTCCGTTTGAGATTGCAGAGGGGCCGGGGGCCGCGATTGCGCATAGGGGGGGAACCCCTACTCCCCAACTCCCGCCATGCTGCGCCCCTCCCTGCCTCTGCTCGCTTCCCTGCTCCTGCTGTCTTCGTTGGCTCCAGCCGAGAAGATGGTGGTGGACCGCACCAACAACCGTCTGGTCCTGCTGAGCGACTGGGACGGCACCCTGATCGACGCCAACTTCGTCGACCTCTCGATTGGAGCATCGGTTGCACCCATCGAGGCGGTGCAGGCACCGAATGGCGACCTCTTCGTCAGCGATCAGCTCACCGACACGGTGTTGCACTACGGTCCCGATGGCACCACGTACCTTGGGGAGGCGCTGGTGGGCATGAACAACGTGAAGGGCATCGAGATCGCCTACGGATACATCTGGGCGACGCAGTCCGGTGGAGCGGGGGGGCTCAATGGCCCCAGCCTCGTGAAGTTGGACATGAACTTGAACCTAGTCGACAACTACACCGGCCTGGGTGAACTCTGGGATGCGAAGAAGTTCACGTGGCAGGGAGTTGACGGGTTGCTACTCAGTGAGTGGGGCGGCCACGATCTCTTGTTCTTCGATCCCGCGAACCCCGGCAGCTTCAGCGTATTCCACGACTCGGACGGGGTCACGGGCATCAACTACCCGATGCAGGTCAACACGCGGCCGAACCAAGGCAATGTGATTGCGACCAACCTCATTCAACCCCTGGGAATCTACGAGTACGACCAGAACTCGGGTGCGCAGGTGGGATTCGTCAATACCCTGAGCACGGCGGGGTTGCACACCTTGTATGGCATCGCGCAACTGGGCAACGGCAACTACATGCTGACCAACGGCCAGGGCATCTACGTGGTGGACCCCGCTGGTACCCTGGTGTCCACGCCGGTTTCCGGCATCGATGCGCGCTATGTGGGTCAATACAACGGTTCACCGATCCAGGCGTTCTGCGATCCCGCCCCGAGCAACTCTACGGGCAGCCCGGCCCACTTGAGCGGTTGGCTGGGTACGGGGGTAGGCAGCGGCCTGCACCTGGAGGCCACCGGAGGACCCGCCGGGGAGTTCGGCTACCTGCTGATCGGAACTGCGCCGGAAACCAACAACCCTTTGGCGTTGGGCAACGGCCTGCTCTGCCTTTCCTTCGCCAACGGCAACACCTTTGGCCGCTACAACGTGCTCGGCCCGTTCAACTCGATCGGGCAGTTCAACGGCGCTGGGCAATTCCAGAACTTGATGGGCACTTCGACCACCGGCATGGGCTACGACGTCCCTTCGGACACGCCGCTCCCGGGCAGTCCCATCATCACCCCGGGCACCACCTGGCACTTCCAACTCTGGTACCGCGACAATGCTGCGGGAACCGGGCAAGCCAACCTGTCGAACGGGGTTTCCGTCAACTTCCCCTGAAGGGCCCCCTGATTCAGGGCCGGAATCGAATGGCCAGATCCGCAGGCATCAAGGGGCAGAGCCCCTCGGGCTTGCGGATCAGGCGTTTCCGGAAGCGAGCGATGGTGTGGTAGGCGCCATCGCGAAGCAGGCGCGGCACTGCCCGAAGCAACCAGGAAAGGCCGCGCCAGTAGCCGCCCAGGCCCGCGAGCAGGTAGATGGCCGCGGTGCTTTCGCTGAGCCACTGGCCTTGCCCCGTGCGAACGAGTATCGAGTCGGGCAGGGGGTGGAGCGGGTGCCGAGCCAGGGTCAACTCGGCCGTCTCCCCTTGCAACGGAGCCAGCTGGAACCGTGCCGTGGTGTCTTCCGCGAGCAGAAAGCGCACGGCGCCATGGCACAGGCCGCACTCGCCGTCGTAGAGGACCAGGTCGGGGCTTTGGGCGGAGCGGCCCTTCAGCCAACGAGCATCGAACACGGCGAGATGCAGGAGGATCATGGCGCCGGGTAGGGCGCTTTCCCAAAGCACGAGCCAAGCGACGAGCTGTGCGGCGAAGCCGAGGCCCCAGGCCATTCGCCGGGTGGGGCGGATCCATAGGAGCAGGCTAGCGAGGGCGAACGCGAGCGTTGCGGCCGCGGCTGCTCCCTTGAGGATGGGCACCGGGGCCTGGAGCAAGGTGGAGGACAAGGGGGCGCCCGGTGGCAAACATCGGGATAGGAGCGGAGCTTTCAGGCCGTGGGCGTCCAGTTCCTGAAACACGGCGATGGCACGCACGGCAAAGCCAGCGTTGGCTACAACGAGTAGCACCATCAGTGCTGTGGTGAGACATTCCTTGCGACGCCAGTTACCGCGTGGATCGGTGCGTCCTACGGCATCGAGGCTGCCGTAGGGGGCCCTTTGCTGTAGGGAGTGGACGAGCAGCAGGAATCCGATCAGAGGGAAGCCGGGCATGTCCGCGCTCAAGACGCGATCGCCCACGAAAATCCAGAGCAGGGCCAGTGCGGCGGCAGCGATCCGGTCCCACTTGCCCGCCAGGAGCAGCAACGAAGCCAAGATCGCCGATCCCAGCGCCGCGGGCTGCACGCCAGGTTGTTCGATCCACCGGAGGACATCCGGGAACGCGTGGCGGAGGGGACCCTTCGGCATCGGGGTGGCCACAGCGACCGGATTTCGCCAAAGCAAAGAGCTAACCAGCAGCAGCCCGAATTGGACCGCGAGGTACAACCCGAGGAACGCGCGGTACAGCGAGTACTGTCCCCCGGTCATAGGGGTTTCCGGCACGGGGTCGGTCCCGCCGACGTCCTTCACAGCTCCAACACCCGTTCGTGTTCGGGGATGTGCTCGCGGGGGGGTGGCAAGGTTCCGCGGATACCCGAAGGCACGAAACCCATGGATTGATAGAGGGCGATGGCCGCTTGGTTTTCATCCCCGACGTCGAGCAGGATGCGTTCGTAGCCTTGGGTCCGGGCCCAGTCGATGACGGACTGCACCAGGCGCTTGCCGACGCCGCGGCCGCGGGCTTCGGGTGCCACCCACATGCCGAACAGACCCGCACATCCTTCGCGGCCACGATAGGGGGCTCCGACCGAAAGGCCCACGTCACCTTCAGGGCCACGGGCAACGAAGTGCGCGACCTCGACATTCGATACCCGCGCCAGCCAATACCCATCGGGCTGCTCCGCCTCCTCCGAGTGCAACATTCCGAACGCATCGGGTGTGTCCAGCAAGGCGCGTAAGCGAAGGACCTTGTACGCGGCCCATTCCTCGGGGCGGAAGGATTCGATCGAAATCATCGGGAGGGTCAGGGTATCAGGGGGCTCGCGGGCTGGCGTCTGGCCCCCTGAAAATCCGGTGCAAAAGAACGCGAGGAATCGGGTCCCGCCGGGAACTCCTGCACCGGGCGAGGCCTGGTCGTTCTCGCGGTACAATCCTTCCATGACGCGCGCCGCCTACTGCATCGCCCTCCTCATGGCCTGCGCCTCTTGCCAGGCGACCATCGACGCAACCTTCAATTGGGAGCCGGACAGCGACGTCGGTCCCGAGCTGCAGGTCTACCCCGCCGGCGTGATCGGGGGGGTGCGGTGGGAGTGGCCCAACTATGCCAATGACGTTTGGTTTGGGCGCTTCGGCTACAACCGAGCCGATCGCGGCGACTTCGGCGAGCATGACAGCGAAGAGGGTGGAGGTTTTGGCCTCGGCACCGGCTGGCGGCGTTGGAACAACGAAACCCACACCGGCTGGCACTACGGAGCTCGAGTCGATGTGTGGAAACTCGAAATCGACTGGCGCGATCAAACCCCGGTGACGAGCGGCACGAGCAAGACCCTGGTTCTGCAGCCGACGTTGGAAGGGGGCTACTCGTGGCCGATGGGCGAGGAGGGGCGCTTGGACCTGACCCTCGGCCTCGGCGCGGAAATCAACCTCGACACGGACGGCGAGGATGTCGGCGAAGGCGCGATCCTGCTGCTCGGTGTGAGTTTCATTCCCTGAACGGGCGAGGTGGATATGTGTAACGTACGGAAGCAGGTTCAAGCTGTCACGCCTCGCGGCGTGCTGCTGTCGTTCCGACAACAGCACGCCGCGAATAACGTGACAACTTGAACCTGCTTCCGTACGTTACACATATCCACCGGCCACTCTGACTTTCCCCATGCACCGAGCGCCTTTTTTCTATCCCTCCTCGTCGGATCTTGCATGGCCCCAAATGCCTCGGCTCCCAAGGCGTCAGATTCCTCGTCCCTTGCCCTGGCGGTCCCCTTGAACGTCACGGGTCCGATCCGCGGGATGCCCAGCTACGGCTTGGCCATACCCTGCCGGGCACACAAGCCTGGATGACGCCGATGATCTACTCGGAGGAGCAGAACGACTGGCAGGACACCGACACCCTCCAAGGCAACGGCCTGGCAGATAGCCGCGAGGATGCGAGCGTCTGGGGTGGATCCTTGAAACTCAAGGCGTATCCCGTGGCCTGGCACAACGTGATCTTCCGGTACGACACCACCGGGGAATCGAGGCCCTTGCTCGAAGGTCGTGCTTTCCTCTCCAAGGTCTGGCTTGTGGAGGCCGGCGCGAAACGTCAGGCCGTCGGCAAGGGGCTCCTGTTCGCGACGGCAACCCTCGACACCAATGGAGACGGTCTACTGGACAATCAGGATGCCTGCGCGGCGATCTGGACCGATTGGGTCGGTAGGAATCCTACCCCTGTGACGCCTCCCGAAGGTCAGTTGCACTCGGTGCACCTCTTCGGTGATGAGCGCCGACTCATCTTGCTCGTGCGCACGGATGGGGACGGGAATGGTCGTTTCACCAAAGGGGATCCGCTCGTGCCCTATATGTTGGATATCGATGCGGAACACAAAGGCATCGTGCCGTGGATTGACCCCGATCTCCGGGGCCAATTGATGATGCCGAATCAATAGGGACCGGTGGGCGGAAAGACATTCCGTCTTGCGATACATTGTCCTGGCAGGTACGTTCCGAGTAGTCCGGTCCTATGCGCAGGCCGCATCATCGAAACGGAATTCGATCGGCAGGCCGATCGCCCCTCAACGTTGAGTGACGATCAAGGTCGTGCGTACGGTGCAAGGATACTCGTCAACTTTTGCCAAGGACGCTCTCCCATGATGAACAAACTCTATCCCCTGGTACTCTGCACATTCCTCTGCTCCTGCGCGACATCGTTGTCCGAAAGCCGGGCCCGCATGTCCGTGGTCCAGCCTATGGGAGGTGTCGCGGCGGCCATGAAGACGCACGGTCCGATCAAAGGTGAGCCACGCGAAGGCCTACCGATCGCTCTCCCGGGGACCCAGAGTTGGCTGACCCCATTTGCCTACATGCGGGATCACTCTGTGTTCCGCGACTGGGACAACTTCAGTGAAGGTGGGTGGGCGCTCAGCGGTGTGAATACCCAGATGACTGGAGGCGGGCTGGAAATCTACGGTCATCCCGTTCGTTGGCACAATGTCATCTTCCGGCACCTCGATACCGGGGACACGAATACTCTACTGGATCACAGGGCCTTCATTTCCAGGGTCTGGTTTGTCCAGAGTGTCTATGAAGGTTCCCGCGAAACCAGGGCCGTTCTCTTTGCTGTAACGGAAACCGATACCAGTGGTGATGGAGAACTGGACAACTTGGACGCCACCGTCGTCTGGATGACGGATGCCGAAGGTCGGAACGGTCAGGTCGTCACCCCTGCGGATGGCCAGTTGGATTCCATTCACCTCTATGGCGAGGCCGAGCGTCTGATCTTCATGGTTCGCATGGATACCGACGGCGATCACAAGTACAAGGATGGCGAACCTTTGGTGCCCTATACCGCCGGACTCGGCGCGGGTGAGAAACAGGTTGAGCGCTGGCTTGAGGTGCCGGTGGTGGACGCGGTGAAGACCCTGTATCGGTAGAGCAGGGATTGGTTTCTGGGTGGTGGGGCCGCCAGGGAGTTTTGCTCTGAAGGGCGACTCGGCCGCCTCCCGTCGGCCCCACGCCTGTATTCCCGAAATCCAGGAAATATGTAACGTCTCGCTTGCTTGGCGGGGCTTGCCTAGAATTCGCGCATCAGCGTTCATTCGAAAACCAGGAGGTACCAATGAAAGTTTGGATTGGCTCGCTCGCGCTTGTCACGTTCTTGTCGGCATGCAATGCCCCCTACTCACGAGAAGGTTCTGCGATTGTGAACTCGGTGAGTGGCATTGCCTCCGTAATGAAGACCACGGGGCCTATCGACGGACAACCTCAGTACGGGATTCCGATTCCGATCGAAGGCACTCGAACCTGGCTGACGCCCTTTGTCTACACGAAGGAATATGGGTTCTTTCGCGATTCGGACAACTTCCAGGAAGGCGGCATCGCAGGTTCGGGGCGAGATTCGCAAGAAACCTTCGCAGGCGTCCGGCTCAATGGGTATCCGGTTCGATGGCACAACGTGATCTTCCGCCACGATGATGTGGGGGATTCGACTACGCTGCTCGACCATCGGGCGTTCATCTCCGAGGTATGGTTCTTGGGGCGTGGCGAGCGGAGCACCCAGCTCAAGAGCAAGGCCATCCTCTTCGCCGTCACTGAAACCGACACCAGTGGCAACGGCGAATTGGAGGACACCGATGCCATGGTCATCTACATGACCGATCGGGAAGGGCGCAACGGGGTTCCTGTGACCCCGCCGGAAGGCCAAGTGGACTCGATCCACTTGTTCGCGGAGGAAGGACGCCTGGTGTTCATGGTCCGCATGGATGCGAACGGGGATCGCAAGTACGAAAAGTCCGAGCCACTGGTGCCGTACACTGTGACCATCGGCCCCGGCGAAAAGGGCATCGAACCCTGGCTGGATCCTGCGGCAGCGAAGCTCATGAAGGACATCTACTAGTCCGAAGGATGGATCGCGCACACCATCCGCTTACCGCCTTCGATGGGGGAGCGGATGGTGGGTCTGTTTTCGGATTCCGTGCACGCGGACCACGCCGCGCTATTCGGGGGCGCGCCCGAAGCCGCCGCCCCCCGGCGTATCGATCTGGATCGCGTCACCCGGGTACACCGGCAAGCTGGTCACCGCGGGCAGTTCGGTCGGCGTCTGGCCGGGACGCAGCAGCAGGTTGCGGCCGGGTGTGCCGGCTTCTCCGCCCTGCATGCCGTACGGCGCGGTGCGCCGCCTTCCGGTCAGCAGGGTGGCCGTCATCGCCTGCTCGAAACGCAAACGGCGCACGACGCCGTCCCCGCCGCGCCGCTCGCCCGCCCCGCCGGATCCCCGTCGCACCGAAAACTCCTCGAGCAGCACCGGGAAACGCCACTCGAGCACTTCCACATCGGTCAGCCGCGAGTTGGTCATGTGCGTCTGCACCGCGTTGGCCCCGTCCGCTTGGGCCGTAGCACCGGACCCGCCCGCGATCGTTTCGTAGTATTGGAAGTCCTGGTTGCCCCAGAGGAAGTTGTTCATCGTGCCTTGGGACGCCGCCGCCACACCCAGGGCGCCGAGCAGGGCATCCACCAGCAACTGACTCGTTTCGACGTTGCCGGCGAAAACGGCGGCGGGGGGCTCGGGCCGGATCCAACTGCCCGAGGGCAGCAGGATCTCGATCGGACGCAGGAATCCCTCATTCAGCGGAATGTCAGCGTCGATCAGGCAGCGCAGCACGTACATCGCCGCGGCCTTGGCGATCGCTGGCGGCGCGTTGAAGTTGCCCGGGTGCATGCGGCTCGATCCGCTGAAGTCGAAACAGGCGCTGCCGGGTTCGGAATCGATGCGGATATCGACCTGGATCTGGTGTCCGTCGTCGGAGTGCACCGCGCACTGCCCTGGTTGCAGCGTGCGCAACAGGTCTCGCACCACCGATTCCGCGTGGTCGAGCACGTGGTCCATGTATGCGGTCACGACCCCGCTGCCGACGCTCTGGCAGAGCTGCACCAAGCCCTGATGGCCGCGTTCGCACGCGGCGGCCTGGGCGCGCAAGTCCGCTAGGTTCTGATCGGGATTGCGGGCCGGCCAGGGGCCACTGGCCAATTGTTCGCGTAGCCCATCCTCTTGGAACGCACCGCCCCGCACGAGAATCACATTGTCGAGCAACACCCCTTCTTCGACCACGGAAGTCGAATCCGCCGGTGCCGATCCAGGCACCCGCCCACCGATGTCCGCGTGGTGACCGCGCGCGGCCACGAAGAAATCCGGTCGCGTGGAGCCCGGAGCAAACACCGGGCGCATCACCGTGATGTCCGGCAGGTGGGTGCCGCCGCGGTAGGGGTTGTTGGAAGCGAACACATCGCCCGGACCCATTTCCGGCCGATCGGCGATGAGGGCGCGCACCGCATCGCTCATCGAGCCGAGGTGCACGGGAATGTGCGGGGCGTTGGCGATTAGGTCGCCGCGGCCATTGAACAGGGCGCAGGAGAAATCGAGGCGTTCTTTGATGTTGACCGATGCTGCGGTGTTCTGCAGCACGGCGCCCATCTCTTCGGCGATGCCCATGAAGCGGTTGTGAAACAGCTCAAGGCGCGTCGGATCCCAGGCGGTCGATTGCGGCGCAAAGGTCGTGGGCGATGTATGGGTCAGGATCAGCAGGCCATCGGGGCGAATCTCCGCGCGCCAGTTGGGCTCGACCACAGTGGTGCCTGTGTCTTCGACCAGGACGGCGGGGCCGTCCAGGGCGCAGGCGGGCAATTGCTCGCGTTTGTAGAAGGGCACGTCTTGCCATTGGCCTGTGAGGAACACGCGGTGGTAGCCGAGAGGAGTGGGCTCTCCTGCCGGCCGGTGCTCGGCAAAGCGCGGCGCCCGTTCACTTCCGATGGATTCGCTCTCGAGGCTTTCGACGATGAAGTTCCGGTGGGCCGGGCGGAAGCCGAAGCGCTGCTCGTGCGCGGTGGCGAAGGCTTCCATGACGGACTCGGGAGGGCCGAATGGCACGCTCAAGGTCGTGTCGGAGCCGCGCACGCGTACCGCGAGTCGACGTTCGTGACGGATCGCGTCGGAGGGAACTCCTTGGCCATGAAGTTCGTCGGCCGCCCGGCTCTCCCGCTCGAGGAGGCGGCGTTGCAGCTCGGGCCACAGGGATTCGCTGCACGGCTGCGCGATGCCTTCGGTATGCAGTTGGCGCAGATCCGCGAGTCCGATGCCCAGGGCCGAAAGTACGCCCCCGAGCGGATGGATCAGGACTTCGCGCATGCCCAGGGTTTCGGCGACGAGGCATGCGTGTTGTCCGCCAGCCCCGCCGAAACACACCAAGGCGTATTCGGTGACGTCGTAGCCCCGTTCGACCGAGATGCGGCGGATGGCGCGCGCCATGTTGTCGACGGCGATCTGCAGGAAGCCGCTCGCCAGCGTTTCGGGGGTGGGAGAGCCTTCGATCTCGCGCGCGAGAGCTTCGAAAGCACGCTGTACCGGCGCCGTGCTGAGGGTATCCCGGCCGTCCGGACCGAAAACCGCGGGGAAGTGCTTCGGCTGCAACCGGCCTAGCAGCACCTGGGCATCGGTGACCGCCAACGGACCACCCTTGCCGTAACAGGCCGGTCCTGGATCGGCCCCCGCCGAATCCGGCCCAACCCAAAGGCGTCGGCTGTCATGGTGCAGGACGGATCCGCCGCCCGCGGCGACCGTATGCACGTGCATCATCGGCACACGCACGGGCACTCCGTCGATCTCGCTGTCCAGGGTGCGCTCGAGTTCGCCAGCATAGTGGCTGACGTCAGTCGAGGTTCCGCCCATGTCGAAACCGATCAGGCGCTCACGCCCCGCGGCGCGTCCCACGGCCACCATGCCGATGACCCCGCCGGCGGGTCCGGAAAGCAGGGCGTCCTTGCCGGTGAAGTGTTCGCCGGTGGAGAGGCCGCCGTGGCTTTGCATGAAACGCACCTGGGGCCCGCGTCCGCCGGGGCGCAATGCCCCTTCTACCCTTCGCACGTACTTCTGGAGCACGGGCGATAGGTACGCGTCGACCACCGTGGTCCGGGCGCGCGGAACCCAGCGCATCAGCGGGCTCACGCGATGCCCCGTTGAAATGTGCGCAAAGCCGCATTCGCGGGCGATCTCCGCGCAGCGCTGTTCGTGTTCCGGGAAACGATCACCGTGCACGAGGCAGATGGCCAAGCTGGTGATGCCTTGGGCGCGCAAATTGCGCAGGCCATTGCGCAGTTCGGACTCGTTCAGCGGCGTGCGGACCTTGCCTTGTGCGTCGAGACGCTCCCCGACTTCCAGCACGGTTTTCTGCAACGGCGCGGGTTTGCAGATCGCCAAGGCAAACAAATCGGGCCTGGCTTGATTGCCGATCTCCAGGCCATCGCCGAAGCCCGCGGTGGTCAGCAGGGCAGTCGGTACGCCGCGCCGCTCGAGCAGCGCATTGGTGGCCACAGTCGTACCCAGCCGCACGCTGGCGAGGTCTTCGAGGTTCAGCTCTTCGCTCGGCGCAACGCCGAGCAAGTCCCGGATGCCCTGCAGGGCAGCATCTTCGTACCGGTCCGGATTCTCCGAAAGCAGCTTGTGCGTATGCACCCTGCCGTCGCCATCGATGGCCACGAGATCGGTGAACGTGCCGCCACGGTCCACCCAGATATGCCAGCCGGAGGTCATTCCGGGATTGTAGCTTTGTCACCCCTTGGAGCCCTGGCCGCGCGGGAATAACGTTACGTACCGAACCAGGTTCGATCAGTCCCTGGACATCCAGCGGCGTGCGGAGCGCCTTTCGCGACATTCGTGGGACTGATCGGTGAACCTGGTACGGTATGTAACGTTATTCCCGCGCCCGTTGGCCCCCGGGATTTGGGGCCAGCGCTAGACTGAAGCCATGCGGCACATCCTCCTGACCCTGGCGTTGACCGGCACTTCCCTGGGGCAGGGCCCCGGAACCTTCAAGCAGGTGGCCGCGGGGCCGGAGGAGATTCGGGCGGGGGTATTCGACCTTCCCGATCGCCAGTTGCTCCCCGAGCGCATCGCGGGCCGGTTGGTACAGGTGGACGAAAGCGGCGTGGAGTGGCTGCCCGGCCAAGGATCGGGTTCGGTAGTTCTCCTGGGAGTTGGGGAGAGCCTTGCGGGCTTTCGGGTCGAGGTACCGGGAGCGAGTGTGCCGATCCAGCGGCTCTTCGACCTAGGATTGGCCGAACGGTTCGAGGCGGCGGAAGGCAGCGAGGGATTCGGTCGACTTGCCCGCGAACGGATCGAGGTGCAATGGCCCCTGCGTAGTCCCTTGGTCCTGGCGGCTCCCAAGGGGCAAACCCCCTGGACGCTGATCGGGGATGGCAGCGATGCCGTACTCGAGTTTGGAGTCGAGGAGTACGAGCTGGTGCAAGGCGCGCCGGTTACCGCATTCGCGCGGCTCGGCGGAGGGGCGCGGATCCTAGAAGCCGTGCTCGGGATGGAGGGACCTGGCGGAGCGCAGAGTTTGCCGATGGAGTGCGCGGGGGGCGAGTCCTGGCAGGTTGCGCTACCGACGGAGCAGGCCGGAGACTTCGTCCTGACCACCCGGGTGCGCGCCATCACCGACGAGGGGCAGGCCATCGAGCGCATCGGCCGACAGGCGCTGACGATCGCCGCTCCCTCGATCGTGGCCACCGGGCCGGCACAGGTTTCGGTGTTGGAGGATGGGGCGTGGGCCTTGGATCTCCCGATTGTGGCGGATGTGGAAGGGGAGCGCATCCAGGTCAGCGCGCAGGTTTGGGGGACGGACGCGTCCGGCGAGGGCCAGCCCGCCTGTTGGTTGGGGCGCATGGCCGACGTCGCCGTTGGGGCGGGCACCTTGAGATTCGAACTGGATCCCCGTTACTTGGTCGAATCCGGGTTGCAGGCACCGATCGAGCTGCGGGAGTTGCGCATCCAGCATCCGAGGGGCTGGTCCGTGCTTTGGCAACAAGCCGCGTGGCCTGTGTTGGGCGCTCCCATGGGGAATCCCAGCACGATGGCGAGCCCTGCCGGCGGTTTGCGCTTCCGCAGTGGGGGACAGGCGATGACGTTGGGCGGTTCGACCCCGGACGCGCAGGCGACGGCGCTCTTTGGGTTGATGCTGGCGCACGGTTGGTGCTCGAGCGGAGGCGTTTGGCCGGTGAATCAATTCGATGGCCCTTTGGTCGTGTTCGACGATCCGAATGCCAACCGCAGCCACGATGAATTCGCGCAGCTGCTGCTGGCTGCGGGCAGTGGGAAGCGTTCCTACGGCGTTGTCGGACACAGCCAAGGAGGTTGCGCGGCCCTGCACCTGCTCACCTACTACACGTCGGGCCTGGATCTCGCCGCCGGAGGGCGGCGCATCCAAAGCCTCGCCACCCCGTACCAGGGCACCCCGCTGGCCAGCTTGGGTTTTGTGCTTTGCGGGAATAACAGCGACATGACCCCCTCCGGCTCGGCCGCATGGCTGGCGAACATCCCCCTCGCTGTGCGGGACGAGGTCGACTACTACACCACCTCGAATTCGGGCAGCGCGTGCTCGCTCCTGACCGACTTCTTCCTCAGCAACCCGGAAGACGGCACCGTCGAACAATCCCGCGGGCAACTACCCGGTGCCCACAACATGGGCCACACCCTGGGTTGGTGCCACACCACGGGCATGAGCAATCCCGCTGGCTACACCGATGCGAGCCGCAATACGGTCCTGAGTGCCATGGCCGCGCGGTAGGGTCGATATAACGGCCGGAGTAGGTTCGTTGTTACGTTATTCCGGGCGGACCACCACCGGAACCGACGGTGGTCCGCACGGAAAAACGTAACAACTTGAACCTGCTTCCGTACGTTACACATATCGACCCCGATGTCGCACGCGCCCCACTCCCGCTTCCGTCGCTTCGTAAGCCTGCTCGGCCCTGGCATCCTCGTGGCGGCCACCGGTGTCGGGGCGGGGGACTTGGCGACCGCTGCGATCAGCGGTAGTCGGCTTGGATTGACGGTTCTCTGGGCGGCGGTGCTGGGTTGCTGCTTCAAATTCGCGCTCAACGAAGGACTCACCCGCTACCAGCTCGTCTCCGGCGAAACGCTGCTGCAGGGCGCCATGACCCGGCTCGGCTGGTTTGCGCGCGTGCTTTTCGGCACCTATCTCGTGCTCTGGTCGTTCTTCGTGGCCAACTCGTTGATGAGCGCGGCAGGCATTTCGCTGCAGGCCATGTGGCCGCTGTTCGACAAACCCGTCGACGGCCAACTCTGGTTCGGCATCGCGAGCAGCCTGCTCGGGGTCCTGCTCGTGCGGGTCGGAGGTTTCGCCGTCTTTGAAAAGGTCATGGCTGTCTGTATCGGCATCATGTTCATCGTGGTGATCGGCACCGCGATCGTACTGAAGCCCGATCTCGGGGAGTTCCTGCATGGCACCTTCGTGCCCAGCATCTCCGCCGCCGACCCGGAGGCCCTCAAATGGACCGTTGCCCTCATGGGGGGCATCGGGGGCACGCTCACGGTCCTGTGTTACGGCTATTGGATCCGCGAAAAGGGCCGCGAAGGCGTGGAGTACCTCAACGGCAGCCGCATCGATTTGGCGAGTGGCTACATCATGACGATGATCTTCGGCCTGGCGATGGTGGTCATCGGCACGAAGATCGAAGTACACGGCAAAGGCGCCAGCCTGATCGTCGACCTGGCGAACGAACTCGAGAAACCCCTCGGCCCCGCCGGCCGCTGGGCCTTCCTCCTCGGCTCCTGGGGCGCAATCTTCTCGAGTCTGCTCGGCGTCTGGCAATCCGTGCCCTACGTCTTCTCCGACTACCTCGGCCTACTGCACACCCGCCGCGGCGAAACCCCGCCCCCCGTGCACACCCGGAGCCGTTCCTACCGCGGCTACCTCTGGGCCATCGCCCTGATCCCGATGCTCGGCTTGCGCCTGCCCTTCACCGAGATCCAAAAGGTCTACGCCCTCTTCGGCGCCGCCTTCATGCCCATCCTGGCGCTCACCCTGCTCCTACTCAACGGCTCCCGCCTGCCCGACCCGCGCTATCGCAACAAGCCCATCACCACGGCCTTCTTGGTCGGGGTGCTCGCCTTCTTTGCGTGGGTGGGCGTGCGTGATCTGCTCTGATGATCTGACATCCAGTCAGTCCACGACGACTTCGATCGGATCGGGGCCGCGGAACTCGATGGGGGGATACGCCTTTTCAGGATTCAAGCCGTCCACGATTCGATAGCTGCCGTAGTCGAGGCCGAACACTCGGTTCAGTGAACCAACTTGCAGCGCCCTTCGGTGCCGGATCTCTCCGGGAAGGATGTTTCCGAGTTTCGCCGAGGGATTCTTGTCGCTGTGCCCTTGGCCGAGGGTGCCTGCCTGGAAGGCGTTGAACTCGTCTTCACTTAGAAGAACTACTGCGCGGCGTGCTTTTTGGTCCTCCGACAATTCAAGAACCATCTCTCGACCACGCTCCAGAACCACTTCGAGGTCCAAAGTTTGCTGGTCCGTAGCGGGTATCTCTAGAAACTGGTGCTGATATCGATCGTCTTTGGGCACTACGCATAGGTACGCACCCGAATTCGGGATCATTCCCAGTGTCGATGAGGCAAACTCACCCATACGGTGATCCGGACCGGTCAAGGGGATCCAGTGTCCATTCTCAGGGGAGCGCATGTATGTACGGGCGAGCACGTTGGCCCCTTCGTGTGTCTTCGCAACCAATTTCAACAAGAGGGGTTTCTGGAGGAGGAACTCAAGGTCGGTGCCACACTCGACATCCTGTTTCTGGATGGGCAAGTACTTGTAAGTGACGGTGATCCGAGCGGGTGCCCCCGCAGGCTTGCGCACGGTGAAGGTGCCGTCGGAATTGGTCTTGAACCGGGTGTGAAAGGATCCGCATTGCACCAACCCATCGCAGTTGGGGGCCGGCTCCATCGTTTGGGCGAAGCGCGCAATACCTGAGACTTCACACCATTCCAAGTGAAGGTCGAAGTCCTCGGTCTGGCTCTCAGGCCCAGTGACGACTATCTCTCTTTCGTGCATTCCATCTCGCACTGCAGAGGAAACGTTGAGTCCGTTCTCACTGACTACATATACCTGGACCTTGCGTTTGCCGGATGGGACTAGACCCCGGTACTGGCCATGGTTGACTTCGTGCTGCACCGGCGGATCACCCTTGAGCGAGTAGAAACCGATGGTTCCCTTTTGCATTGGGAGCCCATCGACTTGGATCGTGCCGTGTAGTTCTACCAGGATCGGAGGTGGTTCGGCGGTCAGATCCAGGACGCGTTGTTGTCCAGGTTGAAGGGGTTCTTCGAGGATTCTGGAGAGCAGGATATTGGAGGACTTGTCCCTGATCTCGACGCGCTGATCCTTCTGCCATGGCACCAGCTCTGTGGATGGATACCTCCCATCGGAGATAGGGACATAGCTTCCCTGCCCATGAAATTGGGCCCTGCCCGGAAGACGATTCAAGTATCGGGTTCCTTCCGCGTCCAACTTCCCCAAAGGCCCCGGAACGTACAGTTTGGCTTCCGATAGCGACTCTCCATTCGATACCGAGACGGCTCCTTTCAGTGCCGCCAAGGGGGCGAGCACGATTTGCATTTCTCCGTTCCTCCAGGCGTCGGGGTGTCGTTCGGGGTCGGTCGCCGGGTCTACGGTTAGTTTCAATGTTGCATACCCGGCAGCCCTGATTCCGAAGACGGCATCCTCGACGTCTCTCCGAAACTGGTGAAATTCGAAGCGCCCCGAGGGGTCCGTGAACGCAGATTCACATCCAACCGAGCCAATTTCTGCACCCTGCACAGGATTTCCGTCGAGATCCCGAACGCAGCCTTTGAGAACCCAGCCGGGCGTGAGAGTTACTTCGCGTTTCGAACTGAATTCTGGTTGTAAGGTGATATCCAGCGGCAGGTATCCCGCACGGCGGAAATTCAGGGTGTATGCTCGAATATCGGGAATCGCTAACTTTGCGTATTCCCCATTTGCATCCGTAGTGACCCCAGTTTCGATGGAATCGTCCACTGTGACGCGTACATCCGCCAGTCCTCCATTGGTGAATGCGTCGATCACACGGCCAAGCGCATATCGATGGGATGGTGATGCGCTCGCCGGGGAGGCCGAAGCAGGGGTAGGGTCCGCCGAAGTCCGGTATGCAGGATCATTCCCTTCGACGAGATCATTGCTCGCCTTACCGATTTCCGGTGTACTCGAAGAGTCGGCACCGTGCGCCAATGCCGAGTGATGTTGCACCTCAGTGTGTGCATGCCATGACCAGATGATCCAGCAGGCTACGAGAAAGAGGGCTGCAATGGACGCAATTCGTCGCATGTCGGTATGGAGTTGAGGAATGATTGAAATGCCGGAACCGGAACAGGCAATCCGCTCACTTAGTCGCGGGTGCACCGTAGGTTTCGACAATCTCCAAGATATCACCCGCAGCGGTATTGAAAGGTCTAGACCTTCGGATTTTGACCCATCGAACGCCGCTACTCAGGCAACTGGCAGAGATTGAAACTCGATTGGGCGCGCTACTGTGGACTCAAGCGCCGAATGCGCACGTTGCGCCATTGGATCTGCATCGGGGGGCTGCCTTTCGCGACGCTATGGACTTGGAAGGCGATGTGGCCGCTTGGGCGTTTGGCGTCGAAGAGGTCGGCGGCGGGCACGCCGTTGATCCAGGTTTGCATGCGGGGGCCGCGGGCGAGTAGGCGGAAGTGGTTCCACTGGCCGGTGCGCCAGGCGCGGCGGGCGTAGGGGGCGGATTGCAGGTTGTGTAGCCAGGCGCGGCCGCGTTCTTCGTAGATGCCGGCGGTCCAGGCGCGGGGGGAGGGGTCGAGTTCGAATTGGTAGCCTTCGAGGGCGCCGCTCCGATTGTCGATGCCGCCTTGTACTTGGCTGCGGAACTGCACGCCGCTGTTGAGGCCGGGGTCTTGCAGGCAGTCAAAGGTGAGTTCGAAGTCGGTGTAGGGATCGAGACTGGTGAAGAAGGAGTTGGGCGTGCCGGTCTTGCTGGTGCCGGTCAGTACGCCGCCTGCGAGCACGAAGTCGGCTTCGCCGCCGCGCACGGCCCAGCGTTCGGGGGCGGAGAAGGGGTCGGACCAGGGGCTGGCGGATACACCATCGAGTGGAAGGTGGGGCGCGGCGGGCGCACCGCCGGCCGGCAGGGGCCGGATCCAGATGTTGCGCAGTCGCACGGGTCCTTCGGCGGCGGTGCGGTAGTCCTGGAAGAGCAGCACACCGGTGGACGTTTCCGTTTCGCCCTTGGATGAACCCGTCGGCTCAGGGATCGCCTGGTCCTCGTGCACCAGCCGCCCGTTCCAATACAGGGTCAGGCGTGCATCGGCGATCTTCTCACCGTCGACGATCACCGGGGCGCGGAAAATGGCGTCGTAACTCTGCCAAGTCCCCGGACCGGTCGATGCGTTCACCTGCGGTGCAGCCTGGCCGTAGATCGATCCTGCCGCGCGGGGCGCCGGGGCTTCGCCAGCGGGGGTGGCGAAAATCTGCACCTCGTAGCGGCCGTGCAGATAGAGCCCACTGTTCGAGCGCGTATCGCCTTCGCCGCCAGGCGGGCAGTACCACTCGGCGTGGATGTGCGCGTCGCCGTACTCGAACTTGCTGACGAGGTTGCCCGATCCTTGGCCGACGGTCACGTACCCCTGACCATAGGCGCAGTCATCCTGGCGCAAGCGCGGGTTTTCGGCGCCCTCCCGCGCGTACGCGAAGTGCGGCGAGGCCACCGCCCCGAGCAACTGCACCCCGTCCGCGGGGCACGGGGCCCCCAAGCCGGTATCGGGCGCGTCCTGGGCCCCGGGAATGCGCTGCAGCGTGTACCAAGCTTCCCCCGACCAGATCTTGCGACCGGTCAAGGCCGTCGGCTCGCAGCGCACGTGCACGCAGCGTCCGGTGGCGAGCCCTTCGATTTCGAGGTCCACCGACCGACCGTCCCCAGAAGGCCGAGCGGCGCGCACCGCGTGCGGGTGATCGTCGATCTTCTTGCCGCCGTACTGCTGGGTGGGTCGGTAGGTCCACGAACGCACGGCGTAGTTGCCCGAATCCGCGAGCCAGCGGGGATCGACGGGTTCGGTGAACGTCAGCCGCAGTCCATCGGGCAAGGCCTGGACCGTTTCGAACTCGAAAACCGGTTCCGAAGTGGGTTCGAGGATCTCGAACGCCCCCTGCGTGCCCTGCCAGTTCCAGTTGCCCTCGCGGGCGCCCATGCCGCCCACGTACAGGCTGCCTTTCGGACCCCAGGCCAGGCGATTGACGCCCGACGAAAGTCCCTGGGTGAAGCGGAACAACGCGCCCTGCAGCACTCCGTCGATGCGCTCGAGATACGCCCGCCGGATCCCGCCGCCGGTCAACTCGCCGATCAACATCTGGCCCGCAAACGGCCCATCGGGGATCAGCAGGGGCTCGGTGGGGGAGTTCACCACCTCGTTGTGTGGCAGGAACAACACCGGCGGAGCCACCGGCCGATCGCAGAAGGAACTCGGGTGGCCGCCGTCGGGAAACCGCTCGGCGAGCAGCGGGATGAAGTGCGTCCAGTTGTAGTGCCCGAAGAAGCGGCCGGGCAGAACCTCGTGCATCGTGCTGGTGGGCAACCACGCGCCCTGGTTGTCGACGTACAGCAGGGTTTCCTCGGGTCCAAGCGCCAAGCCGTTCGGCGTGCGCGCACCTCCGGCCAACACCCGCACATCCCCCGATTCCGGATCGATCTCCAGGATCGAACCGCGCATGGGGCCGTTGGGGCCCGCGTTGGTCTGCATGCCTTCCCACTTGGGCGGACCCATGCTGGTGGACAGGGCCGTGTAGAGCAAACCGCGGCGCTGCACCAGACAGAAGGCGAATTGATGGTAGTTCCACCCTTCCCAACCCTCGGCCACGGTGGCACGTTGCTCGAACATCCCATCGCCATCCGCATCCGACAGCTTCAAGATCGCCCGCCGCTGCGCCACGTAGAGATCCTTCCCGATCACACACAGGCCCGTGGGCTCGAGAATGCCCCCGGCGATCTCGCTGACCGATCCCGTCTTTGGATCCCACGCATAAAGGTGATCCGCCGGCTTGCTCTCGATGTCCGGCAGGGCTTCATCGGTGCGCTGCAGGGGATCAAACGTACCGAAAGCGACGCGCCCGTCGGGCAGCACCGCCAAAGCACCGATCTTGGGCGGCACACCTTGGGTCTCCACCGTGCGCACGCGCCAACCCGGATGCACACCGGCCAGGGGCAAACCGAGACCCGGGTGTTGCGCATCGGCCACCGAAGGCCGGGTCTCGACACGATTCTGATAGGGGGACTGGGCGGCGGCGAGCAGCAGCAGGGTGGCAGCGATCATGGGCCCGATTGTAGCGAGCCGAGCGCAAGGCGTCCGAAAGGAGGGCCCCGGGCGCCCCTACCAGATCGCGACCTCGCGGCGGCCGGTGGAGTCGCCCGCGGCGCGGTACATGCCGCCGGTGTTGAACTCCATGGCGATCGAACCGTTGCGGCCGACGACGATCACGCCGCCGTCTTCGGGCTGCAGCACGGTGTGGATGACGGCGTGGGCGGCTTCCGTGGGGGAGTTGCCGAGGTAGGCCATGCGCGCGGCGATGTCGCGGGCGACGCCGTGGCGGATGTACTCCTCGCCGGTGCCCGTGCAGGAGACCGCGCAGGTCTTGTTATCGGCGTAGGTGCCGGCGCCCACGATCGGGGAATCGCCCACGCGGCCGAAGCGTTTGCCGGTCATGCCCCCAGTGGAGGTGCCCGCGGCGAGGTTGCCGGCGCGGTCGAGTACGACGCAGCCGACGGTGGATTTGAAGGTCTCCTTGGCTTCGGCCTGGCGTTGTTTCCAGCGCTCCAAGGCTTCGCGGCGTGCGTCCGTGTCGAAGAAGGTGCCGGGCACCCGTTCGATGTCGGCTTGCGTGTCGGCGAAAGCTTCGGCGCCAGGGCCGGCGAACAACACGTGTGGGCTCTGCTCCATGACGCGTCGGGCCAGGGTGATCGGGTGGCGCACCGTCGTGACGCCGGTGACCGCGCCGCAGCCGAGGTTCGTGCCGTCCATGATGGAAGCGTCGAGTTCGTGTCCACCGGTGGCGGTGAAGACCGCCCCACGCCCCGCGTTGAACTGCGGGTCGTCTTCGAGCACTAGGATCACGGCTTCTACGGTATCCAGGGCGCTGGCCCCACTCTCGAGCATGCGAGTACCGAGATCAAGCGCCGCCTGCAGGCCCGCCTTCGCCTGGTCGATCTTCGCCTGTGGCGCATCGCGATCGATCGTTCCCGCACCGGCGTGAATGGCGATGGACCAGGTCACAGGACGATGCGTCGATCGATCCGATTCCGACATGGGGGCGGATTGGCACGCGGCCAGGAGCCCGACGAGGGCACAGAGGAGCAGGGCGGGATTCATGGCGACCGGTACACAGGTCGGATGCCGGGCAGGCCCCCGGATCCTAACGCAAACGGGCCGATCCAGCAGTACCCTCGCGGGCGCTGGCCTCAGCGCGCCACGGGAATCTGCGCCTGGGCCGGCTTTTCGCCGAATCGCGCGTAGCCGATGCGGGTATCGCTGGCTTTGCCGGTCTTGAACGCCACCAAACCGGGTCCGGCGACCACGTCCACGGCGGAGACGGGGGTGCCGTCCGCGTCCACGACGACGTTCCATTGGCCGTTCTGCAGGACTTGCAGCAACTCGCCGGAGCCGATGCCGCCCTTGCCCGATCCGGCCAGGAAGCACGATCCGTCGGAGGCAAGGCCCATGGTCACGCCCATGCCGAAGTTGCCGTTGCCCGGGGATGAAACGCCGAGGTTCGCGGCCTCCTTGGCCTCCACGTTGCCCTGCTCGAAGGGACCGGTGGCCACCCGGTAGTTCGAACCGCTGTTTTCGGTGGTCAGGAAAGCCATGTGCTTCGGCGCCATGGCGAAGCTCATACCGGTCTGACCAACGCTCGCCACGGTCTGCACCTTGCCGTTCGAAAGGTCGACCGTATGCAGCCGCTTGCTCGAGGAATCGTCGACGTACGCCGCGTATCCGGCCGTCAGCGCGATCGGCGATTGCTGGCCGAAACTGTCGTAGCCCGAGAGGTCGACTTCGGTCAGGTTGCCGTCGGGGGCAATGCCGCCGTGAAGAAGTTTGGCGGTGCGCTGACTGCCGAGGGCGACCATCCCGCTGGCCGCATGCACCGCGATGGTGTTCAGCTCCTTGTGCGGCACCTCGGGGTTGCGCATGGAGTAGATCCGCGGCTGGGTGCCGGAAACGTCAATGATCTTGACGATGCGGCGGTCGGCGACCTTGGTGGCGTCGTTGATGACCGCGATCAGATGGCCATCGGTCGCCAAGGGCGTGGGGCCGAAGGCGTTGGCGAAGGTGCGCGCCAGCCAGACCTGGTCGGCCGGGATTTCGGTCGTGATGCCGCTTTCCGTGTCGAAGATCACGAGCTGGGAATCCCGCACCAGGGCGATCTTGCGGCCGCACACGCCGAACATCTTCGAGTGGTAGTTCTGCCCGTTCGGCAGGGTGTGCTCCTCGTCTTCGCCGGCCACCATGTAGGCGACGCCCTTATTCGGACCGGTGCCGAACACGACGAGTTCTTCCCCGACGGCGATGCCGGCGTCCATACGGGCGGCCACTTTGGTCAGGTGCAGGTCAAAGGGGCGGCTGGGGTCGAACTTGGGGGCGGCCACCCAGGAGGAACGCACGGAAGCTTCGACGGCCGCGGCGGGGGCGGCCGTGGTGAGCAGGCCGTCCGGGGCACTGGCATCCCGGCGGTCCATCCAAACCAACTCGGTGCCGCCGTTGCGGGCGCTCGCGGGGATGCGACCGCACAGATAGTCCACGTGCGGTTGGTAGTTCATCTGCTGGCGCGCGTGGGCAACGGTCTTGCCGCCGGCGACTTCCATGCGGAAGACCGAGTGGGCCTTTCCGGCGCGGCGCAACAGGAACTCGTAGGTGCCGTCCTTCTTGAGCAGATCGCGGGTGCGGATCATCTGCCGACCTTCGCTCTCGGGGAAGGTCAACGAGAAGTCGTGTTGCATCCAATCCGACGATTCGATGCGCGCCGGCAGGATCTTCTTCGTGGAGATGAACACCACGTGGCCATCGTTGCGCACCTCGAGCTCGAGGTCCTCATCTTTGCCCGACGGGTTGAAGCGGCCGGCGCGGGTCCAGGCGCGGAAGACCGGGTAGCCGTCGGGGGCGCCGACGTCGCTCATGCGCAGGCAGGCAAGTTCGCCCCAGGGGCCGTCGACGTAAGTCCGTACGATCGGAGCAAAGGGATCCCCGGACTCCACCCGTTCGATCAGCATGGGCAGACGCGACAGCACCTTGTCGTCGATCTGGATGGTCAGCTCGTAGCGACCGGCCTGTTCGAACTGGAATTCCATGCGCCCTGGAACCGGATTCAGAGTCGTGAATACCGATTCGTAAGGCCGGTTGAACAGCGGAAAGCGACCCAGCTCGGTGCCTTCGGCGTTGCGCAGCACCGCGTAGGTCTGATCGTGCTCGCGCACCAGGTCCCGATCGTTGTAGAGCGATTCCTTGGGCATGAAGACGCCGAAGATGTTCGCGACGGTCAGCTTGCCGGTGTCGGGATACACGCTCACCCCATCCAGCAGGGAGCTGTATTCCACGGACGGTTCCTGGCCGAAGCCCGGCAGGGTCATGGTCAGGGCTGCGAAGAGGGCCAGAGCCGGCCGCATGGAGGGAAGCAATTGGTGCAGCATGGGGAGGGTTGGGACTCTGCATCACAGGCGGAAAAGCGGGCCGGATTCCCTCAAAAAGGGCCAGGAAGGGCCTGGGGAGGCCCCAGGGGCCGATCGACGCGGCCTTGTTACACTCGGGCGATGCTTGCCTGGCTGATGCTCCTGAATCCCCTTTCCGGCGATGCCGCCGACGTGCCCGTCATCCCCCTTCCCAACCGCGTGGTGGTCGACGAGGGGCGTGTGGCGCTGCTGCCCCAGCTTTCGATCCGTTTCGACCCGCGATTGCAGGAGGAAGCCCGCTGGCTCGCTGGGGAGCTCGGGTTACGGCTTGGGCGGCCGGTGATCGTGTTGAGCGAGGAGCTGGGCACGGCCACCGAGCAGGAATTGCGTCTGGACCTGCGCGAGGCGAACGGGCCGGCGGAGGGCTACCTGTTGCGCACGGGCGAAACGCGGATCGATATCCTCGGCCAGGATGCGGCGGGGGCCTTCTACGGGGCCCAGACCCTGCTGCAATTGCTGGGCCCGGGCACGGACCCGGACTTGCCGCGGGTGATGATCGAAGATGCCCCGCGATTCCCGTGGCGCGGGCTGCACCTGGACGTGGGCCGGCACTTCTTCCCGGTCGAGCGCATCGAGGAGCTGCTCGACCTGATGGCCCTGCACAAGCTCAACACGTTCCACTGGCACCTGACCGAGGATCAGGGCTGGCGGATCGCGATCCGGGCCTGGCCCAAACTGACCGAAGTGGGGGCATGGCGCGCAAGTACGCCGCCCTACGGCCACCGCAAGGGCGCGGACGGGGTGCGTTATGGCGGTTTCTACACCCAGGACGATGTGCGGCGGGTGGTGGCTTATGCGGCCGCCCGGCACATCACCGTGGTGCCCGAGATCGACATGCCGGGGCACATGTCGGCGGCGATCGCGGCCTATCCGGAACTTGGCAACGACGACATCGAGGGATTCCGGCCCGAGGTGCAGACCGCCTGGGGAGTGCACCCCTACATCCTGGCGCCGAAAGAGCAGACCTTTGCCTTCCTCGACTCGGTGCTCGAAGAGGTCTGCGAGCTGTTCCCCTCGAAACGCATCCACATCGGCGGGGACGAGGCGCGCAAGGACCAGTGGGTGGCGTCGAAATTTGCCAATCGCGTGATGGCGGAGAATGGGCTGGAGGATCCCCACGCGTTGCAGGGCTGGTTCCTGAAGCGCGTCAGCGGCATGCTCGAGAAGCGCGGGCGCGACATGGTCGGCTGGGACGAGATCGCGGAGGGAGGCCTCGCGCCCGGGGCCGTGGTCATGGCGTGGCGGGGCTGGGATGCGGCGGTACAGGCGGCGCAGGCGGGCCACGACGTGGTCATGGCGCCGACCTCGCACACCTATCTGGACTACTACCAGGCGCCGGCGGAGGGGGAACTCGCGCGGGGGGTGGAGAACGAGTGCATCGGCGGCATGCTGCCCTTGGACAAGGTCTACGGCATGGAGCCAGTGCCTGAAGCCCTGCGCAATTCGGACGCGGCTCGGCACATCTTGGGTTGCCAGGGGCAGCTTTGGACCGAGTACCTGAAGACCTGGGATCGTGTGACGGTGCAGGCCTTCCCGCGGGTGTGCGCGCTGGCGGAGGTCGCCTGGACGCAACCCGACAGCAAGGACTTCGCCGGATTCCAACGGCGGTTGGAACCCATGCTCAATCGGCTCGAGGCCCGCGGCGTGCGGGTCTGGCGCCCCGCCACGGCAAAGAAGTGAGCCCGACTAGAGGTTCGCTTCGATGGCCTGGATGAGGGCCGGGTCCGTGGGCTCGGTGCGCGGGCCGAAGCGGGCCAGGATGGCGCCGTCTTTGCCGATCAGGAACTTGCCGAAGTTCCAGAGGATGTCGCCGGATCCCTCGGGCTTTGCATCCACGCTGGTCAGCCACTTGTACAGCGGGTGGCGGCTGGGCCCGTTCACGTACACCTTGCTGAACATCGGGAAATCGACCCCGTAGTTCAGCGTGCAGAACTGCTGGATCTCCGCGTCGGTGCCCGGCTCCTGCTCCTTGAACTGGTTGCAGGGGAAACCGAGCACGGTGAAGCCCCGGTCCTTGTACTTCGTGTACAGGTCCTGAAGCCCCTTGTACTGCGGGGTGAGGCCACACTTGGAGGCCACGTTCACAACCAGGGCGACTTTGCCCGAGTAGTCGGCGAGGGAGCGCTCACTCCCGTCGATGGCTTTCAGTTGGAAGTCGTGCAGGGTGGTCATGTGCGGATCTTGGGGCATTGCGAGAGCGGGTACAAGATCGCGGTGCGGCGTTCCCATTGAGAGAAGGGGAACCCCGGATGCACCTGAGCATCCTGAACCCCGTTCATTGGCGAATCGCCGCGTTGCGAATTGCACCCAATGGGCTGGGATCCAGGGCAGATGCCCTGGATCCCGCTCCTTTAGCAGGTGCGCGCGGGTTTTCGGAGGCCAAGCCCCGGCGGATGCCCTCAATCGGAATCAATCCTTCTTTTTTTCGAGCGGCGGCTTTTCGAGGTTCTCCGGCAGGATCCGGGTGAGTTCGAAGCGCTTGCTCAGGATCCAGTGGCCCACCGGGGTGGTCGGGTCGCCGGACTCGTAGAACTTGAGGGTGTTCGCGAACAGCCAGAGCTCCTCACCGACCTGCTCGGCGGTGGTGACCTGATACTCCTTCCACTTGTACTCGTAGTACTCGATGGTCGCGGAGACCGTCCCCGGGCGCAGCCACGCCTCGCGGCGGATCTGGTCGCGCACGTTCATGTTGATGACCAACTTCTTCCAGCCCGCGATCCCGTACTTCTCCAGCGCGAGCGTCTCGGCGGCGATGCGCAGGAGTTCGGGGTCCTCCGACATGACCTTCGGCATGCGCACCGACTCGAGCGCGACGACGGAGATGTCCTTCAAGTGCTGGATCGCCTTCTGGATCTTCTCGGCCTGGGCCTTGCGGTCCGGTTTCTCCGGCGCCGGCGCCTCGGGGTCGTTCTGCACGACTCCCATCACGCAGGGGGCGCCCATGGCCTCGTCGTAGACGCGGGCCATTTCGACGGAGTGCGCTCCCTTCTGCAACCAGGTCATGTTCTCATCGAGGCGGCCTTTGCCCAAGATCCGGTTGGAGACGTGATCGGGTTTCTTCGGGTCCGTCTCCAGGATCCATTCCGCGGCGCGCAGGCCTTCGTTGGCGTCGCTCGCGAGGCGTTCGCGCACGTAGAACTCGGTTTCGTCGAGCTGGCGCGGCACGGTGCGGTTCAGGTGGTGCGTGGCGGAGGAGTATCGCTGACGGTTGATCGAGGTGTTGCTGGCCAGGGATTCCAGCCACTTGCGGTCCTCGGGCAGTTCCTTTTCGCGGAACCGGCGCATCTCGCTGCACCAGGCGCGCACCTGGGCTTCGGTGAAGGGATCTTCGATGCGGGTCGGCAGCTTGTCGTTGCCGTACTTCTTGAAGAGGCCTTCGATCCGGTCATCGGCGCCGGCGCCAGCCTCTTTGTCCTTGTTGATGGCGGCGATGCCCGCGTCGAGCAACTTCTCGAGGTCGTCGATGTTGGCTTTGACCAACTGCACGTTGGAGTCGGAATCGGGGAATACCGACAGCCGGCGCCGGAATTTGGCGATGTCGTTTTTGTACATGCCCACCCGGCTGGCGTCCGTGAGGAAGCTCAGGGGCAGGTCCTTGAGGTTGTTGTACGAGTTGCCGACGTCGTGGTTCAGGGCCTCGAGGGCGCGCATGTCAACCTGCGGCGCGGGTTGCGGAGCGGGAGCGGGCGCCGGCGCGGGTTGCGGAGCGGGAGCGGGCGCCGGCGTGGGGGCAGGCGTTGGAGCCGGGGCCGGTTGCGGCGCCGGGGCGGGAGCCGGCGTGGGCTGAGGGGCGGGCGCGGGCGCCGGGGCAGGAGTGGGCTGCGGGGCCGGGGCTTTGGCCTTGTCCTCGATCTTCTTGCGCAGGGCCTTGGCGCGCACATCGGCCGCCTTCCACTCCTCGGTGTTCTTCTGCACCACTCCGGCGATGCGCTTTTCTGCCCAAGCCAAGCTGTCGAGCAGGCGGGCCGCCTCCTTCGCGTCGCCCGGGGCAAGGGTGGCCTCTTGGCCTTCGACGGTCACGATGCGGGCGACCGCTTTGGCGACCAGGGGGTCCTGGGCGTGGGCGTCGGAGGCCCAAAGGACGAGGAATACGGCGAGGAACAGCAGAAAGCGCATGGCAGCAGGGATCGGGGGCTGGAGGGGGGGACAAAGGGTCCCTAGGAGGAGCGCAAAACCCCCCGCGGTTGCCTCAAGCGTGCATCAGATTGGAGCGCCGATCCAGGATCAGGTGTTCGCTTCCGCTTCGATGGCTTCGGGATTCAGGATCTCGATCCGGCGGCCGTGCACGTTGACCCAATGCAGGTGACGCCAGCGGTTGAGGACCCGGGAGAGGGTGGCGGGGTTGATATCCAGCCAGCGGGCCAGGTCGCTCTTCGATTCGCCGAGCTTGACGATCTCTTGACCCTGCACATCGGCAGTGGGCAGTTGCAGCAGGTGGCGCGCGAGGCGGGTTGCCGCGTCGCCGCTCATCTCGTCGACCCGCTGAATCAGTCCGAAGACTCGCGTGCACAAGCCGGCGATGATCGCGTTGGAGATCGTGGGTTGCTCGGTCAGGAGTTTGCGGAATCCGGCGGTCTCCACCGCTACCACGCATGTGCGCGGGGGCAGGGTGGTCGCCCGCGCCGGGTAGCGTCCCAAGTGCAGAGCCGAGGCCAGGCCAAAGGACTCGGGGGCCCGCAGCACGTTCACGAGCCGGGGTGAGTCGCTATGGCTGTGCAGTTCCAGTTGTACCGCGCCTTGACCGACGATGTAGAAGTGGTCTGCAATTTGACCTTCGTCAAAAACGACGTCCCCGGGCTCCATGCATTGCAATTGGGCCAACGGTTCGATGCGGCGAATCTGTTCCAGGGGCAGCTTGCGGAACAGACTCGAACAGGACAGCAGGTGTTCGATCTTCAAGGCAGGCGCTCAATGTAGCAGAATTATGTCACGGTGGAGCCCTGGGCCCATTCCTGGCAGAATGCGGGCAATCCCGGCCCAAGGCTGGACGGAATCCATGTTGCAACAAGTGGTCTTTCGCCTTGCGGGCATTACGAAGTCCTATGGGGCGGGGGCGGCCACCGTGCATGCCCTGCGCGGGGTGGACTTGGAGCTGTATGCCGGGGAGCGGCTGGTGCTGCTCGGGCCCTCCGGCAGCGGCAAGTCCACGCTGCTCAACATCCTAGGCGGGCTGGACGTGGCCAGCGAAGGGCAGCTGTGGTACGGGGACGAGGTGCTCTCGGGCGCGGGCTCGCGTGCGCTCACCGAGTTCCGGCGCAACCACGTGGGGTTCGTCTTCCAGTTCTACAACCTGGTGCCGAGCCTGACCGCCCTCGAGAACGTGCGGCTGGTGACCGAGATCGCCAGCGATCCGATGGACCCGGCGGAGGCCCTCGCCTTGGTCGGTCTGCAGCATCGGATGAATCACTTTCCCGCGCAGATGTCGGGCGGGGAGCAACAACGGGTCGCCATCGCACGGGCCGTGGCCAAAAAGCCCAAGGTGCTGCTTTGCGATGAACCCACCGGGGCCCTCGATGTGCAAACCGGACGGCTCGTGCTCGAGGCGATCAACCACGTGAACCGCAGCCTGGGCACTTGCACGGCGATCATCACCCACAACGCGGCGATCGGCGCGATGGCGGATCGAGTCGTGCACATCGCCGACGGAGCGATCGCCCGCATCGAGTCGAACGCGCATCCCTTGGATCCGGCGGAGATCGCCTGGTAGAGCCCCATGCGCGCGCTCGATATCAAGGTGTTCCGTGATCTGGGGCGCATGCGCAGCCAGATGTTCGCGATCGCCCTCGTGATCGCGGCTGGCGTGGCGGTGTTCGTCAGCATGCGCACGACGATGAAGTCCCTGCGCGAGGCGCGGGCGACGTGGTACTCCGAGCAGAGTTTCGCCCACGTGTTCGCGGGGCTGACGCGGGCGCCGGAGCAGGTGGCCCGGGAGCTGCGGTCGTTGGCCGGGGTTGAATCGCTCGAGACGCGCGTGGAGGGGTGGTGTACGCTAGAGATCCCCGGATTGGTTGAGGCCGCCACCGGGCACATCGTCTCGTTGCCCGAATCCGGACCGGGTGCGGTGAATCGGGTGTACCTGCTGCGGGGGCGGTTGCCCGAGGCGGATGATGAGGTGCTGGTTGGCGAGGCTTTCTTCGTTGCCCAGCACGAGAAGCTCGGCAGCACGCTTTCGGCGCTGATCGCCGGACGCCAGGCGAACCTGAAGATGGTTGGCGTGGCGTTGTCCCCCGAATTCACCTACTCGGTGGGGCCGGGGCAGATGTTCCCGGACGATCGGCGTTTCGGAGTGTTCTGGATGCCGCGCAAGCCCCTGGCGGCGCTGCTCGACCTGGAAGGGGCGTTCAACAGCGTCGCCCTGCGCACCCATAGTGGAGCCATCGAGCACGAGGTTCTCGACCGCGTCGACGATATCCTCAAACCGTACGGAGGCGTGGGCGCGATTCCGCGGGCCCTGCAGACGTCGGCCTTTTTCCTCGACAACGAACTCAGTCAGCTCTCGACCTTCGCCGTGCTGGTGCCTTCGTTGTTTCTCGCCGTAGCGGCGTTCCTGCTCAACATCGTGTTCGGGCGGCTGATCGCCTCTCAGCGCGGGGATATTGCGGCGCTCAAGGCGTTCGGCTACCGCGACACCGAGGTCGGGGTGCACTACGGTAAACTGCTGGTCGTGATCGTACTTGTTGGTTGGCTCCTGGGGGTGGCGCTCGGAGCCTGGCTCGGCGCGTCGATGACGGAGCAGTACGGGCAGTATTACCGGTTTCCGAAGCTCGCGTATCACCTGGGTGGGGCAGATCCGACCATCGCCTTGCTCGTAACCCTGGCCGGCGCTTTGGGAGGGACTTGGGCAGCTCTAGCCCGCACGGTATCGATGCCCCCGGCCGAAGCCATGCGTCCGCCGTCCCCGCCCGTCTACCGGCGCACCCTGCTCGAACGCCTCGGCCTCGATCGTTTCCTGGCGATGCCCGTGCGCATGGTGCTGCGCGAATTCGAGCGCAAACCCCTCCGTAGCCTGCTTTCGGTGCTCGGCGTGGTGATGGCGACCGGGCTTTCGGTGGTCATGTCGTCGGGGCGCGACTCGATGGATCGCATGCTCGAGGTGCAGTTCGGGCGCATGCAGCGCGAGGACGTGCACCTGACGTTGCGCGAGCCTCGGGATCTGCAGGTGCTGTCGTCGCTGAGCCATCTGCCAGGAGTGGAGCGGGTCGAGGGGTACCGCGGGGTGCCGGTGAAGTTGACCGCGGGCACGGTGCACCGCAACACGTCCATCCTGGGATTGCCCCGCGATGGCGTGATGCAACGACTGCTCGACGCGGACTACCAGCCCATCGCCATCCCGGAGCACGGCCTGGTGCTGGCGCGCAAGCTCTCGCAGATCCTCGGAATCGGGGTCGGGGACAAGGTGGAAGTCGAAGTGCTCGACGGTCGTCGCCAGCACGCGGAGCTGCCGATCACGCGGGTCGCGGATACCTTGATCGGTACGAGTGCGTACATGGACCGGGCCGCGCTTTGCCGGTTCCTGGGCGAGGGGGAAACGATCAACGGGGCCACCATGTTGGTCGATGACGACCGGCTGGTGGAGTTGCACGCCGTCGTGAAACGCACGCCGCTGATCAGTGGTGTGAGCGCCAAGCAGACGATCCTGCGGCAGATCCGGGATATCCTCGAGCAGAACATGGGCACGTTCCTCATGGTTAGCGTGTTCTTCTCGCTCGTGATGGCCTTCGGGGTGCTCTACAACACCGTGCGCATCACCTTGGCGGAGCGTTCGCGCGAACTCGCCACCATGCGGGTGCTCGGATTCCGCGAGCCAGAGGTGGCTTGGATCCTGGTGGGCGAGATGGCTTTGGTGCTTGTGATCGGCATTCCCCTGGGACTTTGGGTGGGGTACGGCTTGGCGGCACTGCTGATATCGAGCCCCGGCTTCGATACCGAGCAATTCCGCCTGCCCCTGGTCGTCAGCACCGCCACCTACGGCACGGCCATGCTCGCGGTGCTTGTTTCGGGCCTGGTTTCGGGCGGCAACGCGCGGCGCAAGTTGGCGCGCATGGATCTAGTGGAGGTGCTCAAGACCCGGGATTGAACGGAATCCCGGGGCCGGGCAAAGGAGCGCGGGCTATGCTCGCGACAGCAGCGATGGAGATGAGTATGAAACGCCTTGGCAAGTATGGATTGTGGGCCCTGGTCCTTGTGGCCTTGGTGCTGGGATTCCGGCGCCTCTTCCAGCCGTCCCCGCTGCTGGTGGACCTGGCGAAGGTCGAACAGGGCACGCTGCAGCGCACGGTCGAGGAGATCGGGCGCACGCGCTTGCGCGAGCGGTACACGATCGCGGCGCCGGTTGCGGGCACCCTATTGCGCGCGCCGCTGCAGGCAGGGGCGCAGGTGAAGGCGGGCGAGACGATCTTGGCGACTTTCGTGCCTTCGGCACCGGCTTCGCTCGATAGCCGCGCTCGGGCCGAAGCCGAAGCGCGCGTGCAGCGGGCCCAGGCGATGCTGGGTGAAACCCGGGCCATGGAGCTCAAGGCCCATTCCGCGGCGCAGTTCGCCGAAGCCGAGTGGCAGCGGCAGAAGGCGCTCGAGGGCAGTGGGGCGCAATCGGCGCAGGAGCTCGACCGGGCCCGGCGGGATGCGCAGCTCGCCGACGCGGATTGGAAAGCGGCCCAATCTGCGGTTCAGGTGACGCAATACGAGTTGGAGATGGCGCAGGCGGCGCTGCTCGGGCCGGAAACGGAAGGTGGTGCGACGAGCCTGCATCTGCGCTCGCCCATCGACGGCCGCGTGATCCGTGTTTTCGAGGACAGCGAGCGGCCGGTGGCGGCGGGCACGCCATTGATGGAAGTGGGCGATGTGCGGCGCATCGAGCTCGTGGGGGAGTTCCTTTCGCAGGATGCGGTGGCGATCGAAGCCGGTATGACCGCCGAGGTGAACGGTTGGCAGCCCGATGGCGCCCTGTCGCGCGAGGATCGGTTGCAAGCTCGGGTGCGCCTGGTCGAACCCGGCGGCTTCACCAAGGTCTCGGCCCTTGGCGTCGAGGAACAGCGCGTCAATGTGCTCTTTGATCCTGAACCGCCGCTAGAAGCCTGGGCCCGCCTCGGCGATGCCTACCGCGTCGAGTTGCGCGTGATCGTCGAGCAGGTACCCGATTGCACGCTCGTGCCAACCGGCGCCCTGTTCCGCCGCCAGGGCGGTTGGCACGTGTTTGCCGTGCACGACGGTCAGGCGAAGCTGCAGAAGGTGCAGATCGGCCGCGGCAACGGCATCCAGGAAGAGGTGCTCGAAGGCCTGGAGCCGGGTGACCAGGTCGTCCTCTATCCCAGCGAACTAGTGGAGGACGGGCGGAAGGTGCAGGGCTGAGCGGGCGCGAGGCTCTTATTGACGAAGGCCACCCATTGCCCGCATCGAAGCCGCAACCTCCGAGATCTAGCGCTTCAGACCGCCAAGATTTTCGTCATTTGGCCTGGCTGTTGAATCCGGCGAGCACTTGGTGGACTTCACGTTGCCAGTTGACACTTTTGCTCGGTGTATCTTGGAGGACGACCAAAGTGATGTCCGCCGGTTCCCAGTGGCAGATCCAATGTTGTTTGCCCTCGGGTCCGGCCTGCCTCTCGGCCCACTCCCCATCGGCAATAAGGCCCAGCACATAGTTGTATTCGCAGGGGCGACTCCAATCGGTGTTGATCGCACGACTGAAAGGGAAAGTGCTGCAAAACTTGCTATTGAAAAGGCGGAAATGCCATGAAGCGGCTTCGAGGCGGGCGAGATCGAAAGCGTTGCTTTTCAGGTGAAGCGTAAGCATGAGATCGGAAGGTACCTCCAAGGACTGGAGATCCAGGGGGTCCGCCAAATGCTCCCGCACGAGTTGTGCATAGGGTTTGGCAGCCGCGCTTTGCAAGGTGAGGGCCGCGAGGATCGAATCCAACTCGTTTGGCACCGGGCAGGCGTATCGTGTTGACAAGAGTGCTGGCTTTGTCTCGACCAGCCAATTCAGCAAGGCTCTGGCCCCCGATTCTGGTTCGGCAGTGGCCTTGCCTTGATCGGTATCTGGCATGGATGACACCAAGTCTTCCATTGAGATTAGGTCGGAAGAGTGATCTAGCAGGGTACCGAGGCTGAAGTTGGGATATGGAAACTCTGGCAGGTGCGCCCGAATATCCCGGATCTTGCCGGCGGCATCCTCAAATCGCGTGGCAACGATACATAGCACTCGATCGCTCAAGACCCCCAGGTCGTACACGCGCCTTGCAATAGGTTCCGCAGTGGATTCTTCGGTTGCGGAAACGAAACTGCGATCCAGGAGAACTTGATCCCGCTCTAGTAGACACACGCTGCCGTTCAAGTTGCCTTCGGCGTGGGCCTTCTCGAAGATCGCGAGCAACTCCGAACCGCAGTGTCTGGTCCAAGCGGGCCGGAAGGCCACGCGCACGATCTCGCGCGCCATCTGCTCGTAGCCATGGGCATTCGGGTGCAGGCCATCGGGGAACCAATCCTGTCGGGAAGAGGTCAGCCAGCCGTAATCGATGATGGGCAGGTTCCTGGCCTTGGCCACTTTGAGAACGACATCATCGACGGTCTCCCGATTCGCTTTGCCCTTCTCAAAGTCCGGGTGCGCCGCGTGCATGCGGGTCAACGTCGCGAGGTAGACCTGAGGATGCGACTCCAGCGCAGCATAGGCGTTGAGTACCTCGTTCAGGCCTTGCTCGAACTCGTCCGCAGATCCGTTCCAGAAGCCGTGGTTGCTGTCGTTGATGCCCAGATTGAACAGCACCACGTCGGGTTTGCACTCGAGGCTGCGCGTCCAGGCTGGGTCACGGCGGTAGGGTCGGTGGGTTCCGTCTAGCAGCGTCGCTCCGCTGGCGCCGAAGTTGAACACCTGGTAGCCGCCGGGGGCGATCTCTTCGAGCATGCGCCCCAGGTGTGCGGGATAACTCTGATCCTTCGGGGCGCCGTCGCCCTCGGTGATCGAATCTCCGACGCAGGCTACGCGGATCGGGGCCGGTTCGGCGGGGGCGGGGCTTTGGAACAGGCTCAGGGCGAGCGAGGCGAGGATCGTCAGCATGGCGCCATGCTACCTGCCCAGCGCGAATTGCGCCGCGACCTCAGGCGCCCGATTCCGCCTCGGTGGCGGCCAGGTACAGCCGCAGGTCGAATTCGAGCTGGTGGTAGTCGGGCTCCATGTGGCAACACAACCGATAGAAGTCCTGGTCGTGCTCGAAGTGCTTCAGGTGTGCCAGTTCATGCACCACGATCATGCGCAGGAACGCCTCCGGGGCGGTCTGGAACAGGCGCCCCACCCGGATCTCGTGCTGGGTGCGCAGTTTGCCCCCGTGGGCATGGCTGCGCTGGGTGTTCAGGCCCAGGGCCTGGTGCACCACGTGCAGCTTGTCGTCGTACAGGACGCGCTTCAGCGGCGGCGTCTTGCGCAGGTAACGATCCTTGATCTCGAGTACGTACCGGCGCAGCTGATCGTGGTTGTGCACTCCGTGGCGCTCCGGATACCTCTGCTGCAGCGCGGGCAAGATGCGACCCTCGGCCAGCCAGACCGCGGCTTTCTCCTGCAACTCGGGTGGGTACCCGGCGAGATAGGGGATCGGCGTCGCCATCGTTGCGCCAGGATGGCAAAGCACCCCACGGACCTCAAGCCCGCGGGGTGCACACGGAGAGTCAAGATGGCTCAGAACTGTACGCGCACCACGTTGGAAAGGTTGGAGGACCCGTTGTTCTCGCGGTGCCACAGTTGGAAGTAGTAGGCGCTGCCGCCCACGAAAGATGGCGTTGGATCGAAGTAGCCGGCCATGGGCAGCATGGCGGGAACATCAAATCCCGTGCCCGAGGCCGATGTTCCCACGATGTTGACCAAAGTGCCCGTGGGGCTGAAGCGACCCGTGGAATCCAACACCGTGCCGCCCACGTTGTACCGTCCGTACCGGTGCCCCGAATTGGTGGCGAGGCAGAACAGTCCGTTTCCGACCGGCAGGGCTGGGTTGGCAAGTCCCGTGCCCACCAGCAGGTAGGCGAATTGGTTCGGCGGCCCTTGTGTGGCTTCCAGGTGCAGGGCGCCCGGGGGAGAGGCCAATTGGCTGCCGGTCAGGATCGTCGGGAGACCCGTCGAATTGACATTGGCGGGATCGCAGAAACTGGAGAACCCAAGGGCGCAGTTCTCCGTGCCCGTGAACTCGATGTCGTATGTATTGCAGTCGTTCAACTGCCCGTCCGAAGTAACCACCAACAAGTACGAACGGTTGTAGCCGGACGTATTCATGTGGGTCATGGACTTGTTCGAACTCAGGTCACCTTCCATGTCGGCCCACAGTCCGAAGGTGCTGGTATAACTTGCCGACCGTTCGTACAGCTTCAGGATCAGATTGCCTTGGGTGTGATCGAAGGTTGTCTGCGCAGTGAACGCACCTCCCGGCGGCAGGCAGATTTCGAAGACATCGGGATCGCCAATCCCGGCGCTCAGGCCAAGATAGAGACCATCCGAGATCCGAGATGCCTGATCCCAGCCGTTGTTCGGCTCCAGCGCATCCGCCGGCGCCGCCAAGCACGCCGTGTCGTAGCTGGAGATCCGCAGGGCACCGGTCGGGGTGTGGGAATCGGGTAGCACATTGACCCGGACCAAGTAGGTGTCTCCCGCGTGCACGCCCCCGACCACCACGGCGGATTGCGGGTAGAAGCCGGGCAGGTGCAGCGAACCGAAATCCGCTTCCAAGCAGGTGGCCGTGCACCCGGTGCCCGAATACACCGAGATCGCGGCTTCGAGGGTGCTTCCCAGCGTATCGAACAGATAGCTGCCATCCGCTGCAGCGGTCCACTGGAAGAAGTGGTCCGTGTAGCCATCGAGCTGATAACACGGACTGCCTGCGTCGAACGCCGTATGGGGGCCGAAGGCGAGCCAGGTCCAGCTCCCCGTGCCTGAGATGGTCTCTGCAGAGGAACAGGTGTTCTGGGCCAAGGCAGGGGAGGCGAGCAGGCACAGGCCTGCGAGCAGCGAGTACTTCATGGGGAAACCTGGGTGAGGAGTACGGAAATGCACTCCCCGAAGGGTAGGCCGTCCCAGGATTCCCGCAAGTTCGTCAGCCCAATGCCCCTTCGCCGGTCCTCCAGTCGAAGGTGAGCACCTCGGGCTCCGATCCGGGCTCTGCGTATTCCCTGGCCCGGAACCCGCACTTTTCCAGCACCCGGTGCGAGGCCAAGTTCTCCGCATCCGCCGTGGCGATCACGTGACGCAGCCCCCAGCGGTCGGTCACCACCGCCATCAAACCCGCCAGGGCTTCGCTGGCCAGCCCGCGACCCCAGCAATCCCGAAGCAGCGTGTACTTCACTTCGGCCTCCGGTTGCCCGCCCGGGTGGGTGATGCCGATGCAGCCGATCACCCGGCCCGCCTCCTCGATCGCGAACATCCCGTATCCCTGCCCTTGGTAGTTGTTCAGGGTGATCGCCAACCATCGCTCGCTGTCCTCCCGCGTGATCGGCAAGCCGTCATCGACCCAACGCATGGCGATCGGATCGGCATAGATCTGAAAGAATATCTCCGCGTCCTCCGCCGCGAGCTCGCGGATGCAGAGGCGCTGCGTTTCGGCAATGATCTGATCAGTCATGGTCGGTTCCCAGGCAAGCCAGCGGGGCATACGTCCAACGTTGCGCCCCGCTCAAGCGTTTCACTGCGTACTCGACGCGTTGGGCCACCGACCGGGTCGGAAACGGACCGTGCTCGCAGACGAGTTCCCAAGGTCGGCCGGGCCGCGTGGACTTCGCGCCCCCCGGCCGTTCCCCGTTGTGCTGGGCGAGCCGCTGTTCGATATCGAGGGCAATGCCCACGTAACTGCGCGCCTGCTGCGTCGATCGCAGCACATAGACCCACCAGGTGGCTTCGGTGGAGGTTTCCGGCTCAGGCGGCATCGCGGGATCCTACCCGCTCCGACCGCGCGGTGCACCGGGGCCCATGGTCCGGTCCCGTGGTTGCGAAGCTCCGAAGGGCTCCGGCCCGGTCACTGCACGGTGAACTGCAGCGAGGTGGTCGCGTCGAGCACAGCGTTGCCCTGGGGCTCCCACCACGAGCGCGGCTTCGGATAGTACGGCCGCAAGTTGCCGTTGAAGATCGACGCATCGTCCGAGATCTCCCAGAACAACCCATAGACCATGTTGCCCATGCCGGTTGCATCGTCGATGCTCGAAACCCCCGTGAGGGCCATCGATCCGTCGCCGGAGGAAAGCCAGGTCGGATACTCGATCGGGTTGCCCGAGGTCTGGCCCGGGATCTCGACTCGCGTATCGCCGGAGGGGTGCACCCACGTGTAGCTGGCGTCCAAGTGGTGGGCCATCCAGAAGCGCACACCGAACTCGTCCTCCACGACGCCATACAAGTCGGTCGTATCCGACACTTGGTAACGGTCCCAAACCCCGATGGGGCCCATGGACGTGTTGACCACGGGCACCGGGTTGCCCTGGAAGTCAAAGCCATCGCTGCCGATGCGGAAGGTCACCCCGTGGTTGAGGTCAAGCGTGCGCATGCGCATGCCGATCCGGGTGAACGGTACGGCCCGATCCACGTCGTTGCCATCGGGCAACCGCAGGTAGTAGGAAACCCGTGCGTACTCCGGAAGAGTGTAGAGCTGGGTGTTGCTGCCACAGAACGACGACTCGAAGCTCTTGCGCAGGTAGGGGGGCAGGCCGGTAGCCGCCTCCGCAATCGCGTAGAGCTTCAGCGGCACGCCACTCCAAGGATCGAGGTACGGGTTCGGATTGCTCTGTTCGATCAGGTCGACGAGGTTCTCCTGCTCGTGGCCGACCTCCCAGAAGGAACCGCCGGCGTAGTTGTCCGAGGGCGTGCCAGGAAGCACCAATCCATCGGGGGGCAAGTTGTGCTCGGCGTCGTATTCGAAGGATTGCACGCCACCGACCGAGAAGGTCCACATGTTCTCATCGAGGTGGATGTCCTGCGGATATAGGTCGGTGTTGCTGGTCAGGTTCTGATCCATCGCCGGGATCGTGTAGCGCACTCCATTGCGCTCGTGCACGAGCTCGAGGGTCAAGGTCTGGCCACCTGTCGCCGTGCTCGGGCAACTGACCGGCAACTGCGCAGCGGTCTGGCCCGGGGCAAACAAGACCGAACCCGAATCGGGCAGGCTCGCATCGAGTAGATCGCTTCCCGCGCCCACGCGATAGTGCAGCTCCACCGGCTCCTGGCTCACATGGGAGAGCTGAATCGGAACGTTGGTGGTGCTACCGGGCAGCAGGTTGTATTGGGTCGAGGGGAACTGCAGCGTCGGCGGATCCACCGATGGACGGATCCACAATTCGGCCACCACGTGCTCCGGATCCAAGTTCCAGCCGGTGGCTTGCTGCACCGTCAATCGCAGGGAGCGCTCGTGGAAGAACTCGCCAAGGCTCAGCAATTCGATCGGCACCAGGATCTCCGAGGCGCCCGCCGCCAGCGCCATCGGGCTCGCGGCCGTCGTGGTGTAGTGCACGCCCGCTTGCGCCGTTCCGGTCAGGGTGAACGCGATGCTGCCCCCCGTGGTGGGGATCGGCCCATCCAGCGGGATCCGGAAGTAGAAGGTCCCGGCGGAATCCGGCAGGTGCTTCTTCCAATAGGGCACCTCGATCGAGCCACCCGGGCCGAACGGGGTGTAGGAAGAAAGCGGCGCCAGGGCGCCGGTCGGGGGCACCGTGGAAACCGGGCCGCCGCTGCTGCTGCCACCACCGCCACAGGCCGTCAGAAGCGAAGTCAGGGCGAAAGCAACCAGGGGGTGCTTCAGATCGGGGCGCGGAGTAGACATGTCGGGGCGATTGCGGAACGTATCCCGAACTATACCCCTTCCTGGAGGGGGGGCGCAGGATGGGGAGGCTTGCGCTTAGGACCCCCGCAGGGGTGATTCCAGGGCTCCGGCACCCCGAGTCCGTAATCCAGACCCTGGCGGTGGGCAAAAAAACAGCGGGGACCCTCTCCAGAGGTCCCCGCCGTCCGATTCCTGATGGAACCGATCTCCGTCTTCAGACGCACCGCTCCAAGGGGTCGAGGTCGCCCCCCAGGGCTCCACAACCCGCAGGCCACTCCCATGCAGCCTGGAATGCGTCTGGAAGCTGCGCTCTGCCTATCCAGCAGCTTCTCCCCTGCAAGCGTGAAATCCGCCGACTGCGCCTCACGAATTCCTCACGATTCCCGCTCAGGCGCCCCGCCGGTTCCAACCCACCAGGCGCATGGCATGGCGCCGGATATCGCCGGGCCAGTGGGCGCTACGCCGTTGGAACTCCTCGCTTTCACCCTGGATCAAGGCCCGCGCCGCCTGTTCAAAGCGCGGCAGTTCCCCCGAGAACGCGGCGAGGAATCGGTACGCCGCTTGGGCGCCCTCCTCGGGATCCCCGGCCTGCTCTTCGCGGCGCGCCGCATCGACCAATCGGCGGATCGCCGCCGAAGCCCCGCCGGGTTGTTCATTCAGCCACTGCCAATGCTCCGGCAGCAAGGTCACTTCCCTCCCGATCACACCGAGGCGCGGACGACCCCGCCGGCCCTTGCTCGGTTGCGGTTCGGGCGCCGCCACCTTGTCCAATGTTTCGTTCTCCACGTGCACCACGTAACCCGTGCGGTCATCGAAAATCAAAAGCTCGTCCACCATCGTTCGGCCTCCCCGCAGGGCCTGTGCCAAAACAGGAAGGGGGCCGGACGCGAGCATGTGGTTGCCTCGGAAGGCGGTGAATGAGTGCATGGGATTCTCCTTGGTTCGGTCTGCACCCCAGGCACGGCACCCCCCCAGCTGCCCGTTCAGGAAACTCCAAAAAATGTCCGGCCCGCGCCGGGAACACTCCCGGCGCGGGCCGCTGAAGGCAGCCCGGGGCTGCCCGAATCGGATCCGCCCTATTGGAAGGTGATCTGCACTGCTTCGGTAAACGTAGACACGAGGCCGGGCTGAGCGGCACCGGGGATGAACTGGTACCAACCCTGGAAGCACCAAGTTTCACCCGCCATCACCATCTGACTCGGGTTCATCGGGAAGTCCGTCAGGTCCAACTGCAGGGAGGCCATCGAACCGCTACCTGTGTTGAAGACTTGATCCGCTCGATGCAGGCGACCCAGCTTGCCGCCGAGGCAAAGGTCGCCCAGGTTGTTGCCGGGGTTCGGGACGAAGTCCTGGGTTTCACCGATCAAGAAGTAACCCATGGCGTTGAACGGCAGTCCTTCCGCAACCAAGAGCACATCGTTGGCGGCGGCGACCGTCGAACCGAAGGCTCGCAAGCTGCCGAACGTGAACAGCTTCTTGCCCGGATTCTCGCAGTACACCGTACCGATCTGGTTGAGGGTGCCATTGGCGGTCAACGGGCTCATCGCCACGTCCCCAGCCGCGCCGGCGGAGTCCAACGAGGATTGGGCCAGGGCCCAGGGAAGCAGAAGGCAGGGGATCAGAAGGAAAGGAAGTTTCATCGCTGTATGTGAGGCTCCAGTGCTTTGGTTTCCCTATGCGGCAGGGCTTTCCGTCTTGGGCGCACTTTTTCGGCTGCCTGCCTCACTCGACCGACTTTTTCTTTTCTACCGGAGAATCAGCGCATGGCTCGGCGGTCGTCGCACTTGGGTTCCTGTACGGGGCCCGAAGGGAGAAACTCACCCAGACCCAGCGGAGAATCTCCTAGGTCCGGAATGCGGATCTCTCCGGCGCGGTGCTTGGCGCCGAGTGAGCTCCCAACCGGATGTTTATCGTCGTGCAGGAGCTGCGCCACAGCCGGGCACCACAAGCCGGGCACATCCGAATTCAAGAATTCGGGACTTTGGTTCGCGCTTTGGGCCCGAGTGGGGGGTACTGGGGTAGATGGAACGCGAGCCGCAGCCTTACCAGGCCCATGAAGGGGCCCTCCTAGCGGAGATCCAATGGGTCGGACGTCTCGCATTGCGGTTGGTGGAAGATGCGAATCGCGTGGACGATGCGTGCCAGGAGGCCTGGTTGCGTTTGCGCGGCGGGGAGGGGGCGCTGCCCGGCCGTGGTGAGATCCTGAAGACCCTGCGGCGGATTCTGTACCGCGAGCGGCGCGCGGAGCAGCGGCGTGCACTGCGGGAGGCGGCGAAGGAAGCATTGCCCCAGGCGGAGGCGGTCGACGTGCTGCTGGCGCGCCGGGAGCAGTTGCAGCGGATTTGGGATGCGGTGCTCCGCCTGCCCGAGCCCTTGCGCCGCACCCTGCTGTTGCACTTCCAAGAAGGTCTCACGACGACGGCGATCGCGGAGCGCGAAGGCTGTCCCGCGGACACGGTGCGTTGGCGCATCCGCAACGGCGTCGAGCGGTTGCGGGTCGGGCTTGGCGAGGACCGGGATGGTGGCGGGCTGGCTGGGCTCCTCCTGGCTGTGCCGATTTCCTTGGGCGGTATCGACGGGCGAGCCTTGGCGGTCGTTTCCAAAGGGGCCGTCCTTCCATGGATCGGAGGTCTAGTAGTGGCAAAGACTTTGGCTGTCCTGACGGCGATTGCGGTATTCGTGGTGTGGTTCGCTTGGCCCGAAAAGCCGGGGCCAACTGGCGGGCAAGTTGCGCTCATGCCCGATCCGGATTCCACCAGCAAGGCGGAAGAACCTCATCCGCCCTCCTTGCTCGAGGGAGTGACCGCGGAAAGGCAATCCGCCGCCGCGCCCGGTCTGTCGCAACCCGGCTCTTTGCCAACTTTGCCCGAAATCGCGGCCCAGCCGCCGGTGCTACGAGTGCATTTGGATTCCGATGCACCCGGCCCACTTCCGGATTCGGTCGATATCGCCATCACCGGCCTTCAAGGTTCCGGGGTCGCGCTGTATTCGCAATTGCACCCTGCGGGGGGGGCCGTGGAGTTGGGCGCAAGTCCATTCCTTCCGTACCACGAACAACCGATGGAGTGTTCGCTGGAGTTGCGTGCCGCGGGTTGGGCTACCGCATTGATACCCAGCTTCCAATCCACCCCAGGAATCACGCAGGAGCTGCGTATTCCCATGCGGCGGGTGCGTGAGTTCCCGGTCCGCTTGGTGGACGTTTCCACCGGCGCGCCGGTGCGCTCCCCCCGTTGCAGCGTTCTTGGACCTGGCGCCGACTTGGGCGGCTTCTCGATCGGTGAAGACGGCAGAACGCTCCTTGTCCGCGTGGCGCCCCAGCTCGAAGACGACGATTGGGCCCTTTTGACCGCCGCTGACCACACCCCGTGTCCCTGCCGCTTGCTGGACCTGGTCGCGATCCCCCCCGGCGCCGATGGAGTGCGCGAGTTCCCCATGTACCCCGGCGCGACGCTGACCGGAGTGGTCGAGCGCGAAGACGGCTTGCCCCTGGAAGGCCAATTCCGGATCGAATACCGCGTATTCCCGCAATTCGCCAAATCGCTCGGAGGCCCGTTGCCCGCCTCCCTGCCCGGTCGGCGCCCCATCGGCGTTGCGCCGGACGGAACCTTCCTAATCGGAGGCCTACCGGAAGGCGACGTGCAGCTGACCCTGTTGCGCTTGGCCGACTCCGGCCTGCACCAACCCGTCCGCGAATCCGTGCAAACGGCCGTGCTCGCAGAAGGCACCTTCCACGTCCGCATTGCGGTACCGATGGACCCAGTCATGGTCACCGTCGAGCTCGACTGGATCCGCGAGTCCTCCGAAGCTGACGTGCAATACGCCCAATGGATCGAGCTCTACCGACTCGAATCCGAATCCGACGGACCCTACGCCGCCACTCCGGGACCCCGCCAGCAACTCTGGAAAACCGTCGCTGTGCAAGGCCAACCCACGCGGCTGCCCCTGCCGCGGGAACTCGTCGATTCCAAGATCCCGTTGCTCCTCTGCATCGGCCCCGACCCCGTGCTGCGCATCGAACGTCGCATCGAGTTCTCGGGACCCGCGCCCACGCTCAAGCACCGTTTCCCCAAGGAATGCCTCGCGGAACTCCGCGATCCCAGCGCGCCCGTGGAACACGAGACTCAAGCAGAGGGCGAGAGGGGCCGGCAGGATCCCGAGCGGTTGCGTGCGGAGTGATTCCCGGGTTCGCGGCATACCCACAGCCCCAATACAGGACTGCGCCGCTGGACTCAGGGGCCCAGCGGCGCAGCCGCAAGTCAGGCCAAAGCCCGACTCAGACCTGCAATCCCGCCAGGCGCACGTTGCGTTCGCTGGCGAACTTGCGGATGCCTTCTTCGAGGGAGACGGCGTCGAGGCGGGCGTCCTTTTTGACCTCCGGGATCGAGCCGCCGAGGCGCCAGCGGTTGTCGTGGTCGGCGGTCATGGCGTAGTCCTCGGCGATCTTGGAGGCGAGCCAGGGGTGCATACCGATCTTGCAGCCGTTGGAGATGACGGTGCTGTCGAGCCACTCGGACTTGTGCAGCACGCTGTCGCGGTACTCCTTGGATTGCAGGAGGAAGAGCTCGTAGGAGACGGCGCAGACGATCTTGACGTTGGGCATCGACTTGTCCGATTGCCACTTGGGCAGCAATTCGAGGATCGATTCCATCGGGGAGGTGCCTTCGACGATCAGGGTGCCTTCGCGCGGGCGGTCTTCGTCGAAGGCGCGCACGACGTAGGCGCCCTTGGCGGCGTCCATGTGGCTGGCCAGGGAAACACTGGAGGTCTTAAGGGTGGACTAGCTTCCGAGGGGGCACCATATGTCAAGCACAAGCGTTAGGAGTGCAAGTGCAGGAGCCTTCAGACACTAGTTTGTCAGTAACGAGCGGCCCCACTTGGTTGCGCATATATATCAGTCAAAGACCAGTCTCCGGCCAAGATAGTTGCCCGGGCATTGCCAGTCTGGAATACTCGATGGGCATGGCGAGCATTCAGCAATTGTTTCCAGCCGTGGAGGCACCATGAAGATTGCGGAGATTAGCCGCATGGCCAGGGAGTGGCCCATCCAAGCGCGATTCTACTTGTGTTGGAGGGTTGCGCTTGCGCTGAAACCCCTAATCATGCATGCGAGGGAGATTCCTGAACGGGAATCCAAGCTGCTCCTTGAGTGCATTGACTACTTGAAGTGGCAAATTGCGTCCCCTTACCCAACCGATCCAGGCTTGCCAGTAGTCATAGGGCCGGACCACCTTAGGCATCTATTTGCCGCGATTCATGGCCTCGTGGATTTTGCGATTCTCGGACAATCATTACAGTGCGTGTTTGAAGCGATGGGGGGTCCAAAGCCTTTCAAACTCATGCGCGACGAGGCAACTCTGCGGTTGGCTCTCTGCAGCGCTGAAGTAGTTGTCCCTGGATTGAAAGAGGCAATTGAGGCAGAAGTTCTGAAACTAAATGAAGCCGTAAAAGACGGATTCAATGGGCAAACAATCGGCAAATGGGTTTATGGACCTGAGGAGCCCATTGTCGGAATTGATCAAATTGGGCAACCGGGGGTACTACTAGATCAGCTGAGAGGAAAATGGGCTCCGCCGCCGCAGACGCTTTTCAGGTATAGAAACTCCACAGACTGGAAGAGAGACCTAGATAATGCACTCCAGGGTCGGTACTGGTATTCATGCCCGCTGGAGTTCAACGATCCATTTGATTCCCGCACTACTGATGTTGTCCCTGACTTGCCGACATTTGAGGAAGAGTTTGAGCGCCACGAACGCCCAATAGAACTTGGGTTAGAGCAGGAATATGAGCGGCTCACTAGTCCTGGCGAATTGCAGAGTTCGCAGGAGAGCTTTCTCGCGAGTAGGGCGATCATGTGCCTGACCAGCAATCCGCTTTGCGCGCCAATGTGGGCACACTATGGGGGTAACTACTCTGGGTTTGTGATCGGAGTAATTCCCAGCAGGCTTTTCACGACTGATGGTAGCGTGTCCAAGTTCTGGAGGGTTGACTACGTAGAAGCCAGGCCAGCGGTTGATCCGTATGCGCGGTTCGAAACTCACCCTGAAGAGTTGGAGCGTGTAACGTTTTGCAAAAAGGCGATTGCCTGGAGCTACGAAAACGAATGGCGGAGTATTACCAAGATCAACGCCGGAACCAAAGGGCGGTTGGTTCAATTGCATCCACACTCACTTTGTGAGGTAATACTCGGTCCCCGAATGAGGACAGATGTGAAGCACGGCATTCTCGAAATCCTCAAGTCGCACTCGGGGATAACTGTAAAGCAGATTGACGCAGAGGCTCATGGCAAGGAGAACTATAATCTTGAAACTAGGCTGTTGCGAAAGCCCTAACTTCGCTGCGGCGGTTTCGGCACTCCAATTGACCTTCGCCGGCGAATGAAGGGCAACCTTTCTTTTGCATAATCGAAACTCCATTTCCCAATCATTTGCGGTTGGACTCCCGGGGCGTGGGCCGTCATCAACACGTGCATTAGGCGATCAGAATCAAGACATTTAGGTAGGGCCGGCATCCGAGGGTGCAAGGTTCAGGGGTGCACTACACCGCTACCTGACTATGCAGCGCTGGGAATCTGGTGAAAGCTGAAAAAGGTCCGGAGATTGGACATGAGCACAGGTAGGCGAGCCCGGATCCAGTCCGTCATAGGGTCAGGTTCGAGCGCGGCGCTCCGAACACGGGCTGTGGATGCTATGCATCTATCGCCTCATGTTGTCTTATTCGGGGCGTTCCCAGTATGGCAAGCTCCGGAAGTAGTCGGCAGCCTGGGCCTCCTCGCTGAATTCAAGTAGATTCCCGACCTTCGATTCCAGAACATCTCGAACCTCGGAAGGCGTGGCGAAGAAGAACTCTTTTCGGGAGTTTGTCATGTTCAGTCTACGGTTGGAAAAATGTTGGTGAAGCTCCCACTCCAAAGTAACCGCGTCCTCTGAGAAGAACAGGCAATGAGTGTCGAAGCTGAAGGGGACTGAAGCCCCACTTAGTTCGTCGATGCGTTCGGTTGGCGTTAGCCTCCGAGTTAGACCGATCTTGACAACGCCCTTGCCAAAGGCGCCTTGGTTGGAAATAACGTAGACGTACCCGGCGCGGATGTTGGCTGCGCGGAAATCATTCTGCTGGATTGCCGAATCTATCGCGGCCAGGCGATCTTCTAGCTCCTGGCTCCTCTGTCCCGTTGAGCGGAGCGCGGCAAGTGCGGTTTCAATATGGGCGCGCTCCTTATCCAGTCGCTCGCGCTCCTCAGCAAGCTCAGCCGCCGCCCTCTTCTCTTCCCTCATCCGTGCGCGCTCTTCTCTAGCCTGCTCTCTCTCCTCCTGCTTCCTCATAAGGAAGTCCGATGTTAGTTCCAGCTCTTGAATGCGAAGGGAGTGGAATGCATCCGAGATGTGCATTTCCATCAGGGAACCCAGTTGGGATATGGTGCGCCTTGCTGTTTCTACTCGTTTCTTCGCTGTGTCGATGTTGCCTGCTCTCATGGACCTCAAGCTGTTTTCTACTTCCGCGTTATATGCTCGGAGCATCAAGCGGCCGAGGTCCTTGGTCATCTTCTTGCCCTTGGCAAGTGAATTGTCATATGTGAACAGGTTGGAGCATGAAATCGCGTCGCCAAGCTTTACCAACTCGGCAATCTGCTCGCCTAGGGCCGTGAGTCTTTCTCTATAGGCGGCGGCGTTTTCTAGTGGATGGTGGTAGCGGTAGATTCCAACTGATTGCAGGACTTGTTCATCATTAAGAACCGCGACTTCAACGCCCGTATCTGCGCCGGACAATCTTGATCTAAGGGCATCTATCTCGGCTTCTAGAAGCGCGACCTTCCTTTCTGCGTCGGTAGAAGATACCGACGAGGGCTGTGGAGGAGGCTCTTGAATCTGAGCCGGGTACAATGCCTCCGGTGTCATGTCAACTGGTATCCAGAGTGACCATCCGGGTGGAGGTGCGGGCCAACTAGGGTCGGGTACCCAAGTCGGAGGGGGTCGCCAGCCGGGCGGAGGGGTAGGCCATCCGGGCGGAGGATTAAATCGCAGGTCTGCCGGATCACTCATACACGTCGAACCCCTGAAGTGTCTGCCGGTACGAGATCAAAAGGGCTCTTAGAGAAACTCGCCCCAAGGTAGTTGAGCGTCGCATTTGGGTCTACCCGTGCCAGATTCAATGACATGAAGGATTTGCGGTCTACTGCGACTGCCAGAAACGGAATGTCCGTTTCATTTCCAGTGGCTGGATCGACTGTATGGGTTGCTACTGTCAGCGAGACCGCCTGGATGAGTTCTCGGCGGTCCGCCTCAAAAATCTCATGCAAGGTTCTTAGCGCGACTTGGTTGACGATACTCAGGTACCTCTCTTTCTGCGCTTTGAGGGAATACTCTTTCGCTGCGATGGTGTCAGTGGATTTCGCGTACTTATAACTTTGAACAGCGGGAAGGAGCGGGGGGCGAGGAACTAGCACAAGCAAAGTGAGCTCTGCGTCACCAGGTAGAAACGTATAGTCGTATTCAATGTTGAGCCAGGAGGGGTAGATTGAGTTGGCAAGGACGATAGAGATGTATTCGTGAACGGCTTCTGCAACGCCGTACGCGAGGTTGCTAATCAGAGTGTCTAGCTTGGAGTTCCGCTCCTTGGCCTGCGCTAGCCAAGCATCCTGCGCTCGCTTTGCGCGCTCGTTGAATGTAATTTGGTGAGCCTCCATCTGTGCTTCCCAATCCCTCATCGCGTCTGCGTGATTGGCCTCTACCTGGGATACTGAACGCCTATAACTTGCCCCCTTCAGAAGGCCAACCAAGCCCGAAGGCTTCTCCGGAAGGACTAGGGTTGGTTCTAGGGGTGGTTTCGGAATGGGGGGGCCTGCATCAAAGGGGTCTAGGTCCGGTGATGGGTATTGAGGCGCTTCCTCTCTAATGCGGAGGGACTCAAGGTCAACGTAGTCATCCACCTCGAGTGTGGTACTGAGTAAGGTCTCTGCCTCCTCTGAAAATGCTTCCAGTTCGATGTTTAAACGATTCGCTTCAGCTTCTTGCGCTGCCGCATGGGCCTTCTTGGCTTCGCTTTCTCGAACTCTCTGTTCTTTGGCGCTCGCCCTTTCGGCTTCCCTGATTGCGCGCGCTTCCTCCTTTTTTAGGCGTTCGGCTTCTTTCTGGGCTGCTCTCGCCCTTTTTTCTGATGCGCGCTCATTGCGTTCCTGCTCGCGCTGAGCCAGCTTCGATTGGTGCTGAATCTCAGCAAAGAATCCTCTACGTTTGGTCATGTTCCTGGTGGGGATGATGGTAAGTGACGATTTGTCATGCAGCCGGACAAACCTGAATCTGGTGGGGAGCCAGGTGATGCTGAACCCTACGAATTGCATGGGGTACGACTCGCGCAGGGCGTAGGCCTGAAGCCCGGGTCCATGCCCACCTGCAGAATAGCAAACCCAGCTGATTTGGGTGGTAGTTGGACCGGGTTCCAAATGTAAGGCAGTGCGGATGGGCGGGACCTACACTCGTATCTGGGGTCAAGCGTGTCCTGGAGATACCTCCAACGGGGGCGATCAGGAGTTTGATGCTGCGACGCTTCCGATTCCCATGGGCTTCGCTCCGGAGGGGTAATCAATATGCGAGCAAGCGCCGCCAAGCTCTGAGGCCTAGCGGCGCTTGCGCAATTCATGGCCGAGCCCGACTCAGACCTGCAATCCCGCCAGGCGCACGTTACGTTCGCTGGCGAACTTGCGGATGCCTTCTTCGAGGGAGACGGCGTCGAGGCGGGCGTCCTTTTTGACCTCCGGGATCGAGCCGCCGAGGCGCCAGCGGTTGTCGTGGTCGGCGGTCATGGCGTAGTCCTCGGCGATCTTGGAGGCGAGCCAGGGGTGCATGCCGATCTTGCAGCCGTTGGAGATGACGGTGCTGTCGAGCCACTCGGACTTGTGCAGCACGCTGTCGCGGTACTCCTTGGATTGTAGGAGGAAGAGCTCGTAGGAGACGGCGCAGACGATCTTGACGTTGGGCATCGACTTGTCCGATTGCCACTTGGGCAGCAATTCGAGGATCGATTCCATCGGGGAGGTGCCTTCGACGATCAGGGTGCCTTCGCGCGGGCGGTCTTCGTCGAATGCGCGCACGACGTAGGCGCCCTTGGCGGCGTCCATGTGGCTGGCCATGCCGAGTTTGGCGCGGTCGGGCACGGCGACGGCGGGGCGCGTCAGGTGCAGGGCGACGATCGGGACGTCGGACTGCAGGGCGGCGGCCATGGCGGGCGCGACTTCGTTCGGCTCCCAGGGGTGCAGGTTGATGACCTGACCGAGGGGGAAGAGTTGGGTCACGACGGGGCTGAAGATGCCGAAGTGGGTGCGGCTGTCTTCAGCGGTTTCCGGGCCCGAGTGGCCAACGACCCAGATGACCTTGCCGTTCTTGAGGTCGCAGTCCTGGGTAAGTTGGCTGAAGAGGCGGAAGAGGCCGTACTTGAGGTAGCTGAAGCTGCCGTAGGTGGAGGTCGCGCCCCAGTACCCCATGAACTCGTTCTCGGGTTTGCTGGAGAGGTTCACCGTGGCCGCGCCGCAGATCAGACCGGCGTTGGTGAACTCGGTGATCTGCTGGGGCAGCAGCGAGCCTTGGCGGTTCTTGTTGCGCTCGTACCAGCCGAAGCCCTTCTGGCCGCCGAAGTCGCCGGCGAAACCGGAGAGAGCGGTGGAGTCGGCCAGGTCGGCGGAAGCGGCGAGTACCAGCGGGCGGCCGGTCTTCTCGCGGGCGACCGAGTTGATCCACGCGCCGAAGGTCTTGAAGCCGTCCTTGTTGGCGGCTTTTTTGCCCGGCTCGAGGAACAGGGACGCCGGAAGTTTGTCCGGGGCGAGCCAGGAGCGGTCCTCGCACAGGTTGCGGGTGCGGTCGAAGGATTCCTTCGGCAGCTCGGCCGGAATGGCCTCCGCCAGTTCGAGCAGGCGACCGGCCACGTACTCGGCCAGGCCCTCTTCGCGCTCGAGCACGCTCATCACGGTCTTGAACCACGACTTGCTCTGCTCGCGGCAGGCGTCTTCGCCCGGATCGGTGGTCACGCCAGCGCCTTCGAAGTGCACGCCGTACTTGTCGGTGAACTCCTGGCGGCACTTCCAGAACATCTCCGAGTTGCGGCCGTGGGCCTTGCCGTGCGAAGCGGCGTCGTAGACCCCATAGCCGCGGCCCTTGCGCGTTTTGAACCACACGCAACCGGGGCGTCCGCCGGTGTTCGGATCGTGCACGATCGAAAGCAGGCCCTTGGTGAGCGCTTCATAGTTGTGCCCGTCCTCGACGCCGGCGACACGCCAGCCATAGGACTCGAACCACTCTTTCGGGCTGCCGAAAGCCACTTCGCTGTTGGCGAACTCGTCGATGCCGTGGTCGTTCCAGTCGAGCAGGTAAATCAGGTTGTCGAGACCCAGGCCGTAGGCCGAGTTCTTCACCTCGTGGTGCGCGCCGGCGCTGTGCCCGCCCTCGCCTTCGAGCGCGAAGACCTTGGCGGTGCTACCCGCGTGCTTGAGCGCCATCGCCGCGCCGAGCGCGAACGGAGCGCCGTGGCCCGACGGACCGGTGTTGGCCTTGAAGAAGAGGGTCTTGCCCTCCATCTCCGCGTGCCCCTGCAGGTGGCCCACGTGGCGCAGCCAAAGCAGGTCTTCCCACACGAGCTGACGCTCACCGGCGTGCGGCACGAGGTAGCGGTTGTCCCCGGTGCGGCGGTGCGCGATGCGCATGGCCTCGTTGTAGACCGCCAGCATGGCATACACCGCAGGGTTGCAGTGACCGGCCACCAGGATGTGGCGGTCGCCCTGCGGGTTCTCCGGGTGACGGATGTCCCAACGCATACCCGCGCCGAGGGTCGAAGCGACCAGCATCGGCACCTTGCTGCGCGAGCCACCGGGGTGACCCGACTGCCGCAGGTTCAGCATCAGGTCGATGCACTGGTCGATCAGGTCTCCGACGATCTCCCACTTGGCGAAGTGGGGCTTGAAGGTGTCCAGGGTCGGCTTGGAAGAGGGGGCTTGGGTCGTCATGGCAAAGGACAGGCCTGGGGCCGGGTTCGAGGGCGAGGATTCTACCCCGGCGGGGCCGCGAGGTCCCGTATTCGGCGGCCCCCGTGGGCCCTTTTGAGCGAGCCCGCCGCCGGAACCCTGCTCACGCACCCAGAAAGCGGGGCCGGGGGTTCCAGGGCCCCCCTCCGGCGCGCTAGGGTGCGGCCTTCGTCATTCGCAAACCCCGCTTTCCTCGTGCCATGCGGAACCTGTTCTTACTGCTGCTCGCGTCGGCCCTGTGCGCCGGCCTTTGGTGGGCCCTGCGCGGCCCGGATTCGGAAACGTCGAAACTGGGCCCCGGAGGCAGTCCGCAGGCGAAGGAAGGGGCCGCGGAGCTGACCGGGGCTGCGCAGTTAGAGGCCCACGAAGAACGCGAGGCCGTGGCGCCGCAGGCGACGGAAACGGACTCGCCTCCTGCAATCGTGCAAGGCAATGCGATCACAGGCGTGCTGCAGCTCGCCGGTGGAGATGTGCTCGCGGGCCAGACGATCGAGCTGCGCTACTCCGACGACTTGATCGAGTCTTGGCTTCAAGGCACGACGGTCAGCAATGAGGCGGGCCGGTTCCGGTTCGATGGACTCGACTTGGAGCGCCGCTACAAGCTTTGGATTCACGCCGGGGGATTGTGCCTGGACGAATACCTCACGCTCGAAGGGGACAGGCAGCCGTTGCCCGGGTTGACCGACTTGGGGGTGATCGAATGCCGGAAAGCGGTGAGTCTGGCGGGAATCGTGCAGGATCGGGACGGGCGACCGATGGAAGGAGCCACGGTGCGCGGCTCGCGCGGCACCACGGCGACGAGCCAAGCAGACGGCCGATTTTCCATGGGCGGTGTGAGCCCCGGACAGGTCCAGGTGTATGCCTACAAACCCGGCTTCCTGCGCAGCCCGGCACAGGAGGTGAAATGGAACGGGGAGGGCGAGCAGCCAGAGCTTCTACCCTTTGTCCTTGAGCCGGCCAGCATGATTCTTGGGAGGGTGACGGACATCCAGGGGGTGCCCGTGGCTGGCGTGCAAGTATGGATCGCGGATCGCTGTGGGCTCAAATCCATCGATGGACCCAACGTGAGCACCGGGGATGCTGGTGAATTCGCGGTTTCCCTACTCGGAGGGAATCTGGACACCTTGGTCGCTTGGCATCCGGACTACCGCATCTACTGCCAGGAATTCGATCGATTGCAGCCGCCGAGCGAGGTCATGATCGACCTTGAGCGGTACGAGGTGCACCGCTTCCGCTTACTCGACAAATCTACAGGCAACCCGATTCCACGTTTTTCCGTGCGCGTGTTGCACGATGGAGCCAACCGCAAAAGCTCCGACCTGGCTTGGATGCCGGGTGTTTACGAGGTTCTGGAGAATGCAGAGGGGCTGTTCAGCATCCCTGCTGCGGCTGGCGAAGACGCATTCGAGGTCCGGGCAGCGGGTTTCCAAACGGTTTTGCAAGACGTCGGCGAGTCTAGTGCGGAGCCCCTCATCGTTGCGATGGATCCCGGCTGGACGTTGACTGGCCGGGTGCTCATGAATGGCCAGATCCCGAAAGCCGTTGCCGGAACACTGGTCTCGAAGGATAGCGAAACCAAAGAAGTTGGCTCGGGCATGACGAGCAACCGCATCTATCTCCGGTTGCCTGGAGGTGTGACTCGCAAGTTCGATTTGGATGCGGAAGGCCGGTTCGAGGTCTCGGGACTTCAAGCCGAGGTCTATACGCTGACCCTGTCGGTTCCCGGCCGGAACTCGCACCGGGCGGAGGTCCACAACAAGGCACCCGATTTGGGCACGATTGAACTCTCGGCAGGTGGGGTCATTCGGGGGCTCGTGACGGCGCCCGCTGAAATCGATCGGACCAAAGTGACTGTGCGAGCAGCCGGCCTCCACACGCAGGTGGCGGAGGACGGATCGTTCGAACTGACGGGCGTAAAAGAAGGGGATTGGCCCATCCTCGTTTCCCTGTCAGGGGTGCAGCTGAAACCCTTTGCCTGGCCGTCCATGAACGGCCTTCCCAGGAACCCGATGCCAGGCAGCGCCAAGCAGGAGCAACCGATTGCACATATCGAGCCGGGCGGAATTGCGGAGATCACCATTGACCTGGCCGATCTATTGCCGGATGTCACGCATCCGTTGCGCTTGAAACTGTGGGTCGGCGATGAGCTCTATGATGAGGGATCCGTTTCCATCGGGAGCATGGAGTACCGCCACGGGGGGACGAAACGCGCACCCGGGGTCTTCGACTTCGAACTAAAGGAAAACGTGGAGTACTCGATCCTCGTGCTACCACACCAGGCGATCTATCCGATCGAGATCCCTGCGGGTGCCCGCGAAATGGAGTTGCACCTGCGCGCCGGCAGCGTACGGTTCCACTGTCCATCGTCGATGGCCTCACCCGGCGATGCGATGGTTCAGGCGCGCATGGATCGGTTCATCACGCCCCAAGAGAGGGGGATGACGTGCCACTTTGGCTGCGTCCTGAAAGATGGGCAGATCATGCAGATCGGGGTAGGGGGGCTGGGCTGGTCACCCGAACATGCCTACTGGTACGCCGATGATCTCGCCCCGGGGCTCTATCGCTGCTACTTCAAGATAACAGATGCCGACATCCAGGTATCTGGATCCGACTTTCAGGTATCTGGCGGTTCCAATCTCTTCGAAAGCACCTTCGACGTCACCATCGAAGCCGGCAAACGAACCGATGTCACGCTGACGAAGTGAGCCGCCCGGATCAGCGGCGGAGGGTCTTCTCGACGTAGCGCCGGATCGCGCCCTGCACGGCTTCGGAGCACCAAGCATCGATCATGCGCTGCTTGTCGGCGGCGCGCATGCGGTCGAGGAAGGGGCGCCAGAGGTCGGTTTTGCTCATTGCGAATGACGCGGTGGGCAGGGCGGCGAGGCTGTGAGTACCGAACAATGCTCTGGCATTGTGCCGCTGGTCGTTGCCCACGGGCCTTTTCCTCCTTCGTCCAATGTGGTTTGAGAGGGCCGGTGGCGCGGTGCGGGGGGCCCCGACCGTCACAACCGCGAGCGACCTAGTCCGGGCCATGAGGGAGGTGGCTGCAGGCTCGCGTGGCCAGGACTTCCGGGACGTTGCTGCCGAAGTGAGTACCCTTGGGTGATCCAACCACGAATATCCGGTTGCAATATCCGGAAAGAAGGGTAGAGGGGGCAGCGGCCCTCCTCCTCCGCGCTAGGGTGCTGCCTTCGCCATTCGCAACCCCCGATTTCTTTGCTCCATGCGGAACCTGTTCCCGTTGCTGCTCGTGTCGGCACTGTTCGCCGGCCTTTGGTGGGGCCTGCGCGGTCCTACTCGGGACATTCCGGGCATGGAATCGGGCAGAGAGCTGCACCTAGAGGAACGGTACAGCTCACTGGGCCAAGCATCAGATGTGGCCGCTCCGGCTTTTCTGAACTTTGAGGGCAATGCGGTCACGGGTGTGCTGCAACTCCAAGCGGTGAAGCCATTGCGGGCCAGGCGATCGAAATGCTTTACTCCGATGACTTGATCGAAGGTTGGTTGCTAGAAACGACGATCAGCGATGAGGTCGGCGATTCTGTTTCGATCGCCTCAACCTGAATCACCGTTTTCGATTGAACGTGCTAGCTGGAGGAAGTGCCTGGCCAACTCCCTATTGCTGGACGATCGAGGACTGCTCGCGCCCCGGCCCGGCTTGACCGACTTAGGCGTGATCAAATGCCAGCGAGCTTCTGACTTGGTGGGAATCGTGCAGGATTGAAAGGTCTGCCCGTTGAGGGGGCCACTGTGCATGGGTCCAAGGGGAACACTGCGATTAGCGGCGCGGATGGCCGGTTTGCACTCGGAGGTGAGTACCCCGGGCACGGACGGGTGTACGCCGAAAAAGCCGGTTTCCTGCGCAGCTTAGAACAGCAGGTGACGTGGAAGGGGTTTGGCAAGTCGCCGGAGCTGCTGCCACTAGTCCTTGAGTCCGGTGGAGTTGTACGGGGCCAGGCCGTTGATTCCAACGGACAACCAGTTGCAGGAGTTCGTGTATGGTTTGGTAGCGAATGTGAGACGTACGCGACCGACGATTCCGAAGTAACCACCGGTGAAACGGGCGAGTTCGAGGTGAATTTTCCTGGACGCCAACGGGATACACTGATCGCCTTGCACCCGGACTATCACCTCTGGTGCCAGAAACTCTTAGACAATGTGGTGCCGGGCGAGGTGACCATTGATCTGGAACCGCACGAGTTGCACCACTTCCGCCTGGTGGACGAGGCGAGCGGAAATCCGATTCCGAGGTTTGCCGTGCAAGTGTTGCACAAAGGAGCAGGCCGTTGGGAGACTCAGCTAGCTTGGAAAACTGGAGTGATCAGGATTGTTGAAGAGTCGGGTGGTTTTTTTCAGATTCCAGCAGAGCCTGGAGTGGATGCGTTTGAAGTGCGCGCCCCTGGGTACCGGAGTCTTCTTCGGGTTGTTGGCGATTCAACTCCGGAGCCAGTCGAGATTCGGATGGAGCGGTGTTGGAAACTGAGTGGAAGAGTGGAACTCGGTGATCTGAATAGTTCCAAGGTATCTTGTCATTTGGTGCCTAGGTTCAGTGAGTACGGGAATCTCGGGCCGCCGATCCAGGAGAAGTCCACCATTTTGCGCTTGTCAGGAGATGTTTCCCGACCTTTCGAGCTGAACAAGGATGGCGGCTTTGAAGTGCAAGGGCTCCAAGCCGATGCCTACATGTTGTTGATTGATGCGCCCAATCGCGTCCCTTACTCGAGATTGGTTAAGCGGCAATCACCGGAAATCGGTAGCGTCGAACTGCAGCAGGGGGGGATTGTGCGGGGAATTGTGTTGGCGCCCCCGGAGGTTGAACGAACCATGGTCTACATAGCGGCAGGCGGCCGGTCTGTCCAAGTCTCCTCGGATGGATCGTTTGATTTGAGCGGCGTGGCGGCAGGAGATTGGCCAATATCGGTCTCGATGTTGGGTGTGCCGATCAAACGCTACTCTCCGCAGGGGACCCTTGCCATGTCGACTGAAGCCATCTCTGGCTCTTTCGGTGGACCCTCACCGCGTGTGCATGTGGTTCCAGGAGGAATCGCCGAGGTTGAGGTAGACCTTGCCGAGCTGCTGCCCGAGCCTGTGCGCACGTTGCGGGTCAAGGTTTGGGTTGGTGCGGAACCGTATGAAGGGGGCAATGTTGCGCTTATCACTTCTGCCGAGCGGCATAGTGGCAAAAAACGTGGAGCGGGCGTGTGGGATTTCGATTTGCTGGAAGGGTGCGAAGTCAAAGACTTGGTACTCACCGAGGGTATGAGCTACCCGGTCGAAGTGCCCTTTGCTGCGCGTGAGATCGAGGTGCGCTTGCCGGACGGTCGACTGCGGATTCAGTTGTCGGATTCGATTGCCCTACCTCCACAAGCATTGATTTCTGTGAAATTGAAGTGCATTTCGGGCCCAGGCACCATTACATCCCCGAGCATGTTTATCGGTGCCTTTCAGGGTGAGCAAGTGCTCGAGAGCAAAAGGGGAACGCTTGATTGGAGTCCTGTTCAGCGTTTCCTTGGAATCAACGACCTTCTCCCGGGGCGCTACAGTGGCTCGTTGCTTCTTATCATAGGCGGCGTCGAGGTCTCCGATTTCGGCACAATATCCGCCCGGGGAGAGGTTGTTTTCGAGGACGGATTCGACGTCACCATCGAAGCCGGCAAACGAACCGATGTCACGCTGACAAAGTGAGCCGCCCGCGGCTCAGCGCCGCAGGGTTTTTTCGACGTAGCGCCGGATCGCGCCCTGCACGGCTTCGGAGCACCAAGCATCGATCATGCGCTGCTTGTCGGCGGCGCGCATGCGGTCGAGGAAGGGGCGCCAGAGGTCGGTTTTGCTCATTGCGAATGACGCGGTGGGAAGGGCGGCGAGGCTGCGGGCGGCGCTGAGGGCGCGGTCTTCGAGGGTGTCCGCGTCGACGAGGCTGTCGACGAGGCCTTGGGCGAGCGCCCGTTCCGGGGGCAGGATGGGGCCCTGAAGGGTGATGCGGCGCAGGTGCTGCGGCGGCACGCTCGCTCGCATGACTTCGAGGGCGCTGATGGGGAAGGGCACGCCGACAACGACTTCGGGCACGCCTAGGGTCGCGTTGTTCTCGACGCAGATGCGGTGATCGGCGCAGCAGGCGATCACCAGACCGCCGGCGATCGCATGGCCGTTGATGGCGGCGATCAGGGGTTTGTCGAACCCGATCAAAGCTTCGATCAGGGCATCGAGTGCGGGCAGGAAGTCGCGCAGGTAGGTACGGCCTTCGAGCACCCGGTTCAGGTCCACGCCGGCGCTGAAGATCTTGCCCGTGCCCGTGAGGATCAACGCGCGTTCGGGACCCTGCTGCTCTTCCTTGATGGCCGCGGTCAGGCCGTGCAGGAACTCCAGGTCCAGGGCATTGGCCTTGCCGTGGGCCATGCGGAGCAGGCGGATGTTCTCGTGGGTGCTGCGCTCGATCATGGGCGGGATTCTAGTCCCGCATCCGCCAAATCCCTAGTCGCCCCGGTTCCGGGGATGGCGCGCCCGGCTTCCCTCTGCATGCGCGAGCCGTTTGAGCCGATCCGAGCGGCGCTTCCTGGCGCCTGCAACGGCACCCAAAGCAGACGGGCCGGCCCCCCTCGCGGGGAGCCGGCCCGTTGCATCCGTTCGGGAGTCCCTACTTCGCGGTGAAGCCGTAAACCAGGTTGGTGGTCGCTTCGACTTCCACGGCGCCGGTCATGCCCTGGGCGCCACCGTTGGCTTCGACGAGGGTGCTAAGCTGCATCTCCAGGTCGTACTTGCGGAAGTGGCCGGCTTCGGCATCCCACAACAGTTCCCCGTTGCCGGTGCCTTCGAGGGTCACGGTCAGGTTGACTTCGATTTCCTGGCCCGGAGCCTGCTTCTCGATGATGCCGCTCAGCAGATCGGTCAGGTCGATCGACTTCTCGATCTCCGGCTTGAGGGCGATGACCTGCAGGGTCACACCGTCGACTTCGCGGGCGCCCTTGTAGGTGCACTCGACCTTGCCCATCTCATCCAAGTACTTGAGCATGCCGGAGGGGGTGAAGGGCACATCGCCCTCTTCCGCGGCCTTCTCATCCGCCAGACGGGCGGCTTTGTCGAGGTCGATACCGGGGATCAGGACGCTGAACAGCTCTTTGCCGCCCACGGTCCAGCTCTCGTCGACTTCCACGCCGGCTTTCGGCAGGAACACGCGCAGGTCGGTGTCGATCGACATTACCTGCAGTTCTTCCTTAGCGTCTTCCCCTTCTTCGTCCTTGATCTCGTAGGTGCCCTTCTCTTCGTTCCAGTTGAAGATGACGGTTTCGTCCTCGAGTTCGGACATGTCCTTCTTGTCGGACTCGCCCGAGCCGGCTTCGAACTCGGCGGAACCCGAGTGGAAGGTGCGCTTGAGCTTCTTCACCTTGGAGCCGTCCATGGAGACGTACTCATCGGAGAAGGCGAGGTTCATGGACATTTCCAAGGTGGCCTCATCGAGGTCCATGCCCATCGCGGCGGGGTCCATTTCCTCGCCGTTCACCGTCACCACCATGCTGTCGAGGGCGAAGTCCAGCTTGAGGGAGTACTCCTTGTCGAGGGTGGTGGATTCCTTCGGCTTGAAGGCGATATCGGTGGCGGCAGGGATCGCGGCGATGCCCGCGAGGCCGGCCAGGCCGGCGAAGAGCGTGATCAGTTTCATGGTTTTGGGGGTTCTGGGGAGCCAGGTCCGGAGGGTGCGCCCACGGCCGCAGCTACGGGATGCGACCCGATATCTTTCCGACTATTTGGGGGAATACCATCCCGGCGGGCAACTTTTGGGGTCCAGGCGGGGAGCCCAGGGCCCGGGAGGGGCAAAAAAAAGGCTTTTCCGGGCGCGGGGCGGGGCTACCCTTGCGCCCCGGGCCCAGGCCCCACGAGTCCTCTCCCCCCAAGCCCCAAGCCATGGCCAGTTTTTCCGCCGAACTCGACCGCAGCAACAACATCGTCATCGTGGTGGTGACCGAGGACGATGGCAGCGAGCACGACTACCAGTTCGACTTCGACCCCCGCTCCGGTCGCTGGGAGTTCTCCGAGCGCGACCTGCTCGAGCGGGACTTCGGTGAGGAGTGGGTCGAGGAGCTCGAAGGTGAGGTCGAGAGCCTGATCGAAGCCGCCCTTTCGGGGGAAGACGACTGATCCCATGGGCAAAGTCGTCGGCCTCTGCGGCATCTTCTTTCGCTCCAAGGACCCCGCCGCCCTGCGGCGTTGGTACCAGGAGCACCTGGGCATGCCGACCACCGATTACGGCGCATCGTTCAAGCCTGAGGACGCCCCGCCCGGCGGCTATCAGCTCTGGTCGCCCTTCGAGGCCGACAGCTCGTACCTGGGGCCGGCCAGCCAGACCTTCATGATCAATCTGATGGTCGACGACCTGGATGCCTGCCTGGAGCAGGTCCGGGCGGCCGGGGCAGAAGGGGTGCGCGGTCCCGACGATACGCCCTATGGCCGATTCGGCTGGTTCATCGATCCCGAAGGCCGGCAGGTCGAGCTTTGGCAGCCGCCGGCGGACCTGCCGCCGGACGTGGGCTGAGGGCCCCGCGGGCGGGCATGAGCCCGATGCGGGGCCTCGCTTCCGTCGGTGGGAGGCCGCCATGGACCGGCGAGAAGGCCTGGTGAACAGGCCGCACAACTTCCCGGTCGGGTTGATCACAAGCGGGGACTGGTCCAAAGTACCCCGCCGGTCCCCCGGAGAAACGATTGGCTTGAACGCTTGGGGACCCGTGGAATGCCCGTTGGAGCCGGACCCCTTGCCCCCGGTGCGCCCGACTACCGACCTCCCATGAACCGCCGCATCTTCGTCCTCGTGCTCGACTCCCTCGGGGTTGGAGCCCTGCCCGATGCCCACCTGGCCGGGGAGCAGGACTGCCATACCCTCAACCACATCGCGAAAGCGGCGGGTGGGCTCGTGGTGCCGCGCATGCAGGCGTGGGGGCTCGGCAACATCGAAACCGTGACGGCGGTGGCGCCGGTGGCGCAGCCGATCGGGGCCTTTGGTCGCATGGCCGAGGTTTCGCCGGGCAAAGACACGCCGACCGGGCACTGGGAGATGATGGGGTGCCCGCTCGATTTCGCCTTCCCCGTCTACGAGCAGGGGTTTCCAGACGAAGTCATGGAGGAGTTCGTGCGGCGCACCGGGGTTCCGGGGTACCTCTGCAACCGTTCGTACTCGGGCACCCAGGTAATCGAGGACTTTGGCGAGGAACATCGCCGCACGGGCAAGCCGATCGTCTACACGAGCGCCGACAGCGTGTTCCAGATTGCCGCGCACGAAGAGCATTTTGGCCTGCAACGCCTGTATGAGGTGTGCGAGATCACGCGCGAGCTGTTGAACCCGCGGAACGTGGGGCGTGTGATCGCGCGGCCGTTTGTCGGGCAGCCAGGCGCGTACAAACGCACGTACAACCGCCACGATTACGGAATCGAGCCGCCGCACGAGACGACCCTCGATCGCCTGATGGCTGCGGGCATTCCGACCATCGGCGTGGGCAAGATCCGCGATCTGTTCTGCGGGCGTGGCGTGAGCGAGGCGATCTTGACCGAGGGCAATGACCACGGGATGGAGGTCACGCTGCGGCTTGCGCGGGAGCTCGAGCACGGGCTGATCTTCAACAACCTGGTCGATTTCGATGCGTTGTTCGGGCATCGGCGCAACGCGGTGGGGTATCGCGAGGCCCTGGAGCGGTTCGATGGGCAATTGGCTGCGTTGGAGGATTTGTTGCGCCCTGGGGATCTGGTGTTCCTGACCGCGGACCACGGCAACGATCCGACGTACCTGGCCACCACGGACCACACGCGCGAGCATGTGCCGGTGCTGGTCGGCGGGCCGGGGTTGCCGCGCACGGGGAATCTGGGCACGCGGTCGACGTTTGCCGATTTGGGGGCGACGGTTGAGGAAACCTTCGGATTGAAGCCGGCCGGGCCTGGGACGGCGATGTTCACGATCTAGCGGGGAGCGCATGGATGGGTCTTCCGATGCTGGAGGACTTGTTTTCGCCCCTGCCGGTTTCCGCGAGCAAAATTTTTTTTGGGGGGCATGTCACGTAGCAGGGCCCTGAATCGTCAAGGGGGTGGAAGCACTCGAATCCACCGCTATGCAAACCACCCAAAAGAGCCCCTTCGATCCCTGGCAAGAAATCTCCGATGTCCTGCAAACCGTGGCCGATCTCGGACCGTCCTTGAGGGCGGCGGGTTTGCCGGATGTCCTTGGCAGCCTCGTGGTTCTGCGGGCCTCCCAGATGAACGGGTGCACATATTGTGTGGACATGCACGTGCGCGAAGGGCTCGCGGCGGGTGTACCACCGGACAAGTTGCACCGCGTGGCCGCTTGGCGGCACGCGCCCGACTTCTCGCCGGCCGAGCGCGCTGCATTGGCCTGGACCGAAGCGTTGACGCGCATTGGGGCCGAGGCGGATACTTCGGCCGAGCGCGCGGAAGTGCTGCGACACTTCTCCCACCGTCAAACGAGCGCTCTGGCCGCCACCATCGCCATCATCAACTTCTGGAACCGCATCAACATCGCCCGGCATTGATCGGAATCGTCACCAGAGATAGGCAAATGGATACCCGCGAACTGGAACAATTCGAATCGGCCCGGCCGCGCCTTTTGGGCCTGGCCTATCGGATGCTCGGGTCCCGGGTGGATGCGGAGGATGTGGTGCAGGATTGTTTCCTGCGCTGGCAGAACGCGGATCGCGGGGCAATCCAGTCGCCGGAAGCATGGTTCACCTCGGCCTGCACTCGGCGTTGCCTGGACTTGCTGAAAGCGGCGCACCGGTCGCGTACGGAGTACGTGGGCCCTTGGTTGCCCGAACCGTTGCACCTGACGGTGGATCCAGAGCACGAAAGCCTGTCTTCGACCCTGTCGGCTGCCTTTCTGCTGCTACTGGAGCGCCTGACGCCGCGGGAGCGCGCGGCCTATCTCCTGCACGAGGTCTTTGGCCAAGAACATAGGGACGTGGCCGGGGCGTTGGAACTTTCGACCGAGGCCTGTCGGCAGCTCACCGTCCGTGCGCGACGGCATTTGGAGGAGGCCCAACCTCGTTACCGCACCCGGCCCGAAGATCAGGAGCGCATGTTGCAGGCGTTCCAATCGGCCGTGCGACACGGGAACCTGGCTGGATTGACCGCATTGCTGGCCGAAGACGTGCAAGTGACTTCGGACGGGGGCGGCAAGGCCCTAGCGGCGCTGCGCGTGCTAGAGGGCAGCGAGGCCCAGACTTTCTTGGGCAAGAGCCTGGAGTGGTGGAAGGAGTGGACCTGGGACTTGGTCCATCTGAATGGTGGCTGGGGCGCCATTCTTCGGGATGGCGATCAACCGGTGCTGACCCTGGAGCTGCACTGCAACGAAGAAGCCCGGATTTCCCGGGTCTACATCGTGCGCAATCCAGACAAGTTGGCGCACCTGGCGGCAGTGCAGATCGAATAAGTCACTGCTCGGGGGATTCCGACGGACTTCCCTGCTCGCGAGGTAGCAGGGCGGGCCTGAGCAAAGTCGCGGTTGCAATCAGGGCTAGGCTCGCAGGCACTGCCCAGTTCACTCGCAAGAATGCCATTCCAGTGAGGGACAAAATGACTGGCGGAAGAACTACCCCCGGACCCAACTCGCACCGGCCAATAAGCCTTAGCAGGGTATAGGCAGATGCGATCTGCAGCGAGGCACCAAGTAGCTGCAACACGTCCACCAACGGACGCTCATTCCGCCAAGGGACCGAGCCAAAAATGAGTGATTGGATCAAGAGCAATGCGAAGAACGAGACAAGGGCAAAAACAATGACTGCAATCGAAGGGAATTCCGTTTGCTGGGCAGGCTTCATGGAGTCGCGCGTGGGGGGCAATGGCGTGAAGGGTGAGCCCATTCTGGGGGTGAGTGGGCTCCGCGCAAGGGCCTCTCCCCTTGACCAGGGCCGCGCCTCAGGTTGAGCTGGGGGCCATGGATGTGCGCGATGCGATCCGCTGTAAGCGGGATGGGGGCGACCTGGGCGAGGGCGCCATCCGAGAATTCCTCGGTGCCTACGTGGCGGGGGAGGCCGAAGACTATCACGCGGCGGCCCTGCTGATGGCGATCTTCATCCGCGGCATGAAGTCAGGGGAGCTGCAGAGCTGGACGCGGGCCATGCTCGAGTCGGGTGCGCGTTTGTCCTGGTCGGACATGCCGGGCCCGGTGGTGGACAAGCACTCGACCGGGGGAATCGGCGACAAGTCCTCTTTGGTCCTGGCTCCGGCATTGGCGGCCCTGGGTTGCCATGTGCCCATGATCTCGGGCCGGGGGCTAGGGCATACCGGGGGGACGCTCGACAAGCTGGAGGCGATCGATGGTTTCCGCATCGGGCTGAGCCTGGCGGAACTAGACCACCACGTGCGGTCGATTGGGCTGGCTTTTGGTGCACAGACCCCCGAACTCGTGCCCGCGGACCGCAAGTTGTATGCCCTGCGCGATGCGGCCGGCCTGGTCGAGTCGATTCCACTGATCGCGTCTTCGATCATGTCGAAGAAGTTGGCCGAAGGGCTCGATGCCCTGGTGCTCGACGTGAAGTTCGGCACCGGAGCGTTCTTGCCGGAACCCGCCGAGGGGCGCCGTCTGGCGGAAGCCATGGGCCAGATTGCCGCGGGCTTCGACCTGCCCCTGCGGGTAGTGATGTCCTCGATGGAACAGCCCCTGGGTCGCATGGTGGGCCATGCCATGGAGGTGAACGAATGCCTCGACGTGATGGACGGCGGCGGGCCGGAGGATCTGGTGGAGCTGACCTGTCTCCTGGGCGCGCAGGTGCTGGTTGCAGCCGGGCGATTTCCCGATCCTGCTCAGGCCGGCGATGCGGTGCTGCAGACCTTGCGGGACGGCCGGGCCTTGGGGGCCTGGGAGGCGGCGGTGCAAGCCCAAGGAGGCAAGCTGCAGCCAGGGGCCCGTTTGGCGGAGACGGGCCAGGAACGGGTGGTCTTCGCTCCGAGAAGCGGCTTCCTAGCCTTTGCCGATTGCCGGGAAGTGGGCTTGGCGCTGCTGGAGTTGGGCGGGGCGCGGAGGTCTATTTCGGATGCAATCGACCATCAAGTGGGCATTGAGTGCCTAGTAAGGCACGGAGATCGGGTCGAGGTCGGCCAGCCGTTGGCGCGGGTTGCCCATCGCGGGGGGCGGGGGCTCGATGAGGCTTTGGCGCACCTCGGAAGGGCTTGGCGAATCCAGGAATTCCCGCCCGAGCCCACCGGCCCGCCCAGCGTGCTCTGATCCGATCGGCGAGAATCCCGGCCGCGTTTGGGGGCTGGGGGGGCAGGGATCGGACGGGATGTCCGATAGGCGGAATGAGACCCTGACCGATCGACGCGGTCCGGCGTGGACACCCTTTGGCCGCGGCCTTAAAACCGTTGCCCCAAAAGCCCGTCCCTCCGGAGTCCGCAGCCCCTCCGATGCCTGCAAACAATCCCCCCCTCATCCGCCCCAGCGGCGGTCCGACCAAGGTCGCCCTGGTGGGCGCCGGCCGTATCGCCGAGTACCACCTCGACGTGCTCAAGAAGATGTCGAGCATCGACGTTGTGGCCGTCTGCGATGTCAGCGAAGCCCGGGCCGAGGAGATGGCCGCGCGGTTCGGCATCTCCAAGGCGGTCACGTCGATCGACGATCTGAAGCCCCTCGGGGTCCAGGTGGTGCACCTGACCGTGCCCCCGGACTACCACGTCTCCATGACCAAGGCCCTGCTCGAAAAGGGCTTTGGGGTGTTTGCGGAAAAGCCCATCGCCCTCGACAGCGCGGACGCGCTCATGCTGGCGGAGCTGGCCGAGTCCAAGGGCCTGCCCCTGGTCGTCAACCACAACAACGTCTTCCACCCTTCGTTCGTGCGCATGTGCAAGCGCATCGAAGCCGGTGAGATCGGGCGTGTCGAACACGTCCAGGTCACCCTTTCGGTGCCTTTGGCCCAGCTGGACGCCGGGGACTACACCCACTGGATGTTCCGCACCCCGCGCAACATTGTCTTCGAGCAGGCGGTGCACCCTCTGAGCCAGGTGCAGCACCTGCTGGGCAAGGTCAAGAGCGCCACTACCACGGTGCTGGGCAAGCGCGAGATTCTGCCCGGCCAGTTCTTCTTCGACCGCTGGTCGACGGCCTTCACCGCGGAGCGGGGAACGGCGGAGATGTACATGGCCTTCGGGCAGCCCTTCACCCGCTCCACGGTGCAGGTGCTAGGCACCGACGGCAGCCTCGAGGCGGACATGTTCCACGATCAGATGTCGGGGGAGCAGAAGACTCTGTACCTGGACTTCTGGAACTCGTACCGCGCCGGTGCCGGTCGGGCCAAGGGCCTGGCGAAGGACGCGCGGCGGGTGCTCAAGAACTGGTCGATGTTCACCCTGGGCTTGGCGCCGCGTCGCGACGCCTTCTACCTCGGCATGAAAGGCTCGATCGAGGCTTTCCACCGCGACCTGCGTGCAGGCCGCCCGCTCGAGAACGATGCCCGCAAGGCGTTGCAAGTGACCGAATGGGCCGACGCCCTGGCGGGCGAGACCAGCAATCAACCGGCCCCTGTGCCCCAGTTCCCCGATCCCGGCGAAGCGCGCGAGAATGAGATCGTCGTGCTCGGCAGCAACGGGTTCATCGGTCGCCGGGTCGTACACCAGCTGCTTGAGAAGGGCAGCAACGTGACCTGCGTGGTGCGCCGGACCTTCAGCTTGCCCGAAGAGATCGTGCGCGAGGGCCTGAGCGGCCGACTGCGCATCGTGCGGGCGAGCTTGACCGACGAGACTGCCCTGCGCGCGGCGCTCAAGGGGGCGAAGACCTGCATCCACCTGGCCACCGGGGGCGCCGACACCTGGGAAGAAGTGCAGAAGGTGATGGTGCAGGGCTCGGTCAAGGTGGCCGAAATCTGCGCGGACATGGGCATCAAGCGCCTGGTCTACGTCTCTTCGGTGGCCGCGCTCTACACCGGCGGCGACAAACCCCTGTACGACAGTTGGGAGACCGACTCCCAGCCCGAAAAGCGCTCGGTGTACGCGCGCGGCAAGGCGGCTGCGGAGAAGGCGCTCAAGGACGTGGCCGAACGCCGCGGCCTTGGCCTGGTGGTCGCTCGCCCGGGCGTGGTGCTCGGCGAGGGAACTCCGATGCAGCACTCCGGCTATGGCATGTGGGTGCGCGACAACCACTGCGTGGGCTGGGGTGCGGGCAAAGCTGCCCTGCCCCTGGTGCTCGCGGACGATGTGGCCGCCGGCCTTGTGGCCGCTGCCCTGGCCCCCGGAAAAGGCGTCGACGGCGAAGCCCTGAACCTGTGCGCCAACACAGGGATCACCGGCCGCGAGGCCGTGCAGGCCCTGGCCTCATCCACGGGTCGCCGCATCGAGTTCCACCCCCGCTCCGTTTGGATCTCGCAGACCATGGAGATCGGCAAGTGGATCGTGAAGCGGGTCGGCGGCCGCAAGGCGCCGTTCCCGTCGTACCGAGACATCAAATCCCGCTCGCTCACGCGTCCGTTCACCTCCAACATCGCCCGCGAACAACTCGGTTGGCGCCCCGTCGAAGAACGCGAGGCCTTCCTGGCCAAGGCCATCGAGGTCTACGCGCCGCGCCGCAGCTGATCCCGCGGTTCCCTGGAGCCGATCTGGCGCCCCTGTCCGACCCGCAAGGGATTGGACAGGGGCGCCGGCCGTAACGGAGTCCTGGTCCCAGGCCACGGGATCGCAATCGGATGGGGTCACGAGCGTGGAATCGGCCGTGCCAACGGGATTGGATCCGGAGGGGGGACCATCGGGAGGCTCATTCGCTGCATTGGCACCCCGCTCCGCTTGGAGCGCACTGTACGTGTTGGGCAGCCAGGCCATCGGGAATCCCGTCCACCGAGTTGTTCGGTTACTTGCCCGCGACGTACGGGTCCGGATAGGGAAGTCGGCCAGGACCGAGCCCGGCTCTCGCGCGGATTCCTGCGACACGGTTGCAACGTGGTGAGGACAACGATGTGCCGCAATTGCCATCCCTCCGGTTGCGGTTTGGTGAGGGCCACGAGGTGCCGCCACTGCCATCCCTTGATGCGAGCCATTCGCGAAACAGGCCCCAATGTGAATGAAGTGCAGGGATTGCTTCCTACTTGGCAAAGAACACGCCGTGTCTTGTCGGAATCTTCAATCCAGTGCATCGGTGCGTTGGTTTGAAATGGTGTGCTGCTTGAGATCGTGACTCATTCGTTGCGTTGGTGCGGGCAAAGCAACTTGGCGTGTTGTTCAAACAAGAACGCGCACGCAATTCCTGCACTTAAAAAAACGTGTGAAAGATCCTGTGGTTCGAGTCGGCCAGTGTTCGAATGTCCGCACTATGGTCGCGATAGGAGTTTTTGTCCGGGTCCAAGCGGACCGGTTCCAAGAGGTTCGGCGTCACTTCGCAGAAGTCGAGGGTTTCCAAGTCCTCGAGTTGGAAGAACCCGGCGCCCTCGGACTGGTGCTGCAGGCAGAGACTCTCAATGGCGCCCATGACCTGCTCCGGAATCGGGTCGAGCACGCGGATGGCGTGCTTTGTGCGTGGCCGATCCACGCGGAAATGGAATCCGGTTCTGACCCCTGCGAGTTGCAACACAAGGAAGCGTGATGACAAGCATCAATCGACGTGATTTTGTGACGATCTCTGCCGCGACGGCTGCCGCTGCTGTGACGAGTTCCTTGGCGGGGGCGAAACCTGCCGCGTCCCAGGATGCACAGTGGCACAAGAGTGTGTGCCGTTTCTGTGGCACCGGCTGCGGTGTGCAGATCCAGGTGCAGGGGGATCGCCTGCTCGCTTTGCGCGGCGACATGGAGCACCCGACCACCAAGGGCCTGGTTTGCGCGAAGGCGCTCTTCCTGCCCAAGATCGTGCAGTCGAAGGACCGCCTGCGTTATCCGATGGTGCGCAAGAATGGCAAGCTCGAGCGCGTCGAGTGGCCCGAAGCCATGGATCTGGTCGCCCGCACCTTCGCGGAGAACATCAAGAAGAACGGCCCCGACAGCGTGGCGTACTACGGCTCCGGCCAGGCCCTCTCCGAAGAGAGTTACTTCGCCAACCGCCTGTTCAAGGGCGGCATCGGCACCAACAACGTCGAAGGCAACCCGCGCCTGTGCATGGCCAGCGCGGTCGGTGGTTACGTCACGACCTTCGGCAAGGATGAGCCGATGGGCTGTTACGACGACATCGACCACGCCAAGGTGTTCTTCTTGATCGGCTCGAACACCGCGGAGTGCCACCCGGTGCTGTTCGACCGCATCGTCGCGCGCAAGAACGAGAACCGCAGCACCCTGGTGATCTGCGTCGATCCGCGCATCAGCCCGGTGCAGTCGATCGCCGACATCTACCTGAACCCGATTCCCGGGTATGACTTGGCCCTGCTGCACGCGATGGCCCAGGTGATCATCGAGGACAACAAGCACGACATGGCCTTCATGGACAAGAACGTGCAGTTCAAGAAGATGGTCGACGGCCAGCCGGCGAACGTCACCTTCGAAGAGTACGTCGAGTTCCTCAAGAACTGGACTCCGGAGAAAGCCGAGAAGGTTTGCGGCGTCCCCGCCGCCGCCATCCGCGACGCCGCCCGCGCGTTTGCGGGCGGTCCGACCATGTCCTTCTGGACGATGGGCCTCAACCAACGCATCAAAGGCGTGTGGGCGAACAACCTGGTGCACAACCTGCACCTGCTCACCGGCATGATCGGCAAGCCGGGCGCCACGTCCTTCTCGCTGACCGGCCAGCCGAACGCCTGCGGGGGGGTGCGCGACACGGGTTCCTTGTCGCACATCCTGCCCTACGGCCGCGGCGTCGCGAACGAAGCGCATCGCAAGGAAATGGAGGCCCTGTGGGGAAGCAAGCCGGGCACCATCCAAGACAAACCCGGCAAACACACGATCGCGATGTTCGAAGCCCTCGGGGCCGGCGACATCAAAGCGATGCTGTGCTGCACCACCAACCCCGCCCAATCCCTGCCGAACCTGCACAAGCATCGGGCGGCGATGGAGAAGGGTTTCCTGGTTGTGCTCGACTCCTACCCGACTTTGACCACCGAACTCGCCGACGTGGTGCTGCCTGCGGCCATGTGGACCGAAAAGGCCGGCGTATTCGGCATGTCCGAGCGGCGTTATCAGTACCAACCGGCGGTGCGTCCGGCCCCCGGCGAAGCCCGCGCGGACCTCGACATTCTGCTCGACCTGGCCGCGCGCCTCGAGAAGCTGGGTGTTGTTCCCAAAGGGTACGCCTCGAGCAAGTTCAAGAACTCCGACGATGTCTGGGCGGAGATGATGGAAGCCTCGAAGGACACCGCCTACGACTTCCGCGGTATGCCGCGCGAGCGCCTCAAGGTCGAACGCGGTGTGCGTTGGCCTGCTCCGACCGTCGAGCACCCCGGCACCGCCCGGCGCTTCGTCAAGGGTGAGGACCCGATGCTGGATTCCGGCCCCTACGCCGACGCGAACCTGCAGCCCGGCGATGTGAAGTTCTACGGGGCCCCCGATCACCGCGCGATCATCTGGTTGCGTCCGGTGGAAGGCCCGGCCGAACCGACCGATGCGGAGTATCCCTACGTGTTGTCCACGGGCCGCGTGCTCGAGCACTGGCACACTGGCACGATGACCCGCAAGGCCGACGAGCTGCGCCGGGCCCAGCCGGAGTGTTACGTCGAGATCAACCCGAAAGACGCCCGCAAGCTGGGCGTGCGCTCGGGCGACATGGTCAAGATCACCAGCCGCCGCGGCGAATCCCTGATCAAAGCCCGCGTCATCGCGATGCCGCGCGAAGGCATGGTCTTCGTGCCCTGGCACTGGGACGATGCGAACAGCCTCATCAACCACGTGACGATCGACGCGGTGGATCCGGGCTCCAAACAACCCGAGTTCAAGATCTGCGCCGTCAAACTCGCCAAGGCCTAGTGCCAACGGAGGTGCACCATGAACCTTACACGCATCGAAGCGGTCCTGGTGTTGGGTGGCCTGTCCCTGCTCTCGCTGCTGGCCTGCAGCGGGCCGAAGGAAGAATCCAGCCGTCAAACCCCTGCGCCGAACGTCACCCAGTCCGCGCCCGACGCGGGCAGCAAACCCGCGCAACCCGTTGCCGTCGAGACCAAGACGGAGCCGGTGGAGTACGTGCTGGTGCCCGAGGCGCCCCAGGAGCCGGAGTCGGTCCAGGGCTACGAGCCGAACTATCCCAAATCCCATCCCGCCGATGAAGCGGAAGCCCTCGCGGCCTTCGCTCCCAACGCCTTCCCGCCGCTGCTGCCCCCAGACAGCTCGCACGCGGAAGCCTGGTTGCGGGATCAATGCCTGAACTGCCACCAGACCGGCGTCAACAACGCACCGCGCGTGGCGCACCGGGGCATGTCGAAGGAGCTGCTCGCCGCGCGTTGCCGCTCTTGCCACCTGCCCGACAACCGGGCGATCGCCGAACGGGAAGCCGAAGAGCAGGAAAAAGCTCTCTTCGCCCGCAACGCCTTCCCCCCGATGCTGCCCGCCAATGAGTTCCACACCGGAGCCTGGCAACGGCAGGATTGCATGGGCTGCCACCGCAACGCCGTGTACGGCGCGCCGCCGGTGCGCCACGCCGGCATGTCCTGGCGCCTGATGGAGGCGAACTGCCGCACCTGCCACGTGGCGAGCTCGCGTTCTTTCGTGCCCGTCGTTCCGGAAGAGGAATCGGCGGAAGAGAAGTGAACTTGAATCCGTGATCGGGATGTGCGCCAGTGTTCCAAGTGGGCACTCGCCGGGAGCTCGCGGCGCACAATCTCTGACGGGCCCAATCCGGGTCGTCGACCACGCCTCCCCGCGAGTGCCAATGGGCCAGCCAGCTGGCCGTATGGAAGGACTGACGTCCAACCGCCGCAGCCATGACGGGTGACACGAATCCCCCCCGTCCCACGCGCCGCGCCCTTCTGGGCGTGGCCGGGGCGCTCGTCGGGGGTGGCCTGGGGGCCTTGTTCCGAAAGGCGAAACCCAGTTCACCCGCCCTGCTGCGCCCCCCCGGTGCCGGCCGCGAGGCGGATTTCCTCTCCGCCTGCATTCGCTGCGGTCTTTGCGTGCAAGCCTGCCCGCACAACTCGCTCGTCTCCACCGGGCCCAATCCCTGGCTCAGCCTCGGCACTCCACACGTCGAAGCGCGCACCACCCCGTGCAAACTCTGCGAAGGCGAACCGGAGAACGTGCTGCGGTGCATCGAGGTCTGCCCGAGCGGCGCGCTTAAACCCCTGGGCGATTGGGCGGAGGTGCGCATGGGCGTTGCCGTCATCGACCGTAGTCGCTGCTACGCCTTCAATGGCACCACCTGCCGCGCTTGCTGGCACGCCTGCCCCTTGCCGGGTGAAGCGATCAAACTCGGATACATGATGCGACCCGAGGTGGTGGAGGAAGCTTGCCTAGGTTGTGGCATGTGCACCCACGCGTGCCTGACCGAAGAGACTTCGATCCCCGTGGTGCCCCTCGCGGATTGGGCGCCAGGCTCGCCGACTTTTGTAGGGGAGGGCAGCAATTGAAGCCGATCCCCTCCCATTCCCGCTGGCGCTGGGGCCGGCGCATCACGGCGCTTGCGTTTCTCGCTTTGCTCTGGCTGGGGCGCAGTGGAGAGTGGCCTTGGTTCCGCGGAACCACCGCCGCCACCCAGACGAAGCAGGTCCTACCCCTCGCGGATCCCCTGGCCGCGGTGGAGGTCTCGCTGGCCAGCCACACCTGGCCGACGACCCTTTGGATCGGAGCGGGGATTCTGATCCTCGTCGCCGTGCTGCTCGGTCCGATCTTCTGCGGTTGGGTCTGCCCGCTCGGTTTCGGGATGGACTTGGTGCAGGTGCTGCGGCGATTCACGCAGAAGCACGTTCTGCGCAAGCACGCGAAGTGGCCCGATTGGAGCCTGCCGCGCGGCACGCGCACGGCTGTGCTCGCCGGGGTACTCGTCTTCGCCCTCGTGGCCCAGGTGCCCCTGTTCCAGGCCCTGTCCCCGATCCACATGGTGGCCCGGGCCCTCGTGTTCACCGTCGATGGCGCGTTGCTCGTCGTTCTGGCGTTGCTGCTCATCGAGTTCGTGGCACCGCGCCTTTGGTGCCGCTCCATCTGCCCACTCGGCGAGCTCTATTCCCGGCTGGGCCGGCTGGCCCTGTTGCGCGTGCGCATCGATCCGACCCGCGCCGGCCAATTGCGTTGCCGCAAGTGCGACATCGCGTGCCCCATGGGCATCCGCGTGATGGAAGAGCACACCCTCGTGGGCCATTCCTCGATCACCGATCCCGCCTGCAACCGTTGCGGCGCGTGCATCGACACCTGCCCGAACAGCGTCTTGTTCCTGGGGCTGCGCGGTCGGCACAAAAAAGGCGAGACCCTGCCGCCCAGCCCCTGCGACACCTGCGAGCTGCACGGGCACCTGGGCGCGCCTTCCGAAGGCGGTCGGCACACTCCGCAGGCTTGAGGTTCGCCGCGCTCCGGGCCGGGAAATCGCCGAAAGGCCTTCCGGCGGGCCGCAAGCGAGGGCAACCTACGGGGCCGGACCCCGAACGCCCGCGCCATGCCCTCGCAGACCCACTTCCTGCACGCCTTCTCGACCTTCGTGCCCGCCGGACCGCAGCTGCGCTCGGCGGCCCTGATGATCGCCATGGGCAAGGGCATCCGGCATTCGGTGATCGCGTGCAGCGGCACCACCGAAACCGCGGATTGGATCGGCGATCGGGCGGATCTGCGGTTGCTGAAGCCGGAGGCCAAGGGCGGCCCGGCGGGGTTCGCCCGGGGCATCGCCCAGGTGTTGCGCGACGAGCGGCCGGATCTGTTGCTCACCTACAACTGGGGATCGATGGATGCGGTCATCGCGGCGCGCATGGTGGGGCACCGCGCCCACGTGCACCACGAGGACGGCTTCAATTCGGACGAAGCCGAACGCCTGCTGCCGCGGCGCAACTGGACCCGCCGGCTCCTCCTGAAGCGTGCCGAAATCGTAGTGCCGAGCCGGCGTCTCGAGGGCATCGCGCGCGACGTCTGGAAGCTGCCCAAGTTGCACTACATCGCCAATGGCGTGCACCTGGAGCCTTTTGCCCGCGACGCAGCCCGGGGCGCGGCTTTCCGGGCGAAACTCGGCATTCCTGCCGAAGCGTTCGTGATCGGCACCGTGGCGCACCTGCGCCCGATCAAACGCCTCGATCGCTTAATCCGGGCCGCGGCGGCCATGCAGACCCGCCAGCCGGTGTGGCTGGTCGTCGTCGGCGAAGGCAGCGAGGGCCCCGCCCTGCGCGAGCTTGCCCAAACCTCCCGCCCGCCCGGCGGCCAGGTGCTTTTCGCCGGCCACCTCGACCAGACCGGCCCGGCCTACTCGGCTTTCGATGCGCTCGCCCTTTCGAGCGCCTCCGAGCAGCAACCGGTGTCCGTGCTCGAAGCCATGGCCGCGCGCCTTCCCATCGTGTCCACCGATGTGGGCGACGTGCGCATCACCGTTCCCGAAATCAGCCGAAACGCGCTGGTGGATGCCGCCCAACCCGAAGACGCGATCGTTCAGGGCCTGGCGCGGGCCCTTGAAACGCTGGCAGAGAACCGCGACTTCGCCGAACAGGCCGCGGCGGCCAGCCTGGCGCAGGTGACGGAGAAGTTCTCCTTTGGGGCGATGCTCGGTGCCTACCAGCGGGTTTTCGATTCCGCGCGCGCACTTTGACGCCCCGGTGAGCGATCGCGGGACGGCCTGGGCTAGGCCCATGCCGCCGCAATGGCCCGCCAATCGGGTTCCAAGGCCTGACGGGGCGTCAAAATGCGCCGTTCCAGATTTCTTCCCCGGAAATCCGGCGGCGTCCTATGCTCAAACCCATGGCAAGACCCCGCGCGTTCGACATCGATGAGGCCCTCGACCAGGCACAAGCTGTGTTCTGGGCCCGGGGCTACGATGCAACGACCACCGCGGAACTGGCGGCCGCGATGGGCATCCAAAAAGGTAGCCTCTTCCACGCCTTCGGCGACAAACGCAGCCTCTTCGTGCGCACCCTGACGCGCTACCTGGAAGGCAGCCTGGCCGAACTGCACGCCGCAACCGCCGATACCGAGCATCCGCTGCAAGGAATCCGCGATTGGGTGATGGCCCGCGCCCAACGCTTCGCCAACCAAGAACAGCACATGGGTTGTTTCGGCGTGAACAGCAGCGTCGGCCTCTGCGCCCGCGACGAAGAACTCGCCGCGATCATGGTCGGCCACTGGGAACGCATCCGCAGCACCATCGAAGTCGCCCTCGCCCGCGCCCAACAGCTCGACCAACTGCGCCAAGACCTCGACGCCGTCGCCCTCTCCCGCCTAATCATGACCCAACTCGCCGGCATGAGCGTCATGGCCCGCCAAGGCCTCGCCACCGCCGGCATGCCCGAAGTGGTGCAAGCGCTATTCGACAGCCTGCACCTGGTTCTGCCGGCTTGAGGCCGGCGCAGTAGGAGAGTTAGGCCTTTCGGGGGAATGGCCGTAGGATCCGCCGAGGTCTACGGGTGGGGGGCTGCAGAGGCCCCAGGCCTCATCCGATTTTGGGAGGCCATTCCCGATGCTCCAACCGGAGAAGCCGGGGAGCATTGCCACCGCAGTTTCGCTAGAGTGAACGCGTGGAACCATTTGACCCACGATTCATGACGAACCTTCAGAGGCTGCTCTTGGAGGGAGAGTTCGTCGGCACGTACAAGTATGCATTGCTCATCTCTTTGTCTCGATGGGCGGTGGAGAACCCCGACTGGGACGAACGGGAGGAACTCGAGGTTGGGGCCCTTGCGCCCCATTTCTTGGAGCTCTACTGGCCCCAAGCCAAGCCGTTCCGCGATGCAGACGCCGTAGAAGAATCCGCTGCGGTCTATGCCGAACCCATAAAAACAAGTTTTCGATCCGTACTCGTTCAGGACCGTGGACAACAAGAATTCCGACAAGCGCCACGAATGCTGAAAGAGATCACCCGCAGCTACGAGGGCTGTGGAGGAAATCTGGCCAAGCTAGATGCAGAGAAGCGGAGGAGTCTGGAGCGAAGTGCACGCAGAACGATTCGGGAAATGCCGCTGTGGAAGCTCCAGAATCTGCGTTCCAGCCAGGTTCCAGCGGAGGTGTTGTACCGACGCGGTAGTAGCCCATTCCACGTACGGTTTGTCCCCGGGGTGATTGGTGGTTTCCGGCACTTCGCGCCGCTCGTCGAAGAATTGGCTCGAGCGGCCTGGTTGCGCCATGTCTTGCGAGTGAATCCTACGGTGCTGGGTGCGGTGACCCGCGTGGAGTCATTTCTGTTCCCCGACTCACGTAGCTCGCTGATGGCACTGAGAGGCCCGCTCTTGGAAATGCAGGGCGAGACGTGCTTCTACTGCCGGGAGGGCATGCGGGGAGATGTGGCCGTGGACCACTTTCTCCCTTGGGCGCGCTATCGCCGGGACCTCGGCCACAACTTCGTTCTGGCTCATTCGAGTTGCAATGGAAGCAAGTCCGATTCCTTGCCCGCTCTGCTTCACTTGGAGCGATGGGCACAGCGGAACCACGAGTTTGGAGCCGATTTGGCGCAGCGCTTCGACTTGCTTCGTTTTCCGCACGATGTGGCAACAACCCAGCGTGATGCCAGTTCCCTTTACGAACTGGCCGAAGCGGAGGGGGCGGACTTATGGATCGAGAAGGGGCGGATGCAGCGGGTCTCCAGCGACTGGCGGCAAGCCTTGGTATGGGTTGGCTAGTTGGGCACAGGATTCTGCTGCACATCACTCGAATGGTGCTACCGTCCACAGAAAGGGTCACTTGCTTCGACCAATCAAGGAATAGGATGAGAAGATGCGAGCATTGATAACTGGTTCCGTTGTGCTCGTCGCCTTCGCTGCCGCGGCGGGGGCTCCTTCGAGTACCTGGCAAAGCAACGGGGATGCGAAAGGCGATCCGCAGGCGGCTGGCTCCCAGGGGCGGGGCGAGTGGGTGCCGGCGCCATGTTGTTCCCTCGGTGGCTTCGAGCCTAGGGAGTCCTTCTCGCTTCCCGATGGGAACGATCCCGAGCAGCGGGTGTTTGTCGAGGTCGCGGCTAGGGGGTGTGAATTGCAAGCTCAGTTCCGAGTGATTCGGACGATTGACGGGGTGCGGCGGGCGGTGCGCACCAAGAAGGTGGTGTATCCGCTGGCGCTGCGGATCACGGAGTTGGTCTATCTCGGCAACGGGCGGATTGCCGTGGCGGGTCTGGGCGATGACCAGACCGGGTGTCGGACGCGGATCGAGGTCCTGACGCTTTCGCCGGTGGCGGTGACGGGTGTTCCTGTGCAACTGGGTGGAGTGCGGTACGATTTCGAGCCGAGTTCGGTGCAGGAACGCTCGATCGGATTCGCTCCTGTAGCAGAGGACGAGTTCCCGTGCATCCGCGCCATGTGGGCCAATCGGGCCCTGGAGGGGCGGGCGGTGTTTGCGCTGGCTGGCTGTACGGGGCAGGTGTACTCCATTGATCTCGAAACCAAGCGGGCCAAGCTTGTGTTGAGTGCGGATCGCGAGGTCGGAGGATTGGGTCCGGTGCCGGAACTATTGCTGGATTGGCTAGGGCGCAGTGGCCCTGCCCGGCATGCGGAGTTTGGCGACCGGTATGGACTCAGTCTGGTGGGGGACAACAATGTCGATCCACCGGATGTTCCCGAGTACCTGTATTTGTGGGACAAGAACCGGGATGGGGTGTTGGATTCCGTGGAGTTCCTGAGTGTTGCCCAGATCCAAGCGCGTGGGCTTTGGGGCGCGCCGGTGTGGGATTCCTCTTGGCCCAAGTGAGCTCGTTCGGCTCGTGATGCACGCTGCATCCCGGCCATGGCCAGTGGATGGACCTAGATCGTAGGAGCGGGCGAGGCGCGAACGGGGGGCTGGGGGAAGTGGACTTTGAATAGGGGACGGGCGCCCCCGCTGCTGCCCCAGGAAGAAATCGGACCCATTCCAGGGGGAACGGCCGCGTTCGCGGGGGTCATGGCTGGACCGGGCCAGGACCTGCGTTATCGTCTGCCCCGTGACTGACGAAGTGATCTTGATCCGGTTTGGCGCGGCCCTGGGGCCGGCGTTCCTGTTTGGCTTGGCCCGGCAGCGTATGGGCAAGCCGATTGGATTCGGGACGTTCATCTTCTTGGCCATGGGCTCGTGTGCCCTGGCCATGACGGCGCTGGAGTTCAGCGAGGCCAACCCCCTGCCGCTGCTCGGTGCCATTGTGACCGGCATCGGTTTTCTCGGGGCGGGCGCATTGTTCCGCACGTCGGAGAAGGTCGTCGGGTTCACGTCGGCGGCTACGATCTGGGCGTTTGCCGTGTTCGGCATGTGCGTCGGGGTGGGCGAGTACCTCGTCGCGGGCCTGATCTACGTCACGATCTGCATCGTGATGGCCCTCGATCTGCTGTTCGAGCGGCTCTGGATCGGTGGTCACCAGAAGAAGGTCGTGGTCGAGGTGCCCCTCGACTGGGAGGACAGCGACCTGCGCGAGGTGGGGCTGCCGGGGCGGTACGATGCGAGCCTGTTCGAGGTCAACCGGGAGAACAACACGCTGATCCTGACCTATTCGATCAACCGGCCGAAGAGCGAGGTGCGGCAGTTGCTCGAGAAGCTGCACCACGAGGACGAGATCAAGCGGGTCGTGTTCGGGGCGGATTGACCCCGGAGGCGCTGGATTCGGGGCCTGCGGTCCGGGGGCCAGGGCCGATTGGCGGGGCTGCGCAGTGGCGCAGTGGCGCCGGATTTAGGATCATGCGCGGCCTATGGAGATTCTGCGCGGCATATTGGGTCTGGGGTTCTTCTGCCTGGTCGCCTGGTTGCTTTCGAGCCACCGCAAGCGCTTTCCGTGGCGGGTCGTGGCCTTTGGTCTGGGTCTGCAATTGGCCCTGGCTGCGTTCCTGCTGCGCACCGAGATCGGCGCGCGCATCTTCGGCGGCATCGCGACCTTCGTCACGACGCTGATCTCGAAGGCATCGGGCGGGGCGGAGATGGTCTTCGGCGCCCTGGGCCTCACCCCCGACAAAGAAGGCAGCCTCGGCTACTTCTTCGCTTTCGCCGGCAATGGCCTGGTGGTGATCATCTTCTTCAGCGCGCTGATGAGCCTGCTGTACCACCTGGGTGTCATGCAGGCGATCATCTACGTCATGGCGCGGTTCATGAGCGTGACCATGGGCGTCAGCGGCGCGGAATCGATGGCGATGGCCGCCAACGTCTTCGTGGGGCAGACCGAAGCCCCGCTGGTGGTCAAGCCGTACGTGCCGGGCATGACCCGCTCCGAGCTCAATGCGATGATGACCGGCGGGTTCGCCACCATCGCAGGTTCGGTGCTCGCGATCTACATCGGTTTCCTCGGCAAGGAATACGGTCCGCACCTGCTGACGGCCTCGGTACTGTCGGCTCCGGCCGCGTTCTTGATCGCGAAGATCATGTTGCCCGAGACCGAAGAGAGCAAAACCAGCGGCAAGATCCCCTTCCAGGTCGATCGCCAGGCCCACAACCTGATCGAAGCCGCGGCCATCGGCACGTCCGATGGCCTGAAGCTGTACCTCAACGTGATCGCGATGCTGGTGGCCTTCGTGGGCCTCGTGGCGGTCATCAACTGGCCGCTCGAAGCCATCGGGCAGTCGATGGAGATCGAAGGCGGACTGTCGATCCAGCGCCTGTTTGGCTGGGTGTTCGCCCCGGTCGCGTGGATCATGGGCGTCGATGGCTGGCACGATTGCCAGGCTTTCGGCGGCCTGCTCGGCACCAAGATCGCGATCAACGAGTTCGTGGCCTTCGACTCGCTCAGTCACCTGTTGCCGGGGGCGCTCGATCCCGACACCGGACTGGTTTCGACCGCGGCCATGGAGTCGGCGCGTTCGGCCAAGATGGCCACCTATGCCCTCTGCGGTTTCGCGAACTTCGCGTCGGTCGGCATCCAGATGGGGGGCATCACCCCGCTCGCGCCGGAACGGCAGCGCGAGATCTCGAGCCTGGTGATGCGGGCCATGATCGGTGGGGCGTTCGCCTCGTGGATGACCGCCACCGTGGCGGGCATGTTCTTGTAGGGAGTTCGCGATGCAGACGAAGGAACAGGCGCCCGAAATCGCTCTGGCCGCGCATATGCGCGCGGCGGGCCTCGTGGATTTCGCGGTGGGGGCGGTGCTCGGTTCGGGCCTCGGCGGGTTTGCCGAGCATCTCGAGAATCCTCTCATCGTGCCCTACGGCGAACTGCCGGGCATGCCGCAGTCGACTGTGCCGGGGCACTCGGGCCGGTTTGTGCTTGGCGAGATCGACGGCGTGCGGATCCTGATCCAGCAGGGACGTGTGCACTTGTACGAAGGCCATCGGGCCGAGACCGTCACCCTGGCGGTGCGCACCATGGCTGCGCTGGGAGCCCGCTCGTTGTTGCTTACCAATGCGGCGGGTGGTTTGGTGCCCGGCTGGTCGGTGCCGAGCCTGATGCGCATCCGCGACCACCTGAACCTGCAAGGGGTGCATCCGCTGCGCCGCGAGGAAGCCGCGGTGGGCTGCCCGTACGACGTGGAAGCCGGCGCGGTGATCGATGCCTGTGCAGCGGAGACCGGGGTGCCTCTCGAACACGGGGTCTACGCGGGCCTGCTTGGGCCAAGCTACGAAACACCGGCCGAGATCCGCATGCTGGCGGGCATGGGCGCCCAGTCGGTCGGCATGAGCACAGTGGCCGAAGCCATGGTCGGCGCAGCCTGCGGCATGCGGGTGACGGCCCTATCCCTGATCTCGAACCCTGCCGCGGGCATTGCCACAGGACCGCTCAACCACGAGGAAGTCACGGCGGCTGCGAATGCCTATTCGGAGTACTTCTCGCGATTGCTCAAGCGCGCCTTGCCCGCCCTGGGCCGGCTCCCCCGGTGACGGGGAGGATGGTCGTTGGTCGGTCGTTGGAATAACGTTACATTCCGAACCAGGTTCGATCAGTCCCACATTCCGCGAGCGTGCTTCGCACGCCGCAGAATTGTGGGACTGATCGAACCTGGTTCGGTATGTAACGTTATTCCAACGACGCGGCGGTCTCTTTCGCCTATGTCCGAGTGGACCTGAGACCCCCTCGCACCCGCGCGAGGGGGGGGGCAGTTCCGGGGCGCTTTCCCAAAAAAACTCGGGCGAGACGAGTTCAGGGATTCGCGCGGGGTTCTATGCTCACCGGCGGAGGCGATGACATGTTTGCGGATACCTGGCGGGCCCATTGGGGATTGAGGGAGGAGCCGTTTGTGCACGAGGATGCCGACAAGGATCCCGTGCTCGCGCGGCTGGATTCCGCGGCGGTGCATTCGAGCTTCGATCGCCTGTACGGGGACCCAGCCTCGCCGGTGCCCGGGGTGGTGTTTGGCGAGAAGGGCTCGGGCAAGAGTGGTCTGCGGCGCACGATGCTGCGGCGCCTCGAGGCCTACAACGACGCGCACCCCGACGCGCGCGCTTTCCTGGTTGAGTACATCGACTTCGATCCGTTCCTGGAGTCCCTGCGCCGGTCGCTGAACATCCCCGGGGGCTCGAAGAAAACCACGGCCCGCCTGCTCGAGACCTGGACCCGGGCCGATCACCTGGACGCCATGTTGTCCCTGGCGGTCACCCAGCTCGTCGACCAGGTCGTGCGCAATGCCGCCGAGGCCAAGCGGTTCGACCGCAAGAAGCGCCGCGACCTCGTGACCCTCGCCTGGCTCTACTACCGGTCGGACGAACAGACCCGCGGCGAAGCCCTGGTCACCCTGCAGAAGTCCCTCGGCTGGTTCAGCGGCCGGCCGATGATGCTGCAAATGGCGCGCACGGTGCTGACGGTGGTCGGCGTGCTGCTGCTGATCTGGCCGCACCTCGGTTTCCTCGGCGCGGTCATCGATCGCTTCAAGGAATGGGATGTGCGTTTCCCGGCCCTGTACCACGGCATTGGCGCGGCCCTCGTCGGGGCGACCTGGCTATGGACCTGGGTGACCGGCTTCCTGCTGCACGGCAAGGCGCGCAAGGCGGTGCATGCGATCCGCGTGGTGCCCGCGGCGGCGCGGCCCCTGGCCCGGTTCCTCGCGACCCTGCCCCCGGCGGCGCGCGGCGAGTTGACCCTGCCCCAGGGCCAGGAAGAGGAATCGCGGTACCTGCTGCTCAAGCGCCTGCTCGGCGTCCTGCGCAGCGGCGGCTACGCCTCGATGTTCGTGCTCGTGGACCGGGTCGACGAGTCGACCTTCCTCGAGAGCAAAGCCGAGTCGATGACGCGCTTCGTCGAACCCCTGCTCGAGCACAAGCTGCTGCAGTTCGATGGCATGGGCCTCAAGCTGTTCCTGCCGATCGAGCTGTCGCGCCTGATGACCAACGCCTCGAGCGACGAGCTCAAGCGCATGCGCCTGGACAAGGCCAACGCGGTGCAGGAGCTGATGTGGACCGGCCAGGAGCTTCTCAGCATCGCCAACCAGCGGCTGGCGGCTGCGGCCCAGAGCGGGCGCAATCCCAGCCTTCAGGACCTGTTCGTATCGGAAGTCAGCGAAGCGGACATCAAGGATGCCCTGCAGACCCTCGGTACCCCGCGTCTGTGTTTCGGCTTCCTCGGCACCCTGATCTCGGAGCATGTTCGGGATCTGCCCGAGACCATGCCGGACGACGATCCGCGCTGGCGCCTGCCCCTGCGCCTGTTCGACATCCAGCGCTCCGCCTGGACCGATCGCGCACGAACCCAGCGCCGCACCTTGAACTGAACCCGAACCCGGCCCATTCGTTTTCACGGATCCCGGGAAGTCGCTTCCGCGTGTGGTTCGCGGGAATCGTTACTCTTTCGTTACGAAAAGCGATGGCTGGGGAGCGTATTCCCTCAGCCGGCGAGGTTTTTTCGGTCGATCCGATCCCCGCAGGGCTTCCCTGCCGTTCCGGCGGGCGCTGGAATCTTCAGCCCGATTCCCGGCCCGCAAGCGCCATTCCCCGAACGACCATGAAGTTCCTCCCCTCCGTCCCCTCGCTCCTGACCCTGGCGTGCCTGGTTCTGGCGTTTGCGCCGGATGCGACCGCCCAGCGCAAGCAGCGTTCGGGCCTGTTGCCGCCGCCTCCGCCGCCCTACGACAGCTCCCAATTGGCCCAGTGGGCCAAGGTGGATGCGGCCCCCCTGGCGAAGGCCATCGGTGTGGCCGCGGCCGGGGACTTCGAGCAGGCGGTGGTGATGCTGGCGGCCGCCAAGGAAGGCGCTTCTGGCGAGTTGCTGGAGCGCCTGACCCGGGAGCAGGAGCGCGCCCAGACCGCGGTGGACTACCGCCTGGCCTGGCTCAAGGAGCTGCAGGCGGGCAAAAAGAACCTGCGCATCCCGGTCGAGGACGCCATGGCCGCGTTCAAGATCGACCGGATCGAGAACGGTGAGGTGATCTTCACCAAAAAGCGCAAGAGCGTCGACCGCATCGCCCTCAAGGACCTGACCCCGGCGATCCTGATCGAGAACCTGGGCAAGGCGAAGGATTCGATCGAACCGGTGATTCTGCGCCTGTATCTGCCGGCCCTGGCTGGCCAGGAGTGGAGCGCGGACGGGGTCGAGGGTTTAGGGGCCACGGACGCCGCGGAACTGAAACAGTACGCCTGGATGGGCAAGCTGGGCAGCGCGGTGGCGGACATCGAGGTGCTCGCGGCGGCGGGGTATCCCGAGGACAAGGCGGCCAAAACCGAATTGCTGCAGCGCATGGGGCGCGTCAACGCGGTGGCGAAGGACGTGCCGGTGCTGAACGGCATCGAGAGCGACATCAAGAGTTACGCCCGGGACATGGCGGACCAGGTGTTCGCCCAGGCCAGCCTGAACGAACTCGTGCGCGGCGCTTGCACCGACCTCGGTGAGGGGCGCTACAAGATCGTCTACGAGTTCGACAACCCCGCCGAACTCTCCGACTTCGGCTCCGTGCCCGATCTGTTCGAATTCTGCATGTCCAACCCGGACAAGGCGCCCGCGGCGGAAACGTCCGGCTTCCTGCACAACGAAGGCGCCCTAGCCTGGGCGGGCCGCGTGGGCATCCTGCACCACGTGCCCTTCGAGAAGGAGATGACCATCCGCTACGACTGGCAGGCCAGCCGCATTGGCGACACCTTCGACCTGCAAGGCGGCAACCTGCTGTTCGGCATGGCCGCCGAACCCAAGGAACTGAACTTCCTCGGTCAGGCGTTCATCCACTCGGTCTGGTGTTACGCGAAGGGCCAACTGATCAACAACACCAACGGCCTGGCGCCGATGTACGAGAAGCGCACGTACAAGTGCCAGCTCAGCCGCGATGCCGCCGGCAACGTGGTGGGAGTGGTCGATGGCAAGGAGACGGGCAAGGCGACCCTCGAAAAGGTCGAATACGGCCCCTTCTTCATGTCCGCCAACCTCAACATCCGTGGGCGCCTCGAGCGCCTGGAGCTCGAAGGCAAGGTCGACATGGACGGCCTGGATTACCTGCGCAAGGTGCGTGCGTTTGAGCACCTGCAGGGGCTCGGGCTCGACGGGTCTGCGCCCACCCGGGACGAGAACTGATCTAGCTGGCCACCTTGGCCCGCGATCCTGCGCGGCACCGGGATTCCGATCCCGGTGCCGCGCTCGCATTTTCGGCGGGAGCACGGGATCCTTCGGGCTGGATCGCCACGGGCATCTACCCCGGAATGGCTGGATGGCGTGCGCCGCGGAACGAGTGTTCACGCATCCGAATCCGCCAGGGCTGCTGACCGAGCGCACCCGCGCTTAACACGATTTTTGGATTTGCTGCGGCGGGCTTGCGGTACACCGAGGGGCCCGCATTGCCATGCATTCCGAACATTCATTGAATTCGGGAGCACAAGGATTCGGTCCGTCCCTCCTGAAGCTCGCCCTGATTCTTCTGGCTATAGCCACCACTTGGTTCGCCCACCAGGCGTTGGCGGACTACGTTTTCGAAGACTCCTACATCACCTATCGCTATGCGCAGAACGTGGCGAATGGTCAGGGGTACGTCTTCAACCCCGGCGACCGGGTGTTCGGAGCGACTTCGCCCCTGTACACCGGATTGCTGGCAGGGCTCGCTTGGTTGGGGGCCGATATCCCCGGCGCGGCGGGTTGGGTGAGCGCCTTGGGACTGGGTTGCATCCTTTGGCTCGGTGCGAGTTTGGCTCGACGGTGGTTCGGGAACTTGCCGGCCCTCGCCTTTGCGGCCGTCATCGCGCTGGGAGCGACGAGGATGTATTGGGCCTGGGGGATGGAGACCTTCCTGCTCGTTCCTTGCCTGCTCGCCGCGGCCTGGGCTCTGGATCGCAAGCGGGACTTCACCGCGGCGTTCTTCTGCGCCTTGGCCTTCCTCACCCGCTACGACAGCGCCCTGTTCGCGGTGGTCCTGTTCGGGGTCATGGCCGTTCGCCGCCGAGGTATCCCGTGGGGTCCAGGGCTGCTGGCGCTTGTTTTGGTGGTGCCCTGGCTGCTGTTCACCTGGCGCTACTTCGGCAGCGTGTTTCCCAACACATTGGGAGCCAAGGTGGGGGATACGAGTTTCGCGGAATACCTGCAACGCTCGGTGAAAGCCCAATGGGCATCGCTTTGGCGCCCGGTGGTGCAGGATGGGGAGCCGATCTTCCGCACCCTGCCGCCGGATCGTTTGGTCGGCATCGCGTTGGCCGCCTCGGCAGCCCTCGCGGCTTTGCTGCGGACCCGGCGGCACCCGGGTGTGTTCCTGCTGGGCGCCCATAGCCTTCTGCTGGTGCTCGGATACTCCTTCCTGGCGCCGCCGATCGTCTTCACGTGGTACTTGATGCCGGCCGCCGTCCTGGTGCTATTGCTTGGCCTGGGCTTGACCGGTTTGTTGCCCGGTATGCACCGGCTCGAGAACGCCATCGCCGCCATCGGCGCTTTGGCCGTGATCCCCTTGCTCCTGTTCCTTCCGCGTCACTGGCAAAGCCTCGCCGCGGACCTCGAAGGCCAACTCGTCTATCAAGGGCGCATCCCGGCCTACCGCCAGATGGCGGAGCGCATCGGGAGGCTCGGTTTGCAAGATGCCCGCGTACTGACCAACGAACCGGGTTTCGTGACCTATGACACCGGCAACCCGGCGATCGATGCGGCCGGGCTCGTCACCAAAGGCATCCGGTTCCACGGCGCAGGCGGGCCGCGCACTTCACTGCTGGATCTCGCGCGCGAACACCAGCCGGAACTCGTGATCGGGGCTTTGCCCACGGTGCTGCCGGGTTACGTGCCGCTGCTCAATCCCCATCCCTTCCGGGCCATGTGGTTGCGTCAAGATCGGTATGCGGAGGTGTTTCCCAAGCTGCTCGGCGAAGTGCGCGCGGGTTCGACGGAAGAGTCCGCGTGGAGCCATCCGTTCCACATGCGAGCCGCGGAAACGAAGGCGGAGCCGTGGTTGCAGCAGGGGGGACGCCTGGGATGGCCGGGTTTCGGGTGGGCCAACGTAAGGAGCGCGGGCAGGCCCCTTACCGGGGCGATTCTGCTGGTCCAGCAGGGATACACCGGCAACGAAAGTCCGGCCTTCCGCATCGATTTCGACTATCTCGCGGTCGAAGCCGCGGCGACCCATGCGCGCGGGACCCTGCTGCAGCTGGTGGTCGAGGACCAGGTCCTGTTTGAAGTCGGCGGCGAGGAGAGCCCGGAGGGCGGCCCGGCGCAGGCCCGGGAGCTGCGCTGGGGGCTGTGGCCTGTCGGGCTCTGGCGCGGCTGCGTGGCTCGCATCCGGATGGTGCAGACCGGGGTGCCGGGTCATTGGATCGCGTTGAATTCCCTGACGAGTTTGCCCGGATCCGCTGCGCAGGTCTGGGAGGATTTTGAATCCGGGGATTGGGGCGATCGCTGGGTCCAGGCACCCGATGGGGGGCCGGATGATCTCTCGGAGAAGGCAAAGCGCTGGGGACTGCCCTTGGCTGCATCTGGGCATGCCGCGCTGACGGTGGACCGCCCCGGGGTTCAACACCTGCGCAGCCATCCCTTCACGGTCGGGCACCGGTACTTGAGTTTCCTTTTCTTCGACTTCGGCCTGCCCCAGGGCATGCACGCGGAGCTGTTCGTGGATGGGGAAGTGGTGGCCCGCGAGGTCTGTACGGGACGGGGCCGAGTGGTGCCGGTGACGTGGGACTTGGAGCGATGGCAGGGCAAGACGGCTTTTTTCCACCTCGTCGATCAGAGCGAAGGTCCTGCCGTCTGGAACGGGGTGGACCATTTGGTGTGGAGCGATGGGGCCGCGCAGTAGGAATCGGCGTATCGGCCAGGACGCGCGGCGGGAATCCCCACGGCGCGCACCCTCCGATCCCCATTCCTTGTAGGCAGTTGCGGCAGGGCTGGCAGGATTCATGCAAGCTGCATGCTGCCTTGACCCAAGCGGGCTGCCGATAGCCCAGACTGGCGCTCCATGAACCCTGCCATGGGCCGCCGCAATCGATCCCGTCCCCGCGCCCGGGGCTCTGTCCTTGGGCCCCATGCCGGACTGCCGCTAGACTGGCACCATGGTCGATTTGCGGTGGTTATGGCGCGCCCGCAAGTTTCGCCGGCATTGGTGCCGCAGCGAGATCGAGGCGATGCGCCTGGTGTTGCACCGCGGGCAGGTCGCTATCGACATTGGAGCGCACAAGGGGGGGTGGACCTATTGGATGCGCAAGGCGGTGGGGCCGAGCGGGCAGGTGCTCGCCTTCGAACCCCAGAACGAACTGGCTACGGCCCTGCGTGGCTGGATGCCGCGGGGCTGGACGAACGTTGAGGTGCTGAACGCCTGCGCCGGCGATCACGAGGGGCAGATCGAGCTGTTTCTACCGGGCACCGGTTCCCCCGCCGCTTCGACCGTGCGTGCCGTGGCGGCCGCCGAACCCGGAGGCGCCGAGGCGCAGGCCCGACAGGTTCCGTTGCGGACCCTCGACGCCGAAGTCCGCCGCCGGGGTTGGTCCCAGGTGCACTTCCTCAAGGTCGACGTGGAGGGCGCCGAGGCGGCGGTTCTACGCGGCGCGGCCGAAACCATCGAGGCGAGCCGCCCGACTTTGTTGATCGAGTGCGAACAGCGGCACCTCACATCCCAAGGCAGCACCGTGGCCGAGGTGTTTGCCCCTTTGCTCGCAATGGGCTATCGCGCGTGGTTCTTCGCGGATGGCCGGCAGATCCCGTTCAAGGAATTCCAGGTGTCGGTGCACCAGTCGAGCGAGGGCGAGCGCTTCTGGGATCTACCTGGATACGCGAACAACTTCCTGCTCGTGCCTTGAACGCAGGGTCGATACCAAAAAAGACGGGCGGGCGATCCCAGAGGGAACCGCCCGCCCGCGTCGTGTTTGCGGATCGGATCAGAACGCTTCTTCCGGCGAACCTTCGATCGGCTCCGGCGCCGCCTGATCGAAGATTTCGATCTGCGGCTGGGTCGGGGTCGACGCGTGCGGCGAGGGGAAGGGCTGCAGCATCAGCGGCGCTTCGGCCGGCTGGATCAGCATGGTCGGTTCCGTCTCTGCGTACTGGTCGTCGAGGGTCTGGATGCCTTGGGTGGCGGCTTCGAGTTTCTCGCCCAGGGTCGTCAGGTGCGCGAGCACCTTGCGGTGTTCCATCAGGTGGCTGACGGTTTCGTTGAGCTCGAGCTCCAGTTCCTGATCGCGACGCTTGAGAGCCTTCTCCATCGCCTGCACGGCGCCGACGGTGTATTCGGCCACCACGTGCTTGTGCGCGCGCACGAGGGTCTCGTGGAAGAAGCGTCCTTTGAAGCGATCGATCTCCTGGCGCATGACATCCAGGCCTTCGCGGCGGATGCGGCGCTGCTTGACTTCGACCGGAATGCGCAGGGACGGGCGGTCAACGCCGCCGAGCAGTTGCTCGCGCACCTTGTTGTTGCTGCGCAGCAGCATCCAGTCCATCAGGCGCCGGCGGATCGGCACGAGGGCCGGGTCCAGCGGCCGGTCGATCGACCGCGTCGGCACGTCGCCTTGCACGCCGCTGAGGGCCTCGCGGCCGATGGCGGAAAGGTCGACGCCGGTGGCGTAAAGATCGGCCGAGACGTTGGTCGGCAGCAGCACACCGGCGGTACCGGCCAGGACCTCATCGGACAGCGATTGCTGCACAAACCGGTTCAGGTCGGTCTGGTATTGCTCCAGGGCCGGCGCGAGTTGGTCTTCGAGCAGGGTCTGCAGGCTGTCGTCGGTCAGGAACCAGCGTTCCAGGGCCTCGTCCAACTTGCGTTCGGTGTCCTGGCCGAAACGCTTGGATTTCTCGCGGATGGTGGGGTTGAGCTTGTCCTCGAGATCAAGGAATGCGCGGCGCCAGTCGTAACCCAGCAGGCGACCGACGGCATGGCGGCGGCTCTGACCATCGCGGCGCTTCTGCTCGAGGCGTTGCTCGCTTTCCTTGAGGCGATCGACCTGATCGTGTTCGAGCACGGCTTCGGTGTCGTCCAGGAGGTGGCGCGCGCGGCGCAGGCTGTCGCCGAGGAACGCCACCAGGTAGTCGGTGGAGTTCAGGTATTCGGTGAGGTCGCGCAGGAACACGTCGAAGTTGGCGCGACCGGACGCGTTGTCATCCCCGCGCGTGCCCTTGAGGCGGCTCGACGCCGCTTTCAGCAGGTCGATGGGGTAGATGCGCAGGCGACCTTCTTCGGCGGCGTCCTTGAGCGGCGCGCTCATCGCCAGGTTCTCGAAGGCATCGATCAGCGCCAGCGGGTCTTCGCGTTCGAGCGAAGGCACCAGCGAACCGTCGGCCGCCAGGTCGGTCTTGTTCGTGTCGAGGTTGACGACGAGGAAGATGCGGCTGAACAGCCCGAGCAGTTCCTCGAACTCTTCGAAGACCTGTTCGAGGAACAGGTTGTCCGATTTGACGATGAAGATCGCGCAGCTCGCGGTGTCGCGGAACTCGCGCGTCATGCGGTCGTAGCCGAACTTCATGCGGCTGTAGAGACCGGGGGTGTCCACCAGCACGGCACCGGAGCGCGCCAGGTCACCGGCGGGCAGACGCACGTCGACCTTGCGGATCGCCTCGGGGTAGTGGAGCGACGGCTCGAATTCCTCGCCGCGGGCTTCGGCCGCGCGCAGGCGCTCGGCGAGTTCCGCGTGGGCGCGGTTGATGTACATGTACAGCGACGCCGGATCGGTGAAGCGCTCGGCGCGGCCGTTGTAGCGCGTCACGTCAAACTCGCGTTGTTCCGCGTGCGACAGGTACACCATGCACGGGTAGGCGGGCAGACTCGAGACTTCGCTGACGTAGGTGCCGGCGAGCGCGTTCATCAGCGTCGACTTGCCGCTCTTCAGCGGACCGAACAGCAGCACGTAGGCCTGCTGATCGGCGACCTTCTGCACCAGGCCCTCCACCTGGTGACGCAGGTCGAGCAGGCCGGCGCGGAGCTCCCTCCCAGGCAGCTCGGTCGAAGCCTCGTTGAACGCCTGCGCGGCGCCGTTCAGCGGCTCGAGAATCGGCCGTAGAACGCTTTCGAATGACTCACAAAACTGACTCAGCAGGGTGCGCATCGGGATGGGTGTGCGATAGGTCCAGTGCGGCGGGTAACGTGCGCCCTCATCTCAACCCAAGACACCCCAACGCACAAGCAAGAAACGTGCTGCGGATGGGACGGTCAGGAGCTTACGTCGAGGGAGAAAGGAAACCCGACGGATTGCTTGACAGCCCGGTCCAATCGCACTGCAAAACGGGCGCAGGTTGACGCCCCGTCGCAACTTCCTGGCGGACCGGCCCAGCGCTACACTGAGCGTCATGGAAGCCGATTTGCCGGAGATCGCTCGCCGCGCTGCCCAACGCGCCTTGGCCGGGCCCGACGCCCTGCCCGGGGGCGCGCAGGTGCGTGTCGTCAGCGCGGGTCCGCGTCCGCAAACCGGCAAGGCCGCTACCGGCGCATCGACCGGGCGGCCCCTCGTCACCGAAAATTGTCTGAGGGATGTGGCGGATGGCGCGGACTTCCACATGGCGGTGGATGCGCACATCACCCCCGGCGCCCTCGAGCAAGCCCAGCGTCGCGGCATCCGCCTTGTGCGCGGCCGGCGCGCCGAGATCCTGCCCGGCTTCGGCAGCGGCTATGCGCCGATCGTCGCGATCGGTTGTGACCACGGCGGTTTTGCGCTCAAGCAGCACCTGCTGGCGAGCCTGAGCGAGCTGGGGTACCGGCCCCTCGACGTGGGCACGCGCGACACGCAGGCCGCGGACTATCCCGACTACGCGCACGCCGTGGCCCGCGCGGTCGCGGAGGGGCGTGCGATGATGGGCGTGTGCATCGACGGGGCCGGTATCGGCTCGACGATGGCCGCGGCCAAGGTTCCCGGCATTCTGCCCGCCAACTGCTGGGACGAACGTACCGCTGCCAACGCCCGCGAGCACAACCACGCCAACGTGTTGTGCCTGGGGGCGGGGCACCTGAGCCGCAGCCAGGCCGACGCCGTGTTGCGCATGTTCCTCGGCACCCCGGTGGGCCACGGTCGCCACGCCAAACGGGTCGACAAGATCCGCGCGATCGAAGACCGCTACCGCCACACGCCCACCCTGCAGCCCCCCCAATAGGCGCCTATCCCCGCGTTTCGCCCCTTTCGGCCATGGATCCCAAGTATCTCGAAGACCTGCTGACCCAGATCGGCCGGCAATTGCTGGTCGGCGGCCTGCCCCAGACGATCGAAGTGGGGCAAGGGGGCTGGCAGGCCTTCGGCGCGGGTGCCATGCCCGCACCGGGCCTCGGTGGCCTGCAGGAATTCGTCCAGGCCGGTGCTTGCCGCCTCGGCGTCTGCGGGCCCGATCCCGTGCGTCTCGGGGACCTGGCCAGTTACCTCGACCACACCCTGCTCAAGCCCGACGCCACGGCCCGCGACATCGACGCCTTGTGCGCCGAAGCCATGGAACACCGTTTTGCTTCGGTCTGCATCCAACCCACTTGGGTGCGCCGCGCGGCCGAGATTCTCGAAGGCAGCGGGGTGCTCGTGTGCACCGTGATCGGTTTCCCCCTCGGCGCGAACGTGCCCGAGGTCAAAGCCTACGAAGCCCGTCGCGCGATCGAAGACGGCGCGTGCGAGGTCGACATGGTGCAGAACGTCGGCGCCTTGAAATCGGGCGACAATGCGTTCGTGCAGAAGGACATCGAAGTCGTGGCCGAAACCACCCATCGTTTGGGTGGGCGTCTCAAGGTCATCCTCGAAACCAGCCTACTGACGCCCGAAGAGATCGAGCGTTCGAGTCGCCTGGCCAAAGCCGCGGGCGCGGACTTCGTGAAGACCTCGACCGGATTCACTGGCGGCGGGGCGACCGCGCAGGACGTGGCACTCATGCGCCGGGCGGTGGGGCCGGTGCTCGGGGTCAAGGCCTCCGGCGGGGTGCGCGACCGCGCGACGGCGGAAGAGATGATCCGGGCCGGGGCCACCCGCATCGGCGCTTCGGCGTCGGTGGCCATCGTGGGCGCGGGCGCGGCGAAGGGCGGGGGGTACTGATCCCCGGGCCCGATTGGGCCCGATTCCCCTCGGAGGGGGCCGCCAGGCCTCAGGCCTGCTTCGGCGGCAGCATGCGCAGCAGGGCGCGGGCGATCCAGACCTCGTCGGCGCGACCGGCAGGGCCGCCGCTCAGGCTGGTGGCTTCGGGGCGCACCCGGGGCTGGCGACAGGCCAGCTCATGCACCCGGATCAGGTCGAGCACCCGGTCTTCCAGGCGTCGCCCTGCCGGGGCCTGGTACAGAACCTCCACGGTGCCCGTTTCTACGGCAGCCGGGTCCAGCTCCATCGGGTCGGCGGGACCGGCTGCCTTGATACAGCAAGGTCGGGAGCCCCCGTGGAAGGTCGGATACGAAATCAGACCCCAGAGGATCTGGCCATCGTGGGCTTTGACCCGGAACTCCTCGACCTGGCGACCGCCCCCGGTCAGGTCCTCACGCGGAGAGGAGAGCAGGCCCCCGGCACCGTTTCCCAGGCCCTCCAGGCGCTTTCGCCAGAAGGATGGTTCGAGGAGGAGCGGGTGAACGGAACGGGACATGACTTAGAGACCGCAGAAACAGCCCGGAATCCGTCCGATCCGAACGCACTCCTTGGGGCCAGTTTCTTTCCGGGATCTTGCGTATGTCTCAAAATGGGTCTCGATCGGGCCCGCCAAGGCGGTTCCAGGAGGCCCGCAGCTGGGTTTGAGATATGTCTTTCGGCCTTTTGGCCTTAGCGGGTTCCTGGCCGGCGCCCTTATCATCGCGCTGCCAGTCGCTCTCCCTGGCGGGCCGGAAGGTTCCGGGGGAGGGCGTGTGGGCAGTTTCCCACCCCGATCCGGAGCCCCCGAACCCCGACTCCCCGGCTCATGCGTTTCTCAGTACTGCGGCTCCCGCTCCTGCTCTTGCTGGTTGCGGGCGTCTCCATGAACCCCGCTCGGACCCAGGACGGTCCTTCCCAAGAACGGGAAGGTGCGCAGTCGGGCCAGGGGGAAACCCAGGAAGCCAACGCCAAGAAATCGCCGCAGGACGGCGAGAAGAAGGACGAAGGCGAAGAAGGGGACAAGCCCGCGGAAGAGAAGAAGGACTCTGACAAGGGCAAGGACAAAGAGGACAAGGAAAAGGACGGGGACAAGAAACCCGAGCCGCTGACCTTGCCCGCGGATACCGGCCCGCTGCTGTACCTCAAAGGCGAACAGGTCATCGTGCGTCCGGGCAAGGTGCTCGCGAACGCGGCGGTGATCGTGCGCAACGGCCGCATCCAAGCGGTGGGGCAGGACCTGGCTGTGCCCGAGGGCGCGCAGGTGATCGAAGGCAAGGTGCTCTGCCCGGGTTTCGTCGATCCGTGGTCGAGCCTGGGCATGGATCCCCTTTCCATGCGCGATGGCGGCACCGACCCGACCACCTCGACCCTGGATGCGCTGGACCTGTTCGTCCATCCGCGCGAGCGCGACGAAGTGCTGCACGCCGGGGTCGTCGCCTATGACGCCCACCTGGGCTACAACGCCACCTTCGGCGGTCTGGGCGCGATGCTGCGCAGCCAGTCCAGCGCAAACACGGCGGACATGGTGATCAAGCCGCGCACGGCCCTGTGGGCGCGCCTTGAGCGCAGCGGCAACGTCGTGGGCGGGATCGACGAGGTCGATTCGCTGATCTCCAAACTGCAATCCGGCGACCGCTACCTCACCGAGTGGGCGGAGTACGAGAGCAAACTCGCGGACTGGCAGAAGGAGATCAAGGAGCTCGAAGAGAAGCTCGAGAAGGACTTCAAGAAGGCCAAGAAGGATCGCGAGAAGGATCTGGAGAAGGCCAAGGAGTCCGGCAAGGAATTCAAGGAAGCGCGCCACAAGGAGCCGAAGGCCCCGCGTAAGCCGCGTTTCGATGCCGATAAGGACGTGCTGGGCCGGGTCTACCGCGGCGAGCTGCCCCTCGTGGTGGTGGCCGATGGTGCCGCAGTGCTGCGCAACCTGTTGGTGGGCACCGCCGAGCTGCCGAGCCTGCGCATGATCATCGCCGGTGGCGGTGACGCGATGCACGTGGCTCCCGAACTCGCCCGCCGCAACATCGCCGTGATGGTGTGGCCGGTCGATTCCATCGCCCATCCGGTCGGTGCGGAAGACGGCGCGAACGGCCTCGCCCTGGCGGGGGACCTCGTGCGCGCGGGCGTGCCCGTGCTGATCGGCTCGGGCATCTCCGGCGAACCGTCGGCCCTGCCCCTCTACGCCTCGTTGGCGGTCGGTTACGGCATGCCCGAGGATCACGCCCTGGCGGCGATCACCTCGCGCGTGGCCGATGCCTTTGATCTGCAAGGGGAACTCGGTTCCCTGCGCCGCGGCCGCCTCGCCGAGATCCTCGTACTGGACGGCCCGCCCCTCTCGGTCGGCAGCCGCGTGCAATATGTCGTGTCCGGCGGCGAAGTCGTCGTGCAGCCCAAGGAGTAATCCATGTTGCTGGAACTGTTGCTGAGTCTCGCGCCCGCGATCGCTTCGGGTGCTGCCGCCGACACCGGCGTCGTCTACCAGGCCGACCACGTTCACGTGGCCGGGAACAAGGTCTTCTCGCCCGGCCAGGTGCTGGTGCGCGATGGCCGCATCGTCGCGGTGGGCGAAAAGGTCGACGGTGGCCAAGCGCCGCAAGTCGAACTGCACGGTCACCTTTCGAGCGGTTTGATCGCCCTCGGGGAGACCTCGCTGCTGGGCGAAGAGGGCACCGATACCACGCGCTTCCTCATGCCCGAGGTCGAAGCGCGCATGACCTTCGACCCAAGCCAGCCGGCCCTCGCCCGCCTGGCGGCCGAAGGCATCACGACCGTGGTGCTCACCCCGCCTTCGTACAACCTGCTGGCGGGACGCGGCCTGATCGCGAAAACCGCCGGTGGGCGCATCCTGGCCGCCAGCGGTCCGATGCACGTCGCCTTCGACAGCGGCATGTTCAACGATCGTCCGGATCCGACCCCCGGCGCGGACTTCGGCGGCGGATTCTTCTTCTTCGGGCCGAACGGTGCGGTCAACCCCAACGGGTACCGCTCGAGCTACCCGGGCGCCGCCGACCTCTTGGAGAAGGCGGTCGAATCGAAGGACAGCGCAGCCGCCGGACTGAAGGACGGCGCCGTGCGCGCTTGGTTGCGCTCCGATTCCCGCGCGGAATCCTCGCGCGCCCTGGCTTTCGCCCAGCGCCACAAGGTGAAGGGCACCCTCGAAGCCGGTCCGCGCATCGGGGACCTCGCTCCGCAGATCAAGGAGTCGGGCCTCGGTATCGCGATGACCCTGTTCGGCGAGCGCAACCCGCACTTCGGTGTGCAGTCGGCCCTCGCCCTGGCCAAAGCCGGCGTGAACTTCGGCTTCTGCCTGGATGCCGGCGCCCAGCACCCCGTGCGCCTGCGCTTGGCGGCCGCCTTGTGCCGCCGCGGGGGCATGGAAGAAGGCCAGGCCTTTGACACGTTGACCGCCGGCGCCGCTCGCGCCGCGGGTCTGGAGAAACAAGTGGGTTCGATTGCCGCCGGTCTCGACGCCGACCTGGTGCTCTGGAGCGGCGCGCCCACCGAACTGACCAGCCGCGTCCTGCAAGTGTGGGTGGACGGCAAGTCCGTGCACCAGGCCGCCGCCCAAGGAGCCAAAGAATGAAGCGCCTGATCTCCGTTGCGCTGTTTGCCCTGGCCCTGCCCACCGCGTGGGCCCAGGATGCCGATTCGGGTTCGGTTTTCGCCGATGTGCTCTACACGTCGAAGGGCCACGCCCTGAAGAACGTGATGGTGACCTTCGTCGACGGCAAGATCACCGCCATCACCCCGGGCGCCACCGCCGGCGAGGACACCCCTCGCGGCGCGGCCCTGACGGCGGGCATGATCGACCTGAGCGCGCGCGTCACGTACTCCTCGACCGCCGTCGAGCAGACCAATGAGGTCGAAGCCAGCCTTTCCGTGGCGGGCGCCCTCGATCTGTTCGACCCTGAGTGGCTGCGCATGGCGCGCACCGGCACCACGACGGTGCTCACCACCCCGCCCGACCGCAACGTGGTCGGCGGCTTGTGCGCGATCGTGAAGACCCAGGGCTCCACCGACATCGCCAAGCGCCAGCTCAAGGGTCGCACCTTCCTGCGCGGCGCGATGGGGGATGCGCCCTCGAGCGGCAACCGCCCGGCCTGGGGCTCGCCCAACTCGATCTACAACCGCCGTCCCACCACCCGCATGGGTGTCGAATGGGAGTGGCGCAAGGCGTTCTTCGATGCCGCTGCGGCCAAGGACTACCCGGAGCTGGAATTCCCCGGCGCCGACGTGTTCCGCGCCGTCCTGTCCGGCAACGTGACCCTCTACGTGCAGGCGTTCACCGCCATCGACATGCGCACCGCCGTCTTCCTCAAAGAGGAAATGAAGGCGGAAGGGTTCGGCGACATCCAGATGTGGCTCGACGGTACCGCCGAGGCCTGGAAGGACCCGCAACTCCTGCAGCGCTCCGGCACCGGCGTCGTTCTGCCGCCCTTCCCGAGCAACGGCTATTCGGGCGAAGGTTCGTTCTTCGCCTGGTTCGTCGCCAAGGACCTCGATCAGCGCGGCATTCCCTTCGCGCTGTCCGCCCACGGTGAGACCCAGGCGGGTCGCACCCTGGCGGATCAGGCCGGACGCGCCATGCGCGGCGGCCTCGAATTCGAAAAGGCCCTGGCGGCCGTCACCCTGATCCCGGCGCGCGTGCTGGGTCTGGAGGATCGACTGGGCAGCGTCGAGGTGGGCAAAGATGCCGACCTCGTGCTCTGGTCCGGCCCTCCGTTCGAACTCACTTCCCGCGTCCTTGCGGTCTGGGTCTCCGGTGAGACCGTGCCCGCTGCCTCCACCACTCCGCGCTAGTTCCCCCGATCTCCGCCCCTTCGACCATGAAACTCTTCCCGAAGAACCTGAGTGCTGCCCTGACCTGCATGGCGGGCGCGATGGTGTTGGCTACCCCGGCACTGGCCCAGGCCAAGCAGGCGATCAAGGCCGGTACGGTCATCACCATGGACGGTGAGCCGATCCAAGACGGCGTGATCCTGATGGACGGCACCCGCATCATTGCGGTGGGCAAAGCCTCGGAACTCGAAATCCCGTGGGATGCGGAAGTCACCGACATGCCGGACATGGTCGCCATGCCCGGTTTTGTCGAGGCCCACTCGATCGACGGCACCGACCGTTCCAACGAGTCCCTCGACGTCGTGCCCTTCTTCGACGTCAACGACTCGCTCAACCCGGTCGACTTCTACTTCGAGGACTGCCTGCGTTACGGCATCACCACGATCAACGTGCAACAGGGCAATGACACGGTCATCGCCGCCCAGGGCGCGATCGTGAAGCCGGTCGGCAAGACGGTCGACGCGCTGATGGTGATGCCCCAGAGCGGCATCAAGATGAGCGCCACGCCGAAGCGCGGCAAGTCGCGCGCCACCCAGGCGGCCGCCCTGCGCAAGGCCTTCTTCGACCTGCGCATGCACCTCGAGGACCTGGTCGATCAGAAGCGCCAGGGCCTGGACACCTCCCGCCGCGAAGCGCTGGCCCAGGGCCGCGACTACGAGGGTGAGGATGCCAAGGGGCGCAAGATGGCCGGCAAGGGTTGGGTCGTGGACGGCCTGGACCTGGTGCCGCGCGTCGAAGTCGACGAGAAGATGGCTCCGCTGCTCAAGGTCGTCGAAGGCCGCAGCAAGGTCTACTTCTACTGCGGGTTCCCGGCCGATGTGCACCTCGCCATCGAAACCGCGAAGATCAACGGCTTCCTCGACCAGACCGTGCTCGTGCTCGGCGGCGGCTGCTACAAGGCCATCGACGAGATCGTCGAAGCCAAGGTGCCCGTGGTCCTGAGCCCGCGCCTCGTTTACACCGAGACCGATCCGATCACTGAAGAGGAGACCCAGACCTTCGAAGCCAAGGTCTTCCTCGACCGCGGCGTGCCCTTCGCCCTGGCTTCCGCCGATTCCGGCATGGAGTCCCTGTGGTTCCAGGCGGCCCTCTCGGTGGGCCAAGGCCTCACCCGCGAGCAGGCCCTGGCCGCCGTCACCACCGCCCCCGCGCGCATGATTGGTCTCGAAGGCCGCGTCGGCGTGCTCAAGGCCGGCGCCGACGCCAACGTGGTGCTCTTCAGCGGCGACCCGCTGAGCGTGCGCTCGCAGGTCGAGCACGTGTTCGTCGACGGCAAGCAGGTCTACGACCGCAGCAAGGATCCGCGCCTCAAGCATCTGTTCGAGGGTCAGCGTCCCGCCGGCACCGCGGTCGATGAAGCCGCCGCCGATGCCGGCCGCGAGTCGGTCGAAGGCAAGGAATCCAAGGACAAGGACGAGGACAAGTAAGGAATCGGCCCCATGCGGAAACTCTTCTTCCTGGCCTGTGCCGCACTGCTGATCCCGGGCGCCCTGCGCGCTCAGGACGTGGTGGTGCGCGCCGGCACGATCTACCCCTGCGGGGGCGGATCCGTGCTGACCGACGGCGGCGCCATCTGGATCCATGACGGCAAGATCGCCGCCATCGGAAAAACCGTGCCGGCGCCCCCCGGCGTGCGCGAACTCGACTTCGGCCCGGGTGCGGTCATCGCCCCCGGCCTCATCGCCACCCGCACCGACTACGGTGTTGGCACCGACTCGGACCGCGCTGCGGCGCCGTTCGTGCTGGCGGTCGACAACTTCAACCCGTTCGCGGAATACCACGCGGCCCTGCGCAGCGGGGTCACGACCGGCTACCTCGTGCCCGGGCTCGGCGATCGACTGATCGCGGGTCAAGGTGCGGTGGTGAAGCTGGCCGGCAAGGACCGCAACTCGCGCGTGCTGCGCGAGTCCGCTGGTCTGATTGGCTCGGTCGGCTCCAACGCCCGTTACCTGCCGGGATTCTGGGAACCGCGCCTGCCCGCCACCGCGGACATCGGCCTGGGTTTCGAGAACCGTCAGTTCCCGCGCTCGATCATGGGGGCGGTGATCGCCATCCGTGAACTGCTGGCGTTCGCCAAGGGCGACGGCAGCTTTGCCGAGGAATACGGACATCCGACCGGCGAGGTGCTGCGCGAGCTGCTGAAGCAGCGCGTCATCTGGCGCATGCGCGCGGATACCGACGAAGAGGTGGCCGCGCTGGTCGAGCTCTTCGGCACCGAGAAGATGCCCCTCGTCATCGAGGGCCTCGGCTTCGCGGGCAACTCGGCTTCCATGCTGGCCAAAGCCGGCTACACGGTGATCTACGAGGTCCAGGAGCCGAACCTGAAGGAGATCGATCGCGATCTGGACGCCGAGCGCCCGGATCCGAAACTCGCATCCAAGCTCAATGCCGCCGGCGTGCCTTTCGCCATCCAAGGCTGGTCGCCGAACGCCCTGCGGTACGCCGCCGGCTTCGCCATGCGCGGCGGCCTGGACGCCCAGACCGCCCTCGACGGCATCACCTCCCGCGCCGCCGAAGCGATCGGCGTTGCGGACCGCGTGGGTTCCCTGCGCGTCGGGCTCGACGGCGACCTCGTGGTCTACAACGGGGCCCCGCTCGACGCGGGCACCTCCGTGCTCGCCACGATCGTGTCGGGTGACGTGGTCTACGACTCCGCCAAGGTGGCCGAAGGCCTCGAAAGCGTGCGCCGCAAGCAGGCGGTCGCTCCGGGCATGTTGTCCCGCCCGATGCCCGCCCCGCCGACCGTGCTTTCGGTCGAGGAGCTGCACCTGGGCAACGGAGAAGTCCTGAGCCCCGGCGAGATCCTGATGCGCGATGGTCGCATCATCGAAGTCGGCGCCAAGGTGGCCCGTCCCGGCGGGGCCGTGGTGGTGAAGGGATTCGCCGCCATGCCCGGCGTGGTCGACACCATGGGCTTCCTCGGAATGGAAGGCAGCAATCCCCGCATCAACGAGCGCTTCGACATGACGCGCATCTTGGAGCCGGGGGATGCCTTGGATCGACGCGTGGCGCTGGCCGGGGTGACCACGGTCAACCTGACCTCCGCGGGCAACCAAGGCATGTTCTCGACGATGGCGTACAAGCCTTCGCCGGCCGATATCGACGCGATGGTGGTGCGCAACAACGCCAGCCTCGTGGTCGATTGGCCCGGCGACGCGATTCCGAGCCTCCTGAACAAGGACGCGGAGTACGAAAACAACGTCGAGAAGTACAAGAAGGCCCTCGCCGAGTGGAAAGAGAAGCCGAAGAAGGCCGAGAAGTCCGACGACGACAAGAAAGAAAAGGAGAAGGCCGAAGAGGGCGAATCCGATTCCGACAAGGAGAAGAAGGACGACAAGAAGAAAAAGAACAAGAAGAAGCCCGATGCCATGCCGGTCACGGGTTCCTTCGAGGCCCAGGTGACCTTGGGCGGCAAGGAGAACCAGAAGCTGCGCGTGCGCATCCTTGAGGGCGCGGACGGCAAGCTCGAGGGCACCCTGCGTATGGCCGACCACCCGAACCTGGTTCCGCTGGAAGGCACGCGCGAGGAATACACCGTGCGGTTGAGCGGCGTGACCACCGAGGGTGGTGTGCTGCTGGTTCTGGAGCAGGGTTTCGAGGAGAACGACCCGGAGGTCATGTTCCTCGAAGGCCGGCGCCTCTTCAAAGGTGTCGAAGACAGCTTCAAGCTGCCGCGGACCTCTCCCGACTACCCCGTCGTGAAACGGCCGACCCCGGCCGTCGAAGACGAGGACGCAAAGAAGAAGGAAAGCGGCTCCGACATGCCGACCATGCCGCAGCCCGATCCCTACCTGGCGATCTTCCGCGGTACGCGGGATGGCACCGGGTCGCTGATCGTGCGCGTGAGCCGCGAAGACCACATCCGCAGCCTCGTGGAACTGTGCGCCAAGAACAACATCCGCCCCGTGCTGTTGATGGCTGACGAAGCGCACCTGGTCGCCGAGGACATCCGCGGCAAGGTCGCTGGTGTGATCCTGACCCAGCGTCCGGTCGAGGTGCAGAACCTCGGCATGGTCGCCAACAACCGCTACGCGCGCCTGCAGGAAGCCGGGATTCCGGTCGCCTTCGCGAGCATGGCGGAGAGTGGTGCGGCCGGTCTGGTCGATTACGCCACCCTAGCCGCGCTCGAGGACTGGACGCCCCAAGGAGCCCTGCGGGCCCTGACGGCGGATGCGGCCGACATGCTCTCCCTTGGGGACGAGGTCGGAAAACTGAAGGTCGGCAACTACGCGGACGTGCTGCTGCTGGACGGCCCGCCGCTGGTACCGAGCACCATGGTTCAGCGGGTCTGGGTCAACGGCCGCGAGGTCCAGCGCTGAGCGCCCCTGCTCTCAGGAGTCGAATCATGAAACCCATGAAATCCCTCTTCGCCTGCGTCCTTTTGCTTGGCGCGCTGGTTCCCGAGCTGCGGGCCCAGGGTTCCGAGCCCCTCGTAGCGCCCCACGCTGTCAATGGTGTCGAGCCCGGCGCCAAAGGCGGCGTAGGCCTCGCCATCGTCGCCAAGAAGATCGTGCTCGCCGAGTTCAACGGCCGCGCGGTGCTCGACAACGGCGTGATCCTGGTCAAGGACGGAACGATCCAAGCGGTCGGCGCCCAGTCGGACATCACGATTCCCGCCGAGTACCAGATCCTCGATGCACAGGACCGCTGGGTCATGCCGGGCATGGTCGAGATGCACAACCACGTCGCGGGTCGCTTTGGCCTGAACGACATGGTGTACCTCGCCAACCCGGGTCTGCGCGCTTCGGCGGACGTCGAACCGGGCAACCAGCTGACGCGCATGGGCCTCGCTTCTGGGGTCACGAGCGTGCTGTACATCCCTGGCTCGGGTACCAACGTGGGGGGCCAAGGGGTGCTGCTGCGCACCGGCTTCGACACCTACGAGCGTTGCGAGATCCGCAACCCCGGTTCGCTCAAGCTGGCCCAGGCGGGCAACCCCGAGCGCTGGTTGATGCGCCCGGGTCGCACGCTGATGAACTACAACACGCGGAACACCTTCCGGCGCGGCATCGCCTACGCCAAGAAGTGGGAAGCGTATGAGAAGGACGGTGGCATCAAGCCGCGCCTGAACCCGCAGTGGGAGGTCTTCCGCCACCTGCGCAAGCGCGAGATCCACATCTCCACCCACACCCAGATGTACCAGGTGGTGCTCAAGACCATCACCCTGGTGCACGACGAGCTGGGACTACCCTTCTTCATCGACCACGGCACGTTCGACACCTGGCGTTTGGCGGCGGAAGCCGAGAAGCGCGAGATCTTCGGCGTGCTCGGCCCGCGCAACGTGGACCCGCCCACCCAGTCGATGATCAACTGGGCCGGTAGCGCGCCCGAGCGCATGCAAGGCGTGGCCGCGGGGTACCAATCCCAAGGCTTCACCCGCATCGGCTTCAACACCGACTCCCCCGTGATCGCCCAGGAAGAACTGCAGCTGCAGGCTTCCATCGGCGTGCGCTACGGCCTGGACGACACGAACATGGTGGCCCTGCGCGGCTTGACCATCGTGCCCGCCATGGCCGGTGGCATCGGCGACCGGGTCGGCAGCATCGAGGTGGGCAAAGACGCCGACCTCATCTTTGCCAAGGGCAGCGTGGTTGATCCGCGCGTGCCCGTCGAGCTCGTGCTGCAGCTCGGCGAAGTGGTCTACAACCCCCAGGCCGAAGGCCGTCGCTGGTAGTCAGCCCGGAGGAATCCAAACCATGCGTTTCTTCGCACTCACCCTCGCCCTGATCGGCATCGGGACCCCGGCCTTCGCCGGCGATCTCCTGGCCCTCAAGGCCCGCAAGCTCTACGTCGGCAACGGCGAGATCCTCGAGCACGCTGTGCTGCTGATCGATGACGGCAAGATCGTCACGATCGGCGAGGACCTGCCTATCGAACCCGGCATCCCGGTGCGCGAGCTGGACGACGATCAAGTCGTCGTGCCAGGCTTCGTGAACGCCTACACCCGCCTGGGTGACGGCGAAAACGGCCGCAGCGGCGTCAACCCGCACGTGAAGGCCGGCGATGGGTACTACCCGACCCGCGACCTCGAGGGTTTCCTCGAGGCGGGGGTGGTGTTGGCCGGCTACTACGCGCCGGGCCGTGGCATCACGGGTCAGACCGCGGCGATGCGCCCGCTCTGGAAGGGCCCGGGCAGCCCGATTCTCAAGGACTCCGTCTACCTCAAGATCACCATGCGCTCCGCCAAGAGCGACAAGGACATGATCTCCGGGATCTACGACGACCTCGAGAAGTTCCGCGAAAAGGAAACCAAGGCCAAGGAGAAGTACGACAAGGCCAAAGAGAAGGCGGAGGAAGAGAAGGACAAGGACAAGAAGAAAGAAGCCCTTGCCAAACTCGGCGACTACTCGCCCCTCAAGCCCGATCCGAAAACCGAGGCGTTCCTGCGTCTGGAGTCCAAGGAACTGCCCGTGCTGCTGTCGATCGACTCGGCCGGCACCCTGCTGCACTTCGAGCAGGTCCTGAAGGACAAGCCGATGCAGTACTCGCTGCGCCTGCCGCTGTCGCTCGAAAGCGACTTCGGCCACATCAAGGAACAGGTCGGTAAGGCCGGCGCCATCGTCGTGATGGATCCGACCCTGACTGTGAACCCGGGTACTCGCCAGCAGCGCAACCTGCCGGCGGAGTTCGCCGCAGCGGGTGCGCACTTGGTGCTCATCCCGCGCAACGACAACGCCCGCGGCCATGAGAACTGGCGCGAGGAAGTCGCCGTGATGATCCGTGCGGGTCTGGATGAGAACATCGCCCTGCGTGCGATGACCCTCGAACCCGCCAACCTGCTGGGCATGGGGGAAACCCACGGCAGCCTCGAAGTCGGCAAGTTCGCCGACCTGCTGGTGCTCAGCGCCGATCCGTTCGAACCCGGCTCCGAAGTGGAAGCCGTCATGATCGAAGGTGACTTCGTGCACGGCGAGGTGGGACTATGAAAGCTCTGCAGAAACGCGCGCCCTGGATGGCGCTGCTGGGCGGTTTCCTGATCAGCGGCGCCCTCGCCTGGTCTTCGCCTGCGTGGCAGGAGGAGGGCGGCGAAGGTGGTGATAGCGCTGCCCAAGCGACCGAAGAAGAGGAAGAAGGCGACCGCTGGTACGCCGTAACCGGTGGGGATATCTACACCGGCACCGGTGCGATCCTGAAGGGCGCCACCTTGCTCTCCCACAACGGCAAGATCCGTGAGGTCGGCTACAACGTCGTGGTGCCGGAGAACGCCGAGGTACTCGATGCGACCGGATACCGGGTCTACCCCGGCCTGGTGGCGATCGCCTCCTCCAGCCTGTTCGGCACGGGCGGCGACCTGGAGAACTCGGTCGATCCGTTCTCGGAAGCCATGTTGCTGGGCCTTTCGACCGGCATCACCAGCGCGGTGCAAGGGTCGGAGCTAGGCAAACTCAAGCGCGGTTCCATCGAGAACGTCGTTCTCTCCAAGAACTTCTTCCACTCGATCCGCTTCGGTTCCTCGAACCCCGCGGGCAAGAAGGACCTGCGCGAGAAGTTCGAAGGTGCCGCCCGCTACATCCGCGAGAAGAAGGCCTGGGACCAAAACCCGAGCAAGGACAAGGGTCCGGAGCCGAAGCGCGCGGGCATCGACATGGGCCTGGTGGGCGTGCTCACGGGCGAACGCCTGGCGACCTTCTTCGAGAACCAACGCGGCGACTTGCTGGAGATTGCGCGCCTCGCGCAGCGCTTCGGGTTCCGCCCGGTGATCCAGGGTGGTGTCGAGGCGTGGACCGTCGCCGATGAACTCGGTCGCGCCGGGGCCACGGTGATCCTCACCCCCCGGGACCGCACGCCGAAGAGCGAGACGCTCGTGCGCGACGGTGGCTCGAGCATCGAAAACGCCGCCATCCTGCACTCCCACGGCGTGTCAGTGGCCATCCGCACCCCGGGCCAGGGCATCAGCATCTTCGGCGGTATCGCCGGTTCTGACATCCTCGCCCTGCCGATCTCCGCCGCCTTCGCCATGCGCGGCGGGCTTTCGGAGCAGGCCGCCCTCGAAGCGATCACTATCGTGCCGGCGCGCCTGGCCGGGGTTTCGCATCGCATCGGTACCCTCGAAGTCGGCAAGGATGCGGACTTCATCGTCACCGACGGCGACCTGATGCACTACGCGACCTTCGTGCAGTGGGCGGTGGTCGAGGGCAAGATGGTCTACGACAAGCAGGCCGAGATGTACTTCGCGCACATCCGTCCGCGCCCCGAGGCCGACTTGGCCCCCGCCGAAAAGGTGGACCCGGGCGAAGGGCCGAAGGAAGAAGCCGGCGAGAAACCTGCCGAGGAGGGCGAAACGCCCGCCGAGGGAGAAGGGGACAAGCCCGCGGACGAGGGCGGCGAGGGCAAGTAACCCCGCAGGCCCCCAGGTCGAACCCGGAGCCCGGTCCCGCATCCCGCGGACCGGGCTCCGGCCGTTCCTGGCGGGCGGAGGACCCCAATCGGGGCCCGGATCGGGCACGGTTGGGAAAGCGCCGACCGGTTTTGGACCACCCTGGGCTTGCAGGGACTTCGGGCGTTCCCGATACGCCTCGGAGGCGTATGATCTGGGCTGCCCAGGAACGCAGGAGCCCGGTTCCTGCGGCTGAATCCGATGGTTCTGCGCCACATCATGAGCACCCTGGGGCACAGCCCCCGGACGACCCGCAACCTGAGTCAGGACGAGGCCGCACGGGCCTTCACTTCGATCCTGGAGGGGGCCGAGAGCGACATTCTCGTCGCAACATTCCTGACCACCCTGCGCTGGAAAGGCGTCACGGTGGAGGAGTTCTCCGGGTTCGCCCGCGCAGCCCGGGCCATGGCGGATCTGCCGTGCCGGGGCGTGCCGGACCTGTTGTGCGTGAGCGCGCCCCTCGACGGGCACGACCTCGTGCCACCGCTCGACATCGTTTCGTGCCTGATCGCGGCGGGGGCCGGGCAGAAGACCCTGCTGCTCACGGACCAAAGCATTCCGCCGCGTCGCGGCCTGACGGCGGCCCACGTGCTCGGCGAACTCGGTGCTTCGATGACCTGGGATCCGCGCGAAGCGGAAGAGTGGGTCGCGCGCATCGGCCTCGGTGTGCTTTCGGTGTCGGGTATGCTCCCGGCCCTGGTGCCCCTGCGCAAGGTGCGCGGCGAGATGCTCGTGCGTACGCCCCTTTCGACCATCGAGAAACTGCTCGCGCCGCCCCAGGCAGCGGTGCTGCTCGGTGCCCAACACGGTCCCGTGCTCGGCGCGGCGATCGAAGTGGTGAAGGGCCTCGGCCATCCGCGCGGCATCGTGCTGCAGGGTGAAGGCGGCGGCGTGATTCCACTGCTCAAGCGCCGCACCAAGGGCATCGAACTCAGCGAAGGGTACCTCTGCCGTTTGACCGTCGAACCGAATGACTTCGGTCTCGCCGCCGGCAGCGAACCCGAGTTGCCCATGTACGGCCCGCCCGAGGATGGCAAGGGGGCCGCCGACAACGACGCCCTCGTGCGCGAATCGGGCCAGATCGCCGCAGCGGTGTTGGCGGGCGAGATGTCCCCGGCGCGCAACGCGTCGATCCTGGGGGCCGCCTTGATGCTCAAGGCCGGCAACCGGGCCATGACGATCGCCGACGGCATCTCGAAGGCCACCGAAGCCCTCGACAGCGGACGCGCTTCGGCGGTGCTGGAAAATCTGCGCCAGTGCTCCCGGGGTCAGTCATGACCCCGCAGAACCCCGCAAAGAACCACGTCGCGGCCGTGGATCTGGGTTCCAACTCCTTCCACGCCGTGGTGGCGATGGAGAGCGAGAGCGAACTCGTGGTGCTCGACCGAGTGCGCGAGCGCGTGGGACTCGCCGAGGGGTTGACCGACGATGGCCAGCTCAATGAAGAGGTTGCGGCCCGGGCCCTGGCCTGCCTGCAACGCATCGGCGAGCGGCTCAAGGGCATCCCGAAACACCGCGTGCGCGCCGTGGGCACGGCGACCTTTCGCGATGTGCGCGACGGCCGCAAGTTCCTGCGCCGCGCCCAATCGAACCTCGGGCACGAGATCGAGACCTTGCCGGGCAAGGAAGAAGCGCGTTTGATCTACCTCGGCGTCGCGCACAGCCTTGGCGACGATGACGACGGCCGGTTGGTTTTCGACATCGGCGGTGGCAGCACCGAGATCATCGTGGGCCGCAAGTTCGAGTCGCAGAAGGAAGCCAGCGTCTCCCTCGGATGCATTCACCACAGCAAACGTTTCTTCGGCGACGGCACCTTCACCCCAAAGGCATTCAAGCGCGCCATCGCCGCCGCCCGCCTGGAGATCGAGCCAATCACCGAGGAGATCGGCATCGACTCCTGGAAGCAATGCGTGGGCGCGTCAGGCACGATCTTGGCCGTGGCCAGCATCATGGATGCGCTGCGGGGGACGCCGGGGCCGCTGACTCCCGCGGACCTGGACGAGCTCATCGACCGCATGTGCAAAGCCGGCAGCGTGCAGAAACTCGACCTACCCGGGCTCGCGGAAGACCGCCGCACCGTGCTGGCCGGTGGTCTTTCCATCCTGCGCGCGCTCAGCCAGGAATTCCAGGTCAAGACGGTCGGCACGGCGCCCGGTGCCCTGCGCGAAGGCCTGCTCTATGACCTGCTCGGCCGCCTGCACCACGAGGACGTGCGCCACCGTTCAGTGACCGCCCTGGCACAACGCTTCGGCACGCAGAATCCCCACGCCGAGGCCGTTGCCCGCACGGCGGCCCACATGTTCGAGCAGGTGCGCGAGCCGTGGGATCTGAAGCGACGCCACGAACGCCTGCTGCAATGGGCTGCGCATCTGGCGGAGATCGGCATGTCGGTCTCGTATTCCGGCTACCAGCGGCACAGCGGGTATCTCATCGAGAACTCGGATATGCCGGGCTTCTCGGACGAACGACGGGGCGTGCTGGCCGAGATCGTGCGCTATCACCGCCGTCGCACGCGTCAGGATGCTTTCGGGAACATCGAAGATCCCGAGCGCCGCCGCTTGTTGCGCATCACCGCCTTGCTGCGCATCGCGCACCGCTTGCACCGCACGCGGGCTTCGCTCGAGGTGGTCCCCGTGACCGCCAAAGCCAAGGGCAAGAAGCTCGAACTGACCTTCCCTACCGACTGGTTCGAGAAACACTCCCTGCAACAGGAGGACCTGGAGCAGGAAGCGACTTGGCTAGGCCTCTGGAACGTTCAACTGAGCGTGCTCTAGGTAGCGCGCCATCAGGTATTCCTGGCAGTCGAAAGGCTCGCCGCCGGCGATCGGCGCTTGGCGATAGCGTCCCTCCGGATCCGACTCCCAGCCCTGCGCCCCGGGACGCCAGTACAGCAGCAAGTCCTCGTTCATCACCCGCTGCCGGATGGCGGGGTTGCTGATCGGGAAACACAGCTCCACCCGCCGCAGCAGGTTGCGGGACATCCAGTCGGCGCTGGAGGCGTAGAGCAGTTCCTCGCCCCCCGCGTGGAAGTAGTAGAGGCGACTGTGTTCGAGGAAGCGCCCGATCACCGACCGCACGCGAATGTTCTCCGAAATGCCGGGCAGGCCCGGCCGCAAGCAACAGGCGCCGCGCACCACCAGTTCCACCTGCACACCCGCCTGGGACGCGGTGTACAGCGCGCGGATCACCCGCGGCTCGGTCAACGCGTTGATCTTCGCGGCGATGCGCGCCGGCCGGCCCGCTTTGGCCTGTTCGGTCTCGAACTCGATGCGTTCCAGTACATGCCGCAGGAGCTGGAAGGGGCTTTGGATCAGCACTTCCAGCTTCGGCGCTTCGCCGACACCGGTCAATTGGGTGAAGAAGCGGTGCACGTCTTCCCCGATCACCGGATCCGCGGTCAGGAAGCCGATGTCCGTGTACGTCTTGGCCGTGCCCGGATGGTAGTTGCCGGTCGCCAGGTGGCAGTACCGGACCAGGGCATTGCCCTCACGCCGCACGACCATCATGGCTTTCGCATGGGTCTTGTACCCCACGATTCCATAGGTCACGTTCGCGCCAGCTTCCTGCAATTGGCGCGCGAGTTCGATGTTTTGGGCTTCGTCGAAACGCGCCCGGAGTTCGATCACCGCGGTCACCTGCTTGCCGGCTTTGGCCGCGTCGATCAGCGCCTGGCTGATCGGCGACTGGGCCCCCGTGCGGTACACCGTCTGTTTGATGGCCAGCACCTCCGGATCCCGCGCTGCCGTTTGCAGCAGATCGAGCACCGGCGAGAAGGTCTCGTAGGGGTGGTGCAGCAGAACATCGTTGTTGCGGATGGCGTCGAAGATGTTCGTGCCCGGCCGCATGCGGCGCGAAGGCAGCGGAGCGAACGGCGAGTACTTCAGGTCCGCCCGCTCGACCTTGGCGCACAAAGCCGCCAACCGGTGCAGGTTAACCGGTCCGTTGACCCGGTACAGGTCCCGGCTTTCCAGATCGAACTGCTTGAGCAGGTAGTGCGCCACGTGGTCGGGGCAATCCTGGGCGACCTCCAGTCGCACCGCCTGGGCGTAACGCCGTTCGGGCAACTCGCCTTGAATCGCGGTCAAGAGGTCTTCGACTTCCTCTTCATCGACCCAGAGATCCCCGTCGCGGGTGACGCGGAACTGATAACAGCCGTTGACCTGCACGCTTTCGAAGAGCTGATCCACGTGCGCGTGGATGATCGACGAAAGCAGCACGTAGTCCTCGGCCCAATCGCTTTCGGTCTGCGGCAGCGCGATCACCCGCGGCAGGGTGCGCGGCACCTGCACCACGGCCAGGTCGACGTTGCGCCCCAGCGCGTCCTCGCCGTCGAGCGACAGGATGAAGTTCAGGCTCTTGTTGAGGATGCGCGGGAAGGGGTGTGCCGGGTCGAGCCCGATGGGGGTGAGCACCGGCAGCACCTGCTGCTCGAAGTACTCGCGGATCCACTGGCTTTGGCGATCGTTCCAATGCTGGCGGCGGATCAAGCGGATGCCCTTCTCCTGCAGCGCGGGCAGCAGCTCGCGATTGAGCACCTCGTACTGCTCGCGCACCAATTGATGGCAACGAAGACCAATGGCATCGAGGATCTCCGCCGAAGTGCGTCCGTCGATGGTGCGTGCGTAGGGCGCCAAACTGGCCCGTTCGCGATGCGACGCGGCACGGACCTCGAAGAACTCATCCAGGTTGGTGCTGGTGATCGTCAGGAAGAACAACCGTTCCAGCAGGGGCGTATTGGGGTTGCGCGCCTGGGCCAGCACCCGTTGATTGAATTCGAGCAGCGACAGTTCCCGGTTCAGGAAGAGTTCCGGGTCAGGGGCGGGCTCGATGGCCGAGGTGGTGGCGTCCAGATGCTGCATGGCAGGTCCTGTTCAGGAGCGCCAATTACAATGAAGCAGCGGGTCGCCCACAATCGCACTCAGGCGCCCTTTGGGAGGAATTAACAATTGGCCGGGATACTCGCCAACTGCCTCAAGCAGGATCGGAAGTTCCTCTTCGCTGGTCGTGATCACCGCGGGACTCTGCAGGTTGCGCAGGGCCGAGTGGTACAGCTCGAGGGCCCGGCGCCGTTCCTTGGTGAGGTTGCCGCGACCGGTGGCGAGGTGCGTGCCCTTGCGCCCATACAGCTCGTCGTGCAGCGCCGGAAAGTGGTCCGGATCGGTGATCACGCTGGCGAACCAGAGGTGGTTGATCGCCGGCATGCCGATGCGCGCCAGGGGGCGGGTGTCGATCTGCGGCATGGTCACGCCCAGTTCCTGGTGCGCGGCGGCCAAGGCCTGGGTCAGGGCGTCCGCTTCGGCACCGGGCAGCGTCGCGCCGCGCACGGGGCGGCCGAGCAGGATCTGCTCGAAAAGCATGGGGATCAGCTCCGCGACCCCGACGCCCACGTACAAGCTGGCGGCGCGGGGCAGCGGCGCCAGGACTTCCTGCAGGTCGCTGACGATCTGCAGGCCGGCGTCCTGGATCGCTTCCACCGCCTGTTCGCTGAAGAAATCCTCCCCGCCCTCTTCGCAGTAGAGGGTGCCCAGGTGGCTCCAATCCAGGGTTTCGTGGCAGATGCCCAGGGCAGCCGCAAAGGTCTGCAGGGGATCGGTCGGCGCGCTCATGTCGATCAGTGTTTGGGTGCCAGCGGCACGTGTACGTCCAGGATCTGGCCGTCGGTCACCTGCACCGTTTGCGGCGGGATCGGCTGGAACCCGCGCAGCTCGGGGAAGCGGATGGTGTACCGGCCCGGTCCGGATAGGTTGAATTGGGTGCACCGGCCGAGGTTGCGGGCGCCGGTCACCTTGCCTTCGTCGCCTTCCGACAGGATGCGTGCGTCGCCCGACCACTGCACCGTTTCGTCCCCCTGCAACAGGGTGATGCGGATGGCGGTGGTGCGGTGCACGGGCCAGGTCAGGTCTCCGTCGCCATCGAGGTCGACGATCCATTCGGCCGGATCGTAGGCGGGGTCCTCGAGGCGCACGCGCAGGGGCGCGTTGGCGCCGAACAGCAGGTAGCGGGGGGCTTGGGTGCTGACGATCAGGCGGCGGCGTTCGCTGAGGAACGGTGCGGTATCGGTGATCTTCTTGCGCAGGGCTTCGGGTTCGACCGCCGACCAGGTGAGCGACTCAGGGAACACGAGTTCCCCGGTGCGGTCGTCCTTGAGCGCGATCGAAACGGTGCGCGGCTTCGGAAGCACGAAGTCCAGGCGCAGGTTGCCGTTGCCGTAGATCTCGCGGTAGACCGAGTACGAAGTGTGCGCGAGGCTCATGTTGTAGGCCCCGGGCGCCACCTCGTCGATCTTCCACGAATAGAGGTTTTCGCGGCCTTCCACCGGCTGCAGCTCGCTGCCCGGGATCTCATACGACCGCCCCCAACGCCCATACGGGTCGAGGCGGTTCATGCGGAAGACCATGCCCTGCACCGAACCCCACTCGCGCGGGATTTCGATCGTGCCGCCCGCGGGCACCGGCGTGAACAGGGGCTCGTCCTTGAGCTCCATCACCAGTTCGGTCGTCTGCCCCGATTGGATCTCCACATCCGCCTCGCCGTACACCGGCATGTTCGACGGCCGGATCGGATCCTCGGAGGAGATGTGGTATTGACCGACGGCCAAACCGACCACCTCGATCTCGTTCTCGTAGCTCTTCAGCTCGTGCACGAGCGGGTGCGCATCGGGCAGGGGATTGCGGTTGCGGATGCGGAACACTTGGCCGCGCCCCGCGCCTTCCTGGGCGAGGGTCACCTTGAGCACGCCACCTTCGGGCAACTGCAGGGTCTGCACGCCGCCGAGGAACGGATCGGGCGAAAAGCGCGTCCAGGCGTGGCCCGGCGCGACGAGGTAGTAGGTGTAGTACTCAGGCTCCTCGCCGGGGAACGCGATGGGGGAGTCGACGGTCTGGTAGATCAGGTGCGTCTTGCGGTCGAGCGGGCCGGGCAGTTCGAGGCGGGCGAACTTGCGCAGCTTGCGAATGACGGTGATGTCCTTGAGCTCGTTGCGGCCATCCGGTCCGTAGACCCGCAGGGTGAAGGGGCGCGGAATGCGCACGACCACTTCCAGGTCCCCGGAGGCAGGCGGGGCGAACCAGCGGCCTTGGTCGAGGGGGTAGCCGGCGCCTTCGTCGGTGCGTGTCGCGAGCACCAGGATCTCGCAATCCGCGGGCAGGTCCACCGCGTAGCGACCGGCAATCACCTTGCCTTCGACCCCTTCGGTTTCTTCGCCCGCCTTGCGCACGCGGAACACGATCGATCCATCGCTCTGGCACGGCACCAGGCCGTCGGGCTGTTGGATCATCACCTGCCCTTGCAGTTCCGCGGCCTGTGCCGGGTGGGTGAGCAGGGAGACGAGACAGACGACCAGCAGCAGAAGGCGGATAGGCATGGTGCGGGGCAGGCTAGGTGCCGTAGCGTTCGTACAGGGTGCGGATCGGCTCGGGCTCGCCGATGATCAGAAGGCGGTCGCCCCCGAGCAGTTCGGTGCCCCCCCGGGGGACCATCGTGCGGCTGCCGCGCTGGATGGCAGCGATCAGGCAATCCTCCGGCAGGTCCAGCTCGCGGACCAGGCGTCCGATCCAATCCGCCGCAGCGGACTCGGGGGTTAATTCGACCGAAATGTAGCGTTCATTGCGCAGGAAAACCTCCCGAAGCTCCACTTCCGTCCCGGCGGCAAGCCAGGTCTGCATGAAGCCCGGTTGGTCGATCTGGGTGGCCAGGTGGGCCAGCAGGCGCAGGTGCTGACCGGGATCGTCTTCGGGGCTCACCAGGAAGCACACCGCGTGCACCCCTTCGGACTGGGTGGTCTTGCCAAAAACGTCCCCCGCCGTGATGTACAGGGGCTCCCGGCAGCGCACGAGGACCATCTCCGGCCGCCCCATGTCGGGCAGGCGCATGTGCGGCAGGGCCACACCCTTGGCCACCGGCGTCGCGCCCGTGGCGGTGCCTTCGGTGAAGCCCCGCACGAACACGGCCTGGTCCACGCCGGTCACGTTCCAAAGGCGGTGCGCGGCGTGCTGAACGAGCCCATCGAAGGTCTCCCGGCCGCCCACGTCGAGCACCGAAGCCCCCAGGATCAGCTCGTTGATCGGATCCTGCTCCCGCAGACCCTTCTCCTTCAGGATCGTGCGCAGTTCGAGGTCCAGTTCCTCGCTGCGCTGCTCACCGAGCCGGGCGAAGACGTGGAACAGGGCCCCGCGCCGGTCGACCCGGGCACGGCCGTAGCTCAGGTACCAGGCAATGCCCGCGCCGATCAGGCCCAGGCTGAACAGGGTCGGCGCCAGGCCCATCTCCGCGATCAGCGCGAAGGGCGAGAGCACTCCGAAAATGGGGATCGCGGGGTAGAACGGGGTTCGATAGCCCGGGTCGTAGGACGGCAGCCCGCTTTCGCGCATCACGATCACGGCCAGGCACAACACCGCGAACATGAGCAGCATGAACGTGCTGGCGAGCTTGGCGATCGAAAGGGGATCGAGCAGCACGATGATCAGGATCACCGTACCCACGGTTACGAGCACCGAGTGGGTGGGGGCGCCGCGGTCGTTGCTCTTGGTGAACCAAACCGGCAGTAGGGCGTCGCGGCCCATGGCGAGGGGATACCGCGAGGCCGCGAGGATGCCCGCGTTGGACACCGAGAAGAAGGCGAAGGCCGCGGCGGCCGCGATGGCTGCCATGCCGGGTCCGCCGAGCACGGCTTTGGCGGCTAGGCCCATGGGGGTCACCGAACCGGCGAGCTCCTCCATCGGCAGCACGCCTACCATCACGGTGACGGCCAGGAAGTAGACGATGTAGCAGACGAGCAGCCCCAGGAACACGCCGCGGGTGAGGTTGCGCTCGGGGTTGCGCACCTCCTCGGCGATGCTCGCGACCTTGGTGACGGCGATGTAGCTGATGTAGACGAGGCCGGTGGTGGCGAGCACCACGTCCGGGTCGGCTTGGAAGGCGCCGCGCAGGCGCGAGAAGTCGACCTGGGGCAGGCCGACGGCCAGGAATGCCGCCAGGATGGTGAGCAGGCAGATCAGGAGGATGCGCTGGAAGCCGCCGGCTTTTTCCGAGCCGAGCACGTTGAGCCAGCCGAAGAACACGGCGAACCCTACGGCCAGGGCTTTGACGAGCCAGGGCGAATGGTCCACGTACAGGGCCAGGTAGGCGCCGAGGCCGACCAGGGCAAAGGCGGTCTTCAGCACCAGCGCGAGCCAGGTACCCACTCCGCCGATCGTGCCGGCCATCGGGCCCAGGCTGCGATCGAGGAAGAAGTAGATGCCCCCGGCCCGCGGCATCGCCGTCGAGAGTTCGACGATGCACATCACCGCCGGCAGCAGCGGAATCGCCACCAGCAGGTAACACAGCAGGATCGAAGGGCCCGCTTGCGCCGCCGCCGGACCCGGCAGCAGGAACATGCCGCCGCTCAGCGTGGCGCCGACGGCGATCGCGAAGACGTCAAAGAGACCGAGCTGCTTGCTCAGCTTTCCAGATCCGGCCATGCGGGGCGCGTCGCGCTACTCCTTGCCCACGGCGGTGCCGCGACCCTGGATCAGCACGTGGTAGTGCCCAGCGTCCATGGCGCCGAAGGACTCCTCGTTGCCGCCCGGCCAGCGCACGATGACCTCGTCCACCTTGGCCACGTCCTTGCCTTCGCCGTCGCGCCCGAGTCCGAAGTGGGCGCGGGGATCGTTGCTCGAAAGGTAGCTGTAGGCCGGCTCGGCCATGCGGAATCGCTTCTGGTCGCCAAACCGCACTTCGACCCGGGACCCGGGCACGTGGTTGTTCTTGCTGCCCTTGACCTCGAATCCGATCCAGGAACCCTGGCGCGGCGCTTCGTTGATCAGCAGCGAGGTCGGCGTATCGCGGTTGGCGATCACGATGTCGATGTCGCCGTCGTTGTCGATGTCGCCGAAGGCCGCACCGCGGCTGGTGGCGATCGGGTTGCCGGCGACCCCGCCCCCGGGCACCTCTTCGAACTGCGTGCCGCCGGTGCCGCGGAACAGGTGGTTCGGCTCCGCGTAGGGGTCGCTCGCCAGGAAACGCTCGTTCTCCTTCCACGCCTGGACCGCACCGTTGACCACGTATAGGTCCAGCTTGCCGTCCAAGTCGAGGTCCTGGAAGCCCATGCCGAAACCGGTGAACATCAGACTCGTGTTGCTCGTGCCGGTCATCGACGTGCGATCCTTGAAGCGTCCGCGCGTGTTCAGATAGAAGGTGTTCGTCTCGCGGCGCAGGTGCGTCATGTACAGGTCGAGATCGCCATCCTGGTCCACATCGACGAACTGCACGCCCATGCCGGCTTCGGGGGTGCCGTTGCCGTTGACCGCGCAGCCCTTGATCAGGCCCAGATCCTTGAACTTGTCCCGGCCTTCGTTGGTCCAGAGCACGTTCGGCGTGGCGTCGTTCGCCACGTAAATGTCGATGTCGCCGTCGAGGTCGTAGTCCCCGACCGCGACGCCGAGACCGTTGCCGAAGGCCAGGTTGACCCCCGCGATGCTCGTGATGTCCTGGTAGCCCGTACGTCCGAAGGAATACAGCACGTCCGGCATCGGCGCGTTGTAGTTGTTCGGGCTGCAGTAGTCCGGCTCGCCGTAGTAGTTGAAGCACTCGACTTCGGTGACCGCCGACCAACCGAGGTTGTTGACCGAGAACAGGTCCAGGTCCTTGTCGTTGTTGATGTCGACGAACGCTGCGCTGGTGCCCCAACGGGGGTCGGCCAAGCCGTACTCCTCGGTCATGTCCTTGAAGGTGCCGTTGCCTTCGTTGCGGAACAGCACGTTCGGGCCGACGTTGGTCACATACAGGTCTACGTCGCCATCGCGATCGTAGTCGCCGCAGGCTACGCCCATGGCGTACCCCATGTGACCTACTCCGGCGGCTTCGGTCACGTCCTCGAACTTGCCGTTGCCGAGGTTGCGGAACAGCTTGTTCGGCGCGGCTTCGGCATCGTGTTCTTCGGGCACGAGTTCGCCGCCCTGGGTCAGATACACATCGAGCAAGCCATCGCCGTCGTAGTCGAACAAGGCCACGCCACCGCCCATCACCTCGGGGAAGTGGAAGCCGGTGCCGGCCCCCGAACGGTAGGTGTGCACGAGGCCGGCTTCGGTGGCAGCCTCACGGAACCACGGCGTCGGGGCCGGGGCAGGGGCGGTTTCCTGGGGACAGGCGGCCACGGAGGCCAGTGCGAAGAGCAGTACCATGGGGATCTATTTGGCTTGTTGCACCGCTTGGCGCAGTTGTTCCAGGAAGGCGAGGACCTGAGGATCGTTCTTCGAAACCGTCACCGCGCGGTTGGCGGCCTGCAGGGCCTTCTCACCGTTGTTCATGCTGAAGTACGCACGGGCAAGGAACATCCACGCGCCCGGGTTCTCGGGACTCTTTTGGGCCCCTTCCTGGGCAAATGCAAGCATCGCATCGAGCTTGCCGGTGCGCGCGTAGAGCATCGCCAGTTGTTCGTACAACTGCGGATCCTGGCAGCCGAGCAGTTGCGCGTGCTGCATCAGGTTGAGCGCCGCCTGCATGCGTTGCGGGCCTTGCGGGTCATCGGGTGCGATGCTGCTGAGTTCGACCAGGCCGCGATAGTAGTAGGGCGAACCGAGCAGGGGAGCGAGTTGCACCGCCTCTTCGGACTTCACCCGGGCCTTCTCCAGCATCTCCGCCCGGTTGGCGGGTACTTGCTGCGCACCGGCCAGGTTCAGGTAGAGGATCGTGAGTTCGATCTTCGTCTGGTATTCGGTCGGGTCGGCGGTTTCGCTGCGTTGCAGGAAATCGAGCGCCTTGCCGAGCTGCCCGGACATCATCTGCGCGCGCGCGGCAAGGTTGAGTACCAGGTGGTCGGCCGGACGCTCGACGAGCATCTTGTCGAGTTCGGCGACGGCCTCGGGCATGCGGCCCTCCTGCATCGCGATCTCGATGTTGCGCATGCGGTTGCCATAACCCGCGCGCATGCTCGCCAGCAGCGCTCCATGCGGATCGGGCGGCAGCACGGGATACGCACCCTTGCCGCGGGCCAGGGCGAATTCGGCTTCTTCCATGCGGCCCTGGTCGGCCAGGATCTGGCCCAGGAGGTAGTACGCATGCGGATAGTTGCCCTCGAGCGAAAGGGCTTCGCGCAGCAGGGCTTCCGCCTCTTCGATGCGATCCTGTTCCCAGAGGATCTGCGCCAATCCGACCCGGCTCGCGGGAATCGAGACCGGTTTGGCCGGACGCGCGTTTTCGTCGGCTTTGTTCCAGGAGATGAGTTCCGATCCGATGGCCGCCCGCCACGCCGCTTCGGCGCCTTGCAGGTCGCCAAGGTCGTACAGGGCCTGCGCGTGGCGCGCCTGCACCACGGCGGTCCCGGTCAGCAGGGGCGCTGCTTTGCCCAACAGCTCCACCGCCAGTTCGACGTTGCCGAGCGCATGTTCGCAGGCCCCGCGGCGATAGAGCCACGCATCGCGGAACCGCGCGCCCTCGGGTAGCAGCGCATACGCGGTGGCATAACACGCGGACGCCGGAGTCCACATCGTGTTGGCTTCGTAGGCGAGTCCGAGCTCGGCCACCGCGTTGCCGACGGCTTGCAGATCACCGGTCGCCTCCGCTTCGCGCACCTTGCCTTCCATCGAATGGATCAAGGCGACGACCTCGGGATCCATGCGATCCGTCTTGCCGATGTCGGGCAACTGCACGGCGCCTTGCGTCGCCGTGGCAGGGTGTGCGGGGTGGGCGGGGGCGTGGGAATCCTGGGCAATGGCCGGGCCGGAGGCGGACCACAGCAACGCCAACAGAGGCAGCAAGCGGGCGGAATTCTTCATGGGCAAGGGCCCAGTATACCCCCCGTGACGACCCGCAAGGCCCGCGGGCAAGATGAATCGCGACCGGAAGCCGGTCAGGCTCCGGTGATGCTCATGCTGGTGCGATAGACATCTTCCACCGCATCCCGCACCCAGTCCCGAGCGCACCACGCCAGGTAGTGGTGCGCCCCTTCGATCAGCGCAAATTCGCTGTCTTTTGAGAGGTTCTTCCACTTGCGCTGCAATTGCGCATACATCTCGTTGTGCTCTTCGACGGGGAATCCCTTACCCGCCGCTTCGGGCGGCGTGCTGCGGGTAGCCGCCAGGATACGCACCGGGAATTCGAACTTGTCCTTGAGCGCGGCCACCTGCGAACGGCTCAAGGCCTTGGCCTCCTGCTCGGCGCGGATCGCGCCGAGGATCGCGGGCATGTACCCCCGCGAACGCATCGCGGCCACCGTGCGCTCGGGCAGGCCGTGGCCTTCCAATTGCGGCACGGTCAGCGGCAGGCGCAGGGCGCGGCAGATGCCGAGGGAATTCGCCATGCCGAGCAGGCGCAGCATGCCGAGCGAAGCATCGCTCGAAGGGATGCCCTTGCGCCGGGCCTGTTCGGCGAAATCCTCGTGTTCGCCGTCGAGCAGCACCAAACCAGCGGTTTCGAAGGGGTAGCGGTGCGCGTACATGCGCGCCACCCAGGTGCCGACCCCGTGGGCGACGATCAGAGCCTTGCGGCGGGGCGCCACCAGCTTCAACAACTGGTGCAGTTCCTTGGCCATGTTGTCGGCATCGCGCGAACCGGAACCCGGCGCGCTCCAACCCAGCCCCGCCCGGTCATAGGCGATCACCGTGCAGAACTGGCCGAGTTCCTCGGGCAGGGTGCCCCAGTGCGAAGACCAATCCGCGGCGCCCGCTTCCAGCACCACCACGGGCGCATCGGGGTCCCGGTCGAAGTGCTGCTCGCCCCAGGACTGGTAGTGCAGGTCGTGTCCGCCCACCTCCCGGTGATTCCCAGGCGCAGAGTAGCGTTTCCCATCCCGGGTCCTGGCCACGCGCTCGGCGATCGCGCCGAGCCCGATCAGGGCCAGGGGGGAATAGAGGAGGAGGCTGGCCATGGGGGGCGGAGATCCTACCAAGTTGGCCCGGAAAGGGTAACCGGGCCCGATGGCGGGCGGCCGGAGGGGCCCGGAGCGGGGGCGTGGCCCAGGGTGGTGCACGGGGGCGCCTTCCATCGGCGGTCAAAACCCCCGGATTCGGGCCCCTTCAGTAGGCTTGCGGCATGAAGTCCCTGCTCCCCTGCCTGGCCCTGGTACTCGCTGGCTCCGCCCTCGCCCAGAACCTCGTGCCCACCTGGGAAGCCGCCCTGCAGCCCATCGAGACCGGCGCCGCCTTGGGTCGGAGCCTGGCTTTGGAAGGCGACACCCTGGTGGCCGCCGATGGCCGCGGCCGGGCTGCGGTCTACGCCGCGGCCGCCGGCACCTGGCAGATCCGGCAAGCGCTGGTGGGGCCGCCGGATCGGCTGATGGGGCAGGCGTTGGCCATCGACGGCGACGTGCTGGCGGTGGGCAGCACGGCGGGGCCGGGGGCGGATTGGAGCGGCGGTGCGGTCTACCTCTTCGAACGCGATGCCACGGGCTACTGGCAGCCGCTGCAGGTCCTGCACGCGCCGAGCGAAGTGCTGGACGATGGGTTCGGCGCGGCCCTGCGGCTTGACGGCACGCGCCTGTTGGTCGGCGCCGCGGGCAATGCCGCCGTGGCGGGGGCGGTGCACGTCTTCGACCGCAGCGGAACCTACTTCACCGCCGCGGGAATCCTGCAACCCAACGACAGCGCGCCGGGCGATCGCTTCGGTGCCGCGTTGGCGTCCGAAGGCAACCTGCTCGGCGTCGGCGCGCCCCATGCGAACGGCGCATTCCTGCACTCGGGTGCGGTCTACACGTTCCGCACGCAAGGCAACGGCTACCAGTTCGAGGCGAAGATCACCCCGATCGATGCCACCGCCAACGCCACCTTCGGCGAAGCCCTGGCGACCGATGGCACACGATTGTTCATCGGTGCTCCCGGTGCGCGCGTGGGCACGACCTTCTCCGGCAAGGGATACCAATTCGTCGTCACCGGCGGTTCCTGGGTGGCCCAGGGTCAATTCACCGCCGAACTCGCGCGGCCCCTGGACCGCTTCGGCAACGCGGTGGTCTTGGCCGGTGGGCGAGTGTTCTGGGGCGCGATGGGGGACGATTGGACGCCGATTAAGGATGCGGGCAGCGTGACCGTGTTCGAGCTGAATGGCTTGTTCTGGACGCGCGTGGCGACGTGGGGGCCTGCGGGACTCGTCGGATCCGAGGCCTTCGGAAGCGCTCTCGCCGCCAGCGGCAATCGCGTCGCAGTTGCGGCCCCCGGCGAAGGGCCGGGCGGCACCGTTCACATGCTGCGCACCTGGAGCCAACTGGGCAACACCGTGTGCAGCCCCGCCGTGCCCAACTCCAGCGGCTCCCCCGCCGCCATCGGTGCGTTCGGCGCGAACGGCGGCCTGGACGACGAAGTCCTGCTCATGGCGCAGTCCATGCCGATCGACAGTTTCGGCCTGTTTCTGGTCGGAGATCAGGTCCTTTCGCAACCCGGTTACCTCGGCAGCCAGGGCACCCTGTGCATTGGTACGCCGCTCGGTCGTTTCCTCGATCAGGTCGGTTCCACGGGCGCCGCAGGCGAACTGCAGGCGCAATTCGCCTGGGCAGACCTGCCGCTGACCGGCGGCGCGCTCAGCGGGCAGACCTATACCTTCCAGGCGTGGTTCCGCGATCACAACCCCGGTGCCACCACGAACTTCACGGACGCGGTTTCTGTTCCGTTTCCGTGAACTCCGCCGCACTCGCGGCAGAACTTGGCAGATGGCGCCCAGCTCAGTAGGGTAGGGCCATGTCCCAAATGCCTACTCAAGAGGAGCAGAGCCGTTGGCACCGCTTCTTCGCCATTGACTGCAACAATTCCGCCTGGGGGTTGGTCGAAAACTCCAAGCGCAGCGCGGATCAAGATGCGGATCTGCTGCGCCGCGCGTACGCTGCTGCGCACCACTGGTTTCAAGTCGGCGACGACGTGAACAAGAACCGGGCGGAAGGTCTGCTCGGCCAGGCCCACGCGTGCCTCGGTCATGGGGAGCTTGCGATGCACTACGCCCAGCGCAACCACGACTTTGTGCTGGGCCGCGACAGCGATGCGTGGGAAGTGGCGTTTGCCCACTCGGTGCTCAGCCACGCCGCTTCGGCAGCGGGGCAAAGCGCCTTGCACGCCGAGCAGTACGGCAAAGCCCAAGCCGTCGCCGAATCCCTCGGGGGACAGGATCGGCAGATCTTCGACTCCACCTTCCACCTCGTGCCCAAGCCTTGAGTTTGCGCATCCTGGTCATTGGCGGGACCCAATTCGTCGGGCGGCACTTCGTGGAAGCGGCCCGGGCCGCGGGTCACCAGGTGACCCTGTTCCACCGGGGCAAGACGGGCAAGGGCCTGTTCCCTGGCCTCGAGGAGGTGTTTGGCGACCGCGAACGCAACCTCGGGTGCCTCGGGCGTCGCTTCGATTGGGTCGTGGACACCTGCGGTTACGTGCCCCGGGTCGTGCGCATCGCGACCGAGGCCCTCGCCAAACGCACCGAGCGTTTCCTGTTCATCTCCACCGTTTCGGTGTACGGGGATTTCTCAATTCCTGGGCTCGATGAATCCGCCGCCGTCGCCACCATCGACGATCCCGAGACCGAAACCGTCGATGGACGCACCTATGGCGCGTTGAAGGCCCTGTGCGAGGATGTGGTCCTCGAGGCTTTTGGCGACCGCGCCCTGATTCCGCGCCCGGGCATCATCGCCGGGCCCTTCGATCCCACCGATCGCTTCACCTGGTACGTGGATCAAGCCGCGCAGGAAAACCCCGCCCCGGTCCCCGCTGCGGGCGAGCAGCCCCTGCAGCTCATCGACGCCCGCGATCTGGCCAACTGGCTCGTGCACGCGATGCAGTCCGAGCGAAGCGGCATCTACAACACCGCGGGCCCGAGCAGCACATACGGAGCCATGCGCGCCGCATGCCATGCCGCCGCGCATTCAGAGGATCGCGCCCGTGCCTTTGCACCCGACACCTGCGAAACCAGCGAGCTCGTGCGTTGGCCCTTGGTCGTCCCGCCCGGCAGCCCCGACGGCCTCTTCCGTGTGGACTCCAGCAAAGCCCGCGCCGCCGGCCTCAAGCACCGGCCCCTGGAAGAAACGGCCGCCGACACCCTGGCCTGGCTGCGCTCGCGCAAAGACGCGCCGCCCTTCAAAGTCGGCCCACCCCCCGAGCTTGCCGCGCGATATGTGTAACGTACGGAGAACAACGCAGCCAGCGGCACTGCCGTCGGAACCGACCGACGAGCGCGTGGAATACCGTAACAAGATGAACCTGCTTCCGTACGTTACACATATCGCTGTCCCCGCCCCTGGCCGCTTGAGAACCAATCGCGAATCGGGCATTCCCCGTGGAGTTGCGGCATACTGGCCGCGGAAGGACTCCACCATGATCCGCCGCACGTTCGCCAGCTTCACCTTCGCCCTGTTCGCCGTCCTCGGCCAAGTTTCGGCAGAGGAGGACCTCGCCAAACGCTACGATGGCACCCTCGACGCCACGGTGCCGCCCGCCGCTCTCACTTGGGTGAGCGAGCCGAGTGACGTGTGGCGCCTGGAGCGGTTCCTCTTCGACGACGAGCACGGCCTGCTGCTGGGCTGCGGCCCCGCGCAACTGGTGCTCGGGCGCCACGAAGACTCGGACACCGGCCGCAGCGCGATCTGGGCGGCGGTGTTCCCCGATGAACCCGGCGAGATTGGCCAAGCCTACGCCGGCAAGGGCGAACACTTCACGGCGATCTTCCTGCGTTTCCACCCGAGCTTGGTGGGCGAGTTGTTCCCGGCCTCCTCGGTCGCTGGCCCGGGCGATCCCATGACGCTCGTGCGTGCGCGCGAACAGTACCGGCACAAGGTCGCGAATTCCTGGCATCGCGGCGGCATGCCGGTGGTGCCGCTGCCCCAGAACCTGGTGCTCGACGTGGATACGGTGGAAGGCCCGCGCCGCTTCTATTCTGTCGATCGCAACAAGCAGGAGGTGGTGTGCCTGGATGCCCTGCGCAACCAACCGCTGGCCCTGCCGGACGGGCCTGCGCTCGAGCACCCCACCCTCGTGTTCGATTCAGTCTGGCAGGCGTTCGACCTCGAGTATCCGATGTTCGGCATGCGGCCGGGGGTGGACTGGAAGGCCCTCTCCCAGCGCTATCGCCCGCTGGCCGCGCGTGCCACCAACGCGCGGGAGATGGCCGGGGTGCTTTCCTTGCTGCTCGCGCCGCTTGAGGACCTGCACACTTCGGTGCAGTACGAAGACGTCAGCTGGGACACCTGGCAGCGATTCCGCCCCCAGAACGCGAATTGGAAGGCGATCCGCAGCCGGCTGACCGACGTGGCGGAAGCTCCCGATTTCTATTCGGGTTTGCTGCCGGAGAACCTCGGGTACTTCGTGTTCTGGAAACTCGGCGACCCAGACATGGCCGCTACCTTCGATGCGCACCTCGAACGCTTCAAGGACACGCGCGGGCTGATTCTGGACCTGCGCTTCAACGGCGGCGGCGATGAAACCCTCGCCCGGACCGTTGCCGGGCGGTTTACCGAAGAAGAGACGGTCTACAGCCTGCACCGTTTCCGAAACGGCCCCGGACATGGGGATCTGGGCCCGTTGCAAGAACGCCAATTCACTCCGCGCGGGCCGTGGACCTACGACAAACCCGTGGTGGTGCTCCAGGGCCGCGCCACGATGAGCTCGGCCGAGTCGTTCGTGATGATGCTGGCCCAGTGCCCGAACGTCGTGACGATGGGCGCGCCCACGGCGGGTTCGAGCGGCAACCCGCGGGTGCTCGAGCTCGAAGGCGGGCTGCGCGTGCGCCTGCCGCGTTGGATCTGCTACGACGCCGACGGCCACGCGATCGACACGGTCGGCTTGCCCCCCGAAGTGCCCTACGACATCTTCGATCCGAAAAACGCGGGCATCGGCGATACGTTGCTGAACCGCGCGATGGCGCAATTCGCCAAGTAGGCCGGCCCTTTCGCGGTTATTCCCCGAATCGGCCGAATCGCTCGCGCCTCATTGCTGCAGGGGTTTGGCCCGTTCGCTCTGCCAACGCGCCAAAGCCGGTCGCGCCACCTGCACCCCGTCGTAAAGCCCCGTATCGCGCCAGATCTGCGCCAGCGGATCCTGCCCAAGGGTGTTATTCCACAGATCGTCAAAATCGGCGATGGTGAACCACACGCAGAAACGCGCCTGGGTCGCGCGGCACCCAGCGAACAACGCATCGAGGTAGGCTTGTTGTTTTGCTGGATCGGAAGGCACGTTCACCGAGAACGAAGGAATCACCAGATCCTCGGCGATCCAACCGGTTTCCGTGATGGCGATCGGTTTGCCGGCCGACCAGGCCAGGGCCTGGGTCAGCCAATCGGCGGGTAGATTTGCGGGGTCGCCTTTATCCGCGTGTTCGAAGAAGACGTAGGGATAGACGCTGATTCCGACCCAGTCGATGGGGGCGATGGCGGGCGGCAAGCTACTGGCCAAAGTCTGTGCGTCGGTCGAACCCGGCGACTTGAGCGCCACCGAGAGCATCAGCGGCAAATTGGGGTATTGGGCGCGGATCTGCGGCAGCAGGGCGTTCTCGAAGGTCACGAAGTCCGCGAACATCGAGGCATCGTGCAGGGCCAGCTCGCTGGCTTCGATAGCGAAGTTCAGGCACGCCGGTTGGAAGCGCCCGATCAGATCCAAGGCGTACGAGGCAAACGCGTCGGCCACCTCCGCATCGGCGAATCCGCGGGTGTCCCACGGGGGCGAGAGGGGCTGCGCGCCGCTGGCGCCCCAGTTGAGCGCGAGCCCGTCGCGGGCTCCATTCAACGGGGTGATCGCCAGATACACGGGCGTGCCCACCGGAGTCGCCGCCACCAGCCCGTCGAGCTCGTTTTCGACCGCGGCGGGGTACGGCGTGCCGTCGAGGGCTTCTTGCCACGGTACTCCGCGATCGAGGTGATGCGCGATCCAGTCGCCGTTCGCGAGGATTTCCTGATAGGTGAACGCCACCGCGGCGGGGGTGGCTGCGTGGGGCCAAGGCGTGAAAGCTAGGGCGAAACTGCGGGTTTCGGGCGTGGGCTCCGGGTCACTGCCTGCGCAGGAAATGGGCAAGCACACCGACAATACAGCGGCCCATGCCGCAGTCGATTGGGGTCGCATGGTGTTCGGATCTATTGCTTCCCGGGCCGGGTCACCACGGGGGGAGTGGCTTCGGGCAGGAACTCGAGCAAACGCTGCGTGTTGTCGAGTTGCGCCTGAAAGGCCGCCCGTTGGCCCTGGAGGAACAGCCGCGATGTGCGAGCGAGCTTGACGAATGCCGGATCGCCTTCAAGGCTCTTGAACGCCAGGTGATACCCTTCCGCATAGGCCTGTTCCGTGTTCAGCGGGAACGCTGGCCCGTGTTCGTCGACGAACGGGAACATGCGGTCGAGCACGAACGACCGGTTGATCCCGTCCCATTCCTCCACCTGCGGCAACACCCGTCCGTAGTGGTTGATGATGCGCCGCACCAGGGCCTTATCGCGCACCAGACTCATGTTTCCGCCTTGCTGCAATTCGAGCCAAGCGGACTGACTCGCCGAGAACCCGACGTAGCTCAGCATGCAGTCCATCACCTGGTCCAACTGCTTCGGTTCCAGCCCGGCGCGCTCCTCGGGGTGAAACGCGGACGCCAGCAGCTCGATGCGTGTATCCAACTGTTCGATGAACGCCTCGAGCAGCACCTTGTCTTCGGTCAGATCCTGGGCGAAGTTCGTCAGCAGACGCTGCTCGGTACGGACTTCGGCCCGACCATCCCGTAGGTCCTGAATGGCAAACGAAACGCTCACCCCGATCACCACGATGACGAGCTCGAAGAGCAGCAGGGCCCAATTCCGATGCAGGGTCTGCTTGAGGGTGGTCAGCATGGGGTCAGGATACCCACTGCGGTGAGCTTGGGTGGGCCTCGGTATTCGGGGCGCTGCCTTGATCGCCAGTTTTTCCCGGGTTTGTGCAACTCCTAGCGATGGCGGGGGTTTGTAATGCATTGGGGTCTCCTGTGCTTCAATCTTGGTCACCGCTCCACACAGAACCCTCCCATCGCGGCCAATCCTGACCGCCCTGGGTTGGTATCCTTCGGCGAACGTCCCGCTCTCATTTTTCCACGCACCCAAACAAAATGAAGCTTTCCAAGTCTTGCCTGCTGGCCACCGCCGGCATGCTCGTCCCCGCTCTCTTCGCCCAACAGCCCCTGCGCTCTCACTTCGGCGCGGGTTACGAGGCACACTTCGGTGCCAGCGCATTAGGGCTGGGAGACGTGGACCTCGACGGCGTCGGCGACTACATGATCAGCGCACCTGCATACCAGGGCACGGATTCCCTGATCGCCTACTCCGGAGCCACGGGCGCGCAAATCTACAGCGCGCAGATGACCCCGGGCGGCAATGGCGGACGGCAACTTCTGTCCCTGCCGGACATCGACCAGGATGGTGTTGCCGAGGTGCTCTCGGTCAGCCGGGGATGGCTTCAAAGTGATCAAGAACCAATCGTTTCGGTTTTCGCCGGTGCGAGCGGTCAATTGCTTTTCTCGGTGCCCCAGATCCACCCGGGCATAGCCGATGTCTACGACATGCGGGCCGAAATGATCGGAGACCTCAACCAAGACGGCTTTGATGACTTCGCCCTGTACCTAGACTCGACGAACCAAGGGGACAACTTGGTGCGGGTCGTTTCCACCGCGTCTAGTCAAGTTCTGCAGATGTTGGAGGCGGACAACTACCCCCCATTCGGCCGACTGCTCTCCGTGCAGGTCATCCAAGACCAGGACGGGGATGGTTCGCGCGATCTCCTAGTGGTGTTCCGAACTGCGTTGAGCGGCCCCCCGTACGCCAAGGATCGGGTCGTCTTTATCAGCTCGGCCACCGGTGCCTCGTTGGGCGAACGAATCTTTGACCTGAATGCCGATTCCATCACCGCGTCGCTGTACGGAAAGGACGTGGACGGGGATGGTTTGCCGGAGATTCTTTTCAAACAGAGGCAATCTAACGGTGGTGGCGGGCTACTGCGCATGGTCGGCACCGATGGTTCAGGTATCTCCTTGCGCGAGCAATCGTTTGCTGGAGATTTGCTCGTGGCCGATGCCCGATACGATGTCAACGGAGACCTTGAGCCGGACCTGTTTGTGCGGTTTGGCCCCTCCCAATGGTCACTCTTCGGTTCCAAGTGGCTCGACGGCCTGGACTTCACGGAAATCACAGAACTGACCTTCGGCGCGAGCTTCCTTCCGACCACGTCCCCGGTAACGCCTGTTGGAGACATCTCTGGCGATGGCACGATCAGCTTTGTTGTGCACAATGATGAGTACAGTACCATTTCAACTCCTCCGCACCAAGGCGCAGCGGAAGTCATGACTGGCTTTGGCAGCATCGGCCAGATGTACTGTGCGAGCCTGGCCAACAGCACTGGCCAAGCCGCCGAACTGTGCGGCTTCGGTTGGCCGCAGGTCGCGGAGAACTGGCTCGGCCTGAGCGTCGTTGGTCTGCCCGCCAACAGTTTCGGCTACTTCCTGGTGGCGCCGCAACAAGGCCTCGTACCGTTGCCCGGGGGCTCGCAAGGCAACCTGTGTCTCGGTGGCGCGATTGGACGCTTCAACCAACTTGAAGACATCTGCGCCTGGGGTGCGACTAGCAGCGCCGGTTTGATCATCGATCTGACCAGCATTGCCCGCCCCACGGGTCCGGTGGCCGCCCAAGTTGGCGACACCTGGAACTTCCAGTTCTGGTACCGCGACGGAGCAACCTCCAACTTCTCGAACGGCCTCGAAACTACCTGGTAGACCGAAAGGTCCTCCCAAGAAACCGGCGCTCGCAGGATTCGCTCCCGCGGGCGGCGTCTCGTTTGGAGGGACTTACCGGCCGCTTGGTTTCTTGGAAGGGACGGGACTCGGGGGAACTGCATGGCATGCAATATGGCAGGGAAGCAGCGCTCAAGAGGACGCAAGCGCCGGGCGGCGTAGAATCGGCGGCGCGGGATGGAAACTGGCTTGGCGCCGAGCTCAGCCCACGCCCGCGGAGCAAAGTGGCGACTGGAGTTTCCCCCCAAGACAATCGAAGTGGAGCCGGAGATCGACTTTCTTGACATCACCTTCGAAATGACCAAGGAAGCTGTTGCGGATGTGCTTGGGGATGCTGACGAGTGCTCGATGGACGAACGGGGGGGGGGGAGCACTGCTCCTACTGGCAGGGCGAATTCGAGCTGACCTTGCCAAAGGAGTACTTCGGGCAGGTCGGATCGATGGAATTTTGCAGCAACCGATTTCTCCTCTTCGAGCATGCATTGGTCGGGTTAACTGAGGGCGAACTCTGCAGACTCATCCTGAAAGGGGCCCTGCCGCGCTTCAAAGTCGAGTGCTATGGGGATGGCTTCGGCTGCTACGACTCGGAAGAGCCTTGCCTGCAAGTATGGCTCTGGGACGGCCTGGTCGACAACTTCTGCCTGTTAGGCCGGAGTGATTCATTGAGTTCGGCCTGACCCGCCGGCCCAGGACCCAAGCGTGCCGGTGGCAGCGGTTCCACCAAACGGATGCACGAAGTCGAAAGGGTTCGCGATCCCCCGGGGCCAGATCAAAGTCGCTTAGGAAGCGCCGCCCGCCGTTGTTGGGCCGGGAGGGTCCTCCCTAGATCTGCGCAAACCTGTTCAACGCGGTAGAACATGCGGATCGGAGTCCTGCCCTTCCACTAGGGAAGTACACTTTGCCAGAGAAACATCAGGCCCCTTGATTCCCCGAATCAGCATGAAGTATTCCGTCCATTCGACCGTACTAAAAACGCCTGACGATGCCGAACTGGCTTGGGCGGTGATCGAGGCGATCTACGACGACCTTCCGATGGGCTCTGCGAGAAAGCTCAGGGCTTTCATGGATGGATTGACGACGGGCCAGCAGAGCTTGATTGCCATCGACTGTTGCACGAAGGAGGTCCGGAATGGTGGGTTTGCGCAGTTGTTCGAGAACCCGTGGGGGGATTTGCTTCCTTGGGCGATCGAGGGACTGGGCTGTATCGGGCTTCCTAGGTTGGCCAAGGTGTTCAAGGAAGCGGTGGAACGCTTGGGCGCCAAAGATCCTGGGAATACGAAGGATCGGAGGAAGGCCTTGATGCGGATCGGAGATGAAGATGAGCAAGAGGAACATTGGTTCGATCTGAATTCCGAGTTCCTTGCCAGGATCGGGGACCGCGGAGAGGGCTTGGCCCGGTGCATGGGGGACTACGTGCGCGCATTCCCTGAAGAGTTTCTCGAACAATAGTTGGGCAGGTTGCGCCACGTTTCGGACCATTTCCGCCTGGTGCGATTCCGCAAGCCTGATGCAATGGAGCAGTTGGCATGTTTGGTAGGCGATAGCTGGAGTGGAGGCAATGATGCGAGCGGAACGCGATGGGATTCGAAGGGTCGTTGGAGTGTTGATTTGCGGGCTGGGCTCTGTGCTTGCTGGGTGCCGCTCATTCGCGGGAGATGGTCACGCGCCCGAAGAAAGCGCCCAAGTAGTGGGCACCGAATCTGCACCGACAACCGCGGAATCTCGTTTGCAGCGGGATGGCGCGATGGAAGTAGAGGCTCCATCAGTAGGTGCTGGGCACGAACCCGTTAGGGAATCCACCGTTGATGCGAAGTACCCGGAAGGAACGGCCTTGGTGCTCTATGGCAAGGCATGGACGCTTCGGGATATCGCTTTAGAAGCTCCATCCGATGAGTTACCTCGCGAGCAAGACGCGGATTGGGTGATGGATAGAGCGAAGGAATACTCTGGGCGAATGATTGGGATGGCCGTGTATCAAAAATTGGGGGAAACGGAGAATCTTGAAGTCTCGAGTGAAGAAGTCATGGGGCTCTACCGCTTCTTCAGAGGCATTCCCCGAGACCAACCAGATCCCAATCTTTCCAAGGGCGACTACGAGTTTTTCGAGCCGTGGGTCAAGAGGGCGAAGTTGGATCGGATTCTCTATGAGCGGTATGGGGGAATCGTGATCTTCCAGCAGGCAAATCCCAGAGAGCCGGTCGGGGCCTATCGGGCGTTGTTTGAAGACCTGGAGCGTCAAGGCAATCTCCTTTTTCTGAATGATGAGTTGGCCGAGGATTTCTGGGACTACTTCCGGATGGACCACCCGATGCAACTCGACTCTGATGACATGGACTGGGATCTCTACTGGTGGGAGGAGATTCCAGACGAAGAGTAACCAAGGTTCGGTTGTGTGATCCGCTGAAACAAACCCGGCCCCGCGCGATAGACATCACGCGGGGCCGGAAGTTTGAGCCGGAAGGTCAGCTACCTAGTAGTTCTTCGCGAACAACACGCGGCGCGCGCTCGGCTTGCCGGTTTTGATGCAGATGCCGGGTTCCGGGTCCGGGCCGTCGCCGGGGTAGGGTAGGCAGCGGATGGTGGCTTTGGTTTCTTCTTTGATGGCCAGTTCGGTTTCGGTGGTGCCGTCCCAGTGGGCCCAGACGAAGGAGGACTTGCCTTCGCCGAAGAGGTCGGTGAAGTCGGACCAGGAGTCGACGAAGTGTTCGTTCGCCTTGCGGTGGGCGAGGGCGCGGTCGAAGAGGAACTTCTGGAAGGTGTCGAGGCGTTTGCCCACGGCGAGGCCCAGGTCCTGCCAGGGCAGGATTTCTTTCTTGGCGCGGCCTTTCTCGTCGAGGTCGGCGATGCGCATCTTGGACATGACCGCCTGGCTCTCCAGGTCGCGCGGACCCAGTTCGAGGCGGATCGGCACGCCGCGTTGCTCCCAGTGGAAGTACTTGGCGCCCGGGGACATGCCTTCGCGCTTGTCGACTTCGACGGTCAAGCCGTCTTCGCGCAGGTCGGCGGCGATCTTGTCGGCGGCGGCGAAGACCGCGGCGCGCTCTTCGTCCTTGCGGTAGATCGGCACGATGGCCACGTGGATCGGCGCCAGCTTGGGCGGCAGCACCAGGCCGTCGTCGTCGGAGTGCGCCATGATCAGCGCACCGATCAGGCGCGTCGAAACGCCCCAGGAGGTCTGCCAGACGTATTCGCGCTGCCCCTCGGCGTTCTGGAACATCACGTTGAAGGCCTTGCCGAAGTTCTGGCCCAGGTCGTGGCTCGTGCCGCACTGCAGCGCCTTGCCGTCCTGCATCATCGCTTCGATGGTGCGCGTCTCGACCGCGCCGGCGAAACGCTCGTTGGCGGTTTTGATGCCGCGGATGACCGGCACGGCCATCACGTCGTGCAGGCAGTCGCGGTAGACCTCCAGCATGCGGGCGACCTCTTCCTGGGCCTCCGAGTGCGTCGCGTGCGCCGTGTGGCCTTCCTGCCAGAGGAACTCACCGGTGCGCAGGAAGATGCGGGTGCGCATCTCCCAACGCATCACGTTGGCCCACTGGTTGATCAGCATCGGCAGGTCGCGGTGCGAGTCGATCCACTTCGAGAAGTAGTGGCCGATGATGGTTTCCGAGGTCGGACGGATGGCGTAGGGCTCCTCGAGCTCCTTGCCGCCAGCCTGGGTGACCACCGCCAGCTCAGGCGCAAAGCCCTCGACGTGTTCCGCCTCCTTCTGCAGGAAGCTCATCGGGATCAGCAGGGGGAAGCAGGCGTTCTTGTGGCCCGTGGCCTTGAAGCGCTTGTCCAGATCCGCCTGCAGCTTCTCCCAGATGGCGTAGCCGTGCGGTCGGATCACCATGCAGCCACGGACAACTCCGGCCGCCTCGGCCAATTCGGCGCGGGCGATGACGTCTTGGTACCACTGGGAGTAATCCTCAGCGCGGGTGGTGATCTTGTCTTGTGCCATTGCGTTCTCCCGGGATTCGGGCCGCCCAAGGTAGGCGGGGGGGCCGGGGGAGTCCAGCCCGGGGCCCCTAGCTGGCCCCCTGGGGCCCAGGCGGCCCGGTTTCCCCACCCTGCCGTCCACGGTAGGATAGGAGGCGATGTCCGAGCTCACGATCACCCCCGACATGACCATGGAGGCCATCCTGCAGGTGGCCCCGGCCGCCCAACGGGCCCTCTTCCAGCGTTACCACGTGGGGGGCTGCAGCGCCTGCGGCTTCCAGCCCGAGGACACCCTGGCCCAGGTCGCCAAGGACCACAACATCCTCGACATCAACGACATGATCCGCACGATCGTGACGGCCCAGGAGCTCGACTCGAAAGCCCAGGTCGAAGCCGCCCAGGTGCGCACCTGGCTCGCAGCCGGCGAAGACTTCACCTTCCTCGACGTGCGCCTACCCGCCGAACGCGAAAACGATCCGATCGAAGGCGCCGAGCCCCTCGACTACAACGACTCGGCCCGCTACATGGGCCTGCCCAAAGAACGCCGCATCGTCTTCATCTGCCAAGACGGCGGCCGCTCGCTGGACGTGGCCAGCTACTTCATCGGCCACAAGTTCACCGACGTCTGGACCGTGCGCGGCGGCGCGAACGCCTGGCGTTGAGCGGGCCTGCTAGGCTGGCGGCTCGAAGTGCCCGGTTCCCGCGCGCCACGCCGTAGGGCCATGGTGCGCAATCGCATCCCGCAATAGGCTCCTTGCCGCGCCTGGTTGGGTGCGCGATGCGAACCGCTTGGGCGGCCGAAGCTCCTTAGCGGCCTGCTAGGACTGCGGCAAAACCATGGCCGAACCGGCCTCGAAGCGCACGCGGCGGGTCTCGCCCTTGTATTCGATCTCCACCTCGCCATCGACGTCGGCGAGGCCGGAGGGGTGCACGACCAGGCTGGTCTTGCCGCCGAAGTCGGCCGAGCGCACGTGCACACCTTCCCACACCGCGTCGGAGCGGTAGTCCCGGCGGTAGGGGCCGTCGCCCATGGGCGACTCGAGGGCGGTGCCCTGGGCGTCGTAGATCGAATAGCCGCCCCCGTCCGCATCGAACTCGATGCGCACGCTGCCGTAGCTGAGCATCGCCTGACCTTGGGCGTGTTGCATGTCCTGCACGAGCAGGTCCGCAGCCGCCTTCAGGGTGATGCGCGGCTGGGCGAACCACATGGGAATGCCCACCGCAGCGATGGCGCTGATCACGAGCAGAACCAGGGCGAGTCCGAGGAAGGACACGCTGAACGGTTCGCGGCTTTGGCGGGGTTCCGGGGTCACGGGCAGGGAGGGGAGGGCTTCCAAGGGCTTCTTCGGCAGGCGGGGGGCCGGTCCGCCAGTGCTTTTGCGCTTTCCTGGGGGCTGAGGCTCGGATCGGGTGGCCGGGGGGCGGAAAGTGGGGCAGCGGAAAGGGATTCTGGGGCCTGGGGGCGTGGATTGGGGCCCTGGGGCGGGGGAATGGGGCGAGGTGGCAGGCATGGGGGGCGCAGGCCCACGGAATGGGGCCGAGGGGGGCAGCCATGGGGCTGCCGGTGGGTCCCCATTGGGCCGGCCAACGATTCCCCGGTGCAGGGCGATCCGGCCGGTCCCAAGGGGCCAGCGGGCAGGACCCCCGCCCGGCGGCGCTAGGATGGGGCCGACCATGCCGGACTCCGCCCCCAACCCCAACCGTCGCCGCCTGCTGCGAGCTGCCGTGCTCGGCACCACCGCCGGAGCCATCGGCGCCTGCAACCCCTGCACGGGCTCGATCGGGCCGGCCGTGCAGACCATCAAACGGGTGCGTTGGCGCTTGGCTTCGAGTTTCCCGAGCTCGCTCGACACGATGTATGGGGCGAGCGAGGTGCTGGCCGAGCGCTTGGCGCAAATGACCGACGGCAACTTCCAGATCCGCGTGTACGAGGCGGGGGAGCTGGTGCCCGGGCTGCAGGTGCTCGATGCGGTTCAGCAAGGGGGTGCCGAGGTGGGGCAGACCGGGGGGTACTACTACACCGGCAAGAACCCGGCCTTGGCCTTCGATACCTGCATTCCCTTCGGCCTGACGCCGCGCCAGCAAACGGCGTGGCTGCGCGAAGGGGGCGGGGGCGAGTGGATGCGTAAGCTGTATGCGGACTTCGGCGTGGTGCCGTTCCAGGCGGGCAATACCGGCGTGCAGATGGGCGGTTGGTTCAAGCGCAAAGTGAACTCGCTCGACGATCTGCGCGGCTTCAAGATGCGCATCCCCGGCATGGGCGGCAAGGTCATGGACCGCCTCGGCGTGGCCGTGCAGGTGCTCGCGGGCAGCGACATCTACCCGGCCCTCGAACGCGGCGCGATCGACGCGACCGAATGGGTCGGGCCCTACGACGACGAGAAGCTCGGCTTCTACCGCGTTGCGCAGCACTACTACTCGCCGGGTTGGTGGGAGCCGGGTCCTTCGCTGTCGTTCCTGGTGAACCAGAAGGCGTGGCACGACCTGCCGGCGAGCTATCAGGCGGCCTTCGAAGCAGCCTCCGCGGAAGCTTCGGTGGTCATGCAATCGCGCTACGACGCCAAGAACCCGCCCGCCCTCGAACGCCTGCTTGCGGCCGGCGTGCAGCTCGAGCGTTTCAGCGACGAGATCATGCGCGGAGCCAGCGAGGCGACCAGCGATCTGCTCGCTGACATCGCGTCGCAGGACAGCACCTTTGCGCAGATCCTGGCCGATTGGAAGAAGTTCCGTGCGGCGAGCTTCCGCTGGTTCGGCACCGCCGAACTGCAGTATGGAATGTTCGCGATGGGGGGCTAAGAGAGGTCCCCCGGATCCTCCCGGCCCGTCCCCCTCCGCGCTCGATAACCTGTGCCTATCGGCCCCAGAACCGCTTGGTTTTGGAGACCGCGCAGGACATCGCCGAAGATAGGTCCCACAGCGGTGAGGAAGCGACCGGCGCCACCCGCGCCACCCCCCGCCCGAGCGAACCATCAACTCAGCACCAATCATGAGCCAAACCATCAACGAGAACCTCGCCAGCCTGCTGTCCGACTACCAAGTCCTGTACCAGAAGCTGCGCAACTACCACTGGAATGTGACCGGTCCGCTGTTCTTCGGGTTGCACGCAAAATTCGAAGAGCTGTACCTGGACGCCGCCGAAAAGGTCGACCTCCTGGCCGAGCGCATCTCCGCCAAAGGCAACCGCCCGCCGTCCACCCTGGCCGAACACCTCAAACTGGCCCGCCTCCAGGAGGACCCCTCCACCCCCGGCGCCAACGACATGGTCAAAGCCATCCTCGACGACTACGAGGCCCTGAACAAAAACCTGCGCTCCCTCTCGAGCCAAGCCGCCGAAGCCGGTGACGTCAAAACCGCCAACGTCGCCGACGAATTCGCGGACGGCCAAGAAAAGACCGCCTGGATGCTGCGCGCGTTCCTGGGCAACTGATCCCAGGTGACTCCATCGCGGCCCCGGCCCCGGCCCTGCGCAAGCGCGCGGGTCCGGGGCCGCGCTGCTTCGTACGAGTGATCCGCGACGGGCGTGGAGTAGTCTGGGAATAGCGGCAAGGACCCGCCTCCGGGGAGAATGAAACCCTAGGCTTTGCCTACTTGGAAGGCATTGGTTTCCCGGTTCCAGGGAGTGAATTGGCAACCATGTGGTCGCCTTTGGGGGGCAGTAGGTGCGCGATCAGGGAGGATTACCTGCCCCATAGTGAGTTGGCGAGTGCAGGCGCCTGGTATAGCGGGGGCTGGGGGGCCTTGTCTAACTGGCGGTCATCGTCGATGTGGCCACTCGCCCAGGGGTGGGTTGGGAGATGGGTCGGCACATGCCGGCGGATCTGGTCGAGTCTGCGCTGCGCAACGCCTTGGCATGGCGCAAGCCCGCAGACAGCCTCAGGCGCCACTCCGACCGCGGCAGCCAGTACGCGAGCCGCTCATTCCAAGCTCTCCTGCGGAAGCATGGCCTCGTCTGCAGCATGAGCCGCAAGGGTAGCTGCTGGGACAATGCTGTGGTGGAGAGCTTCTTTGGCACGTACAAGCAGGAGATCGCGCGCCACGCGCGCTGGTCCAGCGTCGCGGAAGCGCGCGCAGCTACGGTGGGCTACATCGAGGCCTTCTACAACCGCAAGCGCCTTCATTCGACGCTGGGGTACCGAACTCCGATGGAGGCCGACGAGGAAGCTGCATGAGTTTTCCACAAGCTATGAGTCTCCTCCCCCTAGAACCCCTCCTCAACGGGGGGGGCCTGCCCCCCCGAACCGCCGCGCTACGCCTCAGCCCGCCCTTGGCAGGCTTCGCGCGGCTCCCCCCGTACCCTGGAAGCTGCACGGCATCCTGCGCTTGACAGCTTCCAGGACTGTCCTGTTTACTGACCCTATCAACTAACCCAGGTGTCCGAAGAACCCGGGAAGGTCACGGATCAGTTATGTGTCAAGTCTGTGAGCGAAAGTGCCAGTTACTCCCAGATGGACCCCCCGAGCTTGTGGGTACGACGGATTGCCAGTGATGAAGGTTTTTACCACAGTATTGGCGTTGCAGGCAGTTTTCTGCTCACAGCCATCCCCCCACGGAGATGTGGCAGTGGCTGGCAGGCTGTATGTTGGAACGCAAGACAGCGAACCTGCGAAAGAAGGATCTAAGTTACAGAAAGAATCACAGCAGAAGGAGTGGTTTGATTACGCAGGTGACCTTGCAGTTGCACCCTGTGAGTATGAAGTTGAAGTCAAGTGGACACCCTTTCGGATTCCGGAAACGCGAGATGCGGCAAAGGGTGCCGCGAATGAGCTAGAGACCGTCCTCTTGGGAGAGGGGGAGGTTGAACCTGTGTACGAATCTCTGGCTGCCTCCGTAGCGGCGTTATGGAAGGTTCGGCTTCAAGAAGCCAATCACACAAAGCCCGGTAGGTACCGGATATCCAGGGGGCAGGGGAAGGTTCTTCAATACTGCCTGACTACTCCAGCAAATCACTTCTTAAGGACTCCAGACCTCGCGATTACTTGCTCGTTTCCTCCGGGGCAGATCGTGGTTGAAAAACGCGATGACCGTGTTTCCTTATTCGAGCCACAAACCATATTGCATCCTCTTCCGTGGGGGGACGGGCTTGCGAAAAGACGAAAACTTGATTGGGTCCAGGTCGGAGAACGGCTGTTTCGAGCTGAAGAGAATTCGACCGTGCGGACTACAGTTCTGCTCGATGACCTAGGAAGGCCTGTCGCTTGTTGGATTCGGTTGTCCAAGGATCCGGACATCGTGTATGCCGGGTTTTACAAGTGGCATAAGACAGAAAACGGAACGAGTTTTCCGTTGAGTTCAATAGCCCTTAGAGGGCAAGAGGGGGCGGTCCATGTAATGATGCATGATACCAAACTCTTGTCGCTGAACGACCCTCGTACCGAGCCACTGCTGGTATTGAATGGTCCATGCCGTGTAATTGATGGGAGAGGAGCAAAGCCCAAGTATATACCACAGCCTTTCCCCGAGTTTCTAAAAGGGCTTGTGGACATCAAGAAGGATTGACCATGGGGCCGGTAACCACACTGGATTTGTAGGTTGTACCGATGCGCAGGAAGCCGTTCTTTGTCTTAGCACTTGCTGTTGTAGTCGTGGCCTGGACATACTTACTGGCACGGGGTGGGCTAACCGATAGTGGTTTCGATTCCTTAGAACGTACGCCCGTTCGCCATGAGTCGAATGTTGTTGAGAAGCTCGGCCAGCCCAATGCTGGAGGAGAGCGTTTTTCAGTCGGTGGGCAAGTAGATCCGGCCAGAGTCCCGGGTTCGGATACAGGCAAACCGGCCAACTCTGCATTCGGTCTGGTGCGCGCCTCTGTAGTCTCTGTTTCCACAGGAGCGCCAGTTGAGGGGATTGTATTGGTGCTTGAGGCAGAGGGGCTGATGCCTAGAGTCGCTCAGACTGATCTTGGCGGTCATGCCTTGTTCCAAGAGGTGATTCCTGGCGATTGGACTATCCGATGTGGTTCCTCGCTGGAGAAGCAGGCCCTGGGAGTGAAGGCTAACGAACTATCTGAGGCGTGGCTTCAGATTTCGGAAGACGTTGGATTTGTCACGGTCTTGGATGAAGCTGGTTCGCCAATAGTGAATGCCACTGTGCGTGTTAGTAGATTGTTTCGAAGGTATGACGTTGGCGTCAGCGTAGGAAGGACCAATCTACTTGGCAAGATTGGCGTGCGGCCATTGGAAGCGGACATGTATGTAGAGGCGAGTGCAGACGGCTACATTCCCTCATCCCGGAGAATGATATCAAGTAAGAAGCCCGCAGTTACATTGCAGATGCGCCGTGGTGGCGGGTCTATTCGAGGGACCGTTAGGGATGAGGAAACTGGGGAACCCATAAACGGTGCGGTTGTGACTGTTGGCAAACCCAACCCCTCTCAAGGAGAGGTATACGAAGGGGCCATGTACCCACTAGCAAGTCCTAGACGTGTGGAAACAGATTCGGAGGGTAATTACAGTGTAGAGAACATCGGCTACGACTATCAGAGAATCAACATTAGCGCGAAGGGCTTCGGCGATTGGACCAAACTGGTTCAGGTGCATCCATCAGGGGAAGGTAGACACATTGTGGCTGACGCATTGCTTGGAGCTGAGCTTGTGTTAAAGGGGCAGATTGTTACAAAGGGCAACGAACCCGTGTCTGGTGCTTTGGTCACGTTAACAAGCGATACCGGCATGGAGCGAAAGTGCGTTTCACTGGAGGATGGCACTTATGAATTCAAGAAGCTGTCGCCTTCGGTACTGCGGGTTCATGTCCGAGACTATGCCGGTGGAGGGCAGGCGTGGTCAAAGTTCGAATTCACTTCAGGAATGGAGCGAGATTTCGTTCTATCAAACTCGCATACGATATTCGGGCGAGTGGTTGATGAGCAGGGAAAGCCAATCCATAACGCCAAGGTTGGACTTTGGATGGGTGAGCCTGGTGCGCAGGGTAGTTTGAGTGAGAGTCGAAGGACGAATTCGGATGGCCGGTTTGTTGCTTTCTTAGATCACGACGTGGCCGACACGGTTCCCATCGCGATTGTTTACCCAAAAGAGTCTCGTTTTCCATGCATTGTCGATAATGTCGAATTAGGCAGCTCCGAAGTTAGTTTCGTTTTGGATCGTGATTTCTTAGAGCCCGGTAGAATCACAGCGAATACCGCGCGTGTGCTCAAAGTCGTGCAGGTCGGACGGGCAGGCACCGTTGTCTATATGGCTAGAGGGGCCGACAGTGCCATAGTCTCTATCGAGCCAGTACCGCCAGGGGAATACGAGATCTACTTGTGGGATAGTTCTGGAGAAACAACTCTAGTTGGCAAGTACCGGTTGCACACGGGCGAGCAGTTAGATCTCGGCTTGCTCGATTGATGTGCTAGGCCCCTCCATTGGTTGTAACCGTCCGGCGTAAGGGATGTGTCGCACGAGCCCCACTTTGCCCAACTAGCAAGTCAGGAACAGGGCCACACGGCGTTTGGCGGTCCAGCGCTGGACGTTGTCCAGGTCGTCTTTCTTGGGTCTAAGGTCTCCATTGGACCCGATGGGCGGGTCTTAAGGGGGGCCTACCTTCCGAGGGGGGCACTATAGAACCGCTTTGCCTCTTTCGCTGAGGCCAAGCGGGTCATCGCTCGCTGGGTCCGTTGGTTAGGCCACGGGCGATCGCATCAATCGCTGGGCTCCCTCAGCCCGCGTGAGTACTGTTCCCAACAAGCACTGTCCGTGGCTTGACTCCAGGGGAGCACTACAGAGATCGAAACGGATGGCAACTCAGCGACGTCTGGTGCTTCTGCAACTTCGGGAAGCGGTCGATCCTCGAGATGAACTCCGGGCAACCGAATGGTACTTCTTAGTGGCAGCATGATTCTAGTACCGGGTACTACGAGTGATGGGTCCTCGGTCCGGATCGCGAAGGATGTCAGTCCAATAGTGCATTGAGCGATGTGGGCGCAAGCTCAATCAGTATGCCAGTAGTGTGGAGTAAGTCCGAATGAAGAAAACACGCTCACCGAGGGTTCTGGGGATACTGGCAGTGGCCGTGGGGCTAGTTCTCTGGTCGTGGCCTCGAAGCACGCCTTCATCGCGCTCGATGGTGCCAAAAGGGGAGGGAGCCGAATCACCAAGAGTGGAGGGAGTCGAGGCAGGAGCCGTCGAACCGAACGTAAGCCGAAGAGTAGAGATCCCTCTAGGTGCGACCAGGGTGGTGTTCGAGGTATTGGACGCGACTTGTCACCAGCCTGTGATGGCACAGGTGCGGTGCTCAGCGGGCCGGGTCGAGATTGAATTGGAAGAGACGACACTCATCTTGGACCCCGGCTCGACTGATCCGGTGGAGGTGAGTTTCGCAGCTCGTAGGTATGAGGATCAGGTTGTCATCGTTGACCCGACTCGGGCGATGGGCGAGCGAATCCGCATCTTGTTGAAGCCAAGTCAAGTCACGGTTTTTGAAGTACTCACCGCTTCCGGGGCACCGGCCGAGGCAGCAGAAGTCTTTGAATACCTGGGCGAAGGCCTGCCCAATACTTCCGATGAGGGCTTGCTCGTAGGAAGGGGAAGCGTAAATGGAACTGTAGAGTTACCCATGGCTGCACGAGGGCTGTTCAGAGCCCGGAACAATCAAGGGCAGACGGCGTGGCAGTGGGTCGAACCTGGCGAGAAGCGCAGATTTACCATTCCCGAGCAAGAAGAACGGATTCTGTTCCTCGATAGGGAAAGCCGGCAGCCCATCGCGGGCTTGCATGTGGAGATTCGGACGGGAGATTGGCCCATTGAGTTGGATTCTTCTTGGCAGACCCAGGCAGACGGAGTCATCAACGTCCCGGTGGATTCCGGGAGGCCCCTGGCAGTCCTCCTTGCTTCCGATTCCCCACATGGCTTCGTAGAAACCGAGGGTCTAGAGACCGACGAAGCACTGATCGCGAATCGGACAACACTTCTGCGATTGGGTGACAATCGTGACCCCGGTGTTGCGAGAACGTTGACGGCGCTACTCAGTAGAGGGGCATGGAGGTTTCGCTTGTTGTGTGCGGACCAACCTGGGGGCGTGTTCGCGGGGTCAAAAGTGAAGTGGCACAGTGAGACATTCTGGCATCAGGGAGGGGCTTGGGCGACCCATCGTCCTTGGGAGTCCATCAATGCCGTAGGCGGGCTCGTGGAGATCAAGTCCTGGATGCATCCCGAATCGACAGATTATCTGGATCGCATCGTCTTTCGGGTCGACGGGTATCAAGACCTTACCGTCACAAACCCAGCACTTAATCTAGAGCCTGGGGGAGTGACCGACTTGAAACTCGTCCCTGAGTCTGGGAGGCCAGTTGGATCGTTAAGGCTGGTCTATGGCAGTGGAGACGCCGTCGCGGACCTGGTCAGGATTCAAGATCTCAAGACCGGCGAGCAGATCTACGAAGGGGAACTGGACGCACCGCAGGATGGATGGATTCGGGCAATTCCGGTGCCCGAAGGAAAATATCGGATTGACCTGCAATGGGCGGGAGAATCGATCGAGGTGGGCAGTGCCGATTTCTTGGAGACGGATGGGAACTATCAAGCAACAGTCGTCGCAAAGGCTGCATTTTGCTCGCTGCAGATTGCAGGCGTTCCACAATTGCCCCCCCGCATCGACGCATTGTCACAAGGTTTCAACCGATTTGCGTTTGTTTCCGACGGCCAAGACTCGACCCTACTGGGAGTGTCTGTGCCGCCAGGGAACTATCTGGTCGGTCCCAGGGATTGGTCATGGCTGCAACTGAATGCAGCGGGCGAGCCTGGGCTTGGAGTCCTCGTAGAGGCTCGCGCAGGGCAGCAGATCCAATTGCAATGGCGCGGGGAATGGATGGGCGTTGATGCATTGCGAGGACGAGTTTGGTCGGAGGGCGTCGATCGAAACGACTATTGGATTGAGCCTGTGTATAGAGACCCTGCGTCGTTCACCGTACTGTTCGGAGACGCAGAACAGCGTATTGGATTGTCGAAAGATGGGGTTTACTCATTGCCAGCCGGTATGCCAGCCCCGGTGGCCTTGTTGGTGATGACTCGCCATGTGAATCGTTGGGAGTCCGAGGGGCATGTTGTTGACTTGTTTGCTCCCGGCACAGATTGCAGCCCTCCCCAGGGCGTGCTCGAAGTTCATGTGGGGCCGAGTTCGAGTGTGCCTGAAAATGGACGTTGGGAATTGCAGTACTCTATCGATCCATCCGCCTTTTCACTTCCGTGGAAAGGGAGGCCTCCCATAGCAAAGATCACATCGGTCGGGCGTAGGGATTTCCGGTTGGATCGCGTTCCCTTAGCGTTGAAAACGGTGAGTGTGATTGTGGGTGGCACTCGAAAATCCTACCCCGTTCGCACGGATCAAGCGGGCAGACTGCACGTGCTGATCGACTAACCGCATAGCGGAAGACGCGGCTGAGCTCGGAGCGTCAGAGGGCGGGTAGAGTCTCTGCGGCCGTATCCCTGGGCCGTTGGTCGCACTATGGCCTTTGCGAACGAGCTGCTACGAGCGCATGCAGCGCAAGCCCAGCAGCCAAGGACCAAAGCACCAAGGCCAGTAGGAAGCGTCCCGAGGCACCCCGCTTTTTGAGCAGGGCCCAATTGGAGGGCAGGCCGTCTTCGCCGTAGGCGCGGAAGATCAGGTCGCGGCCGGGGAGGAGGTTGGGGCCGAGGGTTTGGCCGACGAGTTCGCGGGAGACTTCGCCGAGGCCGTGGTAGGCGAGGTAGGCAGGGCCGGAATCGGTGCCGACGATGCGGCCGTTTTTTGGCATGTGCAGGACGGCTCGGTAGCGTTTCCAGCGCGACTCGGGGATCGGGTCGAAGAGGAAGAAGGCGTAGCCGGAGGCGATGGGGCCCTGGTGGTGCAGTTCGCCTTGGCGCACGAGTTTGGGTTCGGAGCCGTCTTCGGGCACTTCGAAGAGGTCCACGTAGCTGTGCGCGGCGGCGGCGTCGAGGCCGTCGGCGCCGAAGGCGAGGCAGGCGAGGTCCCAGAAGGGGCTTTGGAATTCGACCTGCACATCTTGGGTGCGCACGACCGGGCCCCAGGGGGCGAAGGTGCCCAGGGTCGAGCGCATGCTGACGAAGGGGGCCCAGTTGCTGAGTTCGCGGCCTTGGGCGGGCAGCAGGCGCAGATGGAACAGCCCGCCTTTGGAATTCGGCACGGGGTCGAAGCGGAAGACGGCCCAGTCGGGGCCCTTGCCGTCGCCGGTCCACTCCATCTTCGCGCTGCGCAGCACGGGTTGGGAGGCGAAGCGCTCGAGCTGATCCTCGGGTACGCGGCGCAGTTCGAGCACAAGCTCGGGCTCGCGTTCGCCGCCCTGTTGGATCAGCTTGAGGTCGATGCGCTGCAGGTCCTGGAAGTCACAGCGGAAGAGCTGGCCCGGGGGGAAGTTGAGGAACGTCTTGCCCGTAGGCGTGCGCGGGATCGACACGCGGATGTCGAGGTCGGCGACCTCCTTGCCGAGCGCGGTGATCAGCAGGAACGAGCCGATCAGGCCGGCCAGCAGGATGAACGGGATGCGCGACGTCATTACCAGCGCCAGTTCAGCCAGGCTTCGCGGCCTAGTCCGTGGAAGACGAAGTACCCGTCAAAGGTGACGAGGGCGACGAGGAAGAGCATGGCCACGGGGCGTTGCCAGCGGGCGGGCAGCAGCGCGAACAGGCCGACTACGAGCATAAGCGCGAGGGCGGGGGCGACCGGCATCAGGTAGCGGCCGCGGCTGACGCCCCGGAAGGCCATCAGGATGAGTTGCGCGGCGCCGGTGCCGAAGGCGAGCCAGAAGAGGCGCGCGCGCAGCCAGGGGCGGCGCAGCAGAGCGCCGGCGATTCCGAGGGCGAACAGGATCAGCGCGCCCAGGCCGATGGCGGGGCTCCAGTCGGGGGTGAGGGGGCGACTTTCCCAGTTGAAGCGGCCGATCAGGGTGCTGCGCAGGTCGGCGATGTTCTCGGCGGAGAAACCTTCCTTCAGGCGCGTTGCCAGGTCCTTGAGGTTGAGGGTGACGCCGGGGTTGTGGGAGGCGATCCAGACGCTGGCGGCGGCGGCAATGACGGCACCGAGGCCGAGCAGCAGGAGCGCGGTGCCGCGCATGCGTTTCCAGGAGGAGGGGTGCAGCAGGACGGCGAAGATCACGATGGCCGCAGCGCTGGCGCCCGAGGTTTTGGTGAACAGGCCGAGGGCGGCGATGCACACGAGGGCGGCGGCGGGGGCCCAGCGGCGCAGGGCACGGGAACGTGCAGGGTTGGCGCCGGATCCCGGAGTGACTTCGGCGTGGGACACGGAGTTCGCTGCGAGGAGGGCCGGGTTGGCGGTGCCGATGTGTGCTTGGGCGCGTGATTCGTTGCTCACTTCGGCTTCGGCGGAGGCGCTCGCGGAATCGGGCCGCGTGAGCCAATAGGCGGCGACGGCGAAGGCGAGGGCTACCCAGAAGCGCGTGAGCACATCGTTGTTGACGACGGCGGCGCCGCGTGCGCTCATCGGCCAGAAGGCGACGAGCAGGGTGGTCAGCATGGCGCCGGGACCCTGCGGAAACGCGCGGCTGGCGGCGTACCAGGTGCACAGCACGACGCCCATGAACAGAAAAAGTGAAAAGAAACGTACCAGAAGCAGCTGGAAGCGCGCTTCTGCATGTGGAAACAGCCACAACAGTGGGGCTGTCACGAAGTAGTAGAGCGGGGGCTGGTGCGCGGCGGTGATGGCGTACTCGACTTCGTCGAACGATTCGACGCTGTCATCGCGGCCAAGCCAATCCACCCTGCGCCAATATCCCTTGTCCCGCATGGAATCCAGGATCGAACGTTCCACCGCCGAGATGGTCTCGAAGTCCGCGTGTCCGAAGCGCCGCCGCGCTTGCAGCACCGAGAGGGGGGCTAGATCGCGGTCCGAAGCCTTGAACTCGTACCCACCGGGCAGTCCGTAACCGTCCGAAACGAGGATCACGTTTTCGAGGTGCCACGGTTCGTCTTCGCCCATCCAGTGGGGCAGAAGCACGAAGTAGACCAGGCCGTGCAACAGCGCCAGGACGGCGATGGCCCAGGCGTTGCGCAGGGTGATGGCCGGGGCGTCGGGGGACATGGTCACAGCAGGGCGGTCACCAGGCCGGGGAAGGCGATCACGCAGGCCAAGGCGATGAGTTGCAGCAGGATAAAGGGTACCACACCCCGATAGAGCACGGATGTCCCAATGGAGGACGGGGTCACCCCCCGCAGGTAGAAGAGCGAGAACCCGAAGGGCGGGGTCAGGAAGGAGGTCTGCAGGTTCATGGCGATCATCACACCGAACCAGACCATCTCCTGGTCTTGCAGGCCGAGCTCCCGGGCGGCGGGCACGAGCAAGGGGAGGAGGATGAACGCGATCTCGAAGAAGTCGATGAAGAAGCCGAGGATGAATACCGCCAGGTTGGTGGCGAGCAGTAGGCCGACGCGTCCACCGGGCAGGTCGGTCAGGGCGGCGCGCACGTGCAGGTCCCCGTCGAGCCCGCGGAACACGAGGGTGAACGCGGTGGCGCCGACCAGCAGGAAGAGCACCATCGTGGTCAGGCGCATGGTCTCTTGCATGCTCTCGCCCAGGGCCTTGCGGTCCAGGCGGCGGTGCAGGGCGGCCAGGATCATGGCGCCGAGCGAACCCAGGGCGCCGGCTTCGCTCGGCGTGGCGACGCCGAGGAAGATGCTGCCGAGGACTACCAGGATGAGGGCCAGGGGCGGCAGCATCACGCGCAGGCTCGCGACGAGCAGGGCGCGTTTGCCCTCGGGGCGTTCGGATTCCGGTAGGGCCGGGGCCAGGGCTGGTTTCCACCAGGCGAGCACCAGCAGGTAGATCGCGTAGAGGGCGGTCAGCAGCAGGCCGGGCAGCAGGGCGCCGCGGAAGAGGTCGCCGACGCTCGCGCCGAGTTGGTCCGCCAGCACCACCAGCACGATGCTGGGGGGGATGATCTGTCCGAGGGTGCCGGAGGCGCAGATGACACCGGTGGCAAGCGGCGGCGAGTAGCCATACCGCAGCATCACCGGCAGGCTGATGGCGCCCATGGCAACCACCGATGCGCCGACCACCCCGGTGGCGGCGGCCAGCAGGCAACCGACGAGCACTACCGCGAGGCCCAGGCCGCCGCGTACGGGGCCGAACAGCATGCCGATGGTGCGCAGCAGGTCTTCCGCGAGCCGCGAGCGCTGCAGCAGCGTGCCCATGAAGATGAAGAAGGGCACCGCCAGCAGTACCTGGTTCGACATGATGCCGAACATGCGCTCGGGGAAGAGCTCCAGGTAGGTCCACGTGAAGAAGCCGCAGTGCACGCCGAGGAAGGCGAACGCGACGGCCGTGCCGCCCAGGGCGAATGCCACGGGATACCCTGAGAAGATCAGGGCGAACAGCACCACGAACATGATCCACCAGGGGGAGTCCGTCATCCGAAGTGCGGATCCTCACCGGGTTCGTCGGGCAGCGGGCGGCCGAGGATCACCGATCCATGTCGCGCGAGTTCGGCCAAGCCCTGAAGGAAAAGCAGGGCGAAGGCGATGGGCACCATCAGCTTGATCGGCCAACGCAGCAACCCGCCGGGGTCGTTCGAGCGCTCGCCAGCAGCGATCGAATCGGCGGTGAAGTGCCAGGAGGCCCAGATGCCAAGGGCGCAGAAGGGCAGCAGCAGGAACAGGGTTCCCAGCAGATCGATCCAGGCCCGGGCGCGTGGGGAGAGGCGTTCGTACAGAACGTCCACCCGAACGTGGGCGCCCAAGTGCAGGGCGTAGGGGGCGCCCAGCAAGAACACGAGGCTGAAGAGGTACCACTGCAACTCGACGAGGGCGTTCGAAGTCAGGGCCAGGCCCAGGTACTTGCCCGTGAATCGTGCAAGAGCGTTGTAAGCACCGATCAAGACCATCAGCAACGTGCACACGGCCGCCAGCCCCGCCAGGCGGCGGTTGAGCTGGTGCACGGGCCGGAGCAGGGTTGCAAGTGCTTGCATGGGCTCAGCATACGGCCGCGGGCGGGCCTTGTCAGGCGGTGGGCCAAGCGGTGGGAACGGCGGAAGCGCTGCGAATGGGGCGGCCTTGAAGAAATGGCGAACCCCGCGCCAACGTCTATACTACCGAGGTCGTATTCGATTGCCATGTCCCCCAAAACACTGCTCCTCATCGTGGCGCTCGTCGCCGGTATCGGTCTCACCTGGTTCCTGACCTTGTCGCCCGACGGGGAACCCGAGGGGGGCGGTTTGCAGGTGGCATCGAGTGGCCCGGGTGAAACGTTGCCGGGGCCGGAGACGGATGAGTCGGCGTTGCAGGGCAGCGAAACGCTCGTGCAGACGGGGGAACGCGAGTTGGGGGCCCAGGCGGCGCCGACTTCGGACATGCCCGTGCCTACGCGGACCGAAGCCCAAGGACGCAATGAGGATCAGATCGCCGTCACCGGTCGCTTGATCGATGAGGCGGGCAAGCCGGTGGTGGGGGCGGAACTCTTCTTCCGCCGGCAGGAGTCGGGTGATGACGACTTCGGCATGTTCCTGCTCGCCAAGGAAGAGACTCCCGAAGGGCAGAGCAACGGGCAAGGTCGCTTCACGCTGATGTGCGAACCGGGGGGACGCGGGAACCTGCGCATCGAGAAGGCGGGCCTTTTGAGCCAGACGCACAAAGACACCTGGCCGGAATCGGGCGTGTGGGACCTGGGCGAAATCGTGCTGCACCCGGCCATGGTGCTCGAGGGGCGCGTGGTGGATGTGCGCGGAGCGGGCATTCCGGGGGTGCGGATCCTGCCGCTGGAGCAGTCGCAAGGTGGCTTTTTCCTGGCGATCGATGGCAACGTGCAGGGGCAGGCGGAAACGGGGCCGGATGGCTCGTTCCGGCTGGATACGCTCAAGCCCGGTGCTTGGCGTGTGCACTTGAAGGCTCCGGTACACCGCGATCGGGTGTTGACCGGGGAGATGCCGACGGGGCTCTACCAGGGAGGACTGCTTTGGACCCTCGAAGATGGTTTGACCCTGCGTGGAGCCGTCGAAGGAATGCCCGAGCAGGCCCCTTCGGATCTGTGGGTGCGGGCGAACATCGAGGGGGGGGGCAGCGCGGCCGAGGCCCTTGGTGATGCGGCCGCGGGCATGGCTGTCGGCGCGAGTCACTTTCCTGTGGGCGTTGATGGCACGTTCGAGCTGCGCGGGTTGCATCCGAATGCGCGCTATCGCCTGGGGGTGATCCAGGGCAAGGACAAAGACGAGTTCTGGATGAGCCAGGGGGCGTACCTGAGCGATCCGCTCGTGGTAGATTCCAATGCTGGAACCGTGCGCCTGCAGTGGCGCAGCGCGTCGGGGCTGCGCATGAAGGTAGTCGACGCGGTGACGCGGCAGCCGTTGGCCGATTTCAAGGTCATGCCGGCCGAGTGGGACGAGTGGGAGGCATTTGATGAGGCTTCGAACGCGCCGCATCCGGGTGGCTCGTTCGAGGTTCTGCAGCTGGCCCGCTACGACCGCAAACTCAAGGTCGAAGTGCGCGCCGATGGCTACGACACGCACACGATCCCCGATATCCAACCGGTCAAGGGCTCGGTGGTCGATTTGGGTACGGTGGCTCTGCAACCGGCGCCGCGGTTGCAGGTGCTGGTGAAGGCGGCTGGCACGGGTCTGCCCGTGAAAGGCGCCACGGTCAAAGTCCGAACGGGTCAGGCGCTTCCCCAATTCGATGTCATCGATTCGCCTTTCGACGCGCGGACCTTCAGCGCGGAAACCGGTGAGGATGGCATCGCCCAGGTGCAATTCGAACGCGGCCGCGACTGCCAGGTCGGGGTGACGCATAAGGACTTCGCGCGGCTGAAGTTGGAGGGCGTCGATCCGCTGGCCCATGGGGCCGCTCCCCTGGTTGCGGAGCTGTTCGCCGGCGGCGGATTCCTCGTGACGGTCAAGGACGCCGATGGCAAACCCGTTGCGGGGCGCCAGGTGCACTGTGGAAACCCGAAACAAGGCGAACAAGGCAACCAGATCCGCGTGGCGGTGGGGGGGGCCATTGGCGGCGAGGATTCGCTTCAGCAAACCACGAACGCGCAAGGCATCGTGCGTTTCGAACACCTGAATCCGGGCGACTATCGACTGTGGCTGGGCAAACCCGCCCAGACCGCGGAAGGTTTCGGTGTGGTGTTCGCCAACTTCGATGACCGTGTGCCGGCCGGAGCCAGCCGCGCCACGATCCTCGAGGGGGAAACCACCGAGGTGGAAATCGTGGCGCCGACCCTCGCCCGGCTGACCGGCGTCTTGCGCGAAGATGGTGCGGGCTTGGCGGGTGCCGTGATCAGCCTGCGGGAAGAGAAGTCCGGTGGGTCCGGCGAGATGGGAGCCGATATGGCCCTTTCGATGATGATGGGGGGCGGGCCTTCGGGCCGAACCGATGCCAACGGAGCCTACGAACTGACCGGCGTCGAGCCCGGCGCCTACATCGCCACGGTCACGCACCCCGATCGGGCGATGCCGGCGGAATACGCCTTGGATATCGTTCCGGGGGAGAACACCTTTACCGAGGACCTGGTCGTGGCGGTTGTGGCCGGCCGCGTGTTGGACGCCGAGGGGCATCCCGTGCCGGGGCTGAAGGTGCGCGCTGAGAAGAAGCAGGCCACCACCACCCGCACCATGGTCAGCATTGCGATCATGGGGGGCGATGGCGGCACCATGGTGCTCGGCAGCGGAACGGAGGGCGATCGCCGGCCGGTGGTCACCGACGAACTCGGCCGCTTCCGCCTGCGGGGCGTGTTGGCCGGGGAGCCCATCGTGATCATCGCGGCGGGCGGCGACTATGAGGATGCCAAGAGCGAGCCGCTTACGATCCCGATCGGTGCCCACCGGGAAGGCATCGAGTTGGTGGCGCGGCGCGGCGGGCAGTTGGTGGTCACTGTGCTCAATGACGCAGGGGAGCCCGCGCGGCACGTGGTGCTGCGGGCGGAGCTGCTTCCGGAAGAAAACTCGGAGGAAGGGGAAACGCCCCCCTCGCCCAAGTCGCAGAACACCACCGTGACCGACGAACGGGGTCAGGCGAAGTTCAAGAACCTCGCTCCGGGCAAGTGGCGCGTCTCGCAGGTCGGGACCGCGCGCATCGGGCTCGAAGACGGGGAGACGAGCACGGCGCAACCCCGGGAAGTCGAGGTCAAGAAGGGAGAAGTGACCGAGGTGACGCTCGAACCCTGAAGGCCACGGAGCCTGGAAAAGCGACGGGCCCGGATTCCCCCAAGGGATCCGGGCCCGCTGGATTTCATGCCGGACGTGGGGTTGGTCTCGAAGTCGAAGGTTCTTCCACGCGAGGGAACCTCAACTTGCCGATCCGCCGAGGTACGGGCTCGCAGGATCGGTGGAGTGGGCGACGTACGGATCGGTCAGCCTGGTGGAGTGGGCGAGGTACGGACCCGTCAGCCCGGTGGTGTGGGCGGGGATGCCGGGAGGATTTCCCCCGGGCCCCGAACCCGATTGCCGCACGACCGGCGCATGTCTCGCCGTGTGCGGGCCTCGCCCGGCGGCGGCGGGTGGGCCGCTGCCGGGTCTATCGGCTCAACTCACCACTTGCAGGTGCTGCGTGCCCGTCCAGTTGCCCCGGGTGAAGTCCGGGAACAGCTGCGGGGCTCCACCGGCGGCGACAGAGGCCTCGCTCAGCGCGGAAACGGCGCTCCAAGCCGCGCCTTCGTAGACGTTCTGGTCGAGCGGCTCGCCGTTGCGCAGGCAGTACGCGATGCGCCACAACAGGATGAAGTCCATTCCGCCGTGGCCGCCCGCCTTGACCGCCTCTTCGCCCACGCGCCGATAGAGCGGGTGTTCGTAGCGCTCGTAGATCGGCGCCAGTTCCTCCTGGGTCTGCAACCACTGATGCGCCCCCTTGCCTTCCGGATCGAGCGCGACCCGCGTCGGGAAACCGGCGAGGGTACCGGTGGTGCCCGAGATCAGGTTCAGGCGCGTGTAGGGCCGCGGCGAAGTGGTGTCGTGTTGCACCAACACCGTGCGCCCGCGCGCGGTTTTGATGATCGATGTGTTCATGTCGCCGCACTGGTAGGTCTGCTGGTTGCGCGGATGGTCGGCGGGGAAGTCGCGCTGGGCCTGCAGGGCCCGGCCGAAGGCGGGCGAGCTGAAGGACACGAGCCGCTCCATCCGGTCCTGCCCGCGCTCGAGCCCCATCATCTGCGCGATCGGACCGAGCCCGTGGGTCGGGTAGAGGTTGCCGTTGCGCTTCACGTGGTGCGCCACGCGCCACTTGCCCTCGCTGTGGTCGACCTCCTTCATCTGCCACCGCAGGTCGTGGATGTACGCGCCTTCGCCGTGGGTCAGCTCGCCAATCACGCCCTGCCGCACCATGTTCAGGAAGAGCATCTCCTCGCGGCCATAACACACGTTCTCCATCATCATGCAATGGCGGCGGGTGCGCTCGGACGTGTCGACCAGATCCCAAAGTTCTTCGAGCGTGGGCGCCATCGGCACTTCGAGGAAAGCGTGCGCGCCGGCTTCCATCGCGGCAATGCCCATCGGCGCGTGCCAGCGCCAGGGGGTCGAAATCAGCACCGCATCGAGTTGCACTTCCTCCAACATGCGCAGGAAGTCCATCTCATCGTTGCCGAAGAGCGCCGGCTGCGCACGACCCGCATCGGTGCAGCGTTTGGCCGAACGGCCGAGCGCATCTTCGTCCACGTCGCACAGGGCCACGATCTCGACGCCTTCCATCATCATCATTTGCGCCACGTGCCCGCTGCCGCGCGCCCCGACCCCGATGAATCCCATACGGATCGTCGGCAGGGGATCCGCAGCGAAGTCGCCCATGTACTGCTGGTCCTTGCCGCGCGGGCGGGCTGTCCCAATGGTCTGGCAGGCGGCAAGGCCGGTAGCGACGGCACCGAGGCCGAGGCTGCCCTTGAGGAATGAACGACGGGAGGGGTTGGCGGGGGTTCTCATGGCGCCATTAAACCCGATGGGGCGAAGGACGCAGCCAAGGGCCTCTCGTGGGGGGCCAAAGGCTCCCAGGTGCGGGTGGATGGTGTTGGAGCGATTCCCGCGTCCCACCCTCGCCAACATGGATTCGGAGCCGGGTCTGATCCCAAAGAGCGAGGTCCGTGGCATTCCCCGGGGTCGCCCCTAGCCTGAATGGCCGGGGGATTCGGCCCCACCCTGGCTGGATCCCAAGCGCCCCTTCGGATCGGTCATCGTGGGGTGTCAGCCGGTCGGCCCAAACCGGGGCTGTTCGCGGCGGTTACCGTTCGGTAATCCCCTGTTTCCACGGCGACCCCTACGCTGACGGAAACCCTCTGCCCAGGACCCCTTATGCTTCTGACCACCCTTGCTCTGTTGCCCCTTGCTCCCCAGATCGCCGCGGTCTCCCAGGTCCGACGCGGGCCCGCCGCGCACGTGGTGGCGAGCAAACCCATCACGGTCTGGTACGTGACTCCGTCGGGCGCTGGCACCGGTAACGGCACCTCTTGGGGCAACGCGTTCGCGGGTTTGCAGGGCGCTTTGGCCGTGGCGGGTTCGGGCGATCAGATCTGGGTGGCGGAAGGGCTCTATACGCCTTCGACAAGCGATGCGTCGGTGAGTTTCGTCGTGCCGTCGGGTGCCCGCCTCTACGGAGGGTTCGTGGGCACCGAGACGCAGCTATCCCAACGGGATCCCGCCCTGCACGTTTCGCACCTGAGCGGAGATATCGGCCAGGATGACATCCTCACCAACTGGCCCACCGGCTGGAACATCCAGACCGCCAACAGTGGTCACATCCTCGACGTCTCGGGGTGTGCGGTGGGCACGGTGGTCGACGGGTTCGAGATCTCGAATGGCGCGATCGGGCCCGTCGGAACGGGGGCTTGGGACCCGTTGATGAATGGCGGGGGTATCTACGCCAACGCGGGCAACGTGACGGTGCGCAATTGTCAGTTCCATCACAACTTGGCTGCGTTCGGCTCGGGCGGCTGCATCTTCGTTTTCGACGGTGTTGCCCAGGTCGAAAACTGCAGCTTTGACTTCAACTTCGTGCACGGCGGGGCCGGCGCGGGTATCGCCATGTATGGAACGAGTCAGGTGCAGGTCGCCGATTGCTCCTTCTATGGCAACCATGCGAAGAGCATCTCGAGCTCTGGAGGCGACGGGGACGGCACGAGTATCTATGCGACCGGAACCGGGAACCTGGTGGTGCGTCGCAGCCGATTCGAGAACAACCGGGCCTACTCGTTCTACGTGAGTGGTTCGGCGCTCGGGTATGGCGCAGGGATCACTACCTGGGTGCCGGCGGTGGTCGAGGACTGCGAGTTTGTGAACAACACCGCGCACCTAGGCAGTGGCTTCCTGACCTTCAGTGATGCCCTCGTCGTGAATTGCTTGTTTCAGGGGAATACGGCGGTGACCCTGCCGAACGATCCGTACCCCGAAGGCGGTGGCTTCGGGGCCGGAATCGTGGCGTATTCCTACCAAGGGCACGAAGTTCACGTGGTGGGTTGCACATTTGTCCAGAACCACGCGAAGAAGTTCGCGGGCATGGAGACCATCGGACCCGGCGCTCACATCACCGTTGAAAACAGCGTCTTCTGGGACAACCACGTGACCCTGTCCGACCTGATCGGGTACTCCCGCGAGCAGCTGCATGGCAACCTGGACGTGTCCTACTCCTGCATCAAGGGCATTTTTGGTCCTGCGGCTGCCGGCGAGGACCTTCCGGATCCTTCCAACTACCCCGGCTGCATCGAAGACAACCCGCTCTTCGTGCTGCCCGGTAGCGATTACCGCCTGTCGGCCCTGTCGCCTTGCATCGATGCTGGCGACAACACGGCGATCCCTGGCGGCATCCTGTATGACCTCGATGGAATGCCGCGCTTGCACGACGATCCGGCCACCCCGGATACCGGCGTCGGCCCGGCGCCGGTGGTCGACATGGGCGCGTACGAACGGCAGTAGGTTCGGCTGGAAACAAAAGAAGGCGCGGCCCGTTCCCCATGGGGAACGGGCCGCGCGCCGTAGAACTCTTGTGAATGGCCTGGCGGAATCGTGCCGGGCGATCAGAAGGGCAATTTCAGGAAGCGTTCGACTTCGTCACCGCCGGTGCGGGCGCGCACTTGCAGGAAGGGGCGCTTGCGGCTCGGGATGCGGGGACGCTTGACGCAGACCACGTAGGCCTTGTAGGGGCCTTCGGGCACCAGTTCGCGCGGGAAGGACGCGTAGTCGTCGATGTTGACGTTGGCGAAGACCTGGATGACCGGGCCGGTTTCGCCGGCGTTGCAAGCGGCTTCGAAGAAGACGTCGCGATGCACGGCGATGCTCTGGTCCACCCACTCTTCCACCGGATCCATCTCGACGGTGATCGCGTAGGTGCAATCCCAGGATTCGTTGTCCACCAGCGAATCGGCGCGGGCGACACGCATCTCCTGGAGGATCGAGGGGCGCTGCACCACGGTCCAGGAGCCGACGGTCTTTTCGCCGACGATCGGGTGGGTCCAGACCACGCGCACGATGCCTTGGGCGGTTTCGCTGACGCCCTGGGTGCGGAAGGGGCTGGTGATGTTCAGTTGGTTCTGACCCGGCTCGAGGGTGATCGGGTTGGGCAGTTCGACGCTGCCATCGCCTTCGTACTCGAAGCGATAGGTCACGCGTTCGTTGTGCGGCGGAGTGGTGATCTTCAGCGTCGGCATCAGTTCGGAGCCGGCGGTTTCCCACACATCGGGGGTGAAGGTCACGTTGGGCACGTGGATCGCGGCCTGTTGGGCCGGATCGATGCTCGCCGCGGTTTTGGTGTTTTGGCAGGCAGCCAGGGCCAACAGGGCCACGCAGGAGAGGAGGGCTCGGGACATGATTACCGTTCGATCGGGAAACGTGCGGAGGGGTCCGCTGCCCTTCTGGTCGGCCAACTCGGCGCCGAACCTCAGCCCAAATTGGTCCAACCGACCCCCATTCCGGAAAATGATTCCGAAGGGCCCGACGGGGGACCATTATTAAGGTCGCCCATGACCGTCCCCGTGATTTGCGCCTTCCTGGCCCTGCTGGCCGGGCCCCAGGAGCCCTGGTCCGGGCCGTTGCAGTCCGTGACGGTCCAATACGCCCTCGGGCCGAGTCTGCATCAGGCCACCCTCCGCGATTCGGAGCCGCTGCAGCAATGTTCCAGCGACCTTCGCATCGTCGGTGTGGCGGCGGATGCAGCGTTGCCCGAACGGGGCCGCATCTTGGGCCGCTTTCCGGCGCTGCTGCTCGACTTCGGCGAAAACGGCCGGCACACAGTGCGCATCACCGGGCGCAACCAGGTGCAACATCCCGGCGCGGGGCGCCTGACCCTGGCCCCCGCGTTCTTCGCCGATCTGGAGCGTTGGTTGTCCGCAGTGGAAGGTTGCCCGGTGCGTTTGGGGGTCGAAAACCCCTTTCCCAGCCAGCGGCTCGAGCGCTTGCGCCAATTCCAGAACCTCGGGGCAACCCCTTGGAACCGCGCGCGCCTGATCGGACCGGATGGGCAGTTGTCCGTACACGACAGCGCGCTGCTCGAGAACTTGTTCCTGGCGTTCGACGGGCTCTATGTGCCCGGGGAGGCCGTGGCGGGTTCGAGTTGGGGCCACCGCGTGCAGCTTGCTTCGTACATCGGGCAAGGATTCGAGCTCGAGTTGCTCGATGGGACGAAGGCGGTGACGCAGCCGCTGCACTCGGTGCTTGTACGCCACTCCGAATTCGGCCTGTGCTGGGTGGGCGAGGGGTTCCGCGACGCCTGGCTCGACCTGTACCTCGGCCCCGATCCGTTCGCGGCGGTGCCGGCGGAGGAATGGCGGGAGATTCGTGAGCAGTCGCTGGGAACCTTGGCGGCCCTGGCTTCGGCGCCGGAGCAGGCATGGCAGGTGCGCTGCCCCGAGCCCGTGCAAGCCGGTGAGCCTTGGAAACACCATCTGCTGCTCCTGCCGTCGAAGGCGCTGGCGGGGGATTGGTGCGCACACTGGGCCGTCGCCGAGCCCTACGCCCTGCAGCCGGATCCCCCGGGTGCCATCGGCCGCTGGGCGGGTCTGGCCCCGAACCTGCACCGGGTGTCCTGGGTGGATCGCGAAGGCCGTCGCCAGACCCTTGTGGGGGATGGGCTGGGATTCCAAGCCCTGTTGCCGACGGCGGGTCTGACCCTGGCGGGGGATCCATGGGCCGAGCTGTGGGCCGCTGTGCGGGAAACTCTCGGGGACAGTTTGAATCCAGAGGGGCTGGCCCCGCGAAAGCAGGAAGTGGCCGCGCCCCGTTGAGCGCCGCGCCCGCCGTCCCGAGCCTGCCATGGAACTCCACTCCACCCGACCCTGCCGAGTCCGCGGCTGGCAGGCGTGGGCCCACCCCGAAGTGCCGATCCGGCTCGGGGTGTCCGCCTGCCTGCTGGGGGACGAGGTGCGCTACGACGGGCAGCACGCCCGCGATTCCTTCGTGCACGACGTGCTGGGCAGCCAGGCCGAATGGCACCGGGTGTGCCCGGAGATGGAATTGGGCATGGGGACCCCGCGGCCGACCATCCGCCTCGAGCAGCGTCCCGATGGGGTGCACCTGATTGCGCCGTCCAGCGGAGCCGATCACACGGCGGCGATGCAGTCGTTTGCCGCCGAGCGCATCGAGCGGCTGGGCATCGCCGACCTGGACGGGTACGTCGTCAAGAAGAACTCGCCGAGCTGCGGTTTGGCGCGCCTGCCGATCTGGAAGGATGGGCAGAAGACGAGCAAGGATGGGGTCGGGTTCTTCACCCGCGCCCTACAGCAAGCCGATCCGCTCTTGCCGATCGAAGAGGAAGGCCGGCTGCACGACCCCGTGTTGCGCGAGGCCTTCATCGACCGCATCTTCTGCCGCAATCGGTGGCATGCATTCCTCGCTGGCGGGCCGACGCGCAACAAGTTGGTGGAATTCCACACCAGCCACAAGATGCTGCTGCGCGCCCATGATGAGGCGGGGTACCAGTTGTTGGGCAACCTGGTGGGGCAGGCGGGTCGCATGGCCGACGAGCAGCTGTTTGCGCGGTATGGCGCCGAGTTCCTCGTTTGTGTCGCCCGCCGGGCCTCGCGGCGGCGGCACTGCAACGTGCTGCACCACGCGATGGGATATTTCAAACGCCAACTCGCGAGCGGCGACAAGCAGCTTCTGCTGGAAGCGATCGAGGACTTCCGGGCCGGCCACGTAGCGCTCACCGTGCCGCTCGCGTTGATCCGCTTCAACATCGAGCAACTCGGGGTCGAGTACCTCGCGGGCCAGGTGTACTTTGATCCGTATCCGAAGCAGTGGATGCTGCGCAACCACACCCAATGAAGAGTGCCGCCCACGCGCGACTGCGTGCCCTGAACGAGCGCCCGATCCGGGCGGACGGCCGGTATGTGTTGTATTGGATGACCGCGAACCGGCGGAGCAGCCACAACTTCGCCCTGGACCGCGCCTTGCGCCTTTGCCGCGATCACGGCAAGCCGCTGCTCGTGTTGGAGGCCTTGCGCGTGGGATACGAGTGGGCCAGCGATCGCATGCACCACTTCGTCATGCAGGGCATGGCCGACAACGCGCGGGCGTTTGCGGACGCCGGGGTCCGCTACTATCCGTACGTCGAGCGGGTAGCGGGTGAGGGCCGGGGGCTCCTGAAGCACCTGGCCGAGTCCGCGGTGGCGGTGGTGGCAGATGATTGGCCGCATTTCTTCCTGCCGCGCATGCTGCGCGCCGCGGCCGAACAATGCCCGGTGTCGATGGAGGCCGTCGATTCGGCGGGTTTGTGGCCCTTGGCGGCCGGGCCCGAACGGGCCCGCGAGCCGTTCCATCGTGCGTATGACTTTCGGCGATTCCTGCAGAAACACCTGCCGGAACACCTGAAGGTGCGGCCTGCCGCGCAGCCGCTCGATGGGCTCACCGTCGAAACCGGCGCGCGTGTTCCGGCGGGGACCGATCGCCGGTGGCCCGAAGCCACGCTCGATTGGCTTCTGGACGAAACAAGCCTGGCCGCACTGCCGATCGATCACAGCGTGCCCCCGGCGCCCCTGCGCGGCGGCGCCGTGGAAGCGGGACGCTGGCTGCGGGATTTCATCAAACGCGATCTGGTGGCCTACGCGGACCGCCGAACCGATCTCGACGGCGGGGGAACCAGCGGCCTGTCGCCTTTCCTGCACTTCGGCCACATATCCGCCCACGCGGTGTTCGATGCGGTGGCCGGCCAGCAGGGATGGCATGCCAGTGCCCTCGGCGAAAAGGGCTCCGGCGCGCGCGAAGGGTGGTGGGGCATGGACGCGGGACCCGAGGCGTTCTTGGACCAACTCGTGACCTGGCGCGAACTCGGTTTGCATCGCAGCCGCACCGACCCGAAGTTCGGCCGGTACGAAGGCCTGCCCGACTGGGCGCGCGCGTCCCTGGCGGAGCACAAGGACGATCGGCGGGATCCGGTGTACACGCTGGCGCAGTTCGAAGCCGCGCAAACGCACGACGAGTTGTGGAATGCGGCCCAGAACCAACTGCGGCGCGAGGGCATCATGCACAACTACCTGCGCATGTTGTGGGGCAAGAAGATCCTGCATTGGAGCCGCTCGCCGCAGGAGGCCCACCGCATCATGGTGGAGCTCAACAACAAGTACGCGTTGGACGGGCGGGATCCGAACTCCGACAGCGGCATCGGGTGGGTACTCGGGTTGTTCGATCGCGCCTGGGGCCCCGAGCGCCCGGTGTTTGGCAAGATCCGGTACATGTCCTCGGATAGCACGCGGCGCAAGCTGCGGGTGGCCGGATACGTGCAGCGGCACAACCAAGACGCAGCTTCGGATCTGTTTGGTTGAGCCCGCTGCCGGGGGTCCCCCGATCCGGGACGCGCGGGGTCCCAAACCATGCCAATCTCCGACTGCGCTCAAGGGGGCTCGCTCCCCTGGTCGATTGGGAAGTTGGATTTGAGGGCCCAGGGGCCCTCCCGCCGATTGGGAATCTTTTTCCCATACCCACCGACCCAACCTGGATCGAACCCCCATGTCCTACAAAGTTCTTTTGATCGACGACAGCAGCCTGATGCGCAAGCTCGTCTCCCGCTCCCTGCGTCAGATCGATCTCGATATCGACAAGATCTTTGAGGCCAGCAACGGCCTTGAAGGCCTGGAGCAGCTCACGGCGGGGGTTCCCGACCTGATCCTCTGCGATTGGAACATGCCGGAAATGGACGGCATCACCTTCGTCCAGGAGGCCTGCAAGAAGGGCGCGCCCCCGATCATCATGCTGACCACCGAAATGAGCGACGGCAAGAAAGCCGAAGCTCTGAACGCGGGTGCCAAGGGTTACATCACCAAGCCGTTCACGCCGGAGCGCATCGCCGAGGTGATCCAGCAGGTCATGGGATCCTGAGTGGTCCGATGATCCAAGGATCCTCCCCTCCCCGCCCAATGAGCTATCACCCTTCGCCTGAGGATCGCAACAAGGTTTGCGAAATCTCCCAAAGCCTGTTTCAGGCTGCATTTGACGATTGGGAGATGATGGTCGGGGTGGAGGCCAAGGTGGCCCGCTGCTTTGCGCGCACCATGCCCTTCCGACCCGAGACCCTGGAGCGTATCGCCAAAGACTGCATCCTGGTGGAAACCACCGTGGATGGGGCCGGGGATTCGCCCGTCTACTTCGTGTTCCCCGTGGATTTCGTGGGCCGTGCCGTCTACCAGGCCCTCATGATCCCCTCTAGCGACGAGCTGGAACTCAAGCGGGAGGACGAAGCCCACATGGGGGCCGCCCACGAACTGATGAACCTGTTCTGCGGTTCGGCCACGCGCGCGCTGCAGGAGGGCGGTTTTGAAGAGCTGCGCGTCTCCCAGTCCGTGGATCACATCGGTATCCGGTTCTCGCCGGCCGAGCTGGCGAACAAAGCCAGCGATGGGGCCCTCGTCTGCGTGCAGATGGATGTGGACCACCAAGGCCTGGCGCACCGCACTTGGTGCTTATTGCCCGAGAATCTCTCCAAGACCCTCTTGGCTGCGGCCTGAACCGCGCGCTCCTGGCGCAAACTACGAACGGGGCCCCACGCCATGGCGCGGGGCCCCGTTTCCAGTGGGATCAAAGGCTCGTGCCGATGCCGATGCTCGCGTAGAACGCCGAGTTGTCGTCGTCGTTGGCGAGTTCCGGGCCGTCGCCCAGAAGCAGGGCATGCACGCCGAAGTTCCAAGTCCAGTCGCCCTGGCGCGGGCCGCTGCACAGGGGCTCTTCGATCTCCATGCCCACGTCGAGGTAACCGAAGGTCGAATCGTCGCCCGAGCCATCGATGTAGTAGTCGTTGAGGCTGAGGCCCAAGGTCACCGGAACGGTGACGTCCAAGAGGTGCCCGCCGGTGTCGACGGTCCAGACCGGGGCCACGCCCAATTGCAGGTACGCGGCCTCGCCGGTCCCGCGGTGGTCGGTTTCCAGGGAAACGGCGATGGAAGGTTGCCAGCCGGAGCTGTCTTCGCCGGAGTCGTCGAGACCCGCCGAGAAGGTCAGTTCATCGATGGTGGCAAAGGCGCCGGCCGGGCTCGAGTAGTTGGTCCAGGTCACGCCGAAGGACCAGTCACCGCGGCCCCACCCGAGGGTGGCGTACCAATCGGCTTCGTACCAGGTGCCGACGAAGCTGTCTCCGGTCGTCGCTCCGGACTTCTCCGAGTGGAAGCTGTGCCATTGACCCAAGGTCAAGCTCAGCGGCGAGTCGTCGGACAATTCAAAGGTGACTTCCGACCAGGGCTGCAGGATCAACCCACTGTCTTCCTGGCGATAGCCACGGAAGTAGTAGGCCGTTGCCATATCGAGGCCTAGGGAAACCGACGGGCCGTCCGGGGTGGAGACCACAGGAGTATCGAGTTCCTGGGCGTAAGACAGGCCGCTAAGGCCGATCAGGGCAATGGAAAGGTGTCGCTTCATGGGATCGGGGATGCCGGAAAGGCTCGAATCCTGGTTCGATCCGAAACGCCGATCCGCTGAACAGGGAAACGCGGACAGGGGTCACTGGCGACACTCGGGAGCGCACGGCCGCGGCGGGAGGCGCGGCAGAAAAACACCCGAAATCGCCCCTAGAGGGCCATTCAGGGGCATTTTCCCACGCGCGGAGGGGTTTTTCCCCCGAGCGGACCAGTTGTCGGAAATGTCACCAAGGTGGCCAGGGCGGCCCCCTAAGGGGGACGAAAGGAGAGCCAAGAGAACCTGCCTTACGATTCCCAACCACCCGTACACACCACTTCAGGGAGCTCCCATTGACATACGACGAAAAACGCGAGCGCTGCGTGCCGGACCCCGAGTTCTGGGCGCTAATGGTCAAGACCCATGCGCTGTCCGAGGAGCTCGCAGAAGAGTTCCAGAACGTGCTTACCAAGACCCCCTGGATGCCCCTGGGGGCGATTCTGGTGAGCGAGGGCTTCCTGAAGATCCGCGAGGTCACCGGCCTGCTGTCGATCCAGGAGAAGGAGCCGAACGAGCGCATCGGTGACCTGGCGGTCCGCGAAGGCTATTGCACCCGCCAGCAGATCGAGGCGGCCGTGCGCATCCAGCAGCGCGCCTGCCCCGGCGCCATCGACCTGATCCTGCGCGACGTTCCCGATGGGGACGCCACCACGCGCGCCCTGGTGGGGTACATCCACTACCTCGAGGCTCGCGTGACCCAGTTGATCATCCGCTCGCACGAGAAAGCAGCGGCCTGATTCTGGAGGGCACGAGCCCAGAATGCTTCCGGGCGCGCGGCCGATTGGCCGAGCGCCCGGTGGTCATTTAAGGGCTTCCCAAGAGCGTGGGAGCGTGGGCCGCAGCCCAGGGGGGAAACCGGCTCAGGCGGCCGGAGAGGCGGCCTGGCGACCGAACTCGAAGATCTTGCGCGGGATGTCCTGCAGGGGCAGGGATTGCTCCACGGCGCCGGCTTCGACCGCTCGCGCGGGCATGCCGTAGATCGTGCAGGTGGCCTCGTCCTGGGCGATGGTGCGGGCGCCGGCCTTGCGCATGGCGAGCAGGCCTTTGGCCCCATCGTCGCCCATGCCTGTCAGGATCACACCGATGGCGTTGGCGCCGGCGGCTTTGGCGACCGAATCGAACATCACGTCCACGGAGGGGCGGTGGCCGGACACGAGCGGACCATTCACGATGTGGATCGAGTAGCGCGCGCCGGAGCGTTTCACGGTCAGGTGCACGTCTTCCGGGGCGATGTAGGCGCGACCGGGCAGCAAGGACATGCCATCTTCGGCCAGGCACACTTGCATGGCAGACTGGTCGTTCAAGCGCGCGGCCATCTGGCGCAGGAAGTTGCCGCGCATGTGCTGGGTGATGACCATGCCCGGGGAGCCCTGGGGCATGGCGCCCATCAGGATGCGCAGGGCTTCCGGGCCACCGGCGGAGGTGCCGACGGCGGCGATCTTGTTGGTCGTGGCGATCGGTCCGCTGGACTCGGGCACCACGATCTTGCCGCTGCGCTTCGGTGTTCCGATGCGGGCACCGTGGCGTCCGATGGAACGCACGCGTTCGAGGATATCGCCGACCAGGTCCTGGACCGAGTAGGCGTCCTGCGGTTTGCAGAGCACGTCGAAAGCGCCGATCTCGAGGCAGTCGAGGGCCGTTTGGCAGCCCCGCGGGGTGACCGAACTCACCACGATCGTGGGGGTCGGCTTGTACTGCATGATCTTGCGCAGGAACGTGAGCCCATCCATACGCGGCATCTCGAGATCCAGCAGGATCACGTCCGGCTGCTTGGAGAGCAGAAGGTCACGGGCGACGAAGGGGTCGGGGGCCAGGCCCACGACCTCCACGTCGGGTTGACGGCCGAGTTCCCGGTCCAGGCAGGCCCGGACCAGGGCAGAATCGTCGACAACCAGTACCTTCGTGCGCTTGCTCATTCCGTTTCCTTGCACTCTTTCACTTGCACAGCGATGCGGAAGACCTCGCCCATGGAGTCAAAGGCGGACTTCAGCAGGAGCGGAGTCGAATCGGAGCTCCAGGCGCCATCTTCGGGCAGGCCGCAGTGCAGGGTCTTGTCCTCGGCGCCCATGAGTTCCAGCAGTTCCCCGCAGGTCATGTTCGCCAATTCTTTGATGGCGGCCGAGCAATCGCTGTCGTCCAGGTCCTCGGGTTCGAGGCCCAGCAGGCTCGACGCGACTTCCAGCAGGAAGCCGTCGGAGGCCTCGATGGACACGTTGCCCCGGCACTGGTCGCCCCAGAAGTCGATGTTGGCCCGGTGGTTGGCGGCGGCCCCGTGATCCTCGTCCATGGGATCGACGAGAACGAAGCACATGCGCTCCATCATCTGGACCACGCGCTGGTCCATTTCGTTTTTCGGGATCACGTTCATGCTGCGTCTCCACACACGCGGTTCAGGAGGTCCTGCAGTTCTTCGGGTTCGAAGGGCTTTTTCAAGCGCCCTTTCGCTCCCAATCCAGCCAGGCGAACCAGGCGGGCCGCGTTGACCTCGGTGCTGACAATGAGGACGGCCATATCGCCATACTTGCCCTCCTTGTCGATCGAAATCATGAATTGTTCACCGTCCATGACGGGCATGTTGATGTCCAGTAGCACCACATCCGGTTGGGAAATGTGCACCTGGTCCAAGGCGACCTGCCCGTTTTCGGCTTCGCGGATGTTGGTCTCCTGGAAGCCCGCCTGGGTGGCGGCCTTACGGATGACCCGCCGAATCAGCGGGGAGTCATCCACGATCATCAGGGTTTTGTCAGCGGAAATGCTCATGGTGACTAGGCGGCAGGGTAGAGTTGTTCTTTGGTACCGGCGTTGGAGATGATCACTTCTCCCGTGGCCAGATGGAGGGTCATGGTGCGGGAGTGGGTGCCCCCGGTGTCTTCCGCGGAAAGCTGAATACCGTTCTTCCACAGGAGCTTGCGGAGAATGAGGTGGTTTCGCTCTCCGATTCGCGTGTCTTCGCTGCCATTGCCGAGCATGCGGCTCCCTCCGGCGGCGCAGACGATCAGGTTCTGCTTGTTAGCGCCCTTGGCGTACAGGGCCCGGAACAAAGCCGGGATCCCCGTCATGCCGTAGCGGGCGGGATTGTCCACTTCGCTTCCAGCGGTGGGGGCCGGCAGCATGAAGTGCAACATGCCGCCCACGCGGGTGGTCGGGTCGTAAGCGGTCAGTCCGATGCACGACCCCAATGCGTGGGTCACAATCAGCTCCGCGGGCGGGCTGGCGATCTTCATGTCGGCAATGCCGACGATGAGGCGCCCAGCGGCTCCTTGAGAATCACGGCACACGAGGAGTTCCTCCAGCGGCATGGGTTGAGCGGGGAATCGGGTAGATCATGGAGACAGTTGGGCGGAAGCTGCAGAAATAGGCGTGGCCCGCGGCAGTGGTTCCGTGTGGATCGATGTTGTTTCGGCATCCCGCGGGGGCAAACGTGAAGCCGGAAGCAAATTGCAAGACAGGCCGCTCCGGATCCCGGACCCCATCGGGTTCATTCTGAGTCATCGCTGTCCTCGTCCATCGAGAACATGGCCATGTCGGGCTGTTCGAGCACATCCGAGACCAGGTAGTCGATGTCCAAAATCGACACCGGGGGTTCCTGGGGGTGCGGTTTGGCGAGGCCCAGGATGAAGGCGGCGCTGCCGCCGACCTTGGGGGAGGGCGCCGCTTGGATCGCTTCCGCGGGCAGCAGGACCACCTCGCGCACCGAATCGACAATGCAACCGATGTGGGCCGTGCCGCCGTCGGGGAAACTGGCGTCGAAGACCACGATGCAGGTGTTGCGGTCCTGTTCCTTGGCGTGCAGGCCCAACATGATGCGCAGGTCCAGCACGGGGATGATCTTGCCACGAAGGTTGATGACGCCGCGCACCTCCGCGCCCAAGCCGGGCAGGGGGGTGATCGGGTGCATTGCGATGATCTCGCGCACCTGCAGGATCTGCACGGCGAATTGACCGCCGTCGAGCACGAAACACAGGTGGCGATCTTCGCTACCTGCGAGGGTGGGGGTTTCGAGGATTTCGGTGCTCATGGCAATCTTATTGGGCTGCGGTCGTCGCCGTTCCGGCGATCAGTTCGTCGGTATCCACGATCAAGGCGACGCGGCCATCACCGAGGATGGCGCCGCCCGAGATGCAGGGCAGCGAGCCGACGCCCTTGCCCAGGTTCTTGATCACGACCTGCTGCTGGCCGATGATTTCGTCCACGCAGAGGCAGACCTGCTGGTCGCTGGATTCCACCAGGATCAGGGTCGACTCGCCCGGCTCGACCGGTTGCCGACGGTTGTGCAACACGTCTTCCAGGCCGCGCAGGGGGACCATTTGGCCCCGGATGTTGACCAGCGACATGCCGGTACACAGGTGCTGGACCTGGCGCGGGGTGGGCTGGAAGCTCTGCACGATCGAGAGGGTCGGCAGCACGTAGCGCTCTTCGTTGCTGCGCACAACCATGGCGTCGATGATGGCCAGGGTCAGCGGCAGTTGGATCAGGAAGGTGGTGCCTTGGCCGGCGACGGATTGGATGTCGATGCGGCCGCGCATGGATTCGATGTTCTTGCGAACCACGTCCATGCCGACGCCGCGACCGGAGATGTCGGTGACGGCCTGGGCCGTCGAGAAACCGGCATGGAAGATCAGCTTGTAGACGGCGCTGTCGGGCATGTCCTGGGCGCTGCCATCGCTGGGCACGAGGCCCTTTTCCATGGCCTTGGCCAGGATGCGTTCGCGGTTGAGGCCACCGCCGTCGTCGCGGATCGAGATCACGATCGAACCGCTTTGGTGGCGGGCGGAAAGCACGACGGTGCCCTGTGCGGGTTTGCCCGCCGCGGCGCGGCCGGCCGGGTTCTCCAAGCCGTGGTCGATGGCGTTGCGCAGCAGGTGCACCAACGGATCGCTGATCTTGTCGACGACGTTGCGGTCCACTTCGGTGTCCGCGCCTTCGAGCAGCAACTGGCACGGTTTGCCGGCTTTGCCCGAAACGTCGCGCACCAGGCGGTGCATCTTCTGGAACGTGGACTTGAAGGTCACCATGCGCAGGGACATCGAAGCCTCCTGCAGATCACGGGTGATCTTGCTGAGCTGCGAGAGGTTGCGTCGCAGTTGTTCATCGCCAGAAGCGGCGATGAAGGGGTCCTGGAATACCATCTGCTGGGCGATGACCAGCTCGCCTACCAAGTCCACCAGCGAGTCCAGGCGCTGAGTGTTCACTTTGATGGTGGAATCGAGCGACACGCCAGCGCCGCCGCGGGCGGGTTTGGTGGACGAACGGGCCGGAGCCGGGGGCGGCACCGGTTGCGGGCCGACCTTGGTGTTCAGCAGGGTCTTGGCGGTTCCTTGCGCGCCGTTCAGGACCTCCTCGATCTGCGCCTTGCGGAGCAGGCCCAGTTCCACCAGCACTTCGCCGAAGCGCAAAGACTGGCCCGACTCCTGCAGCTTGTTCTGGTACTCGAGCGCGCGGTCGCGGGCGGCGGGCGTGATCAGGCCCGCGTCCACGAGCAGGTTGCCCACCCGGGCCACCGCCTTTTCAGGGGCGTGCTCGAGGTCCATGGACTCTTCCTGACCATCCGCATTGGAGTTGTTCAATGCTGTGTCAAGCGCCTGGCCGACCGAGATTTCCGGCACGATGCGGCCTTCGAAGGCGGCATCGAGACGGGCCACCATGTTCTTGAGCACCGACACGCGCGGGGCCACGTCCCCGGCCAAGGCGCCCAGCAACTGGGCCATCATGTCCTTGGCTTGCAGGATGAGGTCCCCGTAGCCGGAGTGCCAAGTCAGCTCCTTCTTGCGGAAGCGATCGAGCAAGGACTCTGAGCTGTGGGCCAGGCTGCAGATCGCATCCAGGCCGAGGAAGCCGCCCACGCCTTTGATCGTGTGGAACGCGCGGAAGATGCGGTCGATGTTCTCGCCCGCCTGATCCTCCTCGTCCATGGCGAGCAGCGCTTCTTCGGCATCTTCGAGGTGGCCGAGGGCTTCGGAAAGGAACTCGGGCAGGGTGTCGTCCGCGGCGATGGCCTCGGGGAACGTCACCCGCTCGTCGTTCGCGTCGACCGCGCTGTCGGAGATACGGCTCGGGATCTCGCCTGACTTCTTCGCTTCCGGTTCCGGTTCGGGGGCGGCGGCAGGTTCCGTGCCCTTACCCCCGAGGATCGCGGCCATGATCGGCCCGGGATCGGGGGCCGGACTGTGGGAGTCGACCGCTAGATCGGCGACGTACTGTCGGCACCAGTCGACCAGGTCGAACAGGGTGCTCATGGGCAGTTCCAGGCCTTCCTCGATGATGCGGTCGACCATGGTCTCCGCTTCGTGGCACACCGTCTGGGCGGTCTGCAGGCTCAAGACCCCACACTCGCCCTTGAACGTGTGGATCAGTCGCCGCAGTTCGTTGATGCCTTCGTTGTCGAGCGGTTCCGTCTCCGCGCCGAGCAGGATCTGCTCGATGTTGTCCAGGTTGTCGCCGCAGGAACCCAGGAACATGGACAGAAGGTCGTCCCCGGCGTCCTCGACCGGCGCACTGCTCTTGCGTTGCTGCTCACCGACCACGACCTCGATGAGGGCGGTCAGGGTATTGCGAATCGCTTCCAGACTGCCTTGTCCTTCCAGCGCCGCATCCAGGGCAGCCATAGCCTGCTGGGCCACGGACTCGATCTTCTCGTCGTTTTCGCTGTGGGCACCCTCGGCGATGGCCACAACTTCGGTGCGCATCTTGGCCAACTCGTCGGTGGCCTCGAGGGATGCTCCGCCCATTGCCCAGATCAGGGCGTCAATATGTTGTTCGTGTTTCACGGGTGGGTGGGATGGCGGCGCGGGGGAATCGGTGAAGGGCGACCCGCCTCATCGGCGGATCGGGGAACGGGTCAGGCGATCAGAAGGATTCCATCGGGAATTCGTCTTCGGGGTTGCCGGCGTTCGCCATGCTCGGCGGCGCCATAGGGGCCCGTTGGGCAGGCAGCGGGGCACGCGGGTTGGGGTGCGATGCCGCTGCCTTGCTGGTGGATTGCTCCAACGAAACTTCGCTGTTGATGGTGTGCTGATCGACGAGGCGCCAGACGCCCCGTACCAGGTCCGTGGTTTCCGAAGCCGTCGACGCCAGCTCCTCGGCGTTGGCGGCGTTGGTCTGGGTGACGCTGTCCAGCTCGCGAATCGAGGTGGAAACGTGTTTGATGCCGGTGAGCTGTTCGATCGAAGCCGCCGCGATCTCGCGCAGCAGGGTGTTGACTCGGTCGGAACCGGCCAGGATCTCCTCGAGCGAGCTGTTGACGCGCTCGGAACTGCTCACGCCTCGGGAAATCTGCTCGTTCGACTCGCCGACGATGCGGCTGGTCTCTTTGGCGGATTCCGCGCTGCGCTGGGCCAGGGCCCGCACTTCTTCGGCGACCACCGCGAAACCCTTGCCCGCTTCACCGGCGCGCGCCGCTTCCACGGCCGCGTTGAGCGCCAGCAGGTTGGTCTGGAAAGCGATGTCGTCGATGACCTTGATGATGGTGGAGATGCTGGCGCTGGAGGTCTTGATGTCCTCCATGGCGGACTTCATCTGCTCCATCTCGGTCTTGCTGTGGTTGGCGGAGGTGGCGAACTCCTCCGACAGCACCTGGGCCTGATCGGCGTTGTCCGCGTTGCGCTGGGCCATGCTGGACACGCTTTCAATGTTGCTCCGGATGGATTCCAGCGACGAGGACTGCTCGGTGGAGGCGCCGGCCAGTTGGTGGCTGGCGGATTGGGTCTGGATCGCACCGCGGTTGATGCGTTCGCAGCCCACCGCGAGTTCCGCGACCACGTCGTGGAAGTTCGTCAACAGTTGGTTGAAGGCGATGGTCAATTGACCGACCTCGTCGTGCCCGATGCCCGGCAGCTGCACGGTCAGGTCGCGCGACTCCACGGTGCGTTCGACTTCCTTTGCGATGTTGCGGATCGGGCGGGCGATCGAGCGACCCAGGCTGAGGGCCAGGATGCCCGAGGCGATCGCGAGCAGGCCGCCGATCCAGAGCAGGCTGCGCAGGATCTGACGGGGAGCTGCAGCGATCTCATCCATCGACTGCTCGCCGATCAGCGCCAGTTTGTGACCATGCAGACTGATCGGCATGTAGGCGCAGACAACCGGGTCGCCGGCATAGTTGACGCTTTCCATGACGCCCGCCTCGCCGCGCAGGGCGCGAACGATGCCTTCGCCGGTCACGTTCTTTGCACCGTCGGGCAGCTCGTGACGCAGGGTCGATTGGGCGTGCTTCTCAGCATCGACCATGTAGGTTTCCCCCGTCTCGCCGAGGCCGGTGTACTCGGCCAGGATGGCATCGATCTTGGCGATCGGCAATTGGAACGCCGCCACGCCGACCTTCTCGCCGTTGCGGAAGACCGGGCTCGCCACGAAGCTGGCCGGGGCGTTGTAGGAGGGTTCATACGGGCGCGCCGGCTCCAGCGCGACGGCGCCCGGGGCGGCGGCGGCCTTCGCGGCGCGGTACGCCTTGGCCAGGCCCGAATCCGCGTAGGGGCCGTTTTCCAAGTTGGTGGCGTAGTCCGCTTCTTTGTAGACGGTGTAGACGATGTTGCCTTCGAGGTCGATCAGGAAGATGTCATACAGCTCGTACTGCTCGAGGTAGCCGCGCACCACCGGGTGGAAACGCTCGTGGCTCTCGTTGTACGGAATCGGTTGCGCAGCGCGGTCCAGCAGGTGCTTGGAGCCCGGTTCGAAGCGGTTGCCCGCGATGTACATCGTCTGCATCAACCGCGCGGTGGGGTTGGCCGGCAGGTACTCGCTCATTCCCCGCCATTCGCCGCCCGCATCGACCATGCGCACCTGGTACTCGCGGCGGTAGTAGTTCTCGAGCTCCGCTTCGCCCCCAAGGGAATCGATGCTCACTTCCGCGCCGGCTTCTTCGAACTCGCGCCCGAAGGTCTCCGTGGCCTCGGAGACCATCAGGTTTTCGGCGAAGGTGGCGACGCCGGACTCGAGGGCTTTGAAGAAGTGCTCTTCCACCGCCAGCTTGCGTTCGTGCAAGAGCGACTGAAGGTTGACCTCGCTCGAGTGCATCATCGTGGCCCGGAACTGTCGGTATCCGAGCGTGGCCACGGTGGCGATGCTGCCTACACCGATGAACGCGGCCAGGGCGACCAGGCGCGTCGTGAGGGTCCAGGACTTGGGGTTGAGGGAGAAGCGGGGGGCGGAAGCGGTCGAGGACATGGAAGCCGGGATTGGGGGTTCGGGCACTGTGCGCATGCCTTATCGACCCCTTCTTCCTGGCGCTTATCCGTCCTGATGCAGCCGGGACCGCAATCGGGAATTCCCTTCCGCTTCGCTGCGTAGCGGCGCGTCAGGAATCTGCAAACTTCTCGGCGAGCACGGCCTGCCGATACGCAAAGATGCGTTCGAGGTCCGGCCGCACGAATAGGCGATGCACCAACCGGCCCCCGGGCACGGCGTAGTCCACCTCGTCGCGGATGCGCGTACGATCGCCCAAATCCTCGAAGGTGTGCAAGTGCACCCAGCGGCGGTAGGGCCCCCAGATCTGCTCGTCGATGAAACGGAAGGGGGGCTGCCAGCAGCGGATGAGGCTGCGCCAGCGCATCGGCAGACCGCGCACCTTCAATGCGTATTCGATCTCGGTGCCCTCGCCGATCTCCGGGGTGCTGCACTCGACGATACGAAATTGCATCCAAGGCGGCGTGATCCGGCCCAGGTTGGCCGGGTCGGCGAAGAAGGGGAACACCTCGGCAACGGGCCGGTGGATGAGCTGCTCCCGCTCGAGGCGGAAGGGGGTCGGCGCGCGGCCGCTGGTGTCGGCGAAGTTCATGGACGTTTCAGGATGTCGCAAAGCGCCGGCTCGAGGTCTGGGTGCCGGAAAGCGAACCCGTAACTCTCGAGGGCCGCAGGGCGCACCCGGGCGCTGGTGAGCAGGAGCTCATCCGCCATTTCCGAGCCCAAAGCCAGCCGGGCGGCAAAAGCCGGTAAGGGCAACAGGGTCGGGCGGCCCAAAACCCCGCCGAGGACCCGAGTGAACTCACGATTGTCCACCGGCTTTGGCGCGGTGACGTTGATCGGCCCCTGGACCTCTGTGTGGTCGAGGGCGAAGCGCAGGGCGGCCACCACATCTTCCAGGGCCACCCAACTCCAATACTGGCGACCGGACCCGATGCGACCTCCGAGGCCGAATCGAAAGGGGGTCAACATTTTGGCTAGGGCCCCGCCTTCCTGATCCAGTATCAGCCCGAAGCGCGCATGCACCACGCGCACCCCGGCCTCCCGAGCGGGGTCACAGGCCGCCTCCCACTCGCGGCAGACATCGGCTAGGAACCCCTCACCGCCCGCGGAGTTCTCGTCGAGCCACTCGTCGCCCCGGTCCCCATAGATGCCAATCGCCGACGCACACACGATCACCTCCGGTCGCGAGGCGCTGCGTGCGATGCCTTCGCACAGGGCGCGCGTGGGGGCCATCCGGCTCTCGCGAATGCGCGCACGTTTCGCCGCCGTCCAACGCCCGGAAGCGATGTTGTCTCCGGCGAGATGGACCAGGGCGCGCACCCCATGCCACGTTTCGGAGGGCAAGGCGTTTCCTGGTGTCCAGGCGATGCTTCCCTGGCCTTTTGAAGTTCCGCGTTCCAGGTGGTGGACCTGGGTTCCGCGTGAGCGCAGGGATTGCGACAGGGCGGAACCGACCATGCCTCCTGCGCCGCTGATCAAAACGGTTGCGGGGTTGCTCATCCTCTCCAGGGTGTTCGCGTTAGGGCCCGAATGGATGCGAAAAGCCCTGGTTTTCGCGGCCTGGAATCTGAATCCAAGCCACGGAACCCTGCGAAATCCCGGTCCATGGCCCAGGCTCCGATGTCCCACCCGTCGCCGTTGGGTCCGCGCATTCGTTCCGCGGGGGTGCTTGTCCGGGACTGCATCCCGGCTACCATGGATTCGGGCGTGGCCGTTCGGCGCGCCCCACGCGCCACCGATCCCCGCCGCATGAGCTCCCAACCATCGGAGTCCCAGGACATCCTGCCCCGCATTGCCGCCGGGGATGCGGAGGCTGTGCAGGAGTGCCTGACGCGGTACACCCCCCTCGTCTGGGCGCTTGCCCGCCGTTTCTGGTCCGATACAGCCGGTGCCGAAGACGTCGTCCAGGACATCTTCATCGACATCTGGAAGAGTGCGGGTCGATTCGACCCGGCCAAAGCCAGCGAGACCACCTTCATCGCCACCATCGCGCGACGGCGCATGATCGACCGCCAGCGGCGCCAATCCACGGCGCCCATTGCGCGGCCGATGGAGGAACAGCCGATTCCGGTGGAAGACGACAACCTGGTCGCCATCGAGGTGCACGACGAGGCGAAGCAGGTGCGCGAGGCGCTGGATCAACTGAAGCCCGAGCAGCAACGGGTCATTCTGCTTTCGGTGGTGGAGGGGCTTTCGCACCCGGAAATCGCACAAGCCACGGGCTTGCCCCTTGGAACCGTGAAGAGTCACATTCGTCGCGGGCTGAGCCAGGCGGCGGAGACGCTGCGTCGTTGGCGGGGAGGGGAACCCTCATGAGCGCCGCCTTCGATCGCTGGGACGACGAGCTTTGGGATCAGGCCACCGAAGCGCTGACCCAAGGGCTGGATGCGCCTGGTTGGCGCGCGCTGGAAGAACGCGTCGATCCCGTCGAGTTCGAAGAGCTCGAGCAAACCGTGGCCTGGGTGCATCTGGCCTTGGCGAATAGCGGATCCCCTCCCGCCAGCCTGCGCGAGAGCCTGCAAACCCAGGCGAGCCGGTTCGTTGCTCAGGAGCTTTCCACTGCACCGACCGCGCCCGTTCGGCAAGCGCCGAAGCCGCGTTTGGCTCTGGCCGCCTGGACGGGATGGCTGGCTGCGGCCGCGCTTCTATGCATCTGGTTCTGGGGCAACCATGCACCCGAAACACTGGACGTAAACGCCTGGGCCGCCCAAGCAGTGGATCTGCAACGTCTGGCTTGGAGTGCGACGGACAACGCCTTGGCCAACGCGGCCGAGGGAGAGGTCCTGTGGAGTGCGGATGCACAGGAAGGCTTCATGGTCTTCCGCGGCCTACCCATCAATGATCCCAAACAGGCGCAGTACCAACTGTGGATGTTCGACCCGGCGCGGGCTGAATGGGAGCAGCACCCGGTGGATGGCGGCGTCTTCGACATCACGCAGTCCGGTGAATCGGTGGTTCCGATCCACGCGAAGCTGCCGGTCGGGCGCGCCGCGCTCTTTGCGGTGACCCTTGAAGCGCCGGGTGGGGTGGTGGTTTCGCAGCGCGAGAACCTGTTGGTGCTCGCCAAGCAGGAAAGCTGAGGGAGTTTGTGCGACCGCGCCATGGAGCGCCGTCGCATCGCCGGTCACCGTCCGGGCGACTGGGTCCAGGCCTCGGCGATCTCCAAAGCTTGGGCCCCACTAAACGCCACGCCATCCGCACCGAAGCGGTCCCAGACATCGCCGTGACGGAAGGCCTGGCCACCGACCAGGATGCGGGAGTGGGGGGCCAGGCGCCGCAGGGCGGCAATGGCCTCGGCTACCGCCGGCAGTTGCGTGTCGAGACTGGCGCCGAGCAGCACGATGTGAGCGCCAAAGTATTGGGCTGCTTGGGCCAGGTCCAGCGCGGGAACATCGCCCCCAAGACCCAGAGTACGCCAGCCATTCAATTCAAAGTGGGCAGCGATGGTCTGTAGGGGGAAGGTGTGTTGATCCCCAGCCACGGCGGTCAACATTGCCGTGCGCCCGTTGGGAGCGCTGCGTGGCGCGGCGGCGATGAGGCGGGTGAGGATCTTGCCCGTGGCGAGGGTGACGAAGTGTTCCTCGGCCACGGAAGCTTCCCCCGCATGCCACAAGCGGCCCATTTCGCGCATGGCCGGGATCAGCAATTGGTCGATCAGCGTCAAGGCGTCCAGCTCGCCCGACTCCTGCGGCGCCAGCACCAAACGCGCCGCCTCTTCCTCATTGCCCGCACGTAGCGAAGCCAGGTAGGAGAGAGCCATGCCGTCCAGCGCCCGAGACTGATCGAGTCGCCCCTCGTCCTCCGGTTCCAGCGAAAGGCCAGCCAGGGCTGCATCGATGTAATCCCCCGCTGTATTGGCCGCATGCTCCGGCAGCCGGTCGGCGAGTTCGGCCCGCAGGGCCTGCAAGGCACAACCGATCACGTCGGGGGTGATGCCGCGGGCCGCGAAACCCTGCCGGATCCAGCGCACGTGATCGCAGAACGACTCCCGCGATTTCGCCTGAAGGGCGGCCGCGAGTTGCAGAATCTGGGCCTGAAAGTGGCTCTTCCAGGCGGTGAAGTCGTCTACCAACGCCAAACCGCTCTCCTGGAACAGCCGTTCGGCGGTCAGGCCGGATAGTCCGGGGGCGCTGGTGCGCAGAAGGGTGGCAGTGAAATCCGGGCTGTGCATGGCAAACCGGCGTTCAGATTAGCAAATGAGGAGCCGTCGGGAAGTCCCGCCCGGCCTAGTCCTGGGCGGCTGCGGCCTCCGCGCGCGCCAGGAAGTCCTGGATGGCTGCGGCGCTGGCGTCCGGTTGCTCTTCCTGGGGGTAGTGCCCGCAGTCGTCGAGCACAACGAGTTCGGACCCGGGGATCGCGTCGGCGAACCGGCGCCCGAACGATTCGACGGGATAGGCGATTTCCTCCGCGCCCCAGACCAGCAGGGTCGGGCAAGCGATGTGGACCAGCTCCGCTTGGCGGGTGCCGTTCTCATCACGCACCAAGTCCACCATGGCGCGCCAATTGGACGCGTTGTCGCAGGTCCAGTACATCTCCTGCGTGCAGCCATCCGGAACGCCCCGGAAGTGGGGGGCCAGCGCCCGTTCGATGCGTTCTTCGGAGTTCAACCACCAACCGATCTTGGCGAGCCGCATGTCGCGCATGGCGCGCTCCTCGGGCAACCATTGCTCATCCGTACGCTCAAACCCGGACGGGTGCATGAGGATCAGCCCCGCGATGCGATCCGGGTCGTTCAAAGCAGCGCGCCAAGCGTATTCCCCGCCGTAGGAGTTGCCCACGAGCCAGGCCCGTTCGATCTGAAGGGCACGCAGTGCGTCCCCGACGAAACGCGCACAGGTCTCGAACGTACAGGGCTCCGCAACTCCCGGTGCAAACCCGTTGCCCAGGATCTCGAGCGCATAGATGTCACGGTCCGCGCGCATGTCGGGCGTGGCCTCCAGCAGTCGGGACCACGTGTACAACGTGCCCGGGGTGCCGTGCACCAGGACGAGGGGGGGCTTGTCGCTCGCCTTGGAGGCGGGCAAGTGCAGGTATCGGAAGGGTAAAGGATCGGGCTTCACTCCATCGCGTGCGGGCAGGGTCCCTGAAAGGAGAGGCTGCTCCGCCAAGGCCCGATTCTTCGCGAGGCCCTGCAGCTTCGCCAGCATGGCTTCCTTGTCGAGCGAGCGGCAAGCAGGCACGCACAGGGCCGCGAGGCCCATGGCAATGCCCGCGGCGCCCATGCCGATGGCTTTGGGGACCTTATTGGTGATCACATCGAGGGGTTCGCGTGCGGGGGGGACTCGGATGCACTCGGCGGAGTTTCCGACCGCTTGCATCCAGGCGCCCATGGAATCCGAAAGCCCCTGCATGACCCCCTGGATCGTCCCCCTGATCGGCTGGCCCGTTTTGGCCTTGGTGATGCTCAGCCTCTGGGTGCGCCAGCGCCGGACTGGCAATGCGGGCACGGTCGACGTGGCATGGACATTCGGGTTGGGAGCATTGGGAGCGGCCATCGCCGCGGGCGGCGCGGGATTCCTCCCGCGCCGCATTCTGCTCGGTACCTTGATCGGGTTTTGGGCCTTGCGGCTGGGTTTGCACCTGGCGCGCCGCGTGGCGGGTGAGCCGGAAGACGGCCGTTACCGCGCGCTGCGGCGCAAAGCCGGTGCGTCGGCGGACCGCTGGTTCTTCTGGTTCTTCCAGGCCCAGGCGTTGCTGGCGGTGTTGCTCACGGTGCCTTTGGCCTACCTCAGCGACCAGGCGGCCTTCTGGCGGATCTGGGATGGAGTCGGCGCGACCCTGTGGTTGCTCTCGCTGATCGGCGAGGCCGTGGCGGACTGCCAATTGGCGGAGTGGCGCAGCGATCCCAAGAACCGCGGACGGACGTGCCGCAGTGGACTTTGGCGTTATTCCCGCCATCCGAACTATTTCTTCGAGTGGCTGCACTGGCTCGCTTATCCGGTGATGGCCATCGGGTTGCCGTTCGGGTTCCTGCTGTGGCTGGCCCCGCTCGTGATGGGGCTCTTGATCCGCTACGTGACGGGGATTCCCCCGACCGAAGAACAGTCCCTGCGCAGCCGCGGGGAGGACTATCGCCAATACCAGGCAACCACCAATGCCTTCTTCCCCGGACCGCCCCGCGCGGCCGCGGGTTCCCCCCTGCGCACCCAATGAAAACTGCGATCCAACTCGTCGAGCGAGGCCTAGTGCCCCGGCCCCTGATCCGTCGTGGCATCCGACGCCTGCTTGGCGAACGACTTGCGGAGCTGCACCGCACGTGGGATCCGGATCCGGAGGCCGCGCGGTCGGCCTGGTTGCGGCACATGCAGGAGGCTCCGATTGCCCTCGTGCCCGAACTGGCGAATGAACAGCACTACGAGGTGCCCGCCGAGTTCTACGCGCAGGTTCTTGGCCCGCATCGCAAGTACTCCAGCGCGTGGTACGAAACCGGGCGGGAGACCCTGGCCGAGGCCGAAGCGGCGATGTTGAAGCTCACGTGCGAACGTGCGGGGCTGCAGGATGGGCAAGAAGTGCTCGAGATGGGCTGCGGTTGGGGGTCGTTGACCTTGTACATGGCCGCTCACTTCCCGGGCAGCCGCATCCTGGCGGTTTCGAACTCGAACTCACAACGGGAGTACATCCTCGCCCAGGCGGCGGAACGGGGACTCCGCAACATCGAGGTCGTGACGTGCGACATGAACGACTTCCAGGCTCCCGGCCACTACGACCGGGTGGTTTCGGTCGAGATGTGGGAGCACATGCGCAACTGGAAACGGCTGCTCGGCCGGGTGGAAAGCTGGCTCAAGCCCGGCGGCAAACTGTTCCTGCACGTGTTTGCACACAAGTCGTATGCCTATCCATTCGAGGTCCGCGGTCCGAACGATTGGATGAGCCAGTACTTCTTCACGGGAGGAATGATGCCCTCCCATGACCTGCTGGATCACGTGGGCGGGCCGCTCCGCGTCGAACAACGCTGGGCGGTTTCCGGGCGGCACTACGCGCAGACTAGCGAAGATTGGGCTCGCAATATGGATCGCCGGAGAGAGACGATCCTCCCGATCCTGGCGAAAGCCTACGGCAGCGGCGCCGAACGGATGTGGTTCCACCGTTGGCGCGTGTTCTTCCTCGCCTGCGCCGAGCTGTTTGCCTGGAATGGGGGTGAGGAGTGGATCGTGAGCCACAACCTGCTCTCGCGGGAAGGGAGCGCCGTTCGTTGAGTCTTGCCCGGGTTGGGGCGCAGATCCTGCGGCCCCTGGATTCTTGGCGTCGGGCGGAGTCCCGCGCAGCCGGCGATCTGCGCCGCGCGGATTGGCGTCGTGTCGTGCCGTTCGTGGCTTTGCACGCGGCCTGCCTGTTGGTTTTCGCCGTGGGTTGGAGCCCCGTGGCGGTGGTTTTCGCCGTGGCTTTCTACTCGCTACGCATGTTCGCCATCACGGCGTTCTACCACCGCTACTTCTCGCACCGCTCCTTCCGCACCTCGCGTGTGATGCAATTCCTGTTTGCGCTGCTCGGTGCCACCGCCGTGCAACGCGGACCCTTGTGGTGGGCCGCGCACCATCGCCACCACCATCGGCACTCGGACACCGAGCGCGACGTGCATTCGCCCGCCCGGGAGGGGTTTTGGTGGAGCCACGTGGGTTGGATCCTCTCGCGGGAACACCTGCGGACGCGGGTGGAGTTGGTCAAGGATCTGGCGCGTTTCCCCGAGCTGCGGTTCCTGGATCGGTATGACATGCTCGTGCCGCTCTTGATGATCCCCGCCCTGTACGGCCTGGGTGCGGCAATTGCACATGTCTGGCCGGACAGCGGAACCAGCGGGGCGCAGCTTCTTGTCTGGGGTTTTGCGGTCTCGACGGTGGCCCTGTACCACTGCACCTTCGCGATCAACTCCTTGGCGCACCGCTTCGGCAAGCGGCGCTACGAAACCCAGGATGACAGCCGCAACAACCTCTGGCTTTCGCTCGTGACCTTTGGCGAGGGTTGGCACAACAACCACCACCGGTACCCGGGAGCGGCGCGCATGGGCTTCCGCTGGTGGGAAGTGGATCTGAGTTACTACCTGCTGCGCGTCTTGGCGGGACTCGGGCTGGTCTGGGATCTGAGGCCCGTGCCGGAAGGAGCGCAACGGTCATGAAGATCGCGGTTGTCGGGACGGGGATTTCCGGTCTGGTGGTGGCGCGCGGCCTGGCGCAAGAGCACGACATCACAGTGTTCGAAGCGGGCTCGTACGTCGGTGGGCACACGAATACGATCGATGTGCAAGAGAATGGCCGGACGGTGGCCGTGGACACGGGATTCATCGTGTTCAACGAAGTCACCTATCCGGGCTTCTGCGAGCTGTTGAAGCAACTGCGCGTGCCCTACAAACCCTCGAACATGGGGTTCTCGGTGGCTTGCGAGCAGTCGGGACTGGAGTACAGCGGCAGTGGCCTGGGCGGGTTGTTCGCCCAGCGGCGCAATTGGCTGCGGCCTGGCATGTGGCGCCTCGTGCGCGACATCGTGCGGTTCTATCGTGAGGCGCCGGCGGTGCTCGAGCGCCCCGATCCGGATCTGACGCTCGGCCAGTTCCTGGAGGAAGGGCGCTACAGCCGTATCTTCATCGACAAACACCTCGTTCCCATGTGTGCGGCGGTGTGGTCGGCGCGGGCGGACGTGATCCACGCCTTCCCGATGCGCTTCCTGGTGCAGTTCTTCCACAACCATGGCTTCCTGCGGCTCAAGGATCGGCCCGTGTGGCAGGTGGTGCGCGGCGGTTCGCGCAGTTACGTCGAGGCGCTGATCGCGCCCTTCGCCGATCGCATCCGGCTGTCGACACCTGTGCGTTCGGTCCGTCGCGTGGGGGCATGGTGCAGGTCGAGACGGCGGGAGGGGAGATCGAACGATTCGACCGGGTGGTGCTCGCCTGTCATGGAGATCAGGCATTGCGGCTGCTGGCCGACGCGGATTCCTTGGAGCAGGAGATCCTGGGTGCGTTTGCCTTCCAACGCAACCTCGCCACGCTGCACTGGGACGAAGCACAGATGCCCCGGTGCCGCCGCGCATGGGCCGCGTGGAACTATCACGTGCGCGGGGCCGCGGGGGAGTTGCCGGAGGTCACCTACTGGATGAACGAGCTCCAGGGGCTGGATGCACAGCGCAACTACTTCGTCAGCCTCAATCGCAGCGGGCAGATCGACCCCGCGAAAGTACTGCGCGAGATCGTGTACCACCATCCGGTGTTCACGCTCGAGGCGGTGGCAGCCCAGGCGCGCCACCACGAGATCGATGGCCGCGGCGGGGTGCACTATGCCGGTGCCTGGTGGCGGTATGGATTCCATGAAGACGGCCTGCAGAGCGGTTTGCGGGTGGTGCAACGCATCCAGCAGGAGGCGCTGGTCTGATGCGCAGTCACCTGCTCGAAGGCGAGGTCTACCACCGCCGGGAGACCCCTACTGTGCATGGGTTCCGGCGCGGGTTGGGGCTCGTTTGCTTGGATCTGGCCGAACTGCCGGTCCTGTTCCGGGGCCGGTTCTTCTGGGGAGTCGAACGCGCGCGCCTATTGAACTTCCGCCGCAAGGATTGCCTGGGGGAGGCCCTGCGCCCCCTGGGCGAAGCCGTACGCGACGAAGTGCAGGTGCAATGCGGTTTTCGCCCGGGCGGAACGATCCAAATCGTAACGCAGATGCGTCAGTTCGGATTTGTGTTCAATCCTGTCAGCTTCTACCTGTGCCGGGGCACCGACGGGGTGCTGATGGCGGTGGTGGCGGAGATCACCAACACCCCGTGGGGGGAGCGGCACCGGTACGTGCTCGACCTGCGCAGTGGGTCTAGTCCGTGGACCCGGCGTTTTGACAAGACGTTCCATGTCTCGCCGTTCTGGGGCATGGAGCAGGAGTACGAGTGGACGGTGGTCGAGTCTCCGGATCGCTTCGCCATCCACATGCGCAATCTCGAGCAGGGCCGCACGGTGTTCCAGGCGGGTTTCGAAGGCCACGCGGTAGCCATCACCGGCCGTTCCCTCGCCATTCACCTCTTGCGCCGCTTCCTGCAACCTCAGCGAGCCCTGCTTGCCATCTACCTGCACGCCGCTTGGCTTTGGCTGAAGCGCGTGCCGTTCCATACCCATCCCAAGAAACACGCCGCCCTGCAAGGCGGCACCCGGTCATGACGTCTACCTTGCACTCCACCGTTGCGCCTGCCCCCGGTTTTGCCGAACGCCTCATCCGAGCCCGTCTGGCCCGGGTGGAAGTGGGCCTCTTGTGCATCCGGACCGGCCGCGGCACCCAGATCCTGGGCCAACCCGCCGCCGACGGCTTGTCCGCGGAGATCCGGGTGCATGATCCGCGCTTTTGGGATCTGGTACTGCGCCGGGGCAACGTGGGGGCCGGCGAGGCGTTCGCGAAAGGCTATTGGAGTTCGCCCGATCCTTCGGACGTGGTGCGTTTGCTGTTGCGCAACCAGGTAGTTTTGCAAGGCATGGAGCGCGGCGTGGCGCGGCTGTCCAAACCCCTGCTCGGGCTTTATCACAGGCTGCGGCGCAACACCGAGTCGGGCAGCAAAGCCAACATCCAAGCCCACTATGACCTGTCGAACGACTTCTTCCGGCTGTTCCTCGATCCGACGATGATGTACTCGTGCGGTATCTTCGGGGACGCGGAGGCGAGCCTGGAACAGGCGTCTTTGGCCAAACTCGAGCGTATCGCCCGTAAGCTCGACCTGCAGCCTGGCGATCACCTGTTGGAGATCGGAACGGGTTGGGGCAGCATGGCCATGTACGCGGCCCGCGAGTATGGATGCCGCGTCACGACGACGACCATCTCCGAGCAGCAGTACGCCCTCGCCCGCGAGCGGGTGCGGGAAGCGGGCTTGGAAGGTCGGATCGAGGTGCGGCGGGAGGACTACCGGCGACTCACGGGCCAGTTCGACAAACTGGTATCGATCGAAATGATCGAAGCGGTGGGGCACCAGTACTTCGACGAGTTTTTCCGGACCTGCATGGGGCTGCTCAAGCCGGATGGGGTCTTCTGCCTGCAGGCGATCACCATTGCCGACGCGTACTACGACCAGGCGCGTCGCAACGTGGACTTCATCAAGCGCTACATCTTTCCCGGCTGCTGCATCCCGTCGGTAGGGGCCCTGAGCCGATCGATCGCCCGCGCCAGCGACTTCCAGAGCCTGCATCTGGAGGACATCGGGTTGCACTACGCACCGACCCTGCGGCACTGGAGCGACAACTTGGCTCTGAACCGGGAGCCCGCGATGGCCCTGGGGTTCGACGAGACCTTCCTGCGCCTGTGGCAGTACTACTTCGCCTATTGCGAAGGGGGATTCCGCGAACGGCGCCTCGGCGACATGCAGTGGGTACTGGCACGGCCGGGGGCGCGCCACGAGGTGCGGGTGCCGGCATTGCCGCCGGCGCCCCAGGCCTGAGGCCGGTCGATCAGCTGGCGGGCGTCAGCCAGGGCTTGAGGTAGACCATCAACACGGCCACGACGATCGCGAGCACGCCGAGGGCGGCCCAGGTGCACTTCGACTCGGGCTTGCGGTAGGCGAGACCCGCCAGCGCGGAAAGCACCAGCCAGCAGGCGAGCTTGACCATCACGAAGACGGGGAAGCCGTTGTAGAGGCGGGCGAGCAGGCCGAATCCACCGGTGAGGACCAGCAGGCTCAAGATGCCGGTGCCCATCAGGTACTTCTTGCGCAGCTCGGGCTTGGGCGCGGCGACCGCCATGGCGGTCGCTCCGGTCAGCAGCAGCAACGAGATGACGTGCAGGATGTAGTAGACGGTGGCGCTCATGGGCGGGAATTCTAGCCGCCGGGCGCCCGCAACACCCCGATTCTCCGCCAATCCCGGGTTTCAGCCTTCCATGCGCTGGTAGAGCCAGGCTTTCGCCACGGACCACTCGCGCATGACCGTGCGCGGCGAAACCTGCATGGCCGCTGCCGTTTCTTCGACGGACAGCCCAGCGAAGAAGCGCAGCATGACCACCTTCGCCATGTCGGGATCCTTGGCTTCGAGTTCGGCCAGGGCTTCGTCGAGGGCTAGCAGGTCGAGGCTGTCGATCTCCCGCTCGCCGGGCAGGGTGATTGCGTCCAGGACCTCCTCGCTGTGGCGCTGGGCATCGCCCCCGCGCTTCTTGGCGGTCACCCGGCGATGCCGCTCGACCAGGATGCGCCGCATGGCTTGGGCGGCGGCGCCGAAGAAATGGGCCCGGTTCTCCCACGGGGTCTCCGCTTGTCCGAGCAGACGCAGGTAGGCCTCGTGGACCAGGGCGGTGGCTTGCAGGGTGTGGCCCGGGGACTCCCGCCGCATATGGCCCGCCGCCAGGGCGCGCAGCTCGTCGTAGACCCGCTCCAGCAGTCGATCTTGGGCGCCTTCGAGGCCGCTGCCCAGGGCATGCAGCAACTGGGTCACCTGGGGGTCGGGGTGCGGGGAGGCCATGTCCCTATTGTTCCCGGCCCATGGCCGAGGCGCCAAAAAGGCCTCGGAAAGGGTCCCAAAGTGGGGTCGGGCCATTTTCCCGCGGAGCCCTGTCACCCGCCCCCGGGGACCTGCGCATGGCTGGGCAGAACCCCTTCCCCCGAATGCCATGCGACTCCTCCCCCTGCTGACCGCCTCCTGGATCCTTGCCTCGACCCTGCTCGGCCAAGGGGCCCTCGTCTTCGACGATGAACCCCGCAACCCAGAGCAGGGCGCCGGTGCGGTCCATTGCGACATTCCCCCGCACCTGCTGGTCTCCCACCTGCCTCAGGCAAAAACCATGGGCGCCCCGGACTGGTGCAAGCCGGGAACGCGCATCACCTGGTGGATGGGCACCGCCACCATCGTGGGCGGCGCGGGCACCACCACGGCAGTGGAGGATCCGAACGGGGATCTGCAAGACTCGAGCGGCAAACGCTATCGCCAGGACTCGGTGCAGGGGGGCATGGGGGCCGCGGGCTTCATGCAATACGACGTGATCTACGCCGGTCCCGATGGTGTGCTGATGGACGTGCGCCAATACACGGGCGACGGTTCCGTGAGCGCGCCGAGTTGCCAGATGGTGAACAGTGTGGCGGTGCACCCCGGATCTTGCGAATTCTGGATCCATCCCGACTTGTTGCGCGCCCTGGAGCCGGCGCAAATCGGCAACTTCCGCATCCTCAAGGGGCCGTACAAGGTGAACGGTCGCACCTACAATGCGGTGATGTTCACCGACAAAACCGCCGGAGATGGCAGCACAACGGTGTTTGACATGGAAGCCGGGCTGCAGATCTCGATGAGCAGTCAATCGACCTCCACCAAGGGTCACACGGCCTACGATCCCAACACGGGCAATGTGAATCCGGGCTCGTCGAACAACAAGACCATGGTCGTTGCGCAGATCCGCGGCATGCGCCAGATGAACCTGCCTTGGGCGCAAGGGCCGGCCCTCAAGCCCACCTTCCAAGGCGGCACCTACCAGGGTTCCCAGGGCATCCAGTCGAGCATGGGATCGTACATGTCGCCGATTCAGGAGACCGTGTCGATCGTGGGCCGCGGGGCGAATTGGTTCCTCGCTAAGGGCCAGCGCACCCAGATGGGTGAGAGCATGGGCTCCTACGTGCGGGCCAATGCCCTGAACCAGATCGGCGGTTGGCAGTTGCCGGTCGAGGCCCTCGCTCGTCTGCGCCAGGGCCAGGTGCTCGACCAGGACCCGATCACTCGCACGCAAACGGTGGTCGAGTACGTCGGCCCCTCGAACAACGGACAGCCGATTCTGGGTATCGTGGAGGTGACCCCCGGTTCGACCCTGCGCTGGATCTACGACACCCGCACTGGAGAACTGACTGCATCGGGTGTGATCAACCCGATCCAGATGGGTGACGGCGCAACCGTGACCCAACTGGAGCGGGTCGGAGGTATGCCGGATCGCGGCGGCAACGGTTGGTAGGATGACGCCATGGCAAACGCAGCCGAATCGGGACCGGAGTGGTCTAAGGTCAAGGAAGCCCTGGCGGACGCCCTCGAGCGCAACCCGCCGGAGCAACGCGCCTTCCTTGCGGCCCTGGAAGCCGAACAGCCGGCTTTGGCCGCGGAAGTCCGCAAATTGCTCGGCAGTCACTCCGACGCCGGCGATTTCCTAGCGGAACCGGCCACCGCGAACCTCGGCGGGCGCCTGCAGGTGGGGGACACGGTCGGTGCGTACCACATCGATGGCATCCTCGGAGAGGGAGGCTTCAGCATCGTCTACGCCGCCAGCCAAACGGTGCCGATCCGGCGCGACGTGGCGCTCAAGGTCATCAAACCCGGCATGGATTCGGCGCAGGTTCTGGGCCGCTTCGAGAGCGAACGGCAGACCCTGGCCCGCATGCAGCACCCGGGCATTGCCACCGTGCTCGACGGCGGAACGACGCCCACTGGCCACCCGTTTTTCGTGATGGAGCGGGTGCAAGGCACCCCGATCACCTCGTTCGCCCGCGAACACGGCCTCGATCTGGACGGCCGCCTCGACTTGTTCCTGCAAGTCTGCCAGGCTGTGCAGCACGCGCACCAGAAAGGGGTCGTACACCGCGACATCAAACCCAGCAACGTGCTGGTGTCGCAAGGCGATGAAGGCCCGCGCGCCCAGGTGATCGACTTCGGCATCGCCAAGACCCTGGTGGGGGATGGGCTGGAAACGGCGTTGCAGACCCAGCAGGGCATGCTACTTGGGACTCCGGAGTACATGAGTCCGGAACAGGCGTCGGGCGATGTGCTCGATGTCGACACGCGCGCCGATGTGTATTCGTTGGGCGTGCTGTTGTACGAGCTGCTCACCGGACAACGGCCCTTCGCCAAGGACACCGCCGCTTCGCTCGACGATCTGCGCCGGCAGATCCGCGAAGTCGAACCCCTGCGCCCCTCCACCCGCCTCGAACGGGCCGGGGTCGAACCCGCCACGCGCATCTCCACGCGCGCCTTGCGCGGCGATCTGGATTGGATCGTCATGCGCGCCCTCGAGAAGGACCGCGAACGGCGCTATCCCTCGGCGATGGCCCTGGCGGAGGACATCGAGCGTTATCTGGACCACGAACCCGTGCTTGCGGGCCCGCCGAGCCGCATCTACCGCATGTCCAAGTTCGCGCGGCGCAACCGCGGCGCGATCACGGCGATGGCGGGCATCTTGATGGCATTGAGTGGGGGCCTGGGATTGGCCGTCGCGGGCATGAACAAGGCCCAGGAGCAGTCGCGCGAGGCCGAGCGGGCCCGCGGCGAGGAGAAGATCGCCCGCGACGACGCGGAGACCGCACTCGCGGTGGCCCGCGAGCAACGGGCGCAGGCGCAAAGCGCCCGTCAAGAGGCCGAATCGGCCCGGGATCTGGCCAAGGCCGAAGAGAAACGCGCCAAAGAAGCGGCCGACGCCGAACGGGAGGCGCGCAAGCAGGCGGAGGTTTCCCTTTCGGCGGCGGAGTCCAGCGAAGGATTCCTCTCGCGCGTGCTGCAGGCGGCCAGCCCGGACGACCAGGAAGGCGAACTCACCATGCGCACGGTGCTCGACCAGGCGAGCGCCGACCTTGAGACGGAAGACGCGTTCGACGCATTCCCCGAGGTCAAGTCCCGCATGCACCGCGTCATCGCCACGTGTTATCGGAACCTGGGCGCGTTCGAACCTTCCGAAGCGCACTTCAACCAAGCGATGGCGATCCTCGAACCCCTGATGGATCGCGATGCTCCCGCCCTCATCCGGCTCGAGATCGACCTCTATCGCTTGCGGTACGACCAAAGCCGCCAGGCGGAAACCCTCGAGCCCCTCACCGCCCTGGTCGACCGCACGCGGGCCGCCCTGGGCGAGGCGCACGAGCTCACCATGGAAGCGGAGAGCACCCTGGCGGGCGTCCTGTTCGACGAAGGCCGCATCGAAGAGTCGAAGGCGATCCTCGAGACGCTGATTCCACGGCAGGAGGCGAGCGAAGATCCCGACGACTTCGAGATCATCGGCAATCTCGGCAACCTCGCGGTCATGTACGGCTTTCTCGGGCAACCCGACGAAGCCCTCAAAACCGCTCAGGCCGCCCGTGATCGCGCCGTAGAAGTCGCTGGCGAAGACCACCCCCGCACCCTCAATTCGACCCACGCGTTGGCCACGACCTACGCGCAGCGGGGCGAATGGCAACCATGCGCGGATCTGCTCGAAGACCTCGTCTCCCGCCGCAAGCGTTTCGAAGGCGAAGAGCACATGGGCACGATCGGTTCGATCAACCTGCTGGCCCTGGCCTACCACAAGTCCGGGCGCTTCGAATTGGCCGAACGCACCTACCGCGAATGCCTGGAGTTGCACAAGAAGGTCCTGGGTGAAGATCACCGGCAGACCATGATGTGCATGCACAACCTGGGCATGCTGCTCTACGACACCGAACAGTTCGAGGAGGCCGAACGGGTCCTGCGGGAAAGCGTGCAGTTGCTCGAGCGCAGCCGCGGCGATCTGCACCAGGAGACCCTGGCGGCCCGCTACCACCTTTGGTCGATGATCGCCGAACAGGATCGTTTTGACGAGGCGGCGCAGCCCTACCAAGAGGTGGTACAGCAGCTCTTCGACAACCTAGGAGCGGATCACCCGCTCACGGGCGAAGCCGCGGACTACTACGCGCGCTTCCTGCGCAAACACGCCAAGGCCCTCGAAGCCGGCGGGGATTGGAAGGGCGCCGAAGCCAAACTGCTCGAAGTCATCGCCCTCTGGCAGCAGCTCGGCAACCAGGCATTCCCCGTCGCCCTGTGCACGGCCCTGGCCGGACTCTACGAGCGCCACGACCAGGATCAGGCAGCAACCCTCTGGCGGGACCGTGCGGAAGCCGCCAAGTGAGCGCATCCGCACGTCCCGATTTCGGCCGGGAATCGGGGGCGGGGTCGGCGCCAGGGCGGAATCTGCCCCGCGCAGGTAAACTCCCGGTTGCGACCCGTTTCCCGGGAGGGGAGAGCGACTATTCTATTCGTCCCCCAAACCCCCGCTCCCCATGCGCCTCGCCTGTTCCCTGATCGTCCTTTTCGCCCTACCCGCCTGGTCCGCGGGGGACGGGGACGATGTCATCCCGATCACCGAGGACATGCTCGGGTGGTCCGAGTTGGCGGAAACCCTGCGCAAGGCTGAAGGGGCCGCCGCCCTGGACGCGGCGTTCCAACGACTCGCTGCCGTGGGGCAGAACGTCAGCGCCGCCCGCGAAGCGTTGCAGGCCGTGCTGGCCGAACGCTGGCAGCGCAACCAGGGGCACCTGGTCAAAGCCAAGCTCGACGCGAAGTTCAAGAAACTCGCGGCCCAACGCGAGGAGCTCGACGCGGCCCGCAAGTTCGCCTTGACCCTGATCGAAGACGAAACGGCGTACTTCTACCCGTACAACCCGCCCGATGTGGATCCGAAGAAGGCAGCGGAGTACCCCAAAGTACAAGCCGAGGTCGATGCCCGCGTGCGCGCGGTGCTGGAGGTCTGGACGAAGAGCGCGAAGGTGAAACTCGCCAAACCGCAGTTGCTTCTGTTGGAAGAGCAGGCCTGGTTGTGGGCGCACCGCGAGTCCTTTGCCGCTCCGCCGGTGCACGATGCCGCTCTGCCCGAGTGGGCGCGCTGGTTGCCCACGGGCCAAGAGACCTTCGAACTGCGCGACTGGCCCCTGGTGCCTTCCGAGGCCGCCGCCATGGCCCGCGACCGCGCCGTCTCCGCCTACAACGAAACCCAGTGGGGCGCGCGCAGCAAACCCAAACACGATCGCACCGAAGAAGAGCAGCTGCAGATCGCGCAGTTCCCCGCCGAGGCCGAACGGGAGCAGGTACGGGTCACGAACGAGTACCGCATCATGATGGGCCGTCCCGCGCTCACCTGGGACGCGCGCCTGCAAGCTTCCACCCGCCACCATTCGGACTACATGGCGCGCACGGGTGAATTCGGCCACAACCAGAACAACGCAGCCACGCGCACCCCGTTCCAGCGCATGGCCCTCGCCGGTTACGTCGGCGGCGTTAGCGAAAACTGCGCCATGGGAATGAGCGATCCCAAGGCCGCCCTGGAGTCTTGGAAACACTCCAGCGGCCACCACCGCAACTTGCTCATGCGCACCCACAAGCAGATGGCCGCGGCGGTCACCGGCAACCTCTGGACGCAGAACTTCGGTGTCGGCCCCGATGGCGAAAAGGCCATGCAGGCGCCCGCTCCGACCGATCACTAGGAGTTTCTACGCCGGATCCGCCGGCCCCGGGCGCCTATGGGCGAGCAGGGGATGAACGAGCACCAAGAGCAGCCATAGCGCGCTGGCGATCAGGTGCAGGAGGCTCCACCGGTTGCGCCAAACGGGATCTTCCGCCACTTGCACGACGTAGCCGGAGAGCACCATGGGCAGGGCGAGGGCTGCCAGGGTGATGCCGGTTCGGCGGGCTTGGGGACGCCCCAGGCGCCAATTCCTCAGTACGTGGTTCTGCCAAATCCACCCGATGGCGAACACCAGGGCAGGGGCCAACAGGATGTGCAGGTGTCGGACGTCCGGTTGCAGCGGATGATTGACGATGGCGAATTCGTCGACGGGCTCCAGGAGGAACAGCATGTAGGCCAGCACCAGGCCGCTGACTCCAACGGCGAGGTTGGCGAGCTGCAGGGTCCATTTCTGTATGCGACTCATGGCTTACTCACCTCGACGTTCACCCGGGTGCACCGGAATCGGTTTTGGCGGAGGCGGAGTACCCCTGTGCCGCGGCGGATGATTGCCCACCGGCCGATCTCGACCGGATTTCGGCGGCACTTGCGGCGCGGGCTTCGGAATGGGGGCTGGTCTTGTTTGCAGGACCTGATGCACGGCGAGCAGGCGCCTGACGCATTCTTCGGTGGCATTCGCGGTCAACGTCGCACCGGACATGGCGGGAATCGATTGGCCGATGCGCAGGGATTTGTCGAGGGGTTTGCCGGTCCACCGCTGGTACCACTTGTCTTTCGGCTTGTACTGGGGCGGTTCCCCGAACTTGAGGACCTCCACCCGCTGCAATCGGCCATCCGGATGGACGACCACGAGCAGCGTCTCTTTGAGCGAGCGTACCGTGTGGGTATCCACGTAGGCCGTGGCCAACAACCGATCGCCCTGGCGAATGCGGTAGGGGAATGCGACGCGATCGGCAACGGGGCGTCCGGCCAGCTTCTCCGCCGCCTGGCGTTGCTCGTCCGTCAAGTACTCGGTCGTGCGCTCGATGCGCGCGTCCGGCCAGGAGCGCTGCAAGGTCTGCAGGATTGCGGATCCCGCGTCCTGGGCCCGCAGCGTGCCCGGCACGAGCCAGCAGGTCGCCAACAGCAACAGGAAGGATCTAGAAGACATAACCCAGGCTCAGTTGCAGGCGATCTGCGGCGACGTCGAAGTCGGAGTAGTCGATCTTGAAGACGATCTGTTCGTCGGGATACCAGTTGAGGCCGAAGGTCCAGAGGGACTCGTCTTGCGCGGGGTCGCGGGTCAGCCCCCCTGCGACCTGGTCGTGGGTATCCAGTTGCTCATGTCGCACGAACGCAATCAGCGATTGTCCGCTGCGCCCAGCAAGCACGTCGTAGCCCGCTTCCAGGTAGGTGCCCACCATGCGTTCCCCGACCACGCGGCCATTGAAGTTGAAGAGCTCTTCCGTATCGCCCACTCGGGCCTGGGCGTGAAGGGCACGCAAGCGCCAGGGGCCTCGCTGGTATTGGGCATGCACATCCACGAGCGTGGTGTCCATCGAACCCAGCGCCGCGTTGTCTTGCGCCGTGCCGCCGTGGAACAACGAAACGCCCGCGCTCCATTCGTCCGTCGGTTGCCAATCCAAGCGGCCCGTCAATGCCAGGTCCTCGCTCACGGATTTGCTTCCCTTCTGCCGACCCCCGCGCAGCCCGCTGGCGGTGAAGCCCTCTCCGTCCAGGCTGGTCACCAAGTAGAGCTTGTAGGTCCAATCCCCGGTCCCGCCGAGCACACCCAGTCCGTTCTCGCGCCAGGTGGTGGGCAAAATGCGCTGTTCGATCTCGGGCCGGCTGGAACCGTAGTACGTCGTGGGTTCGTGCAACTCATTTGTGAATCCCACGGGCAGGAGCAGCAGTCCTGCGCGGAAGGAGACCTCCGGCGAGAAGGCCTTTTCCAGGTAGGCGAACTCGACCGAAACCGAGCCCGCCTGGTCGGTGGAGGCGTGTTCAAACTCCACCTCCGAATTGAACAACCAGCCGCTTTCGAAGTGATATCCGGTGTAGAGGATCAGCCGTTGGAAGTCTGTCGTAGCAGCGCTGGGGCCCGAGTCATTGCGATAGAGCGCTTCCCCATAGCCGCCGAGGGATACTCCTTCCGCAGTGCGATACACCTTGGACGCGCCGGGTCCCATTCCGAACTGCGACTCCGGCGCCGAAGCCGCGGACACATCGTGCTCCTCGGCTTCGAGCTGGCCTGCGATGGCATCGACGGCTTGCCGCAAAGCTTGGTTTTCGGCTTCCAGGGCTTCGAGGCGTTGGGTGACATCCTGCTGCAGCGGCAGGGTGGCCAGGGCGAGGGCGGGTAGGAGCACGGGGAGATCCTCTTGGTTTGTGGGTGGAGTTGGGTCGGGGATGGGCGCCGAAGGAGTCGGCGCGATGTCCAGGAGGGTGGGGTGCAGCCCTCCGGTATGCAGTACGCGCAAGCCCTGCGGGCTTCGCACGAGGAAGAGGGCCTGCACGTCCGGCAAGGTGCGGGCCAGGGCCAGGCCCCGTTCGGGGCCGAGGACGAACAGCGCGGTCGACAGCGCGTCGGCGGCCAGGGGATCGGGGCTCCACACGGAGACGCTGCCGAAGTCCGCGGCGGGGGATCCGGTCGAAGGATCGAGGATGTGGCCGATGCGCGTGCGTTCGACGATCTTGTGGCGCTCGCTGTTGCCGCTCGTGGCCAGCGAACCCGGCGGCACGGCCACGCGCACGGCCGGGCGACCCCGATCATCGGGGTGGGCGATGCAAACCGGCAGACGTTCGTCCGGCGCTGCGATCCACAACCATTGACCGCCGAGGTCGATCGATGCGCGGGTCACGCCGAGATCCAGCCAGGCCCGCTGCACGGCGCGCAGGCCTGCGCCTTTGCCGAACCCTCCCGAATCGACGCGGCTGCCCTCGGCCTTGCGCCAGTCGCCGTCGGCTACCGCCCAGCTGCCGTCCGCCGCGCGCTGTAGGTGGGTTTGCAATTCCCCCTGGGACGGAATGCGTCCGTGCGAGCGCAGTCCCCACGACTCGACGCAGTCTGCCAAGGTGGGGGAGAACGCACCCCCGGTGACCCGTTGCCAGTGGGCGGCGGCGGCGAGTTCCTCGCGCAACTCCGCACTGGGGCGGAATGCGGTTCCGGTGGGGAGCTGGTTCCAGCGCTCGATCTCCGAGTCCGGGAACCAGTTGGACAGGCGTTGCTCGGCGCGCGTGAGGATCCGGATGGCGGATTCGGAGGCTTGCCAGGGGTCGACGGAGCCTTGTGCGACCACGACTAGGGCCCGGGTGCCCATGAGCAACACTTCTCGGGAGACTCCCTCGTCTTGCCCGGCCGTGGAGATCGCCGAGAAGGTGGTCGCAATCAAGGGGGTGAGCCACATGGGGAGTGCCATGCGGGTCTTGTACCCGTCTTGAGAGTGAGTCGCAATTGCAGCGAGGGCAATTGTGCCGCCAGGGGCGGTCGGGCCTCAGCGCGAAGTTCGTAACGCCATTCCAGATAACAGCTTATGTGGATGCCGCCTAAAATGCGCACGGGCCAGGGATCTTCACCCCTGGCCCGTCCGACTCGTCGTACAGCCGTTCCTAGAACCCCGGACCGCTGCTGCCGCCATCGGGGTGCGGCGCCGGGACCTCCCCCGATTCGTCCGGATGGGCGAAGTAGCCGCGGATCTTGCCCAGCACCCGGAACACGTCCTCGCGGAACAGGACCAGCGAGGGCACCAGCACCAGGGTGATGACCGTGCCGAAGGCGACGCCGCCGCCCAGGCTGATGGCCATCGGAATCAGGAACTGGGCCTGCATGCTCTTCTCGAAGATCATCGGACCCAGGCCCACGCAGGTGGTGAGGCTGGTGAAGAGGATCGGACGGAAACGGCGCGGGCCGGCGTAGAGCAGGGCTTGTTCCGGCGTGTCCCCGTCTTCGATGCGGCGGTTGACGAGGTCGAGCAATACCAGGGCGTCGTTGATCACCACGCCGGCCAGGGCCACCACGCCGAACATCGAGAAGAAGCTGACGTCGTACCCGAGCAAGGCGTGGGCGAAAACCGCGCCGACGAACCCGAGCGGGATGACCGCGAGCACGACCAGGGGTTTGGTGTAGCTGCGCAGCTGCACCGCGAGCAGGGCGAAGATGCCGAACAGGGCGATCAGCAGGCCGCGCGCGAGGCTCTGGATGCTTTCCATGCGCTCGCGTTCGGTGCCCTCGAACGAATAGCTGAGGCCAGGGATCGACTCGCGCAACCGGGGCAGGAATTCATCGCGCAGCTGCGCGTTGATCGGCCCCGCCGCCGTGGTCTCCTCATCCACGTCCGCCGTCACGCGCACGATGCGGCGCCGGTCGGTGCGTTGGATGGTGGAGTAACCCCGCTGCTGGGTGTAACTCGCCACCGTGGCGAGGGGCAGCTCCTTGCCCGAGGGTGTCCGGATGCGCAGGTCATCGAGACTGGCGAGGCTGCGCCGCTCGTCTTCCGTGTACCGCACCAGCACCTTGATGTCATCCCGGCCGCGCTGCACCCGTTGGGCTTCGGCGCCGTAGTAGGCCTGGCGCACCTGGCGGGCGAGGTCCTGGCGGGTGAGGCCCGCGGCCACGCCGGCTTCGGTCAGCTCGAAGTTGAGCTCGCGTTTGCCCGCTTCGAAGGAGTCCGCGATCTCGTTGACCCCGTTGTACTCCGCCAGGTACAGCTTGACCTGTTCGGTGGCTTCGAGCAGTTTCTCGAAGTCGGCATGGGCCAATTCGACGCTGATATCGTCGCCCGCCGCCAGGCGCGTCGAGCTGAAGGTCAGGGTGTTGATGCCGGGCCAATCGCCGACCTTGGCGCGCCAGGCGTTGACGATGGCCGCCGCCGTGAACGAGCGGGTCTCACCGGGGGTCAACTCGATCGTCACCTCGCCGGAGTTCGAGCCCGAAGCTCCCTCCGCCGCGTGCGGGCCGCCCCGTCCGCCGAAAGGCTGGCTGCCGAGGGTGACGGCCAGGTTGCGGAAGATCGAGGCCTCGCCTTCGGGCAACTTGGCGTCGAACTCATCCCGGGTCTGCTCCGCCGTGCGGGCCAGGTGCTCGAGCAAGGCGGACGTCTGCGCCGCCGAAGTACCCCCGGCCATTTGCAGGCGTGCGGTCACCGTATCGGCGTCGATCGCGGGGAAGAACACCACTCGGATATGGCCGCCCTTGACGAACGCGATCGTCAGCAGCGAGATCGCAAAAGCCGTCGCCATCGTCAGGTACCGGTAGCGCATCGAGAGCGCGAGCACCGGGCGGTAGGTCTTGTCCACCAGCCATTCGAGCCCGTAACGCAGCTTGTCCTGCATCACGGTCAGGGCACCCTTCTTGCGCCGTACCTTGCCCCCTCCGGAGAGGTGGGCGGGCAGGATCAGGAAGGACTCGAGCAGCGACAGCAGCAGTACGCCGATGACCACCACGGGCACCACCCAGAGGATGTCGCCGATGAAGCCTTCGCTGAAATAGAGGGGCAGGAATGCCAGAACCGTGGTGAACACGCCCATCGAAACGGGGGACACGACTTCCTTGAGGCCCTGGATGGCGGCTTCGGTGGGGGAGAGTCCTTCCTCGCGTTTCGCGAAGATGTTCTCACCCACGACGATCGCATCATCCACCACTATGCCGAGCACGAGGATGAACGCGAACAAGCTGATCATGTTGATCGAGCCGTCCATCAGCGTGATGAGCATGAACGACCCGAGGAACGAGATCGGGATGCCCATCGTGGTCCAGAAGGCGAGGCGCAGGTCCATGAACAGCACCAGCACGCCGAACACGAGCACCAGACCCATCAGGCCGTTCTTGAGCAGCAGGTCGATCCGGCTGCGCAGGTCGTCGGCGCTGTTGTTCCAGATGCTGGCGGTGACCCCTTCCGGGGTCGGCCATTGGGCGATGAAGTGTTTGACGGTGGTCTCGATGTCGAGCACCTGCTGCTTGCCGACGCTGCGCACCGCGACGTAAGCGGCGGGCTGGCCGTTGAAGCGGCTGGCGGTGTCGACGTCCTGGAAGGCGTCGCGAACCTGGGCCACGTCGCGCACGCGCACCACGGTGCCATCGGTCTGGGTGCGCACGATCAGGTCTTCGAAGTCGTGCTGTTCGTAGGCCTGGGAGTTGGTGCGCAGCAGGATCTCGCCCTGGCCCGTGCGGATCGACCCCGCGGGCAGGTTGACCGAGTAATCGCGCACGGCCTGGGCCACATCGGCGAAGCTGATGCCGTACTCGCGCAGGGCCTGTTCGGAGACTTCGACGCCGATTTCGTAGTTGCGTACGCCTTCGACCGAGACGAGCGAGATGCCGTCGAGGCTCGAAAGCTCATCGCGCAGGCGGTAGGCCAGTTCGCGCAGGGTGCGCTCCGAGGTGTCGCCCCAGATGGCGACCGTCAGCACCTTGCGCAGCTGTGTGGCGTCCTGCACCGTCGGGTTTTCCGCATCCTGGGGCGGGAAGTTCTGGATACCGTCGACCGCCGACTTCACGTCGTCGAGCACGGACGCCTTGTCCGCGTCATCGGTGAGTTCGATGCTGACGACGCCGAAACCCTCGGAGGAGGTTGAACGCACACGATCGATGCCCTCGATGCCCGCCACGGCCTCCTCCACCCGGCGCGAGATGCCCTCTTCGACTTCTTGGGGCGTCGCACCCGGGTAGACCACGCGCACCGAAATCGCGCGTGGATCGATGTCGGGGAACACGTTGACCTTGGAGTTCCAGGCCAGCAGCATGCCCACGAACATCAGGCTGAGCATCAAGAGGTTCGCCGCCACGTGGTTGGTGGCGAACCAGGCGAGCACGCCCTTGTGGCTGGTCTTTTCGCTCATTGGGTGGCCCCCATGCCTTGCGCGGCGTTGCCCGAAACCGAGTCCGCTCGCTGTTCCTCGACCACCTGTTTGCGGATGACCATGCCGTCGGTCACCACCTCAAGGTCGGTCAGGACCAACTCCTGTCCGGTCTCCAGGCCGCGCACCCACACCTGATCCTCTTCGGTATGCACCGGTTCCACGGTGACGAAGTGCAGTCGGTCCTCGACGGCCACCCAGACCTGGTTCTGGTCGTGCAGGGCGGAGCGGGGGATGGCCGCCACGCCATGCACCTCTTCGCCGCGCACGACGACGTCCGCAAAGAGTCCGGGCAGCAATCGACGGGAGAGGCCGGAGGGCAGGGAGTGGGTGTCGATCTCGAGCACCAGGCGTGCGAAACGGCTGACCGGGTCGAGTTCGCTCTCGAGGCGCACGGCACGGCCGACGAGTTCGACCGCTTCGCCCGAGACATGGACCTGAACGCTTGCCATGCTCGCCGGGCGGCCGAGGAAGATCTCGGGGTCGGCAGCGGGGCGCGGCGGGAAGGGGGCAAGGGCCTGCACGGCTTCATGCGCGCGCTCGAGCATGTATCCGTTGTCGAATTCGCCGGTGGGGTCGAGCCGGACCCAACCGAGGCCGTGGCTCGCTTTGCTTTCGAGGCCGCGCAGGCCCTCGACGGCGCGCAAGCTTCCTTCGAGGGGCATCACGATCTGTTGCTCGATGCGCTCGGCGTCTGCCCCGGGCCAACGCACCAGCACGGTCAGCGGGGAACCACTGCCCTGCACCTCTTCGCCGGTTGCCCGGTCTTCATCGAAGTGGATCCAGCGCAGTTGGTCCTGCCGCATCGGCACCGTCACCTCGAAGATGTCGGTGGAATAGGTGGTCGCCAGGGCCTGGCCCACGGTCACGACCCCACCGACGTCGACGTTGGTGCTCACCACGCGGCCTGGCCAGGGCAACTTGAGGGCGGTACGGTCGAGGTTGAGTTGCGCGCCCTGCACGGCCGCGCGGGCGGCCTGCACGCGAACCTGCGCTTCCCGCAATTGCGGTTCCTTGCCGACCAGGGGCGGAATGGGCTCGTCCCCGTGCAACTGGCGCCACTCGAAACGCGCCGACTGGGCTTCGGCTTCGAGGGTCTGCAACGAGGTTTCCGCGGTGGAGACCTCGGCTTGCGCCCGCGACAGGGCCAGTTCGTAATCCAGGGGTTCGATGCGCAGCAGCACATCCCCGGCCTCGAACACACCCCCCGCGCGGAACTGCGGGTGGATTTCGATCACGCGACCGGCCACCTGGGCGCGTAGGTCCACTTGGGTCCGGGCGCCGAGGGCGCCGGTGGCGTGGATGCGCACGGGGGTCGAAGTCGTGTCGACGCCTTCGACGCGCACGAGCGGCGCGTAGGTGCGTTTCTCGAACTTCGGCGGCGTGGTCTCCTTGCTGGTCAGGAACCGCGCGCCGACGAAACCGACGATCAAGACGCCGAAGACGAGCAGCGGCTGCAGCACCCAGTGCCAAGCGCCGGACAGTTTGTGGAAGAGGGACTTCATTGAATTTCGTCGTTCGCGGGCGCGGGGGTGGTTTCGGTCTGCCAGTCGCCGCCCAGGGCCAGGTGCAAGTCGACCCGGGCGTTCCAGATGGATTGTTGCAGGCGCAGCGCCAGGTCTTGGGCGATGGCGCGGCGGCGTTCGGTGTCGAGCACGGTGAGCAGTTGTCCCACGCCGCGCTCGTAGCGTTCGCGGGCGAGGTCCTCGGCGGTCTGGGCTTCGCGCACCTGGGTTTCGATCCATTCGACCTGGTCGCGCAGCAGGCGTTCGGCCGCCAGGGCGTCTTCGACCTCCTGGAGCGCGCCCAGGATGGTGGCGCGATAGCGCGCGGCGCTGGCGGCGAGGTTGGCCTTGGCGGCGTCGACGTTGGCGGACAGGGTGCCGCTGCCAAACAGGCGCACGGTCAGGTCGCCGATCAGCGAGGCGAACAGGCGATCGGTGTCGAACAGGTCTTCGAGTCGGTAGCTGTCCCAGCCGGCGGTTCCGGTCAGGCGCAGATCGGGGTAGAGGTTGGCCAGGGCTACATCGACTTGGGCGGCGGCGGCCTGGGTGCGGAACTGCGCCGCACGCAAGTCCGGGCGCGCGTCGAGCAGGGCGGCGGGCATGCCGACCGGGGGCGCAGCGAGGGGCGGCAGGGCTGCAGCGAGAGGCAGTTCGAGGGCCTGGCCCGCCGGCTGGCCGAGCAGCACGTTCATCGCATGGCGCGCTTGTTCGAGCGACAGTTCGAGGGCAGGCACATTGGCTTTTGCGGCGGCGAGGTTCTCGCGCGCCAAGTGCACGTCGACGGCCGAGGTGCCTTGAACGGCGCCTTGGTACCGTCCTTCGACGATGCCGAGGGTGCCCTCGCGGCTGGCGACCACCGAGCGCGCCAGGTCGAGGCGGCGGGCGAGCACGCTGATGGCGACGCGTTGGCGTACGACCTGCGCGATCAGGGCGTGGTTGAGCGCTTCGTGGTCTTCCGCGCTCGCCAGGGCCTGGTTCCAAGCGCTGCGTTCGGTGGATTTCAGCTTGCCGAACAGGTCCGCTTGCCAACCGATGGTCAGGTTCGGGCGCAGCAGGGTGCTGTACGTGCGATTGCCGTCGCCGAGTGGCGTTACGAAACCTCGCGAGGCATCGAGGCTCAGGTCCACGGCAGGGCCGCGGTTGCCCGAAGCGGCGCGGGCGGCGGCCTCCGAAGCCAACACCGCCTGGGCGGCCGCTTGCAGGTCGAGGTTCGCGGCGAGCATGGTCTCGACGCAGGATTCAAGCGCGGGGTCCTGCCACGCCGTCCACCAGGCCGGCAGGTCCTGCTTGGCCACGACGGCGGCGGGGGAGGTGAACGGGGCCTGCAGCAGGTCCTCGGTCGGGGCCTTGTACGAACCGCCTTGTCCACCGGGGGCGGAGCAGGCGGCCAAAACCAGGCACAGCAGGGGGGAGAGGCGCGACATCAGGCCTTCTCCTTGGGCGTGGCGATGGATCGCATGGTGCTTTGCATGATGAATTCGGCGATGCGGTGCATCTCCGGTTCGGGCAGGGGCTGCTGGGGATCGCGCTCGATCAGGCGGTACGCGCAGGGGCGTGCGAGCATGAAAATCAGGCACTGCGAGGCGATGCCCAGGGTGTACAGACGCAGGTCAGGGGAGCCGGCGAGGTGGGGCGCGATCAATGTGAGCAGGTGCTCGTACGCCTTGTGGCGCAGTAGCACGATGTTCTGGAAGATCGATTCGTCCGGGCCATCGGGCCGTTTCATCTCCTGCTCGATCAGGCCGCGGAACACGGGGTTCAGCGGTTCGTTGATCGCGCGCAGGTGCGAGGTGATGAGCTTCTGCAGGGCGGCGGGCGCGGCGGCGGGGTCCTCGAGCTGCAAGGCGGCGTGCAGATCGGGGCTACCCCCGCGCGCGAGTTGGTTGCCCTGGGGGCCGAAGCGCTCGAGCACTTCCAGGTAGAGGGCGCGTTTGCTCTGGAAGTGGTAGTTCACTCCGCCATGGCGCACGCCGGCCCGCGAGGCGATCTCGCGGATCGAAACGCTCTCGAAGCCGCGCTCTGCGAAGAGCGCCGCCGCGGCTTCGAGCAGGCGCTCGCGCGCCTGTCCGTGGCAGGTGGGGTGGGGGTCGGCCTGCATGCCCCCATCATTCGGCCAATTTGTCCACTTGGACAATCCGTTTGGACAAATTCTCGGTAACTCGACACAAGGTATTGCCCTGTAATGGGATGCGGTTGGTGTCTGGCGGCGTTTGGTCCCCGGATGGGCACGATTGGGACCCCCAAGGCAGGCGAGGAAGGAGTGTGCACCCGGCTCCAATTGTCCCCGCTCGCGGCAAAATGCCCCGCCTGCCCCCCCGTAGACTCGCCATGCCCCGCACTCTCCCCCTGCTGCTGCTCGCCCTGGTCCTCGGCGCTGGCGCCCTGTTCTGGCTGTCCCGTACCCCCGCCGATGGGGTCGACCCGTCTCTCGAGGGGTCTTCCCGGCTGGAGGGGGGACTCAGCCCGGATGCTGGGCCGGCGGCGGACCTGAATGGAGCCGCGGCGGACATTCAAGCGCAGGCGGATGGCGCGGGTGAACCCCTGCGCGAGCGGGAAGCCCTGGCGAGCACGCGCTCCGCGAAGAAACCGAAGGAGGTCGTCGCGACCCTCCCCGACGCCCAGCGCTATGTCGGCGTGGTGGTCGACCATTTCGGACTGCCGGTGGGGGGCGCGAAGGTGAAGATCGAGTCGAACGATATGCGCGACCGGGTCGGGTTCTCGTTGGACTTCACGCCCAAACCCACGGCCTATACCGGGTACACGAAGAGCGACGGGCACTTTGAATTGCCGATCGAGCAACCTCTGGGCCTCAAGCTCAACTTCGAGGTCGAAGCGACCGGCTATCGCTTGGCGAAGGGCAAACGCGCGGTGGACGGCCTGCACGTGGAGGATCTTGGCACCTTCGTCGTGGTGCCGGGCATCGCAATCGAAGGTCTGGTGGTCGACGAGGGCGGCCTCCCGGTGGAAGACGCGACGGTGTACCGCGTGGATTCGGTGCGCGATCGCCAGGAGGCACAATTGCGCGCGCTTTCGCAGATGGGATTCGCCGACCGACCGGGTTCGGTGCGCACGGACAAGGGCGGTGTGTTCCGTCTGCCGCACGAAGAGGCCGGTCAGGTGGACTTGGTGGTGCGCCATCCCGACTTCCTGGTGGGCACCTGGTCCGGACAGACCCCGGAAGCCGGACAACTCATGCCGCAGGTGCGCGTCACCTTGAAGCGCGGTGCGGTGCTCGAAGGACGCCTGGTGGGGTATCCCAAAGGCCGCCGTGGGGTGCGCGTGGCGGCGCACCAGATCGAAGGCGAGCAGATCGAGGATCCCGACGACCAGCAGCAGGGTTTTGCGGCGGCGGTGACGGCTTTCATGAATCCCGCCGGCGAATTCGGCGTGGACGTGGAGACCGACGGCACCTTCCGGTTCAGTGGCCTGCCGCGGGATGGGCGTTTCGAGTTGCGCGCTACCGAACCCGACAACTGGGTCGAAACGCGGTTCCTGAGCCCGGTGATCCAGGCGCGCAGCGGCGACCGCGGCATCGTAATGCCGTTTGATGCGGGCAGCACGGTGACCTTCCAAGTGCTCGACCGCGCCACGCAGAAACCCCTGACCGATTTCGAGGTGATGGGCACGTGGCCCAACGAGACCCAGCGGCTGTTCTTTGATCCGAGCGGGGAAATGCGGCGTTCGAATCATCCGGGGGGCAAGGTGACCTTGTACGAGGTCCGGCCGCCGAATGGCGCGAACAGCCTTTCGATTCGGCTGCGTGCGCCGGGCTACTACGATGAATGGCGCACGGGGATCGCGGTGCGCGATGGGCAGCAGGTGGAGTTGGGTCCCCTGTACCTCGATCGCGCCCCCGGATTGACCTTCCAGGTGCTTGATGCGCGCACCGGCAAGCCGATTCCGCGGGCGAAGGTGTCGCTTACCGGTAGCTCCGAGGGTTTGCTGGATGAATTGGAGGAAGGGGAGGAGGAACCGGACTTGGACGGGGTTGTGGCCAACGCCGATGCGGCTTCGCATAAGCGCACGGCTGGGCAGACCGATCGCGAAGGCAAGGTGCGGTTGACCCTGTTCCGCGCGGAAACCGCAACCTTGAACGTACGGGCGAGCCGCTACGCGGACTTCACCGAGCGCAACTTTGTGATGGAAGGCGGCGAGAAGGAGTACGTCGTGCGCATGACGCAGGGGTCGACCCTGGAGTTTGAGGTGGTCGACGTGAACGGCCTGGCTGTGCCTTCGGCGATGATCTATGCGAAGGACGGCAATCCGTTCCGGGCGATGAATGCCGACAAGAACGGTCGCAAGCGGCGCACGAAGGTGCGCGCGGGTACCTATTTCTTCGCTGCGCAACGCGTCATGAATGGAATGGGGCGCTGGGGTGGAGGCCAACAAGGGGATGAGCTCGCCTGGCAGGAGTTCCTCGTCAAAGAAGGAGAAACTCTGCAAGTCCAGCTCATCTTGCCCGCTCAGATGCGCATGCGGGGTCGCGTGTACGCCGATGGGCAACCCCTCGAGGGGGCGAGCGTTGCGGCGCGGCCGATCCGCGGCGAAGAGCGCGATGCGCGCTGGATGGATGCGACCGATGACTTCCGGTTCATGGATGCAACGCAGACCGATGCGGAGGGGCGTTTCGTGATCGAGGGGCTGGAGGAAGGGCCTTACGTGTTGCGTGTGCGCCACGCGGAGTGGGCGATGACGCACCAGGAGAAGATTCAAGTCGTGGACGGGGGCGAGGAGATCACCGTGGTGATGCCGCGCACGTCGATCGCGGGTCTGATCACCGACCAGAACGGCAAACCCGTCGAGGGGGCCGAAGTGGTGGCGGAGTCCGCGCCGAGTTCGGATGAGGAGGGCGCGGCCCGTTCCTTCATGCGCGGCTTCATGGGCAGTAATGGGCCTTCCGCCCGCACGAATGCCGCCGGCGAGTTCCTGTTGAAGGGCGTTGCACCCGAGCGGCCTGTGCGGCTGCGCGTGCAGGCGCGCGGCTTTGTGGCGCGTTACTCGGAGACCTTCGAAGTCGGCCGCAACGAACTGCGCGGGGGAACCAACGTGCGGTTGGAGCCTGGCGGGGACATCTCGGTCACGGTGGTTTCCGATGAGCCGGCTTCGGGTGTGCGCATCGTGGTGGCTACGTACACCGGGGAGGCCTCGCCCAAGCCGGAGGACGAGACGGTTTTCCTGAAGGGCGGCCGTGGCAGCCTCAAGGGGCTGCATCCTGGGCCCTGGAAGTTGAGCCTGACTGCCCGGGGAGTGGGCGGCGTGGAGCTGGGCGAACCCAGCGAGCCGATCACCGTCAACGTGGAGGCTGGAGGGCAGCACGAAGCCCGCTTCGCGCAGGAATGAACCGGCTGGCGCCCCAAAGCGGGACGGCCGGAATGGACTTCAAGAACGTGCAAATCCCGGGCCGATGCAGGGGGGCTATGTATTGGACCCTCGCCTATCTCAGCAGCGCGGTCAACGAGTTTGACCGCCAATCCCTCCTCGAACTCCTCAGCAAAGCCCGCAGCCGCAACTCGGACCGGGGCGTCTCGGGCATGCTGCTATACCACGAAGGCAACTTCCTGCAGATCCTCGAAGGCCGCAAGGAAGACGTCTACGAGGTCTTTGACCGCATCAGCAAGGACCCCCGTCACAAGGACGTGATTCGCCTGATCGAAGACGAGATCGAAACCCGCTCGTTCCCCGATTGGTCGATGGGCTTCTGCGAACTCGGCGACCTGAACCCCAATCAGATCGAAGGTTTCAGCACGATTCTCCAGCATGGCTGGAACGACGCCGAATTCGAAGCGACCCAATCGCGCACCAAAACCCTGATCCGCACCTTCCGCGCTGGCACTGGCCGTTGAGTGGAATTGCATGACGTATGGGCGCGAGTTTATGTGTTACGTACTGAAGCGGGTTTAAGTTTGTCACGTTATTCGACGTGGGCGGCCGGCGGAACGCCGGCCGCCCACGTCGGAATAACGTAATTAAACCCGCTTCAGTACGTAACCAACTCACGCCCATACGTCACACAAGCCCACAGGCCGGGCCCCTGGCCCAGGATCCCTAGCACCCCGCTATACTGCGGCCATGAGCACCAAGCGGATCTTTGGGTTGGCCCTCGCACTCTTCTTGCACGGCCGGGCCGCAGCCCAAGTGCACTACGAACCCGGCGGTCGCCCGTGGGAGGAACGGGCGGACAGTGGACCGGATGCCGAGGTGCCGGGGTGGTTCTACAACCTGGGCCGCACGGGGATCCGGGTGGAACTGGTGGAAGACGGGCCCAAGCAATTGCTGGTGCGCTACGTGTTTCCCGACTCGCCCGCCGATGGGCTCGTTCGGGTGGGGGACCGGATCGTGGGGGCCGGGGACGCGGACTTCGCGACCGCCCACCGCAACGGGTACGGGATGGACAAGTTCGGGCCCCACGGGCCGATCTTGGAGCTGGCGCAGGAGATCGAGCGGTGCGAGGGCAGCGCAGAGCTAGTCGAAGGCGAAGAAACCAAAGCCGCGCCGGGACGAGCCGGTCGTCAGGCGCTGCGGCTGATCCTGCTGCGGGGGGAGAAGCGGGTCGAGGTCAAACTCAAGCCCGATCGTCGCTATCCGGCGTTTGCAGCGACCTTCCCGGATGCCTGCGAGCGTTCGGAGCAGATGCGCAAGGAGCTGTGCGCCTGGCTCGTGGAGCAGCAGCGGGAAGATGGGTCCTGGGGCGGCCCGGTGCAGGATACCTTTGCCCCTTTGGCGCTCATGGCGAGCGGCGAAAGCAAGTACGGCAAGGCGATTCAGCGCAACGTGCAGTTCCATGCGCGGACGACGGCGGCCAAAGACGACGATTGGCTGGTCAACTGGCGGTACATGTCCGCCGCGATCGTTCTGAGCGAGTACTGCCTTGCGAGCAAGGACAAGTCCGTGCAGAAGTGGGCGCGGGCGGAGTTGGCGGAGGTCTACACCTTTCTCGCCAGCAGTCAGTACATGAGCCTCGAGCAGGTTTCGCCCAAGGTGCGTGAGACCCATCCCGATGCCTGGCCCAAAGGTGCGCTCGATGCCCACGGTGGCTGGGGCCACAACCCGGGATTTGAGGGGTATGGTCCGATCGCGATGTTGACCGGCCAAGGCGCCATCGCGCTGCAGTTGATGCAGCGGGCGGGGGTGGAGATCGACCCGCACCGGCTGGATTCCGCCATGGCGTTTCTCGAGCGGGGTACCGGGCCGAATGGCTACACGTGGTACGAGGATCAAGTAGCCGGCGAGTCCGACTACGCCGACATGGGGCGTACCGGCGCCAGCGCCCTGGCCCACGCCCTTTCCTCCAAATCGGCGGACAAGACCTTCGCCAAGCGGCAGGCGGTCTTGATGGCTGCGCACCCCGAGCCCTTCCCCGATACCCATGGTTCTCCGCTGATGGGCATGGCCTACGCCGCCGTGGGTGCCCACGCGGCGCATCCCGACTCGTGGCGCCGGCTGATGCGCCAGAATCGTTGGTGGTTCACCCTCGCGCAATGCGGCGATGGCACGATGTACTACCAACCCAACCGCGACAACGCGGGATACGGTTCGGACGCGCGGTTGAAGGCGAGTGCGGTGACCGCGTTCCTGCTGTCGATCGGCAAGGGAAACCTGCAGATCACCGCCGACGCCGACTCCGTCCGCTGAATTGTGTTACGTACCGAAGCGGGTTTAAGTAGTCACGTTAATCGTTACATACCGAACCAGGTTCGATCAGTCCCCACAATTCGCGGCGTGCTTCGCACGCTCCGCGACCAGGGGACTGGATCGAACCTGGTTCGGTATGTAACGATTAACGTGACTACTTAAACCCGCTTCGGTACGTAACACAATTCAGCGGCGCGATGGCCCTAGTCCCGCGGCCCAGCGGCCAGAAACTCCACGAGATCGCGGACTTCTTGATCGCTGAGGAACGGCCGCAGGGCGGGCATTACCGTGGCCGGGGCGGTCCAGGATTCGGCCAATGCGGCGCCCGGGTCGAGGATGGATTCGAGGATCTTCGCGCGGGTCAATCGCTTGCGCACATCGACGAGATCCGGGCCGAGGCCGCCGCCTTGGCCGTTCCAGGCGTGGCAGCGGTTGCAGGCGATGGTCGCGTTGTTGAAGAACAGGTCGCGGCCCCGGGCGGCATCTCCGCCTGCCATCAGCGCGTCGTCCGCGGTGGCTTCGATGGGGGCGGACTCCATTCCCGACTTGACCCGAGCCAACTCCACCAGCGAACGCAGGTCGAGCGCCGGTCCCAGCGAGATCAGGCGCAGATCGTCGTAGACCGCCGTGCCCGTGCTGCGACCCCAACCGCCATACAGGCAGTTGATGCTGACCGAACGCTCATCGGGGCCGGTCAGGAATTCGAGCGAGACCTCGGTCCAATCCTGATTGTCCTGCACGTACTCCGTCACCACGTGCCGCGGATGGATGTTGAGCAAGGCGCCGTGGGTGCCGCCCGGGTGGGTCAGGTCGGTGGTGTGGATCCAGGCGCTCAAGCGATACCGCGTGGCCGGTTCCACGGCCACGTCCGTGCACCAGGAGGTGTCCGCGCCCACGCTCGAACGGATGACCAGGGCGCGGGTGCCGTCGCGCCCTGCTCCCGCTTGCCAGGTGTGCTCGGCTTCGCCGCCGTAGGTGCGCACGCGCCAGTGGGCCGGCTGCGAAGCATCGGCGGGATCGGCGTTCTCCAGGTTCCCGTTGGCGAGTAGGTTCGCCGGCGGGCCTTCGGTTTCCTTGGGCAGCAGCGGTTCTGCAGCCACCAGGAACGAAGCCGCGTGGCGGGCGACCGCCGCGCGCAGGGCCTGACCAAGCCACGCATCCGACGCATCCTCGCGCATCGCCCGCGCGGCCAGAGCCACGCCCAGTGCCGGGCTTTCGGGCATACGCGCCGCCGCAAGCAGGGCATGGCGCCGCACCGTGGCGTTGGCGCTCTCCAGCACGTTGCTCGCCGCGAGCAATTCCGCCGCCGCCGTGATCTCCGGCAGCAGCATCAAGGCGTGTTTCTGCAAGTAGGGGGCGCCACTGGTGAGGGAACGGCGCAACAGGTCCAGCCCCTCCTCATTCTCCAATTGGCGCCAGCTCGCCAGCACCTGCATCGAGCCCGGACTCTCCACCGCCAGCAAGGCGGGCACCAACGATCGGTCGATGCGCTCGCCCATGTGCAGGCGGGCTTTCTCGCGCCAGAAGTGGTTGTCGGAATCGAGCAGCGCCATCCACCCGCGGGCATCGGCCTTGCTCATGTCGGCCACCTTGGCCGGCGCCCCCTTGCGTTGGATGCGGAAGATGCGCCCGTGCTCGGTGTCGCGCAGCGGGTTCATGTGCGCGTTGCCCTTGCCGTAATCCACCTTGGGCAGGCCCCGCTCGGGGTTGCCGGGCAGGTTGTGCAAGATCAAGAACTGCGCGAAGTCGGCGACCCAGACGGCACCATCCGGGCCAACCTCCGCCTGCACGGGGCAGAACCAATCGTCGAGCGAAACGCACAGGTTGAAGCAGTCCCGCGACTCGTACCCCGACCCCCGCGTGTAGGTCTGAAAGCGACCCACCAGGTGCCCGGTCGGTCCGCAAACGAAAGCGGAACGTTCAGCCCAGTTCGCGGGCATCTGCGGCCCGAACGCGAACTGGTGACCCGCAGCGGCGGTGTAGTGTCCGAGGAAGTCGCCCTGGTGCAGCACCTCGAGCGCCGGGTGGAAGAGCGACGTGTCATACACCGGCGCGGCGCCGGGCGCATTCGCGTCGGTATCGGCCAACAGGGCTTTCGGCGCGCCGACGAAGAAACTCGGCGCCCCGTTCGCGGTGGACCCGAAGACCTCACCGTCGGGCCGCATCCCGAGTCCCCAGGTGTTGTTGGTGAACTGCGCGACGAATTCCGGCTCGCGCGCATCCGGCAACAGGCGCCAAAGCCCACTGCCCCACGCCTTGCCGTCCGCGCCCGTGAAATTGGCATACCCGACCGAACCCCAGATCGCGTTGTCCGGCCCCAGGGTCAGG